>NZ_LMKF01000025.1:91565-130956 GCF_001421275.1 Microbacterium sp. Leaf203 | reverse complement strand
AACCACGACTTCTTCAGTGGCTCGGGCTCGTCGTACGTCATCGGCAAGGCCGAGGCGACGGAAGACGACGACTGGGACTTCTGAAAGCCCCGGTCAAAGAGCGATTTAACGGAAGGGGTGGCGTGGTAGCAGGGAAGTGCGAGCGTATGGCGCGTGGCGTCGCGCTCACTGCTGCCCACATTCTGCCCACATCCGACTCGGAGGGTTCCCGCGGCATCGCGGGGACCCTCCCTTTTGTCGTCCCTGGAACGGTTCCGGGGCGCACCAAGAAGAAAGGGGTACCGCCATGAGGCGAATGCCACTGGGCCCAGATGGGGCATGGAAAACCGGTCAGCGAGTGCAGTTCAAGGGGAACTACAGCGACCAGTACGGAGTGGTGACTCACCACGAAGTAGGGGCGACGTTCCCCCCGTGCATCGACCGCAAGGGCGAATGCGCAATGCGACACCTGATCGAAGCTGTGGCTGCAGCGTAAGATCGTCCGGATAAGCAAGGGCCCCCGACCTCGGTCGGGGGTCTATGTTGTGTGTTTCGCGAGACGGCGCCTTCGCGATCGATGCACGGTGGAGACAACACTCAGTTTGTGTCACATATGCCCTGCTGTGCAAGCCCGCTGAGCATATGTGCGTCTCATGAGACTGCTGATGCGCGCGCGTCGCTCATCGCCTGTGCGACGGCCTCGAGATCGTCGTCGAATAGATCGGCGTAGACGTCGAGTGTCATGGCGGCCGAGGCGTGCCCAAGCATGCGCTGGACTGCCTTCACATTGGCGCCCGCGGAGATGGCGAGCGACGCGGCTGTGTGACGAAGGTCGTGCGGTGTGATGGTCGGGAAGGTCCGGTCGGCGCTCTGCGCGGCGGTGACGGCCTTGACGAACCAACCTGAGGTGCGGTGGGGGTAGGTCATGGGCGTGACGCCGTCGGAGAACAGAAAGGCGTCACGCGTCTTGTCCTCGCAGAGCCGCGCGATGGGTGCCACCAGGAAGGCCGGGATGGGCACCTCGCGTGCGCTGCCGTGCTTTGGCGTGCCGATCTCGTAGACGCCTTTCACCAGGACGGCGTTGTCTTCGATGAGCATGCGGCGGCGGAGCATGTCGAGGTGGCGGACCCGTAGTGCTGAAACCTCGCCCCAGCGCAGGCCGGTGTAGGCCAGCAACAGCATGATGGTCTCCCTCCCGGGTGCCTCGGCCGACAGGCGCTCCACCTGCTGATGGGTGAGGAAGCGCTTTGGCTTCGAGCGCTTTGCGGGAAGCTGCACGCCCTTCGTCGGCGACGACCGGATGACGCCGTCACGTTCGGCGATAGCGAGAACGCTGGACAACACAAAGACGCAGCGGCGGACCGTCTGGGCGCTGAGCGCTTTTCGTTCCGTAGTGGGGGAGAGCAGAGCGCTGACCCAGTCCTCTACCTCTGATGCTCGGATGCTGGCGACTCCGCGCGCACCCCACTGGGGCTCAACGTGCACTCGCCAGGAGGTCTCCATGGTGTTCCGGCTCGACGGCTTGAGGCGGGCCAGTCGGCCGGTCTTCCACTGCTCGGCGAACATGCCGACGGTCTTCTTGCCGAGGGTGGGGTCGAGGTAAGCGTTTGAGGCCACGGCGACGGTGACCTCGGCGCGGAAGATCTCGGCCTCGCGCTTGGTCTTGAATCCGCGTTTGTCGGTGCGCTTGCCGCTCGGGGTTGTGTATCGAACGCGGTAGCGGCGCCCCTTGGCGGTGTCGTATGCCTCTATGGATCCGGCCATGAGGGTCTCCGTTAGATGGTGAAGCGGACGCGGTGCGACCATTGGCCGGCGCCCATCCGGGCGTGGGCGTAGGTGACCCCGCGGACGCGGGTAAGGCAGCGGGTCAGGTAGATATCGACGAGCTCCTCGGTTACCTGCAGGTCTTCTGCCATGTCATGGACCGTCGCGCCGTCGCGCTCGAGAGCGGCGAGACGAACGGGGTCGATCAGGAGGCGTGCGGCGTACTCATCGGCCTGCGTCTCGGCATTGGAGTCGTCCTCGCAGGCGTGGCCGTAGTGCGCGTGCCCGAGTTCGTGAGCGACCACTGAGGTGGCTTCGTTGGGGGTGAGGGTGAGGTCAAAGTAGATCTCGTTCTCGTCGGCGTACCACTCGCCGAGGATTCCGGGCTCGAGGTGGGCGGCGTGCACGCGGATGCCACGTGCGGCTGCGAACTGCAGTAGTGCCTTCACCTCGTGCCCCCTCATTCGGCGTGTGGTGCGCGGTCAGCCTTCCGTGTGCCCTTCTTCGCCGCGGTCCGCTGCTTTGCGGGTGGCTGTTTGACCGACGCCTCTTCATCTTGCGCGGGGGTTCCGACATTGCGGCGACGGCGGGCGGCAGAAAAGTCGTCGCCCATGCTGTAAACGGCGGCGTCGCCGTGGGTCGCGACCTGAGCAATATGCGGCGAGAGTACCTCTGCGAAGTCTTCGCCTCGGACAGCCACTGGCGGACGGCGAGGGTCGAGGTAGCGAAGGGTGGCCGATCCTAGCTGGGCTCGAGACCGCGACCCATTCGCGATCGCGTCGACCCATTCGGCATAGTCGGCCATGGCGTCGATGCGGCGCGCGAGCTCGTCGACCAGCGTCCGCGTGGCGATACTGTCGAGCCCGTCAGATTGCTGCACGACGATGTCGTCGGGGATGTCCTCGATCGTCATATGCCCAGCGGCGATGAGGCCGGGGATGGGGCTGAGGTCGTATGCACGCGCGAAGGCGATCACCTGCTGGGGCTGCGCTACGGTGTCGCCCTTCACCCAGCGACCCGCTGTAGCCCCAGAGACGCCAGCCTTGCTGGCGATCACGGCGTTGTTGTCGCCGTTGCTGTTAGTGCGGACGTAGTTCGCCCAGCCGCTCTCATTGCTCACGGACCCACGCTACACGGGGCCTTGCGTGCATGCACGCGCGCTACGCGCACATAAGAATGCGGCGATGTGTGCCCGCTCCGGCTAACGAGCATGCAGGACGCTTGCACGCGCGGCAGACCTGGGGTAGCGTGACGTGCATGCAAGCCACTAACGCGGGTGCAAGAACCCACTTTCTCTCGGTCGATCCTGTGCGGCTCGACAAGCTGAGAGACGCGCATGGCATCCAGACCGATGCTGAGTTCGCGCGTCTCATCGGCGTAGACGACTCCACCCTCCGCAGAGTGCGGACGGGCGCGACCGTCGCGTCGAACGAGTTCCTCGCGAAGCTCGCTGCGGCATTCCCGCACGCTTCGTTCGACTCGCTCTTCGTCCTCCGCACAGCGGAGGATGCGCGCTCGGCGGAGGCCGGAGCATGAGCAACGTCACCGCGCTCCGCAAGGCGACGACGCAGCCGGTGTGGCTTTCGCCCGAGCAGGTGTGCGAGCGCGTACCGGGCATGACGCCGGGCATCCTCGCCGACCTTCGCGAGAACCGGCGCGGCCCGGCCTATTACAAGCCCAGCCTCCGCACCGTCATCTACCTCGAGTCCGAGATCGACGCGTGGATCGCTGAGACCCGCGTCGCAACTCGTCCTGCGGGGCAGTCATGACCGCCGTTGTGCAGGTCATCGAGCGTGACGGCGAGATGCGTGTCTCGTCTGAGGCTGTCGCCGGTGGGTCGGGTGTGCAGCACAAGAACGTGCTCGAGCTGATCCTCGCGAACATCACCGATCTGGCGGAGTTCGGGGAGGTCGCGTTTGAAACGCGACCTGGCTACAACAACGCTCCCGTCCGCTTCGCGCTCCTGAACGAGCAGCAGGCGACTCTGCTGATGACGTTCCAGCGGAACACCCCTCAGGTGCGGGAGTTCAAAAAGGTGCTGGTTCGCACGTTCTTCGAGATGGGTCGCAAGCTGGCCGCGTTGGCGGTGCCGCAGACTCTGCCGGAGGCGTTGCGCGCGTACGCCGCTGAGGTGGAGCAGCGTGAGGCGCTGCAGGCGAAGGTCGCGATGGACGCACCGAAGGTGTTGTTCGCTGACGCGGTTGCCACGGCCGACACGGACATCCTCGTCGGTGACCTCGCGAAGATCCTCCGAGGCAACGGCATCCCGGTCGGCGCGAACCGCCTGTTCGACATGCTCCGCACGGACGGGTTCCTCATCCGCCGCCGCGGCAGCGACTGGAACATGCCCACGCAGCGGTCGATGGAGCTCGGCCTGTTCCGGGTGAAGGAAACCGCCGTCACCCATAGTGACGGGCACGTCACCATCTCGAAGACCCCGAAGGTCACGGGCAAGGGTCAGGCGTACTTCGTCAACCGGTACGCGGCTCGGCCTGTGGGGGTGGCGTCGTGAACGACTTCACCGCATCCAACGGCATCAGCGTGGCGAACCACGGCGGCAACTGGGACCGCACCACAATCCACTTCTCCGGAGAGGTGCTCGGCCTGACGAAGGAACGCACCAACGCGCGTGACGTGGTCTTCGAGGACCGCGACTTCGAGGCTATTCGTGAGTTCTTCCAGGCGGAGGCTGACGAGCGGTTGGGCCGGTGGCGCTGGCCCGAGAACCCCGACTACGTCGTCATCGTGCGTCCGCCCGGCATCCGTGTGGTTTCGGAAAAGACGGGGCAGTATCTCGATGCAGCTCGCGACCAGTACGAAGCAAATCCGGGTGAGCCGACGCTCTACGGCGCGGCCCGCGCCTACTTCGATGCTCACCCGGAGCCGAAGCCGTGGCACGACGCCGCCGAAGGTGAGGTGTGGATCCTCATGTTCCGCAACTCGTCGCACGCGTGGTTCGTCAATGGTGAGTATTTCCAGTCGGCCAAGACGCTGACCAACATCAGCAAATTCGACGAAGGCATCGTCGCGGGCCGCCGCATCTTCCCCGAGGAGGTGGCGTCGTGACTGCACGTTTCATCTGCGCTTTACCGGGGCGCTCGGTCAGGGTCGAGGCCGATACGCCGGAGGAAGCGTGCGACGTCGTGATGGAGCGGTACGGGATGTACCCCGCTTCGGTGGACGAGATTCTCCCGACCGCTTACGTCCCTCGGGAGGTGTCGTCGTGATCAGTCCGGATCAGCTTCCCGCGTGGTTCGCGGCTCCTGTCGGTTTCGTTGTGTGGGTCTGGTTTTTGGCCCCTGTTGTCCGTGATGTTGTGCGGTCCCGCCGCAACCGCTGACACCCCATGACGCGGAAAGCGTCACCCCATCCCTACTTCCTCCACTGAAAGGGCACGTTCGTGGATCCCAGAACCGACGAGGAGCGCCGCCAGGCAGCCCTCAACATCCTCACCATGGTGGAGGCGCGCACCCGCACCGCCACCGCGAAAACCCTCCTCGGCATCCTCGGGAATTACACCCGGGACATCACGCCGGAGGACGCCCACGACCACGCATACGCCCTGTGGGTCGAGTTCGCTGGCGACGGTGGCCGCACCCTCACCGACGAGATGCACGCGGAAGTCATCGCCCGCCTCGTCCCCTTCCTCGACGAACCCACCCTCCACCGCATCGCCCGGGACACGTTCGGCGACCGGGCGGTGGACACGAACGGTGGCTCCGGGCATGTCGTCTGGATCCCCTCTGACGGGGTGTTGTTCGTCACCGGTCTGGACATGCTCACCCGTGTCTACGCACCCATGGTGGTGGACGCATGAGTGACCTCGACCCCTACGTCATCACGCCTCACGACATCGAGATCGTCGGCTACTGCGGCGCCGACGCGTGGGTGATCGAGCACGCCGACGCCGACAACGGCCGCCGCCTCACGATCAAGCCGAGCCGCGTCAAGGTGACCCGCTCCGATTACGGTCGCGGCCGGCACCGCCGCGTCTCGTGGATGGTCTACGTCGAGGGACGTGTCATTCGACAGAGCGACGGTGAGCTTACGACGCACCGGCGCAGCATCGGCTACGCCTACCCCGGGGACGCCGAGCGTGGCTACCTCACGCCGCTCGTGGGCGTCGACAGCATCGACCCCGAGATCCTCGAGTTCGCAATGCGGGCTCGCCGGATGATCGAGGCCGCCGTAGAGGCGGGAGACGGATCGTGACTGTCGAGGCGGTCCGTGAGTCCACGGATGCTGAGCGTGACGCGGGCATCCTCTCCCACCTCCGTGACTGGTGGATGACGGTGGCACGCCGTGACAAGTACACCCTCGGCCATGAGGAGGTCGACCTGCTGTTGCGGGTCGCTGACGAGCGTGACGAGTTGCGCCGCGAGATGTGCGCTGACGCCGACTCGAAGTACGTGATCCGGGCGTGCGCCCGCTGCGGTCACGAACCCCACGGATATTTGCTCCCCTGCAACCGCCAGTCGTGTGGTTGCCGCGATGGAAGGCCCAAGCCATGACGAAGACGAAACCGACCGTGAAGCCGTGGGTGGTGGGTGACGCGCCCGTCGTGGACGGCATCCGCTGGCGAATCGAGCAGATCGACAAGAAGGCGTTCCCTCAGGTGGTTATGCGCGCCCTGTCGACGACCAACCACGGCATCCAGTGGAGCACCGACATCGACACCTTGAACAAGATCCGCAGAGAGGCCGCGTGATGACCACCGAAACGTATTCCGGTCTCGTCCCCAACCTGGACGAGGATCTCTACCACGCTCACCCGGCCCTGTCATCGACCGGTGCCCGGCAGCTGCTCAAAGCGCCGGCGAAGTTCGAGTACTTCCTGTCGCACCCGTCGCCGCACAAGAAGGCGTACGACGCGGGCACGGCGGTGCATTCGAAGGTGCTGGGTGTCGGTGCGGGCACGGTCGAGATCCCCGCCTCGGTGTTGTCGAAGACGGGCACGACGGGGACGGATGCGGCACGCGAGTTCATTGCGAATGCCCGCGCAAACGGTGTCACCCCGTTGAAGGCGCACGAGATCGCCCATGTGGACGCGATGGCTGAGGCGATTCTTGCGAACCCGATGGCACGGCTCCTGCTTGAGCAGGAGGGGCTGCGGGAGGCGTCCGTGTTCGGCACTGACCCGGTGACGGGTGCGGAGTGCCGGGCCCGGTTCGATGTCCTCCCCACCGGGGGCGGGCGCCGCGTCGCCGTCGACCTGAAGACCGACCGCGCCGAGGCCACCCCAGTCGCGTTCGCGAAGACCGTCGCCGACCACGGCTACCACGTGCAGGACGCCCACTACGAGGCCACCGCCGGTTTCGAGGGGATCGAGTACGACGCGTTCGCGTTCGTCGTCGTCGAGAAGGAACCCCCGTTCCTCACCGCCGTGATCGTCCTCGACCAGGACTTCCGCGAGATCGGGAGAGCCCGCGCGAAACGCGCCCGGGAACTGTTCGCCATCGGCACGGAGACGGGTTTGTGGCCCGGCTACCCGGGTGAGATTCAGATCGCCCGACCCCCGATGTGGGCCATCTACGACCACCAGGACACGGAAGAGGCAGCAGCATGACCGACATCGCCCTGCCGACCGACGATCGTCCGTCGCGCATACGCCGCACAGTCACCCCCACGGCACCGATCCCGGTGGATGACGTCGCCCAGACTCTCGCCGAGTACACCCGCGTCGCACTCTCCACCGGAGCACGCCTCGAGATCGACCCGGTCGAGTTCACCGCCGACGGCGTCGTGTGGGTGCCCCTGTGGCTGAACGAGGAACCCCCCGCCGGCGCGAGAGCCACCGTGCGCCGGGACGGGGTCGAGACCATCGTCATCCGCCGCTGGGTGGAAGCTCTCCCCGGCGAGGAAGCCCTCACCGACACCGGCCGCCGCTGGCAGGACATCTGGCTCGAGAACCAGACCGAGAGATTCGAGTCGTACGTCCTCCGCGCCGCCCTCGCCCGGGCCTATCCCGACGTCATCGGCGACCGCTTCGACATGGGCAAGCCCCGCGTCCCCCGCCTGACCGAACCGGCTGAGGGGGAGCCCGCACCGCCGGTAACCCCCGAGCAGGCGGCTGAGGTCGACGAGGCCGTCGCCGCCCTCCCGTGGGAGCCCGCACCCGTCGCGCGCATCCCGTCCGGTCCGGTGCCGCACCCGCCGTCCGCGCACATTCCGCGCCTGCACGGAGGTTCAGCATGAGCGTGCCGTTCTATGAGGACGAGTGGATCACTCTGTACCGAGGGGACGCACGCGAGATCACTGAGTGGGTGGCCGCTGACGTGCTCATCGCTGACGTCCCGTACGGCATCGACTACAACTCGGGATCGCGACGCGCCACGCTCGACGCCTCGATCGAGGGCGACAAGGACACCGCAGTGCGCGACCGCATCCTCGAGATGTGGGGCGACCGTCCCGCACTCGTGTTCGGCACGTGGCGCATCCCCCGCCCCGAGGGCGTCCGCGCCCGGCTGATCTGGGACACCCTCGGAGCGCTCGGCATGGGAGACCTGTCGATTCCGTGGAAGCCGTCGGATCAGGAGATCTACGTGCTTGGCCAGGGCGAGTGGCGCGGCCGCCGCACGAACAACGTGCTGTCGTACGCGCCCGTCCAGTCGACGGCGAAGAACGGCCGCCTGCACCCGCACGAGAAGCCGATTCCGCTGATGGTCGACCTCGTCGGCAAGACAACGGGTGTGGTCGCTGATCCCACCGCGGGGTCGGGCTCGACGCTCATCGCGGCGCGCAGCCTCGGGCGCCGCTCGATCGGCGTCGAGCTGACCGTGAAGCACTGCGAAACCATCGTGCGGCGCATCCAGAACACCCCCGTTCCGCTCATCGCGACGGAGCCGGAACCCATATACGAGGCGATGTTCGAAATGGGAGGTGCCGCATGACTCGTCCTGGTGAGTTCTCTCCTGCCACGGTGCAGCTGATCTGGGACCGCGACCGCGGATGCTGCGTCGTGTGTGGACGCGGGCTGCGTCGCGAGCGTCGCGGCGAACCGTTCAACGGGTGGTCGGTGATGCACCGGGAGCCCCGCGGCGCTGGCGGTGTGAAGCGCAACAGCGACCGCCCCCACCTCGTGCTCCCGTCAAACGGTGCCCTCGGATGCGGCACGGGCACCACCGGGTGTCACGCGGACGTCGAAGCGGGGAAGTACCCCGCCGAGGACGGCTACAAGGTGTCCCGCCTCGGGAAGGCCCGGCCTGCGGATGTGCCCCTGCGGCACGCCCTGTTCGGGATGGTGCGTCTTGATGACGCCGGCGGATGGGAGACCGCAGCATGAGCGCGCTCAAGTCGGGCGAACTGTTCGCCGGGGTCGGTGGTCTCGGCATGGCCGTCGACGATGTCTTCGGATCGGACCCCGCGTGGTTCTGCGAGTTCGACGCCGCCCCGTCGCGCGTTCTCGCGCACCACTTCCCAGATGTGCCGAACTACGGCGACGTCACGAAGGTCGACTGGGCCACCGCGCCCCACGTCGACGTCCTCGCCGGCGGTTTCCCCTGCCAGGACGTGTCTCTCGCCGGCGCGCGCCGCGGCATGAAGGACGGCACCCGCTCCGGCCTGTGGTCGGAATACGTCAAAGCCATCGACACCCTCCGCCCGGACTGGGTCGTCATCGAGAACGCGAGAGGACTGATCAGTGCCCGAGCCGATAGCGAGGTGGAACCCTGCCCGTGGTGTGTGGGAGACGGAGACGATGAGTATCATCTGCGGGCACTCGATGCCGTACTCGCAGACCTTTCCCGTCTCGGGTTCGATGCGGAGTGGACTGGTCTTCGAGCGGCCGACGTCGGCGCCCCACACGGGCGATTCCGATTCTTCATCCTCGCCTGGCCCGCAGAGCGCACTGCTGCCGACGCCACAGGTGGCGGACGCTACGGGTGGTCATGCAGCCCGCTCGGGGGCACGCTCGAACGAGTTGCTGCTGCCGGGGGTAGCGGTGAGCCTGGCGACCTGACGCTGCTGCCGACTCCGCGAACTACGGACATGAACGGTGCCGGGGCGCACGGCGCTGGCGGACTCGACCTGCGAACCACTGTGGCGCTCCTGCCTACCCCGATGGTCGGATCGTCGTCACCCGCCGCGCACGGCCAGATCAGCGGCGACTTCCGCGCGCGGATGGATCAGGTCATCGAGCAGGTGACGATGATGCCGACGCCGCGTGCATCTCGAGGTGGATCCGCGACAGAGACGATGTACGGGCTTGGCGCGGTGCGCGACGACGAAGGCGACCGTCAGGGCAACGTGACCGGCGAGGTGTCATCGTGGGGCCCGTATGCAGCCGCCATCGCGCGCTGGGAGTCGGTCGTGGGGCGGACCGCGCCGGCACCCGTTCGCCCGGACGGGAAGGGTGGGAAGGCCCGCCTCAACCCGGAGCTCACGGAGTGGATGATGGGTTGGCCTGCCGGGTGGGTGACTGCGTCGGCGCAGCTGTCCCGGGCGGAGCAGCTCAAGGCGTGCGGGAATGGCGTGGTGCCGCAGCAGGCGGCGGCTGCGCTGCGCATGCTGCTCGCGCGCCCCGGCGTCCCGTCGATCCGTCTGGCGGTGTCCGCGTGAGCGTCATGCCGGAGTTCGCGATGACGTATGTCGTCTACTGGCCCGCCGAGGGCGTGCTCAAGGTGGGCCGCGCGTGGAAGTCGCACCGGGTGGAGATGATGACCCGCTCTGGCGGTCACGTCCTCATCCTGGCCCGTGGCACTGATGCCACGTGGGAGCGGGAGGCGCTGGCCGAGCTCGCTCGGTGGTTCCCGCGCGCGTTCCGCACCGCGCAAGAGGCGGAGGGGCTGCTGTTCATGGGCCGCGGTTTCACGGAGTGCTTCGCCGTCGACGAGCACCACCTGGAATTGGCGGTCGATCTGATTTTCGAAGGGTTCGCACGAGGGAATGAACAGGGTGAGAATCCGGTCGGTTCGGCCGTCGCATTGGACGGACGCGAGCCTGCTGAAGGTGCCGTCGTACATGGCCCGGTTGACGGGGATGTGCCTGTGGGGGTTGGTGGACGACGAGGGCCGGGCCGAGCTGAGGCCGGATCTAATCGCGGGGGCAGCGTTCCCGGGGGATCCGGCGATCACCGCGTCGGAGGTGGAGACGTGGATGTTGATGCTCGACGAGGTCGGGTTCCTGACGATCTATACGGTGGGCGGGTCGACGTGGTTTGCCCTTTCGAGACCGTTGGTGACGCAACGCCCGACGGAGTCGGAGCACCCTGCCCCGCCTGTTCCGGAATCCTCCGGAGGATTCATGGCTATGGGGGGAGCGGGGGAGCGGGCGCGGGAGCGTGTGCAGGCCGAGGGTGCCGAGCGTGCGAGCCGGTGGGCCGAGTGGGCTGCGGAGCAGGAGGGCGTGGCCCCACCGGAGAGACCCCTGCTGTTGGATGCTCCACCGATCGGATGCCCGGAGCACCCGCACAACCGGTTCACCCTCGACTGCGGCGCCTGCGGCACGGCCCGAAGACGTCACGACCTGTGGCTCACCGAACAGCGGTACGCCAAAAAGGTCGAGCGGTACGAGCAGTCCCTGTCCGACACCGAACCGTGGTGATCCCGTGAAGGTGACGGTCGACCTGGACCCGAAGGACGTGTGGCGCATCCAGGCAGAGGCGGAGAAGCGCGGTGTACCGGCTGGGGTCATCGTCCGTGAAGAGCTCGTGGCCCGCCGCACGTACCTCGAATTCCGGAACCGGGTTCGTTCCCGTGTCCTCGCCGGCATGTGCGATGCGGACATCGCCGCCGAACTGAACCGCCCGCCCGGGACGATCGCGCAGATCCGTCGAGGGATGGGCCTGAAAGCCAACCAGAGATATCGCAAGGCCGCTCAGGCGGCAGATGAAGGGAAGACAGCATGACCGAACGAATCGACCACGCAGCGAAAGCGCGAGAGGAACTCGCCGAGATCGAGCAAATGGATCCGCAGACACAGTGGGTGGAGATGACGCAAAAGCAGCTCGTCGTCACCGTGAACATCGGGCTCGCCTCCGTAGAGCAACAGCGCATCGCCAACCTCATCGCACTCGCCACCATGCCTGAAGCCGGCACGCTCGAGACAGCCGCCGCGCACGCGCTCCTCATCCCTGCCGATAACGGAAAGGACCGCCCAACTATCCGCCCCGAGATCCGCGAAGGGCTGGGTCTCTGATGGCTGGGGAAACGGTTATCACCGTCGTCGGGAACCTGACGGCTGACCCTGAGCTGCGGTTCACCCAGAACGGGCTCCCGGTGGCGAACTTCACGATCGCTAGCACTCCGCGTTCGTTTGATCGTCAGGCGAACGAGTGGAAGGACGGGGAGCCTCTTTTCTTGCGGGCGAGCGTGTGGCGTGAGTTCGCGGAGCACGTCGCCGGGTCGCTGGTGAAGGGTTCCCGTGTGATCGCGACGGGGCGTCTGAAGCAGCGCACCTATCAGGACCGTGAGGGGAACAACCGCACGGCGATCGAGCTCGAGGTGGACGAGATCGGCCCCTCGCTGCGGTATGCCACGGCGACGGTGACGCGTGCAGCGTCGACTGGGCGTCAGCAGCCCACCCAGTCCACCGAGTGGGATTCTCGTCAGCCGGGTGACTCCGAGGCGTGGTCCACCCCGAGCGTGGGGGAGGGGAGCTATGGAGACGACACCCCGTTCTGAGGACGTGGAAGCAAACGACGCGATCAAAGCGCGCGTGTCTTCGATCGTCGCTGAGGCAAGAGCAACAGCAACCTCGGACGATCCTCTGGTGCAGATCGCCTGGGTCATCTTCGGTCTCGATCTGTGGCATCGCACTAACGGAAACATGGGCCACTCCCCGGATCTGACCGTCGAATACGTCACCAGTCGGGTGCTGCGGTTGCTCGCACGACGGGAGGGAAGAGATGTCTGACCGGGTATGTGTTCGAGGCTGCGTTCAGGCGGGTGTGCACTGGGCGGTATGCGAGAACAACTCCGACAACGAGGTGCGCCGTCGCCGGCGCGCTGAGGAAGCCGAGGAAGCGTATGTCGGGCCGTGCAAGGGGTGTGCTCCTCGTGAGTGTCGTGATGGGTCGCTGATCTGTGACCAGTGCTTCGGCCGTGCACGCGCTCTCTTGTCGGATGCCCCTGATTTGCTGGGCCGTTTGCGGTCTTTGGGGGATCCGTCGAAGTCGGGGTGGAACTGGGATCGGGGTGAGGTGATCCGTACGTCGTCGCCGCATCCGCCGGCGCCGATCGGTGATGACCTGATCGATGCGATTCATGCGGTGGAGACGGCGGTGCGGTTCTTCGGGTCGGACATCGCCACTGTGTCGAATGATGCGGAGGCGATGGGGTGGCTGGGGCCGCTGGTGCTGAACCGTCACGCCCCGGACTCGGATGGTGTCCGGGAGGGGTGGTCTGTTCGGGATGCTGTGGACCGGTGGGGTGTGGAGCGTCAGGACACGTTCCGTTTCCCGTGTCGTCTTCCGTCGGCACCTCACGGGTCGTATGCACGGTTCGATGAGGAGGAGGCGGCGGGGTCGGTGACCGAGTGGTACGACCCGCTCCTTACCCCGGCTGAGGCGGCTTCGTTGCGTGGGGTGAACGAACGAACGGCCCGCAAATGGTTGGACCGTGACCTGCTCGGCCCGACCGTGAAGATGCGTGACGGGCGCCACACAGTCCGCAAGGCGTACGCGTCCCGGTGGTTCGCGGTGAATCCGTGTCCCATCGTCCACGAGGGGGAGTGGTGCACCCGGGTGGATGGTCATGACGGACCGTGCGGACTCCGACCCGGAACCAGACCGAAACCCACCAACCACACGAACAGGAGCGTAGAGTGAGCACTCCCACCGCCAACAGTGCCCGCGCGGATGCCCTCGGCTACGTCGAGTTCACCATCTACGCGAACGAGGACAGCTCGCCCGAAGTCACCTGGACCAATGCCGAAGTGCTGGCGATGCTTCGCGAGATAGCCGAGCGGCTGGCCTACGACGACGAAGAGGATGGCGACGAGTACGACGAGAGCGCGGATGCTTGCCCGTCGTGCGACACACTCCCGTCCGAGTGCCACGGCGGATGCTGCGAGGACTGCAATCACGCGAACTCCTGGCACGCGGGCATGGCCACCGGATCGAGTGGTTCGTAGTGTGCGGCGTGTCGTGATGATGTTGATACCTGGGTGGGGCCGTCGTCACTGATAGGCTTACGCCTAGTACCAGAACCGTAGGAAGCCCCGAGTCGCGTTACGCGGCCAGGGGCTTTCTTCGTTCCTGGGTGGTTTTCCTGCCTGGTGCCCCGGGTGGGATCTCGTCTCATTCGCCGCACGCTGTCATCTGACGCACGAGCGGCGCGAGGCCGGCTTCGACTCTTCGAACCGCGGGCCCGCCGAGCGCACCACCTTCTGCATGTGGAGCTGTGCCCGTGCGTGTGAGACGTAGACGTGAAAGGCGGGGCGCCCGGCCGCGATGACGCACCGGGCACCCTGCCGCAAAGAACCGTGGTCAAGCGACGGGTAACACGTACATCCTCGCCTCTGACCGCGGGCGCTCACGGGCGAAGGAGCCTGCGCATGAAGGTCACCCTGCTCTGCACCGTGTGTGTGGCGGTGGGTGCTTCTGCTGTCCTGTTCGGTCGGCGTTCGTGGCATGGGTTCCTGTGGTGGTTGTTCTCTCGAGGGGATGCCTGATGCGCGAATGGTGCGGATGCGGGGCGTCCATCCGAGCCCGCCGCCGGGACGTTCTCACCTGGCGTCAAGAACACCGGTGCACACCGGCTGAACCCACCCCCGGCCAGTACGGCGGGGACGCCCGAGTCGAGACCAACTACCAGCAGACGGACTTCACCGACACGATCGGGTTCCGCCCAAACCCGGGAGCATGACATGCCTCGCTGTGGTGTGTGCGGTGAGCCCGCGTGGGGTGTCTGCTGTGACGTGCTGATGGCTGACCTCGACGATGACGGTGACACTGTGGTGAGAGGCAGCGACTGATGCCGTGGGAGAACAGTCGACCAACTCACGTTCCCGCAGCTGTCCGTGCTGCGTGCCTCAACCGCGACGGTTACCGCTGCGTCGCTGAACTGTCCGATGGTTCACGCTGCACTGAGACGAACGACCTGCAAGCCGCTCACCTGAGCCAGTGGACACCGGGTGAGCGGACCACCGTCGCCGACGTGCGCACTCTCTGCTCATGGCACCACAACAGGGAGACGCAGCAGGAGGCCGCAACAGCGCGCCGCAAGGCGTGGCGTCCCTCAGCCCGTCACCCGCGCGAAAAGCACCCAGGCCGCCGCTGAGCATCTCCCAGACCCACCCGGGGACCCCCCGCCCCCACCCACGTTCTCGCGGAGAGGCGCTGGTGTTCGCAGTGTGTACGGGTCTGGGGATTCTGACCATGTGCCCCTGAGCGTGGCCCTGCGCCCCGTGCGCGGCCGATCTCGGCGCGGACGCCCGCCAGGCTGGGGCGGATGCGAGAGAGGGGCGTATCGGCCTCGTGCCGTCGAGCCCGAAACGGGCCCGCGGCGACCCGAAACGGGGTGACAGATGCCAGGACGCGGACCCGCGCCCAAGGACGCCAGCAAGCGAGCCCGCCGCAACAAAGACGCGGTCGAGCTGCGCGTGCTCGAGATCCAGCCGACAGCCCAACCGAAGCTCCCGACGCTCTACTTCGATGAGCCGAGCAAGGACGCGGACGGCAACGTCACCGTCGTCAAGAAGCGCTTCACCTGGCCGACCACCACCCGGACGTGGTGGGAGATGCTCTCGCGGCATCCGCTCGCCGCCGAGTTCACCGAGATGGACTGGGCCTACCTCGCCGAGACGGCAATGATCCACGCGCAGTTCTGGAAGGGCGACTTCAAGCTCGCCAGCGAGCTCCGGCTGCGGGAGGCCAAGTACGGTTTCACCCCCGAGGACCGGGCGCGGCTGCGGATGCAGTTCGCGCTCGCGACGACGGCGGAGGTCGAGTCGGCCGAGCGCGTCGACCGCGCGACGTCGTCGCGCGACCGGATGCGCGGCATCACTAGGAAGGACTCCGCCTGATGCCGTGGGTGCCGCAGTTCGAAGGTGACTTCCCGACCCTCGGGTGGTCGGTTGCCGACCAGATGGCGGCGTACCTCGGCCGCCCGGATGCCGGCGACGACGACATCTTCGACCCGTTCGTGCTCACCGTCGAGCAGCAGGAGTTCCTCAACGAGCTCTACCGCATCGACCCCGTAACCGGGCGCCGCATGATTCACCGCGGCTCGCTCATCCGCCCCCGCGGGTGGGGCAAGTCACCGTTCGTCGGCGGCATCATGATCGCCGAGGGCATATTCGACGTCGTGCCCGATGGTTGGGACGCCGACGGGCAGCCGGTCGGCAAGCCCTGGTCGAAGGTACGCACCCCCTACGTCGCGATCGCCGCGGTGTCGGAGGAGCAGACGAAGAACACCTGGGAGCCGCTGCTCGAGATGCTTCGCCAGGGCTCCGCGCCCGACGAGTTCAACCTCGAGCCGATGGACTCCTTCGTCGCGCTCGAGCGTGGCCGCATCGTCCCGATCACGTCGTCGGCGACGACGATCAAGGGTTTCAAGGCGGTCGCGGCGTCCCTCGACCAGACCGAGACGTGGGTGCGGTCGAACGGCGGCGTGAAGCTCGCGCAGACGCTCCGCAACAACGCGACCAAGCTGGGCGGGGTCACGATCGAGACCCCGAACGCGTACACGCTCGGCGAGCGGTCGGTGGCGGAGCAGTCGTTCGAGTTCTGGTCTGACATCCAGTCCGGGAAGTACAAGAACCTCGAGGACGTCCGCTCGATCTACTTCGACCACCGGCCCGCGCCGGCGAGCACCCAGATCGACGACATGGACTCCCTCGTCCACGGGCTCCGCATCGCCTACGGCGACTCCGCGAAGCACGTCGACGGGTGCCTCCTGCACGATCCGCCGTGCGCGCCGGGATGGTTCGACGTGCACCGCGGCGCCTTGGACTTCTTCGACACCGCGAACGACCCAGCAGTGATGCGCGCCGACTTCCTCAACCAGATCGACGCCGCGCGCGACGCGTACGTGTCCGACCCCGAGATCCGCGCATGCGTGGAGGCGGGCGCCGGGAAAACAGTCGGCAAGTCAGAGCCGGTCACCCTCGGCTTCGACGGATCCGAGGGGCGCAAGGACAAGCACCTCGCCGACTCGACCGTTCTCATGGGCTACTCCGTGACGCAGCGGCACTTCTTCCTCATCGGCATGTGGGAACAGCCCGACGGGCCAACGGGTGAGGGCTGGCGGCCGCCGAAGCTCGAGATCGAGCAGGCCGTCGCGAAGGCGTTCCGCGAGTACAACGTGGTTGGGTTCTACGCCGACCCGTCCGCCGGGTGGGCGGGCGAGGTGAAGTCGTGGGAGGCCGCGCACCACAAGCGCCTGAAGGCGAAGATGAGCGTGGCCGAGCCGATCCGGTGGAAGCAGAAGGACGTCACGCGCACGTGCGAGACGTTCGACCAGCTCTACTCCTCGATCCGTCAGGTCGAGGTCACCTTCGACGGCGACCCGGCCGTGATCCGGCACTTCCTCAATGCGCGTCGCGATCCGCGCCGCGCGGGGTACGTGCTGAAGAAGGCCGACGACAACCAGGACTACGGCAAGATCGACGCGACCTATGGGGCTGCGTTCGCCTTTGCCGCCGGCAACGACGCGATCGGTAAGGGCGTCACCGCGAGCTCGCGGAGCCGGATGCCGCGACAGCTGAGATAGGGGGTGGCCGATGGCCCGCACGCCGGAGGAATGGCTCCCAATCCTCGCCAAGCGCATGGACGCTCGCGCGCCACGCATCGCGGAGCTCCGCAGCTACGCATCTGGCAACGCGCCGATGCCCGAGATGGGCGCGAACACGAAGGCATCATGGAAGGCGTTCCAGAAGAAGGCTCGCACAAACTATGCGGGCCTGGCGTGCCAGTCTCTGGCGGGCCGGATCGTTCCGACCGGTGTCCGCGTCGGGTCGTCGCGTACCAGTCCCGCGGTCGTGGCGCTGCGCAAGGTGTGGCGCGACAACCGTCTGTCGGTGGTGTTCGCTGACGCGGTGCGCACGATGCTCACCGTGCGGGTGTCGTACCTCATCACGGGCATCCGCGACGGTGAGCCGGTCATCACGTCCGAGCCGCCCGAGAAGGTCATCACCGCTCCCGACCCGTCTCAGCCATGGCGCGCCCGCGCGGCGCTTCGCGCGTGGCGGGACAACGACGCCGAGCGGGACTACGCGCAGGTATGGGTGCCCGGCATCCGCCAGCGTTTCGTTCGCTCAGTGAAGACCGAGAGCGGAACCATCCGCGGCACGATCGTCGGCGACTGGGAGCTCGACGGCGCACCGGAGGAGTACGACGGGCCCGTGCCGGTCTTCGCGATGGAGAACGAGGACGGCGTCGCGGAGTTCGAGCCGCACATCGACGTCATCGACCGCATCAACCTCGGAAAGCTGCAGCGACTCGTCGTCACCGCCTACCAGGCGTTCAAGGCCCGCGCGCTCAAGAACCTCCCCGACAAGGACGATGAGGGCAACGACATCGACTGGGGCAAGCGCCTCGACTTCGCCCCCGGCGCCCTGATCGACCTTCCCGATGGGATCGACGTGTGGGAGTCCGAAGCGGTGGACATCCGGCCACTGCTCGAGGGGGAGAAGACTGACGCGCGCGATTTCGCCGCGGTCATGCGCACCCCGATCGATGTGTTCATCCCCGAAGGGCAGAACCAGTCTGCCGCCGGTGCCGCAAACGCGCACAAGGGCGAGATCCAGAAGGCCAAGGACCGCATCAACCGGTGCGGCGCCCCCATGGAGGCTGCCCTGCTGGCGGCGTTGCGGATCCTCGACCTCGACGAGGACGAAACGATCAAGGTGTCGTTCGAGTCTCCCGAGCACGTCTCGCTCACGGAGAAGGCCGCCGCTGCTCTTGCGGCGAAGGGCTCCGGGCGGTCGCAGCGGTGGATCGACGAGAACGTCTTCGGTATGTCGCCGGACGAGATCGACAGTGAGGAAGCCAACCGTGCAGCCGAGATGCTGCAGCAGGCGGCGCTGACGGGAGCGATCACCGATGGCGGCACTAACCCCTGACGCGCTGACCGCTGCATATATGCGGCAGAACGCGGGGATCCGCTCCCGCACCCTGGCTTACGCGGCCGCGGTGTGGGACGGATCCCGCGAACTGCGTGATGAAGACGTCGACCGTCTCATCGGGCGCATCGCCCCGGCCGTGCAGGGCGGACAGATGCAGTCCGCCACCCTTGCGAACGCGTTCGTCCAGCGTCTCGCCACCCTCGAGGGCCAGCGCGTCGGCACCATGCCTGGCATCGACCGCGACCGGGTCATCGGCTACCGCGGCGTGCCCGCGGCCGAGGTGTACCGCCGCCCCGCGGTCGCCGCGTACTCGGCACTCGCCGACGGCAAGAGCTTCGTCGACGCCCGCGCCGCGGGTCGCAAGCGGCTGCTGTCCATCGCCTCGAGCGACCTGCAGCAGGCACGCAGCCGGCAGTCCCGGGACGCGTACGCCGCGACCGGGTTCGAGTACACCGTGCGCGTCCTCTCCGGCAACGAGAACTGCGCCCTCTGCGTCATCGCCGCAACCCAGCGCTACCGCGCCGGCGAACTGCAGCCGCTCCACCCGGGGTGCGACTGCGGGGAACGCGGCGTCCGAGCCAACCACGACCCGGGCATCGCCGTAGATCGCGAGATGGTCGAAGAGACCCACTCCGCCATCTGGGAGCAGCTCGGCCGCTTCGATCGCAGCGCCGTCGACCTCGGCCTAGGCAAGACGGATGCCAAGGGCCGTCGCATCAGCGACTTCACCGAGCTCATCGTCACGCACGAGCACGGCGAGCTGGGCCCGACCCTCTCATGGCGGCAGGACCGGTTCACCGGCCCATCCGACCTCACCTGACCACCCGCACCTGCGGGTACCGGGCGCCCCGAAACGGGGACGCCTCCACCACTCCGAAACGGGGATCAACACCATGTCCGACATCCGACCCACCCTCGGCCCACTGCCGGCTCCGAGCTGGCACCGCCCGTTCCTGCGCTACTTCGATGGCGACCAGGGCGCGGGCGGCGGCGACAACAAGCCCGAAACGGGCGGCGACAGTGACCTCGACAAGGCGCGCGCTGAAGTCGAGAAGTGGAAGGCCCTCTCCCGAAAGAACGAGGACCAGGCCAAGGCCAACGCCGAGAAAGCCAAGAAGTTCGACGAGCTCGAAGAGGCAAACAAGACCGAGCAGGAGAAACTCCTCGCCCGGGCCGAAGCCGCCGAGAAGCTCATCGCCGAACGAGAAGCGAAGGACGCCGCAGCCGCAACGGCAGCGGAAGTCGCGAAAGCGAAGGGCGTCCCGGCGTCCGCGCTGCGCGGGTCCACTCGTGAGGAGCTCGAGGCGCATGCCGATGAGCTGCTCGAGCTCATGCCCAAGAAGCCCGCGGCGCCGTCCGCGGACGGACAGGGCGACGGCGAACAGATCGGCGACGGCGACATGTCGGCCGACGACATCGTCAACGCGGCAACCGCCCGCTGACACCCCCGGAGACGTTCGCCACGAACGCTCACGGGCCACCAACCATCCTGAGGAGGAATCGTGGCAAACATCTTCGTCAAGGGGCAGAAGCTCGCGGCCACCGCGCTCGCACTGCTCCGTCGTCAGGTGAAGGCCCCCGGCCTGTTCACCTACAAGTTCGGCATCAGCGACTTCAAGGGCGCTGAGGGCGACGTCGTCAACATCAAGCGCCCCGCGGTGCTCGTCGCGCGCGAGAAGCCGTGGCGCGGTGACGACGCGATCGTCGTCGACCGTCTCGCCAACTCGAAGATCCAGGTGAAGCTCAACCGGCACATCTACAGCGCTGTCGCGCTGTCGCCGGAGGAGGAGACCCTGGACGAGGTCGACTACGTCCGCGATGTCCAGGCGCCGCAGGTGCAGGCGATCCTCGACTTCTTCGAGAACATCGTCGTCGGCGCGCTGCGTGTGGCGTCGTTCGTCTTCGGAGTGACGTTCAACCCCGCTTCCGGCAGCGCAGTCGAGAGCGACGCCCGCAAGGTCGCCGTCCGCGCCCGCAAGCTCGCGCAGAAGGCCCACTGGCCCCTCACCGGTCGCTACTGGCTGGTCGGCGCGAACGTCTCCGAGGCGATCGCCACCCACGACAAGCTCCTCGAGGTGGACGCCGCCGGACTCCCCGAGGCGCTGCGCGAGGGCGTCGTCGGCCGCCTCGGCGGGTGGACGATCGTCGAGCTCGACGCACTCGGCGACGACGAGTCGTACTTCGTGCACGAGACCGCGATCGCCATCGCCACCGTCGCTCCCGCCGTGCCCAACGGCGTCGCGAAGGGCGGCGGCGTCGCAGCCGGCAACGGACTCGCCGTCACCCAGCTGTGGGACTACGACAGCGACCACCTGAAGGACCGATCCATCGTGCACGCTTTCGCCGGCGCGACGGCGGTGCTCGACCCCGAGCAGGACGCCGACACCGGTGCGATCATCCGTGACGAGAACGACGAGGTCGCCCTCAAGTTCCAGCGCGCGATCAAGGTGACCTTCGGTGCCGGCGGATCCGAGAAGGCCAGCTACACGCTGACCATCACCGGAGCACCCACCGGCGGCACGTTCACGATCACCGTCGACGGTCAGACCACCGACGCGATCGCGTACAACGCCTCGAACACCGACATCGCCAAGGAGCTCAACGAGCTCACCGGCGTCTCCGGTGCGAAGGTCTCCGGCGGCAACTTCCCGGGCAACGCCAAGACCGTCACCTTCAACGAGCGCATCGGCACCCTCACGGCGACCGGCGCGTTCACCGGCGGCACCTCGCCCGCCATCGCCGCGGCCTGACACCCGCGCACCTAGGAGGAGGTCAGACTCATGGTCGACGACTACAAACCCCTCGCCGTCTCCACCGACGTCGAGACGTCGCTCGGCCGTAGCCTGACCTCCTCCGAAGCGCGGCGCGTGGACGACGCGCTCGCCAAAGCCTCCGAGCTGTTCCGCATGGAGGCGCAGCGCACTTTCACCGCCGGGCGTCGCGTCAACCGGCTGCGCGCGCAGTCCGGCGAGGTTCGCCTGCGCGAAACCCCCGTCACGGACGTGCACAGCGTCACGGACGACGACGGGCGACCCATCCGCTACACGCGTTTCGCATCCGTCCTCACCCTCACCGACACGACCGTCGCGTTCGTGCGCATCGATTACTCCTATGGCGACGACGTCGTGCCCGAGATCGTGCGCACGACCGTCGCGGCAGCCGTGGCCGCAGCCTTCGACGTCGACGATCGTGCTCGCGCTGGGATGACCCAGTTCCAGGAGACCGCCGGGCCGCTCAACGAGGGAGGCACCTTCGCCTCCTGGGCCGTTGGCGGTCAGGTCACCCTGTCCCCGGCGGACATCGCCGTTGCCCGCAGCTTCCGCCCGGTAAAGCTCGGCGGAACACACACGCAACGGGGGCCAGCATGGCGGTGCTGATCGGCGAGACCGTCACGCTACAGCGGTCGGTCGAGACCGGGCGGAACACCCGCAACGAGCCGCGCTACGAGTGGCGCGACGAAGACATCGACGACGTAATCGTCACCCCTGGAGCGCGCGACGACATCGACGACTCCGCCCGACCCGCCGGCGTGCGCGTGCTGTGGTCGCTCATCTGGCCGAAGACATTCACCGGATCGCTCGCCGGATGCCGCGTGATCGTCCGTGGCGGCGAGCCGCTCAAGATCATTGGCGACCCGCAGCCGTTCGCCCACGCGCCGACGCGCTGGAACAGACCGAGCGAGGCGGGCCGCTCCGACGGATAGGGGTGTCCCGTGGCCGACGTGAAGCTCAACCTCGCGGGTATCAACGCGCTCATGACATCCGCTCCCGCGCAGGCCGTGGTCGATCGCATCGGGCGGCAGATGGCGGCCGATGCCGGCGAGGGTTTCGAGTACGTCTCTCGACCCCATCCGTACACGGCGCGCGGCTACGTGCAGACCACGGATGCACGATCTCGGCGCCGGCAGATGCGCGAAGCGGCCCTCGAGAAGGCGCTCGGGCAGGTGCAGCGATGAAGTTCACCGACACCGAAGCCGAAGTGATCGCCTTCCTCTCCGAACGCCTCGACAACGTACCCGTCAGCCTTCGCGTGCCCACCGCCCGCCCAACGCGCTTTGTCCGCGTCTGGGGGAGTGGCGGCGATGGTGTGAACCGCGTCGTTGATGACGTGCAACTGACGATCGAGGCGTGGTCGGACGACGACGAAGACGCCGGTGCGCTGGCCCTACGTGCCCGTGACCTGCTGCTCAACGAGTCGTCCGTGCTGCCGCTCGTGCGCCGCATTCAGGCCACGCGCCCCTATTTCGCGCCGGATCCCGTCACCGAGGTACCGCGCTACCGGTTCACCGCCCGCTTGCGGGTGCGGGCCGCCCGCTGACTCGCCCGCGCGCCCGCGCGGACGCCACTGCCGGTCATGACCCGGCTCCACACGAAAGAGAGACACCATGACCGTGAATTCCGAACTGGCCCGTATCTACGGGTCCGACTCGGACTCCGTTCACCTCGCCCCCTTCGGCACGACCCTTCCGACCACCCTGACCGGCGTGCTCGATGCCGCGTTCGAGGACGTCGGCTGGCTGAACGGCGATGGCATCACCGAGTCGCTCAGCGGCACCGTCGACAAGAAGCGCGGATTCCAGGGCAAGCGCGTCATCCGTCAGAGCATGGGCGAGTCCGGCACCTCGATCGCGTTCGTCGCGCTCGAGTCGAAGGACATGACCAACTCGCTGCGGTACCACGAGAAGAGCGTCGACACCACGGTGACCGGCGTGCGCAAGGCCGTCCGCGGGTCGGGTCAGCGCATCTCCGTCCGTTCCGCCGTCATCGACCTCTTCGACCAGGACGACGACGAGGTCAAGGAGCGCCTCATCATCCCGCGGTTCGAGATCTCGCCCAACGGGGACCGCGTCGCGGGACCGGACATCGTCGCCTACCCCTTCGTTGGGGAGATCATCGGCGACTACGTCCACCTCTCGACCAACCTCGAGGACGCCTGATGGTCAACAAGAAGAAGGCCGAGGAGAACGCCGGCCAGATCCACCGCCTCGACCGCTTCGGCGTGAAGCACGAGGTCACCGAGAGCGACGTCGTCCCCGACCCGCAGCCCGCGCTGCCGGCCGCGCAGACCGACTGACGCGCTCACCAGACCGGTGGGCGGGGTGTTCCTCCGACGGCCCCGCCCACCACCCTTCCATCCACGTCGGAGACCACACAGTCGGAGGAGACTGCCATGCCCAACATCCCCGCAGGCGCGAAGACGCCGCAGGACCACAAGCCCGAAGCGTTCAAGCCGAAGGTTGAGAAGGTCGACATCGAACTGCCCGACGGCACCGACGACAACGGCGACCCGCAGACGCGCACCGTCCCCGGACGTCGTGTCACCATGCCCGTCACGGTCGGCGGCACCATCGACGTCGAGGTACCCGACGAAGCGCTCGACGACTTCGAGGTGCTCGACGACATCCGCGCCGTCCAGGACGACAACGACGCCTCCCGCCTCCCCTCGCTGCTGCGCCGCCTCGTCGGCGACCAGTACCGTGACGTGCTGAAAGCACTGAAGGGCCCGAACGGGCGCGTGACGACCGAGGCCGGATCGACGTTCGTCATGGATCTGTTCGCGGCCCTGTCCCCAAACTCCTGACGCTCGCGGGCGCCCTCTCGGAGCACGAGGGCGCCCTGCGGGCATCGCTGCAAGCCGCCTACGGCATCCGCCTCCTGACGGGCGGGCGTACGGAGCCAGCGCGCACCCCGCGCGAGATCGGCGACTACGTCGCGCATCTACCGCACGGGTGCGCGCTCTGGGTCGAGACAGGCGGATGGCTCGCGCTCTCCGACGAGGCGCACCTCCTGCGAGAGTCCGTCTTCCGGCTCGAGGTGCTCGCCTGGCAGCAGACCGAGGGCAAGGGACCGAAGCCCGAGCGCATCCCCCTCCCGCCTTCCGCCGCTGAGCAGCGCGCCCAGCAGCGCGAGCAACAAGAACGCATGGCCGCGAAGGCGCGCCGGCACGCCGAACGCGACCGGAAGCGATCGCCCACGCCGTAGGGAGGCTCCGCATGCCCACTGGGGTCGAGATCGCCAACGCCTACATCGCGCTGCAGGTGAAGATGCCGGGCGCCGCCCGCACCATCGCCGCCGAGCTCGGTCAGGCCGCCCCCGCCACGGCGTCCGCCGGCCGCAACATCGGTAGCACGATCCTGTCCGGCGTCGGCTCGGTCCTGAAGGCTGGCGTCGCTGGCGTGGGGACCGTCGTCGGGGCCGGACTGGCGACCGCCCTCGTGAAGGGCTTCGGGCGTTTGAACGCGATCGACGTCGCGCAGAAGAAGATGACGGGTCTCGGTGTCTCCGTCGAGGACACCACGGTCGCGATGAAGAACGCCCTCGACTCGGTCAAGGGAACGGCGTTCGGTCTCGGTGACGCTGCGGGTGTCGCGTCACAGCTCATCGCCGCGCAGATCAAGCCCGGAGACCAGCTCTCCGGCGTCCTGAAGGGCGTCGCCAACTCCGCCGCCGCCGCCGGTATCGGTATGGGCGAGATGGGGTCGATCTACGCGAAGGTCGCCTCGGTCGGCAAGGCACAGAACGACTCGCTCCAGCAGGTCGCCGAGCGTGGCATCCCCATCTACAAGCAGCTCGCGACAAACCTGGGCGTCACGCAGGACGAGGTGTTCAAGCTCGCCTCCGAGGGCAAGATCAACTTCGAGCAGTTCTCCGCTGCTATGACGTCAGCCGCGGGCACCGTCGCCGACGAAATGGGCGGCACGATCGGCGGCTCCTGGGCGAACTTCATCGCCTCCCTGGGCCGCATCGGAGCCGGTCTGACCTCGGGCCTGTTCCCGAAGATCGCTCCCGCCATCCAGGCCATGACGACCGCTCTCGGCCCGCTCGAGGACATTGCCGCCCGCGCGGGTGCAGCCCTCGGGACGTGGCTCGGCCCCTGGATCGACAAGATGACGGCCTGGATCGCGGCGATCGACTTCACCAAGGTGGAGTCCGGCGTGATCGGTATCTACGACCTCGTCGCGAAGGGCGACTTCACCAGCAAGTTCCGTGAGGCGTTCAACCTCGAAGAGGACTCCACCACGGTCTCCGTCATCCTCGGGATCCGCAACGGAATCTCGGGTCTGTACGACCTCATCGTGAAGGGCGACTTCACGACCGCGCTGCGCGAGGCGTTCAATATCGAAGAGGACTCCGGCTTCGTCACCTTCGTGCTCGGAGCGCGGGACGCGGTCGGGTCGTTCTTCTCCTCCCTCACCTCGGGTGACTTCTCGGGCGCGGCGTCCAGCATCGGCGCGTCTCTGCAGACCCTGTCGCCGGCGCTGTCGGAGTTCGGCGCGCAGCTGCCGAAGGTCGGGCAGGCCGCGGCGAAGATCACCGCCGGCGGCGTCGACGTGCTCAACCAGGTGCTGTCTTTCCTGGCCGACAACGTCGACACGATCATCCAGTTCATGCCGCTTATCGTCGCGGGCTTCGTCGCCTGGCGCTTCGCGTCGGCGGCTGTCGCGAACGCGACTCTCGCGCTGCGCGCGGGTGAGCTCGCGGCGGCACCGATCTACTTCGCGAACAACATCATGCGCAACAACTCGGTGCGCATTGAGCGGCAGCTCGCGATGGCGAAGGCGGCATCCACCGGGGCCACGAACGTCGCGGCCGCGGCCACTGTGCGCAGCACGTTCGCGACCGTGGCATCCGGCACGGCGGCACGCGTCGCCGCGGCCGGCCAGTGGCTGCTGAACGCGGCCCTGCGCGCGAACCCGATCGGCATCATCATCACCGCCATCACGGCGCTGGTGGGCGGGCTCATCTGGTTCTTCACGCAGACCGAGCTCGGGCAGGCCATCTGGGGTGAGTTCACCCGCTTCCTCGGCGAGGCGTGGACGAACATCATGGGGTTCTTCACTGCCGCGTGGGAGAACGTCATCCAGCCGGTGTTCCAGGCCATTGGCGAGATCGCCGTGTGGGTCTACGAGACGATCCTCAAGCCCGTCTTCGACGGCATCGGGACCGTCGTCAACGCCGTCGCCGGGGTCATCGGCTTCGCCGTCGACCTCGTCGTGAACTACTTCCGGTTCTGGGGCGCCGTCGCGGTGTGGCTGTGGGAGAACGTCGTCCAGCCCGTTTTCAAGGCCATCGGCGACATCTTCAACTGGATCTGGACGAACGTGATCAGCCCGGTCATCGGGTGGATCGTCGACTACGTCAACCTGCTCGGGCTCGGCTTCCGCATCCTGTGGGAGCAGTACGTGCAGCCGGTGTTCGCCGCGATCGGCGAGGTCTTCAACTGGATCTGGCAGAACATTATCTCCCCGATCGTGGGATACATCACGGCATCGATCAACGGGCTCGGGATCATCTTCGGGTGGCTCTACGAGAACGCGATCAAGCCCGCATGGGACGGCATCAGCGGGGCGATCTCGAACGCGTGGAACTGGATCCGTGACAACGTCTTCGCACCCTTCGGTGTCGGGATCGACGCGATCGGGAAGGCGTTCGAGGCCACCGCCGGAGCCGTGGCGAAGGCGTGGGAGGGCATCAAGCAGGCCGCCGCTGCGCCGATCAACTTCGTGCTGGACACGATCTGGAACAACGGTCTCCGTTCGTTCTGGAACGACCTCGTGCACGAGCTGAAGCTCGACGACATGGCCCTGCCGAAGGCGCCCCTGGTGAAGTTCGCCGAGGGTGGCGTGATGCCCGGGTACACCCCGGGGCGGGATGTGCACCAGTTCTGGTCGCCGACGGCCGGTGGGCTCGCGCTCTCCGGTGGCGAAGCGATCATGCGCCCGGAGTTCACCCGCCTGGTGGGTGGCGCTGCCGGGGTAGACGCGCTGAACGCTGCGGCCCGTGCCGGGCAGTTGCCGTTCGGTGACGGGCCCGGGACGTTCGCGGGCGACGTGTGGGACACCATCACCCGTGCCGCGTCGATGGCGTGGGAGTTCCTCACCAACCCGGGTCAGGCGATCCAGAAGCACGTCATCGACGGGATCATCACCCCGATGGCGTCCGGGGAGAACATCTTCGGTCGCACCATCGCGGGTCTCGCGGGCAACACGCTGAAGGGGCTGGCGGGCATGTTCCCGTCGGCGTCGTCGGTGGGTGGCGCCGGCATGGGCTGGGAAGCGATGTGGAAGATCGTGCAGGCCGGTGTGCCGGGCGCGGTGCTCACCAGCGCCGCACGTCCGGGTGCGGTCACCGCGAACGGTGGCCAGTCGTACCACGCCCTCGGGCGTGCCATCGACCTGATCCCGGCGTCCATGGCGACCTTCGACGCCGTCGCGAAGCTGTTCCCGAACGCGTCCGAGCTGATCTACAGCCCGGCCGGGAAGAAGCAGCTCCTCAACGGTCAGCCGTTCGACGGATGGTCGGATGCCGTCCGCGCGCAGCACTACAACCACGTGCACCTCGCGATGGCGAACGGCGGCGTCGTACCGAAGCTGTACGACAAGGGCGGGTGGCTGCCTCACGGTGGGCTTGCGCTCAACCTGTCCGGTCGCCCTGAGTACATACAGGATCCGGAACGGTCAGAGGCGATGCGCCGGGGCGGCGGGATGCCGACCGAACTGGTGGTCGTCGATTCCGACGGCGTGCTGATCGGCCGGATGCGTGTCGAAGCAGCCCGCGAGGTAGCTGGGGCTGCTCGAGCGGATGACCGTGCGTGGTCGGGGGGGAGTAAGTCGCCGTGATCGTGACTCTCGTCGCTGAGACCGGGTTCGCCCCCGTCCCGCATGTTCGTATCGGTCTGATCGATGCGGACTCGTGGGATGGGGGCGGGCCGGGCACCGCGGGGCCCGACCGTCTCGACGGTGGCAATCCCTCCACTGCGTCGACCGGTCTCGATGCCGGGTCGCCGAACACGCGGATCGTGACCGTCCCTGAGGGGACCGATCAGGTCACGCTCTGGTGGGAGAGCGAGGGGCGTTCGGACATAGTTCCGGGCGCTGTGCGTCGTCCACTGACGGGCGCGTTCGGCCACCTGGACGTGGAGGCCGGTTTCGACGTCGAGACACGCTACGAGGCGGAGTGCTTCGCCGGGGGCGTGAGCCTGGGACGCGTCGTCCTCGGATCGGTCGTCCTGCCGTGGGTAGGGGATGAGAACGGCTGCATTGTTCAGCAGCCGATGAACCCGTTCCTGCACGCGGTGGTCGTGAACCTCGAGGGGTCGTGGCCGTCGCTGACGTGGGAGGCGCCGGGTGACCTCGTGCGGACGCAGGGGGCGGTGTTCCCTTCCCTGGTGAGTGCGGGGCCCCGGCAGTCGGCGCAGGACGTGTCTTTGGACTTCGGGGCTCCGACGCGAGAGGTGTCGCAGCGGGTGCGGGCGACGCTCGGCACGCAAGCGGAGCCGCAGCTCCCGGTGTGGCTGGTGCGCTCGCATCAGGGGATCTTGCCGCGCCGGTTCTACGGGCACGTCAAGACGCTCAAGGAGACGGATCTCGACATTCAGGGTGATGACGAGTGGTGGTCCGAGTTCACCGCGGTGGTGACGGAGATCGCGCGTCCGGCGCCGGGTCTTCAGACCGCTCCGTTGTCGTACGACGACCTGGATGTGTCGTACCCCGATTACGACGCGCGCGACGCGGCGTACACCTCGTACGACGCGATGGACACGGACTGGTCGCTGGCGGGCGCCGCCGGGTGAGGAGGCGGCATGCGCGACGTTCAGGATGCCACGCGCCAGCTCTTCGCTGACCTCGCCGAGGGGCGCGGTGGTTTCGACGCCGTCTGGTCGGCCGACCTCATGTACGACGGGGAGCGGCGACTGTCGAACCTGGCGATCGGTGAGCCCGATCTGTCGTGGGATCTGGGTCGGTTTGTCGTCGCGTCCGGGTCGGTGCCGGTGGTGTGGTCGGACGTGTTCGGCTCGTCCATGATTCCTCGGCGCATCGGTGACTGGTTCTCCCCGTTCGGGGCGGAGCTGCAGATCGATGTCGTGATCAGCGCTGGCAAGTACCAGGACCGGATCCCGATGGGACGGTTCATCATCGACGCGGTGCCCGACGCGGAGGATCGTCGGATGCTGTTCGATGGGCAACCGTTCACGGTGGGCGAGTCGTTCAAGCTCGAGGTGAGCGACCGGCTGACGAAGGTCGCGCGGGATGAGTTCCGGGTGCCGACCCGCGCTACGTCGACGTCGGCGTGGCAGGAGGTGCAGGCGCTCACTGGGTTCCCGATCCTGAAGTCGGTGCCGGATGCTGTCGTGCCGGCGGGTATGGCGTACGAGGGTGCGAAAGAGCCGATCGTGAACAAGGTGTTCGACCTGATGAACGCCTGGCCGCACCTCACCCCTGACGGTGTGCTCACCGCGCTTTCGAAGGCGTGGGGTGACCCGGTGGACACGATCCGGGGGCGCGTCTCGAGCCCCATTTCGATGACGGCCGACAACACGTACAACAGCGTCGTGGTCGAGGGGAAAGGCGACGACGGGGAACCGATCTTCGCGTTCGCCGAGATCGTCGAGGGCATCCTCCGCACCACGAACGCGGGTGGCGCTGTTTCCCCGTTCGGGTCTCGAACGTTCCGGTACGCGTCGGAGTTTCTCCGCACGTACGACCAGTGCGCGAACTACGCGCGCACGCTGCTGCAGCGCGTGTCGAAGCTTCGGGGTGTGCGGCGCACCATCGTCGAACCGTTGAACCTGCTCCGGGAGGTCGGTGACGTGGTCATCGACGCGTCGGATGGGGCGACTGCCCGCATCACTCAGGTGAAGCATCGCGGCGCGGAGACGACGTCGGTGCTCGAGATCCCTGACGAGTAGGAGGCTGCCGTGGGTGACGCCGCACGCAAGGCCACCGCACGCAAGTCCACGGTGATCCCTCGCACGGGCCGGTACGTCGGAAACGATGGGCTGCTCGCGTTGGTCGACCTCGGGGACCAGCGGGTGCCGGTGCAGTTCGCGACCCCGTGGGTTCCGCAAATCAACGAACCCGTGTGGGTCGACTCGGTCGACGGGGTGCTCCGGCTCATCGGGCCGACGGCGCCGAAACCGGGCGTTGGCGTGGTGGAGACCATCAACGCCGCTAAGACAAGCGCGGTCGTGCAGACCAACTTCGGGAAGTTCACCCTCATCGTGGCACCATCCGACCCGTCGCCGACGTCGGGCGACACGGTCGGCATCATGTGGTCGGAACAGCCGTGGTGCACGCTGCTGGTTGACGTTCCCGACCCGGTCGTGCCGCCGCCCCCACCGGACCCATCAGGTGGGGAAGAGCGCGTCGCGGAGTTCCGTGCGATCGACGCCGGCTCCACGGACCGCGGTTCGGTTCGGTGGTGGCAGGCGCAACCGTGGGCGTCGAATTCGACGTACGGGGCGTGGTTCTACGGCGACCAGATCAAGGACACCATCCCCGCGGGGGCCGTGTTCGTGTCGCTCGAGTTCTTCGTCGCACGGGTGCAGGACCAGGGCGATCAGCCGCGGTTCACGTTGCACTCCGACGCGCGGAAGGGCGGCATCCCCGCGATGTCGCCGTGGACCCTGTGGGATCCGCCGAACGGGTGGCAGACACCTCCGAATGCGGAGGCGTGGTTCAACGAGCTCAAGGGTGGTGGCGGGCGTTACGGCGTCGGCCTCGACCAGGGCGGTTACAACAAGTTCGCCAGCCTCGCTCAGGACGGGATGTCCGGGGCGCTGCGCATCAGATGGAGGTAGCAGATGGGCCATTCACTTTCCCCGACCGGGAAGCCGATCTACAACAGCACGCCGGAGACGGTCGCTGACCTGCAGGCGGCGGTGGACTTCGCCGAGTCGACGGGCGGCATCCTGAAGGGCACGGCGACGCAGCGGGGCAACCTGACGACGGCGCAGTGGCCCGTGGGGTGGCTGTTCTCCGAGACCGACACGGGGCGCCTGTACCTCCGCACCACGGCGGAGACGACGGGTGTCCTCGTCGGCGGCAAGGGCCTCCCTCACTTCGCGTACCAGCGGATCGACCCGTACGGCTTCGACACCACGCTCGCCGCGATCACCTACGCGGAGACCCCGTTCGAGGGTGAACTGATGGGCTTCACCACGAACAACCGCCGCGTTTTCACCTGCGACATCGCCGGCGTCTACGTCGTGGCGGCCGTCGCCGCGGCGATCTCCGGCGCGGGAATCACGGAGACGTACACAAACCTGCAGATCCAGCGGAACGGGGTCACCCTCGCCGCCGGTAACTCGCAGTCCATCGCCCGCGCGGGGTGGTTCACGTCTCCCACGGCAACGGCGTCCGCGACGGTCCGGTTCCAGCGTGGGGACACCCTGCAGGTCGCGATCCAGTCCGGCGCTGCGGTGCAGGGCGCCGCCGGTCCCAACTGCGCCATGTTCGTCGACTACCTCCACCCCTGAAAGGCGGTCAGATCATGGGCTATATCCGTCCTGTCCCGTTCAATCGGGCCACGTCGTGGGCGACGCACCGTCGCCGCAATCCGCCGTCCACCGAGCCCGGTGTCGACTACTTCTGCCCGATCGGGACACCGGTCGCGGCGGCCGAGTCCGGTCGCGTGGTGGACACGGGCGATTCGATCGGCCCGGCGACCGGTCGGTTCGTGACCATCGACCTCGACGACGGGCGCCGCGTCCGTTACCTGCACCTCTCCCGCCGCGCGGTCGGCCGGGGCGAGCGGGTCTCGCGCGGCCAGGTCGTCGGGTACTCCGGGGCGACCGGGTACGGCGAAGAGGACTGGTCCTGGAACGTCGCCGAGACCGGCGGCGCGCACGTCCACATGACCGTGTGGGCCACACAGCGGTACAACTTCGGGTCGAACGCGACGCTCGACCCGGAACCCCTGATGTCCGAGACGCCCGGTTTCGCTGGAACCGGTGCGAAGCCGTTCGAGTCCCCGACCGTGGTCGAGGAGAAAGAAGAACCGACCATGAAGATGATGAAGGCCGACAACCGTGGCACCGCGCTCGTCGGGGCGGGGTACTTCAAGAGCCTCACCCCGGATCAGGAGTCGGCGTGGGCGAAGCTCATCGACCCGGCTGTGCAGATCAGTCCGGACGAGTTCGATCAGGTGCGCGCGTCGTCCGTGTGGGGTGATGCCGACTACACGTCGTCCGCGACGCTCAGCCCGGCGACGGTGGACGCAATCGCGCAGCGGCTCGCACAGATCCGGCCGTCCTGATGGAACGGTTCCCCGTGCCCGAGCGGAAACGTCGGGCGCTTGAGGCGACCATCCGCATCATCGACATCGTCGCGTACTTCATCATCTTCGTCGGCGGGTGCTACGCCCTGTTCTTCACCCCCGACAGCGTGCAGCGCGAGCTCTCCGGCGCGGAGTGGCTGGTGCCGCTGTGGGCGGGGTTCCTGCTCGTCGGGGGCGGTATGGGGATGGTGGGGCGCATCACGCGCATCTGGATCCTCGAGCCGCCCGCGGACGTCGCAGCGATCGCGGGCGCGGCGATCTACTTCGTCGTGCTGGGGAACACCCTGTTCCAGTCCGTCACCGCGGGTGTGGCGACGACGTTGGTGTTCTACGCGATCATCCAGATGTTTCGCCGCTACATCGAGTTGCAGATCTTCGGGACGGATCCGAAGGTGCACAGCTTCACGGACCGGATCGCGGAGTCGCTTCGGAGGCGGACGGCGAACGTCGCTGCACGAGAGGAGTAACCGTGCAGGACGTCAACATCGTCGCGATCCTCGTTGCGTGCCTGGGGGCGGGCGGGTTGGGCGCGTTCGCGCGTGAGCTCGCTGACATCGCGTCGAAGGTGCGCCGTGGCGTATCGACCCGTGAGACGAACCGGAAGAACGACATCATCGGGCAGCGTGACGAGGCGCTCGCCCGCGCGGCTGCGGAGCAGAAACGCGCCGACGACGAGCGTGGCCGCCGTATTGCCTGGCAGGAGCACGCCGGCATCCTCGCGTACCGGCTGCGCATGGCCGGCATCTCCCCGGACGCATTGCCGGACGGGCTCGAAGACACCATCAACCCCACCTGACCGGGAGGTCACCATGAAAGCTTTGTTCGATTCCATCGTCCGCACGTTCACCCCGCTGATCGTGGGTGCGGTGATCGGGTGGTTCGTGACCGCCGGCATCACCCTTGATCCCGATTTCGAGGGTGCGCTGACCCTCGTCGTGTCGGGTGCGTTCGCGCTCCTCTACTACGTCGGTGCGCGTCTGCTCGAGACGTACGTGGCGCCGCGGTTCGGGTGGCTGTTGGGTGTCGCCCGTCAGCCGATCTACGCGTCCCTGCCGGATGCGAGCACGTCCACGCGGGAGGCGTATCAGGCGGCTCTTGATCCGCACCGTACGGCGTTCCGTAACCGGGGCGCTCACAACGAGTGATCCGGGTGCTGGCGGCGGTCCTCTTTGTGTGGGCCGCCGCCGCTCTTACCTACCCTGCGCTGTCTGGCGCACACAGAGAACGCGCCGCCGTGCGGCAGGAGCAGGAGGCTCGACATGGCTAATCTCGTTGGCCCGATCCAGCACAAGCGTGGTACGACCGCGCAGTGGGCGTCGTCCACGGTCCCGTTGAGGGACGGTGAGATCGGCATCGACACGACGCTGCGGCGGATGAAGGTTGGTGACGGGGGAACCCTGTTCCCGGACCTGGGGTGGGCGTCCACCGATCAGGTGACGCTGGACCGGATCGAAGCCGTGGCCGCGTCCATCGACGATGCGGTGAGCGTGTCGGATGCCGTGATGGCGACCGTGCAGGCGGACCCGTCCTCGGCGTTCGCGGTGGCGCAAAAGGCCACGATTGCTGCTGCCATTGCCGCTTCGGGCGGTGGCGGCGGGTACACCGACAACGGTGACGGCACCGTAACTCTCAACCAGGGATCGTTTGTCGACAACGGCAACGGCACCGTCACGATCGGAGCGTAAATCCATGAGCGCAACTCTTTACACGAAGGCTACGGTCGACGCGCTGCTCGACGTCATCCGCGCCAGCCGTCGCGCCGTTACCCGGGCATCGTTCTACGGCGACTCGATGACGGCGCTGAACCAGGGCGGATACGCCCCCTACGGCAGTCTCGTCTGCGACTACCTCGGACTCTCGGGCTTCAACCCGTCCATCGCCGGTGAGCGCACAAGCGACATCTCCCTTCGCCAGGGCGGATACGCACCCCGCTTCAAGGTGCCCGGTGGCGTCATTCCCATCGACACGACCGAGTTCGCCGTCACCATCGACGAGACGTACGTGTCGGGGTTCAACCCGGCCGCCACGACGAAGGGCAACATCGGCACGTTCCGAAACGTGTCGTTCATGGGTGTCACGGTCGACCTGTTCCACATCAACAACACGTGGACAATGCAACGCGTAGCAGCCGCGCTGGGCAGTAACCCCCAGCCGATCTCGGTTCCGGCTTCGGGCGCGGTTGTGCGCGATATCGCGTCCACCGCCTGGCGGGACTCCGTGCAGATCTACATGGGCGGCTTCAACGGTGGCGACCAGGTCAAAGACGTCGCCATGATGAGCGCCTACCTCTCTGACCCCACCCGGTTCGTTCTGCTCGCCATGTCGCGCGGACAGTCGGGGAGCGACCCCACGGGATACAACACGGAGGTCGCGAAGTGGAAGGCTGCATACCCCGACCAGTTCTTCGATATGGCCGAGTACGTCCGCCTCAATGGTCTCGCCGACGAAGGTCTCACCCCCACTTCGCAGGACGCCACCGACATCGCCGCGGGCATCGTCCCGACCAGCCTGCGACGCGCTTCGAACGACCCGCACTACAACGCGTTGGGTCATCGCGTGATTGCCCGCCGTCTCGCCGAACTGCTCATCGAGCGCGGATTCGTGCGCGCGAGCTCCTCGCACCGCATCCCGGCACGCGCCGCGGTAGGGGCAAAGGGGCTGCTGTCCCTCCCGTCGACAGGATCGGTTGCGAGCTTGGCTCCGAGCACGGCACTGCAGGCGCTCGACAAGATGTCGATCCGTCTCATTGACGTGAAGATCCCGTCTCTCACCTCGACTGAGCAGTACCGGGCGCTCGTCAGCCGGTGGCAGTCCGGGGCCGGGGTGTGGCAGTTCCTTCTCGACGGGAACGGAAAGCTGTTCTTCCAGGACGCCAACGGTGCAGCCGGAACGCAAGCCGCCGCGATCGCCCCGAACGCGCAGGGCGTCATCAGCCTGCGTTCGGACGTCGACCGGGCGGCGGGCACGCAGTCGTTCTGGACATCACTCGACAGTGGCGCGACGTGGACGCAGTACGGCACCACCAACACCGGACGCAGCACCACGAACCCGCTCAGCGGAAACTCCGCCGCTCAGCTGCGCCTTGGCGCTACCAGCAGCCGAGTCGCTATCGAAGGCTCGACCATCAAGCAGCTCGTGATCCTCGCGGGAGATGGGTCGACCGTCCTTGATCACAGCTTCGCGGTGACCGGTGTCGGCGACTGGGCGCTGTCGGGTGGTGCGGTGGTGGTGTCCGCCTAGGCGGGCGTCAGCCAGGAGCGGAACTGCTCGGAGACCAGGCCGGCTATGTAGTCGTGGCCGGCCTGGTTGACGTGCGCGCCGTCGAAGTCGAACCCCTCGCTGTTTGCCTCGGTCATCCACTTCGATGCGACGGGGTTGATGGTGAGGGCATCGAGCTGCCGTGCGGTGTTCTCGATCGGGGTGGCCATGCGTCCGAGCATGTCGCCCAGGGGTTGGGGCGCGGCCGGGCCCATGACGACGACGCGGGCGTTCGGCCACTGTTGCTTCGCGCGCTCAACGGTGGTGCGAACAGCGTCGGTCAGCGCCTCCGGGGTAGCCGCGTGGTCGTTCTGTCCTCCCTCGATGAGGACGAGGTCGTAGCTTGTCCCGGCGTGGCTGGCGAGGCGGTCCGCGAAGGTGCCGCCGGCCTTCTGGGCGACGGTGAATCCTGTTCCGCCAACTCCGTCGATGTCAGCGTTCCATCCGAGGGTGTTGGCGACCTGCCGAGCCCACGTGCGGTCCTTGTCGTCGGCACCGGTGCCCTGCATGTAGGAGTCACCGAGCATCAGCACGCGGGGCGACTCGGGGAGCGTGAGTTCAGCCACCGGCGTCGGCGTGGGAGTGGGCGTGACTGCCGCTGCGGGTCGGGCGGTGTAGTCCGCGGAGGGGGTTCCCTTTCCCGGCCCGATGAGGGCGGCGACACCGACGACAGCAACGATGCCCGCGATGGCCACGACGGCCAGCCAGTGCGCCACGCCCCCGGTGCTGTCCGTCCACCAGTTCGAACCGCCGTGCCCGCGCTTTCCCATGCGCGCGAGTCTATGCGACACCTGAGACTGCATCACCCGTGCGCAGATAGCGCCATCCACGACAACGCCCCCGGCGCCTGCCTTTGAGCAGGTGTCGGGGGCGTTTCGTCGTTGTCGGGGTACGCTCAGCCACATGAAACGCATAGGGGCGATGTTGTTGGGGGCTACGGTCATCGGGGCGGTGCTGGCGGGGTGCAGTGCGCCGGCCGCAGTGCAGAGCGAGGGGACGCCGGTCGCGTCGTCCACTCCCGCCCCGTCCGTGGCGGAAGCGGCATCCGAGCAGGGGACGCGGAAGAACCCGATCCCGTTCGGGCAGGCGTACACGTTCGAGGACATCGGTGAAGCCGGTGGACCCGCGTGGAAGGTCACCATCGACCAGCCTTACGACATGGGTGAGGAGATCCTCGCCGACGCCGTCGCGAAGTACGGCGACAACGAGGACTACCTCGTCTACGCACGCCCCGAGGCGGGGACGATCTTCCTCGGCTACACCGGAACCGCAGAGCGCCTGCTCGAGTACCCCGCCCAGCCGGGCAGCGACCTGGATCTCGCCATCGTCGGCTCCGACGGGAAGACGTACGAGGCGATCACGATGGGCGTGGGCGGGCCGGAGGAGAACATCGTCAACATCTCCGACATGTACGCGCCCGCGTCGGCACGGTTCTCTGACGTGCAGATCGTCCCGCAGGGTGTGACCGCGGCGCAGGTGCTCGTGACGATGCGCAACACCGGCGAGGCGATCTACTTCGGCACCGCAGGCTAAGCCGGGAGGTGGCGCACCGTCACCGCGTTGCGCCACACCACCGGCTGCCAGTGCCCGCCGTCGCACGGCACCTCGAGCACGACTACCCGGTCGTTCGCGCCGACCGCCCACGCTTCGACGCGTTCGGCGGCACGGTTGGGCCACTGCACCCACGCCCACACGGGAAGCTTCGGGTCGAACCACTCGATCGGTGCGGGCCCGAACGCCTGCTGGGGGAGCGTCTGCGGCGGCACCGACGACAGCGTGCGCGACAGCATCTCATCGCTGACCTTGTTCGACCCCATGACAGACCGGTCCCCTTCCCCGGCCGAGAGGAACACTACGTCAGGTCGCCGACATCGCCCGCACTCGTGAATGTCGGAGGTTGGGGGGACACTGTCCGCATGCCCACCGTCCCCGATCTCTTCGCGTTCGAGAACAGTCACCCCCGGCACACCAGCCACAAGGAGGCGCTGATCTTCGACGAGCTCGGACTGCGGCCGGCGCGGTACTACCAGCTGCTCCGCCACGCTGTGATGTCCGCGGAGGGGTGGGCGCTGGACCCCATGCTCTGCCGTCGCGTCCTCTCGAGGGAGGCAGCGTGATGGACCACGCGCTCGAGGAGCTCATGCCGGACGAGGACGTCGACGGGCTGTTCGTCATGTGGGTGTGCGAGTGCGGGAAGCGTGGCCGCGCGGCGACGCAGCAGACCGCGCACACGGCGTGGCGCAAGCACGCCGAGCGGGGCGAAAACGTCTGGTGCGGGGGAGTGGTCTGAGCGCACGAAGAAAGCCCCCGCTTGGCGAGACGGGGGCTGTACTTCGGGGCTCGGTCAAAAGGCTTCTTGGATCACCCGGTAGGTTCCGGCGGCGCGACCCTCAAGCATCCAGCCGAACGTACCGGGTGGCATCCCCCAACCAACCGGGAACCACTCGCCAGTGTCAGCATCCAGGTATTCGACCGTCGTGATGCTGGACTTGCTCACGGCTTGCTCGCTTCCTGCCGCTTGTCTGCGGCGTTCGTTCTTCTGTGGTGGTGTCCGGTCATGATGCTGACCTTCGTGGTTCCGACTGCCACTGGTGCATCGTCAGCGTGTCGCCACCGGTCACGTTCCGGAACTCACGACGAGCGCCGTCCGCGTTGTGCGTCCTGACGGCGCCGCGGGCACCCTCGCGCATGCGCTCCACTGATGCCTCAGCTATGTCCCGGCGCGACTTAGGGAAGGTCTTGTAGTCGAGGTGAGCCTCAAGGATCCTGGCCTCAGCAGCCAGTAGGACGCGAAGCTCATAGATCTCGTCGAGAGCATCGCCCAGCGTCTTGTCCTCCACTGCGGACTCCTCTGCTCTTCTGTGGTGATGGCCCACGGGTGTATTCCTTCGTGCGTAGTTCATTTCCAGCCGAGCCGCGCCCATTGTTCGAGAGTTAGCGGTTCCGCGTACGACCAGTTCTCGTAACGACCGTCCTCGGTCCGCAGCATGTCCATAGATCCCTTGCGATCGTGTCGCAGGGTTAGGTCGCAGGGCGGGCGGGTGGTGGTGCGCATCGGAGTCTCTTTCGTGCGTATGCGGGTGGTTTCGTCGTGCCGTTGGCGGGGACTCCGTCGTCCCCTGCTCATCTTCTGGCGTGCCGCGCTTCCGCGTTCACCGCCACCGGCCTGATGGTGTTCGTGCTCATGAACACAAAGCTAGCGCGCGTGCATGCAACACGCAAGCGCGCATGCCGGTGCGTCGCGGGCGTGCCCACATTTTGCCCACAGGTGACGAGGGGCAACCAGGGTCTTCGGGGGTCAGAGGGTGCCAGAAAACGCGGTTGCGGCGG
>NZ_LMKF01000025.1:0-91541 GCF_001421275.1 Microbacterium sp. Leaf203 | reverse complement strand
AACCACGACTTCTTCAGTGGCTCGGGCTCGTCATACGTCATCGGCAAGGCTGAGGCGACCGAGGACGACGACTGGGACTTCTGAGTCCCGACGCCCACGACGAAGCCCGCCCCGCATCGCGCGAGGGCGGGCTTCGTCGTTCCCTCCGCCGTCGCCGGCGCTGACCCCGGCCGACGCTCGTACCCTGGACACCATGGCCGACGACGAGCACGACGATCAGGAACAGCGAGCCCTCCGCTCGATCGAGGCCATCAACGCGGGCGCCGACATCGGCGACGAGGCGTTCCGGCTCGCGAACGAGTTCACCGACCACCACACGTCGCGGTTCACGGCGTGGCTGAAACGCCGCCGCCGCTAGAGCGAAGCCTCAGGCGGGCCACTCCCGCGACTCGAGCCGCTCCAGCAGCACCTCGGCCGCCGAGCCCTCCATGGCGCGGACCCAGCGCTGCGTCTCGGATCCGCTGCTCGACACCGTCCGCCCGCGTTCGCCGCGTTCGAGCCGCACGTCGACGTGGCCCGACGCGACGCTGACGCCGCGCAGCGCCCCCGCGGCCACCATCGCGGCGAGCGGGTCGTGCAGCGCGCAGCGCCGGTCGGGGAAGACCCCGGCGTAGAAGTCGAGGTAGTGCGGCAGCATCCGCGCGAGCGCCTGCGGCACGGCACCCGGGATCGCCTCGAGACGCACGAGGTCGGCGGCATCCAGGGTCTGCGTCATCGTGACGTCGAGGGGGACGAGGGTGGTGTCCCAGTCCTGCGCGAAGACCACCGCCGCGGCCTCGGGGTCGTTGTGGATGTTCGCCTCTGCCCACGCCGTGACGTTCCCCGAGTGGGCGAAGGCGCCGCCCATGACGACGAGGCGGTCGAACAGGGCGACTCCCGGTGCCTCGGCGTAGGCCGCGAGGTTCGTCAGGGGCCCCAGGGCGAGGACGGTGAGGTCCGGATGCCGCGACGCCAGGTGGTCGATGAGCTCGACCGCCGCGCGGGCATCGTGCGCGCGGGCCGCGGCGCTCAGCGCGATGCCGCCGAGGCCGTCGTCCCCGTGCACGTGCGGCGCACCCCCGGCGTACGCGCGGGCGCGGAAATCATGGGCGCCGATCGCGACCGGGATGTCGTCCTCGCCGGCGAGCTCGAACAGCGACAGGGTGTTGGCGGCCGCGCGGGCGGCATCCGTGTTCCCCGAAACGGTCGTCACGCCCACGACCTCGACCGAGGGCTCGGCCAGCAGGTACGCGAGGGCGAGGGCGTCGTCGATGCCGGTATCGCAGTCGACGAGGATCGGGCGGCGGCTCATGCGGGGACTCCGTACGTGTCGAGGGCGGCGAGTGCCGGTTGCGAGGCGTCGTCGGCCACGGCGGCCGAGCCCACCGCGCAGGCGCGCGCGAGGGCATCGGCTTCGTCGTCGCCGCGAAGAAGCCCGACGACGAGGGCTGCGCAGAACGCGTCTCCTGCGCCGACGGTGTTGCGGACGGTGGTCGGCACCCCGGCCGCCGAGGCGACGAGCTCGCCCCGGCGGGAGAGTCGCGCGCCCTCGGCGCCCAGCGTGACGCACAGCAGGGGCGCGTCGTGCACCTCGGGCAGCTGCGCGTACTCGGTCTCGTTGACGATCACGAGATCACACCGCTCGAGGACGTCGGCCGGAAGCGCGCGGGCGGGGGCGGCATTGACCGCGAGGAACCCGGCTGCGCGTGCGGCGGCCGAGACCACGGCATCCGACACCTCCAGCTGCAGCAGCACCGCCGCTCCCGGTTCGATGCCGAGCGCGTCCGCGTCGATCGCGGCGTTCGCCCCGGCGCAGACGACGATCGAGTTCTCGCCCGTCGCGTCGACGACGATCAGGGCGGTGCCGGTCGCGGCATCCGCGGTCTGCACGCCCGAGGCATCGACTCCGATCGATGCGAAGCGGTCCCGGATGCCGTGGCCCTCGGCGTCATCGCCGACGGCGCCGATGAGCCGGACGTCGGCGCCGAGGCGGGCAGCGGCGACCGCCTGATTCGCGCCTTTGCCGCCCGGGCCGCGGTCGAGGACGCCGTCGGCGACCGTTTCGCCGGGGCCGGGGGAGCGCTGGACGCGAGCGGTGAGGTCGACGTTGATCGCGCCGACGACGGTGAGCTGAGCAGTGATGAGGAAGCCTTCCGGTCAGTGAAGCAGGAGCTTCGCGACGATGAGCAGCGCCGAGACGAGAGCCGCCCCCACGGCGGTGATCACGACGACGAGGGGAGAGTAGCCGCGCAGGCGCGCGCCGGCGGTGGCGACGACCACGAGGTAGGTCATGGCCACGCCCACGCCCCACAGCAGGGCGGTGGCGAGGCCCACTCCGAAGGCGACGAGCAGAACCACCACCAGCAGGGGCAGGAACGTGACCGACACCATGGGCGCGCTCACCCGCATGTGGTGTCGGAAGATCCTCGACGGCCGGTCGGCCGAGGTGTCGCCGAGCGTGTACGCGAAGACGTGGGTGGCAAGATACACGACGTTCGTCAGCGCGACGACGAGGATCACGTCGCTCAGGTCGGCTTCGCCGAGACCGATGAGGGTGGATGCCGAGACCAGGGCGCCGTAGCAGCCCGCGCTGATGCGTTCGGCGGTGTCGGTGGAGAGACGGCGCTGTCGATCGGTGTCCATGTCGGGCTCAGCTTCTCGCGGATCGGCGTCGCAGCCCCGCAGACACGATGGCGACGATCGTTCCGACGGCGACGCCGATGACCGTCTCGATCACGCGGTCGCGCAGCAGCATCTCGGGCGTCGCCGGTGAGGCGAGCGAGATCATCAGCAGAGCGAGCGGGGTGATGAAGATCATCGCGATGCCGTAGTTGCGGCCGACGTACAACTCCGAGGCCGCCTGCAGCGCCACGGCGATGATCAGGACGAGCCAGGGTGGAAGGTGCAGGGCGAGCAGACCCGCCGCGATCAGCACGCCGAGGAGCGTCCCGACGAGCCGCTGCACGCCTCGGATGAGGCGGGCCGTGACGTGCGCGCCGCCGACCGCGGCGACGGCTCCGACCATCGCCCAGTACCAGTGCGTACCGACCAGGAGCGCCCCCGCGATGCCCGCGAGCAGGGCGGCCGTGCCGACCGTCGCCGTCATCTCCCACGCGACGGGGCCGATCGCGGGCCGTGAACGCGTCGGGCGCGCCCACGATCCGCGGCGGACGATCACGAAGGTGACGGTGACGAGAAGGCTCCACGCCACGCTCGCGCCGCCGACGACGAGGACGAGCGGCAGCGATGACCATGTCGCGGGAAGGCTCGCGGTCGCGCCTCCGGCGAAGACCGCGAAGAGCGCTCCGGGCGGATGCCACTGAGCCCGGTAGGCGAAGAGGGTGACGGCGGCGGCGATCGCGGCGACAACGATGACGCCCACGACGGCGGGGCTGCCGAGTGCCGAGACGATCGTGCCGATGAGCATGGCCGAGACGAGGATCGCGCCCGCGGTCGCCTGCATGATGACGCGGGGACGCGGCGCGTCCATTCGGCCGTAGAGCGCCGCGAAGGCTCCGAAGCTGGCGTAGACGCTGAGGTCGAGGCGGCCGACCAGCAGCAGGGCGACGAGGGGCACCCCGACGCTGAGCACGGCGCGCAGGGCCACGCGGTGATCGCCCGCGCGGGGGCCGACGCGGATGACCCCGGTCCATACGCGCCCCCGGGATTCCGCCATCCCTCCAGCCTACGCGTCGCTCGACGCGGCCGATCTGCCGATCGGGTGTCGTCTCGACGTCGAACCGAGAAGCCCGGGTGGTCGCCGCGTCTTCCGTAGGGTGGGAAGCCCCCGACCCGAACGAGGAGAGACGTGTTCCGCACGCCCCTGACCCTGTTTCGCACCCTCGCGATCGCCGAGGCGATCTCGTGGACGCTTCTGATCGGCGGGTTGATTCTTCGCGCCGTCGCCGACCTTCCCATCGCGGTGTCGATCGGGGGTGGCATCCACGGCTTCGTGTTCCTCGCCTACGGGGCCACCGCCGTCCTCGTGGCGCTGAACCAGCGCTGGGGCCTCGGGCCGACCGCGCTCGCGGTGGTGAGCGCCGTCATCCCCTACGCCACGATCCCCACCGAGATCTGGCTGCACCGCACCGGACGCCTCCGCGGGGCGTGGCGGCTCGACGACAGCGGCGACCCGCGCGATCGACGGCCGCTCGACCGGTTGCTGCGGGTCTTCCTCCGCCGGCCCTGGGCGCTCGCGCTGGTGCTCGTCGCGGTGGTGGTGGTCGTGTTCGTCGTGCTTTTGGTCGTGGGTCCTCCCGGCGGCAAGGGCTGACACCGCACGATGAGCCTCAGCGCACGAGGATGCGCACGCTCGCCGGAACGATGCGGCACGTGGCGGTAAAGGTCTCGACCGACCCGGAGAGGGTGGCCGTGGCGCGGCCCACCCCGAGGAAAGCGACCGTCCCGTCGTGCGCATGCACGCTGGGCGAGCGGTCGGAGAAGTGGCGCATCTCTCCGCCCGCGTGGCTTGCGAACGCGAGGTCGAGTTCGACGGCGACGATCGGTCCCGTCTCGGAACTCACCCGCCAGTCGATCGCGGCCAGCCCGCCGCCGCGACTCGTCATCGTCAGCGTCGCCGAGCCGCATTCCTCGCCGCCGACGAGCTCGGTGCGCAGGGGCTGCGACGCGGGCGTCGAGTCGGCGCCGCACAGACCGATGCCGTGCAGTCGGGCGTAGCCGCGACCGTTGTCCGTGATGCTCGAGCAGTCCGCGAGCAGGGGCGCCGTGAGGGCGTCGGACAGGGGATCGGCGCGCACGGTCGGCGACGCGGGGGCTCCGGCCGCCGACGCTCCCGTCGCGAGCACCGCCGCGAGGGCAGCGACGAGGGCGAGCAGCGGAGCAGCGGTTCGGATCCGCACGGCGCACCTCCTTGTCGACGTCAGACGGAATCTACGCCGGGAACAGCGCGCTCGCCACGGGTCGACGGCGGGCGGGTCAGCGTTTGGTCGACACCGTGACCGTGAACTTGCGGTCGCGAGCGACCTGACGGGTCGGGCCCACGAGTCGCTCGAGAGCGGGGCGGTACTGCAGCGACGAGTTCCACACGGTCCAGAGCTCACCGCCGGGGGCGAGCACCCGAGCCGCGTCGGCGAACATCCGGGGAGCGAGACCCTCGTTGATGGCGGATCCGGCGTGGAACGGCGGATTCAGCGCGATGAACGACGCCGTGGCATCCGGCTGCCCCCTCAAGACGTCGTCGCGGACGACGCTCACGCGATCGGACACCCCGTTGGCCTCGGCGGTGGCCCGGGCGGACGAGACCGCGATCGCCGATTGATCGCACGCGATGACCCGGAGGGAGGGATGCCGCGTCGCCAGGGCCGCGGCGACCACTCCCGTCCCGCACGCCAGGTCGATCGCCTCACCGCCGCGCGGCGACGGGAGGTGGGCGAGCAGCAGCCGCGTGCCGATGTCGATCGATGCGCCCGCGAAGGCGCCGCCGAAAGCGCGGACCGCGATGCCGTCGACCTCGGCGCTCTCGGGGACGGGCTCGGCGCCGTCGTGGGGGCCGCGCGCGACGAGGACCCGCGACTTCTGCCGCGCATGCGTGACGTCGAGCCGGGAGAAGAACCGCCGCAGCACGTCGTTCATCGACGGGGTCATGTGCTTCAGGCGACCGCCGGCGTAGACGACGACCTCGGGGTGCGCATGAAGAGCGATCAGCCCGGCGATGTCCGAGAGAGCCTGGAGCGACCGGGGGAGACGCAGGAGGACGACCCGCGCCCCGGTGAGAAGCACGGCATCGAGCGGGTGCGAGACGAAGGAGTCCTCTAGCCCGGTGTCGCGGGCGTTGAGCGCCAGGGCTTCCTCGCCCAGCAGTTCGTCTTGATGGACCCGGATGCCGCGACCTCCGGCATCCGCTGACGCCAGCGTGAGCGCCCCGTAGGAGTCGCCGATCACGACGAGCTCGTCATCGTCGACCTGGGCTCGGGCGTCCGCTGACTCGTCGAGGATCAGGCGGTCGGCGGCGTCGACCGCCAGGAGATCGGGGCCCTCGAGATCGGGGCGGCGACGCAGGGCGTCGAACGAGAAAGGCACCGGTCCACGCTACCCGGGGGTGACGTGGGGCGGTGCCGATCCGAGTTGCGGGCTCAGCGGGTGCCGAAGTGGAACGGCAACGCCAGGGAGGCCGAGACGAGGATGATGCCGAGCGCGAAGAACAGCGCGGGGGCGGCAAGCGAGAACGAGATGCCGGTCAGCAGCATGCCGCCGACGAACAGGATGAGCGAGACGATGAACATGAGGATCCCTTCGGTCGCTCCAGGCTATCGTGCCGAGTCCGCGCGCCGGTTCGCCGGCGGGGTGGGTTGCGCCGTCGCGGGAACGGCGTCGCGAACGGCGGGATGCGGCCGTGGCGTGACTCCCAGGGCGGCGTGCGCCCACAGCGTGCTGCCGGCGACGGCCGCGGGCATGACCGCGACCGCCCCCAGCGGCACGAGGAAGCACAACTGCGTCGCCACCCCGAACCCGAGGGCACGCGCGCGATGGGTGCGCAGTAGTCGGCGGCGCGCCTGTCTGTCGAGGCCACGCGCCGAGAGCGCACGCGAGGTGAGCTCGTCGGCCAGCAGCCAACCGGTCAGGACCACGCCGGTGACGAAACCCAGGACGCCCCCGACGAAGGGGATGAGTCCGATGAGCCACGCGAGGGCGGCCGCCAGGATGCCGCGGAGGATGAGCCGGACGCTGTCGCCGACGGCCCTCCAGAACCCGTACTCCGCGTCGGGGACCGTGCCGGTCGCGCTCCTCTCGGTCGCCCGCCAGATGCGGTCGTAGAAGGGCTCGCCCACGGCGAGGGTGACGGCCGTGAACGACACGATCACCACGAGGACCGCGGCGCCGAACGAGGCCACGCCGATCGCGGTGCGCAGGGCGCCGGCCCAGAACGGCATCCAGGCGTCGGCGAACGGCGTCCAGTCGTCGACGAGGCCCGGGAGGACGAGACCCCACGTCACGAGGGCGGCGCCGAAGACCAGACCGACCAGGGTTCCCGGAATGAGCCCGAGCGCCATCGCGCCGGGCGTCCGGCGCCATTGACCGAGGCCGCGTGCCAGCAGGGCCGCTCCGGCGAGGAATTCGCGCATGCCGGGATTCTGGCAGACGCCTCCGACATCGGCGGAGGCGTCTGCGTCCGGTTCGCCGGCCCCGTCCCGTCGCGATGTCGGAGAGGGATGCCAGGATGCCGCTATGCGCATCCGCACCACCTCGACGCAGCGCACCTACCGGTACGTGCGATTGGGCCTGATCGGCGCGACGGCCCTTCTGGCAGTCGGGGTGGGGCTGGAACTGCCGAGCGGCGAGGGATTGCCGTCCGTCAGCGCGGCCTACTACACCCCCGCGGGTCCGATCTTCGTCGGCTCGTTGACCGCGATCGCCCTCGCGCTGCTCGCCCTGTCGGGTCGGAGCCTCGAGCAGGGCCTGCTCGACATCGCCGCGGTACTGGCCCTCGCGATCGCCTACGTGCCGACGACCGTCGCGTCGGGTGCCTGTCTCGACGCGGCGCGGTGCGTGCCGCCCGCGGTGCGGCCGACCGTGGCGAACAACGCCGTGGCGGTGGCATCCGTGGTCCTGCTCGGGGTGATCGCGGCGGCGATCCTCGCCCGGGTGCAGAGCACCGCGAGTGCCGGGGTGGCGGCGACGATCGGGGTGGTCGTCGTGATCGTCGCCGGAGGGGCGACGTGGGCGCTGATCGCGCCCGAGGCGTTCTTGGCGGGGGCGCACCAGATCGCGGCGGTCGCCTTCTTCGTGCTGATCGCAGCGGTGGCGGCGGTGGCGGCCTGGCGACCGCGGCGGACCGGGCGCCTTCGCCGAGGGGTGCGCATCGCGTATGCGACCGTGGCCGTCGGGATCGTGGTGACCCTCGTTCTGCTCCTGGTCGGCGTGATCTCGGGGCTCGAGCGCGCGGGTGTCCCGGTGGTGCTCGTGGGGGAGTCGGTGGCCCTGGCGCTCTTCGCGGTGTTCTGGCTCGTGCAGACGGTGGAGCTGTGGAACGAGGCCGACCCGACGCTGCGGGAATAGACCCGGGACCCCCGCGTTGAACTTGATACGACGGCGCTCAAGAAGCAAACTTGAGCGAACCGCACTCACGTATCTCAGGAGACGGAATTGCCCGAAGACTTCACCCCCGGCGACGGCGCCCAGTCGTTCGACGAGTTCCTCGCCCGCTACCTCGCGGGCGAGCAGGCGCGCGCCGAGCGCTCCATCGACCTCAGCCGATTCCTCAGCGCCCGCACCCAGGATGCCCTCCAAGAGGCCGGACGCTTCGCGCTCGGCCGCGGTCAGCGCGAGCTCGACGCCCTGCACGTGCTCCACGTCCTGGTCGGACGATCGCCCGCGAAAGAGGCCGTCGCCCGACTCGGCGCCGACCCAGCCGCCATCGCCCGCGCGGCCGAGAGCCGCCTCCCCGCGGCGGCGACCCCCGCGAACGTCGACGGCGCCGTCGTCGCCGGCTCCGTGCAGCGCGCGCTCTTCCACGCCTTCCAGGTCGCGCGTGCCGCGGGCTCGACCTACGTCGACCCCGACCACCTCTTCTTCGCGCTCGTACTCGCGCAGGACGCGCCCGCCGGGCAGATCCTCGCTCAAGCCGGCGTCACCGCCGAGGCCCTCACCCAGGGGGTGCGCGAGACCGTCATGGGCGGCGAGCAGGACGAGATGACCGGGGAGTCGGCATCCGTCACCCCGAACCTCGACCGTTTCGGCACCGACCTCACCGCCCGCGCGGCGGCCGGCGAACTCGACCCGGTCATCGGTCGCTCCGACGAGATCGAGCAGACCATCGAGATCCTCAGCCGTCGCACCAAGAACAACCCGGTGCTGATCGGCGAGGCCGGCGTCGGGAAGACCGCCGTCGTCGAGGGTCTCGCGCGCGCGATCGTCGCGAACGAGGTTCCCCAGCAGCTGCGCGAGACCCGCGTCGTCTCGCTCGACCTCGCCGCGATGCTCGCGGGCGCCCGCTACCGCGGCGACTTCGAAGAGCGCCTCACTCAGACGATGGACGAGATCGCGGCCTCCGACAAGCTCGTCGTCTTCATCGACGAGGTGCACACGCTCGTCGGCGCCGGTGGCAGTGGCGACGGATCGATGGACGCCGGCAACATCCTCAAGCCCCGCCTCGCCCGCGGCGACGTGCACCTGATCGGTGCGACGACCCTGCGCGAATACCGCACGATCGAGAAGGACCCCGCCCTCGAGCGGCGCCTGCAGCCCGTGCGTGTCGGTGAGCCGTCGATCCCGGATGCCGTGGAGATCCTGCGCGGACTCCGCTCGGCGTACGAGGAGCACCATGCCGTCACCTACACCGACGACGCCCTGCGCGCCGCGGTCGAGCTCAGCGACCGGTACCTGCCCGACCGCGTGCTGCCCGACAAGGCCATCGACCTGATCGACCAGGCCGGGGCGCGACTACGCCTGCGCCTCGGTGTGGCGGTCGACACCTCGTCGCTGCTCGAGCGTCTCGCGACCCTCGAGGCCGACAAGAACGCCGCCGTCTCGGCCGAGCACTACGAAGAAGCCTCGCGCCTGCGCGACGAGATGGTCACCGTGCAGCAGCGACTCGACGAGGCGACCAGCGGCCCGCGCGCCGCCGCCGTCGTCGACGAGCCCGAGATCGCCGCGGTGATCAGCCGGGCCACCGGCATCCCCGTCGCACGCCTCACCGCCACCGAGCGGGGCCGCCTCGCCGACCTCGAGGCCGAGCTGCACGCTCGCGTGATCGGTCAGGACGACGCGGTCGCCGCTGTTGCCAAGGCCGTCCGTCGCAACCGCACGGGCATGGGCGACGAGAACCGCCCGGTCGGGTCGTTCCTGTTCCTCGGCCCCACCGGCGTCGGCAAGACCGAGCTGGCGAAGGCCCTGGCCGGGTCGCTCTTCGACGACGACGGCGCCGTGATCCGCTTCGACATGAGCGAGTTCGGCGAGCGGCACACCGTGTCGCGCCTGATCGGCGCCCCTCCCGGATACGTCGGCTACGACGAGGCCGGCCAGCTCACGGAGCGCGTGCGCCGTAACCCCTACGCCGTCGTGCTGTTCGACGAGATCGAGAAGGCCCACCCCGATGTGTTCACCCTGCTGCTGCAGGTGCTCGACGACGGCCGCCTGACCGATGGCCAGGGCCGCACGGTCGACTTCCGGAACACCGTCATCGTGATGACGTCCAACCTGGGCGCCGAGTTCCTGGCATCCCGGTCGGGGGCCATCGGCTTCACCACCACGGGGCGCGAGTTCGCCGACGACGACCTGCGCGACCGCGTGATGGGCAAGCTGCGCGAGGCGATGCGGCCGGAGTTCCTCAACCGCATCGACGACATTGTGCTGTTCCGCAAGCTCGAGAAGGCTCAGCTGCGCCAGATCGTGCGTCTGCTGCTGAACGCGACCTCGCGCCGGCTCGCCTCTCGCGAGGTCACGCTCGAGGTGACGGATGCCGCGATCGACCGTCTCGCCGAGGTCGGCTACGAGCCCGAGTACGGCGCGCGGCCGCTGCGCCGCGTCATCCAGCGCGAGGTCGACGACCGCATCGCCGACCTGTTCGTCTCGGGTGAGTTGAGCGATGGGGGAGCGGTGACGGTGGATGCCACTGCCGCGGGCTTCAGCGTCTCGGCCGCCGTGCAGGCGCTCGCCGCGTAGAACGTCATGATGAACGCCCCGGGGCTTCGGCTCCGGGGCGTTCGCCGTGCGCGCGGACTGTTCGCCCTCGAGCGGACGCGCACGTGACGAGGACGTATAGGTTCGGCGAGGACGCACCCGGTCGGCCGCGCTCTTCTACGTCCTTGACGAACGAATGCGGTTTCGGCATGTGCGAGCACCTGCGACCCGCGTGCTGTCGCGCCCCGATGTCCGAGGTTGGCGGCAGAGTAGAACCATGAGTCGTATCGGCACGATCTTCAGCCCGTACCCGCATCCGCCCGAGCAGCTGCGCGACGCCGCGCGCGCGGCCGAAGACGCCGGTGTCGAAGAACTCTGGCTCTGGGAGGACTGCTTCCGCTCCTCGGCCTGGGCCGCGGCCGCCGCGGCGCTCGCCGTGACGGATCATCTGCGCATCGGCGTCGGTATCGCCCCGCTTCCGGTGCGCAACATCGCCGCTTCGGCCATGGAGGTCGCCACGATCGAGCGCATGTTCCCCGGTCGCCTTCTTCCCGGCTTCGGTCACGGTGTGCAGGACTGGATGCGACAGGTCGGGGCGAAAGCCGCGTCTCCCTTGACGCTCATGCGTGAGCACCTGCCCGCGCTGCGTTCCCTGCTCGCGGGCGAGACCGTCACCACGGAGGGACGTTACGTGAGACTCCGCGACGTCTCCCTCGACTGGCCGCCCGCCCAGGCTCCCCTCGTCTATGCCGCCGCCGAAGGGCCCAAGACTCTGAGCCTCGCCGGCGCCGTGGCCGACGGGGTGGTACTCGACAGTCGGCACACCGTCGCCGAGATCGCCACCGCCGTGCAGACCGTGCAGGCCGGGCGCGCAGAAGCCGGTCGAGAAGGCCGCGCCGACATCGTCGCGTACGTGCTGACCGCGTTCGGTCCCGATGCGCGAGAGCGCGCGACGGCGGTCATGTCCGATCGCGAGGACGCGACCGACCGCGTGCTCGCGGGATCGGTGGGCGAGGTCGCCGAGGGCGTTGCGCGCTTCCAAGCGGCGGGCGTCGACGACGTCGTGCTGCTGCCGACCGACGACGTCGATCTCGCCGCGTTCTTCTCGGCCGTCGGCCAGGTCGCTCAGGCAGTTCCCCACGCGGGAGGCGTGTCGTGACGCGCGGAACCGTTTCGCTGGGTCTCGCCGGCTCCCTGGGCCCCGACGCCGTCGCCCGGATCGCCCCGGTCGTCGAAAGCGCCGGCTTCGACACGCTGTGGATCAACGACACCCCCGACGGCGACGCCCTGGCGGCGCTGGCGGCCGCAGCGCGCGTGACCGACCGGCTCCGTCTCGCGACCGGGGTCGTGCCCGTCGACCGCAGACCCGCCGAGGCGATCGCCGCCGACGTGGCATCCCTGGCTCTTCCCCTCGACCGGCTCACGCTCGGCATCGGCTCGGGCATGGCGAAGCAGGGGGCTCTCGCCCGGGTGACCGAGGCCGTCTCGGTGCTGCACGAGGCCGGGGTGCCGCGCGTTCTCGTCGGGGCCTTGGGCCCCAAGATGCGACGAACGGGCGTCGAGTTCGCCGAGGGCGTCCTGCTCAACTGGGTGCCCCCGACCGAGGCCCGCGACCAGGCCGAGGCGCTGCACGCGATCGCGCCGGACGCGCACATCGCCGTCTACGTGCGCACGGCGATCGCCCCCGCGGCGCGCGAACGGCTCGAGGCGGAGACAGCCCGATACGCCTCGTTCCCGAATTACGCCGCGAACTTCGAGCGGATGGGGGTGGATGCCGCAGACACGACGATCCGCGACGTCACCGAGCTGGGGGATGCTCTCGAGGCCTACACCGCGGCCGCCGACGAGGTCGTGCTGCGGGCGATCGTGGCGGAGGACACCGTCGAGGCGTATGTCGACTTCGGGAGGAGGACGGCGCCGTCGCCGCGCTGAGCATGACCCGCGATCGACGCGGTCAGCGCACCAGGCGCACCGTGCGGGGGATCGGGCCGAACGACGACTCCGCGCCGTCGGGACGGAACCCGTTGCGGAGATAGAACGCGTGAGCGCGCGGGTTGTCCGCCGCGACCCACAGCGACGCGGGCCGTTCCCCGAGGACCGCGTCGAGCAGCGCCTGGCCCGCTCCGCTCCCGTGCGAGGACTCGACGGCGTAGAGCATCTGCAGTTCCTCGGGGCGGACCGCGTCCGCCCCCGGGGTGAGGTGCGTCGCGGCGAAGCCCACGATGGACCCGTCGGCGTCGGCGACGACGACGTTCAGCTCCTCTTCCTCGAGTGAGGAACGCCACATCCCGATCCGGCGCCCGACATCGAACCACGGGTTCGTGTCGGGATCGTCGACGAACCGTCCGTAGGTCTCGCGCCACGACTGGGCGTGCACGGTCGCGATCGCGACCGCGTCGGCCGGGATCGCGGGTCGGATCCGGAGGGTCGCGCGCGATCGTTCCATGACGCGAGTCTAGGAACACCGCCCGATGGGGTCCGCGCGAGGCGCGCTGGATAGTCTCCCCTCATGACGCTGTCGCTTCCCGACCTTCCCGACCTGCACTGGACCGGCGTCGAGGGCGACGCCCGCGTCGACGCTCGCGGCGCGTTGACGCTGACATCCCGGGGCGGGGTCGACTGGACGAACGACGCGACCGGCGGTCCGGCCCAGCACGCCGCGACCGCCTTGGCCTTCGCGGCTCCCGAGGGAGATTTCACCCTGTCGGCCCGGGTGCGCGTGACGGGGGAGCGCTCGACGTTCGATGCCGGAGCGCTCGCGCTGTGGTCGGGTCCGCAGAGGTGGGCGAAGGTCTGCAACGAGTTCTCACCCCAGGGCGACAGCATGGTCGTGAGCGTCGTGACGAACGACTTCTCCGACGACGCCAACGGCGCGGTCTTCGCGACCGACGCGGTCTTCCTGCGAATCGCTCGTGTCGGGGCGGCCTTCGCGTTCCACTACTCGCTCGACGGCGAGTCCTGGCCCTTCCTGCGCGTGTTCCGTCTGGACGCCGACTCCTCGACCCTCTCGGTCGGCTTCCTGGCTCAGGCGCCGATGGGAGCGGGGGCGACCGCCGTCTTCGACGAGATCCGGTTCGATCGCTCATCGCTCCGCGACCTGCGCGACCTGAGCTGAGGCCCCAGCCGAGCATACGGATGACAGACTGACCGGATGCCGCGTCGCACAGGTCTCACCGTCCGCTCCGTCGCCCGCGGGGCACTCGCCCTGCTGCTCATCGGGGCCGGCGTCAGCCATGTCACGTGGGGTCGCCGTGGCTACCGGATCGTCGTTCCCGGGTGGGCGACGCGGCTGCTCCGCACCGACAAGGACGCCATCGTCGTGGCATCCGGGGCCGTCGAAGTGATCCTCGGCGTCGCTCTCGTCGCGTTGCCGCAGGAGCGGGGGCGCATCGGCGCGGCCATCGCCGCGTTCTTCGTCGCGGTGTTCCCCGGCAACGTGCACCAGTGGCGGACCGGGCGTTCAGCGCCCGGATTGAACACCGACCGCTCGCGCTTCCTCCGACTGTTCCTCCAGGTGCCGCTCGTCGCGTGGGCCTGGTGGTCGACGCGCCGGCGCTGACGGCCTCGCGCCTACGCCGCCTCGCCGAGCTCGAGGATGCCGTTCTCGAACGCCGCGCGGGCCAGCACCTTGTAGCCGTGGTCGGCGAAGAAGACCGTCAGCCGGTCGTCCTCGATGGCCATGACCGTACCGGTACCGAACTCACCGTGTTCGACGGTGGAATCGATGCGGATGCCGCCGGACTCGGCGTCTTCGGCCGAGGGCTCGACCGGCACCACCGCGCCGGCGTCGCACCGGTCGCATGAGGCGCACTGGCTCGGCGTCTCGACGCCGAAATACTCGAGCAGCGCCCGCCGTCGGCAGTGAGTCGTCTCCGCGTACCCGCGCATGATCTCGATGCGAGAGGCCCGGATGCGCTCTTCGGCCTCGTCGCGCTCGCGCACGGCGCTCACCGCGTCGCCCGCCGAGACCTTCGCAAGCGCCGACACTCCGTCGGGGCCCGACACGGCGAGCTCGCAGGCCACGAGCTGGTTCAGCACCCGGCCGATCGCCCGGACCGAGCGGCCGCTCTCGTCGGCGACGTCTTTCGCGCGCACCGGCGTGCTGGTCCGCTGCAGAACGTCCCAAACGCCCGCGATGTCGGCTCGTTTGGTGTGGCCGCCCGCGAAGAACGAGCGCAGCGAGAAGTCCTCGGCGCGGTAGTGCAGGATCGCCCGCGCGGGCTGCCCGTCGCGGGCGGCGCGTCCGATCTCCTGGGCGTACGAATCGAGCGACTCCGTGACATCGGCGTGCACGACCAGGCGCACGTCGCTCTTGTCCACTCCCATGCCGAACGCCGAGGTCGCCACCACCACGTCGAGCTCTCCCGCGCTCCACGCGGAGTGCACCTCGTCGCGCTTCTTCTGCGCCATGGCTCCGTGGTACGCCGCCGCCCGCAGGCCGAGTTCGCGGAGTTCTTCGGCGTAGGAGTCGGTACCCTTGCGCGTCGCCACGTACAGCAACACCGGGCCGCCGGCATCCTGGACATCCGCCACGACCGCGCGGCGCTTGTCCGCGTCGTGCTCGTGCCGGCGGACGGCCATGTGGATCTCGGGACGATCCATGCCGCGCACCTCGAGGTGGGGCTCGCGCATGCCGAGGCTCGAGACGATGTCGTCGCGGACGGGAGCGGATGCCGTTGCGGTCAGCGCCAGCACCGGGGGATGGCCGAGGGCTTCGATGGCGTCGCCGATGCGCGCGTAGTCGGGGCGGAAGTCGTGGCCCCACGCCGAGACGCAGTGGGCTTCGTCGATGACGACGAGGCGTACATCCGCCTTCGCGAGACGATCGAACACCTCGGCGTTGGCGAGCTGTTCGGGGGCGAGGAAGGCGTAGACGGCGTCGGGTCCCTCGATCGCGGCCCACGCGGCTTTCTTGGCGGCGGCGCCGGCGCGCGAGTTGAGCGCGACCGCGGCGGGGGCATCGGGGGCGGCGTCGATCGAGTCGATCTGGTCGCGCTGGAGGGCTAGCAGGGGCGAGATGACCACGGTGGTCCCGCCCAGCTCACATCCGGCGATCTGGTAGACCGCCGACTTGCCTGCTCCGGTCGGGAACACGACGAGAGTGTCGCGGCCGCTCACCACCGCGTCGATCGCCTCGGCCTGACCCGGCAGCAGGTCGTCCCATCCGAACACCTCACGGGCGGTGCGGGCGGACTGTTCGAGTGTGGCGGGAGCGTTCACGAAGCCTCATTCCTGGGAGAGGTCTCAGCACACCTCAGACTTCCGACACCGCCCCGGGGGTTGCGAGGGCGGCCCGGATCTGTTCTCGCGAGGGGGTGGCCGTGGAACGCTGAAGGTCTCCGAAAAGCGCCGTGGTCATGGCACTCGCGCCTGATCCGCACAAGCGTCCACCCGATGTCGGAGGGGGATGCCAGGATGCCGACATGCTCTTCGGCGACATCGAGACCGCGCTCGCGACGGTGACGAACACGCGCTCGCGCCTGGCGAAGATCGAGGCCCTCGCGGCGCTTCTGCGCGGGCTCGATCCCGACGAGATCGAGCCCGCGGTGGGATTGCTCACCGCGGCCCCGCGCCAGGGACGCCTCGGCGTGGGGTGGCGGACGCTCTCCGCCCGCGCCGGTGATCACGCCGACACCTCGAACCTGACGATCGGCGACGTCGACGACGCGTTCAGCGCGCTCACCGGGATCGGTGGGGCGGGTTCCGCGGCCGTCCGAACGCGCCTCCTCGACGACCTCGCGGGGCGCGCGACGGTGACGGAGTGGCACCTGCTCGTTCGCATCGTGACGGGCGAGTTGCGCACGGGCGCCCTCGAGGGAGTGCTCCTGGATGCCGTGGCCCGAGCCGCCGAGCGGGACGGTGCCCTGGTGCGTCGTGCCGCCATGCTGTCGGGAGATCTGGGCGGGACGACCCGCATCGCCCTGACCGGGACCCCCGAGGATCTCGCCGCGGTCGGGCTCGTGGTGGGGCGCGGCGTGCAGCCGATGCTGGCGTCTCCCGCGACGAGCGTCGCCGAGGCGATGGCTGTGACGGGCCGAGCCTCGGTGGAGTACAAACTCGACGGGGCCCGGGTGCAGGTCCATCGCCACGGCGAAGAGGTGCGCGTCTTCACCCGCACACTCGCCGACATCACCCACCGGGTGCCCGAGATCGTCGAGGTGGCGCTCTCGCTCCCCGTCCACGACATCATCCTCGACGGCGAGACCCTCTCGCTCGACGAAGACGGCGGGCCTCGCCCGTTCCAGGACACGATGGCCCGCTTCGGCGCCGAGACGGCTCGAGAGATCGCCCTACGCCCCTGGTTCTTCGACCTGATCCATCTCGACGGTCGCGACCTCGTCGACGAACCCCTCGCCACGCGCCTCGCCGAGCTCGAACGGGTGGCGGCGGAGCACCGCATCCCCGCCGTGCTCACGGACGACGTCGACGTCGCCGACGCCTTCGCGCGCGACGCTCTCGCCGCCGGCCACGAGGGAGTGATGGTGAAGGGGCTCGACGACCCCTATACCGCGGGGCGCCGCGGCAAAAGCTGGCTGAAGGTCAAGCCGGTGCACACCTTCGACCTCGTCGTCCTCGGGGTGGAGTACGGATCGGGCCGACGCTCCGGCTTGCTGTCGAACCTGCATCTCGGAGCGCGGGATCCACACGGCCGCTTCGGCGACCCGGGCAGCTTCGTGATGGTCGGCAAGACGTTCAAAGGACTGACGGACGAACTGCTGCAGTGGCAGACGGCGCACTTCGCCGAGAGGCAGACCGCAGACCTGCCGGGCGGCATCCGCGTGGCGCCCGACACCGTCGTCGAGATCGCGATCGACGGGGTGCAGCGGTCCGTGCGGTATCCGGGCGGCGTGGCGCTGCGCTTCGCCCGGGTGAAGACCTACCGTTCGGACAAGACCGCGGCAGAGGCCGACACCATCGAGACCCTGCGCGCGTTGCTGCCCGGCGGCGGCGAAGCGGCGACGGAAGGATGAAGCCATGAGTCTGGCCCCCTGGCTCGACGGCGAGCTCGGCTACCGCAGTTTCGGAACCCCGGGAGCCCCGCGGGCCGTGTTCGTCCTGCGCACGGGCGATATCGCGACCACCGATCCCGATGCCCGCGTCACCTCGGGTTTCGACGTGCGGATCGTCGCGGTCGGCCTCGATGCGCCCGAGCTCGAGGACCCACCGGTCTTCGGTGGGCAGACCCCGGCCGGGCTGACGGTCGAGGCGCTGAAGGCGTTGCTCGAACGCGAAGCGCCCGGGGCCACCGTGGGAGTCGTCGGCGAAAGGGCCGCCGGACCGATCGCCCTCTACCTCGCCGCGGCGATGGGTGGTGTCGTCGATCGGGTCGCGATCGTCGGCGTCGAGAGCCCCTCCGACCCGCTGAGCCGCGACCTGCGGACCCCCCTGCTCGACGAGCTCGCGGCCGAGGTGCTCGTCGTCGTGGGCGGCGACGGCCCCGCGGGGCGAAGCGATGCGACGTGGTACGTCGATCGCCTCCGCGCGGGCACCGCCGAGGTCGTCCATCCCGATCAGACCGGCTCGGTCGACGGTCAGGTCACGCTGACGTCGGTGTGGTCACGCGTGTTGGCGCACGTCGCCCCGGGCACCGAACGCCGCTGAGGCCCGCCCTTCAGCCGCGCGCGACGGCCTTGACCTGCACGACGTTGGATTCTTCATCGACCTCGACGTGGTCGGTCTGCGCCTTCAAGAAGTCCGAGAAGCTGCGGAACCCGAGCGCCTTCTCGCTGAACGAGGGGTCGAGGCGCTTCATCAGGTCCTTCACGGCCGAGGCGTGCAGCCACTCGCCGTCGGCGCGCTCCGCCTCGAGCTGCATGGCGCGCTCGAGCAGGTCGACCGCCGGATCCTTAGAGCGCTTGCGTGCGCGCGGCCGCGAGGGAGCGGCGTCCTTCTTCGTCTCGGCGAGATTCGGGATGCCGGGGAGCGAGTCGTACGCGTCGAAGCGGTCGCACGCCGCGGCCAGGGACTTCGCCGTGGACCCGGCCACCCCGACCCCGACGACGTAGCGACCGAGCCGCTTGCAGCGCTGGGCGAGGGGAACGTAATCGCTGTCGCCGGCGACGATGACCACGTGCGACAGGTCGGGGAGGCGGAACATGTCCTCGACGGCATCCACCGCGAGTCGGATGTCGGCGCCGTTCTTGGCGTAGGCGGCGGCGGGGAACAGCTGCACCAGGTCGACGGCGCGCGCGACGAGCTGCGAGCGGTACTCGGCATTCACCGGCGACGACCAGTCCGCGTAGGCCCGAGTGAGCACCAGGGTGCCGAAGGACGCGGCGTAGTCGATGACCGCGCCGACGTCGATGGTCGCCTTGGTCAGGCGCTCGGCGATGTCGGGATCGGTCGGGTTCTCGGCGATCTTCTGCCGGTCACGCGAGTAGGCGTTCCTCCCGTGCACACGGTCGTACCAGGACATGACGATGTTGTCGAAGTCGAGGTAGACGGCGACGCGGGCGGTCTGGGTGTCGGGCATACGTCCAGTCTGACCCGTCGCGCCCGCGACCGGGTAGCCCTCGCCCCTCACCGTTCGCCGGGGTAGACCACGCCGATCTGGCGGCGCACCTCGTCGAGCACGCCCATGATCGCCACGGTCTCGTCGATCGACAGGATGTCGTCGGCGTCCGCTCCCGCGGCGACGAAACGCTCGGCGGCCTGGGCCTGGAACTGCATGCCGCGCCCCGGAACCTCGGAGGTGAACTCCTCGATCACGTCTCCGTCGTGCGAGACGACGCGGAACGACGTCGGGGTGTACCAGACGCGGTCGATCTCGATGCGAGCCTCGGTCCCGACGATCTGCGCGACGTTCATTCCCGCTCCGCGCGACGACGACACGCTGGTCGACAGGGCACCGCCCGCGTGGATGAAGCTGGTCGCCACTTCGGCGTCACTGCCTGCGTCGGACAGACGAGCCAGGGCGGTGATGCGCTCCGGCAGGCCGAGGACGTCGATCGCGAACGAGATCGGGTAGATGCCCAGGTCGAGCAGGGCACCCCCGCCCAGCGCCAGATCGTTGAGTCGGTGCGCCGGGTCGGTGGAGATCTTCTGGGTGTGGTCGGCCGACACGACGCGGATCTCGCCGAGGGTGCCCGCGGCGAGGATCTCGCGGATGCGCACCATGTGCGGCAGGTACCGGGTCCACATCGCCTCCATGGCGAGGAGACCCTTCTCGGCCGCTTTGTCGCGGATGGCCGCCGCCTCGGCGGCGTTGAGGGTGAACGGCTTCTCGACCAGCACGTGCTTGCCGTTGTCGAGGGCGAGCAGGGCGTTCTCGAGGTGCCCGGGGTGCGGGGTCGCGATATAGACGATGTCGACGTCCGGATCGGCGACCAGTTCTTCGTACGAGCCGTGCGCGTGCGCGATGTCGTACTGCTCGGCGAAGGCCCGAGCGCTGTCGATGCGGCGGGAGCCGACGGCGGTGACGTCGAGGCCCGCGGTGCGCAGGTCGGAGGTGAAGGCGTGGGCGATGCCGCCCGTCGCGAGGATGCCCCAGTGCAGTCCGGTCATGCGCTCCACCGTAGCGGCGCCCGCCGACATCGGCGTCGCGCGAGTCTCGAAGGGCCCCGGATGCCGGCATCCCGTGTCTCATGATGCCGGCATCGTCCTAGGCTCGTCGCATGACGGCCGTCGAGCGCTTCCGCGAGCTCCTGTCCATCCCGACGGTGTCGCGTGTCGACCCGGCGGAGGTCGACGATTCGGCCTTCGAAGACTTCCACGCGGCTCTCGAACGGCTCTATCCGCTCGTCCACGCGCGTCTCGAGCGAGAGGTGGTCGAGGGACGGTCGCTGCTCTACCGCTGGGCGGGGGAGAGCCCCGTCGAGCCCCTGGTGCTCCTCGCCCACCAGGACGTGGTGCCCGTGGACGGGCAGGAGTGGGGGCACCCGCCTTTCGCCGCCGACCTCGTCGGTGAGGAAGCGGAAGCGACGATCCATGCGCGCGGCGCGATCGACGACAAGGGGGCGCTCGTCGCGATCCTCGAGGCGGTCGAGGGGGCACTGGCCGAGGGGATCACGCCGCGAACCGACGTGTGGCTCGCCTTCGGGCACGACGAAGAGACGCGCGGCACCGGCGCCCGAGCGATGGCGGCGCTGCTGGCTGCGCGCGGCATCCGTCCCGCTCTGGTGCTCGACGAGGGGGGAGCGGTCGTCGAGGGCGCCGTCCCGGGGGTGGCTGCGCCCACGGCGATGATCGGTGTCGCCGAGCGCGGCGTCGCCACCTTCGACCTCGTGACCCGAGAGGCCGGCGGGCATGCCTCGACCCCGCCGCGCATGCCGGCGACGGCCCGATTGGCCCGCGCGATCGATCGCCTTCGCCGTCGCCCGTTCCCCCGACGACTTGTCCCGCCCGTCCGGGCCATGCTCGCCACGGCCGCATCGCACGCCGGGGAGCCCCTGGCGACGCTTTTCCGCCGCACGTCCGTGTCCGCTCCGGCCGTGACCGCGGCCCTGTCGCTCCTCGGTCCCGAGACCAATGCGCTCGTTCGGACCACGGCCGTCGTCACGCGTCTCGAGGGCTCGGCGGGCGAGAACGTGCTCGCCACCTCGGCGCGCGCGAGCGTGAACGTGCGCCTGCTCACCGGCGACACGCTCGCCGATGTCTCGATCCACCTGCGCCGAGCGGTCGCCGACCCGCTCGTCGACATCGAGCTGCGCCACGGCGACGACCCCTCGCCGGTCTCGCCCTGGCAGGGGGAGGCGTGGAGGCGGCTGTCCCGCGCCGTCACAGACACCCTCGGCGCGGACACCGTCCCCCTGCCGTATCTCCAACTCGGGGCCAGCGACAGCCGCTTCTACACGGGTCTCACCGACGCGGTGTATCGGTTCGCGCCGTTCCACCTCACGAGGTCCGAACGCGACGCGTTGCACGCTCCCGACGAGCGCATCCGCGTCGAGGTGTGGCTGCGTGGCATCCGGTTCTATCGCGCGCTGATCGAGGGCTGACGCGGGCCGAGACCACCGAGTGCGGAGGACCGCGAGGCCGCCGTTCCGCGCCGAAGGGGCGATTCTTCTTCCGCGGCGGGCGATTCTGCTGGCGTCGGTTATTCTCGTGTGACCGGTCACGCAACAGCGCGCGACCCGCAATGAGGCGGATGATGAGCGACACCGATACCCCGGAGGCCACGGGGCGTGCCCCGAGCATCCGCGACGTCGCCCGGCTCGCGGGAGTGTCGTACCAAACCGTCTCGCGGGTGATCAACAACAGCACTCAGCTCCGCCCCGAGACCGCGGCCAAGGTGCGCTCGGCGATCGCCGAGTTGAAGTTCGTCCCCAATCAGGCCGCGCGCGCCCTCGCCACGAGCCGCTCGCGCCTGATCGGTGTGCTGGGACCGCGAGCGACGACCCACGGCACCTCGGCGATGGTGCAGGCGATCGAGTCGGCGGCGCGGTCCGCCGGGTACCGCCTCACCCTCACGAACCTCGCCACCAGCGCCCCCGACGACGTGCGCTCCTCGATCGACCACCTCATGCAGCAGTCCATCGAGGGACTCATCGCCGTCGCACCGCAGACGCGGGTGGTGCCGATCCTCGACGAGCTCAAGCTGCCCGTTCCGGTGCAGATCGTCACCTCGACCGGCACCTCGACGACCCGCAACGACCAGAGCGCCGGGGCGCGAGCGGCCGTCCGCCACCTCATCGAGCTCGGGCATTCGCGGATCCTTCACATCGCGGGTCCGCGCGACTGGGTCGAGGCCGATCACCGCATGCGCGGGTATCTCGCCGAGATGGATGCCAACGACCTCTCGCCGCGTCCCCCCATCCTGGGCGACTGGACGGCGCAGTTCGGATTCGAGGCGGGCCTCGAGCTGCTGCGGACGGAGGATGCCACCGCGGTCTTCGCGGGCAACGACCACATGGCGCTCGGCTTCATGCATGCCGTCCGGGCCATAGGTCGCTCGGTACCGGAGGACCTCTCGGTGGTCGGCTTCGACGACGTGCCCGAATCCGCCCACCTCTGGCCGCCGCTGACCACCGTCCGACAGGACTTCGTGGGTATCGGCACGCGTGCCGTCACCGACCTGCTGGCATCGCTCGGCGAGAGCGGCGACGACGCACGAGTGGCCGAACCCGACCACCTCCGCCTCATCGTGAGGTCATCGACGGCCCCGCCGCGGTCCTGATCCGCGACGCGCTCACGTCACGTTTCGGCAACGGCTGGAGTTCGAGCGCGTCGGGACTTGACAGTCGTGCCGTGCTTGGAGGTAGCATCGCTCACACAATGTGAACGGTCACATGACCGGGTCACACGGCCGACGGGACTCGCTGCGGAGCGGATCCGTCGAGACGAAGACGTTTCGAACGACGCGGGTTGACCGCCTCGCCGAGGGCCTTTCGTTTCGCCCCCGAGACCGTGCGCCCGACCTGCGCCGTCAGCACTGCCCGCGGTGTGCTCCAGGGGGAGCGCCGCGACAAACACCCAATGGAGGGAACCAGAGTGAAGAAGCACAGCATGCTCAAGGCGATCGCGGGAGCGGGCGTCCTCGCGCTTGGCATCGGTCTCGCCGGTTGCGCCGGTGACCGTACCGGCGCCGGCAGCGGAGACTCGCAGGAGGCCGGCGGCACCATCGGTGTGGCCATGCCGACCCAGCAGTCGGAGCGATGGATCGCCGACGGCAACAACGTCAAGTCGCAGCTCGAAGAGCTCGGCTACCAGGTCGACCTGCAGTACGCGAACGACGACATCCCCACCCAGGTCTCGCAGATCGAGAACATGATCACCACGGGCGCCAAGGCCCTGATCGTCGCCTCGATCGACGGCACCACGCTCACCGACGTGCTGCAGCAGGCCAAGGACGCGAACATCCCCGTCATCGCGTACGACCGCCTCATCAACGGCACCGAGAACGTCGACTACTACACGACGTTCGACAACTACAAGGTCGGCGTCCAGCAGGCCACCTCGCTCCTGACCGGCCTCGGCGTCCTCGACGCCTCGGGCAAGGAGACCGGCGCCGCCGGCCCCTTCAACGTCGAGCTGTTCGCCGGTAGCCCCGACGACAACAACGCCACGTTCTTCTGGAACGGCGCGATGGACACCCTCAAGCCCTACATGGACAAGGGTGTGCTGAAGGTTCCCTCCGGCCAGACCGAGTTCGGCCAGGCGGCCATCCTCCGCTGGCTGCCCGAGACGGCGCAGAAGCGCATGGAGAACATCCTCACCGTCATCGGCGGCACCAAGCTCAACGGTGTGCTCTCGCCCTACGACGGTCTGTCGATCGGCATCATCTCGGCCCTCACCTCGGGTGGCTACTCGGCTAGCGACCTCCCCGTCATCACGGGTCAGGACGCCGAGGCCGGCTCGATCAAGTCGATCATCGCGGGCGAGCAGTACTCGACGATCTTCAAGGACACGCGCGAGCTCGCCAAGCAGGCCGTGACCATGGTCGACGACATCCGCAAGGGCGAGAAGCCCGAGGTCAACGACGAGAAGACCTACGACAACGGCAAGAAGGTCGTTCCCTCGTACCTCCTGCAGTCGACGATCGTCACCAAGGACAACTACAAGGAAGTCCTCATCGACAGCGGTTACTACACCGAGGCCGACCTGAAGTAATCCCCCGGAGGGGCTCCCCGTCCCTCCGCCCCGCCTCCGCCGCGGCCCCCCGGGTCGCGGCGGAGGCTCCTGCGGGTCCGCGGCATCCCGCGCCCGCCCCACATTCCGACCGGCCACGCGCCGGTTCTGCAAGGAGGACCTCGTGAGCACCATCCTCGAGATGCGCTCGATCACCAAGGAGTTCCCCGGCGTCATCGCGCTCGCCGACGTGTCACTGACCGTCGAGCGCGGGACGGTTCACGCCATCTGCGGCGAGAACGGCGCCGGCAAGTCCACCCTCATGAAGGTGCTCAGCGGTGTGTATCCCGCGGGCGACTACCGCGGCGAGATCGTCTTCGACGGCAACACCGTCGAGTTCAAGGACATCCGCGACAGCGAAGCGGCCGGCATCGTCATCATCCACCAGGAGCTCGCCCTGAGCCCCTACCTCTCGATCGCCGAGAACATCTTCCTCGGCAACGAGATCACGCACCGCGGTCTCATCGACTGGGATGCCACGAACCGCGAAGCGGCCAAGCTCCTCGCCCGCGTGGGCCTGGGCGACAGCCCCGACGTTCCCGTCAACGAGATCGGCGTCGGCAAGCAGCAGCTCGTCGAGATCGCCAAGGCGCTGTCGAAGGACGTCAAGCTCCTCATCCTCGATGAGCCGACCGCGGCGCTCAACGACGACGACTCCGAGCACCTGCTGGATCTGATCCGCCACCTGCGCGGCCAGAACATCACGTGCATCATCATCAGCCACAAGCTCAACGAGATCCGCGCGATCGCCGACGAGGTCACGATCATCCGTGACGGTCGCACGATCGAGACGCTCGATGTGGCCACGGGCGGCACCAGCGAAGACCGCATCATCCGCGGAATGGTGGGCCGCGAGCTCGAGAACCGCTACCCCGACCGCGACGTCGAGATCGGCGACGAGGTCCTGCGCATCGAGGATTGGAACGTCAGCCACCCCACCGACGCGAACCGCACCGTCATCCACCAGGCCAACCTGAACGTGCGCGCGGGCGAGGTCGTCGGCATCGCCGGCCTGATGGGCGCCGGACGCACCGAGCTCGCGATGAGCGTGTTCGGCAAGAGCTTCGGCTCGAAGATCTCGGGCAACGTCTACATCCGCGGTCAGAAGGCCGACACCTCGACGGTGCCCGCCGCGATCCGTAGCGGTCTCGCCTACGTGACCGAGGACCGCAAGGGCGCCGGTCTCAACCTGATCGACACGATCAAGCGCAACATCTCGCTCGCCGGGATGCGCAAGCTCGTCAAGGGCGGTTGGGTCGACGGCGACGAGGAGTACCTGGTCGCCAACCGCTACCGCAAGTCGATGAACATCAAGGCGCCCAGCGTCGATGTCGTCGTCGGCAAGCTCTCGGGCGGCAACCAGCAGAAGGTCGTGCTGTCGCAGTGGCTGTACTCCGACCCGGAGGTGCTCATCCTCGACGAGCCGACCCGCGGCATCGACGTCGGCGCCAAGTACGAGATCTACACGATCATCAACTCCCTCGCGGCGCAGGGGAAGGGGGTGCTGGTCATCTCTTCGGAGCTGCCCGAGCTCCTCGGCATCTGCGACCGCATCTACACCCTCAGCGAAGGCCACATCACCGGCCAGCTGCCCATCGAAGAGGCCACTCCCGAGGCACTCATGGTGCTCATGACGAAGGAAAAGGAAGCCGACCATGTCAGCGCTTGACAACACCGTGACCCCACAGGGTCCCGCCACGCCGAAGGGCCCCGTCGGCGGCGCCGCCGGCAGCGGTGCCGGCGGCATCGTGCAGTTCTTCACGTCGCGCCTGCGCGAGATCGGCATCTTCATCGCGTTGATCGTGATCGTGCTGCTCTTCCAGGCGTTGACCGGCGGGCGTCTGCTCACCGCGGGCAACGTGTCGAACATCATCGTCCAGAACAGCTACATCCTGATCCTCGCGATCGGCATGGTGATGATCATCATCGCCGGCCACATCGACCTGTCGGTCGGATCGGTCGCCGCCTTCGTCGGTGCCGTCTCGGGTGTGCTCATCGTGCAGTGGGGCCTGCCCTGGTGGCTCGGCATCGCCCTCTCGCTGCTCCTCGGTGCCGTGGTCGGCATGTGGCAGGGCTTCTGGGTCGCCTACATCGGCATCCCCGCGTTCATCGTGACCCTCGCGGGCATGCTCCTCTTCCGCGGTCTGACGCAGATGACCCTGGGCAACACGCAGATCACGCCGTTCCCGACCGAGTACCGCGCGCTCGGTGGCGGATACCTGTTCCCCGACCTGTTCCCGGCGGCGACCTCGCCCGCCGAGTGGATCACGGTCGCCCTCGGCGCCCTGACCCTCGTCCTCTTCGTCGTGTCGCAGGTTCGCCAGCGCGCGAAGCGCGCCGCGCTCGAGCTGCAGAACGAGCCGCAGGTGGCGTTCCTGGTCAAGGTCATCGGTGGCGGCGCGCTGATCGCCTACCTCACCTACCTGCTCGGTGTGGCTCCCGGATCGCGGGGCACGCCCATCGTGCTCGTCGTCCTGGCGCTGCTCATCATCGGCTACTCGACGGTCATGAGCCGCAGCGTCTTCGGCCGCCACATCTACGCCCTCGGCGGCAACCGCACCGCCGCGAAGCTCTCGGGTATCAACACCCGTCGCGTGGACTTCATGCTCTTCGTGAACATGGGTGTCCTCGCGGCTCTCGCCGGCATCGTCTTCACGGGTCGCCTGAACTCGGCCGGCCCGGGTGCCGGTAACCTCTTCGAGCTCGACGCGATCGCCGCCTCGTTCATCGGTGGAGCGGCCGTCCAGGGTGGTGTCGGCCGCGTGGTCGGCGCGATCGCCGGTGGTCTGGTCATGGGTGTGCTCAACAACGGCATGTCGCTGATGGGCATCTCGACCGACGTGCAGCAGTTCATCAAGGGCCTCGTGCTCCTGCTGGCCGTGGCCTTCGACGTGTGGAACAAGAACCGCACGCGCGGTTGATCCACGCTCTTTCGTCGAACGCCCCGTCGCCTCGTGCGGCGGGGCGTTCGTTCGTGCGCGGCCGCTGCCCGCGCGAGGGGTCGTTTCGTGTCGCCGAGGGTCGCCCTCGGCGACCGGAACCGACCCTTCACGCGGATCTTTCGGGATAACCCGAAAGCGCGCGGGGGCTGACCGGGCGGCGCCGGCGCGGGGCCCACCTCTAGCGTGGAACCCATGACCACGGCATCCGTTCTTCCGCCTCCTCCGCCGACGCCCGCGCCCGTCGCCGGCGCTCCCGTTCCGAGGGTGGACCAGCCCCTCGCGCCGCGGGTGCGCATCGCCTCGCCCGGTCGCATCGCCGGTGCGGTGGTGCATCTCGCCGCGCTCGGCGTCATCGGCCCCGGCATCCTGGGAACCCTGTTCGGGCTCTTCGGCGCCGGCGTGGGGCTGCTCGCCGCCCTCTTCATCGGGGTGATCGCCCTGGTCGCCCTCGTCTACGCGCTCTTCGCGATCGCATGGTTCGAACGCGCCCGTCTCGACGGCCTCTACCGCCTGGGTCTGCCGCCCCTGCGTCCCCGCCACAGCCCGCGCACCGGGTTCACCGGCGTCGCGCACACCATCTGGTTGCAGGCCATCGATCCGGGTCAGTGGCGGGCGGTGGCATCGTTCACCATCGCGACGATCCTGGGTCTCGCCACGCTCGGCGTCGCCGGGCTCACCTCGTGGGGGCTGGGTCTGATGATCAGCCCGATCTTCGGGTGGTCCCACCCGCGTCTGCTCGGTTTCGTGCCCCTGCAGGGAGTGGCAGCTCCCCTCGTGGGTCTGCTCGTCTTCGTCGCCTCGCTCGCGGCGATCGTGGGCCTAGCGGTGCTCCACGGGGTCATCTCGCGCGCGATCCTCGTCCCCTCCCGCGAGGCGCAGCTCGAAGAGCAGGCCCGCACCTCCGACACGCGCCGCGCCGGGGCCGTCCGGGCGGCCGAGGTCGAACGCACCCGTATCGAGCGCGACCTGCACGACGGAGTCCAGCCGCGGCTCGTCTCGATCGGCATGACGCTGGGCCTGGCGCAGACCAAGATCGACGACGATCCCGAGGCCGCGAAGGCCCTCGTCGCCGAGGCGCACGCCTCGACCAAATCGGCCATCACCGAGCTGCGGCAGCTGGCTCGCGGCATCCATGCCTCGGTCCTGGACGATCGGGGACTCGATGCCGCCCTCTCGGCGCTCGCGTCACGATCTCACATCCCGGTGACACTCGATGTGCGAGTGCCGCGGCGGTGCTCGCGTCCGGCCGAGGCGGCGGTGTACTTCGTGATCGCCGAGGCGCTGACGAACGCGGCGAAGCACTCCCGGGCGACCGGATGCCGTGTCCACGTTCGACTGCGCGATGACGGGACCCTGTGGGCCCGGGTCGAGGACGACGGCCTCGGCGGGGCGCGGATCGTGCCCGGTGGCGGCCTCGACGGCATCGTCAACCGGGTCACCGCGGCCGGCGGCACCGCCCGCATCGACAGCCCGCAGGGCGGGCCGACCACGGTGGAGGTGAGCGTCCCGTGCGCATCCTGATCTGCGAGGACTCGGTCCTGCTGCGCGAGGGGCTCGTGCGCCTGCTCGCGGACGACGGCCACGAGGTGGTCGCGGCGCTGCCCGATGCCGAGGGCCTCGAGGCCGCGCTCACGGAGACCACCCCCGACCTGTGCATCCTCGACGTACGTCTGCCGCCGACCTGGACCGACGAGGGCATCCGTGCTGCGATCGCGCTGAGGTCCCGGCATCCCGGTCTCTCGGTCCTCGTCCTGTCGCAGTACGTCGAGGAGCAGTACGCGAGCGACCTGATCGCCGACGGGCAGGGCTCGCTCGGGTACCTGCTCAAGGACCGGGTCGCCGACGTGCGCGACTTCCTCGACACGGTGGCCCGCATCGCCGGGGGAGCGACCGTGCTCGACCCCGAGGTCGTCGGCCAGCTGCTGGCGCGGCGCCGCCGCGACGAGCGGCTGCAGAGCCTCACCGAGCGCGAACGCTCCGTGCTCTCGCTGATCGCCGAGGGGCGCTCGAATCAGGCGATCGCCCAGGCGCTGTTCGTCTCAGAGGCCAGCGTCGAGAAGTACATCACCGCCATCTTCACCAAGCTCGGACTCGAGCAGGACGAGACCGGCAACCGCCGCGTCATCGCCGCCCTCGTGCACCTGGGCCACGACCACACCGGAGCCACCTCATGACCTCGCCGACCCCTCTCACGCCGCCGACCGCGCCCTCTCGTCACGGGGTTCCCTTCTTCGTCTCGCTCGCCACGATCGTCGTCGGGGCATGCGTGCTCGCGGGCACGGTCATCGGGACGGGCGTGACCGCGGCCGCGACGCTGCGCGACAGCGGGTCGGGGTACGCGATGAGTGAGACCTCGACCGACGGACTCACCGATCTCGACGTCGATGTGGCGGGCGGTTCGCTCACCATCGCGTACGGCGACGTCTCGGAGGCGCAGCTCGACGTCGGGAGCGGGGCGGACGGGTGGACGTTCGAACGGAAGGGCAGCACCCTGCGGGTGAGCTCTCCGCAGACGAACTTCGTCGGCTGGTCGAACGGCGCCGGATCCGCCACCCTGGTGCTGCCCCGGGCCTCCGCCACGACGAACCTCGACGCGCGGATCCAGGTCGCCGGCGGCGCCCTGTCGGTCGACGCCGACTTCGGGTCGTTGAACGTGCAACTCGCCGGAGGTGACGTGGATCTCGCCGGAGACGTCCGCACCCTCGACGTGTCGGTCTCGGGCGGGTCGGCGTCGGGGACCCTCACGGGGGTGGGGGACGCGACCTTCGAGGTCGCCGGCGGCAGCCTCGCCTCGACGCTGGCGGGAGACGCCCCCGCGCGCACCAGGATCACGGTCACCGCCGGCTCCGCCGACATCACCCTGCCCGACGAGGAGTACAACGTCACCACCGACAGCGGTCTCGGTCGGATCGACAACCGCCTGCGCACCTCGTCGTCGGCGACGGCGGTCGTGGACGTCGAAGCGTCTCTGGGGCAGGTGTCGCTGCGGTCGTGACGACCGCGCGAGGGGTCATGATCTGTCGCCGACGGACCGTTCGGGTGACAGATTCCGACCCCTCGCGCCGCTCGTGACGGCGATCGCCGCGAGCACCAGCACGATGCCCCCCACCTGCGGCACAGCGAGCGACTCGCCGCCCACCGCCACCCCGAGCAGTACCCCGGTCACGGGGTTCAGCAATCCGATGAGCCCCACGGTGCCCGCGGGCAGGTGACGCAGTCCGGTGAACCAGCACACGAACGCCAGTGCCGTCGCGATGACCGCGATGCCGACGTAGGCCAGCAGGCCCGCGGCATCCACTCGGGGTGGTCGGCCCTCGACCATCGCCGCCACCGCGACCAGGGCGACACCCCCGGCGGTCAGCTGCCACGAGGTGGTCGCGAGCAGGGGCGTCTCGTCCCTCCAACGGGTGGTGAGGATCGCTCCCAGCGACGACGCCAGCAGTGCGATCACGGATGCCACGACCCCCGCGACCGGGATCGTTCCGGTGCCGAGCCCCACCACCGACAGCACGCCGACGAGACCCAGGAGCGCGCCGACGGCCCATCGCGCCGTGGGCCGTTGCGAGAGCAGGGGCCAGGCGAGCCCCGCGAGAGCCAGGGGGGCCAGCGCCATGATCGACGCGGCGATCGAGGACGGCAGCAATTGCGCCGCGATGTAGACGAGCACGAAGAAGGCGCCGAAGTTCAGCAGACCGAGAACGGGCGCCTTCCACCACCAATCGCCGCGCGGACGACGGCGTGCGAGCGCCCAGAGCAACAGGCCGGCGGGGAGGGCCCGCAGTGCGGCTCCCCACAGCGGAGCGTCGGCGGGCAGCAGGTGTCGGGTCACCGCGTAGGTCGCGCCCCAGGCCACGGGAGCGACGGCGGTGATCGCGACGAGACGCCACTTATCTTCCATGGAAGACAGTCTAGCTTCCGTGGAAGATAGAATGGGGAAATGGATGCCGACCACGTCGACGAGATCGTCCAGCACTGGGCCGCCGAACGCCCCGACGTCGACGCCTCACCCATGCAGGTCATCGGTCGGCTGAGCCGCATCGCCGCTCACCTCGACGCGGAGTTGCTCGAGGTCTTCCGCCGGTTCGGCCTGGGCGAGGGGGAGTTCGACATCCTCGCGACCCTCCGCCGCGGCGGCGAGCCGTTCGCGCGCACGCCGGGTGAGCTGGCGCGTCACACGATGGTGACCACGGGCGCGGTGACGAAACGCGTCGACCGGCTCGTGGCATCCGGTCTCGTGTCCCGGAGCGCCAGCGACGACGACGGGCGCGGACGCGTGATCTCGCTCACCGCGAAAGGCCGCCGGGTCATCGACGAGGCCGTCGTCGCCCACCTGACCAATGAGGAGCGGCTGTTGTCCGGGCTCGACGCCGATCAGCGGCGCACGCTCGAGGCGCTGCTGCGAGAGTGGGGACGGGCGCTCGGCGTCTGACCCCTCGTGCGCCTCGACGGATTCTGTCGCCTCCCGGCCCCGGAAGCGACAGAAGACGGCGGATCAGGCGCTCTTGAGCGCCTTGGCGATACGCTGCGGCGACACGGGCTCTGCCGTGCCGAGGCGCTGAGCGAACAGGCTGACGCGCAGCTCTTCGAGCAGCCAGCGCGTCTGCACGAGGTTCGCCGTCGCATCGGCGGGAAGCGGAACCGCGCCCCCAGCCTCGACGAAGCCCGTGGCCGCGCGCTCGTACTCGGTCATGCGCTGGCGATCGCGACCGGGGTTGTCGGACAGCGTCTTCACCCGCTCCAGCGCTCCGGCGAGATAGCGCGGGAGGTGCTGCAGGCGCGCGAGGCCCGTACGCGAAAGGAATCCCGGGAAGATCAGGCCCTTCACCTGCCCGCGCACGTCGTTCAGCGCGCCCAGCAGCGTGATCGACGAGGCGTCCTTCATCGCGCGGTCGACCTCCCGTTGCGCGAGCAGGATCCTCGCCGCGAGCGACACCGTCTGGAAGGTGCGGTCGACGGATGTTGTGGAGAAGGCGTCGCGCACGCGTTCGAAATCCGCCTTCGTGCGCACGACGCCGCTCGGCGCCTCGCGCAGCAGGACGTCGTCGGCGAGGGCCACGCGCGCATCCTCGATGAGCGCCTTGGCGTTCTGGTACGGCGAGGCAGCCAGCGCGAGCTTCTCGTTCGCGGTGAGGTGGTCGAGCACGTAGGTCGCGGGGGAGGGGACGGCCAGCAGCAGGAGACGCCGGATGCCGGCTCGCGTGTGCCGCGCCGCGTCTTCGGGGGTCGCCTCCACGCGCAGGGCCACGCTGTCGCCCTCATCGACCAGGGCGGGGTAGCCGCGCACGACGCCACCGGCGACGGGGGTGTCGACGACTTCGGTGAGTTCGTCGAGATCCCAGGTCGTCAGCTTCGAGCGCGACGCGAAAGCGGGGGAGGCCTCGGCGACTTTCGCGGCTCTCTGCGCCGGGCGGGCGATCGTCGACTCGACGCTGGACCGGGCCTTGTCGGCGAGACGGCGCTGCAGGGTCGCCAGGTCGCGGTCGCTGCCGATCGCGCGGCCGCGGGCATCCACGGCGCGGAACGACGGCGTGAGGTGGCCGGGAACCCGCTCGAGCTCGAAGTCGGCGGCGCTCACCCGCTGGTTCGCCACGCGCTGCACGAGGGCGGCGAGGGCGTCGACGAGCGTCGTCTTCGGCAGGCCGTTCGCGTGCTCGGGGCCCTTCTCGGCGAGTTCGGCCGAGAATTTCTCCGCCCAGTCGGCGGCGGGCACGACGTTGCGGCGGATCGTCTTCGGCAGCGCGCGCAGCAGAGCGGTGACCAGCTCGTCGCGCATGCCGGGGACCTGCCAGTCGAACCCGTCGGGCCGCAGCTGCGCGAGCAGGGGCAGCGGCACGACCACCGTCACGCCGTCATCGGGGGCTCCCGGCTCGAAGCGGTACGCGAGGTTGAGCGTCTGATCGCCCTGGCGCCAGCGCGCGGGGAAGGCCCGGTCGTCGCCCTGGGCGCGGTCGCCGGTGAGGTCGGACTCGCGCAGGTCGAGCAGGTGCGGGGTGCGGTTCGAAGCGTCTTTCCACCACGTCTCGAACGAGCGCACGTCAGTGACGTCGGCCGGGATGCGGGAGTTGTAGAACGCGAACACGGCTTCGTCACCGATGAGGATGTCGCGGCGACGCTCGCGCTCCTCGATCTTCTCGAGCAGGCGGCGCTGCTCCTGGTTGCGGCGGAGGAACGCGGTGAGGCGCTTGTCGAGCACCGACGGGTCCCACTCGCCCTCGACCAGCGCGTGGCGCACGAACATCTCGCGCGCGAGCGGCCGGTCGAAGCGCGCGAGCTGCACCCGGCGACGCCCGACGAGCTCGACCCCGAAGAGGGTGACCTTCTCGTAGGCGGCGGCGGAGCCGGCATCCTTCGACCAGTGCGGCTCGCTCAGCGAGCGCTTGACCAGGTCGGGGGCGAGATCCTCCGCCCACGCCGGGTCGACGGCGGCGACCGTGCGGGCGAACAGGCGCGAGGTCTCGACGAGCTCGGCGGCCATGACGGCCGAGGGGCGCTTCTTCTTCAGCCCCGAGCCCGGGAAGATCGCGAACCGCGCCCCGCGCGCGCCGATGTACTCGCCCTTGGTGGGGCGGGCATCACCCGGCGCCTTGCGGTCTTTGGCCTGCGCCATGGTTCGGGGATCCAGGATGCCGAGGTGCGACAGCAACCCGGAGAGGATCGCGCGGTGGATCGCGTCGCCGGCGGCGTGCCCCTCGGGGGCGGCGTTCCGGTCGGCGGCTGTCGAACCATGTCCCGATTTTCGCGCTGCATGTCCCGAATTGTGCGGCCTGGAGGGGTCTGAACCAGCCGAAAGTGGGACATGGTTTCTCGAGCGCCCGCCGCGACGGCCTCCGTCGCCGGAGTCCCGCGCGCCGCCGTCGCCCGACCCACGCGCGCCGCCCTCGCCCGACCCGCGCTCGCCGCCGAGCGATCGGAGCTGCCGGTGCACGTCCATCCACTCGCGCACGCGCACGTAGTTGAGGTGCTCGCTGCGGCACAGTCGCCGGAACGCGCTCGAGCCCAGCTCGGCCTGCTTCTCCTGCAGGTAGTCCCACAGGTTCAGCAGAGAGAGGAAGTCGCTGGTGGGATCGGTGAACCGCGCGTGGAAGCGGTCCGCCTCTTCGCGGCGCTCCTCGGGCCGTTCGCGCACGTCCTGGATCGACATGCCCGACACGATCGCGAGCACCTCGGGCTGCACGTCGTTCCGGCGCGCCTCGATGAGCATGCGGGCGAAGCGCGGGTCGATCGGCAGGCGCGCGATCTCGCGGCCGATCTCGGTGAGGCGGGGGCCGTCCTCGCGCGGACCCCGTCCGCCGCGGTGCCGGGACGGGTCGCCGTCGCCGCGGACGTCGCGCTCGCGTGAGGTGTCGGCACCGCGCCTGCCGGGGGCGGGCAGCTTCACCGCGCCGAGCTCGACGAGCAGGTCGAACGCGGCCTTCACGCCCCGCGAGTCGGGCGGGGTGAGGAACGGGAAGGCCTGGATGTCGCCGAAGCCGAGCGACAGCATCTGGAGGATGACGGATGCCAGCGAGGTGCGCAGGATCTCGGGCTCGGTGTACTCGGGGCGACGCGTGAAGTCGTCTTCGGAGTAGAGCCGGATCGCGATACCGGGCGAGGTGCGCCCCGCTCGCCCCGAGCGCTGCTGCGCCGACGCCTGCGACACGGCCTCGATCGGCAGGCGCTGGATCTTCGACCGGTTGCTGTAGCGCGAGATGCGGGCGGTTCCGGTGTCGACGACGTACCGGATGCCGGGGACGGTGAGACTCGTCTCGGCGACGTTCGTGGCGAGGATGACGCGGCGACGCACGCCCGCGACGCTCGAGCGCTCGAACACGCGGTGCTGTTCAGCCGCGGACAGGCGCCCGTACAGGGGCAGGACCTCGGTGGGGGAGGTGTCCTTCTGGTACGCCCCGCGGATGGCATCCGCTGCATCGCGGATCTCGGCCTCTCCGGGGAAGAAGACGAGCACGTCGCCCGGGGCCTCGCGATCGAGCTCGCGGAGGGCCGCGACGACGGCTCCGACCTCGTCCCCGTCGTCGTCGGAGCGCCCCGGCTTGGCGGCCGGTCGGGCCGGGCTGCGGGGCTTCTTCGGCTGCGGCGCCGGGGTCCCGGCATCCGGGGTCTCGTCGTCGGCGTCGTCGGAAACCTCATCCGCGCCGTCCACCGGCCGATACCGGATCTCGACCGGATACGTCCGGCCCGACACCTCGATGACCGGCGCCGGGGTCGGCTCGCCGCCCGGCTCGGTCGGAGCCGCCGCGAAATGCCGCGCGAAGCTCTCGGGGTCGATGGTCGCCGAGGTGACGATGACCTTGAGGTCGGGGCGCTTCGGCAGGATGCGGCGCAGGTAGCCGAGCAGGAAGTCGATGTTGAGCGAGCGCTCGTGCGCCTCGTCGACGATGATCGTGTCGTAGCGGCGCAGCAGTCGGTCGCGGTGGATCTCGTTGAGCAGGATGCCGTCGGTGACCAGCGCCACGCGCGTGTCGGCCGACACCTTGTCGGTGAAGCGCACCTTGTAGCCGACGGTCGAGCCGAGGGGAACCTGCATCTCGTCGGCGATGCGCTCGGCGATCGTGCGCGCGGCGATGCGGCGCGGCTGCGTGTGAGCGATCGAGGTGCGGCCCAGTTCGAGGCAGATCTTGGGCAGCTGCGTGGTCTTGCCCGAGCCGGTGGCCCCGGCGACGATCACGACCTGGTGGTCGCGGATCGCGCGCGCGATCTCGTCCCGCGCGGCGCTGACGGGCAGCTCGGGCGGGTAGACGATGACGGGTTCGACAGACACAGCCTTCCAGCGTATCGCCCACCCATCGCGTGAGTCGCCAATTTCCGTCGCTTGGGGCTGCTCGAAGCGACATTTCCTGGCGACTCGCGCGAGGGGCCACTTCCTGTCGCCTGGCCCGTGCCTGGGCGACATAAAGCGACCGCTCACGGGGGGAGCGCCTACGGCATCGACGCCTTCTGCTCGACGATCCGCCGGGCCGCGGCATCCACCTTCGCGGCGAACGCGGGGTCGCTCTCGGCGCGCGACAGCACCGCCTGGTGCATGTCGGGGTACACCGAGGGGTCGGCCGAGACCAGCAGCAGGTCGACCCCGGCGTCCACGGCGAGGGTGGCGCGATCGGCCGGAGACCAGGGCTGCACCTGGCGCGCCGCCGACAGGTCGTCGACGGTGATCACGCCGTCGAACCCGACGCGGTCGCGCAGCACGTCCACCACCGCGGGTGAGAACGCGGCGGGCGCGCTCGGGTCGATCCGGGCGTAGATCGCGGTCGACATCATGACGATCGCGTCCCCTTGGGGCAGGACGCTCGCGTACACGCCCACGTCTGCGCCGTCGGCGGTGACCGTGTCGTCGGTGACGCCCGTGCGGGTGTCGGTGTTCTCGTCGACGTGCCCCAGGCCCGGGAAGTGCTTGAGCGTGGGCATCACGCCGCCGTCGCGCATGCCGGCGGCGAACGCGCCGACCTTGGTGGCGACAGTGGTCTCGTCGTAGCCGTACTCGCGCGCGAGCGCGCCGATCGGAGGATTGGATGCCGCGAACTCCGGGCTCGTGACGATGTCGGCGACCGGAGCGAGGTTCATGTTCACCCCCGATTGCGCGAGTTGCGTGCTCCAGGTCGCGGCGGAGGAACGCAGGGCCGCGTCGGTCTGGGCGGCCTGCTCGACGGCCGAGGGGATGCGGTCGAAGCCCGGACCCTTCAGCACCTGGACGGTGCCGCCCTCCTGGTCGGTGGCGACCCACAGCTGCGGAGCGGCCGCGCCGACGGTGGAGGTGAACTGCCCGATCAGGTCTGCGGCGGCCTGGGTGCCGGCATCCGACCTTCCGTGCAGGAAGATCCCGCCCACGTGATCGTCGCGCACGGCGGCGAGGGTCGTGGGGTTGGCGCCCTCCACCGACGTGCCGACCATGAACATCTGGCCGACCTTGTCCTGCAGGCTCATCCCCGCGAGGGGATCCGGGGTCGCGGTGGGCGTCGGCGTCGGGGACGGAGAGGGGGATGCCGTCGGCGCGGGCGCCGCGGCCGGGGCGCACGCGGTGAGGGTCAGGGCCGCGAGCAGGAGGAGGGTCGTCGAGCGCGTGGCGGTTTTCACCCCTCGATCGTCGCCGATGACTCTGGACGGTCCCCGGGTCTTGACGCTGATCCGCGCGCGGCGATCACCCGTTGCCGGCGGAGCAGGTGGCCTGGTTTGCCTTCGTTCCGCTGACGTTGCTCGGCAGTTCGACGACGCCCGGCGCGGCGCTGGAGTCCGTGGCATCCGGTGCGGGGGTGCTCGCCTCGGGGGCGGGCTCGCTCGGCGCGGGGGTCGGGGCCGAGGGGTCGGTGATGACTCCGCCGTTGGCTCCCTCTTCGCCGGTCAGTTGCAGAGGGGCGTTGGTGTCGAGCGCCTCCCACAGGGTTGCGGCCGACGCCTGGTCGGGGATCACGTGGTTGTTGTCCGCGGGGTCGTCGACCACCGGGAACTGCACGAACGTGATGTCGCTGAACGGCACGTCCTTGAGGGTGTAGGCCAGCTGAGCGATGCGGATCGGGTCGGCGAGGCTCTCGCTCGGTTCGATGTTGTTCACCGCGGTGTTGGCGAGCCCGATGAGGGTGCCGGGGTTCGAGAGCACCTCGTCGCTGCGCAGCTTGTTGATCAGCCGCGAGAGGTACTGCTGCTGGTTTCCGATGCGGGCGAGGTCGCTGCCGTCGCCGATGCCCTTGCGTGTGCGCAGGAACGCCAGGGCATCGTAGCCCTTGACGACGCGCGGGCCCGGCTCCCAGTCGATCCCCGCGTCGGGGTCGTCGATGCCGTCGCCGCCGATGCAGACCTCCACGCCGCCGATGGCGTCGGTGATGTTGACGACGTTTCCGAAGCTCACCTTCGCGGCGAACGGGATGCTCTGTCCGCTCAGCTCCGAGACCGTGTCTGCGACGCAGGTCAGTCCGCCGGCTTCGTACGCGGAGTTGATCGGGGCCTTGTACGACGCCGACGAGGTCGAGCCGTCGGCTCCCGTGCATTCCGGGATGCCGATCTGCAGATCGCGGGGGAACGAGACGACGGTGACGCGACGGGGGTTCGTCGAGACGTGCACGAGCATGTTGACGTCGTTGCGGGTGCCCTCGTTGCCCGGGTCGGAGCAGCGCGCGCCGAAAGCCGCCTTCACCTGGTCGTCGCACTCGTCGGTACCGACGACGAGCACCGAGAAGGGTTCGTTGTAGGCGCTCAGCGCGGGCGGTTCGGCCGGGGCGTCCTTGAGGGGAACGGCGGCGTCTTGCAGACGCTGCGACAGCGAGAACGCGTAGAACCCTCCGACCGCCACGGCCGCGACGAGCACGACGGTCACGGCGATGGCGACGAGCTTCGCTCCCCGACGCCAGGCCGAGGAGGGGTCGCGTCGAGCGTGCCGGGTGGGAGGCTGCGGCGTCATTTCGGTAGTCAACCACGCCGGCGTGCGAGAAGGCGGGGGATAAAGGACTCGACCCGCGCGTCAACCCCGAGAACCCTTCGAGACACCGCTCCTAGGCTCTTCTCATGACCGTTCCTTCAGTTCAGCTCAACGACGGAAACTCCATCCCCCAGCTCGGCTACGGCGTGTTCCTCGTGCCCGCCGACGACGCCGAGCGTGCCGTGTCCGAGGCCCTCGAGGTGGGCTACCGCCACATCGACACCGCCGCGATCTACAAGAACGAAGAGGGTGTCGGCCGCGCGATCGCGGCCAGCGGCATCCCTCGTGACGAGCTCTTCATCACCACCAAGCTCTGGAACGACCGCCACGACGGCGACGAGCCGCTCGCCGCGATCGACGAGAGCCTGCAGAAGCTCCAGCTCGACGCCGTCGATCTGTACCTCATCCACTGGCCGACGCCGAAGAACGACAACTACGTCCACGCGTGGCAGAAGATGATCGAGATCCGCGAGGCCGGCAAGGCCCGCTCGATCGGCGTCTCGAACTTTCTCGTGCCGCACCTCGACCGCATCGTCGCCGAGACCGGTGTGACCCCCGTGGTCGACCAGATCGAGCTGCACCCCGCCCTCAGCCAGCGCGAGATCGCGGCCTGGGGCGCCGAGCACGACATGCACATCGAGTCGTGGGGTCCGCTCGGCCAGGGCAAGTACGACCTTTTCGAGCTCCCCGCGGTGAAGGATGCCGCCGAAGCCCACGGCAAGAGCCCCGCTCAGGCCGTGCTGCGCTGGCACATCCAGCACGGGTTCATCGTGTTCCCCAAGTCGGTGCGCCGCGAGCGCCTCGAGGAGAACTTCGACCTGTTCGACTTCGAGCTCACCGCCGACGAGATGGCCGCGATCGACGCGGTCGACCCGGGCGACGGCTCGGGCCGCGTGGGCACGCACCCCGACGACCTCAACTGAGGTCGGCGCACCCGCGCGCATGAACCGCCTCGCGAACGCCTCGAGCCCCTACTTGCGGGCCCACGCCGACAATCCCGTCGCGTGGTTCCCCTGGGGGGCCGAGGCGTTCGCGCTCGCGGCCGAGAGAGACGTCCCCGTGATGGTCTCGATCGGGTACAGCACCTGTCACTGGTGTCATGTGATGGCGCGCGAGTCGTTCCAAGACCCCGAGACCGCTGCCGAACTCAACGCCGGCTTCGTGTCGATCAAAGTCGATCGCGAGGAGCATCCCGACGTCGACGCCGCCTATCTCGACGCGGCATCCGCCTTCACCCCGCACCTCGGGTGGCCCCTGACGGTCTTCGCCTCGCCCGAGGGGCGCGTTTTCTACGCCGGCACCTACTTCCCGCCGGCCCCGCGCCCTCCCCAGCCCTCGTTCCGTCAGGTGCTCGCCGCGGTCCGCGAGGCGTGGACCGAACGCCGGAACGAAGTGGATGCCACGGGCTCCTCCCTCCGCGAGGCTCTGGCCGCCGCCGCCACCGCAGCGGCAGACGCTCCTCCCTCCCTCGAGCAACTCGCCGCCGCGGCGCGGACCGTCGTGGCCCGCGAGGACCGCGAGTACTCCGGCTTCGCCGCCGGGCCCGCGTTCGAGACCCCGAAGTTCCCGAACACTCCCGTTCTGCGCTTCCTGCAGCACCCGGCTCTGACGGCGGATGCTCGGGATGCCGCTGACGTGGCATCCCGCGCCCTCTCCGCCATGGCCCGCTCCGACCTGCACGACCTGGTCGAGGGGGGCTTCTTCCGCTACGCCACCCGCCGCGACTGGAGTGTGCCGCACTACGAGCGCATGCTCACCGACAACGCGGGTCTCGTCGAGGTGGCGCTCGCCGCGGGCGACGACGCCGTCGCCACCGATGCCGCGCGGTTCCTCGTCGACGTGCTGCAGCTGCCCTCGGGCGGAATCGCCGCAGCCCAGGACTCCGAGTCGGTGATCGACGGGGTCCGCACCGAGGGCGGGTACTACCGCGCCTCCGATCGCTCGGGGCTGCAGCCTCCGGCGCTCGACGCGAAGGTCGTCACCGGCTGGAACGGACACGCGATCGCCGCTCTCGCCGCCGCCGGAACCCGCACCGACCCGCGCTTCCTCGAGGCGGCCCGGTGGGCCGCCGACGCCGTGCTCGAGAGCAACGTCGCCGACGACGGAACCCTCCGACGGGCTTCGCTCGACGAGGTCCGCTCCGCAGCCCCGGCGACGCTGGAGGACTACGGCGGTCTTGCTCGAGGCCTCCTGGCGCTCGCTCGCGCGACCGGCGAGGTCGCCTACGCGTCGCGGGCCCGGGCGTTGGTCGATCTGTGCCTCGGCGCAGACGGCATCCATCCTCCGGGCGGCGGCGACCCCGTGCTCGTCGCTCAGGGCATGCAGTCGCACGCCGTGCCCACCGACGGCGCCTCGCCCTCGGGCCCGTCGGTGTTCGCCGCGGCCGCTCTCGACCTCTGGCGCCTCGGGGCGGGGGAGTCGTACCGCACCGCGGCCGAGACGCTCGTGCGCGCCGCCGCCGATGCCGCGCTGGCGTCGCCGCTGGCGCACGGAGCGATCCTCGAGGTCGCCCTCGGCCTGGCGTCGGCCCCGCGCCAGCTTGTCGTGGTGGGCGAGACGGATGCCGAGATCGCGGAGGCCGCGCGCCGCGTCGCGGCCGATGTCGTGGCGGTGGTGTCGCCCGCGCAGGCTCTCGCCTTCGCCGAGGCCGGGTTCACGCTGTTCGAGGGCAAGGTCGCACTCGGCGGCGAGGCGACGGCGTACGACTGCCGCGCCTTCGCCTGCGCGCTGCCGACGACGGATGCGGGGCGGCTGGGCTGAGGGCGGTCACTCCAACAGATGCCGCAGGTACCTCCCCGGCGACTCGAGGAACCCGCGCTGCAGCCGCACCAGCTCCAGGTCTTCCCAGGCGCTCTCGCGGATGCCCCAGTCGCCCAGCTCGAGGATCGTCGCCCCGGGCAACGCGGCCAGCACGGGGGAGTGGGTGGCGCAGATCACCTGGGTGCCGCGGGAGCGCATGCGGTCGAGGGAGGCGAGCCAGCGCAGCGTCGATGAGAACGACAGCGCCGCCTCGGGCTCGTCGAGGCAGGCGAGGCCCGAGACATAGTGCGGGTGGTCGAGCGTCTCGTCGAGCAAGGCGTTGAAGGACTCGCCGTGGCTCATCGTGTGCAGGCTCGGGGCCGGGCCGTCCAGGTCGTCCCTCCAGCTGTAGTAGCCGTGCATCGTCTCGGCCCGCAGGAAGAACCCCCACCGCGGGGCGCGCGGGCTCCGCTCGATGCGCAGCCACTCGCCGAGCGGACTCTCGGTTCGCCGAGTCTCGCCGCCGCCGTTGGTCGAGCCGCCCTCGGCCGGCAGGCCGGCCGCCTCGGCGATGCCCTCGATGAGCGTCGACTTGCCCGACCCGTTCTCACCGACGAGGAAGGTCACGCCGGGCCCGAACTCCCATCCCTCGCCGCTAGCCACCTCGAGGAACTGCGCGACCGCGGGAACGGTGGCCGGCCACGCGGCGGGGTTCACGGCGGCATCGCTGAACGCCTTGACCCGCTGCACCGGCCGCGGATCGTTCAGCCACTCATCCCCGCGGGTCATCGCCCCCACCCGGTGGTCGGTCGGTGGCGAGCAGAGCGGCGGATGCCGAGCCCCCGGCGCGCCGGATGCACTCCACCCGTCCGCTCCCGCCGCCCGCTCATCCGGCTCAGATCCAGGTCGGCAGCCAGTTGTGCAGGCGCCAGAACTCGTACGGGACGGGAAGACCCGCCCACACCGGGTACCAGAACGCCGAGATGACGAGGCAGAGTCCCAGGAACACCAGCACGAGGACCTGCCCGCTCGCTCTCGAGGCGTCCTTCACCCCGCGGGCGACATCGCGCAGCGCGAAGGCGAGGGCGAGCACGAGGAACGGCAGCATCGCCACCGTGTAGAACTGGAAGATCGTGCGCTCGGGGTAGAGCAGCCACGGCACGTAGGTGGCGGCGAGCCCGGTCAGCACGAGAGCGAAGCGCCCGTCGCGGACGACGACGAATCGTACGAGCAGGTAGAGGGATGCCGCGACCCCGGCCCACCAGATGATCGGGTTCGCGATGCTCGAGATGGCCTCGGTGCACCCCGTCGGCAGGGCGCACCCGTTGACCCCGGTCTGGTCCTGGTGCCAGTACATCGAGGTGGGGCGGATGAGCAGCGGCCACTGCCAGGCGGGGCTCGCGTAGCTGTGCGGGGTGACGAGTCCGACGTGGAAGTTGTACATCTCCTGGTGGTACGCCCACAGCTGTCGAAGCGGCTCGGGGATCCACCCCCAGATACCCGTCGCGGCGACCGGGGTGCCGCGCATCCACCCGCCGGTGGTGAACAGCCAACCCGACCAGCTCGCCACGTACACGACGACCGCGACCGGTACGAGCAGCACGAACGATGCGAGCCCCTGGCGGACGGCATCCATCGGCCATTGATCGATCCCCGCGCGGCGACGGGCGAGCGCGTCGGTGATCACGGCGTACAGGCCGACGGCGGCCAGCACGTACAGCCCCGACCACTTCACGGCGGTGGCGGCTCCGGCGGCGGCTCCCGCGGCGACCAACCACGGACGGTTCCACAGCACGGGGCCCCAGGTGTGCCGTTCGCCCGGAAGGGCCGCGATCGCGGCCCGCAGGCGGTCGGCGGTGCGGCGGTGGTCGAGCGCGACGAACCAGAAAGTCAGCACGACGAAGAACGTCAAGAAGATGTCGAGCAGCGAGATGCGGCTCAGGACGATGCCGAGGCCGTCGATCGCGATCAGACCGGATGCCACGGTCGCGAACGGGATCGAGCGGGTGAGCGTGTGCGCGAGCAGGTACACCAGCAGCACGGTCGCGGTGCCGAAGACCGCGGCCGAGATGCGCCAACCGGTCGCGGAGTCCGGGCCCAGCAGCGCCATGCCCGCGCCGATGAGGATGCGCCCGAGCGGGGGGTGCACGACGTAGCTGCCGATGCCGGTGAAGACGTCGGTGTCACCCGCGACGAAGCTGGCGTCGGCGCCGTCGGGCCAGGTGGAGGGGTAACCGAGCACCCACTGGCTCCACGAGTCCTTCACGTAGTAGGTCTCATCGAACACCAGCTGGTGCGGGTTGCCGAGGTCGATCAGCCGCAGCACCGCCGCGACGACGGTGACGAGCAGGGGAGCGAGCCAGCGCCACAGGCGGGATCCGCGGGGGCTCGCGAGCAGGGCGTCGCGCCACCGGTCGATGCGCGTCTGCTCGACGACGGGGAGCAGCGGAGGGACGGCGGTGGTCACGGGCCCCAGCCTAAGGTGGAACGGTGATCATCCTCGCGGCGACCCCCATCGGCAACCTGGGCGACGCCTCGAAGCGTCTGATCGAGGCGCTCGAGAACGCCACGGTCGTCGCGGCCGAAGACACCCGCACCACGCAGCGCCTGCTCGCCGGCCTCGGGGTCGAGAACCGCCCGCGCCTGATCGCCCTGCACGACCACAACGAGAAGGAGCGCGCGGCCGAGCTCGTCGAACTCGCGCGCGAAGACGACCTGCTCGTGCTGAGCGACGCGGGAATGCCCACCGTCAGCGACCCGGGCTTCGGGCTCGTCGCGGCTGCGGCTGCCGCCGGCGTGACCGTCACGGCCATCCCCGGGCCGAGCGCCGTCGTCACCGCGCTCGCGGTCGCCGGGCTCCCCACCGACCGCTTCGCCTTCGAGGGCTTCCCGCGTCGCAAGCCGGGGGAGCGCCGCAAGGCCTTCGCGCAGCTCGCCTCGGAGGAGCGGACCCTCGTCTTCTTCGAGTCGCCCTCGCGCCTGGCATCCACTCTCGAAGATCTCGCGAGCGCGTTCGGCGCCGATCGTCCCGCCGCCGTCTGCCGCGAGCTCACGAAGCTGTACGAAGAGGTCAAGCGCGGCACCCTGGCCGAGCTCGCCGCGTGGGCGGCCGAGGGCGTGCGTGGGGAGATCGCGATCGTCGTCGGCGGCGCCTCGGCGCGCGAGGTGGCGTTCCCGGATGCCGTGACCCAGGTGCTCGAGCTCGTGCGCGGCGGCACGCGGCTCAAAGAGGCCGCCGCGGAGGTGGCGTCGCAGACGGGTCACTCGTCGCGCGAGCTGTACCAGGCCGCGCTCGCCGTGAAACGCTGAGCGTCTCCGCGCGTCTTCGCGTGAGGGGTCGATATGTGTCGCCTGGCGCGCTTCTCGGCGACACCAACTGACGCCTCACGCGCGAGGAGCGCCGGCGGGCCCGTCACACGGTCGGCCGTGTCGAAGGCTCCCGTAGAATCTCCAGGTGACTTCCGGCCGATCCTTCTACATCACGACGCCGATCTACTACCCCAGCGATCTGCCCCACATCGGGCACGGGTACACGACCGTCGCCGTCGACACGCTCGCCCGCTGGCATCGCCAGGCGGGGGACGACACCTGGATGCTGACCGGCACCGACGAGCACGGGCAGAAGATGCTCCGCGCCGCCGCCGCCAACGGCGTCACCCCGCAGGAGTGGGTCGACAAGCTCGTCACCGAGTCGTGGTTCCCGCTGCTCGAGACGCTCGACGTCGCCAACGACGACTTCATCCGCACCACGCAGCCCCGCCACGAAGAGCGGGTGCAGCAGTTCGTGAAGGCGCTTTTCGACCGCGGCTACATCTACGCGGGCGAGTACGAGGCGCTGTACTGCGTCGGCTGCGAGGAGTTCAAGCCCGAGGCCGAGATCGTCGACGGAACCGGCCCCTTCGAGGGCCTCAAGGTCTGCGCGATCCACTCCAAGCCCCTCGAGCTGCTGCAGGAGAAGAACTACTTCTTCAAGCTCAGCGAGTTCCAGGACCGGCTGCTCGAGCTGTACAAGACGGAGCCCGACTTCGTGCGCCCCGAGTCCGCGCGCAACGAGGTCGTGTCGTTCGTTCGTAGCGGTCTGAAGGACCTCTCGATCTCGCGTTCGGCGTTCGACTGGGGCATCACGGTTCCGTGGGACCCCTCGCACGTCATCTACGTGTGGGTCGACGCCCTGCTCAACTACGCCACCGCCGTCGGCTACGGCACCGACCCCGCCGAGTTCGAGCGTCGCTGGCCGGCGTTCCACGTGGTCGGCAAAGACATCCTGCGGTTCCACGCCGTGATCTGGCCGGCCATGCTGATGGCCGCGGGCCTCGACGTGCCGCGCGGCGTCTTCGCGCACGGATGGCTGCTCGTCGGCGGCGAGAAGATGTCGAAGTCGAAGCTCACCGGCATCGCGCCCACCGAGATCACCGACGTCTTCGGCTCCGACGCGTACCGGTTCTACTTCCTCTCGGCGATCGCGTTCGGCCAGGACGGTTCGTTCTCGTGGGAAGACCTGTCGGCCCGCTACCAGGCCGAGCTCGCCAACGGCTTCGGCAACCTGGCCTCGCGCACGGTCGCGATGATCTCGAAGTACTTCGAGGGCGTCGTGCCGGCGCCGGCCGCGTACACCGACAGCGACCTGACCATCCAGAAGATCGTGGCGGATGCCGCGACCACCGCCGACGCGGCCATCGAGCGATTCCGCACCGACGAGGCGATCGCGGCGATCTGGACGATCGTCGACGCGCTGAACGGCTACATCACCGAGAACGAGCCGTGGGCCCTGGCCAAGGACGTGTCGACGCGCGAGCGCCTGGGCACGGTGCTGTACACCGCGGCCGAGGGCCTGCGCGCCCTCGCGGTGCTGCTGTCGCCGATCATGCCCGAGTCGACGTCGAAGCTGTGGGTCGCGCTGGGCGCGGCCGACGGCCTAGGCGCTCTCGTCGCGCAGCCGATCCGCCAGGCGGGCGCCTGGGGCCTGCTGCCCGCGGGCGCCACGGTCACGTCGCTCACCCCGCTCTTCCCGCGCGTCGAGCAGGCGTGACGCAGGTGCCCTCCGAGTCGGCGGCGGCGGTCCCTGGGTCCGTCGAAGGATCCTCCGCAGCGGCCGCCGCCCCCGGCTCGACGCCGGTCGAGCGTCCCCGCGACACGATCGGCGACGGCGATCCGAGCCAGTACGTGCGCGAGCGTTCGGTCGACGGGCGTCGCGACGTCAGCTATCCGCCGGCGCCCGAGCCTCTCGGCATCCCGGTCTACGACAATCACACGCACCTCGAGATCGAAGACGGCGAGACCGGCCTCTCGTTGGACGAGCAGCTCGAGCGCGCTCTCGCGGTCGGCGTGCACGGGGTCGTGCAGGCGGGCGGCGACATCGACTCCTCGCGGTGGTCGGCGTGGGCCGCGCGCTCGCACCCGCGCGTGCTCGCAGCCGTGGCGATCCATCCGAACGAGGCTCCCGCGTACGAGCAGGCGGGGGAGTTGGATGCCGCGATCGCCGTCATCGACGAGCTCGCCGCCGAGCCGCGGGTGCGGGCCGTCGGCGAGACGGGGCTCGACTTCTTCCGCACCGAGGCCGACGGCATCCCGGCCCAGATCCGCTCGTTCGAGGCGCACATCGCGCTGGCGAAGAAGCACGGGATCGCGATGCAGATCCACGACCGCGACGCCCACGACGCCGTGCTCGAGACCCTGCTGCGCGTCGGTGCTCCCGACAAGACGGTCTTCCACTGCTTCTCGGGCGACGCCGGCATGGCGCGCATCGCCGCCGACCGCGGCTATTACCTCTCGTTCGCCGGCAATGTCACGTTCAAGAACGCGCAGAACCTGCGCGACGCGCTCGCGGTGACGCCCCTCGACCGCATCCTCGTCGAGACCGACGCCCCGTTCCTGACGCCCGTGCCGTACCGCGGCCGCCCCAACGCGCCGTACCTGATCCCGGTGACGCTCCGCTTCCTCGCGGCAGAGCTGGCGATGGATGCCGACGAGCTCGGCGCCCAGGTCGCCGCGAACACGCTGGAGGTCTACGGCGCGTTCGAGGACTGAGCGCGCGCGGATCTCCGTCGGGGTTTCGCCCTCGACGCCACCCTGAGAACGACGAAGGCCGGAACCCCGCGGGGCGCCGGCCTTCTGGCATCCGGGATCAGGCCTTGGCCTTGTCCTTCGGCTTGCGGACGAAAAGGGTCTCGGTCTGCTCGAGCTCCATGCCCTTGGTCTCGGGAATGCGCAGCAGCACGTAGACGAACGACAGCCCGGCGAACAGCGCGTACATACCGTAGGTGAGCGGGAGCGACCAGCTCGACATCGCCGGGAACGACACCGTGATGGCGAAGTTGGCGATCCACTGCGCGCCGGCGGCGACACCGAGCGCCTTGCCGCGGATGCGGCTCGGGAAGATCTCGCCGAGCAGCACCCATACGAGCGGGCCCCACGAGGCTCCGAAGCCGACGACGAAGACGTTCGCGGCGACGAGCGCGACGCTTCCCCACGGGGCGGGAAGCGAGACGTCCTGGCCGGAGCCGGTCGCGAACGCGAACGACAGGGCCATGGCTCCGAGCGAGACGGTCATGAGGATCGAGCCGGTCAGCAGAATGGGCTTCCGGCCGACGCGGTCGACCAGGAAGATCGCGACGAAGGTGACCACGACGTTGGTGATCGAGGTGATCACCGAGATCAGCAGCGAGTTGCTCTCGTCGAAGCCGACGGCCTTCCAGAGCGTCGTGGAGTAGTAGAAGATCACGTTGATGCCGACGAACTGCTGGAACATCGACAGCAGGATGCCGGTCCAGACGATGCCCTGAAGGCCCAGCACGGGTCCGCGCAGCGACACGTTCTTGTTCTTGCGATCGGCCTCGATCGTGTTCGACAGCTCGTTCATCGTCTTGTCGAGATCGGCCGGCGGAACGAGGCGCGCGAAGATCGCCTTCGCCTCGTCGCGCTTGCCCTTGGCGAGCAGGTAGCGCGGCGACTCGGGGACGGTGAACGACAGGATGCCGTAGACGGCGGCGGGGATCACGCCCACCAGGAACATCCAGCGCCAAGCCTCGAGGCCCAGCCACAGCTGGTTCGCCGCACCGCCGGCCGAGTTGGCGAGCAGGGCGTCCGACAGCAGCGCGCCGAAGATACCGAGGGTGATGGCCAACTGCTGCAGTGACGCGAGCGAGCCGCGGATCTGGCGGGGCGCGACCTCGGCGATATACGCGGGAGCGACCACCGAGGCGATGCCGATGCCCAGGCCGCTCATCACGCGCCAGAGGATCAGGTCGGGCACGCTGAAGGTGAGGGCCGCACCGATCGACGACACGAAGAACAGCACCGCGCCGAGCAGCATGACCTTCAACCGGCCCCAGCGGTCCGAGAGGGCGCCGGCGATGATGGCTCCCACCGCGCAGCCCAGCAGGGCCACCGCGACGACGAAACCGGTGAGCACCTGCCCCAGCTCGAAGTTGCCGTCGACCGCGTCGACCGCGCCGTTGATGACGGAGGAGTCGAAGCCGAAGAGGAAACCGCCCACCGCGGCCGCGACCGAGAGGCCGATGGCTCGTCGCCCGTAGGGGCTTCTGAGGGTGAAGGCGTTCGAGGGGATGGACTGCGTTTGACTCACCTCATCACGCTACTCCTGCGTATGCGACGCGGCGGGTACTGGCGGGATCGCTGACTACAGTGGAACAATGCCCGTTTCCCTGCTCGGTGCCGCCGAGATCCGTCGGCTCGCCGCCGACCTCGACGTCACTCCCACCAAGAAGCTCGGGCAGAACTTCGTCGTCGACGCCAACACCGTCCGCAAGATCGTGCAGGCGGCCCAGGTGACGGCATCCGATCGTGTCGTCGAGATCGGTCCGGGCCTCGGATCCCTCACTCTCGCGATCCTCGAGACGGGCGCCTCGGTCGTCGCCGTCGAGATCGACCACCGCCTCGCCGAGCGTCTTCCGGCCACGGCGGCCGCGCACGACGTTCCCGCCGATCGCCTCACGGTCATCGACGCCGATGCCCTGCGCGTCGACGAGCTCCCCGGTGAGCCGAGCGTGCTGGTCGCGAACCTGCCGTACAACGTGTCGGTGCCGGTCCTCCTGCACTTCCTCGAGACCTTCCCCTATCTGCAGCGCGGTGTCGTGATGGTGCAGGCCGAGGTGGGGGAGCGCCTGGCCGCCCCTCCCGGGTCGAAGGTCTACGGAGCCCCGAGCGTCAAGGCCGCCTGGTACGGCTCGTGGCGTCTGGCCGGCACGGTGTCGCGTCAGGTGTTCTGGCCCGTGCCCAACGTCGACAGCGTGCTGGTCGGTTTCGATCGGGATGCCGAGCCCCGGGGCACCGAGGAGCACCGGCTGCGCACCTTCCAGATCGTGGATGCCGCCTTCCAGCAGCGCCGCAAGATGCTCCGTCAGGCGTTGTCGGGCGTGCTCGGCGGCACCGCGGCCGAAGCCTCGGCGCGCCTCGAGGCGGCCGGGGTCGACCCGACCCTCCGCGGAGAGCAGCTCACGGTCGAGGACTACGCCCGCATCGCCGCGTCGTCCTGACGGTTCGGCTGATCGCGGCCGCCGTGCCGGGGCGCGGCAGGCGGCCCGCGTGTGCCCGACGGCGGGGCGTTCGGCGACTCGCCGTGCGGGCCGGCCGGTACGCGGCGTGTCGACGACGACGTCCGCGGTTGTGCTCAGCCCACTGCGCTGCGGCCGAGCCAGATCCGGCGCGGGGTGAATTCCCGCCGTGTTCATCACGCGTTCCCGAAACATGTCTGTAACATTTCGAGCCAACCGGGAGCATCACGCCGGTGACGAGGTCGTACCCGACGGCCCGAGAGGATCGAGATGCGTTACGCCGAGTACCCCCGAGCCGAACGTGTGCTGCTCCACCTGAGCGACACCCATCTCCGAGCCGGCGGTGCACCGCTCTACGACGACGTCGACTCCGAGGCCTACCTCGCCCGCGCGGTGGAGGCGATCGAGACGTCGGGAATCCGCCCCAACGCCCTCGTCTTCACCGGCGACCTCGCCGACTTCGGTGAGACCGACGCGTACGACCGCGTCCGCGCCCTCGTCGAGCCGCTCGCCGAGCGCCTGCGGACCCGCGTGGTGTGGGTGATGGGCAACCACGACGATCGAGCGGCTTTCCGGTCGCGGCTGCTTCCCGCCGACGACGCCGAGGCGACCGCCCCGGTCGATCGCGTCGACGAGTTCGACGGCCTGCGCATCGTGACCCTCGACACCTCGGTGCCCGGGTCGCACCACGGCGAGGTCACCGCCGCGCAGCGCGAGTGGCTCGCCGAGGTGCTCGCGACGCCGGCCCCGCTCGGCACGATCCTCGCGATGCACCACCCGCCCGTACCCAGCGTGCTCGACCTCGCAGCCTCCGTCGAGCTGCGCGACCAGCGGAGCCTCGCGGGGGTGCTGCGCGGCAGCGACGTGCGCGCGATCCTGGCCGGTCACCTGCACTACTCCACGTTCGCCACGTTCGCAGGAATCCCCGTGTCCGTGGCATCCGCCACCTGCTACACGCAGGACCTCATGGTCCCGGTCGGCGGGACGCGCCCTCAGGACGCGGCCCAGGGCTTCAACATCGTGCACGTCTACGACGACACGGTGGTGCACTCGGTCGTGCCCCTGGCCGCCAGCGCGGCCCTCCAGTACGTGGATGCCGAGGAGTCCCAGCGTCGATTGCGCGATGCCGGGATCGTCGTCCCGACCTCGCGGGCGTTCAGCGGACCGGTGTCGCCGCCGACGACGCCGCTGCCGATCCTTCGCTGACCGAGGTCTTCTCCCACGGGGCGGCGACCGGGAAGTAGCGCTCGAGGCACGCCCGGAGCGCGGGGACGCGCACCTCTTCGGGGATCTCGGGCACGCTGCCGTCGTTGAGGCAGAACATGTCGGTGTCGCGGCGCGAGACGAGACGCTCCATGGTGCGCAGCGAGTCGAGCTGCGTGGTCTGTACGTAGCGGGTGCGGGGCTCGGTCGTGATGATCGCGCGCCCGGTCGCCAGCGCGTAGTAGTGGTACAGGCTGTTCGTCACCGAGATGTCGGTGGCCGAACGGAACCGGCTCGCGGCGGTGCGGGCGTAGTCGTCGGCGAACTCCTTCTCGAGCTCGAACGCCACCGAGCGACGCAACGGGGTGGCGCAGTGCTCGAGGTCGAGCGTGATGACCCGGCCGAAGCGTTCCCTGAGCAGTGCGCGGTTCACGCGCAGGCCGTTGTCGTGGCCCGAGCGCTCGATGTGCGCCGGGCCGCTGCCGATGCGCACGCCGCTCTCGACGAACCGGCTGACCCCACCGCCGCTGAAGAACAGCTCGGGGGTGACGGGGCGGCCGAAGAACATGTCGTCGTTGCTGTACAGGAAGTGCTCGGCCAGCCCGGGGATGCGGTGCAGCTGCGCCTCGACCGCGTGGGAGTTGTGCGTGGGCAGCACCGAGGGATCGGCGAAGAACTCCTCGCTGCGCACGATCGTCACCTTGGGGTGGTCGGCGAGCCACTCGGGGGTGGGGGAGTCGGTCGCGATGAAGATGCGGCGCACCCACGGCGCGTACATGTGCACGCTGCGCAGCGCGTAACGCAGCTCGTCGACCTGGCGGTAGCGCGCGGCGTTGTCGTCGCCGTCGCCGACGACGTAGCCCTTCATGCGAGCGGCACGCTGGCGTTGGAACTCGCTCGACGAGCCGTCGACCCACGAGAAGACCATGTCGACGTCGGCCGTGAACTCGTTGGGGTGCGGGTCGAACATCCCCGAGACGGTCATCCACCGGCGCCCGTACCGCTCCACCTCGACGAGGTCGAGGTCGGCCGCGGCGAACTTGCGGCGGGTGAGGGCGCTCGGGCGCGGGGCTTCGATGGTCTTCTCGCCGAAGCGCCACAGCTCGAGTCGCGGAGCGAGAGAGGCACCGTAGCGGTACGACCCCTCGGTCGAGGTGCGCGGGCGGAACACCGCGTACGCCTGGACCGATCCGGGCGCGGGGTGCACGCTGTGCGCGGGTACGGGGTCCTCGCCGCGGGCCTTCAGGTACACCGGGCCCAGCTCGGGGTCGCGCAGAGCGGTGAGCGCCGCCTCGGCATCCGCCGTGTCGACGACGAGCTTGGGGCGACGGTTCGCGTCGCGCACGAGGAGCACCTTCACACCGGCCGCCTCGATCGCGGACGCCGCGGTGAGCAGGTCGTCGCGCTCGGCCATCGCGGGCGTCGACGAGTCGTCGACGACGTGCAGGATGCCGTCGTGCATGCGGATGTCGGACCGGGACAGCAGGGCGCGCCAGGGGTCGGTGTCGATCGACAGGGGGACCATCGGGCGCATTCTGCCTCCTCGGGGGTGGGTGCATGGGATCCGGTCACCGTATGGTTCCGGGGTTACGAAGACGTTTCGGCCTCAGCGCCGAACGACGGGGAGCGGAGCACTACTGTCGAAGAGTGACTCAGATCGCTCGCTCCGGCCCGGACCTCCCCGTACCGCCTTGCGAGCGACGGCGGGAAGCAGGCCGACGTTCCAGTTTCGCACACGGCGAGAGCCCCCGGCGCGCAGGACGGCGGTCGTCGCGATGAGTGCGCAGACTCCGGCATCCGTCCGCGTCCGCGCCCCCGGCAAGATCAACGTGTTCCTCGAGGTGGGTGACGTCCAGGACGACGGGTATCACGAGCTCGCCACGGCGTTCCAGGCGGTCTCGCTCTACGAAGAGATGGTCGCAACGCCCGCGGACGAGATCACGATTGACGTCTCGGCGCGCGGTCCGGTCGACATCGAGGGCGTCCCCACCGACGATCGCAACCTCGCCGTCCGCGCGGCTCGACTTCTGGCGCAGACCGCGGGCATCGACCGCGGTGCCCACCTCGCCGTCCGCAAGGCCGTTCCCGTCGCGGGCGGCATGGGCGGCGGTTCCGCCGACGCGGCCGCCGCACTGATCGCGTGCGATGCCCTCTGGGGACTCGGGATGCCGACGAGCGAGCTCGTCCGGTTGGCCGCTCGCCTCGGCGCCGACGTGCCCTTCGCCCTGCTCGGCGGAACCGCCGTCGGAACCGGTCGCGGCGATCAGCTGAGCCCGGCGCTCGCGCGCGGACGCTTCGACTGGGTGCTGGTGCCGAACGAGACGGGCATGTCGACCCCCGTCGTCTACGGCGAGCTCGACGCGCACCGTCGGCGCCACGCCGTCGACATCGGGCCCGCGCCCCGCGTTCCCGCGGTCGATCGCGACGTCCTGCACGCTCTGCGCCAGGGCGACGCCGGGATGCTCGCCGCAACCCTTCGCAACGACCTCCAGGCGCCGGCCCTGCACCTGCGTCCAGACCTCGCCCGCGTCCTCGAACGCGGAGAGAGCTCGGGAGCGCTGGCCGGGATCGTGTCGGGATCCGGCCCGACCCTCGCGTTCCTGGCCGCCGACGAATCCTCCGCGATCGACCTGCAGGTCACCCTCAGTGCCGCGGGCCTCGTCGCTCTGCACGTGCACGGGCCCGTGCCGGGTGCTCGAGTGGTCTGACCGCGCCGCACCATAGCCGAGGTCGACACACGGAGCAATGTTCGCTTTTCATGCCGACCACCTGGTTAGCCTCAGTCGAGGTGGACCGCCACCGCTGGGTGCCGTGCCCGCGGGGTGCCACGAAGGGGGTTTCCCATGAAGGCAGTGCTCGACGGCGTCGTGATCGCCGAAGCAGACCGCGACGACCTGGCCTCGATCGAGGGGAACTGGTACTTCCCGCCGCAGTCCGTCCGCGAGGGCGCGCTGCACAAGAGCCCCACCCCGTACACCTGCCCCTGGAAGGGTGCCGCCCAGTACTGGAACGTCTCACTCGACGGTGCCGAGCTGACCGACGGCGCGTGGTCGTACCCCGACCTCTACCCGGGAGCCGTGGAACGAGTGGGCAAGGACTTCGCCGGATTCGTCGCGTTCGACCGGAAGGTCGTGGTCTCCGACTGAGGTCGGGTGAGCACATGATCGAGTTCTCGGCCGTCTCCAAGGTCTTCCCCGACGGCACCCGCGCCGTCGACGACTTCCACCTCGTCATCCCCTCGCGCAAGACCACGGTCTTCGTGGGCTCGTCCGGTTGCGGCAAGACGACCCTGTTGCGGATGATCAACCGCATGGTCGAGCCCTCGTCGGGCACGATCGCCATCGACGGTGCCGACATCGGCGGCAAGCCCGCGGTGCAGCTGCGTCGCAGCATCGGCTACGTCATGCAGAACTCGGGTCTGCTGCCGCACTTCACCGTGGCCGACAACATCTCGACCGTCCCCGTGCTCCAGGGCCAGAGCCGCAAGGCCGCCCGCACGCGTGCCCTCGAGCTCATGGCGACGGTCGGTCTCGACAGCGCCATGGCCGACCGCTATCCGAGCCAGCTCTCGGGCGGGCAGCAGCAGCGCGTGGGCGTGGCCCGCGGTCTCGCCGCCGACCCCAACATCCTGCTCATGGACGAGCCTTTCGGCGCGGTCGACCCGATCGTGCGCGACGAACTGCAGCAGGAGCTCATCCGGCTGCAGAGCGAGATCGGAAAGACCATCGTCTTCGTCACCCACGACATCGACGAAGCGTTCCTCCTCGGCGACCAGGTCGTCATCCTCGAGAAGGGCGCGAAGATCGCCCAGGTCGGCACGCCGAGCGAGATCGTCGAGAACCCCGCCAGCGACTTCGTCGCGAGTTTCATCGGAGCGGTGAAGGGAAAGCGCGCGCTGCACCTGAAGCAGACCCCGACCGGGACGGTCGTCGTCGATGCCGAAGGTCGCACGCAGGGTGCGCTCGTGGAGGACTCCCACCCGTGAACTGGGTAGGCAACAATCTCGACCTCATCGGGGAACTGACGCTGATCCACCTGCGTCAAAGCATCGTCGCGTTGATCGCGGGCTTCGTGCTGAGCGTTCCGCTCGGGTGGGTCGCGTGGCGCTATCGGCTCGTGCGCAGCGGCGTCATCACGATCACCGGGCTGCTGTACACGATCCCGTCGCTGGCCCTGCTGATCCTCGTGCCCGTCGTCACCGGCTGGTACAGCATCGTCAGCGAGACGAATCTCATCGTCGCCCTGGCCATCTACGCCGTCGCGATCCTCGTCCGCGCGGTCGCCGACGGACTCGACTCGGTGGACGCCGGGGTGCGTCAAGCCTCCACCGCCATCGGCTACGGCTCCTTCCGGCGCTTCTGGGCGGTCGAATTCCCCCTCGCCGGTCCCGTCGTGCTGGCGGGGCTGCGCGTCGCCTCGGCGAGCACGATCGCTCTGGCCACCGTCGGCATCCTCGTCGGCATCCAGAACATCGGCTACCTGTTCACGAACGGGCTTCAGCGGCGCATCATCCCCGAGGTCTTCGCGGGCGTCGTGGCGGTCGTCGTGCTCGCCCTCGTGATCGACCTGCTGCTGGTGATCGCGGGGCGCCTGCTCATGCCGTGGACGCGCGGGACGAAGACCGTCTCACGGCAGGCCAACCGGACGTTGGTGAAGGCATGAACCTCCTCGGCGACGCGATCGGGTGGATCTTCTCGGGCGACCCCGGTCGAGGTTTCGACGCCATCCCCGTCGCGATCGGCGTGCAGTTGCTCTACACGGTCGTCGCCGTGCTCATCGCCGGCGCGATCGCCGTCCCGCTGGGGTGGTACATCGGTCACACCGGCAAGGGACGCGAGACGGCCGTTGCGATCTCGGGCGCCGCTCGTGCCATCCCGTCGTTCGGTCTGCTCATTCTGCTGACGCTCCTTCTCGGTGTGCTGCACAAGCCGGAAGCGGCGATCATCTCGTTCGTGGTCCTCGCCATCCCGTCCCTCCTCGCCGGGGCCTACACCGGCTTCGAGGCGATCGACCGCCGCGTGATCGACGCGGGTCGATCGATGGGGATGACCGAGTCGCAGATCCTGTGGCGTATCGAGGTGCCCCTCGGGCTGCCGCTCCTCGTCGGGGGCATTCGCGCGGCGACCCTGCAGGTGCTCGCCACGGTGACGATCGCGGCGTACATCGGTCTCGGCGGGCTCGGCCAGTACATCATCGCCGCGATCCCCCTCCGCCGCTTCGACATCCTGATCGGCGGGGCGATCCTCGTCGCCGTCCTCGCGCTGGTCATCGACGGCCTCTTCGCCCTTCTCCAGCATCTGGTCGTCCCCCGTGGCATCCGTGCCGCGGGGTCCGCCCAGCCGCAGCCGCGCTCCGCTCGTCAGCGTCGCGCGGAAGCCCTCGCCGTCGGGGCGCCCACGGCGCCTCCGGCGACCCCTTGACCCACCCGATTCCCGAATCACCAGAAAAGAGAGCACCCATGTTCACAGCACGAACCAAGAAGGGCCTCGGCCTCGTCGCAGGCCTCGCGGTCGCCTCCCTCGCCTTCGCCGGTTGCAGCGGCGGATCGAGCGACCCCCTCAGCAACGGCGGCGGTGACGCCTCGGCGTCGTCCGACACGATCGTCGTCGGCTCGCAGGCCTACTATTCGAACGAGATCATCGCCGAGATCTACGCTCAGGCGCTCGAGGGCGCGGGCAAGACCGTGAAGCGTCAGTTCCAGATCGGTCAGCGCGATGCGTACATCCCGCTGCTCGAAGACGGCACCGTCTCGGTGTTCCCCGAGTACACCGGCAACCTGCTGCAGTTCTTCCAGAAGGACACCACCGCCCGCACGTCCGATGACGTCTACGCGGCTCTCCCGGCGGCTCTGCCCCAGGGTCTCGAGGTCCTCGACCAGTCGCAGGCCACCGACCAGGACTCGTACACCGTCACGAAGGCCTTCGCCGACGCCAACGGCCTCACCTCGATCGCCGACCTGTCGAAGGTGACCTCGGGCCTGACGCTCGGTGGCAACGCCGAGCTCGCCGAGCGTCCGTACGGGCCGGCCGGACTGCAGTCGACCTACGGGGTCAACGTCCAGTTCTCGCCCACGGGCGAGACCACGGTCGACGACCTCGTGGCGGGCACCATCCAGGTCGCCAACGTCTACACGGCCGATCCCCGCATCAAGACCGACAACCTGCTCACGCTGACCGACCCCAAGGGCCTGTTCCTGGCGTCGAACGTGGTGCCGGTCGTCAACTCGAACGTCGCCTCCGAGGTGTCGGATGTGCTCAACAAGGTCAGCGCCGCCCTCACCGAGGACGCGCTGGTCGCGATGAACGTCGAGTCCACGGTCGACCAGAAGTCGTCCGCCGACATCGCCAAGGAGTGGCTCTCGGCCAACGGCTTCTGAGTCTCTTCGTCGTGCGGGGTCGTCCGGGGTACCGGGCGGCCCCGCCGTCGTTTTCGCCCGCGAGACGGCACCCCGCTGACATGTCGGCATCAGATCGCGCCTGATTCGTCAGGAGGTTGCCGTCTCGGCGCAGGGAAACCCGCCCGAGCGCCTCGCACGGGGAGGGCCGGGTGGATGCCGGCACCCCGGCGCGCGCGATCGCCTCGGGCACCGCGTAGCCTGGGACGGATATGGCACATCTGCTCGGGGGCGAAGCCCTGCACCTGGAATACCCGACCAAGATCGTCTTCGACTCCGTCTCGCTCGGCGTGAACGAGGGCGATCGCATCGGGATCGTCGGCCGCAACGGTGACGGCAAGTCGAGTCTGCTCGGCATGCTCGCCGGTATCCGCGAGCCCGACGGCGGGCGCGTGACCGTGCGCGGCGGGGTGACCGTCGGCGTGCTCGACCAGCAGGACACCCTCGACGACGACGACACCATCGGCCACGCGGTGGTCGGCGATCGACCCGAGCACGAGTGGGCGGGCGACTCCCGTACGCGCGACGTGATCGCGGGCCTGCTCGGCGATCTGCCCTGGGACGCCCGTCTGGGGGACCTCTCGGGTGGTCAGCGGCGCCGTGTCGCGCTGGCCAAGCTCCTGTCGGGCGATTGGGACGTGCTGTTCCTCGACGAGCCCACCAACCACCTCGACGTCGAGGCGATCACGTGGCTCGCGGGTCACCTCAAGAAGCGGTGGGCGCCCTCGGCCGGCGGCCTGCTCGTCGTCACGCACGACCGGTGGTTCCTCGACGAGATCTGCACCGCGACGTGGGAGGTGCACGATCGGATCGTCGAGCCCTTCGAGGGCGGCTACGCGGCGTACATCCTGCAGCGCGTGGAGCGCGACCGGCAGGCGGCATCCATCGAACAACGCCGTCAGAACCTGGCCCGCAAGGAGCTCGCGTGGCTGCGCCGCGGGGCGCCGGCGCGCACGTCGAAGCCGAAGTTCCGCATCGACGCGGCGAACGAGCTCATCGCCGATGTGCCCGAGATCCGCGACAAGGTCGCCCTGCAGTCGCTCGCGGTCGCCCGCCTGGGCAAAGACGTCGTCGACCTGCTCGACGCGGGGGTCACCTTCGGCGACAAGACGGTTCTGAAGGACGTGGAGTGGCGGATCGCGCCGGGGGAGCGCACCGGCATCCTGGGCGTGAACGGTGCGGGCAAGTCCACGCTGCTCAGCCTGGTGACCGGCTCCCTCGAGCCCACCAGCGGCCGCGTCAAGCGCGGCAAGACGGTCAAGGTCGCCACCCTCACCCAGCGCCTCGACGAGCTCGACCAGCACCTGAACGACCCCGTGCGCGTGGTCATCGCCGGGTTGCGCACCACCTACGCGTTCGGCGCCGGCTCGAAGTCGCAGGAGCTCACCCCCGGGCAGTTGCTCGAGCGCCTCGGCTTCTCGAGCGCGCAGCTCTCGACGCCGGTGAAAGACCTCTCGGGTGGCCAGAAGCGGCGCCTGCAGCTGCTGCTGGTCATCCTCGATCAGCCGAACGTGCTGATCCTCGACGAGCCCACCAACGACCTCGACACCGACATGCTCGCGGCGATGGAAGACCTGCTCGACTCGTGGTCCGGCACCCTCATCGTCGTTTCGCACGATCGCTATTTCCTCGAGCGCGTCACCGACCAGCAGTACGCGATCCTCGATGCCAAGCTCCGTCATCTTCCCGGGGGCGTGGACGAGTACCTGCGTTTGAGGGCGCTGCAGGATGCCGAACCCTCGCGGTCCGCGACGTCCTCCGGTGCCTCCGCGACCCCGGGCCTGCAGGGCGCCGAGCTCCGCGCCGCGCAGAAGGAGGCGTCCGCCGTCGAACGCCGTATCGAGAAGCTGCAGCAGCAGATCGACAAGGCGAAGGCGGCGTTGGCCGACCACGACCAGGCGGACTACGAGGGGCTCGGCAAAGAGATGCAGCGCATCTCGGCCCTCGAGGGCGAGCGCGACGAACTCGAGATGACCTGGTTCGAGCTCACCGAATCCATCGGCTGAGCCCTCGGGACGCCGCGACGGCGAACGGCCCGTCCCCCGGAGGGAACGGGCCGTCCTCGATCGACGATCAGCGCACCGACACGAAGATCGGGTTCGTGTAGAGCCACGTGTCAAGCCAGGGGTTCCCCTGACCGGCCGCGTGCGGCTGCGGGGCCCGCGGGTCCACGTCCGCCCCGCGCGGGCCGGTGCCGTGCACCTTGCCGTCGCTTCCGCGCACGCGCACGTAGCCGTCGACGTCGGCGGTGCCCACTGGGATCACGATCTGGAACGCCGAACCGCTGCGGTCGCTCACGTCGCGCAGCTCGATGACGCGGGTTCGGGGAGCGACCATCGTGTCGCGGTCGCTCGCGGCGCCCGTGATCTCGCCGCGGATCACGTCGAGGTGCGCGAGACGGGGCAGGATGCCGGCGGAGTTGCGCTCCGTGGTGGGCTCGACGTCGATGACGATCTCGATCTTCGTGCCCGTCGGTACGCGCAGGGTCCCGCCGAGTGTGGCGGTGTTGGCGGTGTCGTCGGCCGCGCGCAGGGTGACCGCGAGTCCGGCGACGAGGTGCCCGTGGTCGACCCACATGCGTCCCGCGCGCACGGCGTCGAGGACGGCGGTGTGCGTCTTGTCGGCGGCGCCGACGTGGGTGCGGCTGAACTCGCCCGGCCACAGGTCGCTGCCGCCCTGCGGGGAGGCGGTCGACACGGGGTCGGGTCGGCGACCCGCGCGGTTGAAGTTGGCCAGCGTGGCCCCGTTGTCCCACCCCGAGCCGGTGGGGAAGTCGCCCACGCGGGTGTTGTCGAAGTTCTTCAGGTGCAGGTCGCTGTTCGTGGTGATCCACCAGCGTCGGCCCTCGCTGAGCAGGGCGTCCCACATGCCGCCGACGACCGCGGTCATCCAGTCGAATCCGCCGTGCGCCCGGTACGCGCTCGCGGGGAATCCCGGGAACGAGTAGTCGCTGCGGGAGTTCTCGTACTCGCCACGCTGCGAACGGTCGGTGGTGTTCGCCGCGAGACCCGAGGCCTGCGCCCCCGGAGCCCCCTCGAAGCCCACGAAGACGTCGGGGTCGGCATCCTGCCACGCGCGCAGTTCGCCGGGGGAGTCGATGCCGAGTCGGCTGGGATGGTTGGCCAGGACGAGCACGTCGTCGACCACGCCCGCCTTGCGCTGCTGGCCGAGCCACGAGATCCCGTCGACGGCGTGCTGCAGCCAGTCGGCGGCGTCGCTCGTGTTGGGTCGGGGCTTCTCCCACTGGTTGAGCTTGCCGTCGTAGGTCAGCTCGAAGTGGCGCAGCACCTCGGTCACGCGGGGGCCGGGGGCGACCAGCACGGTGCCGTGCTCGGCGGCCGGGATGTACCACTCGAGGCCCTGGAAGACGAGGAGATCGGGTCGGGCGGTTCGCGCCGCCTCGATCTCGCGCGCCGCGTTGAAGACGCCGCCGACGTTCGCGTGGCCGACGTTGCTGTGCTCGGTGAAGGCGATGGCATCCACCCCGAAACGCTGCGCCTGGTCGAGGATCGTCGTCATCGCGTACTTGGCGTCGTGCGAGTAGACCGAGTGCACGTGATGGTCGAAGACGAGCCAGCGCAGGGCCTTCGGGTCGGTCACGGCCGTGGGCGTGGTCGCGGCCACGGCGCTCGCGGCGGCTGCGGGCCCGAACGACGATGCGGCGGACGCGGTCGTGACCGCGGCGGCGGCTGCGGCGAGGAAGGTGCGGCGGGAGAAGCCGGATGGGGTGTGAGAGGGCATCGCAGACTTTCGTGAGAGGGGTCGCCGGGAACGTAGGGGCCGCGGATGAATCGCGGGTGGACGCGCGGTGATGTTGACGTCACCATCCATTCACCCGGTGGACCGCACGGTGCGGCACAGTCCGTTCGACCTCACCACCCGATCGAGAGCAGCCATGTCGTCCACCCCCGTGCCCACCCGCCTCCTCCCTTTCGCCGCAGCCGCGGTCCTCGTCACGGGTCTCGTGCCGCTCGGTGCCCTGGCCGCGTCCGCGGCGAGCCCCCTCGTGCTGCGGGATGCCGCGGGCACGGCCGTCTTCTCGGGTGACGCCGCCGCGTATCCCTCCTTCGGCATCGCGACCTTCGCCGACGGCTGCCCCTCCGGAACGAGCGATGGGGCGCGCCTGTCGGTGGCGGCCGGAGGCAGCACCGTCGTCGTCTCGGCGACCGTGCCGGTCACCGTGGGCGCGGCGGTGAGCGTCCCGATGGGCTCCTCGTTCACGGCGGTCGTTCCCATGGGCACGACGAGCGCGACCCTGAGCCTGGAGTGCCTCGCGCTGTCGTCCGGGGTGCCCTCGTCGATCCTCCCCGTCGCCAGCCTGCCGGTCACCCTGTCCGCGTCGGGTTGGGCGGTCCCCGGTCAGCCGAGCCCCTCACCGACCACGTCGCCGACCGGCCCCGCGCCGTCCCCGTCGGCCTCGGGATCGGCCGCCCCCGACCCCGCGGCAGCCGCCTCGGCCACCCCTGGCCCCTCGACCTCGGCCACCCCGGTTGCGGCCGCGGCCTCCGGCTCGGACCTCGCGGTCACGGGTGCACAGGTGGCGGGCGTTGCGGGCGTCGGCGCCGTGCTCGCCGTCGCCGCCGGTCTCGTGTTCCGTGCGCGCGCTCGTCGTCGCGCGGCGGCGCAGGACTGATCGCCCGTCCGCTCGGGGTCCTCGCCGCTGCGGCGGCCCCGTCGGCGTCAGTGGACCGCGTACTCCAGCACCACGATGAAGACGCCGAGGCAGGCGGTGGCGAAGGCGCCGAGGAGTCGGACGGGGATCGACGCCTTCCGCCGGGCGTACGCGCCGTAGCCGAGCAGGGCGAGCACGGCGAAGGTCGCCCACATGCACAACTCGAACGCGTCGCTCACCGAGACGCCGGTCATCCCGGCCCAGACGAGAACGAGGATCGAGGGGATTGACGCGTAGAGCATCCCGGCCCCGTGCCGCATGCCCTCGCGGGTCGCGCGGCGGAGCCCGTGGGTGGCGTGCTCGGTCAGGGTGTGCGCGAACACGTGCGCGATGAAGAAGACGACGAGCGACAGCGAGGCGCTGCCGATCACCTCCCACACGTTCTCGGTGTGGTCGTCGGCGATCGAGACGAACGCCGCGAACACGATCAGGCCGTAGATCGCCGCGGGGGAGCGGAAGCGGACGCCGAACCACGCCCGGACGCGCGCCCAGCGCGACAGCGACTCCGCCGGCGCGCTCACGCGTCGAATCCCAGGCTCAGTTTGCGCAGCAGGGTGGCGAGTCGTTCGCGGTCGCCGCGCGAGAGTCCCTCGAGCAAGAGGGCCTCGGCGTCGACGAGGCGGGTGATCGCGGCATCCACCCGTACTCGTCCGTCGTCGGTCAGCGTCACCAGAATGCTCCGTCCGTCTCCGGGGTCGGCCTCGCGACGCACGAAACGGCGGGCGACGAGACGATCGATACGGTTCGTCATCGTGCCGCTCGAGACGAGCGTCTGCTGCAGCAGCTGCTTCGGGCTCAGCTGGTACGGCTCGCCCGCCCGGCGCAGCGCCGAGAGTACGTCCCACTCCCACGACTCGATGTCGCTGCGGCGGAACGCCTCTTTGCGGGCGAAGTCGAGGTGTCGCGACAGGCGTGCGACGCGCGAGAGCACCTCGAGGGGCGAGAAGTCCAGATCGGGGCGCTGACGCATCCACGCATCGACGATGCGGTCGACTTCGTCGCTGTCCCGGGTCACGGTCTCATTATGTCGAGTGCTCGGCAGGTCGGTCGGCGCGCGCGGGCGGGCGGAACGCCCGGCGTCCGGGTCTGGCAGACTTGACCGGTGCCCTCGGGCACGGTCCGCCGTGGTGTAACGGCAGCACGACAGCCTTTGGAGCTGTTAGGTCCAGGTTCGAATCCTGGCGGCGGAGCATGACATCACCGACCGAGTTGGCCGTCGTCGTCCTCGCTGCGGGTCAGGGAACGCGCATGCGCTCCCGCACACCGAAGGTCCTGCACCCGGTCGGCGGTCGCCCGCTCGTCGGTCACGTGCTCGACACCGCGGCATCCCTCGATCCGGCCCGCATCGTCGTGGTCGTGCGTCACGAGCGCGAGATGGTCGCCGAGACCGTGGCGGAGCTCGCCCCGGGCGTCGTGATCGTCGATCAGGACGAGGTGCCCGGCACGGGTCGCGCGGTCGAGGTCGCCCTCGACGCGCTGGACGGCTTCGAGGGCGATGTCCTCGTGCTCAGCGCCGACGTGCCGTTGCTCGAGACCGGCACGCTCACCGAATTGCTCGCGACCCACCGCAGCGGCGGCACCGCCGTCACCCTGCTGAGTGCGCGGGTCGACCAGCCCTTCGGTTACGGCCGGATCCTGCGCGACGAGACCGACGGCGTGCGCCGCATCGTCGAGCAGAAGGACGCCACGGCCGACGAGGCCGCGGTCACCGAGATCAACGTGGGGGTCTACGTCTTCCGGGCCGGTCCGCTGCGTGCGCAGCTCGCCCTCGTCGGGACCGCGAACGCCCAGGGCGAGAAGTACCTCACCGACGTGGTCGGGCTCCTGCGCGACGCGGAGATGGGGGTCGCGGCGTCCGTCACCGACGATGCGTCCGCCGCACTCGGCGTGAACGACCGTGTACAGCTGTCCGAGGCCGGGCGCACGCTCAACGCGCGCACGGTGCGCCGCTGGCAGCTCGAGGGCGTCACGGTCGTCGACCCGGCGACGACGTGGATCGACGTGACCGCGACCCTCGCCCCCGACGTCACGATCCTCCCCAACACGCACGTGCGCGGGGCGACCGTCATCGCCTCGGGCGCCACCATCGGCCCCGACACGAGCCTCGTCGACTGCGAGGTCGGCGAGAACGCGACGATCACCCGCACCGACGGCACCCTCGCGGTCGTCGAGGCCGGCGCCACGGTCGGCCCGTTCGCCTACCTCCGCGCGAACGCGCGCGTCGGCGTGAACGGCAAGGTCGGCACCTTCGTCGAGGTGAAGAACTCCTCGATCGGCGAGGGGAGCAAGGTCCCGCACCTGTCGTACATCGGCGACACCGAGATCGGACGCGGCGTCAACCTCGGTGCCGGTGCGATCACGGCGAACTACGACGACATCGCCAAGCACCGCACCGTCATCGGCGACGAGGTCCACAGCGGATCGCACAACGTCTTCGTCGCGCCGGTTACGATTGGAGCGGGCGCCAAGACGGGTGCCGGCGCGGTGATCCGCAAGGATGTCCCGGCCGGTGCGCTGGCGCTCAGCGTGGCACCCCAACGCAACGTCGAGGGGTGGGTCGAGAAGAACCGACCGGGCACCAGAGCGGCCGACGTGGCCGCTCTGGCTCGGGCTGAACAGGAAGCGGCCGATGGCTCGTAAGAAGAATCGTGTAGACCTCGACCGCGACAACGGCATCGCCCCCGGGCTCGTCGCCAAGACCAAGAAGCGACTCGTCGTCGCCTCGGGCCGCTCGCACCCCGAACTCGCGAAGCAGGTGGCCGAGCACCTCGGCACCGAGCTCGCCCCCACCGAGCACCGCACCTTCGCCTCGGGTGAGATCTACACCCGCTTCGAGGTGTCGATCCGCGGCTGCGACGTGTTCGTCGTCCAGTCGTTCGGTCCTCCGGTCAACGAGTGGCTCATGGAGCTGCTCATCATGCTCGACGCCCTCAAGCGGGCCTCGGCCAAGCGCATCACGGTCGTCGCGCCGTACTTCCCGTACTCGCGTCAGGACAAGAAGGGCCGCGGTCGCGAGCCCATCAGCGCCCGCCTGGTCGCCGACCTGCTCAAGACCGCGGGTGCCGACCGCATCATGAGCGTCGACCTGCACGCCGCGCAGATCCAGGGCTTCTTCGACGGTCCGGTCGACCACCTGTTCGCCAAGCCGGTGCTGCTCGACCACTTCGAGCGGGGCCTCTCCGCCGAAGACCGCGAGACCCTCACCGTCGTGTCGCCCGACATGGGCCGCGTGCGCGTGGCCGACACCTGGTCCGACAGCCTGGGCGCCCCCCTCGCGATCATCCACAAGCGTCGCGACCCGAAGGTCGCCAACCAGGTCTCGGTGCACGAGATCGTCGGTGACGTGAACGGCCGCACCTGCCTGCTGGTCGACGACATGATCGACACCGGCGGCACCATCCAGAAGGCTGCTCAGGCCCTCAAGGCCTCGGGCGCCCGCAAGGTCATCGTCGCCGCGACCCACGCGATCTTCAGCGACCCGGCCACCGAGCGTCTGCAGGACCCCGCGATCGACCAGGTCGTCGTCACCGACACCGTGCCGATCTCGGCCGAGCGTCGGTTCGAGCGTCTCGAGGTGCTGCCGATCGCGCCCCTGCTCGCGCGCGCGATCCACGAGGTCTTCGAGGACGGCTCGGTCACGAGCATGTTCGGCGGCGACGCCTGACCACCGCCGTTCCGTTCGCATCCGGCCGTCTTCCCCAGGGGGAGGCGGCCGAATGCGTTCCGTCCGAGGGTCGATTCTCGAGGCAGGCCCCTCCGGCGGCGTCCGTCCTCGCACAGCTCGCACAAAAGAATGAACCCGGTGGCGGCCAAGGTCGTGTCCCTACCGTGAGCACGTACGCGCCGCGAGGCACGACCGAAGGAGGACCCTCATGATCCGCACCACAGCCGTACCCCGTCCCGTCCGTATCGGCACCGCTCTGCTGGGTGTCGCCGGCATCGCCACCCTCGCCGGGTGCGCCGGCGGCGCGACCACCGGCGACGCCGCCCCCGCCGACACCGCGGCCCCCGCCGCGAGCTCGGCCCCCGCCACGACCTCGGATGCCGCCGCCGGTGGCTCGACCGCGTCGGGCACCTACAAGGACGGCGAGTACGAGGCCACCGGCCAGTACGCGACGCCCGAGAGCGTCGAGACCATCGACGTCACCCTCACGATCGCCGGCGACACCGTGACCGCGGTGAAGGTGACCGGCGACCCGCAGGCCGCGGAGTCCAAGCGCTACCAGGGCGAGTTCATCGGCGGCATCCAGAGCGAGGTCGTGGGCAAGAAGCTCAACGAGATCTCGGTCAGCAAGGTGGCCGGTTCCTCGCTCACGAGCGGCGGCTTCAACAAGGCCGTCGACTCGATCAAGTCCGAGGCCAAGGCCTGACAGCCATGAGCACGCCGCTCGCCACGGGGTCGATCTGGACCTTCGACGCGATCGGTACGTCGTGGGCGATCGAGACGGCGCATCCGCTGCCCTCGGTCGCCCGCGACGCGGTGTCGACGCTCATCGAGCGGTTCGACCGCGAGTGGTCGCGATTCCGCGACGACTCTCTCGTGTCCTCGCTCGCCGAGGGGCGTACCGCGTCGGTTCCCGCTCCTCGAGACGCGGGTGCCATGTTCTCGCTCTACCGCGAGCTCGATGCGGCGACCTCCGGTGCCGTCAATCCGCTCGTCGGCGACGCGTTGGCGCGCCTGGGATACGACGCCCGGTTGACTCTCGCTCCGTGGGGAGCGCCGCAGCCGGCGCCCACCTGGAGCGAGGTCCTCACGTGGGACGACGACCACGTGCGGGTCACCGCTCCCGCCACCATCGACGTCGGAGCGCTCGGCAAAGGGCGGCTGGTCGACCTGGTGCTCGACGCGGTGAGATCCCACGTGGACGGCGACGCCGTCGTCGACGCGTCGGGAGACCTCGCCGTCCGCGGGGCGCCCGTGCGCATCGGTCTCGAGCACCCCTACGACCCGACCCGCGCCATCGGAGTGGTCACCGTGGCGGGCCGGTCGCTCTGCGCCTCGGCGATCAATCGCCGCGCGTGGGGGGACGGTCTTCACCACGTCCTCGACGCCCGCACCGGTGCGCCCGTCCGGGCGTACGCCGCCACGTGGGCCCTCGCCGAGACGGCGATGCGCGCCGACGCCCTGGCGACCGCGTTGTTCTTCGACGGTGGGCCCGAGTTGGCGGCATCCTGGGATGCCGAATGGGTGCGCATGCGCACCGATGGCCGCGTCGAGTGGTCTCCCGGCTTCTCCGGCGAGATCTTCTCCTGAGCCCGTCCTTCCCATCCCCCCGTTTCGCCTCCTCTGAAGGGTTCCCCCATGAGCACCACGCTCACCGCCGGTTCGACCCGCGTCCTCGGCCTCATCGGTCGCGTCTCGATGTACCGGCTCGTCATGGCGTCGCTCGGTCTTCTCGCCGTCTTCTCGCTCGTCCTGTCGTTCGCGGGCCTCGTGGTCCCGCAACCTCTCGCGATCGTCGCGAGCGCCGTGGTGCTCGCCGCCGCGTGCGCCCTCACGGATCTCGTCGCGCAGAGTCTGCTCCGGATGCCGCGACGCCTGGAGTCCTCACTGATCACGGCCGGGATCCTGTTGTTCGTCCTGCGTCCGTCGGTGGAGCCGATGGGCCTGGCCGGCCTCGTTCTCGCCGGTGTCGTGGCATCCGCCTCGAAATACGCGCTCGCCTGGCGCGGTCGGCACATCTTCAACCCCGCGGCGACCGGCGCGACCGTCTTGACGATCGTGAGCATCTGGGCGCCCGACCTGGGGTCTTCGGCGTGGTGGGTCGGTTCGCCGTGGCTCGCGGCACCCGTCCTGGTGCTGGGAGTGCTGCTTCTGCTCCGCACCGACAAGTTGCCGATCGTGGTCGTCTTCTGGGTCGTCGCGATGGCTGTCGCCTTCCTCCGCACGAGCGTGCAGTTCCAGGCCGCGGGATTCCCGGTCGATGTGCCGAGCGTGCTGCTGCAGGTGGCGGTCTCCTCGCCCTTCCTGTTCCTGGGCGCGTTCATGCTGTCCGAGCCCCTGACCCTTCCGCCCCGTCGCGTGCAGCAGTATCTGGTGGCGATCGTCGTCGGCGTCCTGGCCGGGTGGCCGCTGCCGGTGGGCGAGATCACGCTCGGTCAGGAGCGCGCGCTGCTCGTCGGCAATCTGCTCGCCTTCCTGTTCTGCCTGCGCGCGGCCGTGCGCCTGCGCGTGGACCGTCGGCGCGATGTCACCCCGACGGTGCGCGAACTCTCGTTCCGGGCCGCCCGGCCCTTCGCGTTCCACCCCGGGCAGTACCTCGAACTCGACGTCCCGCACCGCCGACCCGACGCTCGGGGAACGCGCCGCGAGTTCTCGATCGTCTCCGCGCCGGAAGACCTGCCCGAGGTGCGGATCGCCTTCAAGGACGGTTCGCAGTCGTCGTACAAGCGGGCCCTGGCCGCCGTCGAGCCGGGGGCGACCCTCGCCGTCACGGGGGTGTGGGGCGACTTCGTGCTCCCCTCGCGGCCGACCTCGCCCGTGCTGCTGGTCGCGGCCGGGATCGGTGTGACCCCGTTCGTCTCGCAGCTGCGCCACCTCGTGGCGACGAACCAGGACCGCGACGTCGTTCTCGTGTACGTGGTGTCCGAGGCGTCCGAGCTCGCCTTCCGCGACGAGATCGCCGCCGCGGGGATCCCCGTGATCGTCTTCTCGCGCGACGAGCCGCGCGATCTGCCCCAGCGCTGGGTGTGGGCCGGACCGTATCGAGTGGATGCCGAGGCGCTCCTGCGGACCGTCCCCGACATCGCACAGCGCGCCGCGTACGTCTCGGGCCCGCCGCGACTGATCTCGGCGCTCGCGCCCGCCCTGGGCAAGGCGAGGTCGCTGACGACGGACGCGTTCGCGGGGTACTGAAGCGGAAGGGTGGCGGGGAAGGGCTCGACAGGCGAGGGTGGCAGGATGCCGCTTCCTCGACGCGCTGTCGCCCTCATCGGCGTGATGGTCCTGCTGAGCGGCTGCGCGGTCGACGCTCCGAACGACGACGTCGCCGCCTACGTCGACGCGGCGATCGCCGAGATGCGCGACGGCATCCACGCCGACACGGACGAGTTCCGGGATGCCGTGGCGCAGGCCGCGCCCGAGCTGAGGGCGAAGCCGACGATCGCCGAGACCTACCGGGGTCTCGACCAGCTCGCCGCCGCCGCGGGCGGACCGCATTCGTGGCTGCAGACGCCGGCCGATGTCGCGTCCATCACCACGCAGAACGCTCCGGGCGCGCCTTTTCCCGTCCCCACCGTGTCGACGCGCGACGGAATCAGCATGCTGACAGTGCCCGGGTTCCAGGGGGAGGACCGCGACGCGATCGAGCAGTATCAGTCCGCGGGCCTCGAGGCGATGCGCGCTGCGGCCCCCTCGACGACGTGCGGCTGGATCATCGACCTGCGGACCAACGGCGGGGGCAGCGCGTGGCCCATGCTCGCGGTGGTCGCTCCTCTCCTCGACGACGGCGATGTCGTCGGGCTGAAACGAGTCGAGACGGTGCACTGGGCGACGGTGGCGAACGGCGGTGTCGTCTCGACGCCCGGGGGAGACGACACCGCGACACCGGGCGGATTCCGCGTCGACGCCCCCGTCGCCCTGCTCACCTCCGGCATGACGAACAGTGCCGCCGAGATCGTGGCTATCGCGTTCGCCGGCCAGACCGACGCTGTCCGCGTCGGGAAACCGACCTCGGGGATGACGACGGGCAATCAAGTGAGAGAGCTCAGCGACGGCGCCCGCATCATCCTCACCACCTCGTACGACGTCGACCGCACCGGTACCGTCTACGACGGCCCCCTCGCGCCCGACATCGAGGTCGCGCCCGGCCCCGACCTCGAGGCGGCGCGGGCGGCGGTCAGATCGCGGTGCGCCTGACCTCCGGCATCCCGTGGTCTCAGACCGTGTCCGCGATCACCGGATCGGCGGGCTTGGCCGGGAGGCGCACCTCGAAGGTCGTGTCGCCGGGAGTGCTCGTGACCGAGATCGTTCCGCGGTGCGCGTCGACGATCGCTCGCGCGATCGACAGGCCCAGGCCGGTACCGCCGGTCTTGCGGTCGCGCGAGCGATCGGCGCGGGCGAACCGCTCGAAGAGCTGCGAGGCGACCGAGGGATCGATGCCGGGACCGTTGTCGTGCACCCGGAGCACGGCTTCGGCGCCCTCGTGGGCCACCGACACGTTGACCTCGCTGCCCGCGGGCGTGTGCGTGCGGGCGTTGGCGAGCAGGTTCGCCACCACCTGGTGAAGGCGGGCGGCGTCTCCGGCGAGCTCGACGGGCGTATCGGGGACGTCGATGGTCCACGAGTGGTCCGGCCCGGCCGGGCGGGCATCGCCCACCGCCTCGACGGCGAGGCGCGTCAGGTCGACCGACCCGTAGACGAGCTCCTGGCCCTCGTCGAGTCGCGCGAGCAGCAGCAGATCCTCCACGAGCGTGGTCATGCGCAGGGACTGCGCCTGGATGCGCTCGAGCGACTGTTCGGTCGTCTCGACGGCCAAAGAGATGCGCTGGCGACTCTCGTCGTCCTGCGCCTGACGCATGGCACGCAGCGACAGCTCCGAGAAGCCGCGAATGGATGCCAGGGGCGTACGCAGTTCGTGGCTGGCGTCGGCGACGAATCGGCGCATCAGCTCTTCGTTGCGCTGGCGGGCGCTGAGGGAGGCGTCGACGCGGTCGAGAAGGGTGTTCAGGGCCGTGCCGACCTGACCGATCTCGGTGTGGTCGTCGACCTGGTCGGCGGGCACGCGCTCGGTGATCGAGACGTCGCCCTGATCCATGCGCAGCGACGCCACGCGGGTGGCCGTCTCGGCGACGGCGCGCAGCGGTCGAAGTCCCAACCGGATGACGATCGCGATGATGACAGCCAGGAGCAGCAGGCCGCCCGTGGTGACCAGGGCGACGGTGGTCAGGATCGCGCCGATGGTGCTGGTGACGCTCGAGAGGGGGAGTCCGACCAAGAAGATGCTGTCGCTGCCGGGCGTCTGGAAGGGGCGGACGAGGTACTCGCCGAGGTTCGGCAGGTCGACGGTCTGGGCGTTCGGGTCGGCGGCGGCGGCCTGCAGACTGTCGGCGATCCGGCCGAGGTCGTCGGTGGTGAGCGCACGGGCGCCGTTGTCGCCGACCACGGCGCCCGTGATGCCCGTGCCGCGCGAGTTCATGACGAGCAGAGTGCCGGAGTCGAAGAACCCCGACTCCAGGACCTGTTCCGCCGAACTCTGGAAGGCGGCACGCGGTTGGATGGACGCGGCCGCCTCGTCGACTTGGGCGCCGAGGTTGACGTAGAGCACCTGGCTGAGGATGGCGCTGGTCGAGATCCCGATCATCACGAGGATGAAGGCGACCATGCCGATGACCGCGGTCATCAAGCGCGCCTGGAGCGTCCAGGGACGACGGAGCCTCAGCGACAGAGGCTCCTTCTTGGGCTTCGGGGTCGACTCCTGCGGGGAGTCGGCGTCGGGGGCGTCGGTCTCCCAGACCTCGGCGGGGGGAACGGGGGGAGCAGGTCGCGGCGGGGTACTCACTGAGGGGCTTTGATCATGTAGCCCACGCCGCGCACGGTGTGGATGAGCGGGTCGTTCCCGGCGTCGATCTTCTTCCGCAGGTACGAGATGTAGAGCTCGACGACGCTGGACCGACCGCCGAAGTCGTAGTTCCACACGCGATCGAGGATCTGCGCCTTCGACACCACGCGGCGCTGGTTGCGCATGAGGAAGCGCAGCAGCTCGAACTCGGTGGCGGTGAGCTCGATCTCCTTGCCGCCGCGGATGACCTCGTGGCTGTCTTCGTTCAGCGAGAGGTCGCCGACGCGCAGGATCGGCTCCGAGTCGCGCGTCAGGGCCGTGCCGGCGCGACGCATGAGGCCCCGCAGACGCGCGACGACCTCTTCGAGGCTGAACGGCTTGGTGACGTAGTCGTCGCCGCCGGCGGTCAGACCCGCGACGCGATCGGCCACGGCATCCTTCGCGGTGAGGAAGAGCACGGGCACGTCGTTGCCCGAGTGGCGCAGGCGCTGGAGGACGGCCATGCCGTCGAGGTCGGGCATCATGATGTCGAGCACCATGGCATCCGGCTCGAAATCACGTGCGGACTGCAGGGCGTCGAAGCCCGATCCGGCGGTCTTGACGTCCCAGCCCTCCATGCGCAGCGCCATCGACAGCAGGTCGGTGAGCATCTGCTCGTCGTCCACGACGAGGACGCGGAGGGCACTTCCGTCGGGGCGGGTGAAGGTGGGGGCGGCGGCGGTCGCGGTCATAGAACTCATTGTGCTCTCGTATCTATGAGCTTTCTATGGCGAGCCTTATGGGAATCCTGGGAACGCGAGATCCGGCGGCTGAGAACGCGCCCCACGAGCACCCCGATCGTCGCCCCGAGAGCGTTGGCCGCCACGTCGCCGACGTCGGCCACACGCGTCGGCAGGAAGAGCAGTTGCGTGATTTCGATCGCGCAACTCACGGTCAGGCCGAGCAGGATGCCGTGCCACCGGCGCCCCCGCCACGCGATCACGAGCAGACCCAGCGGCACGAACATGACGACGTTCGACAGGGATTCGACGACGTCGAAGGTGATCCACGCCGTCGCGGGGGACTTCCGGAGCGCGTCGAGCAGACGACCCAGGATGCCGCCCACCTCGGCGTCGTAGATCGAGGGGCGCAGCGTCATCCACCACACCGCGACCGCGTAGACACACGAAGCGGCGACGAGCCATGCCCGTCGCCGCTTCGTCACCGTCGATCCCTCGGGATCAGTGGGTGTCTTCGGCTTCGATCTCGGTGCGGTCGCCCGACCAGAGGGTGTGGAAGGTGCCCTCCTTGTCGATGCGACGGTAGGTGTGCGCACCGAAGAAGTCGCGCTGGCCCTGGATAAGGGCGGCGGGCAGACGCTCGGCGCGCAGGCCGTCGTAGTACGCCAGCGACGAGCTGAAGGCGGGGGCCGGGATGCCACTGGCCGCCGACAGCGACACGATGTGGCGCCATGCGTCCTGGGCGCGGCCGAGCGCCTCGACGAAGTACGGAGCGGTCAGCAGCACCGGCAGCTCGGCTTCGGCGTCGTACGCCTCGGCGATGCGGTTGAGGAACTGCGCGCGGATGATGCAGCCGCCGCGCCAGATCTTCGACACGGCGCCCAGGTCGATGCTCCAGTCGTACTGCGCGGCACCGGCGCGGATCTCGTCGAAGCCCTGCGAGTACGCGACGATCTTCGAGGCGTACAGCGCCAGGCGCACCTGCTCGATGAACGCGTCGGCGTCCTCTCCCGACAGCACCTCGGTGCCCGAGGGGCCGGGGAGCTCGCGCGAGACCGAGCGCTGCTCGGGGTGGCTCGACAGCGACCGCGCGAAGGTGGCCTCGGCGATGCCCGACACCGGCACGCCCAGGTCGAGGGCGGTCTGCACCGTCCACGCGCCGGTGCCCTTGGCGCCGGCCTGGTCGAGGATCACGTCGACGAGCGGCTTGCCCGTGTCGGCGTCGGTCTGGCGCAGCACCTCGGCGGTGATCTCGATGAGGTACGACTCGAGCTCGCCGCGGTTCCAGTCGGCGAACACGTCGGCGATCTCGGCCGGGCTCTTGCCCGTGGCGCGGCGGATGAGGTCGTAGGCCTCGGCGATGAGCTGCATGTCGGCGTACTCGATGCCGTTGTGCACCATCTTGACGAAGTGGCCGGCGCCGTCGTGGCCCACGTGCGTGACGCAGGGCTCGCCCTCGGCGACCGCGGCGATCGACTTCAGGATCGGGCCGAGCGTGGCCCAGGCCTCGTCGGAGCCGCCGGGCATGATCGAGGGGCCGCGCAGCGCGCCCTCTTCGCCGCCCGAGACGCCCATGCCGACGAAGTTGATGCCGGTGTCGCGCACGGCCTTCTCGCGGCGGATGGTGTCGGTGAACAGGGCGTTGCCGCCGTCGACGATGATGTCGCCGGGCTCGAAGACCTTGACGAGCTCGTCGATGACGAAGTCGGTGGGGCGGCCGGCCTTGACCATGATGATCGCGGTGCGCGGCTTCGACAGCGACGCGGCGAAGTCCTCGTACGAGAACGAGGCGACGAAGTTCGCCTCGGGGTGCTGCTCGAGCACGTGCTCGGTCTTGTCCTTGCTGCGGTTGAAGATCGCGACCGTGTTGCCCTCGCGGCTCGCGAGGTTGCGGGCGAGGTTCGAGCCCATGACCGCGAGGCCCACGACGCCGATGTTGGCGCGGCCGTCGCCCTCGCCCTCGGGGCGGGAGTCGGCCTCGGCGGTGGGACGATCCACCTCTTCGATGCCGGGTGCACCCTCGTGCACCTGTGCGGCCGTGTGCGGGGCCTGATCCTGGTCGCTCGAGGGTCCGGTCGGGGAGGGGGTCGACGTCATTCGTTGCTCCGTGTTCAGGTGCGAGGAAGGGGTGGGCGGGCTCACGCGGGCCGCCTCCGCCACTTTATCGGCTTGGCCCGCGTGTGTTTCAGGACGGGGTAGGGGTGAGCTGAAGGCGGTCGACGACCTGCTGCACCTGCTCCTGCGGAGTGAGGTCGAGGTCGACGCGGATCGCTTGCTCATCGGCATCCGGCATCTCGAGGGTCTCGAACTGCGAGGTGAGCAGCGAGGGCGGCATGTAGTGCCCCTGGCGGCGCAGCAGGCGCTCGAGCACGAGCTTCGGGTCGCCCATCAGCAGCACGAAGGTGACGTCGTCGCGGCGCAGCACGTCGCGGTAGCTGCGTTTGAGGGCCGAGCACGTGATGATGCCGGGGCGACCGGCGGCGATCCGCCCGTCGATCCACCCGGCGACGCGATCGAGCCAGGGCCAGCGGTCGTCGTCATTAAGGGCGTGACCGGATGCCATCTTGGCGACGTTCTCGGCCGGATGCAGGTCGTCGCCCTCTTGGAAGTCCCAGCCGAGACGACCGGCGAGCATGCCGGCGACGGTGGACTTGCCGGTGCCGGCGGGGCCCATGAAGACCAGGACGGGAACGGGAGCGGTCATGGAATCTCTCTTCGTCGAAAGCGATCGGTTCGGTGTCAGATGGTGCGGCGGACTTCGGTGAGCACCGCGGCGACGTACAGGCGCGTGTGCTCCTCGGCGGCGTCGGCGTCAGCGCGTCCGATCGCCTCGGCCGTGGCGACGTGGTTGTCGAGCGCGTCGGGGTTGGGGACCCCCGGGGTGAGCCCGTGCATCGCGCGTCCCTCGATCGCGGCGGCGATCGGGGCGCGGGCCGCGGCGAGCATGAGGTTGCCGCTCGAGATGAGGATGAGGTCGTGGAAGGCGATGTCGGCCGCGAGGTACTCGGGGGAGTTGCCGAGGCCGGCCGCGCCGAGGCGGGCGAGTTCGTCGGCCAGACGCAGGATCTCACCGCGCTGAATGTCGGTGGCGCGCCGGGCGCTCAGCCGAGCGGCGACGGGTTCGACCGCCGCGCGCAGCTCCGTGGTGTTGACGATCAACTGGTCGCGCCGGCGACCGGCGAGCTGCCACCCGATGAGGCGGGTGTCGAGGGCGCTCCAGTGCTCGGGCTCGCGCACGGTGAGTCCGACGCGACGGCGTTGCGAGAGCAGGCCCATCGCTTCGAGCGAGCGGACGGCCTCGCGCACGACGGTGCGCGAGACGGCGTACTCGGCCTCGAGGGCGGCGAGGGTCAGGACGGTGCCCGGCGGCAGGTCGCCGTCGACGATGCGGATGCCGATCGCGTCGACCAGCGAGCCGTGCGTCGCTCGAGCCATTCCCCCTCCTCGGGTCTTAGGTACGACCTTATCTTGTCAAAGATATGATCATTGTGTGAAGATGCCCTGACCGCTCCGGCGGATGCGGGGCGGACACAGCATGCCCGATGACGCGTCCGACGGCTTGAATCAACGGAGATCTCTTGGACGACTGGACTCAGACACTCGGCACGGCGCCCCTGCTCGCCATCGCCGCGGGCGCCATCGCGCTCATCCTCGTGCTCATCATCTGGCTGAAGGTGCACGCCTTCCTCGCCCTCATCATCGTGTCGCTCGTGACGGCGTTCGTCGCGGGCATCCCGGTGTCGGCGATCGTGTCGACGCTCACCGGAGGGTTCGGCGGAACCCTCGGCACCGTGGCCCTGCTGGTCGCCCTGGGTGCGATGCTCGGTCGACTGATCGAACACTCCGGCGGCGCGCAATCGTTGGCCGAGACGTTCGTGCGCGTCTTCGGAGAGAAGCGCGCCCCCTTCGCCCTCGGCATCGTCTCGCTGATCCTCGGGTTCCCGATGTTCTTCGACGCCGGGCTCGTCATGATGCTGCCCATCATCTTCGCCATCGCGCGCCGGGTGTCGGGCAACAACGTCCTGCTGTTCGGCCTGCCGGCCGCTGCCGCGTTCTCGGTGATGCACGTCTTCCTCCCGCCGCACCCGGGCCCGGTGACCGCGAGCGAGCTGTACGGCGCCAACCTCGGCCTGCTGCTGATCGTCGGCCTCATCATCGCCTTCCCGATCTGGTACCTCTCGGGTTACCTCTGGGGCAAGTTCATCGCCCGTCGCATCGCCCTCCCCGTGCCGCTGCTGTTCGGTGACGTCGACGCCGACCAGCCGAAGAACCCGCCCAAGCCCCTCACCGTCATCCTGGTGCTGCTGCTGCCGATGCTGCTGATCTTCCTCAACACCGGCCTCACCACCCTCGGCTCGGCCGGAGTGGTCGACACCGACAACACCGTCATCCAGGTGCTCGTCCTGCTCGGCAACTCCCCGGTCGCCCTGCTCATCACCGTCCTCGTCGCCACGATCGTCTTCGGCTTCCGCCGGGGCGAGAACGGCACCGCGCTCGAGAAGGTCGTCGACTCGGCCCTCGGCCCGGTCTGCTCGGTCATCCTCATCACCGGCGCCGGGGGCATGTTCGGCGCGGTCCTGCGCGCCTCGGGCATCGGCGACGCCCTCGCCGACAGCCTCGGCGACCTGGGACTGCCGGTCATCGTCGCGGCGTACATCATCGCCGTCATCCTGCGTCTGGCGCAGGGCTCGGCCACGGTCGCGCTCGTGACCGCCGCGGGTCTCGCCGCCCCCGCCGTCATGGCCGGCGACTTCTCGCCGCTGCAGGTGGTGGCGATCACTCTCGCGACCGCCGCCGGCTCGGTGTTCGCCGGTCACGTGAACGACTCGGGCTTCTGGCTCGTCGGCCGCCTGATGGGCATGGACGTCAAGACCACCCTGAAGACCTGGACCGTGCAGCAGGCGATCGAGTCGGTGCTCGGTTTCGTCGCGGCCCTGGCCGTCTTCGGCATCGGAGCGCTGCTGTGACGGGCTCGAACGCCGACTTGTTCGACGTCTCCGACCGACTCGCGCTCGTCACCGGTTCCTCGCGTGGCCTCGGCCGCGCGCTGGCCCTCACCCTCGCGCGCGGCGGTGCCCGGCTGATCGTGCACGGTCGAGACGCGGATGCCGTGGAGCAGACCCGCGCCGAGGCCGAAGAGCTGTCGGGTCGGCCCGCCCACGCCGTCGTCTTCGACGTCACGGATGCCGCGGCCGTCGAGGCTGCGATCTCCGGGGTGGTCGAGGCGGTCGGCGTCCCCGACATCCTCGTCAACAACGCCGGCGTCCAGCGCCGCGCGCCGATCCACGAGTTCGCGGTCTCGGACTGGGACGACATCGTGGCGGCGAACCTCTCGGGCGTCTTCTACGTCTCGCGCTTCGTCACCCCCGCCATGGTCGCCCGCGGGTCCGGCAAGGTCGTCAACGTCGCGTCGGTGCAGTCGCGCCTTGCGCGCCAGACCATCGCGCCGTACTCGGCCACCAAGGGCGGCGTCGCGCAGCTGACCGCCGGCATGGCGGCCGACCTCGCCCGCCACGGCATCCAGGTCAACGCCCTCAGCCCGGGCTATTTCGCGACCGAGATGAACCGCGACCTCGTCGACGACCCCGAGTTCACCCGCTGGTTGACCCAGCGCACGCCGGCCGCCCGCTGGGGCGACTTCGACGAACTGCGTGGGGCGCTGCTCTTTCTGGCATCCGACGCCTCGAGCTTCGTGTCGGGGCAGAACATCTTCGTCGACGGCGGAATGACGGCGGTCGTCTGATCGTGGAGGAGCACACCATGAAGTCGCTGCTGATCGAGTCGGCTCGCACCGCCGCCGTGCGCGAGGTCGCCGTGCCTGAACCGGGCGAGGGGCAGGTCCGCCTGCGGGTCGCCTACGTCGGCATCTGCGGATCCGACCTGCACTACTTCTTCGACGGCGCGAACGGCGCGTTCGTCGTGCGCGAGCCGCTCGTTCCCGGGCATGAGCTATCGGGCGCCGTCGATCTCGACCCCTCGGGAACCTTCGCTGCGGGCACGCCCGTCACGGTGCACCCCGCGCGCTTCGGAACTCCGCGCGAGGGCATCGAAGACGCCCCGCACCTGTGGCCCGGCGGCTCGTACCTCGGCAGTGCCTCGACCTGGCCGCACACCCAGGGCGCGGCATCCGAGTACCTGATCGTCGAGAGCGACATGGTGCGCCCGCTGCCGGCCGACCTGCCGGTGCGCCGGGCCGTTCTCGCCGAGCCACTCGCGGTCGCCCTCCACGCCCTCGGCAAGGCGGGCCCGGTGGAGGGTCTCGAGGTTTTGGTCACCGGATCCGGTCCGATCGGTCTGATGGCCGTCGCCGCGGCCACCGCCGCGGGGGCGCGCGTCACCGCGACCGATGTGCTCGCCGGTCCCCTCGAGCGGGCCCGGACCCTCGGCGCCCAGGCGACGATCGACGTCTCGACCGAGGTCGTCGAGGCCGGTGCGTACGCGGTCGTGCTCGAGTGCTCGGGCGTGCCCGTGTCGATCTCGACGGCCCTGAAGGCGGTGCGGGCGGGCGGCACGGTCGTGCAGGTCGGTATGCTCCCTGACGATGCGCGGCCGGTGAACCTCGCGCCCTTCATCTCGAAGGAGGTGCGCTACTTCGGCGCCTTCCGCTTCCGCGACGAGATCGACGCGGCGGTGGAGCTGCTCGCGGCGAATCCGGCGATCGAGAGTGCGATCACGCACGAGTTCGCGGTGGCAGATGCCGGCGAGGCCTTCGCTGTCGCGCGCGACTCCGAGCGCTCGGGCAAGGTGGTCTTCGCCCTCTGATCCGAACGACGAAGCGGAGCGACCCTCGGGCCGCTCCGCTTCGTCGTTCTCGGAGTGGTTCCGGCGTCAGCGGCTGCGCTCGGCGGTGAACCGGCGCGTCACCGCGATGTCGCGGTCGCCTAGGTCGCGCTCGACGATCTCGTCGAACGCGGCGCGCAGCGCGGGCAGCAGGGCGGGCCGGGTCGACGTCGCCTCGGCGATGTCGGCGGCGAAGCGCAGGTCTTTCACCATGTACGAGGCGACGCCGCTGGGGGAGTCGTCGCCGCTGACGAGCTTCTCGCGCCGGCTCTGCAGCAGGTTCGACCCGGCGTAGCCGCCGCCGAGCAGGTCCCACAGGGCGGCGGGATCGACGTCGGATCGCGCGGCCAGTTCGGTCGCCTCGCCGAGGGCGAGGATCGTCGCCGCCACCACCATCTGGTTGCAGGCCTTCGCGACCTCTCCCGCGCCCAGAGGGCCGAGCCGCACGGGGGTGCCGCACGGAGCGAGCAAGGCGGCCGCCCGGTCGGTGTCGGCCTCGTCGCCGCCGAGCATGATCGACAGCGTCCCGGCCTTCGCGCCGTCTTCGCCGCCCGAGACGGGGCAGTCCACGATCCGGATGCCGCCGGGCAGGCGGTCGGCGAGCTCCCGCACGCCGACGGGTGACGATGTCGAGCCGATCATGAGCAGGAAGTCCCGTTCGCCGACGCCGGCGAGCAGTCCGTCAGGGCCGTCGAGGTGCTCTTCGAGCTGCGGGAGGTCGGGGAGCATCACCAGCACGGCATCCGTCGCCTCTGCGAGCTCGCGGGCGGTGGCCGTCCAGTGGGCTCCGGAGTCGGTGAGTCCGGGTCTTTCTCGCCGCGCGTGAACCGTGAGGGATCCGCGGACGGAGAGCAGGTGGTGGGCCATCGGCTCGCCCATGGCGCCGAGGCCCCACACGCCGAGTCGCACGTCATCGAGCGTCGTCATGAGTCCATCCTATCGGCTGGACAACAGGTTGAACAGGGTTCAATATGGTGAACAGAGTTCGAGAGAGACCGCTGCGGGGCGCACCCGCGGCGGCGGAGGGAATGACGACGATGTCGACACGGTCCAGTCTTCGCGCAGTAGTCGCGGTACCCCTGAAAGAGGAGCACTGCCGGCTCATCGAACGTCTCGAGCCGCGCCTCGAGCTCGTGCGCGATCCCTCGCTCACGCACCCGATGCGCGGACCGGCCGACTGGTCGGGCGACCCGGACCACGAGCGTACTGCCGAACAGCAGCGGGCCTTCGACGAGATGGTCGACTCCGCCGAGGCGCTCTTCGGCATCCCCGACGTCGATCCCGCGGCTCTCGCCCGGACGGTCGCGGCCAACCCGCGCCTGCGCTGGGTCATGACCACCGCGGCCGGAGGCGGGGGACAGGTCAAGGCCGCCGGCCTCGACCGTGAGGCCCTCGACCGTGTCACCTTCACCACCAGTGCCGGCGTGCACGGCGGACCCCTTGCCGAGTTCGCGGTCTTCGGCGTGATGGCCGGGGCCAAAGGGCTGCCTCGCCTCGCGCGCGACCAGGCCGAGAAGCACTGGAGCGAGCGCTGGGAGATGCGCCAGGTCGACGAGATGACGGTGCTCGTGGTCGGTCTCGGCGGCATCGGTGCCGAGTGCGCGCGGCGCTTCCATGCGCTCGGCGCGGAGGTGTGGGGGACCACGCGCAGCGGCGCCCCCGTCGAGGGGGTCGATCGCCTCGTGCCGCTCGACGAGCTGGTGTCGGCCGTCGCCGAGGTGGATGCCATCGTCGTCACTCTCCCCGGCACCGACCAGACGCATCACCTGATCGGCGCCGACGTGCTCGCCGCGGTGAAGCCCGGCGCGATCATCGCCAGCGTGGGGCGCGGCACGGTGATCGACGAGGACGCCCTGCTCGCGGCCCTCGAGGACGGCCGGGTGTCGTTCGCCGCTCTTGACGTGTTCGAGGTGGAGCCCCTTCCTTGGGACTCGCCGCTCTGGCGGCATCCGTCGGTCCTGGTGAGTCCGCATACCGCCGCGCTCAGCAGTAAAGAGGAGGAGCGCATCGCCCGCCGCTTCGCCGAGAACGCCACGCGCCTCATCGACGGCGAGCCGATGCAGGCCGTTGTCGATACGGTCGAGTTCTACTGAGGTGTCGCGATCCGCGATGCCGGCGAGACGAGGGGGCCGCGGTGAGCGACGACGACGTGAGTGAGATCGCGCGCGATCCGGCGCCGGCTGTGGGGCGCAGCATCCGGCTCCTGGGCCTGCTGGCCGAGGCGGGGCGCACCCTGACCCTCACCGAGCTCGCCGCGGGTCTCGGTCTGGCGAAGTCGTCGACGGCGAACCTCTGCCTCTCGCTCGAGGCGGGGCGCATGATCGAGCGCGTCCCCCTCGGCTACCGTCTCGGCATCCGCACCGCCGAGCTGGGCGGTGCCTTCGCCGCGCAGTTCAATCAGGTGCGCGAGTTCTACGCCGTGTGCGAGACGTCGCCGGTGCTCGCGAGCGAGCTCGTGCAGGTCGCCGTGCTCGACGATGCCGACGCGCTGTACCTCGCCCGCTATGAGGGCTCGCGCTCGATCCGCATGGGCACGCCCCTCGGCTCGCGCCTCCCCGCGGCGCTGTCGGCCACGGGCCGCGCACTGCTCATGACCCGCACCGATGACGACGTGCGGGCTCTTCTCACGCACGGACGCCCGCTGCCCAAGCTCACCGACCACAGCACCCTCGACGTCGACGCCGTGATCGCCAAGATCGCCGCCTCGCGCGAACGCGGGTGGTCGGTCGACGAAGAGGAGTCGTTCCGCGGCATCGTCGGTGTCGCGGTGCCCCTCGAGGGGTGGGCGCCCGGCGACCCGCAGCTGGCGCTGGGGGTCGGTCTTCCGGCGGCGGATGCCACGCCCGAACGCATCGCGCGCGTCGGCGCGGCACTGCGCGAGGCCGCCGCGGCGCTGACCAACCCATTCAGCGCGTCCCGCGCAGGCTGACCCGCGACAGCGCCGCCCCACTCGACGCGCGCACGCCGTGCGCGCCCTCGTCGCCGCGCCACGCGCGTCGCGCCCCGCCGGTGCCCTGCCGGGCACGCCGCGCGCCTGCCGGGCACGCCGCGCGTCCCCAACGCCTCATCGCGACCGATGAGCGTGCGCGTCGCGCTCGCCGCGCCCCGCGCGCCGTTCGGGGCGGATCCCGTCGTTCCTGGCGGAAATGTCCCGTTCCCATCGACGAATGACGCCCGAACCCGCGCTGCCCACACCTCGCCCCTCGAATTCTGTTCAACATGTTGAACTCTGTCCACTCCGTTGGTACAGTCGGCCGAGTCGCAAGACCCCAGCCGATCGAAGGAGATGGCCGTGACCACTTCATCCACCACGACGACGCAGCCAACGGATGACCCCGAATACGCAGCGAATCTCCGCCGCGCAACGCTCGCCTCGAGCATCGGCAGCGCGCTCGAGTACTTCGACTTCGCGCTCTACGGCCTCTCGACGGCGTTGATCTTCAACGTCCTGTTCTTCTCGCAGGACAATCCCGCCCTCGCCACGGTCGCAGCCTTCGCCACCTACGGCGTGGGCTTCCTCGCGCGCCCGTTCGGCGGACTGTTCTTCGGCGTCCTCGGCGACAAGCTCGGACGCAAGTGGGTGCTGGTCATCACGATCCTGCTGATGGGCGGCGCCTCCACGGCCATCGGACTCCTGCCGACGTACGAGGCGGTGGGCGTTCTCGCGCCCATCCTGCTCGTGATCATGCGCCTGCTGCAGGGCTTCGGCGCCGGCGCCGAGCAGGCGGGGGCCACGGTCCTGATGGCCGAGTACGCCCCGGTGAAGCGCCGTGGCTTCTTCTCGGCGCTGCCCTTCATCGGCATCCAGGCGGGTACCCTCCTGGCGGCCGTCGTGTTCAGCCTCATCTCGCTGCTGCCCGAAGACCAGCTGCTCAGCTGGGGCTGGCGCGTGCCGTTCCTGGCGTCGTTCGCGCTCATCCTGCTCGCGCTGTTCATCCGCATGCGCCTGCGCGAGACGCCGACCTTCATCGAGCTCGAGAAGCACGAGCAGATCGCCGAGCGACCCATCCGCGACATCTTCACGCGCGGTCTTCCGGGAGTCATCGTCGGCATCGGCCTGCGCATGGCCGAGAACGGCGGCTCCTACATGTTCAACACCCTGGCGCTGACGTTCTTCGTCGCGACGGTCGGCGGCCAGGCCGACCGCAGCCTGCTGACGTGGGGTGTCACGCTCGGCTCGCTCATCGGCATCTTCTCGGTGCCGCTGACGGGCGCCCTGTCCGACCGCATGGGTCGTCGCACCGTCTATCGCATGGGCGCGGTGTTCATGCTGGTCTTCACCTTCCCGGCCTGGTGGCTGATGTCGCTCGGCAGCTACCCGATCACTATCGCGGTCATCGCGATCGGCATCGGTGTGGCCGTCAACTCGATGCTCGGACCCCAGTGCGCGATGCTCCCCGAGCTGTTCGGCAACCGTCACCGCTACCTCGGCGTCGCGATGGCCCGCGAGCTCTCCGCCGTGCTCGCGGGTGGTCTCGCCGGAGTCCTGGGCGCCTACATCATCGCCGTCAGCGGGGCGAACTGGCTGCTGCTGGCGATCTACATGGGCACGCTCGCCCTCGTCACCACCGCGTCGACCTTCCTCGTCCCCGAGACGCTTCGTCGCGACCTCACCCGCATCGACGACGCGATCAAGGTGTCGCGCGAAGAAGCGGGCGAGGGCGTGGATGCCACGACCGTGACCGTCCGGACGATCCGGTGACGCACGACAGGCGGGGGAGTGCCGGCAGCCTGGTGGGGGCTCCGGCGCTCCTCGCGGACACCGCGGAGGGGTTCCGCCTCGAGGTACGCGGGGCGGTGCGCTGATGCGGATCGCTCGATTGATGACGGCCGAGGGCCCGCGCACCGTCCGCGTCGAGGGGGCGGGCTTCGTCCCGATCGGCGACCCCTACGCCGCGTTCGCCGCGGGTGTCGACCCCGCCGACGAGGGCGCCGCGATCACGGGGGTCTTGCTGGCCCCGTGCCAGCCGACCGTCGTGGTCGGCATCGCGCAGAACGGCCCGGGCCACGCCTCTCCCGTGCAGGCGTGGCTGAAGAGCCCGCGCACGGTCACGGCATCCGGAGTCCCGGTCCGCCTGCGCCGCGACGCCGGTGCGACCGTGGCCGAGGCCGAGATCGCCGTGGTGATCGGCCGCGACACGACCGGACTGACGATCGAAACGGCGCACGAGTTCGTGTGTGGCATCACTGCGGTGAACGACCTCTCGAGCCCCGACCGCGCGGCCTTCGATCCCCGCAACTTCGAGTCGAAGTCCGGAGAGGGCTACACCCCGCTCGGACCCTGGGTCGACACCGCCCTCTCGATCGACGGCGATCTGCCGATGCGACTGTCAGCCGACGGCGAGGTGCGCGCCGAGACGTCGTCGCACCGCCTGCCGATGACGCTGCGCGAGTGCCTCGCCTACGTCGCGGGCTGGACCACGCTGGGGCCGGGCGACGTCGTCATGATGGGCGCGCCGTTCTCGCAGGCGCCGGTTCGTCCAGGGGAGACGGTCGAGGTCGTCATCGCGGGCATGCGGCTCACGACGCCGACGTCGTAGAGCGACGGTGCGTCAGTGCTTCTTGTAGTTCGCGTTGCGGCCCATGGTGAAGAGCGCGCCGACGGTGCCGATCAGGCCGAACGCGGCGATGCCGCCGATGACCCAGAGCACGACGTGAGAGAAGAAGCCGCTGTCCATGATGATCCTCCGGGTGGGTTGTGGCCGTTCGATCCTACCGTCGCTCGGCGCGCGCTCCCGTCGCCGTCCGAGGTCGGGTCGTGGTTCTCCCTCTTGCGCTGGTAGACTTCCGGGGAACTTCGGCGAGGGATGCCGCTTCGCGTGCCGCACGGTGCGCAGGCGTCCGTGATCGACGCAGTGATGCAGGCTCCCGGCTTTCCTCACGCGCTCGCGTTCGAGTCGAATCCAGACCACACAGGTGCGGACCATGTCCGCTCACAAGCTGCGGGACACGAGCCCGCGAGGAGAACATCATGTCGGAAGACAACAAGGTCGTCGCGGAACTCCGCGAGAACTTCGGCAAGGGCTTCGCCCGTCGCCTCCGCGCCGCGGGCAAGATCCCGGCCGTCATCTACGGTCACGGCACCGAGCCCCAGCACGTGGCGCTCCCCGGCCACCAGGTCGCCCTGCTCATCCGTCGCGCCAACGCGCTGCTCGACCTCGACATCGCTGGCAAGGACCAGCTCGTCCTCGTCAAGGACGTGCAGAAGGACCCCGTGCGTCAGATCATCGAGCACATCGACCTCATCGTCGTGAAGAAGGGCGAGAAGGTTCAGGTCGACGTTCCCGTCGTCATCACCGGTGAGCCCTTCTCGGGCACCGTCGCCATGCTCGACGCGACCTCCGTGTCGCTCGAGGTCGAGGCCACCCACATCCCCCAGAACATCGAGGTCTCGGTCGAGGGCGCCGAGGACGGCACGCAGATCACCGCTGCCGACCTGACCCTGCCCAAGGGCGCCACCCTCGTCACCGAGCCCGAGACGCTCGTGGTGGGTGTCTCGGTGCCGCTCGACACCCTCGCTGCCGACGAAGAGATCGCCGAGGCCGATGCCGAGGTCGCCGAGGAGCAGTCCGAAGAGGCCGAGTCGGCCGAAGAGGGCGACGACAAGTAATTCCCGAGGGCCGTTCCACGGCCCGACGACGAGGGGGCGCGATTTCGCGTCCCCTCGTTCGTTTCTCCGCGCGGGTGGCGCGCGGGGTCCCGTCACCTGACGACCGCGTCGTCGCGCACGGTCCGCACGCGGACCCGGAAGGATGGATGCCATGGCAGACACCTGGCTCATCGTGGGTCTCGGCAACCCGGGCCCCCGTTACGAGGCGACTCGACACAACATCGGTCAGATGGTCGTCGACGAGCTCGCCGCCCGCCGCCGCGAGGCCTTCCGCGCCCACAAGGCCAACGCGCGGGTGGTCGAGACGTGGCTGCGCCCGGGAGCGGACAAGCTCGTCCTGGCGAAGCCGAACAGCTTCATGAACGTGTCCGGGGGCCCGGCGGCCGGGCTCGCGCGTTTCTACGGCACCGCGCCCGAGCGCATCGTCGTCGTCCACGACGAGCTCGACATCCCCTACGACACCATCAAGCTCAAGACCGGGGGCGGTCACGGCGGGCACAACGGGGTGCGCGACATCGCGAAGGCCCTCGGTACGCCGGAGTTCCCCCGCGTCCGCGTGGGCATCGGGCGTCCGGTCGGGCGCCAGGATCCCGCCGACTGGGTGCTCGATCCGTTCAGCTCGACCGAGCGTCAGACGCTCCCGATCCTCGTCTCGGATGCCGCGGATGCCGTGGAACTCCTGGTCGACGAGGGATTGGTCGCCGCCCAGCAGCGCTTCCACGCCCCGCGCGCCTGACGCGCGGCACGGCAGCTGGCCGAGCGCCGGCGTGCCGTGACCCCCGCCGTCCGTCCAGCCGGTGAACGGTTCACCCGTCGCGTCCCCGGGCGCAGTCCCGCGCGCTCCCGCGCCGTCCGGGGATGAGAGCGCCGGAAACGACGATCGGCCCCGGTCACGAGGAACCGGGGCCGATGGTCGTGCCGAACGTCACGTCACGCGGAGACGCCGATCGCGGCGCCCGCGGCCAGCGCGCTGCCGACCACGATGCCGCCGAGAAGCGACAGGGCGATCGCGCCGATCGCCCATCCGCGACCGCGGTTCTTCACCGCGGCCACGATTCCCTGGATGAACCCCCAGAGTCCGAAGACCGCGTACACGACGAAGGCGACGACGGTCAGGATGCCGAAGACGATGGCCGCCTGCTGGACTTCCGGGGGAAGCGTGTTCGGTTCCATCTGCTGGCCGCCGTCGGCATACGGGGCGAGGCTCGCGCTCTGCATCCCGGCGATGAAGGCGATGATCGAGCCGCCGACGACCGCGATGAGCGAGACGACGAAGGCGACAAGTCCGAGCTTCTTCGGGCCCTTCGGCTTGCTGGTGGTGGGCGGGACGTAGGCGGGTGCGGCGGGAGCGCCCTGTGCCGACGGGGTGGTGCCGGAGGAGTCGCCACGCGTGACGGGCTGTTGGTACGGCTCGGGGGGCGGGGGTGTCGTGCTCACGAGATGCTCCTCTGGTCGTCGGTGGGCGTGGACCGCCCGTTCCCGGAGTCTGAGAAGCGTCCCGCGCCGGGGCGTGGGGCTGGACGCCCGTCCGCGCGGCGCGGTATCGGCGCCGGCCCGGGGCGGGGTCAGACGGGCGCACCGCCTGCGGGCACGGTGGCCAGCCCCGCGACGATCGCGATGGCGGTCAGCACACCGAAGAAGATCGGGCCCAGCACCGAGAGGACGAGTCCCGCGATCCCGGCACCGCGCCCCGACCGCCGGACGATGGCGACGATTCCCAGCACGAGGGCCGTGATGCCGATCGCCGTCCCCGTCCAGAACGCGACCTCCCCCAGCAGCACCAGCTCGCGCACGGGGGAGAGCACGCGCCAGTCGAAGCCGTTCGACGACATCGTGGTCAGCCCGGGGGCCGCGCCGCGCGCCGAGCGGAACGCCGCGAAGCCGCCGACGGCCGGGGCCAGGACGGCCGCGACCACGGAGAGCGCGAGCGCCCAGGTGCCCAGGGGGCGACCTCGGCGGGAGGGCGGCGGGGGAGTGAGGAGCGTCCCGACGGGCGGTGCCGCATGAGGGGCGGCGAAGACCGGACCGTTCGGGGCGCTCGGCGTCGTCATGCGGCAAGCCTACGAGAGGTGGCACCCGGGCGCGTTGTCCACCCCGGCCCGATGTCGGAGCCCCCGCGTAGACTCTTTCGAGTGACAGTTCCCGGGATCGTTCGCGCCCTCGAGCAGGCTGAGTCGTACCGTGAAGCCGCTTCGGCGGCCTCCTCCGACCTGTCGCTCTCTCTCGTCGACGGCCTCGACGCCCCCGTCGTCGCGGGCCTCGTCGAGCGTCGCCGTGCCGCGGGTGATCCCGGCGCCGTGCTGGTGATCGCGCCCACCGGTCGACGTGCCGAGTCCCTCGGCCCGGCTCTCGAGGCCGTTCTGCCCGGCGCGCAGGTCCTCCACTTCCCGGCCTGGGAGACGCTGCCCCACGAGCGGCTCAGCCCCAGTCCCGAGACGGTCGGTCGCCGTCTCGACGTCCTGCGCCGGATCGCCGCGTGGGACCGCACCGCGCCGCTCGTGGTTACCGCGTCGGTGCGCAGCGCCCTCCAGCCGCTGGCCCCCGGTCTGGGTGACGTCGAACCGGTCGAACTCTCGGTCGGGGGGCGCGGGCGTGAGCTCGAGGTCGTCACGACGCGCCTCGTCGAGCTCGCGTACCACCGCGTCGACATGGTCTCGCGCCGCGGAGAGTTCGCGGTGCGCGGCGGCATCCTCGACGTCTTCCCCCCGGTGGCGGATCACCCCTACCGCGTCGAGTTCTTCGGCGACGAGGTCGACCAGATCCGCGCCTTCTCCGTCGCCGACCAGCGCTCGCTACCCGGGGAGGTGCCCGCGGTGACGCTCGTGCCCAGCCGAGAGCTTCTGCTCACGGCGGAGGTGCGCGCGCGCGCCGCCGAACTCCGCGACGGCTATCCCGGGCTGCGTCAGTTGCTCGAGAAGATGGCCGAGGGGATTCCCGCCGAGGGCATGGAGTCGTTGATCCCCGTGCTGGTGGACGACCTCATCACCCTGGTCGACTATCTCCCCGGCGCGAGCGCGGTGGCGCTCGTCGATCCGGAGCGTTCGCTCGCTCGTGCCACCACGCTCGGCGACACCAACCGCGAGTTCCTCGAGGCGGCGTGGTCGGCGGCGACGGCGGGGGCGGACACTCCGGTCGATCTCGGGTCCGGTGACTTCGTCACCCTCGACGACCTGCACGAGAGAGCCAGCGGTCGAGGCGGCGTCTGGTGGCAGTTGAGCGCTTTCGACTCGGGAGCGGCGGATGCCGAAGACGAGGGGCTCGTCGTCGGCGATGACTCCGCTCATCGCATCAAGGCCGATCCGGTGCCGTCGTTCCAGGGGAACGTCGAGGGTGCGACTGCTCACGTCGGCGAGCTTCTGCGCGACGGGTGGTCGGTCGTCGTCACAGCATCCGGTCCCGGAATGGTGGATCGTGCCCGAGACGTCCTCTCCGAGCGCGGGATCGCCGCCCGCCGCGTCGACGATGTGAAGTCGGCCCCCGAGGCCGGAGTCGCCCATGTCGTCTGCGCTCCTCTCGAGCGGGGCTTCCAGCTGACCGAGGCGAAGTTCGCCGTCATCACCGAGACGGAGTTCTACGGGCGCTCGGTCAGTGGCGACAACCGCGGCGTCAAGAAGCTCGCCTCGCGTCGACGCAACGTGGTCGACCCGCTGCAGCTCAAGCCCGGCGACGTCGTCGTGCATGCGACCCACGGCATCGGTAAGTTCCTCGAGCTCACGCAGCGCGAGGTGTCCAGCGGCGGTCGCAACGCGGTGAAGACCACGAAGGAGTACCTCGTCCTCGAGTACGCGCCGGCCAAGCGCGGTTACCCGGGCGACAAGCTGTTCGTCCCCACGGATCAGCTCGACCTGCTGTCGAAGTACGTGGGCGGCGAAGCGCCGACCCTGTCGAAGATGGGCGGAAGCGACTGGGCGGCGGCGAAGGGGCGAGCCCGCAAGGCCGTCCGCGACATCGCGGTCGAGTTGGTGAAGCTGTACTCGGCACGCATGGCGTCGAAGGGGTACGCGTTCGGTCCCGACACCCCGTGGCAGCGCGAGCTCGAAGAGGCCTTTCCCTTCGCCGAGACCCTCGATCAGCTGCAGACGATCGACGAGATCAAAGCCGACATGGAGAAGCCGATCCCGATGGATCGACTGCTTTCGGGCGACGTCGGATTCGGCAAGACCGAGGTCGCGGTGCGGGCGGCGTTCAAGGCCATCCAGGACGGCAAGCAGGTCGCGATGCTGGTTCCCACCACGCTGCTGGTCAAGCAGCACCTCGAGACCTTCGCCGAGCGTTTCGCGGGCTTTCCCGTCACGGTCCGGCCGCTGTCGCGCTTCCAGACCGACAAAGAGGTGAAGGCCACCCTGGCCGGCCTCACCGACGGCACGGTCGACATGGTCATCGGAACCCATCGCATACTGACCGAGAAGGTCATTTTCAAAGACCTCGGGCTGATGATCATCGACGAGGAGCAGCGGTTCGGCGTCGAGCACAAAGACCAGCTGAAAAAGCTCAAGACCAACGTCGACATCCTGGCGATGAGCGCCACCCCGATCCCGCGCACCCTCGAGATGGCGGTCACGGGGATCCGCGAGATGTCGACCCTCGCGACCCCGCCGGAGGATCGGCATCCGATCCTGTCGTACGTGGGCCCCCGCAACGACAAGCAGATCGCCGCCGCGATCCGCCGGGAGTTGCTGCGCGAGGGCCAGATCTTCTACGTGCACAACAGGGTCTCGTCGATCCAGCGCGTCGCCGCGCACCTCGCTGAACTGGTGCCCGAGGCCCGGATCGTCGTGGCCCACGGGCAGATGGGGGAGCACGCCCTCGAGCAGGTCGTCGATGACTTCTGGGAGCGTCGTGCCGATGTGCTGGTCTCGACCACGATCATCGAGACCGGGCTCGACATCTCGAACGCCAACACGATCATCATCGACCGCGCCGATAAGTACGGGCTGTCGCAGCTGCACCAGCTCCGCGGACGCGTGGGGCGTGGGCGCGACCGTGCGTACGCGTATTTCCTCTACGACGAGATGAAGCCGTTGTCCGAGACCGCGGCCGACCGGCTCGAGACGATCGCCGTGAACAACGACCTCGGCTCGGGCATGCAGGTGGCGCTGAAAGACCTCGAACTGCGTGGCGCCGGAAACCTCCTCGGTGCCGAGCAGGCCGGACACATCGCGGGTGTCGGTTTCGACCTGTACCTGCGCATGATCGGCGAAGCCGTTTCCACGTTCCGTGGCGAAGACGTCGACGGTCCCACCGAACTCCGCCTCGAGCTCCCCGTCGATGCTCGATTGCCGGAGTTCTACATCGACAGCGAGCGTCTGCGTCTCGAGGCGTACCAGAAGCTGTCGGCCGCGGCTTCCGCGACGGCGAAGAGCGATGCGATCGACCTCGTGGTCGAGGAGCTTCGGGATCGATACGGAGAGCCGCCGGCCGAAGTCGAGGGACTCATCGCCGTGGCGCGCCTGCGCCGCCGGGCCGCTCAGGCCGGTCTGGCCGATGTGGTCGCGATGGGTTCCAACCTGCGCATCGCCCCCGCGAACCTTCCGGACTCGATGCGGGTGCGTCTGCAGCGGCTGTACCCGAAGGCGAAGCTCGTCGCCGGCGGGGACGCCATGGTGGTCCCGCTCCCTCAGGATGCGGACGATGCGAACCTCATCGCGTGGGTGCGCCAGCTCCTCGACGCGCTGTGGCCGTTGCCCGTCTCAGAGAACGCCGAGACCGCGAACGCGTGATGACGGCTCCCTCCCGGAGCGCAGACGATCAGGCCCGACCGATACCCGTCGGTCGGGCCTTCGTCGTAGATCCGCGTGATTCCGGGCTTCAGAGTCGACGACACGCCCGGGGTGAAGGGACGATTCGACCGACGCGGGGTCCCGACGTAATGTTTTACCTGTTCGCCCCACAGGGGAGAGCGGAGAGGCCGAGAGGCCCCGCATCGTCTCAAGTGGCGGACC
>NZ_LMKF01000024.1:808-1153 GCF_001421275.1 Microbacterium sp. Leaf203 | reverse complement strand
GATCTGGTTGTTGATGATGAAATGCAGCGTTCCAGCGACGCGATGGCCGCGCAGCCCCGACAGGCCGAAGATTTCGGCGATCACGCCCTGGCCCGCAAAGGCGGCGTCGCCATGCAGCAAAAGCGGCATGACCTTGGCGCGCTCTTCCAGCGGCACCAGTTCGCCGCGCGAGCGCCCGAACAGATAATCCTGCTTGGCGCGCGCCTTGCCCATCACCACGGGATTGACGATTTCCAGATGCGAGGGGTTTGCCGTCAGCGAAAGATGCACCTTGTTGCCGTCGAACTCACGATCCGACGAGGCGCCGAGATGGTACTTGACGTCGCCCGAGCCTTCGACGTCGTC
>NZ_LMKF01000024.1:369-705 GCF_001421275.1 Microbacterium sp. Leaf203 | reverse complement strand
CCCCTCGGCCTCGATCAGCTTCGACAGGATCGCCTTCTTGCCCTCCGCCGTGAAGATGATCTCCTTGTCGGCGCCTTCGATACGCGACTGGATCCAGGCCTTCTCTTCGGGATCGGAAATATGCATGAACTCGACGCCCAGCGTCGAGCAATAGGTGCGGGTGAGGATTTCCAGCATCTGCCGGACGGTGCCGAATTCCAGCCCCAGCACATTGTCGAGGAAGATCGGGCGGTCGTAATCGGCTTCGGTGAAGCCGTAATTCTCCGGCGACAACTCGTTATAGTCCTCGAGCGGCTTGGCGATGCCGAGCGGATCGAGATTGGCGTGCAGGTGCCC
>NZ_LMKF01000024.1:0-345 GCF_001421275.1 Microbacterium sp. Leaf203 | reverse complement strand
GATCATCATGATGGCGCGCACCGAATCGCGCGTCGCTTGGTGGACGTCGGCGTCGGACATGGTCGCGCCATTGGCAACCGCCTTGTCCTTGACCTTCCTGTCGATGACCTTTTCGACCAGGCCCCAATTGCCGTCGAGCGCCGAAACCAGTTCGCCATTGGCGACGAGCGGCCAGGACGGGCGTTCCCAAGAGGCGCCCTTGGCGTTCCTCTGGACGTCGTTGGAATCGTCCTTCAGCCCGGCGAAGAACTCCTGCCACTGCGGATCGACCGACTGTGGATCCTCCTCATAGGCGGCATAGAGCGCGTCGATGTAGTCGGCATTGCCGCCATAAAGGAAGGAAGT
>NZ_LMKF01000023.1:652-1049 GCF_001421275.1 Microbacterium sp. Leaf203 | reverse complement strand
AAGCCGATCGCGGTCAGGAGGCCGATGCGCAGCACCGCCGGCATGGCGTTGAGCTCGCGCAGGCCGACGATCACTTCGGTGAAGACAGTGCCCCTGCGCGCCGCATTCACCCGCGCATCGGGCAGGAAATAGATCAGCCCGGCGGCGATGACGCAAAAAAGCGAGCAGAACAGATAGGCCGCGGCCGGCGAGAAATAGTGGATGCCCAGTCCGGCAATGCCCGAACCCGCGATCATGAAGCCCTGGCGGATGCTGCCGGCCATGGCGCTGATGCGCGGCTGATCCTTGCGTTCGCCCACCGCCTGCTGGATCGCATCCAGCGCGCCGGACATCACCACATAGCCCAATGACGCGCCGGCGGCGACGAACATCAGCGCCCACAGGCTCAAAGGCCAGC
>NZ_LMKF01000023.1:331-557 GCF_001421275.1 Microbacterium sp. Leaf203 | reverse complement strand
GGTGCCGCCGGCTGTAGCGGTCGATCATCACGCCGACGAACGGACCGCACAGGATGATGACGGCGTGGCTGACGACAAAAATCTGTCCGACCGCGGCAAGTCCGGCCCCGGTCATGGCTGCCGACCACGCCTGGGCGACGATGCAGGCGCCGCGCGTTACATTGGTGAGGGCAAGGGCCGCATAGTAGAAACCGAGTTGGTTAGGTCGCATCGCGGTCAGGCGCTT
>NZ_LMKF01000023.1:0-266 GCF_001421275.1 Microbacterium sp. Leaf203 | reverse complement strand
ATGTCCGGCACGGCTGTCGTAAACACACGGCGGCGGTGTTCGTACTCGGCAATGGTCTGGCGATCGTGCACCACCTCGCGGGCATACTCCTCCTCGATCATTCTCAGGGCTTCCTCGGGCGTGTAGCTAAGCGGCGCCCTTTCCCGAAGCATGATCGCGTCGGCGCGGTAGATGCGGTCGATGATATCGCAGCCGGTGAGGATGGAATCGCGCTTCGCCTCGTCGGTAAGCCGCTCCGAATTCAGCCAGGTCATCACCTCTCTCAC
>NZ_LMKF01000022.1:1463840-1832117 GCF_001421275.1 Microbacterium sp. Leaf203 | reverse complement strand
GGTCCGCCACTTGAGACGATGCGGGGCCTCTCGGCCTCTCCGCTCTCCCCTGTGGGGCGAACAAGTAATAAGTTACGCGGGAACGACCGACCCGTCGAATCCGGGCACATCTCGGGCGTGTCGCTCGATCGCAGGCGCGAAATCCTGCGGAAACGTCGACGGCCCGGCGCGACCTTCGAGGTCGCCCGGGCCGAGGGACGGGAACGATATGGCGGTCAGGCGACGAGTGTCCATGTCGACGGCGAGGTGATGGCATCCGTGTGTCCCCCGGTGAACTCGATCCCGCCGAAGAACATCGCTCCGATGACCAGAGCGAAGACGAACGCGATCGACAGGAACAGCACGGCCACGCCGGCGAGGGTGATCAGAAGTGGAAGTCGAGAAGCCATGTTCTCATCCTGCCCTGCTCCCCCACCTGCCCACCAGGGCTTGCGCCCGGGAACGACCGAAGGCCGGCACCTCCGAGGAGGTACCGGCCTTCGATGCAGGACGGATCAGCGACCGGAGAGCTTCTCGCGAAGCGCAGCCAGCGACTCGTCGTCAGCGAGGGTGCCCTGGGCGGGCGTCTCGGACGAGAACGATCCACCGAACGAACCAGCGTCCGTCGGGTTGGCGGCCTCGGCCTCGAGGGCCTTGGCGACGGCAGCCTTGTGGGCTTCCCAGCGACCCTGAGCAGCGGCGTACTCCTGCTCCCAGGCCTCGCGCTGAGTGTCGAAGCCCTCGAGCCACGCACCCGACTCGGGGTCGAAGCCCTCGGGGTACTTGTACTCGCCACGCTCGTCGTACTCGGTGGCCATGCCGTACAGCGCCGGGTCGAACTCGGTGCCGTTGGGGTCGACCGACTCGTTGGCCTGCTTGAGCGACAGCGAGATGCGGCGACGCTCGAGGTCGATGTCGATGATCTTGACGAAGACCTCTTCGCCGACCGACACGACCTGCTCGGCGAGCTCGACGTGCTTACCCGAAAGCTCGGAGATGTGCACGAGGCCCTCGATGCCGTCGGCGACGCGGACGAACGCACCGAAGGGAACGAGCTTGGTGACCTTGCCCGGAGCGATCTGACCGATCGCGTGGGTACGGGCGAACACCTGCCACGGGTCTTCCTGCGTCGCCTTGAGCGAGAGCGACACGCGCTCGCGATCGAGGTCGACCTCGAGGATCTCGACGGTGACCTCCTGGCCCACCTCGACGACCTCGGAGGCGTGCTCGATGTGCTTCCAGGAGAGCTCGGAGACGTGGACGAGACCGTCGACGCCACCCAGGTCGACGAACGCACCGAAGTTGACGATCGACGAGACCGTACCCTTGCGGACCTGGCCCTTGTGGAGGTTGTTGAGGAACGTGGTGCGCGACTCGGACTGCGTCTGCTCGAGCAGGGCGCGGCGCGAGAGCACGACGTTGTTGCGGTTCTTGTCGAGCTCGAGGATCTTGGCCTCGATCTCCTGGCCGAGGTACGGCGTCAGGTCGCGGACACGGCGCAGCTCGATGAGCGAGGCCGGGAGGAAGCCGCGGAGGCCGATGTCGACGATGAGACCACCCTTGACGACCTCGATCACGGAACCGGTGACAACACCGTCGTTCTCCTTGATCTTCTCGACGTCGCCCCACGCACGCTCGTACTGAGCGCGCTTCTTGGACAGGATGAGGCGGCCTTCCTTGTCCTCCTTCTGGAGAACGAGGGCCTCGACGTGGTCGCCGACGTTGACGACCTCGTTGGGGTCGACGTCGTGCTTGATCGAGAGCTCGCGGGAGGGGATGACACCCTCGGTCTTGTAACCGACGTCGAGGAGGACCTCGTCGCGGTCGATCTTCACCACGGTGCCTTCGATGAGGTCGCCGTCGTTGAAGAACTTGAGCGTCTTCTCGACCGCGGCCAGGAAGTCTTCGGCCGAGCCGATGTCGTTGATCGCGACCTGCTTGGTAGCCGGGGCGGTCGTTGCGGTAGTCATGTAGTGGGTTGTCCTAGTTGGGTGTGGTGTCGGGCTCCGACTCCTGTACCCGTCGGTCCGAGACCGGGGGCCGTCGGGCTGGGGCCGCCCGAGGGCGAACTCCAACCACGAGTCGAAGCGAAGCGGATTGTTTATGCGATGCCACGGGCTCGCCAGACAGGCAGAGCCCAGGTGTGACACCTCAGTCTAACGCACCAGGCCTCCCGCGCAGTCCGGGTGTCGCGCATCCCGCGCTCGGGCCGTCACACGCTGACGCCGGCCACGCGGGGCGAACGGAGACAGAGGGCCGGGCAGGGCGATTGCGCGTGGGCGCGATTCGCCTCGGATCGGCCGTTTTACTCCGGCGTTCTGAGGCGGTCCGCCCAGGTGGCGTCCAGAAACACGTGCCAGGCTCCCCGTCTTGTGCCCGCTGACGCGGGTCGGACGGTGACACCCGCACCGTCCTCCCCTCACGTGAAACCGGTTCTATGCGCTCTGACTCGACGTCCTTTTCCAATCGTCGTGACCGCCGCCTCGCCGCCCGCCGCACTCGTCGTCGCCCCGTGACGACAGTGGGAGCGCTCGTGCTCGGCGTGGTCGCGGCCGCGGCTCTCACCGGCACCGCGCCGGCCGCCACCGCCTCCCCCGCCGACCTGTCGACCGCGACGTTCTCGCTCGCCTCCTCGATCACTCCCACGGTGCTCGCAGCCACCCCCGGCCCCGAGAAGACCGAGGCCCGCGCGGCGGAGACCGCTGCGTCGACCTCGATCCAGGCCGTCGCCACCGTGCAGAGCGACATCGCGGCATCCGGTCTCGACATCGGCCAGCCCGCCACGGTCGACACGACCGCGCTGCAGCAGGCCACCGACCGCCTCGAGGCGGCCTCGGTGCTGCCCGAGACGTTCCTCCCCGCGCTCTCGCACGACGTCGCCGCGGCCACCGCCGCGGTCGACCAGCGCGTGGCCGAGTTGCGCGGCGGTCTCGACGCCGCCGTGGCCAAGAAGGCGGAAGAAGAGGCGGCCGAGAAGGCGCGCCAGGAAGCGGAGGCTGCTGCCGCGGCGAAGGCCGCCGCCGACAAGGCCGCCGCCGACAAGCAGGCCTCGTCGTCGTCGTCCTCGTCCAACTCCGGCGGTGGTGGGTCTTCGGCCCCCATTCCGACCGGAGGCGGTTCGGGAGACAACAGCCCCGCCGGCGCCCAGGCTGCCGCGCGCGACATGCTCGCCAGCCGCGGCTGGGGCGACGACCAGATGTCGTGCCTCGTGTCGCTGTGGAACAAGGAGTCGGGCTGGAACTACAAGGCCTACAACTCCGGCAGCGGCGCCTACGGCATCCCGCAGGCCCTCCCCGGCAGCAAGATGTCCTCCGCCGGTGCCGACTGGCAGACCAACGCCGCCACTCAGGTGTCGTGGGGCCTCGGGTACATCTCGGGCCGCTACGGCACGCCGTGCGGCGCGTGGGGCCACTCGCAGTCGACCGGCTGGTATTGAGCCCTCAGCTCCATCGCATCATCGAGCGCGCCGCTCCGGAGAACCCTCCGGAGCGGCGCGCTTCTGCGAGCAGCGGGAGGTTCTCGGGTCCGTTGAGCTCGTGCAGGACGGCCGGACCCACGTGCACCTGCCACGCGCCGTGGAAGCGGAGGGCGTCCGCCCGACGACGACCGATCTCGGAAGGCACGGCAAGGAACTGCCGGGATCGGGAGCGTCCCGCGCGCTCGAGGACGGCGCGCACCCACCACGGCCCTCCGCCGCGGTCGACCTCCAGCACGAAACGCGGTGTCCGGATCGCGCCGCACAGCTCCTCCAGCGCGATCCCGAAGGACTTCTGATCAATGAGGCTCGCGTGCGCCATCGTGATCTCGGCGCGGGTGGCGTCGGCATCCCTCCGCTCTCCCTCCCATACCGCAACGGCGAGCGGGGACCGGACGCGCCCACTCTCGGACAGCGCCGTCCACACCACACGCGCCATGTTCCGCAGCGTCGCCGCGGCATCCCGAGCCTGCCGACGCGTGCGACGCCACGCCGAAAACAGGGGAACGGCCATGACGGCACCGATCAGGGCGCTGACTCCCCCCACCGCGACTCCCGCGACCGGGGGCAGGAAGAACGACAGCGCGATCAGCGCGGCCGGCGCTCCCGCCGATACTCCGAGCCACCCGCCGAGGGCACGCTCGGCCGTCACCGACGTCGAGAAGACCGGCGTGCGGGCCGGGCGCTCGACCACCGCGGAGAGCTCCTCGCGGTCGTCGTACGGGGAGCCGATGCGCCAGGCGGATCGCGTCTCGTCCCGCGGCGGAGCCGAGGTCAGCGCGTCGACACGCTGCAGCGACGCGCCGGGGGTCTTCTCGAGCATCTCGTCGAGCGCGCGACGACGGTCGCGCCCCAGCGCCGCGGGCAGCCCGCGGACGATGCGCTCGGGATGGTCGGCGTCGAGTCCCCACAGGCCGGCGTGCTTGCGACGGAGGCGAGCGGCATCCGGTTGCGCGTCGAGGGACGAGTCGGGCGGCAGCAGCGCCGAGACCGTCCAGTTGTGGGCGACCTTCTCGGGCCAGCTCGGATCGCGCCGCAGCGTACGGCCCCGCAACTGCTGCGTCGCCGACGCCGTCGCCACCGCGGTGAGATCGATCAGGGTGTTCACCGCCGGGCAGTCCCACCCTTCGCCGAAGAGACCGCGCGTGCCCACGACCACCTCGAGCGAGCCGTCGGCGAGCAGCCGGGAGACGGCGCCGACCACCCCCGACCCCGTGGTCCCCCGCACCTCGAGGACGGCCACGTCGTCGGGGCAGGGCTCCCCCGTCACCGGGACGCCGAGCTCGCGCGAGAGCGCCGGAAGCAGCTTCTCCGCGTGACGGACGGCGACGCGCACCGTCGAGGAGGTGACGAGGATCGCGCGCAGCGCCGAGGTAGCGGCATCCGTCGCCACGATCGAGAACGTGCGGACGGCGCCGGCCGAGCCCAGGAGTCCCCCGTGGACGTTGCCGTGGGTGACGTAATCGGTCACGACGAGGGCGCGGAGGCGGTCGCCGAGCTCGTCGCGCTCGCGGGCGAGGATGTCGCACGCTCCCCTGTCCTTCGAGAGGGAGGACGCGAGGACCGTGTCGATCGGATCGCGGGTGCGACGCACCCCGCGGTCGGTCAGGGCGAAGCCGAAATCGGCGAGCAGGCGACGCAGCCGGCGCCACTCGTCGGCGCGCGCGGGGTCGGGGAGCACCCGGTCCAGGGCGTATCGACCCAGCAGGCGCAGCGTCTCTTCTGTGGTGGGCGCCCGTCGCGCCACGGCGGGAAGACGAGCGGTGAGCGGGTCGTCGGGCGCGACGACGGAGAACATCGCCGCGGCGGCCTCGGCACCGGCGAAGTCGACGGCGAACGCCGCCGAGAGAGCGGCATCGACGGCGGCGTCGGGGGCGGGCGACTCTGCGGCGGGTGGCGGGGGCACGATCCCCGGACGCGCGACCGCACTGCTCCCCGCGGAAGCGACCGGGGCCGGGGGCGAGGCGCCCTCGGCGGGCGGTTCGAGGGGGTCCGCGGGGGCGGAAGGGGCCGACGACTGGAGCACCGCGCGCAGGAACGCTCTTCCGGCGCCCACCGCGAACGTCGTCCGCAGCGCCTCCGCGAGGGCTTCGGCGTGCGCGGAGAGGAACGCCCGCTCCTCGCCGGTCGGTTCGACCACGTGGACGAGGTCGCGGTACGGCGCGAGGTCACCCTCGCGCACGACCGCCGGCACGGGAACCTCGAGATCGACCTCGCCCAGCAGAGAGACGTAGTTCTCATACTCGTTCGCGTCATCGGGCGAGGGAAGAGTGGCCGTGAGCCCGATCACGAGCGGCTCCCGACCCCCCGCGCGCAACCGCGCGACGAGCGCGGCGACCACGAGCGCCCAGTGGTCGAGGAGGTGATGGCACTCGTCGAGGACGATGGTCTCGACCCCTGCCTCGACCAGGCGCTCCAGCAGCTCGCGCGATCGCGGGTGCAGAGCGGCCGTGAGAGCGGCGGCATCCTGTCTCGCCAGAGTGCGTCGAAGAGCGCGGGACCGAGAGCGGATGCCACGGCCGTACGCCGCAGCATTGCTCTCGTTGAGCGCGTCGAGCCATCCCTCGGCCTGGTCGGGGGTGCGATCGTCGGCGATCAGCTCGTCGACCCAGCGGGCGCGCGCCAGGGCCGCGAAGGGCTCGCGGGAGTCGACCACGCTGATCGCCTGGTACGTCAGGGCCGTGAGGTCGGCGGGGAGATCGGGGTCGTCCGACACGGCGGCGTCGTCGTGCGCCAGCGCCCGGGCAGCGCCCACCCACTGCGCGCGGATCGCCGTCGTGGGCGCGAAGACCACCGTGCGGCGCCCCCGGCGCGCGGCGAGGAGGAGCCCAAGCAGAGTCTTTCCGGCACCGGGCGGGGCGACGAGATGCAGGGGCTCCCCCGCGTCGACGTCGACACGGTCGAGCGCGGCGCGCTGGTAGGCCCGGAGCGTTCCGTCGAATCGCCACGCCGACAGGGGAAGGCGTGATTCGGTCGACACCGCGCCAGTCTAGGGAGGGGCCCCCGGCGGGCAGGCGGACCGACACCCGCCGGAGAGGACGACGCGTGGACCTTCGATGGCTCGACGCCCCCGACGAGGACGTACGGCGGGAGCTGCCGACCGTACCGGAGCACGAACCGCCGCCGTGGGTGCCGACCCGCAGACGCCTGCTCGTGCGGCTGAACGCCGTGATCCAGGTCTGGACCCTCTTCATCGTGGTGTTCAACACCGGACTCGACGTCGACATCCGGGGCGACGGGACGCTCCAGGCCGACGACGTCCGCACCCTGGTCATCACCCTGGTTGTCGCCATCGTCTGGACCGCCGCGAGCATCGCGCTGTGGCGATGGTCGCGGAAGGCCTCGACGCCCGTCCGGCTCCGCCGCGCTCGCCGCGCTCTCACCGCGCGGGCGAACGAGTTCCGCGCGGAAGCGTGGTGGCGGGACTCCTTCACAGCCATCGTCACCGCTCACTCCGCCGGCGTGCGCGAATACCCGCGCTTCGTGGGCGAAGGGATCGAGTTCGGGATGGTTCGACTGCGGATGCCGCGCACGCGTCCGCGCTCCTACGTCTGCGTCTCGCTGGCATCCCCTCTCCCCCACCTGGTCCTCGACGCCGTCGAGAACGACGGGGTGCGCTCGGGACTGCCCGAGAACCTCGCCGAACGACAGCGGATCTCGCTGGAGGGCGACTTCGACCGGATCTTCCGCGCCTACGCTCCACGCGGATACGCCCGCGACGCGCTCTACGTCCTCACCCCCGATGTCATGGCGGTCCTCGCCGATCACGCCCGCGCATTCGACGTCGAGATCATCGAGGATCGCGCGGTGTTCTTCCGGGCCGAGCGGCGGCGGTGGGACGACCCGGCGCTGTGGCAGGAGGTGGACGCGATCCTCACCCACGTCGTGCCGCGGCTGCGACAACGGTCGCTGCGATACACGGACGAGAGGGTCGCGGGCCAGGTCGCGGTCGAGATCGCGGGGAGTCTCGCAAGCGGTTCGTCGGGGGTCACGGCGTGGCGCCCGGACGCGCCCGTGGTGGGCCCGGGAGGGCGACAGCTCCGCTCGTGGACGCCCCGCCACGGGTGGTGGGCGAACCTGCGCGTGGTCTCGTCGTTCATGGTCGGAACGGCGGTCTACGGCATCCCGGTGTTCTTGGGCGTCGTCACGCTTCTGGGCATGTTCGACGGGCGCTGAGCCGGGCGGCAGCCTTCACCGTCCCACGCGGCGCCGACGCCGTCAGGCGCCGTTGCGTCGAGCGACCCACCCCGCCAGCAAGGCGTGCGAAAGCGGCGCGATCGAGACGACCATGAGAATCGTGCCCAGTACCGCCTGCTCGGCCTGCAGCAACACCCCTCCGATGAGCAGGCCCGTGAACAGCACCGACGAGACCACCCGGCGCACCATGCGCTCGAGATCGCGCATGCGCCGCTCGATGCGCGGGGTCTGGACCGAGACCGAGCCATCTTCGAAGCGCGAGATGAGGTTGTCGGCACGGCGCGGGAGGCGCGCGGTCACGGCGGCGACCGCTCCGACCTCGCGGACGAAGGCCTGCGCGGTGTTGCCGCTCTCTTCGCGGATGAGGCGCTGCGCGTAGGGCTCGACCGCGTCCCAGATGTTGAAAGCGGGATCGAGCGCGCTGCACATGCCGCTCGTGAGCGACATCGCGCGCACGATCAGCAGGAAGTTCTCGGGCAGCTGGAACGGCAGCGACCGCACGACGTCGCCGAACTCGATCGCGAACGCGCGGAACTCGCGCGGGTCGACCTCTTGCAGCTCGGCGAAGCCCATCCCGCCGAAGCGGGAGAACAGGCCCGTCATCGCGCGCTCCAACTGCACGGTGTCGGCCGAGGGCAGCAGCACGCCGACATCGCGGATGCCGTCGACCAGGCCCTTTCCGTCACGCGAGGCCGCCGCGATGAGCACGCGGCGCAGCCCCCGGCGCAAGCTCGGCGGGACCTCGCCCATCATGCCGAAGTCGATGAAGGTGAAGCGCCACGCCGGGGTGCCGGCGTCGGTCGTGCCGCCGAGCGGCGTGACGAAGACGTTTCCGGGGTGCGGGTCGGCGTGGAAGAAGCCGTCGTCGAACAGCTGGTCGAACATCACCCGCGCGAAGCGGGCGGCGACCTCGGCCGGATCGATGCCGGCCGCGCGGAGGGCGTCGACGTCGTTGATCTTGATCGCCGTGACGTCTTGGAGGGTGAGCACGCGGCGGGTGGTGCGCTCCCACACGACCTCGGGCACGGCCACTCCGCCGGGCCCGCCGAAGTCGGCCGAGAAGCGCTCGGAGTTGGCGGCCTCGTGCAGGTAGTCGATCTCTTCGAGGCTCGTGACGGCGAACTCCTCGACGAGTGAGGGCATGTCGACGCGATCGCGGACCAGGGCGACCTTGCTGAGCCACACGCCGATCTTGCGGAGGGCGCGCAGGTCGACGTCGACGATGCGGTCGATGCCCGGGCGCTGGATCTTCAGCACGACGGCGCTCAGGCCGGTCTCGGCGGCCAGATCCTCCGTCAGCACGGCGCGGTGCGCCTGACCCAGCGAAGCCGCCGCGAGGGGGCGCTCGTCGACGCTCGCGAAGGCGCGCTCCAACGGCATCCCGAGCTCTTCTTCTGCCCGGGCGCGCATCTGCACGAACGGGACCGCGGGCACCTCGTCCTGCAGGCCCTCGAGCTGCTTCGTGATCGACGGGGGCAGGACGTCGAGACGCGACGACATGAACTGCCCGACCTTGATCATGAGACCGCCGAGGTCGACAGCGAGCACATGGAAACGCTGGGCGATGCGCTCGAGCCGCCGGGTGCGGCCCCGGGCGGAGATCCACCCGAGACCGAACCGCGGCAGGAACAGCTCGAACCACCAGGCCTGCACCAGATAGCGCGCCGCGAAGCGCGTGATCCGCCGGTAGCGGGCCTTCATAAGGGCGTCGTCGGTCATCGATTCTCCTGGATGCCGACGGGCGGAATGCCCCCGTCGAGCGGGCGTGACCTCAACCCTGGGCGAGGATGGAGTAGAGCTTACGGCGAGCCTCGTCGAGGATCTCGACCGCCTGCGCGACCTGATCCTTGTCGCCCGTGCGACCGACCTGGGCCGCCGCCTGGGCGAGTTCGATACCCGCCTTGGGCAGCGCGGTCATGCGACCGCCGTCGCGCGAACCGGCCGCCTCCCAGGGGGCCGTGCGTTCGGTGGTCTCGTCGCCGGCCGCAGCGCGGCCCTCGGCAGTGAGCGAGTAGGTCTTGCGGCCGTTCGACTCCTCGGCCTGCACGAGGCCCTCGTCGGTCAGCAGCTGCAGCGTGGGGTAGACCGAGCCGGGGCTCGGCTTCCACGAGCCGCCGCTGCGGTCCTCGATCTCGCGGATGATCTGGTAGCCGTGCATCGGCTGCTCGAGCAGGAGCGAGAGGACGGCCGAACGCACGTCGCCCTTGTTCATGCGCGGCGTCGAGGCGGTCTTCTGCTCGAACTGCGTGCGCAGCTGCTCGAGACCCTCGAGGATGTTGGACATCGGCCAGCCGGGGGTGTTGTTGCCACCGCGTCCGCCGAACGCGTCTTCCAGGAATGAACCACTCATGACGACCTCCTTCGCGCGGACCCGATCTGAGTCAGCGATACATAACGATATATCGCTGAAGAGGGGTGGAGGCTGGGAATCGACCCGCGATCCTTCGACGTCGAGCAGACCCGCGGCGCCCGTCGGGGACCCGAGACGCCCCGACGCGGATCAGTACCAGTTCATCGCCTGGGAGTGACCCCATGCGCTGCACGGGGTGCCGTAGCCGCGGGAGATGTAGTCGAGGCCCCACGCGATCTGAGTGGCCGCGTTGGTCTGCCAGTCGGCGCCGAAGCTCGCCATCTTGCTTCCGGGCAGGGCCTGCGGGATGCCGGTCGCCCCACCGTCGTTGTTGTAGGCCTGGTAATTCCAGCCCGACTCCTTGTTCCACAGCGACGACAGGCACGAGAACTGGTCGCTCCCCCAGCCGTACTTCTCGGCCATGAGCTGCGAGGCGTACGCGCGCGCGCCCTCGGGCGTGTTGACCCGGGCGAGAGCGGCGGCGGCATCGGCCTGACGCTGCGCCTCGGCGGCCGCTGCGGCCTCGGCCTGACGCTGCGCCTCGGCGGCGGCGTCGGCGGCGGCCTTGTCAGCCTTCGCCTTGTCGAGGCTGCCCTTGACCTCCGCCACGCGGGCGCTGACGCGGTCGGTCTCGCTCTGGGCGTTCTGACTCAGGGCGGGGACGAGCAGCACCGGGAGCAGGTCGCGGGAGGTGAGGCGGTCGACGGCGTCTTGGAGCGCGCCCGTGTCGATCGACGCGTCGCCGATCGAGAGCGGGAGCCCGGTCGCGGCGACATCGGCCTGGACGGCGGTCGCGTTCGAGAGAGCCGTCTGCGCCCCGTCGAGGGCGGCGGCGGCACCGGTGCTCACGGCGTCGAGGGTCGGCGCCGTGGACACGGGCACCGAGGTGCCGGGGGCGGAGAAGGAGGATGCCGAGGCGTCGGGCAACGAGACGGGGGACGCCATCGCCAGACCGGTCGTGGCGACCATGCCGAACGCGAGGCCGGCGCAGGTGGCCGCCGTGACGAGGGTGCGTCGGGCGCGGTTGACGTGGGTGAGTTTGATGTCGGAACGCAGCAAGAGAGATCTTTCGTCGGGGGCGCGCTCGTCGGGATCGAGCACGGTGTCGCGCCGTCGGGTCGGCACGGGCCCCGAGTGTGGGTGCTGGTTCTGGGCGTTATCTTTTCGTTACCTGGAAGACCGGTGAGAGCAGACGATTCGGTGACGCGCGCTCGCGAGGGGTCGCGCGACGAATTCCGCTTCCCGCCGTCAGCAGAAGAAAAACTCGCCTCATCGGGCCTTTTGCCGACGCACCGACGCCGGGTTCCCGTCAGTCGCCGCTGAGCTTTCCTCCCCTCGCGACGAGAGGCCGATCCGACGAAGAAAAAATCTCGTCGAATCGGCCTCTCAGCGGTCGACCCGCCCGTCGCGTCGCTCGAGGGCTCAGCCGCGGTGCGCGCGGTAGTAGTCCAGAAGGGCGCGCGTCGAGGAGTCCTGAGCCGCCAGCGCCTCGTCGTCGCCCTCGATCGCGGGGGCAATCTGCAGAGCGAGCTGCTTGCCGAGCTCGACGCCCCACTGATCGAAGGAGTTGATGCCCCAGATCGTTCCCTGCGTGAAGGTGATGTGCTCGTACAGGGCGATCAACTGGCCGAGCACCGAGGGCGTGAGAGACGGCGCGAAGATCGACGTGGTCGGCCGGTTGCCAGGGAACGTGCGGGCGGCGACGAGCGCACCCGTGGTGCCCTCGGCCTCGACCTCTTCGGCGGTCTTGCCGAACGCCAGCGCCTTCGTCTGCGCGAGGAAGTTCGCCAGGAACAGGCCGTGCACGTCGCGCCCGTCGTCGGCGCGCGGGTAGGCCGGGTTCACGAAGGCAATGAAGTCGGCCGGGATGAGACGCGTGCCCTGGTGGATCAGCTGGTAGAACGCGTGCTGACCGTTGGTTCCCGGCTCTCCCCAGAAGACCTCGCCCGTGTCGGTGGTGACGGGCGTTCCGTCCCACCGCACCGACTTGCCGTTGGACTCCATCGTGAGCTGCTGCAGGTAGGCCGCGAAGCGGTGGAGCTGCTGCGCGTAGGGCAGCACCGCGTGCGACTGCGCGCCGAGGAAGTTGGTGTACCAGACGTTGAGCAGACCCATGAGAACGGGCACGTTCTGCTCGACCGGAGTGGATGCCACGTGCTCGTCGACCGTGTGGAAGCCGGCCAGGAGCTCGCGGAACACGTCGGGACCCAGGGCGATCGCGAGCGACAGCCCGATCGCCGAGTCGACGGAATAGCGTCCACCCACCCAGTCCCAGAAGCCGAAGGCGTTCGTCGGGTCGATGCCGAACGCTTCGACCTTGTCGAGGGCCGTCGACACGGCGACGAAGTGGTGGGCCACGGCGTCGGTGCGGGCGGCATTCGAGTCGTCGATCGCGCCCTTCTCGGCGAGCTGCGCCCACAGCCAGTCGCGAGCCAGGCGCGCGTTGGTCAGGGTCTCGAGCGTGGTGAAGGTCTTCGAGGCGACGATGAAGAGGGTGGTCTCGGGGTCGAGGTCAGCCGTCTTCTGCGAGATGTCGGTGGGGTCGATGTTCGAGACGAAGCGGGCGTGGATGCCGGCGTCGGCGTACGGCAGCAGAGCCTCGTAGACCATCACCGGGCCCAGGTCGCTGCCGCCGATGCCGATGTTGACGACGTGCGTGACCTTCTTGCCGGTGACGCCGCGCCACTCGCCCGAGCGCACGCGGTCGGCGAAAGCGCTCAGCCGGTCGAGCACCTCGTGCACGTCGTGGTCGATCTGCTGACCGTCGACGACGAGCGACGGCTGGGCGCCGGCCGGACGGCGGAGGGCGGTGTGCAGCACCGCGCGGTCCTCACTGGTGTTGAGGTGCGCGCCGCTCAGCATCGCGCCGAAACGATCGCGCACACCGGTCTCGTCGGCGAGGGCGACCAGAGCGTCGAGGATCTCGGGGGTGACGAGGTTCTTGGACAGGTCGACGTGCAGGTCGCCCACCGTGCGCGTGAGATCGCGCGTGCGATCGGCGTCGGAGGCGAACCAGCCGCGCAGGTCGGGATCGAAACCCTCCCGCAGAGCGGTGAGGCGGGACCAGGCGGAGGTGGTGGTGGGATCGATAGGCGCAGTCACGGAACCCACGCTAGCGACCTCCGACGATCGCCACGCCGCGGATGACGAAGTGCGCCGGACGCGCTACGACCGGGCCAGCGGCCCGGATCGGTCGCGGGCGCCCGCGGCGGCCTCAGCCAGGGGGATCTCCCGCGATCCATCCCAGGGCTCCGTCCACCCGAGGCGGTCGAACAACCCGTCCAGCACCATCGCGGTGAACCCCCACACGGTCTGCGGGCCGCGTGCCGTCTGCAGGGCGAAGGCCGGCCCCCGCCACTCCCGACCATCACGACGCAGCACCGTCACGCCTCGGCGTTCGGGATCGAGCAGATCGGCCACCGGGGCGCGGAAGACCTCGGCCGACTCCGCCGCATCCACGGCACGCACCGGGGTCGGGCGCGCCCACCATCCGATCACCGGGGTGACCTCGTGGCGAGAGAAGGCCAGGGGCAGCGACTCGAGGGTGCCCAGCACGTCGACACCGTCGGGATCGAGTCCCGTCTCTTCGCGGGCTTCACGGAGGGCCGCCGCCACGGCATCCGCGTCTTCGGGATCGACCCGGCCACCCGGGAACGCGACCTGGCCCGGGTGGGCGCGCAGGGTGCTCGCGCGCGCGAGCAGCAGCACGTCGAGATCGCTCGGGACGGTGCGCGAGACCCGGCGGCTGGGGGCCCCGTCGAGCACACCGAAGAGGATGAGCACCGCCGCCGCTCGTGCCTCGCCCTCGACCGGCAGCGCCTGCAGCGCCGGGGAGACGTCGCCGAGACCGCGCGCGAGCAGGGCTTCGAGCTGGGCGCGGGGCGAGGACATTCTTCGAGGCTATGCCGTGACGGCGTCTCGTACGGTCGCCTCGTCGGCCGGGGCCGCCGGCGCGTCGGACTCGGGGGCCGTGGCGCCGGATTCGTCGGGGACCTCGATCCAGCACGGGTGGGCGGAGCTCCCGACGCGCACGCGGCGCATCGGGATGCGCGGGGTCTCCGGCGCGGCGGGAGCCGCGGCGTCCGCGGCCGAGGTCGGGACCGGGACGGATGCCGTGGCGCCGGCCGCCGCGACGGGTGATGCCGCGAGGGCCTCGGCGATGATGCGCCGAGGGTCGTACTGTCGCGGATCGAGCGCCCGCCATTCGTCCGCGTCGGCCGGGACGCCGAGCTCGGTCGCGGCGCGGAGGCGCGCGGCATCCACCGTTCGGCGAAGCCCCCGCAGCACCGACGCGAGGCGAGCGACCGCCCCGGGCAACCGCTGCGGACCGATGACCACCGCGGCGATAAGCCCCACGAACAGGAGTTTCTCGAACGTCAGGCCGAACATGGGGCCTCCTCGAAGACCGACGCCCGGGCGCCGGCGCGATCGTGCAGGGCCGCGATCGCGAGGGCCGCAGCGTAGAGGGCGGTCATCGGAACGGCGACGACGAACATCGACATCACGTCGGCCGACGGCGTCGCGAGGGCGCTGAACAACACGATCGCCACGACCGCGTACCGCCAGCTGCGGGCGAGGGTGCGGGCCGAGACGATGCCGGCGAGATTCAGCACCACCAGCACGACCGGCAGGACGAAGGCGAGGCCCGTGGCCACGACGATCTTCAGCGCGAAGTCGATGTAGGTGCCCGCGTCGAGGATCGTGGAGTCCTCGCTCGAGGCGAAGCCCGCGAGCACCGAGACCATGTGGGGGAACAGCAACAGGCCGGTCGCGCACCCGGCCGCGAACAGCGGAACCGCGGCTCCGACCGAGCCGAGCACGTACCGCCGCTCGCGCCGCGTGAGTCCCGGGAGCACGAACGCGAAGAGCTCGTACAGCCAGACCGGGCTCGACAGGACGAGCCCCGCGACCAGTGCGACGCGCAGCCGCAGGTCGAAGGCCCCGGTCACGCTGTCGAAGTTGAGGCTCGCGTTGCGCTCGGCCGCGATCTGCACGATCGGGGCCCGCACGAGGTCCATCACGGGTTCGTACAGGAACCACCCGGCGAGGGCGCAGATCGCGAGGGCGATCGCCGCCCGCACCGCGCGCCGCGTCGCCTCGTCGAGGTGCGCGGCGACGGGCATGGGGGCCGACCGTGGAGCCTCGGCGCGAGGGGGCGCGACGGCGGGAGCGGCGGCGGAGGTCATGACGTGCTCGGGGGTGCCAGGACGGGTGCGGCGGACTCCCCCTGTGCCCGGGCTGGGGCATGCGGGTCGGTCTCGGCGGCGGCCCCCAGGCGGGAGTCACTCACCTCGGTCTTGAGGATGCGCACCGATTGGCCGAGGCTCCGGGCGAGGGCGGGGAGCTTGGCGGCTCCGAAAATGAGGACGATGACCGCCAGCACGATCAGGGCGTGCCAGCCGGTGAGGTTCTGCAACATGGGAGGGGTTCCTTTCGAGGGAGGGGTCAGCGCCCGCCGGGCGCACCGCCGGGCATGGCGCCCGCGGTCGGGGTGGTGGTGGTGTCGACGCGGACGCCGAGGGCGACCGTCCAGCCGGTGGAGTTGTCGCCGGTCGCCGTGGCGAGTTCGAGTGCTCCTCCGTCGTCGCCGAAGACGTTGTCGCTCTCGAGCGACACCCGGGACAGATTGGATGCCGAGGAGGGATACGCCGCGTCGGCGTAGACCACGTCGCACGCGGCCTGCGGCAGGGCGACCTGCGAGGTGGCGATCGCGTTCGAGGCGTCGGTGATGGCATCCACGTTCGGGTACACCTCGAAGTGGATGTGCGGCCACCGGCCGTCGTAGCAGCCGGGGAAGATCGAGGTGAACGAGACGACGCCGTCATCTCCGACGACCTGGACGCCGCGGAGGTAGCTCTCGTTCTCGATCCCCGAGGAGTACATCGAGTAGCGGCCCTGGTCGTCGCAGTGCCAGACGTAGACGGCGGCACCCGCGAAGGGCACGTCGCCGTTCGCGGAGTCGAAGATCGTGAGGTTCAGGGTCATGGGAACGCCCGCGGCCGTGGCTCCGCCGTCGAGGCTCGAGCGCAGGTCGCTGCGGACGATGCCGGACTGCTCGAGGATGTCGGGGCCGTTCGACCCGTCGCCCGGGTAGGGGCCGGCGGTCTCGTCGGGGATCTCGCCCGCGGGGAGGGCGGCTGCCGCGCTCGTCGCGGTGGCGCTCGGGGTCGCGCTCGCCGTGGGCGTCGCGGTCGGGGTCGCCGTCGCGGCCGTCGTTGCGGCACCGGAGGCCGACGGGGCGCACGCGGCCAGCGTGGCGGTGCCCGCGCCCAGCACGACCAGGCCCAGGATGCCGCGCCGCGAGACGAGCGTGCGGATGTCGAAGGGCGCGCCCTGATCGACGACGGGCTCATCGGCGCGGTCGAGCAAGCGCCCTTCGTAGGCGGGACCGTCGGGGGTCATCTGGGTGTCGGGGATTCTGCTCATGGTCTGCTCCACTGGTCGGTGCGGGTGTCGTTGAGGAGACGATGACGGAGCGACCCTGCCCCCTCCCTCACCGAATCTATGAACCGGCTATGCGCACCGGATCCGCACGGTATTCCCCGTCCCCGACCCCGGTACGCGTGTCAGGATGAACGAGGGAGGTAGGCGATGACCGGAACGCTGCACGCCGTGACCCTCGTCGTGAACATGCCGATCACCAAGATCGACGCCCTCGACGCGATCGCCTTCGCCGCCGACGGGGGTGTCGACGGTGCGGGGACGATGAGCCCGCGTGTCTGGCTCGCCCCGCACGCGTGGGCAGAGGTCGAGATCCCCAAGTTCGCCGATCCCCCGCCGTTCGCGATCGACGTGTACTCCGACGTCTCGGGCGCGGTGGCGTGGGCGCAGGCGCGCCGCCTGTTCGACGCCCTCGAGCGCTTCGGCTGGAACGTGAGCCCGCCGCGCGCGGGAGTGCAGTGAGCGAGGCCGCCGCACCGCGGCCGCGACTGCTCTACGTCGAGGACGACGCCGAGATCGCCGCGATGACGCTGGAGGTGCTCCGCGAGACCTACGAGGTCGTGCACGAGGCCGACGGGCTCGCGGGCCGCGACCGGGCGTTGCGCGACAGCTTCGAGGTGATCCTGCTCGATCGGCGACTCCCCGGCCGCGACGGCGCCGAGATCGTGCGCGACCTGCGCACCGCCCACATCACGACCCCCGTGCTGCTGCTGACGGCGCTCAGGGCGAGCATTTCGCGGGCTGCCGTGCGGGCGGAAAGCCGGAACGGGCTGCGCCCGAGGCTGCCGAGACCGATCAGTACCGCGAGCGTCTCGTCGAGCGTGAACCCGGCCGGGCCCAGCGTGGCGGACGCGTCGATCACGTACCCACCGGTGCGGCCGGGCTCCGCCCAGATCGGCAGACCCGCCTGCTGCAGCGCCGAGAGATCCCTTTCGATGGTGCGCACCGACACCTCGAACCGTTCCGCGAGATGACGAGCACTTCGCGGTCGCGGCGAGACGGCCCGCAGTTCCTCCACGAGGCCGTAGAGACGATCGGTGCGGTTCACTCCCCCATCATCCGACGCCTCGTCACCTGGAGCACTCCTCGACGAGTCCGTGAGGTGATGCCACAGATCACGCCTGGAGGGATGCCGTCGCCCGTCTCGAGCGGCGGGGATGGGAGACCGGGCATCGTGCCGACCAGGTCGACTTACAGCGTAAGCTGATGTCGTGGAACACGAGAGCATCGAGGACTCGCCTCCGCGCCGTTCTCGTGTGCAGCTGCAGGAGTGGGTGCAGGAATTCGTCGATCTCGGGCACCCGATCGCCAGCCGCATCCGCGTTGTCGAGCAGGAGGATGCGGACGGACGTGACACCGGCCTCGTCGTCGTCGAGCTCGCTCACGGCGGCGGATCGGTCTCGCTCGAACCCCGCGGATACGACGATCCCCTGTGGCAGGCCGACCTCACCGGTGGAGACGACGACGTCATGCTGTCGCCCTACGCGCTGGCGGGGCTCGCGGCCGAACTCGTCGTCGCCGGCAACCTCTGCGCTTTCCTGCAGTGGAAGTCGCTGGAGTGGGACCGAGCAAGCGGGCGCCACACGGCGGGAGGGGCGACAGATGCCTCAGGATGACGCGCACGAACTCCTGTCGAACATCCTCGACCGTTGCGCCGCCATGGAACGCCCGTTCTGGGAGGTCAGCGCCGAGAAGAGGGCCGAGGTGGCGCGCCACTTCGGGTCTCCCGCGGTGATCATGCGGGTCGGACAGGGGTCCGACGAAGATCTGCGCATCGCCGGCGGAGCCGATCTCTTCCTGGCAACGTCGCTGTTGACCGAGATCGCGATCGAGCTCGCGGAGCAGGCGCACACGGGCCGCAGTCGGTCGGAGGCCGTCTCCGCCATCCGCGCGCGCCTGCGCGCTCTCCTCGGGCCAGCAGCCCACCCCGAAGACGCATCCGATCCGCACCGCGGATGAGGCGCGGACCCGCCTTTACTGGGACAGCTGACGGTCCAGTCGGTCCAGCAGCGCCTCGAGCGATTCCTCGAACTCGTCCTCGGAGCGATCCCTACTGAGAAGACCGCGCAGTCTCTGCACGTGAGGAGTGTCTGCGAGCTCCTTCTCGGCGTCGCCCTGTCCGATCGCGGCTCCGCCCTCGTCGAGCGGTTCCTCGACCGGCGCGGTCTCGGCGCCGCGCACGGCCGCTTCAAGGAGCAGGTTTCCAAGGAGGAAGCTGCTGAACGAGCGGTAGGCCCTCACAGCCTGCTCATCATCGAAGCCGAAACCGATCATCGCCGTGAGGAAATGCTCCACTACCTCCACGCTCCGCAACGGCGGGCGCAGCCAGGGCGCCGCCGGGTGACGAGTGGCGACAAGGGGGAACGCCTTCGGGTGTTCGATCGCGATGCGACGGACTTCGTGGGCGACGACCTGGAGATACCGCTGCCACCCGTTGTCTTCCGCCACGAGCAGTGCGTCGGTGAGGCCCCGCATGAGCCGATCGACGACGCCCTCGAGAAGGTCTTCTCGGCCGTTCACGTACCGGTACAGCGACATGGCCTCGACCCCGAGCGCTTTGCCGAGATGGCGCATCGACAGCTCGTTGAGACCTTGCTCGTCGATCAGCGACAGGGCCACATCGAGGATCGCGTCCCGGCTGAGCCGAGGGGCGGTCGTCCGTTCGGTGTCCACGATGTTCTCGCCCATGTCCCACTCTCCGTGCGTAGAACACCATCGTGGCCGAAATCGGCTCCCCACGGCGGTCGCTTGCCCCTCGGGCGAGGCGTGCGCTAGCCCGCCGTCGTCGGGGTCAGTCGTCGAGGCCGACCAGCACCGCGCTGCGTTCCCACAGCTGCCGCGCGACCAGGGGGTCGTCGGCGATGCGGTTGGTCGTGGCGGGCTTGTTGTTCGAGTAGAAGCCTCCGGGGGTCCAGTCGACGCCCGGCTTGCCGAGCGCGAGCCAGGTCAGACGTGCGCCGCCCACCGCGGTCGAGGTCATGAGGCTCTTCGCGAGCGGGCCCCCGTAGAGGAACTTCCACGGCCCATCGCTCGACGATCCGAAGTTCGAGGCGATGACGCCGGGGTGGAAGGCCACGGCCGAGATACCCTGGTCGCCGAACCGGCGGTTGAGTTCCTTGGCGAACAGCACGTTCGCGAGCTTCGCGTTGCCGTACGCCGCGGTCGAGGAGTAACGGCGCTCACCCTGCAGGTCGTCGATGTCGAAGCGGGGGAAGAGTTTCGCCGCGGCGCTAGAGGTCTGGATCACCGAGGCATCCGACTCGATGAGGCGCTCGCGCAGCAGATTGGTGAGCAGGAACGGCGCGAGGTGGTTGACCTGGAAGGTCGTCTCGTAGCCGTCCTTCGTCAGGGTGCGCTCGCCGAAGACGCCGCCGGCGTTGTTGGCGAGCACGTCGATACGGGGGTACTTCTCGAGGAGGGATGCCGCGAGCTCCCGCACCTGCGCCAGGTCGCTGAAGTCGGCGACGAATGAATCCACCCCGAGCGACCGCGCGACACGGGCGGTCTTGTCGGGATTGCGGCCCACCACGACCACCTCTTCGCCCACCTGGGTGAGCTGCTTCGCGGCTGCGGCGCCGATGCCGTCGCTGGCTCCGGTGATGACGATGGTGCGGGTCATGCGAACCTCCTGGGTCGAAGAGCGCCACGCTACTGCGGGCACTGATGTGAACGTCGGGGCTTGCCCGCGGCATCCGAGATCGAAAAGAACTCACAGCCCGCTCCCAGCCCCGCGGGACCAAAACCGGCGGGTCCCGCGTTCCTACCCATGACGCCCGACACAGGGCGACATGACGAAGGGACACACACCGTGAGCACGGAGTACCGGAAGACGTCGGAGGCGCTCAGCCGCCTCACCGACCGCCAGTTCGCCGTCACGCAGGACGACGCCACCGAGCCGCCGTTCCGCAACGAGTACTGGGACAACCACGAGGACGGCATCTACGTCGATGTCGTGTCGGGACAGCCGCTGTTCTCCTCGACCGACAAGTTCGAGAGCGGATCAGGCTGGCCGAGCTTCACCAAGCCCATCGACGACGCCGCCGTCGTGAACAAGACCGACCGTTCGCTGTGGATGACGCGCACCGAGGTCCGCTCGGCCGGAGCCGACAGCCACCTCGGACACCTCTTCGACGACGGCCCCCGCGACCGCGGCGGACTGAAATACTGCATGAACTCGGCCGCGATGCGGTTCGTGCCCATCGCGGAGCTCGAAGCGCAGGGGTACGGCGCCTACCTCCCCCTGTTCCGTGAGAGCCGAGCCTCATGAACCTCTTCTCTTTCCTCACCCGCAGCAGCGTCAACCGCAGAAGGAGCACCACCATGACCAGCGGACCCACCGACTCCGGCGAGATCACCCGCCGCCCCGGCACCGAGACCGCCGTCCTCGCGGGCGGATGCTTCTGGGGCGTCGAAGACCTCATCCGCCGCCAGCCCGGCGTGCTCGACACGCGCGTCGGCTACACCGGCGGCCAGAACGACCACGCGACCTACCGCAACCACCCCGGTCATGCGGAGGCCGTCGAGATCGTCTTCGACCCCACGCAGACCTCGTACCGCGACATCCTCGCGTTCTTCTTTCAGATCCATGACCCGTCGACCCTGAACCGTCAGGGCAACGACATCGGCACGAGCTACCGCTCGGCGATCTTCCCGCTCTCGCCCGAGCAGGAGAAGGTCGCGCGCGACACGATCGCCGACGTCGACGCGTCGGGCATCTGGCCCGCGAAGGTCGTCACCACGATCGAGCCCGAGGCGCCCTTCTGGGAGGCCGAGCCCGAGCACCAGGACTACCTGATCCGCATCCCCAACGGCTACACGTGCCACTTCGTGCGTCCCGGTTGGGTGCTGCCCAAGCGCGAGGAAGCCTCCGCGTAAGTCGCTTTTCGGGGCCCGGATGCCATGGCATCCGGGCCCTTTCTCATGTCAGGCGACCGTGGGACTGCGTCTTTCGATCAGCACCGTGTCGCGCCAGGTGCCGGCCGCGTCGCGGGCGATGCGCTCGCGGACGCCGACGGTGCGGAAACCGTGGCGTGCGTGCAAGGCGAGCGAGGCGTGGTTGTCGGCGAAGATCGATGACTGGATCGTCCAGACGCCGGCCGCCTCGGTCGAAGCGATGAGGGCGTCGAGCAGCAGGTGACCGATCCCCCGGCCGCGGGCGTCGGCTTCGACGTAGACCGAGTGCTCCACGACTCCGAAGTAGACGGGGCGCGACGACACGGCGGAGACGGCGGCCCAGCCGACGACCCGGTCGTCGCTCACGGCGACGAGCCGATGCGCGGCCAGCTTCGCCCCATCGAACTCGTCCCATGTCGCCGGGGGCGCCGTCTCGAAGGTCGAGTGACCGGTCGCGATGCCCTCCGCGTAGATGCGGTGCACCTCCGGCCAGTCGGCCGCGGCGAGTGGGCGCAGCGACACGCTCACGCGCAGCAGGACCCCGCGTCGGTGGTGCACACGCCCGTCTCGGGCAGCATGAGATCGACCTGTCGTGCCGCCGTCCGGTCGCCGGCGAGTTCCGCCGCGATCGAGCGCACCTGCTCGTACCCGGTGAGCAGCAGGAACGTGGGCGCCCGCCCGTACGACTTCATGCCCGCGAGGTAGAAGTCGGGCTCGGGGTGCGTCAGTTCGGCGACCCCGTGCGGCGGCACGGAGCCGCACGAGTGCAGGTTCGGGTCGATCAGCGGGGCGAGCGCCCGCGGTGCCTCGACGATCTCGTCGAGCCCCACGCGGATCTCGCGCAGCATCGTCAGGTCGGGGCGGAAGCCGGTGGCGTTGACGACCACGTCGACCTCGAGGGAGAACGCCTCTCCCGCTCCTCGGCCGCTGACGCACACGCCGTCGCCGGAGAGCCGCACGTCGTCGATCTCGAACGCGGCGATTTGCTCGACGGCGCCCTCGTCGACCAGGCTGTGCACCGCCGTGCCGAGGCGTCCGCGCGCGGCGAGGTCGTCGGTCGCGTCGGCGGCGAGGCGGGCGGTTCCCTCGTTGCGGACAGCCCAGGCGATGCGCGTCGTGGGCTCGTCTGCGGCGAGCGCGGCGAGGGCGATCAGGGTATTCGCCGCCGAATGCCCCGCGCCGACGACGAGCACGCGTCGACCGGCGAACCGCGCGCGGTCGCGTCCGCGCACATCGGGGAGCGCCGTCGTCACGCGATCACCGAGGTCGTCGTGGGCGAGACCAGACGACAGCAGCGACCGTGGTGAACTCGTGGTGCCCGAGGTGTCGATGACCGCGCGAGCCGTGGCATCCGTCGTCCCGTCGGTCGTGCGCAGTCGCAGCGCGAAGGGAGTGGCCGCCCGACCCACCGACCGCGTGCGGTCCATGCCCTGGCGGGCGACGGCCTCCACGCGCGTTCCGTACCGGATGACGGATGCCAAGGCGGCGGTGCGCGCGAGGGGTTCGAGGTAGCCGTCGACCAGCTCGTCACCGGTGGGCAGGCCCTCGGCATCCGGAGCGGTCCATCCCTCGGCCTCGAGCAGACGGCGAGCTGCGGGGTCGACGACGTAGCGCCACGGCGAGAACAGGCGCGTGTGCCCCCACGCGCGAACGGCGGCGCCGGCGGTGTCGCCCGCTTCGAAGACGACGACGGGCAGCCCGCGTTCGATCAGGTGCGCGGCGGCCGCGAGGCCGACGGGGCCGGCGCCGATGATCGCGATGGGCAGACCCGCGCGGCGATCGGCCTCGCGCCGCGGTGGGACCGTGAGGGTCAGGCTCATGCGTCGACCCCGAGCTCGCGCAGCAGCGTGGTCACCCGCGCCTTGATGTCGTCGCGGATCGGGCGCACCTCGTCGAGGCCTTTGCCGGCCGGGTCGGTCAGTTCCCAGTCTTCGTAGCGCTTGCCGGGGAAGATCGGGCACGCGTCTCCGCAGCCCATCGTGATGACCGCGTCGGAGGCACGCACGTCGTCTGTGAGCAGCAGCTGCGGCACCTCGGCGCTGATGTCGATCCCCTCTTCGGCCATCGCGGCCACCGCCATGGGGTTGAGGGCGTCGCCGGGGGCGCTGCCACCGGACAGCACGCGCACGCGGTCGCCGCCCAGGGCGCGCGCGTAACCGGCGGCCATCTGCGAGCGGCCGGCGTTGTGCACGCAGACGAAGAGGATCGTGGCGGTGTCGGACATGGCGCTTCCTTCGGGTCGGGACGAACGGGAACAGCATGACGCAACACATCGACGCTCGTCAATATTGACGTTCATCGATGTCCGGACGATGATAGGTGCCATGACCTCGACCATCGCCCTGCCCCTGCTCGACGCCGCCTGCTGCGTCTCGTCGGGCGATGCCGCGATGGCCCCGGCCGAAGCGGAGACGCTGGCGAAGACGCTCAAGGCGCTCGCCGATCCGGCGCGGCTGCGGATCGTGTCGATCATCGCCGCGCAAGACGCCGGTGCCACGTGCGCGTGCGACCTGCAGGAACCCCTCGGCCTCTCGCAGCCCACGGTCTCGCACCACACGAAGGTGCTGGTCGATGCCGGCATCCTGACCCGCGAGAAGCGCGGCACCTGGGCGTACTTCTCGCTCGTGCCGGGCGCTCTCGACAGCGTCGCCGCGGCCATCGCGCCCCGTCGCTGACGCTCGCAACCCCCGCGTCCGCTCGCGTTCGCCTGCCTAGGCTCGCGGCATGAACGAGTACGACGTCGTCGTGGTGGGAGCAGGGCTCGCGGGACTCCGCGCCGCGACCCGACTGGCCGAGGCCGGGCGCGACGTCGTGGTGCTCGAGGCGAACGACGCGGTCGGCGGGCGCGAGCGCACCGACGTCGTCGACGGGTTCCGCCTCGACCTCGGCTTCCACGTGCTGAACCCGGCGTACCCGGCCGTGCGGCGCTGGGTCGACGTCGACGCCCTCGCGCTCCGGCGCTTCCCGGTCGCCGTCGGCGTGCGGTTGAACGACCGGGTCGCGCGATTGGCGCACCCGCTGCGGCATCCGGGATCGATTCCCGCGACGCTGCGCTCGGGCCTGGTGCGGCCCGCCGACCTCGCCGCGCTGATTCGCTGGGCGGGACCGACGGTGCTCAGCGCCCGAGCGGCCAAGAAAGGCCGCGACTTCTCGCTCGACGAGGGCTGGGACCGAGCAGGCCTCCGCGGCCCCCTCCGCGAGGCGGTGCTCGAGCCCTTCCTCGCCGGGGTCATCGCCGACGACGGGCAACAGACCTCCGACGCCTTCGTGCGCCTGCTCATCCGCAGCTTCGCCCTCGGGCGTCCCGGCGTTCCCGCGGCGGGGATCGGAGCCCTCCCCGCGCAGCTCGCCGACACGGCGCGGCGTGCGGGTGTCGGCATCCGCCTCTCGCACCGCGTCGTGTCGACCCGCAAGCGCGCGCACGGCTGGCACCTCGGAGTGGAGGGGGCGGATGCCGTGACCGCCCGCACCCTCGTGCTCGCGAGCGGGCTGGACCACGCCCTCGACGCCCCGCACCCTCGCACCCGCGGCCTGCAGACGTGGTGGTTCGCCGCCGACGAGGCCCCCTCGACCGATGCCGCGCTGCGCGTCGACGGACGCCGCCGCGGGCCGATCGTGAACACAGCGGTCATGACCAACACCGCGCCGACGTACGCCCCGCGCGGGCAGCACCTCATTCAGGCGACCTGCGTCATGCCCTCCGTCGCCGCCGAGGACGAGGTGCGGCGCCAGCTCGGCGAGGTGTGGCAGGCCGACACCCGGCCGTGGCGCCTGCTGCGCCGCGACGACATCACTCACGCGCTCCCCGCGCAGGATCCGCCGCTGCGCCTGCGCCGCCCCGTGCGCCTCGACGACGGCCGCTACCTCGCCGGCGACCACCGCGACACCGCGTCGATCCAGGGCGCGCTGGTGTCGGGGCAGCGCGCCGCCGAGGCGGTGCTGGCCGACCTCGCGCGGTGAGCGGGCGGCGTCGCGATCAACCCAGGCCCGGTTGGGGCGGATTTTTGCGCTCGGGGCGTGATTCATCCGCCCCAACCTGCAGGATTCGCCCCGAAACCCGACGAACCGCCCCGCAGAGCGCTACCCCCGCGCCGCGAGCGCCGTCAGCGCGTCGCCCGTGACGCGGCGGGTCGTCCATTCGTCCATCGCCTCGGCGCCGAGCGCGCGGTAGAAGCCGATCGCGGGCTCGTTCCACTCGAGCACCGTCCACTCGAGGCGCGAATAGCCCTTGTCGAGGCACTCGGCGGCGAGCGCGGCGAGCAGGGCCGCGCCGTAGCCGTTCGAGCGGTACTGCTCGTGCACGTACAGGTCTTCGAGCCAGATGCCGTGGCGTCCGGTCCAGGTCGAATAGGTGAGGAACCAGATCGCGATCGCCCGGATGCCGCGATCGGGCCCCTCCACGACGAAGGCGAACGCGCGGGGGTCATCGCCGAACAGCGTGTCGGTGAGCATCGCGGCGGTGTTGTCCACGGCATCCGGCTCTCGCTCGTAATCGGCGAGCGCCTGGATGCACGCGAGGATGCCCTCTTCGTCGCCGGGGCGGGCGGGGCGCAGGACGGCGCCGTCGCGGAGTTCGGTCATGACAGGGGCTCCCAGCTCTCGGCCGCGACGCGGCGGAAGTTCCCGCCGAGCACCGCGGCGACGTCGGTGTCGTTCCATCCTCGCGCGGCGAGCGCCGAGCCGAGGAGGACGAAGGTCTCGGGCGGCATCCACTCCATCGGACCCCAGCGGGTGTAGCTCGCGTCGTACAGCTCCGGCATCCGCGCAATCTCGTCGCGGAAGGTCTCCCAGTCGAACGAGAAATCGGTGCTGACCCCGACGTGACGGATGCCGACGACCTCGACGGCGCGCTCGAGGTGGCGCACCATGGCCTCGAGCGTCGGGGTGTTGGGCCCGAGGAAGATCCCCACCCCCGTGATGCCGACGACTCCCCCGGTGTCCGCTGCCGCTCGCGCCTGGTCGTCGGTGATGTTGCGCGGGTGCTCCCACACGGAGCGCAAGTTCGAGTGGCTGAACACCACCGGGCGGGTCGACGCGGCGCACATGTCGAAGGTGGTGCGGGCGCCCACGTGCGAGCCGTCGGGAACCATCCCGCGCGCGTTCATCTCGGCGACGAGGTCGCGGCCCCAGGCGGTGAGGCCGTCGTCGATCGCGTCGAGGCACCCGCCGCCCGCGCGGTTGGCGTGGTTGTAGGTCGGGCCGAGGGTGCGTACTCCCCGTGCGACGAGGGAGGACACGGCATCCAGGTCCCCACCGAGAGGGGCGCAGTCCTCGAGATCGAAGGCGACGGCCGTGTCGCCCCGCGCGGCGATGCGGTCGATGTCGGCGACCGTGGCGGCGAACTCGAGCCCGTCGATGGCGTCGACCTGCGCGCGGAAGGAGCGGAGAAGGGATGCCGTGAGCTCGGGCGCGTGCGGGGCGTAGCCGACGTTGATCGACACGTAGCCCCCGCCGGCTCCGCGGTAGCGCCGCAGGTCGGTGAGGTCGGCGGTCTCGACGAGTTCGACGCAGGCGTGCTGGTCCCAGAGCACGTCAGGCACCGGCCCGAGCGGCGAGTCCCGCGTCGAGCGCTTCGCGCTCGTCGAAGACGAAGAGGTCGCCGTCCCAGTGCGCGGCGCCCTGCGCGGCGAACCACCCGAGGATGCCGCCCTCGAGCTGGTACGCCTCGACGCCCTCGTCGCGCAGGTACAGGGCCGCCTTCTCGCAGCGAATCCCGCCCGTGCAGAAGCTCACCACGGTCTTGCCCTCGAGTTCTTCGCGGTGGGATGCCGCGGCATCCGGGAACTGCGTGAACCTCTCGATGCGCCAGTCCTTCGCGCCGGCGAAGGTGCCGTAGTCGACCTCGAAGGCGTTGCGCGTGTCGACGAGCACGATCTCCCGCCCCGCGTCGTCGACGCCGGTGTCGAGCCAACGGCGCAGGGTGTCGGGGGTCACGGCGGGCGCGCGACCGTCCTGCGGACGCACCTCGGGGCGGTCCATGCGGATGATCTCGCGCTTCACCTTCACGAGCAGCTTGCCGAAGGGCACGGCATCCGACCAGCTCTCCTTGGTCTGCAGGGCGGCGAAACGCGCGTCGGCGCGCAGGTCGTCGACGAAGCCGCGCACCTCGTCGGCTCCGCCCGCGAGGAACAGGTTGACGCCCTCCTCGGCCAGCAGGATCGTCCCCCGCAGTCCCGCCTCCGCTGCCCGCGCGCGCAGAACCGCTCGCAGGGACGCGGGGTCGTCGATGCGCGTGAACAGGTACGCCGAGACGTTGAGGACGGATGCCATGGCATCCACGATACGAAAGGCGAGCGCTGTCAGCCGACGACGCAGGCGTCAAGCCGGGAAACGCCCGCCGCTGATCGCCTAGCGTGGGAGGACTCGTCTCCGGGAGGACCCCCGTGCCCCAAGGCCCCGTCTCGCCGGCCGTCACCGTCTCCGTCGTCATCCCCTGCCGTGACGACGGCGCCCATCTGTGGCGGTGCCTGCGCGCGCTGTCCGCGCAGACCCTCGCCCCGACCGAGATCGTCGTGGTCGACAACGCCTCGACCGACGACAGCGCCGAGATCGCCCGAGCGGCCGGAGTACGTGTGGTGTTCTGCGGGGAGCGCGGCATCCCCGCGGCCGCCGCCACCGGGTACGACGCGGCGCGGGGAGAGCTGATCCTCCGCCTCGACGCCGACAGCCTCCCCGATCCGACGTGGGTGCAGAGCATGGTCGACGCGCTGGCGGATCCGACCGTGGATGCCGTGACCGGCGGAGCCGTGTTCCACGACGGACCCGCCCGGCGACGCGTGTCGATGGCGCGGCTCTTCCTCGGCACCTATGCCACCTTCGCGACCCCCGCTCTCGGACACACGCCGCTCTGGGGATCGAACATGGCGTTCCGCCGCCGCGCCTGGGAGGACGTGCGCGGCGAGGTGCACCTCGACCCCGAGCTGCACGACGACCTCGACCTCGCGTACCACCTGGGCCGCCGCCATCGCATCGCGCGCGTGTCCGGCGCGCACATGCGTGTGTCGTCGAGGACCGTGGAGCCGCGCCGCTTCGCGCGATGCTTCCGTCGGGGTGCGGGGACCGTCTTCGCGCACTGGCCCGCCGAGATCCCGCCGGCGCGATGGGTGCGCCTGGGGCTGCGGGGTCGATCATGAGCGGCATCCTCTTCCCCGACGTCGAGGCCCCCGATCTGCACGTGATGAGCTTCAACATCCGTCGACGCTTCGACCGGATCACGTGGCCTCCCGCCGACCGGTGGCCCCTGCGCAAGGAGCGACTGCGGACGTTCCTCAGCGCGAACCGCCCCCACCTGCTGGGCACGCAGGAGGCGATGCCCGATCAGGCCCAGTGGGTGCAGGCGTCGCTCGGCTCCGACTACGGCCGCATCGGACTCGGCCGCGGTCCCCGCCGCGACGGGGAGGGCACTCCGCTCTTCTACGACCGCGATCGCATCGAAGTCGAGGACTGGGAGCAGGTCGCCCTGTCCGACACCCCCCGCGTCCCCGGGTCGACCGGATGGGGCAACACCATTCCGCGGATAGCGGTCATCGCGCAGGTGCGCGACCTCGCGACCGACGCCCGGTTCACCTTCGTGAACACCCATTTCGACGCGTTCTCGCGCCGGGCTCGCCGCCGCTCGGCCGCGTGGCTGCACGACCTCGTGGCGCGCCGCGAACGCCCGCTGCTGTTCACCGCCGACGTGAACGCCCACGTGCGCTCCGGCGAACTGTCGGACATGTTCGCCGACGGCCTGCTCGTCGACACGTGGTCGTACGCCCCCGCCCGCCGGACCGCCGAGTGGGGCACCTTCAACAACTATGCGGCGCCCAAGGTCGGTGCGCGTCGCATCGACGCCCTGCTCGCGACCCCCGACGTGGGCGTGCGCGCGGTCGGCATCGACCCGCGTCCGACCGGCACGCAGTGGCCGAGCGACCACTTGCCGGTGCAGGCGGTCGTGCGCATCCATCCGGCGGCGACGCCATGACGGGCGGATGCCGATGATCCGGGCGATGTACGCCAACCTCAAGCGGCCGCCGCGCACCGTCACCGACTGGCTGACCGACGTCGTGCGGGCCGTGGCGATCGTCGTCGTCATCGTCTCGCTGTTCACCCTGCCGTTCACCGACTTCGCCGTGCTGTCGATGTCGCTGCCGTCGGTGATGCTCTCGCGCATGATCGGCCTGCGCTCGGGCCTCGACCTCGTCACGTGCGTCACGGTGTTTGTCGCGGCCGGCAGCAACGTCATCGACCTGTACCGCGCGTGGACCGGGTGGGACCTGATCGTCCACGCCGTGTGCACGGGCGTGCTCGCCGCGGTCGCCCTGGTGCTTCTCGACGACGCGCGCGTGATCGAGCCGACCGGCCGACGCCGGACGCCCGTCGTCGTCGCCACCATGGCGGGCCTGGCGCTGAGCGCCGTGTGGGAGATGATCGAGTGGTTCGGCTACCGCTTCATCACCGACGCGATCTTCGTGACCTACGACGACACGATCGGCGACATGATCGCGGGAGGCGCGGGCGCGCTGCTGCTGGGCGTCGTGGCATCCCGGTTCCGCCTGACCCGCGAGGATCGCGCGGCACTATAGGCGTCGGACCTCAGCGCCGGCGCGGCTCGCGCTCCGGCCCCGTCGTGACCGCGATGACGACTCCGCCGATGACGAGCGCGAGAGCGAGCAGCCCCACGAGACCCGGGAGGACGATCGTCGGGGCGTCAGGGCCCGCGCCGGCGTCGTCGATGAACGGGCCGATCTCGTCGAGCCACGTGGCGTAGGCCGTGCCCCACGCCACGAGCAGTCCGATCATCAGCACGCCGATGCCGGCCGTCGCCATTCCCCACACAGGTCCTCGCATGACGGCAGCATCTCAGACGGTCGCGCCGATCCTCGGCATCCGGATGCCGTTTCCGCGCACCCCCGCCGCATCTCCGTCACGCGCGACACGCGGACCGGCGACGTCCCGTCCGCCGCCTGTCAATCCCCCGATGCGCGCTCGGGCCGCTCGACACCATGAACCCACATCAACGGAAGGAAGCGTCATGTCGAAGGATCTGTCGAAGGGCGACCGCGTCAGCTGGGACACCCCGCAGGGCCGCACCCAGGGTGAGGTCGTGGAGAAGAAGACGAAGGACTTCCAGCACGACGGTCAGAAGTTCACGGCATCCGACGACGACCCGGCCTACATCGTCACGTCGGAGAAGTCCGGCTCGACTGCGGCCCACAAGGGCTCGGCGCTGAACAAGCTCAAGAGCTGACCGGGGTCGCGGGGCCCCTCGACTGCGGTCGCGGGGCCTCCTGACCGAGGTCCCCGAGCCTGTCGACGGGACCGCAACCCGCTCATTCCCCCTTCGCGTCGCGTCGCTTGCGCATCTGCGCCAGCGCGAGGCCCAGCCGGTGGTTTCCGGACAGCACGTCCTCGTGTCGCTCGAGGAATTCCCAGTACGCGTCGGTGAAGACCGAGTCCTTGGCCTCCTGCGCCGAGGGCCACCACGACCCCATCTTCTGCAGGTAGGCGCCGCCCGAGACGTACGGCTTGGTCGCGACGAAGCCGCCGTCGGCGAACTGGCTCATTCCCATGACGTTGGGCACCATGACCCAGTCGTAGGCGTCGACGAACAGCGCGAGGAACCAGTCGTTGACCTGCCGCGGCGCGTACCCCTGCAGCAGGAACCAGTTGCCCAGCACCATGAGGCGTTCGATGTGGTGCGCGTAGCCCCACTCGTGCACGCGTTCCAGGACCGTGCGCACGGAGATCGGCAGGTCACTCGGCATCCGTTGCCCGGAGTACCAGTACTTCTCGATCCTCTTCTCGAGGTGCAGCGCGTTGACGTGCTCCAGCTTCGGGTGCGCCCGGTACATGCCGCGCATGTATTCGCGCCACCCGATCACCTGGCGGATGAACCCCTCGACGGATGCCAGGGGCGCGTCGGTCCGCGTGGCGGCGGCGACCACTTCTTCGACGGTGAGCAGCCCGATGTTCAGCATCGGCGAGATGATCGCGTGGAAGAGGAACGGCTCGTCGGCCTTCATCGCGTCTTCGTACCGGCCGAAGTCGTTGAGGCGTTCCGCGACGAAGACGTCGAGCCAGTCGCGGGAGTCCTCCGGCGTGACGGGCAGCCAGAAGTCGGCCGCTTTGCCGGGATGCTCAGGGTAGCGCTCGTCGACCTCGACGATGACGGCGCGGGTGATCTCGTCGTGCGCGAGCTGCGGCAGCGGCGGGATGTCGACGCCCTTCTTCGGCAGCGCCTTGCGATTGTCGGCGTCGAAGTTCCAGCGCCGCCCCGTCGGCTTCCCGCCGTCCATCAGGATGCCGGTGCGGCGCCGCTGCCAGTGGTAGAAGTCCTCCATGAGCGGCGTCGGGTGCTCGGCGAACCAGGCGTCGACGTCGTCTTCGGGGGTCAGGAACAGCTGGTCCGAGAGCACGTCGGTCTCGACGTCGTGCGCCTGGCAGATGCGCGCGATGCGCTCGTCGACGGGGCGGTTGGGGTCGCTCATCCACGTCAACTCGGTGACCCGATGGGCCTTCAGCAGCTTCTCGAGGCCGGCCTTGAAGGTGAGGTCGTCGTCGAGGGTGATCCGGCGGACGGTCTTGCCCTCGGCCTCGAGCCGCGCGGCGGTGTGCCGCATCGCCGAGACGAGCAGCACGATCTTGTGGCGGTGATACGGGAGCTTGGCGAAGCGGGGCGCCGACTCGATGAAGAAGAACTCCTCGATGCCGTCGTCGGAGTACGCGGGGTGCTCGGCGAACTGCTGCGTCGCGAGGATCAGTGCGGCCCTCACGCGTGGCGCCTCTGCTTCGCGGCGTTGGCGCGGCAGCCGCGCGAGCAGTAGAGCACCTGGTCCCACTGGTCGCGCCCGCTCCAGCGCTTGCGATCGGTGAAGGGCCGACCGCAGTAGGCGCAGGGCTTGGAGCGGACCTCGGGTCGTGACATGCCGTCATCGTCGCAAAGCGCGTACTCGGCATCTGGGGGCTTGCGCTGGCACGCTGCGCCGGTTCGCGCAAGGCCCGCGCGGCGGTCGACCGGGGCGTGGTCGGGTGGGGCCATGGACACGACACACGACCGCACGAATGACACCGCCGACGAGCCCGACGAGCTCGAAACCGCTGATGCGCCCGTCATCCCCGACACCACCGACGACGACGACACGCCCGTCGACAATCCCTCGGGCGGATGACCTCGCGGCGCGGCGCGACCGCGAGGTCCGCGCCGCGCTCAGTCGGTCAGGTCGAAGGTCTGCTTCTCACCGCCGCGGGGCCGGTCGCCGGTCACCTTCGAGGTGACGAGAGCGATGGCCGTGGCGAGGCGCCCGCCGGCGCTCCCCCAGTACTCGCCGGTGAGGGTCGAGACCTTCAGCAGGGTCACCCCGGGCGACTCGGGGCCGTCGGGGAACCACGCCTCGACGCTCGTCGACCACAGGTCCTTGAGCTTCGCGAGGTCGTCGACCACCTCGGCCTCGCCCGCGAGCGACAGCCACGTGCCGTCGGTGCTGAACGACAGGCCCACCTTCGGGTCGCGCCGCACGTGCTCGACGGCGGAGGCGTGCGTGCCGACGATGAACCAGAGGTCGCCGTCCGACTCCTTCTCCTGCACGGTCAGCGGGTGCGCGTGCAGCGCTCCGTCTTCGGCGCGGGTGGTGACCATCGCGAAGCGGAACTTCTTGAGCAGATCGTTGAGCGTCTCGAGCTCGGTGGCGGTGGATGACATGGGGGCTCCCCTCGGTTCGTGAGCCCCCAGCCCATCCCCTGGCTACGCCTCGCGCTACGTATTGACGTCGGGGGAATCGTCTGCTCTCGGCGGGGCGAGGGCGTCGAGCTCGGCGAGGGCCTCCTCGGCCCGGTGCACCCGCGCGGCGACCTCGTCGTCCCACCAGCGCGGCCCCCGCTCGCCCAGTCCGTGTTTCGCGAGTCCCACTCGGCGACGCGCGTCGGACACGGCGTCGTCTTCCCCGGCGCGTTTCGCCGTCCGCACGGCCGATCGGGCCCTCCCGAGGTGCGACCGCAATCGGTCGGCGAGGTCGTCCGGCAACGCCGGATCGGTGCGGCGCCACCGGCGCTCGTCGATCACGAGCCAGCGCTCGTCGTCGGTCGCGCCCCGATCGGAGGGAGGGTCGGATGCCATGCCCCCAGTGCACCGCACCCTCGGGCCCGCCGAAATCACCCGGGTGTCTCGCAGACATCCGTGCTAGCGTGAGGTTATTCGTTCTGGGACTTGCTTCATCGACGCCCGCCTCATCGCTGAGATGCCGGGCGCACGGCGCCGAGCCGTTTCCGACCGCAACCCCACCCCTCATCATCGTGTGCCTCGCTCGACGGCTTCGGTCCTCGCCTCGCACTCGCAGAAAGTTCTTGTGTCTCTGCTTCACCCTTCGCCGCTATCGTGGCGCCAGGCCGATCTCGACGTGTACGTCGCGACGGCCGGATCCGACTACGCCGGTTTCGTCGGCGCGGGAACCTCGGGCTTCGAAGCCCAGGGTCCCCTCGGCGAGAATCTCGGTGTCCACACGTCCGTCGGAGCGGCTCAGGCCGCCGTCGACGGGCATCGCGTACGCGCCACCACCACGGTGACGCGGCGTCCCCGTCCGCTCCGCACGCGTCGGAGCGGCGCCCACGGCCGCATCTGCGGCCCAACATGAATAAAGGAAGAACACGATGGCCACTGGCACCGTGAAATGGTTCAACTCCGAAAAGGGCTACGGCTTCATTGCTCCCGACGACGGCTCCGCCGACCTGTTCGCGCACTTCAGCGCGATCCAGGGCAACGGCTTCAAGGAGCTCACGGAAGCACAGAAGGTCGAATTCGACGCTGAGCAGGGCCCCAAGGGCATGCAGGCGGCGAACATCCGCCCCCTCTAAGCTCCGCTTACCTCGGAAGCCGGGTACGTCGCCTCGCGACGACCCGGCTTTCGTCGTTTCCGAGACGATTCCGCACGCCGGGATTTCCATTTCCCGAGAGGCTCCTGAACATCGCGTCGTATGCCGGGTCGTCCATACGGCGACCCGTAATGTGGGCGACAGCCCGGGTAGCCGCCCCGGTCCATCCCGATCCGAGGAGCAGAAAATCGCTTCCACCGTCGTCGAGTCCCGCCTCGGCCCCATCCGTCAGACGTACTCCGGTACGACCGAATTCCCCCCGATCACCAAGGCCTACACAGAGCTGTCTCAGGTCGTCCGCGAGAGCGGACTCCTCGTCCGCACGCCGGTGTTCTACGCCGTCGTCGCCGCCGCGATCGTGCTCGGTTTCGCCGGGTGCGTCACCGGCTTCATCCTCCTCGGCGACAGCTGGTTCCAGCTGATCATCGCCGCGGTCCTCGGCATCCTGTTCACCCAGGTCGCCTTCCTCGCCCACGAGGCCGCGCACCGCCAGATCTTCGCGTCGGGCCCGGCAAACGATCGCCTCGGCCTGCTCATCGGCAACGGCATCGTCGGCATGAGCCGCTCGTGGTGGGCGTCGAAGCACACGCGTCACCACGCCAACCCCAACCGCGTCGACAAGGACCCCGACATCGAGATCGACACGATCTCGTTCCTCGACGTCGACGCGGCCAAGGCCCGCGGCATCCAGCGCTGGATCACCCAGCGTCAGGGGTACCTGTTCTTCCCGCTGCTGGCGTTCGAGGGGATCAACCTCTACGTGCTGGCCCTGCGCCACCTCTTCTCGCGCGAGCCCGTCAAGGGCCGCTGGGCCGAACTCGCCCTGCTGACGCTGCGCCACGCGCTCTTCATCGCGCCGATCTTCATCTTCTTGCCGGTCGGTCTCGCTTTCGCGTTCTTCGGCGTCTCGGTCGCGGTCTTCGGGATCTACATGGGAGCGTCCTTCGCCCCCAACCACAAGGGCATGCCGATCATCGCGCCCGGTGCGAAGCTCGACTTCTTCAGCAAGCAGGTGCGCACCTCGCGCAACGTCTCGGGCGGCTGGTGGGCCACGTGGCTCATGGGCGGTCTGAACTACCAGATCGAGCACCACCTGTTCCCGAACATGCCGCGCCCGCACCTCAGCAAGGCCCGCGTGATCGTCCGCGAGCACTGCGAGACGCTGAACGTCCCGTACGTCGAGACGACCCTCTTCCAGTCGTACGGCATCGTCATCGCGTACCTCAACCGGGTCGGGCTCGCCGCCCGCGACCCCTTCGACTGCCCGCTGACCTCTCCCACCCGTCAGCTGAACGTCGAGTAGGCACTCGCACGACGGCGCCGCACCCGAACGGGGCGGCGCCGTCGTCGTTCACCCCCGCGCATCGGGCTTCGGCTCCGGGCACTCTCCTCCGGCATCCGTCGCCTTCTCGAAGTGCCACCGCTCGTTGGCGTAGGTCTGGCACAGACCCCATTCCCGCCCGTGCTCGATGATCCACAGCTGCGCGTCGAGCGAGCCGATGTCGACCGCTCGACCGGTGACGTGACTCGAGTCTTCGGGCGACGCGACGTACTCCCGCGCGAGCGCCTCGGAGCCGTACGTGCGAATGGCGTCGCCGAGGAGCCAGCGCTGGTACTCCTCGCTGCGCCATCCGCTGGTGACGTCGAAGACGACTCCCTCCGGCGCGGCGGCCGCCTGGGCGGAGCGAAGGGCCTCGCGCAAGTCTCCGTCGAGTCCTGTCATCGCCGGGTGCCGATCGTCGCTCACGGTGAGGGGCGCCTCCGCGGGGATCATCCCGTCGGCCTCCGTCGGAGAGAACGGCGCGTGCGCGGTCATCCCCGCCGTGAACGACGCCGCGGTGGTCATCGCGAGCAGAACGGCGACCACGGTGAGGACGACGGCCAGGACGGCCCCGATCGCGAGGACCGCGAGCCGACGGCGGGAAGGAGAATCGATACGGGATGCGGGAGAAGCCATGGCCCCAGTCGACTCGGGGCTGCGTTGTCACGGTGTATCACCCGCGCGATACGCCGGCGATACACCCCGCGACGTCTCGGCCGTCAGTCGCGTGACACCTCGTGCAGCAGCACGTCGCGCACCTCGCCGTCGTCGAGGGTCGCGATCATCAGCGTGCACGCCGGCTGACGGCGGCGGTCGGTGGGCGAGCCGGGGTTGAGGAGGCGCAGGCCGTTCGGGGTCACGGTGTCCCACGGGATGTGGCTGTGCCCGAACACGAGCAGGTCGACGTCGGGGTAGGCGGCATCCATCCTCTTCTCGCGTCCGGTCGCGGGCCCCGTCTCGTGCACGACCGCGACGCGCACCCCGTCGATCTCGGCGCGGGCGACCTCGGGCAGGCGCGAGCGCAGGTCGTCGCCGTCGTTGTTGCCCCAGACGCCCAGCACCGGGCCGAGGGGCTCGAGTTCGTCGAGCACGCTCGCGCTCACCCAATCGCCCGCGTGGACGATCAGATCGACGTCGGATGCCGCCGCGCGCATCGCCGCGGGAAGGACGCGCGCCCGCTTCGGCACGTGCGTGTCGGCCACGAGGAGAAGTCGGGTCGCCATGCCCCCACGCTACCGACGCCGGCGACGGTGGGCACCGCGCATACGTCCGCGATATACGGCCCCGCCTACGATGACGGAATGCGCGTGTTGATCGTCGAGGACGAACCCTTCCTCGCCGAGGCCATCCGCGACGGGCTGCGGCTCGAGGCGATCGCGGCCGACATCGCCGGCGACGGCGACACCGCTCTCGAGGTGCTCGGTTACACCGCGTACGACGTGGTCGTGCTCGACCGCGACATTCCGGGCCCGGACGGCGACGAGATCGCCCGCCACCTCAGTGCGCAGCCCGCCGCCCCGCGCGTGCTCATGCTGACCGCCGCCGACGGTCTCGACGACAAGGCCGCCGGTTTCGAGAGCGGCGCCGACGACTACCTGACCAAGCCCTTCGTGCTGCGCGAGCTCGTGATGCGCCTGCACGCCCTCGCCCGCCGCCCCGCGGCCGCGACCCCGCCGGTGCTCGAGCAGCACGGCATCCGCCTCGATCCTTTCCGCCGCGAGGTGTTCCGTGACGGACGGTACGTGTCGCTGACCCGCAAACAGTTCGCGGTGCTGCAGGTGCTCATGGGCGCGGCCGGCGGGGTGGTCAGCGCCGAAGACCTGCTCGAGCGGGCGTGGGACGAGAACGCCGACCCGTTCACGAACGCGGTGCGCATCACGATCTCGACGCTGCGCAAGCGTCTCGGCGAGCCGTGGCTCATTCAGACCGTCGCGGGAGTGGGCTACCGCATGGGTCCGGCCGATGCGTGAGCGCGCCCCGGGACTCTCGGTCCGCCTCAAGCTCACCCTGAGCTACGCGGCGTTCGTCGTGATCGTGGGGATCGCGGTGTTCGTCGTGGGGTTCCTCGTGCTGCGGTTCCTCCCCGAGGGCAACCTGTACTCCGAGAGCGGGTCGTTCACGCCCGGGCGCGGCGACCTCGTCGACGTGTTCGTCCGGTACGCGTGGTACGCCGTCCTCGCGTTGGCGATCGTGGGCCTCGGCGGCGGCTGGGTCGTGTCGGGACTCATGCTGCGCCCCCTTCACCGGATCACGGATGCCGCCCGCGCGGTGCGCGACGGCGATCTGGCGCACCGCGTCGATCTGCCGGGACCCCGCGACGAGCTCACCGACCTCGCCGACACCTTCGACGCGATGCTCGCGCGCATCGAGGAGACCCTGGAGGCGCAGAAGCGCTTCGCCGCGAACGCCTCCCACGAGTTGCGCACCCCGCACGCGACGATGCGCACCCTCCTCGAGGTGGCCCGGGCCGACCCCGGGGGCGTCGACCTCGAGCGGCTGCTGCACCGTCTCGACCTCACGAACGAGCGCGCGATCCGTCTCACCGAGTCCCTGCTGGCCCTCGCCCGCTCGACGCGCGAGGGAGCGCTGTCACCCGAACCCACCGCGGTGGACGAGCTCGTCGCCACCGTGGTGTCCGAGGCGCGGGGCGACGCCGCGGGACTCGATCTGGATCTGATGGACGCCTCGGGTGGGGTGGCGCGCCTCGACGAGACCCTCGTCCGTCAGGCGGTGGCGAACCTCGTCCGCAACGCCCTCGTCCACAACATCGAGGGCGGCTGGGTGCGCCTCGCCGTGAGCGGCGAGGTCGACGAGGTGATCATCGACGTCGTCAACAGCGGAGACGACCTGTCGCGCGAGCTCGTCTCGACGCTCCCCGAGCCTTTCGTCCGCGGTGTCGGACGTACGCGCGGGCGCGCGGACGGCACCGGTCTGGGGCTCGCCATCGTCGCGTCGATCGCCCGCGCGCACCGCGGCCGGCTCGAACTGTGGCCCCGAGAGGGCGGCGGTCTGCACGCGCGCCTCCGCCTGCCCCGCTGACGCGCGGCTCAGCGCCGGGCCGCGCGCCCTCCGCGGGCGGCCACGCGCATCGCGATGACGACGACCGTTCCGATCGCGGCGCCGATCGTGTTGGACAGCACGTCATCGGCATCCGGAACCCGACCGGGGATCCCGGCCTGGAGCACCTCGACCGCGAACGACACGAGGGCGCACAACGCGACGGATGCCGGCGCCCACCGCAGCGGGAGGAGCAGGGCGACCGCGGCGCCGAGGGGCACGAAGAAGGCGACGTTGAGAGCGACGTCGGCGCCCGCGCCGAAGACGAGGGCGCTCCACGACGGGGGAAGGTGGTCGAGCGCGTCGAGGACGAGGGTGCGGGCCGGCCACGCGATCGCCCGCGGCGCGAGCGTCAAGGCGACGACGGCGGCGAGCACCGCGCCCGCGGTGACGAGACGCGCGGGGGTGAGGACGGGGCGAGCGGACACGGCAACCTCCGGGATCGGGAGAGTCCATCCCATCGCTCGGACTGTTGCCGCGGTGTCTCGGAACCGCGATACGCGGACGATACCCTCGCGTCGCCGCGAGAGAATGAGGTCGTGTCCCCCTCGCTGCGCTCCTCCCTCCCCGCCCTGATCGTCGACGTCGTGCTCGTCGTCGTCTTCGCCGCGATCGGACGCGCTACCCACGACGGCGACATCCTGGGTCCGTTCGGCTCGGGGCTGGCGACGACCGCGTGGCCCTTCGTCGTCGCGCTCCTCGTCGGCTGGCTCGTCGCGCGTGCGTGGCGTCGACCGACCGCCGTCGTCGCGACGGGGCTCCCGGTGTGGGCGATCACCGTCATGCTCGGGGTGGTGTTGCGCGCGTTCAGCGGTCAGGGCATCGCGGTGGCGTTCGTCATCGTCGCGACCCTCACCCTCGCCCTGCTGCTGCTGGGATGGCGCGGGATCGCACGCCTCGCGACCCGGTCGCGCCGGGCCTGAATCCGGTCGAGATCGGCCCGGCGTCGATCGAGCCGCGTCCGCGCGCCGCCCGGGTCAGTCCGCGAGCGTGACGTCGACCTGGATCTCGGCGGCGAGACGCTCCAGACGCGCGACGAGATCGTCGACGGCGACGTCGGCCGCCACCGTCGCGGTGATGGAGGCCTCGAACAGACGACCGCCCGCCATCGCGGCATCCGTCGTCTGCGTCGACATCCGTTCGATGCTCGCGCCGTGCGCGCCGAGAGCCGCGGACACCTCGCGGACGATGCCGGGGCGGTCGTTGCCGACGACGTCGAAGGTCACGGTGCGGCCCGCGGCGTCCGCCGAGCCCGCTCCGGCATGGACGGTGACGGTGAGGGTTCCGGCGAGGCCGTCGAGCGCCGCGCGCAGATCATCGGCGCGCGCGGGCGTCACCGACACCTCGATGATCCCGGCGAAGGCACCCGCCAGCTCGGCGAGTTCGCTGTTCTCCCAGTTGCCGCCGTGGGCGTCGACGATGTCGGCGACCGTGGACACGAGGCCCGCGCGGTCATCGCCGACGACGGTGAGGACGAGGGTGGTCATGCCGACAGCGTACCCACCGGAGCTTTGCTAGCGTGGGGACTCGACCGGAGGGGGTGAGAGCGTGATCGCATCGCTGATCGCGGCGCTCAATCTGCTCCTGGCCACCGCCGAGCTGGCGCTCACGCCCGGGGGGAGCGCCCCTCTTCTGGCCGTGGTGCTCGCCGCCGCTGTCGTGCTGACCGCGGTGATCGTGCTCGTCGTGGTCCCCGCTCTCGTCGCGACCACGCCCCCGCCGTCGGCGCGTCCGATCGACCCCTCGGCATCCCTCTCCCAGAGCGATCCCGACGCCGCGGGGCACCCGCGCCCGCGAGCCCCGGGGTTCGCGATCCGCGTCGCGTAGCCCTCCCCGTCGCCTCGGCGACGGTTCGAGCGCGCAGCGACGCCGGTCGCCCGCGTGCTCTCGGCGCGCCCCGCGACCGATCAGCCCGTGATCACTCGCTCTGATGGGATGCCCCGTGGACCTCTTCGCCTTTCCGCCCCTCGCTCTGCTGCTCGACCTCGCCACGCGAGCCCTGCTCGCCCTGACCTCGCTTCTCGAACCGCTCGCCGGCGGTCTCGCCGCCGCCCTCGCCGTCGTCGTCGTGACGCTCGCCGTGCGGGTGCTCCTCATTCCCGTGGGGGTGTCGCAGGCGCGGGCCGAGCAGACGCGCGCCCGCCTGGCCCCGCGCCTCCGCGCCCTGCAGGAGAGGTGGCGCAAGAACCCCGAACGCCTGCAACGCGAGACCCTGCAGCTGTACCGCGACGAGGGATCGTCTCCCTTCGCGGGGATGCTGCCCGTGCTCGCCCAGGCGCCCGTGGTCGGTCTGCTGTACGCCGTCTTCCTGCACGCCCAGGTCGGCGGACACGCCAACACCCTGCTCACGCACGACGTGTTCGGCGTCCCGCTCGGGCGGAGTCTTGTCGGCGCCCTCACGACCGGAACGATGGATGCCGCCACCCTCGCCGTCTTCGGCACGCTCGTCGTCGTGATCGCCGGGGTGGCCGAACTCACGCGTCGACTCCTGCGACCCGCGGTCGACCCGTCGGCTCCCGCGTGGACGACGGGGATGCTCGGCGTCCTGCAGTTCACGACGGCGGTGGTCGCGCTGTTCGTCCCGCTCGCGGCGGGGCTCTATCTCACCGTCACGACCGCGTGGACGCTGGGCCAGCGCCTGCTGCTGCGGCGGCGCTACCCCCTGCCGCGCTGAGTCCGGCCCCGGCGGACGCCCGGTCCCACCGCGGGGCGGCCGCGGCGTTCACCGCCGCCATGGCGAGGACGAGCAGCGCCGCGCCCGCGGGGAAGAGCATCGCCGTGGCGACCGAGACGTTCTCGGCCACGGCGCCGGTCACCGCCGACGACAGCGCCTGCGCCAAGGTGAGGGCCGAGGCGAGGATCGTCATGGTCGACGCCGTGCGCCCGCGCGGCGCGCGGTGGCCGGCGAGGCTGAACAGCGTGACGAGGGCGGGCCCCACCCCGATGCCCATGAGGCACAGGACCAGGGTCACCGTCGAGACGGATCCGCCGACCGAGTAGGCACCGGCCGAGGCCGTGAGCACGCTCGCGAAGAGCACGAGCCGCCACCGCAGCGCGAAGCGCTCGGGGACGAGGGCGACGGCGAGGGCCAGCACCGCCGAGCCCACCCCCATCACGCCGTAGAGCAAGGCTCCCGCCTCGGGCGCCCCCTGCGCCTCCATGAAGGCGGTCAGCGAGGTGAGAGTGGAGCCGAAGAACAGCCCGACGCCGAACACGGCCGCCACGAGCACGAGCATGCGCGGGTGCAGCAGCTCGCGGAACGGCGCCATCGCGGTGCGTTCGGACCGCTCGGGCACGGCTCGACCGGTGGGATGCAAAGCGAAGGCGGTGACGAAGACGAAGCTGAGGAGGGCCGCACCGATGATCGGCGCCCACGGGGCGATCAACGCCGCCAGGATGCCGACGACGAACGGGCCGATCACGAACGCCGTCTCGTCGGCCGCGGACTCGTAGGCCATCGCCCGCGAGAAGGTGCGGTCGCGCCGCTCGGGGTGCACGCGCGCGCCGATCAGCGCCATCACGCGGCTGCGCGACATCGCCGCGGTCTGCGGTCCGGTCACACCGATCGCCACGGCCGCCCCGAGCAGCAGGGCATCCGACGTCGCGAAGCCCACCACGAGGGGGAAGATCGCCAACAGGATGCCGTTGGCCACCCCCACCGGCACGAGCACGCGCCGTTGCCCGTAGCGGTCGGCGAGATCGCCCAGCACCGGACCCGCGACGACGACGCCGAGCCCCACGGCCGCCGAGGTCAGACCGCCGAGGGCGACCGAGCCGCGCAGGGCGACGACGATCGCGAGGACCCCCACGGTCATCATCGCGAAGGGCAACCGCGCCACGAAGGCGATGGGGAAGTACCAGAAGCCGGTGTGATGGACGAGGGGCCGATGGTCGACGGCGGGCGCAGTCATGAAGCGGGTCTCCAGAGAGGGGGCGATGGAACGTGCCGCCTTGCCGGACCGGTAGGTAGTTGCACAGAGTGCGGCGGGAAATCCCGCACCCGCAGTCTACCGCGGGCACCTCACGGGCGCCTGGGTGCGCAGGATCAGCCCACCAGGGCGGCGATCGCGGCGATGGCCGACGCGAGCGCGAGCACCAGAGCGAGGGCGATGAGCACGGTGTGGACGATGAGGAACGGCGTGGGCTTGCCCTCGGCGGTCCTCGCCCGCTGGTCCTTCGCGACCCGCACAAAGAAGCGCGGCCAGACGACGACGTTGAAGACGGCGTTGGCGAACAGCAGCGCGATGAGGACGGGTTCCATGCCTCGAGCCTAAGCGCCGCGGCTCACGCGGCGCACGAGATGCACCGCCGCGCGAAGGGCAGGACCTCGAGACGGGCGTCGGCGATCGGCCGGCCGCAGTTCTCGCACGTGCCGAAGGTGCCGGATGCCACCCGCTCGCGCGCCGCGGAGATCTCGGCGCTCTCGGCCTCGGCTCCCCGTCGCAGCGCGTCGACCTGCGCCCACTCCCCCGACAGCGTCGACCCCTCGGGGTCGTGTTCGTCGTCGGCGGTGGCGTCGGCGCGGTCGTGCCGCAGGCTCGCTTCGTCGTCGAGCAGGCGCGTCAAACGGTGCGCGACCTCGCGTTCGCGGTCATCGAGCATGCGCATCGCGGTGTCGGCATCCATCCTTCGACGCTATCCCCCGCCACCGACACGAGGGCTGCGGGATGATCGGCTCATGAGCGAACTCCGACGACACTGGACCCCCACCGCCGTGGCCTTTCTCGTGCTGGCCGTCGCCGGCCTCGTGGGCACCTGGACCTTCAACGTATTCGCGATCGTGCAGATGCGGGACTTCATCGGCGATCTCGTCTCGGGGGGACCGGCGGTGTCGTCGATCACCGTGGATCTGATGGTCGTCGCAATCGCGGGCAGCATCTTCATCATCGTCGAGGGGCGACGCCTCGGCATGCGCTTCGCGTGGCTGTACATCGTGCTGTCGGGGATGACCGCCTTCGCCTTCACGTTCCCGCTGTTCCTGGCGATGCGCCAGCGACGGCTGACCGCACGCCGGTCCTCCCCCGACAGCCCCGCGTGAGTCGCCACGATGCGTCGCTTCGCGGGCGTCCGAAGCGACGGGGCACGGCGACTCACGCCGAGAGGGAAGAGGTCAGCGCGCGGCCAGGCCCTGACGCAGTCCTTCGACGAGCGGCGTGGTGGGACGGCCGATGAGGCGAGACAACGACCCGTCGGTCTGCTCGAGCGCGCCGCGGGCGATCGCGTCGTCGATCCCGGCCACGAACGCCGCCGTGCCGGCATCCAGTCCCGCCGCCTGCAGTCCCTCGGTCAGCTGCTCCACCGACACGCGGGTGTAGGTCACCGGACGACCGAGCACCTCGCTCGCCGCGGCGGCGAGCTCGTCGTAGGTCCACGCGACGTCGCCGCCGATCTCGACGGTCCGGCCGGCCAGCTCGTCGGTGGTGAGGGCGACCGCGGCCGCCTCCGCGTAGTCGCGGCGGCTCGCGCTGGCGACGCGCGCGTCCCCGGTCGCCGCCACGATCTCTCCGGTGTCGGCCGCGCGGGCGACGGTGTCGAGGTAGTTCTCGGTGTACCAGTTGTTGCGGAGGATGGTGGCGCTCACCCCCGACGCGGCGATGGCCTGCTCGGTGGCCTTGTGGTCGGCGCCGAGGCTGTAGTCGATGACGTCGTTGCGCGGGGCGCTCGTGTAGACGAGACGCTCCACTCCGGCGGCGCGGATCGCGTCGATCGCCGCGCGGTGCTCGGCGACGCGGTCGGGACCGTTGCCCGAGATCAGCACGACGCGCGTCACACCGTCGAGGGCGGCGGAGATCGTCTCGGGACGCGCGTAGTCGAGCTGGGCGACGCGGACCCCGCGGGCGGCGAGGTCGTCGACCTTGGCGGGCGTGCGCGCACCCGCGACGATGCCAGATGCCGGCACGCCGCGCTCGAGGAGAGCGTCGACGACGAGGCGGCCGAGGTGGCCGGAGGCGGCGGTGACGAGGAAGGTCATGATGGAATCCTTTCGGTGGGTTCGTCGGGCTCAACGCCCCGCCGTCCATCGCATTCCGGAATGCCGGTACCCACTTTCTGGTTAGGTACTCACATGAGCGTCAGTCTTGCGTCGATCCGCGCCGAACACCCCGGACTTTTCGCCGACGGGTGCCCCACCCGCACGGTCCTCGATCACGTCATGGGCAAGTGGGGCATCCTCGTGCTGCTCGCCCTCTCGGACGGAACGCAGCGCTGGGGCGCCCTTCGACGCAACATCGACGGGATCAGCGAGAAGATGCTCGCGAGCACGCTCAAGACGCTCGAGGCCGACGGCCTCGTCGTGCGCACCGCCTACCCCGAGGTTCCCCCTCGCGTCGAGTACGCCCTCACCGATCGGGGGCGCGACCTCATGACGCACGTCATCCCCCTGATGGGATGGGTCGCCGAGAACGCCATCGCCATCGTCGGACCACGGGAGTGATCGTGCGCGTCCCCTCCGCTCGCGCCGTGCGCGACAGCCTCACCTTCCGCGCCCCGCGGCGCGTGCCGCTGCTGCAGGTCGCCAAGTCGGCCATCGCGATCGTCGCCGCGTGGCTGCTGGCCGGGTGGCTCGTGCAGGGTCCGCCCCCGATCTTCGCCGCCATCGCCGCCCTGCTGGTGGTCCAGCCGAGCATCAACCAGTCGTTCACCCGCGCCGTCGAACGCAGTGTCGGCGTGATCGTCGGAGTGCTCATCGCGGCTCTTCTCGGGCTCGTGTTCGGCTCGCAACCCTGGGTCGCCCTGCTCTCGGCGGGCGTGGCGCTCGTCGTGGCGTGGGCGGCGCGGATCTCGGCCGGAGCCACCAACCAGATCGCGATCAGCGCCCTGCTCGTCCTCGCGCTCGGCACCGCGACCCCCAACTACGCCCTCGACCGCGTACTCGAGACCCTCATCGGCGCGGCCATCGGGATCGTCGTCAACGCGGTGCTGGTCCCCCCGGTGCTCGTCCCCGCCGCGCGGGCCAAGATCGACGTCCTCGGGCGCGAGCTCGCCGCCGCCCTCGAGCGTCTGGCCGACGCCCTCGAGACCCCGCAGACTTCGGCGTCCCTCGAGGGGCTCCTCCTCGAGGCGCGCCTGCTCCGCCCGGTTCGGGATGCCGCGGCCGACGCGATCCGCGACGGCGCCGACTCGCTCGCCCTGAATCCCCGCAGCGGTCGTCACCGTACCGACCTGGCCGAGATGGACGCCCTCGTCGAACGCTTCAGTCCCGTCGTCACCCAGACGATCGGCATGACGCGCGCGGTCTACGACGGCTACGAGCAGACGATCGCCGACGAACCCGCCGTCCGGGCGATCGCCGAGCAGCTCCATCGCGCCGCCCACGACGTGCGACTGGCGTTCGCCCTCGACGCCGGCCCGGAGCGCGTCGTCGACGAAGAACCGGCCCTCACCCGCCCCCTGCAGATCCGCACACCCTCGACGATGCACTGGGTGCTCGTCGGATCGCTCCTGATGGACCTGCACCGCGTGCACGAGACCCTGCGCGACGTCGAGGACTGACGGCGCCCGCTCGACCTGAGAACTCACTCGCGGATCCCGCTCCCCCGACCCCACAGGCCGTTGCCCCTGGTTGACTGAGGGCATGGGTACCGCGATGTTCCCCCTCGGAGCCGTCCTCTTCCCGCATACGCCTCTCGCGCTGCGGATCTTCGAGGAGCGCTACCTCGTCATGCTCGGGCGCCTCCTCGACGAGACGGACCCCGCATTCGGCGTCGTCCTCATCGAGCGCGGCAGTGAGACGGGCGGGGGCGATCAGCGCTTCCCCCTCGGCACCATGGCGCAGCTCAGCCACGTCGTGCCCCAGGCCGGCCAGATGCAGATCGTCGCGCGGGGCACGGAGAGGTTCGAGATCGTCGAGTGGCTCGACGACGCCCCGTACCCGCGGGCGGACGTGCGGGCTCTCCCCGACCTCGAGTGGAACGACGCGCTCCTCCCGTTGCTCGAAGAGGCGGAGCGGATCGTGCGGCGCGTGCTCGGTCGCGCGCAGCAGTACGGCGGCACGAGGTGGGACCCCGAGGTGGAGCTCTCGGAGGAGCCGCTTCCTCGCGCGTGGCAGGTCGCGGCGATCGCTCCGCTCGGCGAACTCGACCAGATGGAGCTGCTGCGCTCGGTGACCCTCGGCGGTTTGTTGCGGGCGACCATCGACCTCACGCTCGCCGCCGAGCCCCTGCTCGGCGATCCCGTGCCCGACGGAGTGATCGTGGTCGACGACGGAGAGCCCGAAGACGACGACTGACCGCGCGCCGTCCGAGCGCGCGATGGCGTGTCGGCGGAGCGGCTCTCGGCGCGGACAACGGTGGGGCGGCGTAGCCCGCAGGCCGCGACGCCCCACCGGGCGAATCGTCAGTTCAGTTCGCGCACCGACGAGGGGATGACGCCCGTGCCGTAAAGGTCGATCGCGAGGTCCTGCAGCGCCGTCAACGCGACGCGCTGCGTGAGCGGACCGTACGAGATCCGCGCCACACCGAGCTTCTCGTACTCGGCGGCCGACAGTGCCCCGGGGAAGCCGATGACGCTCAGGCGCTGTTCCCCGAGCCCCTCGATTAGTCGACTCGTCGTGTCGGCGTCCAGAAGCCCCGGGACGAACACCGAGGTCGCCCCGGCGTCGAGGAAAGCGCGGCCGCGCTTCACGGCATCCGCGATCTTGTCGTCGAGCGGACGGTCGCCGCCCTTCACGAACACATCGGTGCGCGCGTTCAGCACGAAGGGGACGCCCTCGGCCTCCCCCGCCGCGATCACGGCCTCGACGGCGGCCACCGCCTCATCGAACGGCTTGACCCGGTCCTCGACGTTCGCGCCGACCACACCCACGCCGATGGCGCGCCGGGTCGTCTCGCCGGGGTTTCCGAAGCCCGCGTCGAGGTCGGCCGTCACCGGCACGTCGACCGCCGCCACGATGCGTCCGACCATGTCGAGCATGACGTCGAGGGGGATGTTCTCGCCGTCCTCGTACCCGAAGGTCGCAGCGATCGAGTGGCCGGCCGTGGCGAGGGCCTTCGTCTCGGGCAGAGCGGCGACCGCCTTCGCCGACACGACGTCCCAGATGTTGACGACCCGGAGGATCTCGGGAGCGGTGTGCAGGGCCGCGAACGACGTCGCCTTCTCGCTCAGGGCGCTCATGCCTGTCCCCCGTCCGCGCGGTCGGCGACGATCGCCTCGGCGATCAGCGTGTCGCCCGCGCCGAAGCGGATGAACCGGCCCACCGTGGCGGGCTGCACGAGCACGGCGGCCGCGACGGCGGCCACGTCGGCACGAGAGACTTCGGCCTTGCCCTGCGGCGCCGTGGTGATGCGGCCGGTGGGCTCGTCCGTCGTGAGGGTGCCGGGGCCGAGGATCGTCCAATCGAGGTCGCTGGCGCGCAGGTGGTCGTCGGCCGCGAGCTTGGCGTCGGCGTAGGCGAAGAACGAGTCGTCGGGGTCGATGCCGTGATCGGGCGTCGAGCCGATCCACGACACCATCACGAACCGGCGGATGCCCGCCTTCGATGCCGCGTCGACCGCGCGCTGCGCGGCATCGCGGTCGACCGCGTACGTGCGCTCGGCGCTGCCGCCACCCGCACCGGCGGACCACACGACCGCGTCGGCACCCGAGAAGGCCTTCGCCATCTCGTCGACGTCCGCGTTCTCGACGTCGAGGACGAGGGGCGTGCCGCCCGCCTGCTCGATGTCGGCCTTCTGCTCCGCCTTGCGGATTACCGACGTCGCCTCGTCGCCGCGGTCGGCGAGCAGTCGAGCGAGGTGGAGGGCCACCTTGCCGTGCCCTCCGACGATCACGATGCGTTCCATGTCACTGTCCTCTTCCTTGTCGATCGACTTCTGTCGAATCCTCCGGCCGGCGCTGTCACAGGACTGCCGCATCGGGACCACCTCGACCGCCAGTGCGGTGCCGGGGATCTTTGATCGACCCTACGCACGACCCGCGACACCCCCCGCGGGCTTGACGAGGTCATCGAGCGGTTCCGATTCAGTCGACGTCGCCGTCGACGTAGACCCAGCGTCCGCCGCGCCGCGCGAACCGGCTGCGCTGGCGCAGCACGCCGCGGTCGGGCCCGTGCCGCCACGACGCGCGGAAGGTCACGGTCGCGTTCTCGCCGTCTTCCGACGCGTCCTCGATCTCGAGGCCCGACCATCGCGTGCCGTCATCGACGACGATGTCGTCGGGACGCGTCCGCGGATGCCACGACCTCGCCAGGTGGACCGCGTCGCCGACCGCGAACGCGGTGTACCGCGAACGCATCAACCGCTCGGCGCTCGGGGCGGCCTCGCCGTCCAGGATCGGCCCGCAGCACTCCCCGAACGCGGCGCGGCCGCACGGGCACACGGCATCCGGTGCCGGTCGTCGGGAGGCGGAACCGAAGGACATCCGGCCACTCTAGGTCAGCGCAGCCGCCGGCGTGCCAGGATCGGGGGCGTGACCGATCGCCTCATGCTCCTCGACACCGCCTCGCTGTACTTCCGCGCGTTCTACGGTGTGCCCGACAAGGTCAAGGCGGCCGACGGCTCGTCGGTGAACGCGGTCCGCGGCCTGCTCGACATGATCGCGAAGCTCGTCACGACGTACGAGCCGACGCGGCTCGTCGCGTGCTGGGACGACGACTGGCGGCCCCAGTGGCGCGTCGACCTGCTTCCGAGCTATAAGGCCCACCGCGTCGTCGAGGTGGTCGCCGCGGGGCCTGACGTCGAAGAGGTGCCCGATCCGCTCGAGGCGCAGATCCCGCTCATCCGCGAGGCGCTCGCGGTGCTCGGCATCCCCGTGGTGGGTGCCGCCGAGCACGAGGCCGACGACGTGATCGGCGCCCTCGCGACGCGCGCCGAGGTTCCCGTCGACATCGTCACCGGCGATCGCGACCTCTTCCAGTTGGTCGACGACGCGCGCGGCATCCGGATCGTCTACACCGCTCGGGGCATGAGCAACCTCGAGCTCGTCGACGACGCCGCCGTCTTCTCGAAGTACGGCGTCCACGCGGACCAGTACGCCGACTTCGCGGTGTTGCGCGGCGATCCCTCCGACGGCCTGCCGGGCGTCTCGGGCATCGGCGAGAAGTCCGCGGCGGCGCTGCTGAGCGCGTGCGGCGATCTCGACGGCATCCGATCCGGGGTTCTCGACGGCACCGCGGGAACGCCCGCCCAGCGCGCGAAGATCGCGGCCGCCGCGGACTACCTCGAGGTCGCCGCGACCGTGGTGCGCGTCGCCCGCGAGCTGGACCTCGCTCCGTTCGACGACCGCCTCGGTCCGGTCGACCGGGATGCTGCCGAGAAGCTCGCCGAACGCTGGAACCTCGGCTCGTCGATGACGAGGGCGCTGGCGGCGCTTCCCGACTGATCGCTCTCAGCGACTCCGCTCGAGCCAAGTGCGCAGACGATCGAGCGGCCACGTCGTGACGATCCGGTCGGCGGGGACGCCCGCGGCCTCGGCACGCGCCGCACCGTAGTCGAGGAGCGAGAGCTGCCCCGGAGCGTGCGCGTCGGAATCGATCGAGAAGAGGCAGCCGGCCTCGATCGAGAGGGCGAGCAGATCGTCGGGCGGATCCTGTCGCTCGGGGCGCGAGTTGATCTCGACCGCCACTCCCGACGCGGCCGCCGCCGCGAACACCTCGCGCGCGTCGAACTCCGACGGGGGCCGCGTCCCGCGGGCGCCCTCGACGAGCCGACCGGTCACGTGCCCGAGCACGTCGACCCGTGGATCGCTCGCCGCCGCGACGAGCCGCTTCGTCATGGGCCCGCGTTCCATCCGCAGTTTGGAATGAGCGGATGCCACGACCACATCGAGTGCGTGCAGCAGCTCGTCCTCCTGGTCGAGGGCGCCGTCGTCGAGGATGTCGACCTCGATCCCGGTGAGCAGGGTGAATCCCTCGCCGCGGTGACCGCGGACGATCTCGATCTGCGCGCGCAACCGCTCGGGCGACAACCCGTTGGCGACCGTGAGCCGGGGCGAGTGATCGGTCAGGGCGAGGTACTCGTGGCCGAGACCGCGCGCCGCGTCGACCATGGCCTCGATCGGCGTCAGCCCGTCCGACCAGTCGCTGTGACTGTGCAGGTCGCCCTTGAGTTGCGCCCGCAGCTCCTCCCCTCCCGCGGGGGCGGACTCGGCCCGGAGCTTCGCCAGGCGCTCGGGCACCTCGCCCGCGAGGGCCTGCTGGATCACCGCCAAGGTCGACTCGCCGATCCCCGCGCGACGACGGAGGCCCGGATCCCGCAGCTGCGCGTCGCTCAAGCCCTCGATCGCGGCGGCCGCGGTGCGAAACGCCTTCGATTTGTAGCGCGACGATCTCTCCCGCTCGAGCAGGTACGCGATCTCGGTGAGCGCGTCGAGCGGGTCCACGGCTACTCCGCCAGCGCCTTCGAGGCGTCGACCCAGTCGTCGAGCTTCGCCGAGGCGCGTCCGTCGTCGATCGCGGCGGCGGCGTCGGTCATCGCCTCGGCCAGTCGCTCGAGGATCGGTCGCTGCACCTGGGCGGCGTCCTGGAACAGCCGGAACGACGCGAGCCCCGCCGCGGCGTTCAGCAGCACGATGTCGCGGACCGCACCGCGGTCACCGCCGAGCACACGCCGCACCACGGTGGCGTTGTGATCGGGAGAGCCCCCGAGCAGGTCGTCCATATCGGCGAGAGGGATGCCGAGATCCCGGGGATCCAGGTCGTGCTCGTGGACGTCGCCGCGGCTGATCTCCCACACGCGGCTGTGCCCGGTCGTGGTCAGTTCGTCGAGGCCGTCGTCGCCGCGGAACACCAGCGCCGTCGCGCCGCGCGTGCGGAAGACGCCCGTGATGAGGGGGACGCGGTCGAGGTGGGCGACGCCGACCGCATTGGCCTCGGCGCGAGCCGGGTTGCAGAGCGGACCGAGGAAGTTGAAGACCGTAGGGACTCCCAGCTCCGATCGCGTGGCCGCCGCGTGCCGGAACCCCGGGTGGAAGGCCGAGGCGAACGCGAACGTGATTCCGGTGCGATCGAGGATCTCGGCCACCTTCTCGGGCGACAGCGTGAGTCCGATGCCCAGCGACGACAGCACGTCCGACGAGCCCGAGGCCGAGCTGGCCGCCCGGTTCCCGTGCTTGACGACGGGAACTCCGGATGCCGCGGCCACGATGGCCGCCATCGTCGAGATGTTGACGGTGCCGTAACGGTCTCCGCCCGTGCCCACGATGTCGAGCACCTCGGCACGGACCGGCAGCGGCACGGCCGCCTCGAGGATCGCGTCACGGAAGCCGACGATCTCCTCCACCGTCTCGCCCTTGGCGCGCAACGCCATGAGGAAACCACCGAGCTGAGAGGGCGTGGCCTCCCCCGCCATTACCTTGCGCATCGCCCACGTGGACTCCGAGACGCTGAGGTCGGTGCCGGCCAGCAGCGACGAGAGGAGATCGGGCCACGAGAAACGTTCCGCCATGCCACGATCCTCCCATACGCGTGTCGCGTGACCGCGCCCGGGCACGCGGCTCCGAAACAGCCTCCGTACCGGGCCTTATGTGCAGATTCTGAGGCATCCCTAAGTCTCGACGATGGAATATCCCAGGGTGGGGATGGGAATATCGGGCTCCCGGATCGCGCATAATGGAACGGTGACGACCTCAGCGACGTATTCCCAGGCTGTGCGTGCCGTGAAGCGGCCCGACCCGGTCGCCGTGGGCACCATCGTGTGGCTGGGCAGCGAGGTCATGTTCTTCGCCGGCCTGTTCGCGATCTACTTCACCCTCCGCAGCACGTCGGCCTCTCTGTGGGCCGAAGAGACGCAGTTGCTCAACGTCCCCTTCGCGACCGTCAACACGATCATCCTCGTGCTGTCCTCGGTCACGTGCCAGATGGGCGTCTTCGCCGCGGAGCGGTACCAGCCGTACCGCACCGGCGGACGCACCGGCTTCCTGAAGTGGGGAATGGTGGAGTGGTTCTACCTCACCTTCATCCTCGGCGCGGTCTTCGTGTCGGGTCAGGTGTGGGAGTACGCGACGCTGGTTGCCGAGGGCATGCCCATCAGCGCCAACCCCTACGCCTCGGCCTTCTACATCACTACCGGCTTCCACGCCCTGCACGTGACGGGTGGCCTCATCGCCTTCCTGCTCGTGATCGGTCGTGCCTACGCCGTGAAGAACTTCGGTCGGAAAGAGATGACCACCTCGATCGTCGTGTCGTACTACTGGCACTTCGTCGACGTCGTCTGGATCGCCCTGTTCTTCGTCATCTACTTCCTCAAGTAAGAGAGCAGTACCCACATGGCACGCGAGAAGAAGACTCGTCGGGCGTCCGGGCGTCGTAGCCCCCTGGCCGCCGCGGCGCTCATCGGCATCGGACTCCTCCTGACCGGAGGCGTCTACGCCGGCGCATCGGCCGCGATGGCCGCCACCTCCGGCACCCCCACGAGCGAGGCGAACTCCGCGACGGCGGTCGAGGAAGGGCAGAAGCTCTTCCAGGCCAACTGCGCGACGTGCCACGGTCTCGACCTCCAGGGCAGCCAGCAGGGCCCGTCGCTCTTCGGCGTCGGCGAGCTCTCGGTGCACTTCCAGGTCTCGACCGGACGCATGCCGCTGCAGGCCCAGGGCCCGCAGGCTCCGGTCAAGCCCCCGCAGTTCACCGAAGAGCAGGTCAACGCCATCGCCGCGTACGTGCAGTCCGCGGCACCGGGACCGACCTACCCGACCGAGGACCTCGTCGACGGCCAGGGCGACCTGTCGCACGGCGCCGAGCTCTTCCGCATCAACTGCGCCATGTGCCACAACGTGGCTGGTGCCGGCGGCGCACTGACCGAGGGCAAGTACGCCCCCGACCTGCACACCACCACCCCGGTCAACATCTACGCGGCCATGGTCACCGGCCCGCAGAACATGCCGGTGTTCAACGACCTGAACCTCACCCCCGAAGACAAGCGCGACGTCATCTCGTACCTCATGTACCTGCAGAAGAACGACTCGCCCGGTGGCTACGCCCTCGGCTCGCTCGGTCCGGTCTCCGAGGGTCTGTTCATCTGGATCTTCGGTATCGGGGCGCTCATCGCCCTGACCGTATGGATCACGGCGAAGTCCAACTGACCGTCGTCTTCGACATCACGTAAACGCACGAGGAGCACCATGGCACACGAGGACGACGCACTCGAGCACGAGAGGGCTTCCTGGAAGCCCGCCTCGGGGCTCGCCGTCGCGGTTCCCGACGCCGTACAGAACCCCGGCCTTCCCGGCCACCGTCAGCGCATGACCGACCAGGACCCGCAGGCGATGAAGCGTGCGGTCCGCACGGTCTACACGCTGTTCTACTTCTCGGTCGCGGCGAGCATCTGGGCGAGCATCGCCTACATGATCTTCCCGATCGAGTCGGGCGCGCTGATCGACATCCGCTACAACAACCTCTTCATCGGGCTCGGCATCGCATTCGCTCTGCTCGCGATCGGCATCGGCACCATTCACTGGGGCAAGTCGGTCATGTCCGACAAGGAGTACATCGAGGACCGTCACGCCACCCGTGGTCGCGACGAGGTCCGCGAGGGCGCGATCAACGTCTTCGAAGAGGCGAACAAGGATTCCGGCTTCGGACGTCGCGAGATCATCCGCAACTCGCTGTTCGCCGCGCTGGCCGCCTCGGTCATCCCCGGCATCACCCTGTTCCGCGGCCTCGCGCCGCAGGACCAGGACCCGGTGAAGCTCCTCAGCCACACCATGTGGAAAGAGGGCATGCGCCTGACGCACGACCCCTCGGGACGCCCGATCCGCGCCGCTGACGTCACGCTGGGCTCCGCCTTCCACGTGATCCCCGAAGAACTCGCGGGACTCGGCCACGACGAGGGCTACCTCGAAGAGAAGGCCAAGGCGATCGTCCTGCTCATGCGCATGCAGCCCGAGCAGCTCAACCCCGAGACCAACAACCTGGACTGGTCGTACGACGGCATCATCGCGTACTCGAAGGTCTGCACCCACGTCGGTTGCCCCGTCGCGCTCTACGAGCAGCAGACCCACCACCTCCTGTGCCCCTGCCACCAGTCGCAGTTCGACGTCGCCAACGGTGCGGCCGTCATCTTCGGCCCGGCCGCCCGTCCCCTGCCGCAGCTCCCCATCACCGTCGACGCCGAGGGTTACCTCGTCGCGCAGAGTGACTTCCACGAGCCCGTCGGCCCCAGCTTCTGGGAGCGCTCATGAGCATCGGTACCCACCCCACCGAGAACGTCACCACCGAGCCCGCGGTCCACGCCGGCGCGCCGGCGACGAGCGGGCGTGACGGAAAGCCGCTCGGCGGCCGCTTCGTCGGCTCCGTCGCGAACTACATGGACGAGCGCACGAGCATGTCGGGCATCGTCAAGGAGCTCGGACGCAAGGTCTTCCCCGACCACTGGTCGTTCATGCTCGGCGAGATCGCGCTGTGGAGCTTCGTGGTCGTGCTGTTCTCGGGCACGTTCCTGACGTTCTTCTTCCAGGCGTCCATGGTCGAGACGCATTACAACGGCGCCTACGAGCCCATGCGCGGCATCGCGATGTCGGCCGCGATGGAGTCGGCCCTGCACATCTCGTTCGACCTGCGCGGCGGCCTGCTCGTCCGACAGATCCACCACTGGGCCGCCCTCGTGTTCGTCGCCGGTATCGGCGTCCACATGCTCCGCGTCTTCTTCACCGGTGCGTTCCGCAAGCCCCGCGAGCTCAACTGGGTCGTCGGCTTCATCCTCTTCATCCTCGCGATGGCCGAGGGCTTCACCGGCTACTCGCTCCCTGACGACCTGCTCTCCGGCAACGGTCTGCGCATCATCGACGGCATGATCAAGGGTCTGCCGATCATCGGCACCTGGACCTCGTTCCTGCTCTTCGGCGGCGAGTTCCCCGGTACCGCGATCGTCGGACGCCTGTACACGCTGCACATCCTGCTGCTGCCCGCGATCCTCGTGGCGCTGCTCGCCGTGCACCTCATGCTGATGATCATCAACAAGCACACGCAGTTCGCCGGGCCCGCCCGCACGAACAGCAACGTCGTGGGCTACCCGATGCTCCCGGTGTACGCCTCCAAGATGGGTGGCTTCTTCTTCATCACGTTCGGTGTGATCGTTCTGATCGCCGCGCTGGTGACGATCAACCCCATCTGGAACTACGGTCCGTACGACCCGTCCCCGGTGTCCGCCGGTACGCAGCCCGACTGGTACATCGGCTTCGCCGACGGCATGCTCCGTCTGATCCCGCCGCACCTCGAATTCGTGCTCTGGGACCACACCTTCTCGTGGAACATCATCATCCCCGTCGGTGTCCTGGGTCTCTTCATCGTCCTCGTGCTGGTGTACCCCTTCATCGAGGCGTGGGTGACCGGCGACAAGCGCGAGCACCACATCGCCCAGCGTCCGCGCAACGCCGCGACGCGCACGGCGATCGGTGCTGCCGGTGTGACGTTCTACGCCGTGATGTGGGCCGCTGCCTCTTCGGACATCGTGGCGACGCACTTCCACCTCACGATGGAAGGCGTCATCCACGTCCTGCAGGCCCTGCTGATCCTGGGCCCGATCCTCGCCTACTTCGTCACGAAGCGCATCTGCATCGCGCTGCAGAAGAAGGACCGCGAGATCGCGCTCCACGGCTACGAGTCGGGCCGTATCGTCCGCCTGCCCGGCGGCGAGTACATCGAGGTCCACCAGCCGGTCGACGAGTACGAGCGCTGGAAGCTGGTCGACAACGAGACGTACGAGCCTCTCGTCGTCCGTCCCAACGCCAACGGTGAGATCCCCTGGTACGAGAACGTCCGTGGTGCGGTGTCCCGCTGGTTCTTCGAGGACCGGCTCGCTCCCCTCACGCAGGCTGAGCTCGACGCCGCGGTCGCCCACCAGCACCACGAGCTCGACCACATCGACCACGAGGAGGCCGACGAGATCGCCGGCGCCAACGCTCGTGCCGATGAGGACGGTCGCCCCCGCAACGCGGTCGGTGAGCGCGCCGAGGTCGAGATCCCGGCTCCCAAGGGACTCGAAGAGCGCAACCGCCCTAACGGCGACAAGAGCGAGTAATCGCCCGTCGACGAAACCCCGGTGCTTCGGCACCGGGGTTTCGCGTTTCCCGGGCCGGCAAGCCGTCACGACGGCTCCGAAGAGTGCGCGCGGATCCAGCGCCGCGCGAGTTACCCGCTCCCCCGCCCACGCCAGCTGGCAGAGAAGCGCGGGGGCATGGCATCCCCTCTCTTTCCGCGTGCCGGACGCGTCTCTAGCGTGAAAGGCATGACCGATGCCGTGGACTACTTCTCTCGCCGTCTCGCCTTCGAGACCGACCCCAGCGATGTCTACGCCGCGCAGAAGGCCGGAGACGACCTGGTGCTCGTCGACGTGCGCGGAGACGACGCATGGGCGCAGGGACGCGTCTCGGGCGCCGTCCACATGCCCTACCGGGAGATCGCCGAACGAGCTCACCGCGAGATCCCGGCCGGCACGCCGGTGGTCGTCTACTGCTGGAGCCCGGGCTGCAACGCCGGGCAGAAGGGCGCGCTCGCGTTCGCGTGGCTCGGATACGACGTCCGAGAGATGATCGGCGGATACGAGTACTGGGTGCGCGAGGGCCAACCCACCGAGAACGACGAGGGGCTCCGCGAGCGGGTCTTCGACCCGACCGTCATGGTGGTCCGCTCTTGAGCCTCGAGGGCGCCCCCACCTGCGGTTAGGCTTCGGGCATGCAGCATCCCCCTCTCGAACCGTTCGCCTCCGGATTCGTGGAGCGACCGGACGGTGCCCGGGTGTACTGGGAGACCTCGGGCAACCCCCGCGGGCGACCCGCGTTGTATCTGCACGGCGGCCCCGGCGGCGGCCTCGGCGCAGGCGGGTATCGGCGGCGCTTCGACCCCGACCTTCACCTCATCGTCGGAATCGACCAACGCGGGTGCGGGCGGAGCGAACCCTGGGCCGCCGACGACCTGTCGAGCCTGCGCCATCAGACGATAGACGACCTGCTCGCCGACATCGAGGCGGTGCGGACGCACCTCGGCGTCGACCGCTGGCTTCTACACGGAGTCTCCTGGGGATCGACCCTGGCACTCGCGTACGCGCTCGAGCATCCCGGCCGTGTCACGGAGATCGTCAATCTCGCCGTCACGACGGGTGCCCGTTGGGAGATCGACTGGATCACCGACGGCATCGCGCCGGTGTTTCCCGAGGCGCACGCACGCCTGCGCGCGCCCCTGCGCGACGACGAGCGCACGATCGAGGGATACGCCCGGCTGCTCACCGACGACTCCCCCGCCGTGCGTCGGCGAGCCGGAGACGACTGGGACGCCTGGGAGGTCGCGCACGTCTCGCTCGGCCCGCTCGCCAAGCCCGGCCCCCTGCACACCGAGCCCCGGCACCGCCGCAACTTCGCCACCCTCGCGACGCACTACTGGGCGAACGATTGCTTCCTCCCCGGTACCGCGTCGATCATGTCCCGCGCGTCCCAGCTCGAGGGCATCCCCGGCGTGCTCGTGCACGGTCGACGCGACATCAGCGGACCGTCGCTGATCCCCTGGCGACTGCATCGCGCCTGGCCCGGATCCCGTCTCGAGATCGTCGAAGAGGACGGCCACGGCGGCCCGCGTAGCGCGCAGATCGCTCAGGATGCCATGGACGACTTCGCCCGATCCGCTCGGTGACGCTGAGCCGGCGTCGGCGGATGAGATCGGATGACGCCGAACGTCCGACGAGTCAGGCTGTTTCGACGTCCTCGGCGAACCATCGGGCTGCCGAGCCGAAGAACACGGGGTCCGTTCCCGCGGTCTCGTCATCGTCGACGACGTCGCAGACCACGACGGTGACGTTGTCGCGCGTGCCGGCCTCGAGAGCCAGCGCCACGGCAGCGGCTGCCGCCGAACGAGGATCCACCGCTTCGGCCACGAGACGGGCCACATCAGCCTCGGGGACGTAGTCGGTCAGACCGTCGCTGCAGAGCACCCATCGATCGCCGGTTACCGGAGGTCGTTCGGCGACCGAGACGACGTCGCCTTCGGCCCCGCCGAGCGAGGCTGTGATGATGTTGCGCCGCGGGTGTGCCTGAGCGGCCTCGGGGGGAATGATGCCGTGGTCGACGAGCGCCTGCACGTACGAGTCGTCACGGGTCTCGCGCGTGAACTCGCCGTCGCGGAGCAGGTAGGCCCGCGAGTCCCCGGTGTGGGCGAGCAAGAGCTCACCGCTTACGCTGAGGAAGATCCCGGTGAACGTCGTCGCCATGCCCTGCAGTGCAGGATCGCGCTCGACGTGGGCACGGATGTCCCAGTTCGCTTCGCGGATGCGGACCAGAAGGCCGTCGGCATCCATTCCGCCCCCTCGCGTCGCCACGAGACGGTGGAGCAGGGCGGCGGAGGCGAGGTCCCCGGAGGGCCCTCCCCCGACGCCATCGGCCACCGCCGCACCCCAGGACGCCGCAAAAGCGGCGTCCTGGTTTGTGGGACGGTGGGAGCCGGCGTCGGAGACGGCGGCCGCATTCAGCCGGATGGGCACGGGGTCAGCGCGCGAAGTACCCGCGGTAGTACTCGTACACCCAACCGACGATCGCGATGACGAACACCGCAAAGCCGACGGGGACGAGCCAGCTGCCGACCGCGAGGCCGATCACCGCGATCGCGGCGGAGGCCGCGAGCACGATGGGCCACCACGACCACGGGCTGAACTCGCCCATCTCGGGGTCGCCGTCATCGATGTCAGCCGTCAGGGTGTCTTCGGGCAGGTCACCGCGCTGCGCCTTCATGACGCGCGAGATGTAGAACGCGATCATCGACGACATGAGGCCGAGGAAGACGAGCGCGACACTGCCGACCCACTCGACTCCACCGTGCTGGATGAGGCTCCAGACGGTGTAGACGGCGGCGATCAGGAAGCCGAAGACGGCCAGCAGCCACCAGAGTCCAACGTTGGTACGCATTCTTACTTGACCTCTCCGGCCGCAGAGTCGACCACGGGCGCCTCAGGGGCGTCCTTCGCAGGCCCCACACCGACCGGGATGCCGGCCTCGGGGTGGTTCAGGTCGAAGGCGGGACGCTCGCTGCGGATACGCGGGATCGAGGTGAAGTTGTGGCGCGGCGGCGGGCACGAGGTGGCCCACTCCAGCGAGGCGCCATAGCCCCACGGGTCGTCGACCGTGACGCGCGGAGCCTTGCGAGCGGTGATCCAGACGTTCAGGAGGAACGGGATCATCGAGGCGCCGAGGATCATCGAGCCCACGGTGGACAGCTGGTTCTCCCAGGTCCATCCGTCCGCGGCGGCGTAGTCGGCGTACCGGCGGACCATGCCGTCGACACCCAGCCAGTGCTGGATGAGGAACGTCATGTGGAAGCCGATGAACAGCATCCAGAAGTGCACCATGCCGAGACGCTCGTTGAGCATCTTTCCGGTCCACTTGGGCCACCAGAAGTAGAAGCCGGCGAACATCGCGAACACCACGGTGCCGAACACGACGTAGTGGAAGTGCGCCACGACGAAGTACGAGTCGGACAGGTGGAAGTCGAGCGGGGGCGACGCCAGGATGACGCCGGTCAGACCACCGAAGACGAACGACACGAGGAAGCCGAGGGCGAACACCATGGGCGTCTCGAACGTGACCGAACCTCGCCAGAGCGTTCCGATCCAGTTGAAGATCTTCACGCCCGTCGGGACGGCGATCAGCATCGTCATGAGGGCGAAGAACGGAAGCAGCACACCGCCGGTGACGTACATGTGGTGCGCCCACACCGCGACCGAGAGGGCCGCGATGGCGATGGTCGCGTACACGAGCGTCTTGTAACCGAAGATCGGCTTACGGCTGAACACCGGGAAGATCTCGGACACGATGCCGAAGAACGGCAGCGCGATGATGTACACCTCGGGGTGACCGAAGAACCAGAAGAGGTGCTGCCAGAGGAGCACTCCACCGTTCTCGGGGCTGTAGATGTGAGCGCCGAGCACGCGGTCGGCGGCGGCGGCGAAGATCGCGGCGGCCAGCACGGGGAACGCGAGCAGGATCAGGATGCTCGTGATGAGCGTGTTCCACGAGAAGATCGGCATGCGCCACATCGTCATACCGGGGGCGCGCATCGTGAGCACCGTGGTGATGAAGTTGACCGCACCGAGGATCGTTCCGAAACCGCTGATGCCGAGACCGAGCATCCAGAGGTTTCCGCCCACGCCCGGCGAGAAGCTGGCGTTGGCGAGCGGCTGATACGCGAACCACCCGAAGCCGGCCGCACCCTGCGGGGTCAGGAAGCCCGAGACGGCGATCGTCGAGCCGAAGAGGAACAGCCAGAACGCGAAGGCGTTCAGACGCGGGAACGCCACGTCGGGCGCGCCGATCTGCAGCGGCAGCAGCGCGTTGGCGAAGCCGGCGAACAGCGGCGTCGCGAACATGAGCAGCATGATCGTGCCGTGCATCGTGAACAGCTGGTTGTACTGCTCTTTGGTCGGGATGATCTGCATACCCGGCTCGAACAGCTCGGCGCGGATGATCAGCGCCATGACACCACCGAGCATGAAGAACATGACGGAGGCGATCAGGTACATGTACCCGATGGTTTTGTGGTCGGTGGAGGTGATCCACTTGACGACCAGGTTGCCCTTCTGCTCGACACGCGTGGTGCTCAGCAGTGCGGCTTGACGCGGCGGGAGAGTCGTCGGGCGCGAAGGGCCCGTCCCCTGGAGCGGAAGCGTCGTGGCCATGATCACTCGTTCCCTTCGGTACCGGCCGTCGTCAGGTTCTGCAGACGCGACAGGTCGCTGATGTCACCCACGTCGCCGGCACGGCGCAGCGAGTCGAGGTAGTTGTTGTACTCGTCTTCGCTGACGACCTTGACGTTGAAGAGCATGGCGGAGTGGTACTCACCGCAGAGCTCCGCGCACTTGCCCTCGTACGTGCCTTCACGAGTGGGCGTGAACGACCACTCGTTGTCGCGACCGATGTACATGTCTTTCTTGTAGAGGAAGTCGATGATCCAGAAGGAGTGGATGACGTCGCGCGAGCGGAGGTCGATCTTCACCGTCTTGTTCACCGGCAGGTACAGCGTCGGGACGTCCTGGAGGTCGTAACCGTCGGACGTGGCCTTGGCCTGCACACCCATGGAGTACACGGCGTCGGAGTTGTCTTCCTTCGTGCCGTTGTACTGGAAGTCCCACGCCCACTGCTTGCCATAGGCGGTGATGGAGACGTCGGGGTTGTCGTACTGCGTCTCGAGCGTGTTCTGGTCACGCGCCGTGAAGGCGAAGAAGCCCACGACGAGGATCAGCGGCACGACCGTGTAGAAAATCTCGACCGGCATGTTGTAGCGCAGCTGGACCGGGAGCCCGGACTGGCCCTTGCGGCGGCGGTACGCGATGACCGACCAGAGCATGAGACCCCAGGTGATGACACCCACCGCGAGGAGCACGATCCACGAGTTGACCCAGAGACCTGCGACCATGTCGGTGTGGTTCGTGGCGGCCGGGCCGTCATCGACGAAGCCAGGCAGGAAGCCGTGGAGCTGGGTCGTGGTGCAGCCGGAGAGGAGCGCTACAGAGGCGATGCCGAGGGGAAGCGCTGCCCAGCGAAGGCGACGTTTGGAGGGCACAATGCACCTTTCCGGGTCGTGGATGTTGCTCTGACAGTCTAGAGCAACCTCTCACCGTTCTCAGGCCATTCGTCCAGTGCCGAGACATCGAGAACCCCCGGATTCCGCGGTGTGATCCGGGATTCCGGGGGCTCTCGACGTGGCGCCGGAGAACGGCGTCAGGGGGTCAGTGGAAGCTGTCTCCGCACGCGCAGGAACCCTGGGCGTTCGGGTTGTCGATCGTGAAGCCCTGCTCCGAGATCGTGTCCTTGAAGTCGATGTTCGCGCCGTCGAGGTACGGGACGCTCATGTCGTCGACGATCACCTCGACGCCGTCGAAGTCGACGACCTTGTCACCGTCGAGGTAACGCTCGTCGAAGTACAGCTGGTAGATGAGGCCGGAGCAGCCGCCGGGCTGGACGGCGACGCGCAGGCGCAGGTCGTCGCGACCCTCCTGCGACAGCAGGCTCTTCACCTTGTCGGAGGCGGCCGCGGTCAGGCCGACGCCGTGCTCGCGGGTCTCGGCGGAGGACGACAGTGTGGTGTCGGTCATGGCGATGCCCTTCGGGTTGTTCGGTCGCGGGGACGAGTCGAGTCTACGCCCGTCCCGCCCCCGCGGCCTCGATCAGAGCGTCCGCGCGTTGAGGCGGGCCAGCAGCAGCGCCTCCGAGACGAGCGCGTTGCGGAAGGTCTCGAGGTGCAGCGACTCGTTCGGGCTGTGCGCCCGCGCGTGCGGGTCCTCGACCCCGGTCACGAGGATCTGCGCCTCGGGGAACTCGCGGACGAGGTCCGAGATGAACGGGATCGATCCCCCGATGCCGACGTCGACCGAGTCGACGCCGTATCCGTCCGCGAAGGAGGCACGAGCCTCTTCGACGGCCCATCCGCTGGTGTCGACCAGGAAGGAGTCGCCGCAGTCGACGTCGGTGAACTCGAGCTGCGCACCGAAGGGGGCGTGCGCGCGCAGGTGCGCCTCGACCGCGGCGAAAGCCTCCTGCGCGTCCTGCCCGGGAGCGACCCGCGCGCTGATGACGACGCTCGTCTGTGGGGAGAGGGTGTTGGATGCCGCCTCGACCGGGGTGGCATCCCATCCGGTGATCGTGATGGACGGCTTGTTCCAGATGCGGCTGAGGATCGAGCCGCGCCCGATCGGGCGCACGCCCTCGAGGAGGCCGGACTCCGCGCGCAGCGTCGCCTCGTCGTAGTCCGGGGTCTCGGCGTCTCGCACCGCGAGGCCCTCGACCGCGACGGCGCCGTCGTCGTCCCACAGGGTCGCGAGGAGCTTGACGGTGGCGAGCATGGCATCCGGGACCGCTCCGCCCATCATCCCGGAGTGGGACGCGTGCTCGAGGGTGCGGACGGTCAGGGTGAAGCGCGCGTTTCCGCGGAGAGAGACGGTGAGGCCGGGGGTGCGCTCGTCCCAGTTCCCCGAGTCGGCCACGACGATGACGTCCGAGCGGAGCACCTCGGCGTTGTCGGCGAGGAACTGGCCGAAGGAGCGCGAGCCGTACTCCTCCTCCCCCTCGATGAAGACGGCGAGGCCGAGGTCGAGGTCGTCGCCGAGGACCTCGGACACGGCGCGGATGGCGCCCACGTGGGCCATGATGCCGGCCTTGTCGTCGGCGGCCCCCCGGCCGTAGAGACGCCCGTCGCGGACGGTCGGCTCGAACGGCGGCGAGTCCCAGAGCGCCTCGTCTCCGGGAGGCTGCACGTCGTGGTGTGCGTACAGCAGCACGGTCGGGCGCCCGTTGCGGGCCGCACGGGTTGCGAGCACGGCGGGCTGGCCGAACTCGTCGGTTCCGGGGATCGCCGCGCGCTTGACCTCGACCGCGTCGAAGACGCCGGTGCCCTCGAGGAGGGCGGCCACGGCGTCGGCGCTCTTCACGAGCGCGGACTGGTCGAAGGCCGGCCACGCGATCGAGGGGATGCGAACGAGGGAGCCGAGGTCGGAGAGGGCGGAGGGGATGCCGGCGTCCGCTGCTTTTTGCACAGCGTCCTGCCGGGACAGGTCGAGGGTCATGCGGGTAATCTTAAATCTCCCGATCAGTGAAGCACCGAGGTTTCCCGTGGCCAAGTCCCCCGCACCCGCACCCAACGACACCCCCGTCGAGCCGACGGAGCTCGGTTCGGGCAAGGGCCGCGCGACCCCGTCGCGCGCCGAGCAGGAGGCCGCCCGCAAGCGCCCCCTCGTGCCCGACACCAAAGAGGCCAAGGCCCGCGCACGCGCAGAGCTCGCCGCTCAACGCGAGAAGGCCCGCATCGGCATGGCCGCCGGTGAAGAAAAGTACCTGCCCGTCCGCGACCGCGGCCCGCAGCGCCGCTTCGCCCGCGACTTCGTCGACGCCGGCTGGCACCTCGGCGAGGGCGTGATGCCGTTCATGATCCTCGTCATCGTGGCGACCCTGATCCCCGTGTCGTTCTTCCAGTACTGGTCGTTCGTCGCGCTGTGGATCTTCATCCTCTTCGTCGTCGGCGACATGATCATCACCTCGATCCGCATCAAGCGGGCCGCCAAAGAGAAGTTCGGCGAAGGCCGACTCGAGAAGGGCCTCGGCTGGTACGCCGCGATGCGCACCGTCCAGATGCGCTTCATGCGCCTGCCCAAGGCCCAGGTCAAGCGCGGACAGTACCCGGTCTGACCCGGTCCCTCTTCGACGAAGCGGCGCGCCTTCGGGCGCGCCGCTTCTGCGTGTGCGCGACCGCGCGGCGGAGCCTCAGCGGGCGCGAGCGAGACCGCGGTTGATCTGCCGGGCCCACAGCGGACCGCGGTACAAGAACCCGGTGTACCCCTGCACGAGCGTCGCCCCGGCCGCGAGACGCTCGCGGACGTCGTCGGCGGTCTCCACTCCCCCGGCCGAGATGACGACGAACTCCTCCGGCACCGCGGCGCGCACCAGCCGCAGCACCTCGGCGGCGCGGGCCTTGAGCGGCGCCCCCGACAGTCCACCGGCGCCCATCGCCTCGACCTTCGCGGCATCGGTCGAAAGTCCCGTGCGCGCGATCGTCGTGTTGGTCGCGATGATCCCCGAGAGTCCGGCATCCACGGCGAGACGCGCGATGTCCTGCACCTCGGCGTCATCGAGGTCCGGAGCGATCTTCACGAGCAGGGGCGTGTCGCCCGCGGCATCCCGCACCTCCGTCAGCAACGGACGCAGCGTCTCGACCGCCTGCAGGCCGCGTAGACCGGGCGTGTTCGGCGAGGACACGTTGACGACGAGGTAGTCGGCGAGCGGAGCCAGCAGACGGGCACTGCGGACGTAGTCGGTCGTGGCGTCGTCGACGGCGACCACACGACTCTTGCCGATGTTCACCCCGATCACCGGGCGCCGACGGGCTCGTCGCAGGCGGCGCAGCTTCGCCGCGGCGGCGACCGCTCCGTCGTTGTTGAAACCCATGCGGTTGATCACCGCGCGGTCGGCGACGAGCCGGAACAGGCGGGGCCGCGGGTTGCCGGGCTGCGCGAGGGCGGTGATCGTCCCCACCTCAACGTGACCGAAGCCGAGGGCGCCGAGGCCGCCGACCATCGTGACGTTCTTGTCGAAGCCCGCGGCGACGCCGAACGGCGAATCGAACGTCAGTCCCAGAGCGTGCACGCGCTGCGCGGGCGCGGGCGCCGTGAAGCGACGGACGAGGGATGCCACCGGCTCCACGCCCGCGACACGGATGACGAGGGCGCCCAGATGGTGCGCGAACTCGGGATCGAAGCGGGTCAGGACCGTACGGAAGAGAAGGGGATACATCCCCGCCAGATTACTGGACCGGGTCGGACTCGCCGGCCCGCCCGGAGGAACGCTCCGCGTGGTCGGCGCGCAGCTGCGCGATCGCGGCGTCGAAGTCGTCGAGCGAATCGAACGCCTGGTAGACGCTGGCGAAGCGCAGGTAAGCGACCTCGTCGAGCTCTCGCAGCGGGCCGAGGATCGACAGGCCGATCTCGTTCGCCTCGATCTGCGACGAGCCGGTCTGGCGGATGTTCTCTTCGACCTGCTGGGCGAGCACTGCCAGGTCGGCGTCGGTCACCGGTCGCCCCTGGCACGCCTTGCGGACGCCCGACATCACCTTCTCGCGACTGAACGGCTCGACGACCCCGGAGCGCTTGATCACGTTGAGACTCGCGGTCTCGACGGTCGAGAAGCGCCCCCCGCACTTCGGGCACTGGCGACGGCGACGGATGCTGAGGCCGTCGTCGCTGGTGCGCGAGTCGATGACGCGGGAGTCCGGGTTGCGGCAGAAGGGACAGTGCATGACGCCGCCAGACTACGCGTCGAAGCGCGCGGTCACGGCCTCGCCGTGCGCGGGGAGCGCTTCGGCGTCGGCCAGGGTGACGATGGCGTCGCGCACCCGGGCGAGGGCCTCTCGGTCGTACTCGACGACCTGCTGCGGGCGCAGGAAGGTCGCCGCCGACAACCCCGCTCCGTACCGCGCCTGTCCCCCGGTCGGGAGCACGTGGTTGCTGCCGGCGAGGTAGTCGCCGAGGCTGACCGGCGTGTACGGGCCGACGAACACGGCCCCGGCGTTCACGAAATCCTCGGGACGAGGGTCGGCGAGGTGCAGCTCGAGGTGCTCGGGGGCGTAGGCGTTGCTGAACGCTGTCGCCTGGGCGAGGTCGTCGACCAGGACGACCGCCGACTGCGGCCCGTGGAACGCCGCCGTCACGCGCTCGGTGTGGCGGGTCGCGGCGACGCGCTCGGGCAGTGCGGCCCGGACGGCCTCTGCCACGTCGACGGAGTCGGTGACCAGCACGGCCGAGGCCTGCTCGTCGTGCTCGGCCTGGCTGACGAGATCGGCCGCGACGAGAGCGGGGACCGCACTGTCGTCGGCGACGACGAGGATCTCGGTCGCCCCGGCCTCGGAGTCGGTGCCGACGCGACCGGCCACGGCGCGCTTGGCGGAGGCGACGAAGTTGTTGCCGGGCCCGGTCACGACGTCGACCGGGTCGAGCCCGATCTCGGCCACCCCGTAGGCGAAGGCGCCGATGGCACCCGCTCCCCCCATCGCGTAGACCTCGGTGACACCCAGGAGCTTGGCGGCGGCCAGGATGACGGGGTGCACGCGGCCGCCGAACGCCGCCTGCGGCGGGGATGCGAGGGCGACCTCGCGCACACCCGCGACCTGCGCGGGCACGGTGTTCATCACGACGCTCGAGGGGTACACGGCCTTGCCACCCGGGACGTAGAGTCCGACGCGTCGCACCGGCTGCCACCGCTGCGTCACGCGCGCACCCTCGCCGAGTTCGGTGACGACCGGCGCGGGCACCTGGGCGGCGGAGGCCTTGCGCACGCGCACGATCGCCTCGTCCAGAGCGGCACGGATGCCGGGATCGAGATCGCGCAGTGCCTCATCGAGGTGGTCCGCGGGCACGCGGAGGGCGTGGTCGCTCACCCGGTCGAAACGGGCGGCCTGCTCGCGGAGTGCTTCTTCGCCCCGGCGCGCGACGTCGTCGACGAGACGCGCCGCGGTGGCGAGGGCCTCGTCGCGCGCGGCGTCGGCCCGCGGGACGACGGCCAGGAACTCGGCCGGCGAGAGCACGCGGCCGCGGAGATCGATCGTGCGAAGCATGTCTTCAAGGCTACCGGCGCCTGCGAGCCGCCTCGCGCGGGGCGGGCGGCTCGCAGGCTCTGCTCAGCCGCGCGTGACGCCGGAGACGTCGTGCAGGTAACCGATGCGGCCGTCGTCGTGACGGACGACGAACGTCTCGCCGCGATCCTCGATCACGAGCGCCCACGCCGTCGGCCCAATCCGGAAGATCGGCGTGCCGTAGTCGTCGACGATCTCGCGCTCCTCGGGAGCCAGCGCCCAGAACGCCTGCGCGTGCGGGTGGTCGTCGTGCGCGGCACGCTGCTCGGCCGTGGGCTCGTCGCCGGCCGGGGCAGCCCAGCGCGAGTGGTCGTCATGAGCGTCCGCGTCGTCACGATCGTCATCGGCGCGCAGCGGCGCGAAGACGTCGGTGTCGTTGGCGTCGGAGTGAGCGGGGAGCACGCTCGTCGCGGGCGCGGGGTCGTGCGCCAGGTCGGTCGAGCCGGTGTAGGTGCCGGGCGTAGGGGCATCCGCGTCGACGTGGGCGCTCGAGTGGGCGGCGGCGGCACGCGCGGAGCCCGGGGTCGAGGGCGTGCGGGGCGTGCGCGGGCGCGCGACGACCGGGCGGATGGGTCGCGCGTTGCGATGAGCGGGGATTTCTTCACGGTCGCGGAAGTCGGCGGAGAACGGCGGGATGAAAGGCGCGAAGACCGTGAGGACCACACCCGCCAGCAGCAGGACGGCCTCGACCCAGATGACCCAGGAACGCGTCCAGACGGTGTTCGAGGCGTACACGGCGACGGCGTCCCACACCCACGAGACCCACACGAGGGCGGAGATCGTGAACGCGACCGAGGCGAACTGGTCGATGCCGAGCGAGCCGACGCGGCGGATGCCCTGCGGGGAGAGGCGACGGAGCACCACCAGTCCCACGGCGACGGTCGGCAGGGCGATCGCGGGGATCCACCACAGGCCCGAGAGCCAGACGTTCGCCCCGCCGATCAGGACGCTCGAACCGGACTCGAGGATGTTAGTGCGGAAGAACGAGACGAGGAACGCGACGACCCAGATGCCGAGCAGGGCGACCTCCCGGACCGAGAACGGACCGACACCGTAGTTCGGGCGGGCGTCACGGCCGTCGACGACGGGACGGCTACCCGTGTGGGCGTTGGCGTGCGCCGCGGCCGGAAGAGAGGCACCGCGGGACCCGGCATCGACGGCGCCGGTGTCGTGGGTGAAGGTGTCGCCCGCGTCGGCGGCGCGATCGCCCGTGCCCTGTCGGCGGGCACCGGTGGGTTCGGAGGGCGCGCTCTCGTCGACACGGGGGCCGTCGAGGCGATCGGGGTCGGTGGGCGTGAAGCCGTCGTGGGGGGTCGAATCGGTCACGGTGGTCCTTTCGGAGGGCGGCAAGCGCCCGGTCATCCTAACCAGGGGGTGTCCAGAACGAGCTGGGGTTGAAACGCGCCGCGGGGGCGCGCGGGTCAACCGAGGCAGTTCGGGCCGAGGAGGCCCTTGAGCTCGCCGAACAGGTCGGCGGTCACGCGAACGGGCATCGGCACCTCGAACACCTTGGCGGAGCCGCCTTTGTGCAACTTGAGGACGACCTCGGTCGATCCGGAGTGACGTTGCAGCATCTGCGCGAGCTCGCCGACGAGCGCCTCGTTCGCGCGCTGCTCGGGAACGACGAGGGTGAGTCCGCCCGCGTCGTCGAGGCCTTCGAGGTCGGGGGCGAAGGCGCTCTGGGCGTGCAGGTTGAGTCCGTCGTCGCGACGCGAGACGCGTCCGCGGACCACGAGGATCGAATCGCCCTGCAGGATCGGAGCGAATTCCGCGTAGGTCTTGCCCATGAACATCACGGTCACCTCGCCGTTGAAGTCCTCGACGGTGACCATGCCGTAGGGGTTTCCGCTCTGCTTCGCGACGCGGTGCTGCACGCTCGTCAGCAGACCGGCGACCGTCACCTGGTCGCCGTCCTGCACGTCTTCGGAAGCGAGCAGGTCGTGGATCGAGGTGGACGCGTGCTTCGCGAGGGGCACCTCGAGACCGGCCAACGGGTGGTCGGACACGTACAGGCCGAGCATCTCTCGCTCGAACGCCAATTTGTCCTTCTTGGTCCACTCGGGCCGTTCGGGCACCTTGACGACCTGTTGGGGTTCGTCCCACAGCGAGTCGAAGTCGAAGCCGACCTCGCCGTTCGCCTCGCGCTTCTTGTCGATCACGGCGCCCTCGCAGGCGTCTTCGTGCACCTCGATGAGCGCACGGCGCGTGGACCCGAGCGAATCGAACGCCCCGGCCTTGATGAGCGACTCGACGGTGCGCTTGTTCGCCGCGTGCGCGGGGACCTTCGCGAGGAAGTCGTGGAACGACGTGTACTTGGCCTCTTGCCGTGACGCCACGATCCCGTCGACGACGTTGGTGCCCACGTTGCGGACGGCGCCGAGGCCGAAGCGGATGTCTTCGCCGACGGCCGCGAAGTACCGGATCGACTCGTTGACGTCGGGCGGGAGCACCTTGATGCCCATGCGGCGGCACTCGTTGAGGTAGACCGCCATCTTGTCCTTCGAGTCCCCGACGCTCGTGAGCAGGGCGGCCATGTACTCGGCCGGGTAGTGCGCCTTGAGGTAGGCCGTCCAGTACGACACGAGCCCGTAGGCCGCGGTGTGCGCCTTGTTGAAGGCGTAGTCGGCGAACGACTCGAGCACCTTCCAGAGCGTCTGCTGCGCGACGTCGCCGAACCCGCGCTCGGTCATACCGCCGAAGAAGATCTCTTTCTGCTTGTCGAGCTCGCTCTTCTTCTTCTTACCCATCGCGCGACGCAAGAGGTCGGCCTGACCGAGGGTGTACCCGGCGACGCGCTGGGCGACCGCCATCACCTGCTCCTGGTAGACGATCAGGCCGTAGGTGGTGTCGAGGATGTCGGCGAGAGGCTCTTCGAGCTCGGGGTGGATCGGCTCGATCTCTTGCTGCTTGTTCTTGCGCAGCGCGTAGTTGATGTGCGAGTTCACGCCCATCGGGCCCGGGCGGTAGAGCGCGAGCACCGCCGAGATGTCCTCGAAGTTGTCGGGTCTCATGAGGCGCAGGAGCGAGCGCATGGGCCCGCCGTCGAGCTGGAACACCCCGAGCGTGTCTCCGCGCGCGAGCAGCTCGTACGACGCCGCGTCGTCGAGGTCGAGGTCTTCGAGCACGAGGGGGTGGCCGCGGTTGGCCTCGATGTTGTCGAGCGCATCGTTGATGATCGTGAGGTTTCGCAACCCCAGGAAGTCCATCTTGATCAGACCGAGCGACTCGCACGCCGGGTAGTCGAACTGCGTGACGATCTGGCCGTCCTGCTCGCGGCGCATGATCGGGATGATGTCGATGAGCGGCTCGCTCGACATGATGACGCCGGCGGCGTGCACGCCCCACTGGCGCTTCAGGTTCTCGAGCCCGAGGGCGGTGTCGAACACCGTCTTGGCTTCGGCGTCGGTCTCGATGAGGGTGCGGAACTCGCTCGCCTCTTTGTACCGCGGGTGCTCGGGGTTGAACATGCCGTCGAGCGGCATGTCCTTGCCCATCACGGCCGGGGGCATGGCCTTGGTGAGGCGGTCGCCCATGCTGAAGGGGAAGCCCAGCACGCGACCGGCGTCCTTCAGGGCCTGCTTGGCCTTGATCGTGCCGTAGGTCACGATCTGCGCGACGCGCTCGTCGCCGTACTTCTCGGTGACGTACTGGATGACCTCGCCGCGGCGACGGTCGTCGAAGTCGACGTCGAAGTCGGGCATGGAGACGCGGTCGGGGTTGAGGAACCGCTCGAAGATCAGGCCGTGCTGCAGGGGGTCGAGGTCGGTGATCTTCATCGCGTACGCGACCATCGACCCGGCACCCGAACCACGACCCGGGCCGACGCGGATGCCGTTGCGCTTGGCCCAGTTGATGAAGTCGGCGACGACGAGGAAGTAGCCCGGGAATCCCATCTGCAGGATGACGTCGGTCTCGTACTCGGCCTGCTTGCGCACGGCGTCGGGGATGCCCCCGGGGTACCGGTCGTTGAGGCCGTTCTCGACCTCTTTGATCATCCAGCTGCCCTCGGTCTCGCCCTCGGGGACGGGGAACCGCGGCATGTAGTTGGCGGAGGTGTCGAACTCGACGTCGCAGCGCTCGGCGATCAGCAGCGTGTTGTCGCACGCCTCGGGGTGGTCGCGGAACACCTGGCGCATCTCGGCGGGTGACTTGACGTAGTAGCCGTCGCCGTCGAACTTGAAGCGCTTCGGGTCGTCGAGCGTCGAGCCCGACTGCACGCACAACAGGGCGGCGTGACTCGTCGCGTCGTGCTGGTGCGTGTAGTGGAGGTCGTTCGTGCCGAGCAACGGGATGCCGAGATCTTTCGACAGCTTCAGCAGGTCGCCCATGACGCGCCGCTCGATCGACAGACCGTGGTCCATGATCTCGGCGAAGTAGTTGTCTTTGCCGAAGATGTCCTGGAACTCGGCGGCGGCGGCCCGGGCGGCCTCGTACTGCCCGAGGCGCAGACGCGTCTGCACTTCGCCCGAGGGACACCCGGTCGTCGCGATGAGGCCCTTGCTGTAGGTCTGCAGCAGTTCGCGGTCCATGCGGGGCTTGAAGTAGTAGCCCTCCATGCTCGCCTTGGACGACAGGCGGAAGAGGTTGTGCATGCCCTGCGTGGTCTCGGACAGCAGGGTCATGTGCGTGTACGCGCCCGAACCCGAGACGTCGTCGCTCTGCTGCTCGGGAGTACCCCAGCGGACACGGGTCTTGTCGGAACGGTGGGTTCCGGGGGTGACGTAGGCCTCGATGCCGATGATCGGCTTGATGCCGGCGTCTTTCGCCGTCTTGTAGAACTCGTAGGCCGCGAACGTGTTGCCGTGGTCGGTCACGGCGATGGCCGGCATGCCCTGTTTGACGGCCTCTTGGACCATCGGACCGATGCGGGCCGCGCCATCGAGCATCGAATACTCGCTGTGCACGTGAAGGTGAACGAAGGAGTCAGCTGCCACGGGTCGAGTCTACGTTCGGCCTCCGACATCGACCGCTGAAGTTCGCAGCCCGCGCCCAGTTCGACGCGCCGACCCGGGCGCGTCGCCGGGTGGTGGCATCCCCTCCGCCGATCGTCGCGGAGGGGCGCTCTCAGGCCCCGTCGCCGAGCAGCTCGAGGGCGTGCGCCAGATCCGCCGGGTAGGGCGATTCGAACTCGACCCATTCCCCCGTGCCGGGGTGCGTAAACGCCAGGCGATGCGCGTGCAGCCACTGCCGCGTCAGCCCGAGGCGCGCGGACAGGGTCGGGTCCGCGCCGTACAGCGGGTCTCCGGCGCAGGGGTGCCGGTGCGCCGCCATGTGCACGCGGATCTGATGGGTGCGGCCGGTCTCGAGGTGGATCTCGAGCAGAGAGGCGCGAGGGAAGGCCTCGAGCGTCTCGTAGTGGGTCACCGAGTCCTTGCCGTCCGGGGTCACGGCGAACTTCCACGAGTGGTGCGGATGCCGCCCGATCGGCGCGTCGATGGTGCCGGCGAGCGGGTCCGGGTGCCCCTGCACGACAGCGTGGTAGATCTTGTCGACCTCGCGCTCTTTGAAGGCGCTCTTGAGCAGCGTGTACGCGCGCTCGGTCTTGGCGACCACCATGAGCCCGCTCGTCCCCGCGTCGAGGCGGTGCACGACGCCGCGCCGCTCGGCGGGGCCGCTCGTGGCGATGCGGAATCCGGCCGCGGCGAGGGCCCCGAGCACGGTCGGACCGTCCCACCCCACGGAGGGGTGCGCGGCGACGCCCGCGGGCTTGTCGACCACGACGATGTCGTCGTCGTCGTGCACGATCCCGAGGTCGGGGACCGCGACCGGCACGATCTCGGGTTCGCGCTTGGGCTCCCACTCGACGTTCAGCCAGGTGCCGGCGCGCAGACGATCGGAGCGCCCGGCCACCCGACCGTCGACGCTCACCCCGCCCGCGTCGGCGACCTCGGCCGCGAACGTGCGGGAGAACCCGAGCATCTTGGCCAGACCCTGGTCGATACGCGTCCCGTCGAGCCCGTCGGGGACGGGCAGGCTCCGCGACTCCATGTCAGCGGGCGCCCGGGTCGGCCGGAGCATCGACCGCGCCGTCGGCGGACTCCGCCGCGGCTCGGGACGCCTTGGTCTCGCGCGAGCCGTCGAGCTTCAGCCCGAACAGCACGAGGACCGCCACCGAGATCATCATCGTGACGATGAACATGTCCGCGACGTTGTAGATCGCGGGCATCATCCAGGGTGTCGAGATGAAGTCCACGACGTGCCCCACGGGGAAGCCGGGTTCGCGGATGAGGCGGTCGGTGAGGTTGCCCAGCACACCGCCGAGGAGCAGCCCCAGAACGACTGCCCACAGACGCGAACGCACGCGACGGACGCCGAGGTAGACGATCACGCACGCGACGACCGCGAGGGCGATCGTGAACACCCACGTGACGCCCTCGCCGAGCGAGAACGCCGCACCGGGGTTACGGACGAGATAGAACTGCAGGAAGTCGCCGATGATCGGGACCACGCGCTCCGAGGGGAGAGCGGCGATCGCGGCGTTCTTCGCAAACTGGTCGGCGGCCAGCACCAGCACCGCGAGAATCGCGATGGTGACGCCGGCCGCCGCCGTACGCAGAGGAGGTCGACTGCGCAAAGAGTCGGCCTACAGACCGATCGCCGACACCGGCGTCGAGCCCGAGGACGTCGCGGTGGTGTCGAGGTCGCGGAGCTGACCCTCGATGTACGAACGCAGCTGCGAGCGGTAGTCGCGCTCGAAATTGCGCAGCTCGGTGATGCGACCCTCGAGCGTGGTGCGCTCCTTCTCGAGACGGGCGCGCTCTTCGCGGCCCTTCTGCTCGGCCTCGGCGACGATGGATGCCGCCTGGGCCTGCGCCTCGCCGATGAGCTGGTCGCGCTGGGCCTTACCCTCGGCGACGTGCTCGTCGTGCAGACGCTGCGCGAGCTCGATGATGCCGGCGCTCTGGGCGGCGGGCTCGGCGTCGTGCGACGGGGTGGAGGCGACGGGTGCCGGAGCGGGCGTCTCGGCGACGACCGGCTCTTCGACCTTGGGGGCCTCGGCGGGGGCTTCGGCGGCGGCCGGAGCGGCCTCGCCGGACTCGTACGCCGCGAGCTTGGTCTTCAGCTCTTCGTTCTCGGCGATCGTCTTGCGCCACTCGACGACGATCTCGTCGAGGAAGTCGTCGACCTCGTCGGGGTCGAAGCCCTCCTTGAAGCGCACGTGCTGGAACTGCTTGGTGACGACGTCATCGGGGGTCAGTGCCATGGTGTTTCCTCTTTCGAGAGCTCTGATGTCGGAACTGTGGGGGTGTCGCACCGGGGCGTACCGCTTCGGAACAGCATAGCCGCCGCCCTCCACCGGTGTCGAAGATCACGGGTGCAGAAGCGGCGGCGGGGCGTCACACGGCCGCGAGGGACCGCGTCACGCTCAACAGCATGAAGCAGACGAACATCACGATCGCGAAACCGAAATCGATCGCGATCCCCCCGATGCGCAGGGGGGGGATGAAGCGACGGATCAGCTTGATGGGCGGGTCCGTCACGGTGTAGACGATCTCTGCCAACACGAGGGTGACGCCGCGAGGGCGCCACTCCCGGTTGAACATCGGGATGTACTCGAGCACGAGGCGCGCGAGCAGCAGCACGATGAAGATGAACAGGACCGCACTGAGGATGGAGCCGACGAGGCTCAGAACGGCCACTGTTACTGGGACGCGAAGGGCGCAGCCTCGGGATCGGCCTGCGCGATCGCACCGTCGCCGGAGACGGCGATGTTCTCGGGCGAGAGCAGGAACACCTTGCTCGTCACCCGCTCGATGCGTCCGTACAGCCCGAGCGAGAGTCCGCTCGCGAAGTCGATCAGGCGACGCGCGTCGGCGTCGCTCATCTGCGACAGGTTGATGATGACCGGGATTCCCTCGCGGAAGTTCTCGGCGATCGTCTGCGCGTCGCGATACTGCTTGGGGTGCACCGTGAGGATCTCACTCACGGGTCCGGCCGCGGGCTGGCGCACCACGGCGGGACGGTGCAGGGGGGTCACCGGCGCGGCCTTCTCGAGGGGAGCAGCAGCTGTGGGCTGCTTGCGCGCGATGGGCTGCGGCGCCGTCTCCTCATAGGTATCTTCCTCGTCGGCGAGGCCCAGGTACACCATCGTCTTCTTGAGGGGGTTCGACATCGCATCCTCCGTTCGCTCGTCTGGTCCGAGGCTAGTCGCGCGGGGGCCTCGGGCCCGTGATTGCGGAGCCGATCCGCAGGTGTGTCGCGCCCATTGCGATCGCCTCGGGGAAATCGCCGGTCATGCCCGCCGAGATCCACCGCGCGTCGGGGACGACGGAGCGCACCGCGTCGGCGCAACGGTGCAGTCGCTCGAACGCGCGAGCGGGTTCTTCGTCGAGTGGAGCGACGGCCATCACCCCGCGCAGCCGCAGGGTCGACAGCCCCGCCACGTGGGCGGCCAGTTCTTCGACGGCGTCGGGGACGACTCCCCCGCGACCGGGGTCGTCGGTGAGGTTCACCTGCACGAGGACGTCGAGGAGGTCGCCCTCGGCGCCGGCGGCGTGCAGCGCGTCGGCGATGCGGGATCGGTCGACCGAGTGAACGGCATCCGCTCCCGCCCGCACCGCGCGCGCCTTGTTGGTCTGGGCCTGGCCGATGAAGTGCCAGGTGAGATCCGCGAGCCCGTCGAGCTCCGCGCGTTTGGCCGTGAGTTCCTGTTGCCGGTTCTCGCCCACGTGCCGGACTCCCAGCGCGTGCAGTTCGGTGACGAGGGATGCCGGGTGGAATTTCGTGACCACGATGCGGGTGATCTCGCCGGGGTCGCGGTGCGCGGCGCGGGCGGCGTCTCGGATTCGCTCGTCGACGGCGGCGAGTCGCTCGGCAAGGGCGGTGTCCATGCTGCTCCTTCGACGACGAGAGCGGGCCCGGTGGACACCGGACCCGCTCGTCGTACCGTTGGTTCTTACTTCAGGAAGTCGGGCACGTCGAGGTCGTCGTCGGCGTAGCCGCCGTCGTACGAGGTCTCGGGCACGCGGGCCGTGACGGGTGCCGGCTCGGGGCGACGCTCGGGCGCGCGCTCGGTCGCCGCCTTCTGCTCCTCGGCCGCGTCGAGGTCGCGGGCGACGTCGTCGGCGGCGATGACGGGCACGACGGGCGCCGAGACCGGGCGCTGGGCGCCGACCGCGTCGATCCGAAGCGAGGGCTCTCCCCCATCGAAACCGGCGGCGATGACGGTGACCCGCACCTCGTCGCCGAGCGTGTCGTCGATGACCGTACCGAAGATGATGTTGGCCTCGGGGTGCGCGGCCTCCTTCACCAGCTGGGCGGCGTCGTTGATCTCGAAGATGCCGAGGTTCGAGCCACCCTGGATCGACAGCAGCACGCCGTGCGCACCCTCGATCGAGGCCTCGAGGAGCGGGGACTCGACGGCGAGCTCGGCGGCCTTGATCGCTCGGTCGGCGCCACGGGACGAGCCGATGCCCATGAGTGCGGAGCCGGCCCCCTGCATGACCGACTTGACGTCGGCGAAGTCGAGGTTGATGAGACCGGGGGTCGTGATGAGGTCGGTGATGCCCTGGACACCGGCGAGCAGCACCTGGTCGGCCGTGGCGAACGCCTCGATCATCGAGATGCCGCGGTCGCTGATCTCGAGCAGGCGGTCGTTCGGGACGACGATGAGGGTGTCGACCTCTTCTTTCAGGCGCTGCACCCCGCCCTCGGCCTGGCTCTGGCGACGACGGCCCTCGAACGAGAAGGGCTTGGTCACGACACCGATGGTCAGGGCGCCGATCGACTTGGCGATCTTGGCGACGACGGGGGCGCCGCCGGTGCCGGTTCCGCCGCCCTCACCCGCGGTGACGAAGACCATGTCGGCGCCGCGGAGCGCCTCTTCGATCTCTTCGGCGTGATCCTCGGCGGCGCGTCGGCCGACCTCGGGATCGGCGCCGGCGCCGAGGCCGCGGGTGAGCTCACGACCGACGTCGAGCTTGACGTCGGCGTCGCTCATCAGCAGCGCCTGCGCGTCGGTGTTGATCGCGATGAACTCCACGCCGCGAAGGCCGAGCTCGATCATGCGGTTGACAGCGTTGACGCCGCCCCCGCCCACACCGACGACCTTGATCACGGCGAGGTAGTTCTGGTTGTGGCTCATGCCGGCCTCCGTTTGTCCCCGAACCCGAAACTTTAAACCTCATGTTGAGGGTTAAAGAATTGCCCGGTATGCAATTCCTTAGCTCGAAGGTAGGCGGCGGATCCGACCCCGCCCGCCCGACACGCGGCGTGTTGGAACATCGCCTCGAAGATCAGCGGACGACGCCCGCCTCGGGCGACGTCACGTCGTACTCCTTGGCCTTGTCCGGCGGGCTCTTCTGCATCAAGCGGTCGAGCACCACCGCCTTCTCGGCCGAGCGGTCGGCGCTCCCCCACACGACCTTCGACCCCGACGCGCCGAGCGTCAGCGTCACGTCGTCGGGCGTCGAGGCCGATACGGCCGTCACCTGCGCCCGCACGGCATCCGGCAGGGAGCGCACCACGCGACCCGCGGCGCGGAAGGCCGCCGAATCCGTTCCGCCGGCGATGTCGAGCACGGGCTGACCGGCGGGGGCGTCGGGCGTCGTCGACAGCGCCACCCCGGCGGCATCCACCACCGTGAAACCCGCCGCGGACTGCATGGCGCCGATGGGGGTCCGCTCGACGATGCGCACCACGAGGTCGTGGGGCGGGCGCGCCTCGAGGGTGTACGACTCCACGAGCGGGAAGCGCACGAGCGCCGCCTTCACGGCGCTGTCGTCGACCATCGCGAGCGGGACGCCGACCTGGTCGCCCAGGGCGGCGGACACCGCCGCCGGGTCGAGCTGCGAGGTGCCGACCACGTCGATCTTCTCGACGGCGAAGAGCGGGCTGTACGCCACGCCCGCCGTACCGAGGCCCATGACGAGGAACGCCGAGATCACACCGATCCAGATGTTCCGACGACGCCGCTGGCGCACCGTGAAGCGGCGCACCTCCGCGGAGAGCGCCCGCCGCCGGGCCCGCGAGGCCCGCCACACATCGCGCAGCCCCGCTCCCCCGGCATCCGGATCCTCCGCGGCGAAGCCGCCGTCGAGCGGACGCGCTCGGGTGTCGACCGCGGAGGTCTCGTCGACGGATGCCGTCTGCCGGGGCATCGAGGCCCGAGCAGCCTTCGCACGGCGAGCGGACTCCGGCGAGGACGGCAGGGGCGACGGCCGCTCCACGGTCAGACCGCCGCGGCCTCGGTGCGGGACAGCGCCTCGAGCACCTGGGGGATGATCTGGTAGACGTTGCCGCACCCGAGGGTGATGACGTAGTCACCCGGTCGGGCGATCCGAGCCGTGTAATCGGCCGCCGCCTGCCAGTCGGGGACGTAGTGCACGTGGGACGGATCGGCGAACGCGCCGCTGACGAGCTCTCCGGTGACCCCGGGCACCGGGTCTTCACGGGCCCCGTACACGTCGAGCATGACGGTGTGGTCGGCGTGCGACTCGAGCACCTCGGCGAACTCGCGGTACATCTCCTGCGTGCGCGAGTACGTGTGGGGCTGCTGGATCGCGATGATGCGCCCCTCGCCCACGACCGTTCGCGCCGCGGACAGCGCCGCGGCGACCTCGGTCGGGTGGTGCGCGTAGTCGTCGTACACGCTGACGCCCTGCTGCACGCCGTGCAGCTCGAAACGGCGGACCGTGCCGCCGAAGCCCTCGACCGCGCGTGCCGCATCGGACAGCGAGTGCCCGAGCACGCGCAGCACGGCGACCGCGCCGGCGGCGTTGACCGCGTTGTGGGCGCCCGGCACCCGCAGGTGCACGTCGACGCTCTCGCCGTCGGCGGAGAGGGTGAAGGCGACGGGTCCGTCGGTGCGGATGCCGCTGAGGCGGAGGTCGGCTGCGGCGTCCTCGCCGAACGTGACGACGTTCGCGTGGGTGATGCGCTCGCGCACGGAACGCGCGCCGGGATCGTCGGCCGAGATCACGACGGCCTCACGGGCGGCGTTCGCGAAGCGGGCGAAGGCCGCGTCGAATGCGTCGCGCGAGCCGTAGTGGTCGAGGTGGTCGGGGTCGACGTTGGTGATGAGCGCGACCGAGGTGTCGTAGAGCTCGAACGTGCCGTCGGACTCGTCGGCCTCGATCACGACGAGGTCGTCGGAGCCGGTTCCGCTGGACGCGCCGAGGTCGGCGATGACACCGCCGTTGACGAAGGTCGGGTCGACCTCGAGGGCGCGCAGGGCGGTCACGATCATGCCGGTCGAGGTGGTCTTGCCGTGGGCACCCGCGACCGAGACGAGGCGACGACCGCCGATGAGCCAGTGCAGCGCCTGCGAGCGGTGGATCACGTGCAGCCCGCGCTCTCTGGCGGTGACGAACTCGGGGTTCTCGGGCCAGATCGCACCCGTGTGGACGACGGTGTCGGCGTCGCCCAGGTGGGCGGCGTCGTGCCCGACGTGCACGGTCGCGCCGCGGGCGGCGAGGTCGCGCAGGGCGGCACTGTCGGAACGGTCGGAGCCGGAGACCCGGATACCGCGGTCGAGGAACATGCGGGCGAGTCCGGACATGCCCGATCCCCCCACGCCGATGAAGTGCGCGGAGGTGATGGTCTCGGGGATGGGGAGGCTCAGGTCGGGTCTGATCATGGCGTCTGCGAGTTTACGTCGCCGATCCTGCGCGTCGGCCCCGGCGCGCTGGGGGCGCGGCCGACGGAGCCTCCGCGGGCGGACGCGCCGCGACGGGACCGGGCGCGGCTCAGCGGGCGAGAGCCCGGTCGACGAGGGCGATCACGTTCTCGGTCCCGGTCCGGATGCCGGTGCGCGCCGCCGCATCGCGCATCGCGGTCCGCCGGTCCTCGTCGGCGAGCAGCGGGACGATCTCGGCGCGGACCCGGTCGGGCGTGAGATCGGCGTCGGCGATGAGCAGCGCGGCCCCGGCACGGACGGCCGCGGCGGCGTTCAGGCTCTGCTCGCCGTTGCCGACCGCGTAAGGCACGTACACGGCGGGGATGCCGAGGGCGTTGATCTCACTGACGGTCGCGGCACCCGAGCGCGACACCACGAAGTCGGCGAGAGCGAAGGCGAGGTCCATGCGGTCCACGTACCGGACGACGGCATAGCCCTCGACGCCCGGATCGGGCAGGTCGGAGTTCTGTCCCGTCACGTGCAGCAGCTGCCAACCGGCGTCGAGGACGTCGCGCCAGGCCCCGCCGAACGCGGTGTTCAACCGCAGCGCACCGAGCGACCCCCCGAACACCAGCAGCGTCGGCTTCTGCGCGTCGAGCCCGAAGTGCGCGGCGGCCTCCGCACGCAGAGCGGGAGCGTCGAGCTCGACGATCTCGCGGCGAAGCGGCATCCCGACCTCTCTCGCACCGCGCAGCGGGGTGCCTTCGAAGGCGACGCCGACGCCCGCGGCGCCCCGCGCCCCCAGCACGTTCGCGAGTCCCGGCTTGGCATTGGCCTCGTGCACCACGAAGGGGACGTGCTCGCGGCGGGCCGCGACGTAGGCGGGCGCCGCCGCGTACCCCCCGAAACCGACGACGACGTCGACCCCGCGCGAGCGGATGAGTCGGCGCACGTGCGCGACGGCGCGCAGGAAGCGCACCGGGAACGCCGCGGCGGCCCCGTTGGGGCGTCGTGGGAAGGGGACCTTCGCGACGGTGAGCAGTTCGTACCCACGCAGCGGGACGAGACGCGACTCGAGGCCCTCTCGCGTGCCGAGCACGAGCACGTCGGCCGAGGCGTCGCGGGCGCGCAGTCCGTCGGCGACCGCGAGCAGGGGGTTCACATGCCCGGCGGTGCCGCCGCCGGCGAGGAGGTAAGTCGTCACCGTTCGACCCTAACCAGATCGGGCGGTGCTCCTTCGCCGCCCCCGAGCGTCAGCCGCGCGGTCGACGGGCGGATGCCGCGGCCCGCCGCGCCGCCCGCGGAGGCGTCTCGCCCGCCGCGCGACGGTCGGGAAGCGTCCGCGCGCACGACAGCAGCACACCGCACCCGATCAGCACCGACAGCAGTGAGGTTCCGCCCTGCGACATGAACGGCAGCGGCACACCGAGAACCGGGAACACGCGGAGAACGACCGCGACGTTGATCATGGCCTGACCGACGATCCAGATGGTCACACCGCCCGCGACGATCCGGACGAAGGGGTCGTCGGTGCGGCGGATGATGTGGAAGGCGCCGACCGCGAACAGACCGAAGAGGGCGAGGACGACAATGCAGCCGATCAGCCCCATCTCCTCCCCCACGATCGCGAAGATGTAGTCGTTCGCCGCGGCGGGAAGCCAGTCGTACTTCTCGGCCGAGTTGCCCAGGCCCACACCGAAGATCCCGCCCGCGGCGAGCCCCCAGATGCCGTGCAGCGGCTGGTAGCAGTCGCCGAGGTAGTTGGCGATGCAGTCCTGGTCGAGGAAGCTCATGATGCGGCGCATGCGGTCGGCGCTCGTGATGGCGAACAACGCGATCGCGCCGAGGGCAGCGAGGGCCGGCAGCACGAAGATGCGCAGCTTCACCCCCGAGAAGAACAGCGCCCCGAGCAGGACGAGCACGAGGATCATCGTCGTACCCAGGTCTTTTCCGCCCATGACGGTGGCGACCACGAGGGCGAAGACCGGAACGATCGGGATGAACACGTGTCGCCAGTCGCCCAGCAGCGTCTGCTTGCGGTACAGGACGTAGCCCAGCCACAGCGCGAGAGCGAGCTTGAGGAACTCGGCCGGCTGCGCCTGGATGCCCGCGATGCTGATCCAGTTGCGGTTACCGTTCGCCGAGATGCCCAGCGGCGTGAACACGAGCAACTGGAAGAGGGTCGCCAGGATCAGCGCCGGCCACGCCATGCGCTTCCAGAAGCGCAGCGGAGCACGGCTGAGCACGAACATCAGAGGGATGCCGATGACGGCGAAGACGGCCTGCTTGAGGACATGGTCGAAGGGGCTCTGCGCGCCGTCGAGCGCCGAGGTGGCCGACAGCACCATGACCAGGCCGAACCCGGTGAGCAGGAGCGCCGCCGAGGTGATGAGCAGGAACTCGCTGGGCACGGGCCGGAACGCCCTGCCCAGAGACACGCGGGCGGCGAGGCCGGCGCGAGCGGGCTCATCGGGGCTCTGCCGCGGCCGAGGTGCCGTCGTGGTCACGCGAGTCCCCTCAGTCGTGCGGTCGAGATTCTCCGTCTCGGCCCGCGATCCACGCCCGCACCGCCTCGGCGAAGCGGTCGCCGCGGTCGGAGTAGGACGAGAACTGATCGAAGGACGCCGCCGCGGGAGCGAGGAGAACGGTGTCTCCCTCCCGGGCCACACCCGCCGCCAGTTCGACGACCTGGGCCATGACGTCTTCAGTCTCAGCGTGGTCGACCTCGAACAGCGGCACCGCCGGGGCGTGTCGCCCGAACGCCGCCACGATCTCGTCACGCTCGGTGCCGATCACGATCGCGGCCCGCACCGAAGCACCCCGAGCGCGCACGAGGTCGCTCAGGTCGACGCCCTTGAGCAGACCGCCGACCACCCACACCGCGCCGGGGTACGCCGCGAGCGATGAGGCCGCCGCGTGCGGGTTCGTCGCCTTCGAGTCGTCGACCCAGGTGACTCCGAGGTGCGCCCCGACGACCTGGATGCGGTGCGGGTCGAGCCGGAAGCGTTCGAGCGTGTCGTGGATGTGCGCGGGCGTGGCCCCGAGGGAGCGTGCGAGGGCCGAGGCAGCGAGGATGTTCGCGACCATGTGGGGAGCCGCGAGGCCGCGCTGGGCGAGGTCCGCCACCGTCGTCAGTTCGAGGGCCGAGGTGGCGCGCTCTTCGAGGAAGGCCCGATCGACGAGGATGCCGTCGACCACACCGAGGTCGCTCGGACCGGGGACCCCCAGATCGAAGCCGATGGCGCGCGCGCCCTCGACGACCTCGGCGTCTTCGACCATCTCGCGGGTCGCGACGTCGGCCTTGTTGTAGACGCAGGCCACGCGCGTGCGGGCGTAGATGCCGGCCTTCGCCGCGCGGTACGCGTCCGCGCCGCCGTGCCACTCGAGATGGTCGTCGGCGAGGTTGAGGCAGACGGCCGCGTGCGGCGAGAGGGCGTCGGGTCCGGACTGCTGGTTCAGGTACCAGAGCTGGTGGCTCGAGAGCTCGACGACGAACACGTCGAACCCACCCGGGTCGCGCACGGCGTCGAGCACGGGAGTGCCGATGTTGCCAACGGGAACGGCCCGCTGACCCGCCGTCATGAGCATCTCGGCGGTCAGACGCGTGGTGGTGGTCTTGCCGTTCGTCCCGGTGATGAGCACCCAGTCGGCGGGGCGCCCGTCCGGGCGGACCACCTTGTCACGGACGCGCCAGGCGAGCTCGACGTCGCCCCACAGCGCGATGCCCCGCTCCTGCGTCCACGCGATCACGGGGTGGTGCGGGGGGAAGCCGGGGGATGCCACGACCACCTCGGGCGCGAAGTCCGCCATCTCTGCGGGCACGGTGTCGAGCGGACCCTCGTGCAGGCGCACGCCCAGAACCGGGAGCAGGCGCGAGTACTCGGCATCCGCTCTCTCCGTCACCACGAGCACCTCGGCGCCGAGCTCGGCGAGGGTGTCGGCGACTGAGAAGCCGGTGACCGACAGGCCGAGGACGACGACGCGCAGGCCCTTCCAGTCGGCGTGCCAGCTGGTCAGGGTGGAGAGGTCGGTCATACGCGGGACAGCCATTCGACGTAGAAGAATCCGATGCCCGAGACGGCGAGGAGACCGGCGATGATCCACATGCGCACGACGATGGTGACCTCGGGCCACCCGCGCATCTCGAGGTGGTGGTGCAGGGGGCTCATGAGGAACAGGCGCTTGCCCCGGGTCACCTTGAAGTAGGCCCGCTGAAGGATGACCGATCCCGAGGCGATCACGTAGACGCCGGCGATGAGGATGAGGAGGAGCTCGGTGCGGGTGAAGATCGCGAGGGCGGCGATCACCCCACCGATCGCCATCGACCCGCAGTCGCCCATGAAGACCTTCGCCTTGGGGGCGTTCCACCAGAGGAATCCGACCAGGGCGCCGACGAACGACGCCCCCACGATCGCCAGGTCGAACGGGTCGCGCACGGCGTAGCAGCCGGCTTGCACGGTCGGGTCGAGGACATCGGCGCAGACCTGCTTGTTCTGCCAGAACGCCATCAGGCTGTAGGCGCCGACGACGAAGATGCCCGAGCCCGCGGCGAGGCCGTCGAGGCCGTCGGCCACGTTGACGGAGTTCGAGGTGGCCGTTCCGATCAGCGAGATCCACGCCAGGTACAGCAGCCACCCGAGGATCGGGCCGAGCGCGAAGAACGACAGCAGCTGGATGTCACGGAACACCGAGACGTACCCCGAGGCGGCGGTCTGCCCGACGGTGTTGGGGAAGTTCAGGGCGACGATGGCGAACGGCACCGCGACGATCACCTGACCGGCGATCTTGCGCCATCCCGACAGCCCCAGACTGCGCTGCTGACGGATCTTCATGTAGTCGTCGATGAAGCCGACGACACCGAAACCGAGCATGAGCCAGAGGACGAGGAGTCCCGACACGGTCGGGGGGTTGTTCCCGGCGTACGAGCCGATGAAGTATCCGACCATCGTGCCGAGGATGAAGATCGTTCCGCCCATGGTGGGCGTGCCGCGCTTCGCACCGTGCGAGGGGTTGTGCACGTTCTCGGGGGTGCGGATGACCTGCCCCCAGCCCCACTTGCGGAACCAGCGGAGGAAGACCGGGGTGAGGAAAAGGGTGAAGGCGAGCGAGATCGCAGCCGAAGTCAGAAGTGATCTCACGCGAACAAGTCTCCCAGACGGTCGCCGAGGTGCCGGAGCCCCGCCGAGTTGGACGACTTCACCAGCACGCGATCACCGTCGCGCAGTTCGGTCGAAAGGTAGTCGTAGGCCGCGTCGGCGTCGGCGAAGAAGACCGCCTCGCCGTCCCACGAGCCCTGGGCGATCGCCTCGAGGTACATACGGCGCGCCTCGGGGCCGATCACGACGATGCGCTGGATGCGCAGGCGCACGGCCAGAAGCCCGACCCGGTCGTGCTCCTCGTCGGCGTACTCCCCCAGCTCGCTCATCGCACCCAGCACGGCGACGGTGCGTTCGTCGGGGCCGGTGATCTGCGCGAGGGTGCGCAGAGCTGCGGCCATCGAGTCGGGGCTGGCGTTGTACGCGTCGTTGATGATGCGCACGCGATCGGAGCCGAGGGGCTGCATGCGCCAGCGCTCGGCGATCTCGACGGTCTCGAGGCGCGCGATCGCGTCGGCCGCGGGCACGCCGAGGGCGGTGGCGGCGGCCAGGGCCGCGAGGGCGTTCATCACGTGATGCTCGCCGAGCACCCGCAGGGTGAGGGTGAAGGGTTCTCCGTCGACCAGCAGATCGGCGCGGGTGCCGGATGCCGACACCTCGACGTCGACGGCCCGGACCTCGGCCCGCTCGCCCCGACCGAACCACCGCACGTCCTGCCCGCGCTCGCGCGCGATCGGCGCCATCGCGGCGACGCGGGGGTCGTCGGCGTTGAGCACCGCGAGGCCGCCCTCGCGGGTCGCCTTCACCAGCTCGCTCTTGGCGTGGAACGTCGACTCGATGCCGCCGAAGCCGCCGGCGTGGGCCATGCCCACCATGAGCACGACGCCGATGTCGGGGGTGACAAGCCCGGCGAGGTGGGCGATGGCCCCGGGCGCGCTCGCGCCGAACTCGCTCACAAGGAAGCGGGTGCCCTCGGTGACGCGCAGCATCGTGAGGGGGGCGCCCACCTCATTGTTGAACGAGGCGCGCGGCGCCACCGTCTCGCCCTCGTCCTCGAGGATGCGGGCGAGGAGGTTCTTGGTGGTCGTCTTGCCGTTGGATCCGGTGATGCCGACGATCTTGAGCTCGCCGGTCTCGCGAACCCGAGCCACCACGTCGCGGGCCAGGTCGCTGAGGGCGGCCACGGCATCCGGAACGACGATCTGACTCACGGCCTCGTCGAGCTCGCGTTCGACGATCGCGAGGGCGGCTCCCCGCTCGACGGCGGTGCCGACGAAGAGATGACCGTCGGTGGTCTCACCGGGCTTGGCGACGAAGATCCCGCCGGGTTCGATCAGGCGCGAGTCGGTGTCGACGACGCCCGAGACCCGAGTGTCGGGGGTGTCCTCGCCGCGGACGACGAGGCGCCCGCCGAGCACGTCGGCGAGGTGGGAGAGGCTGAGGGAGATCATTGCTGTGGGACGCCCTTTCCGGTCGCATTCGTTACCGAGACGAGACCGAGACGGGCTCTTTCTCAGCCGAACTTGGGCAGTTCGGGGGTCGTGGTTCCGGAGGGGATCACCCGGTAGGACTTGAGAACCTGGGTGAGGGCCTTCTGGAACGCGGGGGCGGTGGCCGCCGACGATTTTACCGTCCGCGGCTCGTCCAGGTTGACCGCGACCACGTACTGCGGGTCGTCGGCGGGGGCGAAACCGATCATCGTCGTGAAGTACGCGTCGGGCTTGTAGGCGCCCGTGTTCTCGTCGACCTTCTCACCGGTACCGGTCTTGATCGCGATGCGGTAACCCGGGATCGCGATCTTCGAGGCCAGCTCACCCTGCGTGGCGACGTTCTCGAGCATGAGCGAGACCTCCTTCGCCGTGTCGGGCGAGACGACCTGCGTGCCGTCGGTGGGCGGGACGTCGGTGACCGTGCCGTCGGCCGCGGTGCAGCCCTCGACGATCGACAGCGGCTTCTTGAGTCCCCCGTTGGCGATGGTCTGGTACGCGCCCACGAGCTGCGGCACGGTGACCGACAGGCCCTGGCCGAAGGCCGTGTTGTAGAAGGTCTGCTTGTCCCAGTCCTGGACCGGGTGCAGGATGCCGCCGGACTCGCCGGGGAACCCGATCGAGCTGACCGAGCCCATGCCGAACTTCTGCAGGTAGTCGAAACGCGTCTGGGCGGGGATCATCTCGGCGAACTTCGAGATGCCCACGTTCGAGGAGTCGATCAGCACGCCGGTGGGCGTGTACACGTTCGGGCCGTGCGAGAACGCGTCCGAGACCCGGGCGTCACCGCCGAGGACCTCTCGCCCCGAGGCGGTCACGGTGGTCTGCGGGGTGTACGAGCCGCTGTCGAGGCCGATCGCCGTCGTGAGCGCCTTGAACGTCGACCCGGGCTCGAAGGGGCTCGAGAACGCGCGGCTGCCGCGGTCGTCGGGCGAGGTGGCGGTCGGGTCGTTGGGGTCGACCGTGGGGTACTCGGCGAGGGCGCGGATCTTGCCCGTCTTCGCCTCGACGACCGTGATCGTGCCGCGGAGCGAACCGGTGTTCTGCACCTGCTCCGCGATGAGCTGCTGGAGGTACCACTGCAGGTCGCGGTCGATCGTGAGCTTGAGGGTGCCGCCGTCGACCGCCGGCTGCGTCACCACCTCGGTGCCGGGGAGCACCACGCCGTCGCGGCTCTGCTGGAAGACGACCTTGCCGTTGGTCGAGGCGAGGCAGTCGTTGTCGGCCGACTCGAGGCCGGCGAGGGCCTGCCCGTCGCTGCCGACGAAACCGAGCAGGTTTCCCGCCACCGCGCCGTCGGGATACATCCGGCCCGCTTGCGGCGGGAAGCTGAGGAACGGCAGCCCCAGGGCCACGAGGGACCGGTACTGCTCGGTCGAGACGCTCTTCGCGATCATGGCGTAGCGCGAGTCGGGGTTGTCGGCCACGGCATCCTGGACGATCTTCTGCACGTCCGCGGCGCTCTGGCCGGTGACGGCGGCGATCCGGGCGGCGAGCTCGGGCCACGCGGTCGTGGTCTCGTTGCCGTCGTCGTCGCGTGTGGTCACGCCCTTGGCCGCGAGCATCGGGTCGATCTGCACGTCATAGCGGTTGACGCTCGTGGCGAGGGGGACGCCGTTGTCGTCGACGATGGAGCCGCGGGAGGCGTACTCGACGCGGGAGTTCTGCAGGCCCATCGAGAGCGAGTCGTCCACGTGATCGCGGGCGTTGACGACCTGGATGTCGACCAGTCGGACGACGAAGGCGAGGATCACGATCAGGACGACCGCGAGGGCGACGACGGTGCGACGCCGCGGGGACCGGGAGGTTGTCGTCGTCATGGCTCTCATCGTGTCGCGGGAGTCGGCAGACCGTCGCTGATCGGCGGGGGTGTCGCCGATTGGGTGGTGGGGGCGGCGGCCTCGGTCGGTGCGGCCGCTCCGGGCGCCGCGGGTGCGGGGGTCGCCGCGCCGTTCTCGGTGGTGGATGCCGCCGGGTCGGTGACCAGCGGCACGCCCGAGATCAGCGCGTTGCCGACCGAGCCGCGGCCTTTCGCGTCGACGGACGAGGCCGCGTCGGCGGGCTTGTCGGAGCCGATGACGGCACCGTCGCTGAGGCGGAGGTAGGTGGGCGACTCGTCGATCACCATGCCCAGGGCTGCGGCGTTCGCCGCGAGGTACTGGGGCGAGCTGAGTCCCGCGCTCTCGTCGGAGAGGATCTGCTTCTGGTAGGTCAGGTCGCGCTGCTGCTGGGTCAGCGACGAGATCTCGAACGAGCTCTGCGTCGTGAGGATGCCGAGGCTCATCTGGGCCACGACGATGGTCAGCGCCCCGAGCACGGCGACGACGCCGAAGAGGCGTCGCGGTGCCCGACGACGCGCGGTCGCGGGGACGACGGTGAGTCGACGCTCGCGGACCGGCGTGGGGAAGTCGGGAAGGAAGGCTGCATCGATGGCCTGGGGCGCGCTCATGCGTCCTCCCGGATTCTCTCGGCCGCGCGCAGTCGCACGGGGGTGGCGCGGGGGTTGATCTCGCGCTCTTCGTCGCTCGCGAGTTCGGCCCCCCGGACGAGTAGCTTGAACGTCGGCGCGTGCTCGGGCAGCTCGACGGGCAGGCCGCGGGGTGCGGTCGAGGTGGAAGCGTCGGCGAACACGCGCTTGACCAGTCGGTCCTCCAGCGACTGGTACGACAGCACGACGATGCGGCCGCCGACTCCCAGCACCTCGAGGGCGGCGGGGATCGTGCGCTCGAGCACCGACAGCTCGGCGTTGACCTCGATGCGCAGGGCCTGGAAGACGCGCTTGGCGGGGTGGCGCTCGCGCAGCACCGCGGCCGGGGTCGCGGCCTGCAGCACGTCGACGAGCTGGCCCGAGCGCTCGAGCGGAGCCTGGGCGCGGGCGGCGATGATGGCGCGGGCGTAGCGGCCGGCGAGCTTCTCTTCGCCGTAGCGCTCGAAGATGCGTCGCAGGTCGCCCTCGCCGTAGGTGGCGAGCACCTCGGCTGCGGTGACGCCGGTGGTCTGGTCCATGCGCATGTCGAGCGGGGCGTCTTGCGCGTAGGCGAAGCCGCGGGCGGCCTCGTCGAGCTGCAGAGACGAGACACCCAGGTCGAACAGGATGCCGTCGACCTTGTCGACACCGGCGGAGGCCACGGCCTCGGTGATGCCGTCGTAGACGGTGTGGACGAGGGTGACGCGGTCGCCGAAGCGCTTCAGTCGCTCCCCCGCGATGCGCAGAGCGTCGGTGTCGCGGTCGAGGCCGATGAGCCGGGCCTGCGGGAACCGCTCGAGGAACGCCTCGGAGTGCCCGCCCATGCCGAGCGTGCCGTCGACGAAGACGGAGCCCGGCTTCTGCAGGGCGGGGCCGAGCAGCTCGACGCAGCGCTCGAGCAGGACCGGGGTGTGGATGTCGCGGATGTCCATGATGTGTCGGGCCGAACCTTCGGACTCTGATCCCCATCCGCTTCGACCTGGCGCCGGGGAAGTGCGTCAGGGCGAGCGGCTGGGCATCACAGCCGAAGGGTCAGAAGAGTCCCGGGATCACCTCCTGCTCCATCTCGGCGTACGTCTCTTCGTTGCTCTCCGCGTAGGAGTTCCAGGCCTCGGCGTCCCAGATCTCGGCGTGCGCGCCGACGCCGGTGACGACGAGTTCGCGCCCGAGCCCGGCGTAGGTGCGCAGGGCGGGCGGGACGGTGATGCGGTTCTGGCTGTCGGGCTTCTCGGCGCTCGCCCCCGAGAGGAACATGCGCAGGAAGTCGCGGGCCTGCTTGTTGCTGAGCGGGGCCTCGCGGATCCGCTCGTGAACGCGCTCGAACTCCTCGGTGCTGAACACGTAGAGGCAGCGGTCCTGCCCGCGCGTGATCACCACTCCGGCGCCGAGATCGTCACGGAACTTCGCCGGCAGGATGACCCGACCCTTGTCGTCGAGCTTGGGTGTGTGCGTTCCGAGCAGCATTCGGGCGTCCACCCCCTTCGTCCGGCCTGCGAAGTTTCCCCCACTTTACTCCACCGCCCTCCACTTCGCTATCGAAAACAGGACTCTTCTGCGGAGAACCGCGGCCGTGTACAGTGGTCGACCACCCCGGCGCAGCTCCGCAGTTTCCGCGTCTTTCCGCGGCGCAACGGCGCCTCGCACTCCCCGCGGACGTCCCGGTGGAGCAAAAGGGAGGGATTCGAGCACGGATGCCGACTCCTCACCCCCTCCACTCCGCCGCTCACCCCGTCGACGAGGGCGCTGGGCGCACGAAAAAGCACCGGCTCCGAAGAGCCGGTGCTGAGGTGGTGCGAGGACGGAGCTTAAGGGCCGTCGTGGCGGCGGTCCCAGCGCTCGTTCATGCGGTCCATGAACGAGGAGCCGGAGGCGCGGGCCGGTCGCGGCTTGGCGGCGGCGGGCGCGGTCGGAGCGGCACCCCGCGTCGGGGTGACGGCGAAGATCACGCCGCCGACCATGAGGAGGAAGCCCAGCACGCCGACGGCGATGCCGACGAAGCCGGTGTTGAAGCCGATCGACACGCCCGCGACGAGGGCGCCGAGACCGGCGAGCACCAGGATCGAGCCGAGGACGATGTTGCGGTAGCTGAGGGCACGACTGGGGGCGGACACCACATCGGTGTCGTTGCTCATGAGATGGCGCTCCATCTCATCCAGTAGACGCTGCTCCTGCTCTGACAGTGGCATGCATCCCCCTCTGTTGTTCGTTGCGGACGATTCTACGCGCGGCGTGGATCACTAGGCTAGGCCCGTGCCGACCTCCCCGGAACCGATCGAAGCTGTTTCCCAGCGACTCGACAAGTTCCTCTCCGAACAGCTATCGTACGCCTCCGCGCTCGGCCCCGAGGCCGAGTCCCTCACCCGCGCGGGGGCCTCCGCCCTCCGCGGCGGCAAGCGCCTGCGGGCGCGCTTCTGCCTTGCGGGGTGGCGCGCCGTGGGCGCCCTCGACGCGCCGTCGGCCGCGGTGTTCGACGAACCCGCCCTGGCCGTGGCCACCTCGCTCGAGGCCTTCCACGCGGCGGCCCTCGTCCACGACGACCTCGTCGACAACAGCGACACGCGCCGGGGTCAGCCCGCCGCGCACCGCGCCCTGCAGAAGGCCCATCAGGATGCCGAGTGGGCGGGTGACTCCGACGCGTTCGGTCGTTCGGGCGCGATCCTGCTCGGCGACCTCCTCGTGGCGTGGAGCGACGACCTCCTCGAAGAAGGCCTCGAGGACCACCCCTCCGCCGCCGCCACGCGCCGGGCCTACTCCCGCATGCGCCGCGACGTGACGATCGGTCAGTTCCTCGACGTCGCGGAGGAGTCCGCGTACACCGTCTACCCGGATGACACCCACGCCGAGCGGGCGCTGCGGATCGCCTCGTACAAGTCGGCGCGCTACAGCATTCAGCAGCCCCTGCAGATCGGTGCGGCGCTGGCCGGTGCCGACGACGCGCAGCTCGACGCACTCGGGCGGTTCGGTCACGACGTCGGCATGGCCTTCCAGCTGCGAGACGACGTGCTGGGCGTCTTCGGCGACAGCGCCGTCACGGGCAAGCCCGTCGGCGACGACCTGCGCGAGGGCAAGCGCACCGTCCTGGTGGCCTACGCCCGCGAGATGCTCGAGTCCGCGGAGCGCGACCGCTTCGACGCCCTCCTGGGCGACCCCGCTCTCGACGCGGCGCAGATCGCGGCCCTGCAGCAGACGATCGTCGACACCCGCGCCCTCGAGCGCACCGAGACCCTGATCGCCGAGTACGCCGAGCGCGCCGATGCGGCTCTCGCCGACGCGCGCGTCGACACCGGAGCGCTCACCGATCTGCGCGCTCTCGCACGCGCGGCCACCGAGCGCACGGCCTGAGGCCGGACGGCCTCAGGCGAGGGTCGCAGCGACCCGTCGGACTTCGCTCTTGCGCCCGGCGAGGAGCGCCTCGATGGGCGCGAGACCGATGGTCTCTTCGGGCGTGAGCAGCCAGTCGATGGTCTCGTCGGGGTCGAACCCCGCGTCGTGCAGGACGATGATCGTGCCGCGCAGCGACGGCAGCGGGCGCCCGTCGACGAGGAAGACCGCCGGCACCTTGAAGACGCCGTCGCGGCGCGAGCCGACGAGGTAGTGCTCGTCGAAGAGGCGGCGCACGCGCCCGAGCGACTCGTCGAGCATCTCGACCAGGTCGGGAATGGTCAGCCACGCGGTCTCGTAACGGGAAGTCTCACTCACCCCTTCATCCTCTCACTGCCGTCGCCTCGGCCCGTCCTCGGTCGTCTTCTTCACTCGAGTCACACCCGTCACAGGGGTCACTTTCGTTGACATCCACCCCGAGGCATGCCACCGTGTCGGGCAGTCGGAAGAACGGAATCCCCCCACCATGAGACGACTCACGCTGTCCCCCCTGCCCTCGCGACGTCGCACCGCAGTCATCTGGCCCGCCGCCGTGGCCGGCACGATCGCCCTGACCCTCACCGCCGAGCACGCCGCGCACGCCGCACCCCCGGAACCTGCGCTCACCTCTCTCCCGCCCGCTCCCCGCAGTCTCGGGATGCCGGTGCTCGCCGCCGTCACCGCGCCCACCACCTACACGGTCAAGGCGGGCGACACGGTGTGGGGCATCGCCCGCGCGCACGGTCTCGACACCGCCGCGGTCCTCGCGGCCAACGGCTTGGCATCCGATGCCGTCATCCGCCCCGGTCACGTGCTCGCCCTCACGCCCGCGGCCGCGCCCGCTCCCGCGGCCCCCGAGGCCGCGCCCCGCACGCACGAGGTGCGTCCCGGCGACACCGTCTCGGCGATCGCCCGCGCCAACGGCGTCTCGCTCGACACTGTGCTGAGCGCGAACGGGCTCACGCGCGCCTCGATCATCTACCCCGGCGACGTCCTGCGCATCCCGGCGGACTCCCCCGCTCCCGCTCCCGCCGCCGTCGCCCCGGCGACGGCCCCGGGCCTCGACGCCGAGCAGTCCGACAACGCGCGCCTGATCATCCGCGTCGGACGCGAACTGGGCGTCTCGGATCGCGGCATCCTGATCGCCCTCGGCACCGCGATGCAGGAGTCGTGGCTGCGCAACCTCGACTGGGGCGACCGCGATTCGCTGGGCCTCTTCCAGCAGCGGCCCAGCACCGGGTGGGGCACTCCGGCGCAGATCCTCGACCGCGAACGCTCGACGCGCGTGTTCTACGGCGGCGCGGCCGATCCCAACGGCACCGCCACCCGCGGACTCCTCGACATCCCCGGCTGGGATCAGCTCCCCTACGCCGATGCCGCCCAGGCCGTGCAGATCTCGGCCTACCCCGACCGATACGCCCAGTGGGAGCAGCCGGCCACCACGTGGCTCGCCGTTCTGGGGTGAGGTGAGGGTGAGCCGCTCCCCGGGCTCACAGGGGGCGCTCCGTAGACTCGACCTGTGAGCACGAGTCAGCAGGCAGACCCGCTGATCGGCCGTCTCGTCGACGGCCGGTACCGGGTTCGCGCGCGCATCGCGCGTGGCGGCATGGCGACCGTGTACGTGGCGACCGACCTGCGCCTCGAACGCCGGGTGGCGCTGAAGGTCATGCACGGCCACCTCAGCGACGACACCGTGTTCCAGAGTCGGTTCATCCAAGAGGCCCGTTCGGCTGCGCGCCTGAGCGATCCGCACGTGGTGAACGTGTTCGACCAGGGCCAGGACGGCGAGATGGCCTACCTGGTCATGGAGTACCTCCCGGGCATCACGCTGCGCGAGCTGCTGCGCGAGCACCGGCGCCTCACGGTCGATCAGACCCTCACGATCATGGATGCCATCCTCTCGGGGCTCGCCGCCGCGCACCGGGCCGGCATCGTCCACCGCGACGTGAAGCCCGAGAACGTCCTCCTCGCCGAGGACGGCCGCATCAAGATCGGCGACTTCGGCCTCGCCCGCGCGACGACGGCGAACACCGCGAGCGGGGCGCAGCTCATGGGCACGATCGCCTACCTCGCCCCCGAGCTGGTCACGCGCGGCACCGCCGACGCGCGCAGCGACATCTATTCGCTCGGGATCATGCTCTACGAGATGCTCGTCGGCGAGCAGCCCTACAAGGGCGAGCAGCCGATGCAGATCGCCTATCAGCACGCCACCGACTCGGTGCCCCGCCCGAGCGCGAAGAACCCCGGCGTCCCCGAGCAGCTCGACGAGCTCGTGCTCTGGTCGACCGAACGGGAGCCGGGCGACCGCCCGCTCGACGCGGCCGCGATGCTCGAGCGCCTTCGCGCGATCGAGAAAGAACTCGGTCTCGCCCCCCAGGTGGCGCGCGCCGTGGCCGTGGGCACCACGAGTCCCGCGACGGCCGCCGAGTCGCGCGAGCTGACGAAGGTGCTGCCGCAGACGGCATCCCTCCCCTCCGCCACCATCGATGAGCCCGACAATGCGGCGCGACTGCGCACCCGAACGCGGCGACGGACGACCAGGGGCGCGTGGCTCCTCGTGCTCGTGCTGCTGCTCGCCGGCGGAGCCGGGTTCACGGGCTGGTACTTCGGCTCCGGTCCGGGTTCGCTCGTCGCGGTCCCCGACGTGTCGGGCCGCAGCTTCGCCGACGCCGAGGCCCTGCTCACGCAGCAGCAGCTGCAGGCTCAGGCGCAAGAGGTCAACGACCGCGAGATCCCCTCCGGCACGACCGTGGGCTCCGACCCCGCGCCCGGCGAACGTCTCGACAAAGAGACGGTCGTGACCGTCTTCGTCTCGATCGGGCCGGCCACCCACCAGATCCCCGCCCTCGCGGGCAAGAGCGCCGACGAGGTGCGCGCGGTCCTCGAGCAGGCCTTCGTCGGGGTCGCGGGTGACCCCGAGCGGCAGTTCGCCGACCCGGCCGACGGGACTGTGCTGGGCGCCTCGGTGATCCCCCGCTCCGGCGGCAACGCCATCGACTGCACCCAGGGCTGCACGGTGTACGAGGGCGACGCCGCGTCGCTCGTCGTCTCGCTCGGACCCATCCCCGACGTCACCGGCGACTCGCGTTCGCAGGCCGAGCGCGCCCTCGACGGCGTCGGACTCAAGACCGCGGTGACCGAGGAGTACAGCAACTCCGTGGCATCCGGCAACGTGATCGCCATGGGCCAGCGCGACGGGGGCGGCAACTGGCGCCCCGGCGACACCGTGCCCCTGCGCGTGTCGATCGGCCCGAAGCCCGTCGAGATCCCCGGCAACGTCGTGGGGATGTCGATCCGGGATGCCGTGAAGACTCTCGAAGCGCTCGGCTTCGAGGTGAACGCGGGCATCGACGACGGCACCCTGCCCCTCGGGTTCAAGTACTGGGACATCTACAAGGTGCGCGCCACGAACCCCAAGGCCGGCACGACGGCCCCGCAGGGCTCGACCATCACACTGACGCCGACGCTGTAGCGCGAGATCGCGGAGCAGAGAGAGCTTCCCCGACCGCGCCGACGGCATCCTGAAACGACGACGCCCCCGACCGCAGCGGTCGGGGGCGTCGATCTGTCGAGAGGGGTCAGCGGTTCTCGAGCTCCTCGGCCACGAGGAACGCCAGCTCGAGGCTCTGACGGTGGTTCAGACGCGGGTCGCACAGGCTCTCGTAGCGGGTCGCGAGGGTGGCCTCGTCGATCATCTCGGAGCCGCCCAGGCACTCGGTGACGTCGTCGCCGGTGAGTTCGACGTGGATGCCGCCGGGGTGCGTGCCCACCGAGCGGTGCGCCTCGAAGAAGCCGCGCACCTCGTCGACCACGTCGTCGAAGCGACGGGTCTTGTAGCCGGTGGGCGTGGTGATGCCGTTGCCGTGCATCGGGTCGGTGACCCAGAGCGGCGTGGCACCCGAGTCGCGGACGGCCTCGAGCAGCGGGGGCAGCGCGTCGCGGATCTTGCCCGCACCCATGCGCGTGATGAAGGTCAGTCGACCCGGCTCGCGCTCGGGGTCGAGCTTGTCGATGAGCGCCAGCGCCGTCTCGGCCGTCGTGGTGGGACCGAGCTTCACGCCGATGGGGTTGCGGATCTTCGAGAAGTAGTCGACGTGCGCGCCGTCGAGCTCGCGCGTGCGCTCACCGATCCACTGGAAGTGCGAGGACGTATTGTACGGCTGTCCCGTGCGCGAGTCGATCCGCGTCATGGGGCGCTCGTAGTCCATGAGCAGACCCTCGTGGCCCGTGTAGAACTCGACGCGCGTCAGCTCGTCGAAGTCGGCGCCGGCGGCCTCCATGAACTTGATGGCGCGGTCGATCTCGGTCGCCATCGACTCGTAGGCCTGGTTGGCGGGCGTGCTCGCGAAGCCCTTGTTCCAGCTGTGCACCTCGCGCAGGTCGGCGAACCCCCCCTGCGTGAAGGCGCGGATGAGGTTCAGGGTCGACGCGGCCGTGTGATAGCCCTTGAGCAGACGCGCGGGGTCGGCCTTGCGCGACTCCTCGGTGAAGTCGTAGCCGTTGACGATGTCGCCGCGGTACGCCGGGAGCGTCACGTCGCCGCGCGTCTCGACGTCGCTCGAGCGGGGCTTGGCGAACTGGCCCGCCATACGGCCCATCTTGACCACCGGCATCGAGGCGCCGTAGGTGAGGACGACGGCCATCTGCAGGACCGTCTTGATGCGGTTGCGGATCTGCTCGGCGGTCGCGCCGGCGAACGTCTCGGCGCAGTCACCGCCCTGCAGGAGGAACGCCTGGCCGGCGGCGGCCCGCGCGAGGCGGTCGCGGAGGATGTCGACCTCGCCGGCGAACACCAGCGGAGGAAGGGTCGCCAATTCTGCGGATGCCGCGGCCACAGCGGCCTCGTCATACCACTGGGGCTGCTGCTTGATGGGCAGGGTTCGCCAGTGGTCGAGGTCGTGGAGCTGCTGATTCACCCCTGAAGTCTAGTGGCGGGACACCGGCGCCTTCGCCGCCTGTGACGTGGCGAGGCGGTCCTTCACGGTCGAGGCGTAGACGTCTTCGTAGCGCTGCTCACCGAGACGCTGGAGGGCCACCATGATCTCATCGGTCACCGAGCGGAGCACGTAGCGGTCGCCCTCCATGCCCTCGAACCGCGAGAAGTCGAGGGGCTCGCCGATGACGATGCCCACGCGCCCCACGCGGGGCAGACGCTGGCCGATCGGCATGACGGCGCCCGTGTCGACCATGACCACCGGCACGACCGGAACGCGCGCCTCGAGCGCCATGCGCGCGATGCCCGTGCGGCCCCGGTAGAGGGTGCCGTCGGGGCTGCGGGTCCCCTCGGGGTAGATGCCGAGCAGCTCTCCGCGGCCGAGTACGCCGAGGCCGGTGTTCAGCGAGGCCTCGGAAGCCTTTCCGCCTGAGCGGTCGATGGGCAGCTGACCCGTCGCCGTGAAGAACATGCGAGTGGCCCAGCCTTTGAGGCCCTTGCCGGTGAAGTAGTCGCTCTTGGCGAGGAACGCCATGCGCCGGTCGATCATGAGCGGAAGGAAGATCGAGTCCGAGAACGACAGGTGGTTGCTCGCCAGGATCGCCGCCCCCTCGACGGGGATGTTGCGCCGGCCCACCATCCACGGACGGAACACGGCCTTGATGACCGGTCCGATGACCACGTACTTCATGAGCCAGTAGAACAACGTCAGCGCTCCTTCCCGGCGAGGTCAGCGACCCCGATGAGACCGGCGTCGTTGCCCAGACGTGCGATCGCGAATTCGGCGACCGGACGTTCACCGTACCCCGGGAGCGAGGTCTCGTACGCGAGCTTCACCGGCTCCAGCAGGTCGGCGCCGAGCTGCGCCACTCCCCCGCCGATCACGAAGACCTCGGGGTCGAGCACGGCCTGGAACCCGCCGCACGCCTCGCCGAGGGCCGTGGCCACGCGACGCAGCGCCTCGACGGCGCCCGGGTCGCCCGCGAGCACGAGCCGCGACACCGCGGGGCCGGGGATCGCACCGCGCTCCTCGCGCACCGCGGCCAGGGCCGCGCCGATGCCGCCCTCGTCGGCGATGGCGTTCGCCTCGCGCTGCAGGGCACGACCCGAGGCGTACTGCTCGAGGCATCCGTTCTGTCCGCACCCGCACGGGTGCCCGCCGCGCACGAAGCGCATGTGCCCCAGTTCGGCGCCGATGCCGTGACCGCCGCGGAAGAGCTCGCCGTCGGTGACGACGGCACCGCCGACGCCGGTGCCCATCGTCAGCATGACCATGTCGCGCACGCCCTGGCCCGCACCGAAGCGGTACTCGCCCCACCCCGCGGCGTTCGCGTCGTTCTCGATCGTGACCGGGGCACTCAAGCGCTGCTCCAGGCGGGCGCGCAGGGGCTCGTCGCGCCAGTCGATGTTGGGGGCGTAGATGACGGTGCTGCGGTCGCGGCTGATGAAGCCGGCCGCGGCCACCCCGATCGCGTGGATCTCGTGCGCGCGGCGCAGGTGATCGGCCATGTCGACCACGGCGTCGACCAGGGCTGCGGGGTCGATGGGAGTGTCGACGCGGAGCTTCTCGATGATGGTGCCGTCGTCGTCGACGACGCCCCCCGCGATCTTCGTGCCCCCGATGTCGATGCCGACGTTGCGCACCGCGCTCCCTTCCGGGCCGACCGTGCGGCTCGGCCCGGAGAAGTCTAGCCATGCCGCGCGACCGGCGCGGGAGAGCGGTGATCCCCGGGGGCCCGGCATCCATGCTTATAGACTCGACAGACCCGCTCGACGTTCTTCCGGTGCCAAAGGAGTTGCCGTGATCCAGTTCGATCAACCCGCCCTCGTCCCCGCAGACCCCGACGCGAACGCGTCGGACCTGCTCGCCGACCGCGTCCGCGCCACCCCCGACCGTCCGCTGTTCGCGGTGCCCGACCGCGACGGGTGGCGCGACATCACCGCCGCCGAGTTCGAGAAGCAGGTCATCGCCCTCGCGAAGGGCTTCGTCGCGGCCGGCATCCAGCCCGGCGAGAAGGTCGGGTTCATCGCCCGCACCACCTACGACTGGACCCTGGTGGACTTCGCCCTCTTCTACGCCGGCGCGGTCATGGTCCCGGTGTACGAGACGAGCTCGGCCTCGCAGATCTCGTGGATCCTCTCGGACTCCGGCGCAATCGCCGTGGTCGTGGAATCGCCGGAGCACGGCGAGCGTCTCGACGAGGTCCGCAGCGACCTCCCCCTCGTCCGCGAGGTCTGGGCGATGCACTCCGGCGCCCTCGACACCCTCGTCGCCAACGGCACGCACATCACCGACGAAGAGATCGAGCGTCGCCGTCATCTCGCCAAGGCCTCCGACATCGCGACGCTCATCTACACCTCGGGCTCGACGGGTCGCCCGAAGGGCTGCGTCCTCGTCCACAGCAACTTCGTCGAGCTGGCCCGCAACTCCGCCAAGTCGCTGCACGAGGTGGTCGAGACCCCGGGCGCCTCCACCCTGCTCTTCATCACCACGGCGCACGTGTTCGCGCGCTTCATCTCGCTGCTCAACGTCCACGCGGGCGTGAAGACGGGCCACCAGCCCGACACGAAGCAGCTCCTTCCCGCGCTCGGGAGCTTCCGCCCCACCTTCCTGCTCGCGGTTCCCCGCGTCTTCGAGAAGGTCTACAACTCGGCCGAGCAGAAGGCCGAGGCCGGCGGCAAGGGCAAGATCTTCCGCGCCGCCGCCGACGCCGCGATCGAGCACTCGCAGCGCCTGCAGGACGGAAAGTCGATCCCGCTGCTGCTGAAGATCAAGTTCGCCCTGTTCGAGAAGCTGGTGTACTCCAAACTCCGGGATGCCATGGGCGGGAACATCGTCTACGCAGTGTCGGGATCGGCCCCTCTCGGCCCCCGCCTGGGTCACTTCTTCCGCAGCCTCGGCGTCGTGATCCTCGAGGGCTACGGCCTCACCGAGACCACGGCCCCGGCCACGGTCAACCTCGCGACGAAGTCGAAGATCGGCACGGTCGGTCCGGTTCTCCCGGGTGTCGGCATCCGTCTCGCGGATGACGGCGAGATCCAGGTGCGCGGCATCAACGTGTTCCGCGAGTACTGGCAGAACCCCGAGGCCACCGCCGAGGCGTTCGACGGCGAGTGGTTCAAGACCGGCGACATCGGCGCTTTCGACGGCGACGGCTTCCTCGCGATCACCGGACGCAAGAAGGAGATCATCGTGACCGCGGGCGGCAAGAACGTCGCCCCCGCGGCCCTCGAGGACCCGATTCGCGCCAACCCGATCGTCGGTCAGGTCGTCGTGGTGGGCGACCACAAGCCGTTCATCGCGGCTCTCGTCACCCTCGACTCCGAGATGCTGCCGACGTGGCTGGCCAACAACGGACTGCCCGCCGACATGTCGCTCGCCGAGGCGGCCGAGAACGAGAAGGTGCGGGCCGAGGTGCAGGGCGCGATCGACCGTGCGAACACGCGGGTCTCGCGCGCGGAGTCCATCCGCAAGTTCACGATCCTGCCGACCGAGTGGACCGAGGCCAGCGGCCACCTCACCCCGAAGATGAGCATCAAGCGCAACGTGATCGTGGCGGACTTCGCCGACGCGATCGAGGACATCTACGCGGTGCCCGTCAACACGACCAACGTGTCGCTTCCCTGACACGAGCGACGATGACGGCCCGGTCCCCTCGCGGGGCCGGGCCGTTTCGCGTCGCGAGAACAGCAGATGCGACGGGGACAGGACGATCCGCAGCGAATCGACCTGTCCTCGTCGCCCCGTCCTGTTCTCGTGACCAAGGGCGCACAGACGAAAGGCCCGGATGCCGGCATCCGGGCCCCTCTGCAGAGATCAGGTCAGAACCAGTCGCTCTCGCGGACCTGGCGCATCGCCTCGCGACGCGTCTCGGCGGGCAGGCGCGAGAGGTACAGCATGCCGTCGAGGTGGTCGGTCTCGTGCTGGAGCGCCTGGGCGAGCAGCCCCTCGCCCTCGAGCACGACCTCTTCACCGTCGAGGTCGATGCCGACGACCTTGGCCCACGGGTAGCGCAGCGCGTCGTGCCACAGGCCGGGCACCGAGAGGCACCCCTCGCCCACGGGCTCCGGCTCACCGCGCGTCTCGACCAGCACGGGGTTGAGGACGTACCCGATGTCACCGTCGATGTTGTAGCTGAAGGCACGCAGGCCCACGCCGATCTGAGGGGCAGCGACCCCGGCGCGACCGGGCAGCTCGACCGTGTCGATCAGATCCTGCACGAGGGCGCGGATGCCGTCGTCGATCTGCTCGATGGGGGCGCTCGTCGCGCGCAGGACGGGGTCTCCGAACAAACGGATCGGGCGGACGGTCACGCGGCGGCCGCCGGGGTGCGAAGGCCTTCGACGACCGCGGCGGCGAGTTCGCGAGCCGCCTGCCGGGTCGAGGGCTGGAGCTCACGGAAGGTGATCGCGCTGCCCGCGGCGATACGCGCGTCGTAGGGCATGCGGATCACGGTGCGCACCCGCGAGCGGAAGTGCGCCTCGAGCTCGCTCTCGCGCACGAGCGGCGTGCCCGGCCGCGAGTTGTTCAGCACCACGACCGCGTCGCGCACACGGGCGGAGTAGCCGTTCGTCTCGAGCCACGTCAGCGTCTCGGACGCGAGGCGCGCCTCGTCGACCGACAGTCCCGCGACGATGACCAGGGTGTCGGCGAGCTCGAGTGTCGCCCCCATGACCGAGTGCACGATGCCCGTGCCCGTGTCGGTGAGGACGATCGAGTAGTAGTGCGCCGCGACGTCGGCGACCTGACGGTAGTCGTCGTCGCTGAAGGCCTCGGACACCCGCGGGTCGGAATCGGATGCCAGGACGTCGAGGCGGGTGGCATCCCGGGCCACGATCGACGAGACGTCGTTGTACCCGGACATCTCGTCGTGGGAGCGGACGAGGTCGCGGACGGTGCGCCCGTTGGGACGACCCACGCGATCGGCGAGCGTACCGCGGTCGGGGTTGGCGTCGACGGCGATGACGCGGTCGTCGCGGGCATCGGCCAGAGCCATGCCCAGCAACGAGGTGACCGTCGTCTTTCCCACCCCGCCCTTGCGGGACAGCACCGGCACGAACCGGGCCCCACCCGAGAGGGGGGCGGAGATGCGCCGGTCGAGGTCCTTGCGCTGTCGTGCGCGCCGACCGTCGCCGAGGTTGATGCGGTGGCGCGAGACCGAGTAGACCAGCTGCTGCCAGAGGCCCTCGGGCTCGGGGCGGGCGATCTGGCGGGGGTCGAGCAGACGGTCGGCCGTGAGCAGGTCGGAGCTCTCGCGCGCGTCGTCGATCTGGCCGATTCGCTTCGAGGTGAGCGTGACCTCGGGGGCGGGGGTGCGCACGCGCTCGAGCGCGTGCGCGCGGTCGACGCGCGCGGCTTCGTCGGCGGCTCGGGCGGCGTCGTCGGCCTGGTGGGCGCTGCGGCGCGTGAGCGGGATCGTCCCGATGACGCCCGTCGCGGCGCGCTCGGCGCGCGTGGTCGGCACCGACGCGGTGTCGGCGCTGACGGGCGACGCCGGGGCAGGGGCGTCGACCTCGGCCTCGGGGGCAGTCGATGCGGGCGGCCGCGAGGCGGCAGACTCCGGTGCGCCGGGGGCGTCCACCGGCGGTCGGGAGGACTCGGGCGCCTCTGCCATGGCCTCGACCTCTTCACGCTGTTCGTCGTCCGTGTTCGACGCCGGGGCGTCGGCGTCGTCGGAGCCCGCGACGTCGGTGTCTTCTCGATCAGCGGGAGCGGAAACGGCATCGTCGGGCGAGGCGTCGTCCGCCTCGACGTCGTCCGCTGCCTGTGCCGCCTCGTCGCCGTGCTCGGGCTCTTCAACGGCGGCGGGAACCCACGGCGCGTGCGTCAGCGGTGCGGACGCGGCGTCGACGGCGTAGTCATCCACCAGGGGCTCATCGTCATCGAGCGACGAATCGGCGAGGTCGGCGTCGGTGGGCTCGGCGGCATCGGCCTCGAACAGCTCGACGTCGTCGACGACCTCGGCGTCGGCGAGATCGTCGGCCCGCTGAGCGGCCTGCGTCGCGTCAGCATCGGGGTGATCGGCGTCAGCGTCGTCATCCGCCGCGGAATCGACCTCGACAGGGTCGGCCTCAGCCGGGTCGGCATCCGCCAGCACATCGTCGGCGTCGACGTCGTCTTCGTTCGAGGCGGCGGCTCCGTCGGTCTCCTCGGCATCGTGCTCGACGGGACCATCGCCCTCCGAGAGGGCGGCGTCGTCGGCCGGGATCTCCTCGGCCTCCTCCCCCGCGTTCGAGCCCTCGTCGTCGCCGAAGCCGTCATCGCCGAAGCCTTCTCCGGCGGTCGGGTGCCCGGCATCCGGAGTCTCCTGCTCGTCGAGATCGTGCGACGACTCGACGACGATCTCGGCGTCGTGCACCTCGTCGTCCGCGGACGAGTCCGTCTCGTCGGCCGCATCGTGCGGCTCGAGGATGATCTCGCCCGTCTCGAGCTGCTCGACGTGCGGGTCGTGGACGATCTCGTCGCGGCGGTCGTCGGCGGACGCGGCGGAGGGGACGCGCGGGGCGTCGAGAGCGGCGAGGTCGGCCTCGTCGAGGGGGATCTCGTCTTCGATCACGTCGTCGTCGAGGTCGTCGTCGTCGGTGGCCACGGGAAGGTCGACGTTGACCTGCGCGATGTGTCCACCGAGGATCGTGATGCTGGCCGTGTCGAGATTCCCGATCTCGTCGAGCACGCCGTGCTCGGCGTTCTCGTCGGGGTTCGCGTCGGTGCGGTCGGGGGTCACTGCAGTCTCCAAACGGGAAGAGGGCGCGAAAGCGCCCCCTCCCAGGTTACTGCGCTTGGCGGATTACCAGCAAAAGATCTCCTGCTTCGACCTGTTGTGTGGTACTGATCGCGACACGCTCGACCACTCCGTCGACGGGTGCGGTGATCGCCGCCTCCATCTTCATCGCCTCGATCGAGGCGACCGCCTGACCGGCGGAGACGCGGTCGCCCGGCGACGCCTTCATCGTCACGACGCCCGAGAACGGCGCCGCCATCTGGCCCGGCCTCGAGGTGTCGGCCTTCTCGGCCTGACGCGCCTCGACGTCGATGGAGCGGTCGCGGACGAACACCGGGCGCAACTGTCCGTTCAAGGTCGTCATGACCGTGCGCATGCCCTTGTCGTCGGCCTCGCCGACCGCCTCGAGGCCGACGAACAGCTGCACGCCGCGCTCGATCTCGACGGTGTGTTCGCCGCCCGACTGCAGCCCGTAGAGGTAGTCGGCCGTGGAGAGCACGCTCAGGTCGCCGTACGTCTCACGGGTCTGCTCGAAAGTGCGCGTCGGCCCTGGGAACAGCAGACGGTTCAAGCGGGAGCGCCGCTCGACGGACTCCCCCGCCAGTGCCGCCGTGTCGTCGTCGGTGAGCGGGGTCGTGCCCGTCTTGGCATCCCGGCCGGCGAGGACCTTCGAGCGGAAGGGCTCCGGCCAACCGCCCGGAAGATCACCCAGCTCCCCCGCCATGAACGACACCACCGAGTCCGGCACGTCGTACTTCTCGGGGTTCTGCTCGAAGTCGGCCGGATCGGCCTTGACCGCGGCGAGGTGCAGGGCGAGGTCGCCCACCACCTTCGACGAGGGCGTGACCTTGGGCACCCGGCCGAGGATGCGGTCGGCGGCGGCGTACATGTCCTCGATGAGCTCGAAGTCGTCGGCCAGGCCCAGCGCGATCGCCTGTTGGCGCAGGTTCGACAGCTGTCCGCCGGGGATCTCGTGACGGTAGACGCGCCCGGTGGGTCCGGCGAGACCCGACTCGAACGGCCGATACAGGTGACGCACGGCCTCCCAGTAGGGCTCCAGGTCGCTGACGGCCCCGAGGTCGAGGCCCGTGTCGCGTTCGGTGTGCGCGAGCGCGGCGACGAGCGCCGACAGCGACGGCTGGCTCGTGGTGCCGGCCATCGGCGCCGAGGCCGCGTCCACGGCATCCGCCCCCGCCGCCGAGGCGGCCAGCAGCGTCGCGAGCTGCCCGCCCGCGGTGTCGTGGGTGTGGACGTGCACCGGCAGGTCGAAGCGCTCGCGCAGCGCCGTCACGAGCTTCGCCGCGGCGGCCGGGCGCAGCAGACCCGCCATATCCTTGATCGCGAGGATGTGGGCTCCCGCGTCGACGATCTGCTCGGCCAGACCCAGGTAGTAGTCGAGCGTGTACAGGTCTTCGGCGGGATCCAGCAGATCCCCCGTGTAGCAGAGGGCGACTTCGGCCACCGCGGTGCCGGTCGCCAAAACCGCGTCGATCGCCGGCCGCATCTGCGAGACGTCGTTGAGGGCGTCGAAGATGCGGAAGATGTCGACACCGGATGCCGCGGCCTCGGCCACGAACGCATCGGTGACCTCCGTGGGGTACGGGGTGTAGCCGACGGTGTTACGGCCGCGCAGCAGCATCTGGATCGCGACGTTCGGCAGCGCCTCGCGGAGGGCGTCGAGACGCTCCCACGGGTCTTCACCGAGGAAGCGCAGCGCGACGTCGTAGGTCGCCCCGCCCCAGGCTTCGACCGACAGCAACCCGGGCGTCAGCCGGGCCACGTAGGGGGCCACGCGCGCGAGGTCGCGGGTGCGCACGCGCGTGGCGAGCAGCGACTGGTGCGCGTCGCGGAACGTGGTCTCGGTGACGGCGAGGGCGGTCTGCTCGCGCAGGGCCTTCGCGAAGCCGGCGGGACCGAGCTGCTGCAGACGCTGGCGCGAGCCCGCGGGGGCCGGGGCCGCCAGGTCGAGGGTCGGGAGCTTGGCCGACGGGTCGATCGACAGCGGGTTCTCGCCGTTCGGGCGGTTGACCGTGGTGTCCACGAGCCACGAGAGGATCTTCGTGCCGCGGTCCTTGGACTCGCGGCCCTTCAGCAGCTCAGGGCGCTCGTCGATGAACGAGGTGCTGAGGTCGCCCGCGACGAAGGCGGGGTCGTCGAGCACGGCCTGCAGGAACGGGATGTTCGTCGAGACCCCGCGGATGCGGAACTCCGCGAGGGCGCGGCGGGCGCGGGACACGGCGGCCTCGAAGTCACGGCCACGGCACGACAGCTTCGACAGCATCGAGTCGAAGTGCGGGCTCACCTGCGAGCCCGCGGCGGTCGTGCCGCCGTCGAGGCGGATGCCGGCGCCACCGGGCGAGCGGTACGTGGTGATCTTGCCGGTGTCGGGGCGGAAGCCCTGCGTGGGGTCCTCGGTCGTGATACGGCACTGCAACGCCGCGCCCCGCAGGTGGATGTCGTCCTGCTGCAGGTGCAGCTCGGCGAGGGTCGCCCCCGCGGCGATGCGCATCTGCGACTGCACGAGGTCGACGTCGGTGACCTCCTCGGTCACGGTGTGCTCGACCTGGATGCGCGGGTTCATCTCGATGAAGACGACCTCGCCCGCTCGCGGCCCCGCGGTCTCGAGCAGGAACTCGACGGTTCCGGCATTCTGGTAGCCGATCGAGCGGGCGAACGCGACGGCGTAGCGGTGCAGGTCCTGCCGTACGGCATCGTCGAGGTTCGGCGCCGGCGCGATCTCGATGACCTTCTGGTGGCGGCGCTGCACCGAGCAGTCGCGCTCGAACAGGTGAACGGTCTCGCCCGTGGCATCCGCGAGGATCTGCACCTCGACGTGACGCGGGCGCTGCACGGCCTGCTCGAGGAACATGCGGGGATCGCCGAACGCGCTCTGCGCCTCGCGCATGGCCTCGGCGAGGGCCGGGGCGAGCTCGCCCTTCGACTCCACGCGGCGCATACCGCGCCCCCCGCCACCGGCGACGGCCTTGGCGAAGACCGGGAAGCCGATCTCGTCGGCCTGGGCGAGGAGATCGTCGATGTCGTCGGACGCGGGCGTCGAGCGCAGCACCGGCACGCCGGCTGAGATCGCGTGCTCCTTCGCCGTCACCTTGTTGCCCGCCATGGCGAGCACGTCGGCGGGAGGCCCGATGAAGGTGATCCCGTGGGCGGCGGCCTTCTCGGCGAGCTCAGGGTTCTCGGAGAGGAAGCCGTAGCCCGGGTAGATGGCATCCGCCCCGCACTCACGGGCGACGCGGATGATCTCGTCGACATCGAGGTAGGCGCGCACGGGGTGGCCGCGCTCGCCGATCTGGTACGCCTCATCGGCCTTCAGACGGTGGAGGGAGGCGCGATCCTCGTACGGATACACCGCGACGGTGCGGGCTCCGACCTCGTAAGCGGCGCGGAACGCGCGGATCGCGATCTCGCCGCGATTGGCGACCAGGATTTTCGAGAACATGCGCACCTCACGTCAAGCTGGCGGAGCTGAATGTGCTCACAGCCTAGGGGACGGTAACGTGGACTCTCGTGCACGTACTCTCCGTCAGCTCTCTCAAAGGCGGGGTCGGCAAGACGACCGTGACACTCGGGCTGGCTTCCGCAGCCTTCGCACGTGGCGTTCGCACTCTCGTCGTCGACCTCGACCCTCAGTCCGACGTGTCGACCGGGATGGACATCCAGGTCGCCGGTCGGCTCAACATCGCCGATGTCCTGGCCAACCCCAAAGAGAAGGTCGTCCGACAGGCGATCACCTCGAGCGGGTGGGCCAAGGTCCACCCCGGCACCATCGACGTGCTCATCGGCAGCCCGTCGGCCATCAACTTCGACGGACCGCACCCGAGCGTCCGCGACGTCTGGAAGCTCGAAGAGGCGCTGGCGACGATCGAGGCCGACTACGACCTCGTGCTCATCGACTGCGCCCCCTCGCTCAACGCCCTCACGCGCACCGCGTGGGCCGCGAGCGACCGCGTCGTGGTCGTCACCGAGCCCGGCCTGTTCTCGGTCGCCGCGGCCGACCGTGCCCTGCGCGCGATCGAAGAGATCCGCCGCGGTCTGTCGCCGCGACTGCAGCCCCTCGGCGTCGTGGTCAACCGCGTGCGCCCGCAGTCGATCGAGCACCAGTTCCGCATCAAAGAGCTGCGCGACATGTTCGGTCCGCTCGTGCTCAACCCGCAGCTGCCCGAGCGCACCTCGCTCCAGCAGGCGCAGGGTGCCGCCAAGCCGCTGCACGTGTGGCCCGGCGACTCCGCTCAGGAACTCGCGGCCGACTTCGACGCGCTGCTCGACCGGATCGTGCGCACCGGCCGGATCCCCGTCGAGTCCGAGGCCCCGCAGGCCTGACCCGCGATTTCGTCAGACGCCGTCCCGCTGCCGCGCAGCCGGGCGGCGTCCTCGTTCCCCGTCCCACCCGCGTGAGGGGTCATTTTCCGTCGCCGAGGGCGCCCGTAAGCGACAGGAAGCGACCCCGCACGCGAAAGCAGAAGAATCCCGGATGCCATGGCATCCGGGATCCGAAAAGAGTGAGGCGAGCTCAGGCGGTGCGGGCGGCGCGGCGCGCGGCGAGCTCGTCGACGGCGTCGGGCGTGGCCTTCTCGAAGTCGACGAGCGTGGACTCGACCTCGCGGAGGACCTTGCCCACCGCGATACCGAAGACGCCCTGGCCACGGCTGACGAGGTCGATCACCTCGTCGTTCGAGGTGCACAGGTACACGGAGGCCCCGTCGCTCATGAGGGTGGTGCCCGCGAGGTCGCGGATGCCCGCGGCGCGGAGCTGGTCAACGGCCGTGCGGATCTGCTGCAGCGAGATACCGGTGTCGAGAAGACGCTTCACGAGCTTGAGGACGAGGATGTCGCGGAAGCCGTAGAGACGCTGCGAGCCCGAACCGCTCGCCCCGCGGACCGTCGGGACGACGAGCTCGGTACGAGCCCAGTAGTCGAGCTGGCGGTACGTGATGCCGGCAGCGCGTGCCGCGACGGCCCCGCGATAACCGGTGTCGTCGTCCATCTCGGGCAGACCGTCGGTGAAGAGGAGATCAGCGGCGAACCGAGGTTCACCGAGCGCGTCGCCAGCGTTCATGCTCGCGTCCTCCTCATCGGTTCGTTTCCTCCACGCTAGATGAGCGGAGGTCCCCCGGCAATGACATCCGCTCCGAGGGTCGCGGCGTGTCGCGATCAGGACAGGATTCGCTCGAGCGCATCGCGCACGAACATCGCCCGCACCTCGTCGAGGCGGGCCGCGAGCTCGGGAGCGAGCTCGCTCGCCCGGGCCCGCGAGGGCGCATCGGGGCGCCGCAGCAGGGCCGACAGCGCCGACTCCACGAGCGAGACCTCGCGCTCGGCGCTCTGCCGCAGCGAGCGGATGTGGCGCGGCTCGATGCCGTGCCGGTCCAGCGCGACGAGGGCGCGGAGCAGAGTGACCGTCTGCTCGGAATAACTGTCGGCGGCGCTGATCACCCCCGTGCTGACCGCGTCGTTCAACAACTGGGGGCGCGCGCCCGCGGCCGTCAAGAGCTCTTCGCGTCGGTAGCGGCGCGGCGCGCTCGTCATCGACGGGATCGCGGTCGGCGGAGCCGGGTTGCGGCCCGCGTCGAGGTCGGCGAGGTAGTCGCGGATGACGACGAGCGGAAGGTAGTGGTCGCGCTGCAGCGTGAGCGCGAGACGCAGTCGCTCGAGGTCGGCCGGCGAGAACTTGCGGTAGCCGGAGTCGGTGCGCGTCGGCGAGACAATCCCCTGCACCTCGAGGAAGCGCAGCTTGCTCGAGGTGAGTGCCGGGAAATCGGGGGTCAGGCGCGCGAGCACCTGCCCGATGCTGAGCAGCCCCGCAGCCGTCTGTCGACTACGGGAGGGGGCTGCCGCCATCAGTGCTCAGCCGCGGGCAGGTCGGCCGGCGAACCGAAGAAGTTGAGACGGAACTTGCCGATGCGCACCTCGGAGCCGTTGACGAGGGCCGAGCGGTCGACCCGCTCGCCGTTGACGTAGCTGCCGTTGAGCGAGCGCTGGTCGACGATCTCGAACGAGCTGCCCGAGCGGAGGATCTCGGCGTGACGACGCGAGACAGTGACGTCGTCGAAGAAGAGGTCGGCCTCGGGGTGACGGCCGACGGTGGTCACGTCGGTGTCGAGGAGGTAGCGGGCCCCGGTCGTCGGTCCCGAGCGGACGATCAGCAGAGCCGCTCCCGAGGGGAGGGCGTCGATGGCCTCGAGCTCCGCCTCGTTGAGGTCGGCCCCGAAGGGGACGAACGACAGGTCGGCGTCGTGGGTCTGGGTCGTGTCGTGCGACGCCCCGGCTGCGGCGGCGTCGGCCGCGCGCCGGATCTCGTCTCGCTCGAATCGGCTGGTCTCGTCCACGGCTTCTCCTTCATATTCACCATAACCGATCGGTCGCCAACGGCGGGGTCGACCGACTTCGAGCAGGTCACGGTGATGCGTGATGTGTCTGTATTCGCCGAAACCGGGACGCCGCGGTTTGGGGGATGCGGAGGCGGCCGACGAGACACTCGAACCTATCGACCCGAACGGGGCCCTGTCGAGTCCGCTTCACCCTCTGTCGGCGCGCCGTCGCGTTCCTCACCCCCGTCGAGGCGCGCTCGACCCCTGTGCACGCTCCCAGTCCGACCGCTCGGTCCGTCGTTAGGGTCGAAGGGTGACTTCCTCCGTGACGCCCCGCCGACGCCTTCTTCCCGCCGTCCTCGCCGCCGGCCTGCTGGCCGCCGCCGCGCTCTTCGTGCCGGCCTCCCCCGCCGCCGCCCACGACGAGCTCGTATCGACCGATCCCGCGGCCGGGGCGACGCTCGAGGCCCTCCCGGCGCAGATCACGTTCTCGTACAGCGCCGACATCCTCACCGACGCCGGCGCGACCGTGATCGAGGTCACCGATTCGTCGGGCGCCTCACTGGCGGAGGGCGCCCCGACCGTCTCGGGCGCCGAGGTGACGCAGGCGCTGCAGGGATCGGCATCCGGAACCGTCACCGTGAAGTGGCGCGTCGTGTCGAGCGACGGCCACCCCATCGACGGCGACTTCGCCTTCTCGGTGCCCGCCGCAGCCGCGACCCCCTCCGCGACCGCGACCCCCACGGCGTCGGCCGGTCCCGCGCCCGCCGAGAGCGCGACCCCGGCGCAGACCCCGAACGCCACTCCTCTGCCGACCGAGAACACCTCGGCGCCCTCTCCTCTGCCCTGGATCCTGCTCGCCGTCCTCCTCGTGATCGTGGCCGGGGTCCTGGTCTACGTCTTCGCCTCGCGCAGCGGTCGCAAGACCGCCGGTGGCGGCACCGCCGGGCGATAGGCTGGAACCATGCCTCATTACGATCTGGTCATTCTTGGTGCGGGTCCCGGCGGGTACGTCGCCGCCGTCCGCGGCGCACAGCTCGGACTGTCGGTCGCGATCGTCGAAGAGAAGTACTGGGGCGGTGTGTGCCTCAACGTGGGCTGCATCCCCTCCAAGGCCCTCCTGCGCAACGCCGACCTCGCGCACACGTTCCACGCGAAGGCCGACCTGTTCGGCATCTCGGGTGACGTCACCTTCGACTTCGGCAAGGCGTTCGACCGCTCGCGCAGCGTCGCCGCCGGCCACGTCAAGGGCATCCACTACCTGATGAAGAAGAACAAGGTCACCGAGTACGAGGGCCGCGGCTACTTCGCCGACGACCACACGATCGACGTGACCAAGACCGACGGCTCCAAGGAGCAGGTCACCTTCGACAACGTCATCATCGCCACGGGTTCGACCGTGCGCCTCCTCCCCGGCGTCACCCTGTCCGAGAACGTCGTCACCTATGAGGAGCAGATCCTCACCCGCGAGCTCCCCGAGTCGATCGTGATCGTCGGCGCCGGCGCCATCGGCATGGAGTTCGCCTACGTCATGACGAACTACGGCGTGAAGGTCACGATCATCGAGTTCCTCGACCGTGCGCTGCCCAACGAAGACGCCGAGGTCTCGAAAGAGATCCAGAAGCAGTACAAGGGCTATGGCGTCGACATCCTCACCTCGACCAAGGTCGAGTCTGTCACCGACCACGGCGACAAGGTCACCGTCGCCTACACGGCGAAGGACGGCTCGCAGGGCTCGATCGACGCCGACCGCGTGCTCATGTCGATCGGGTTCGCTCCCAAGGTCGACGGCTTCGGTCTCGAGAACACCGGCGTGAAGCTCACCGAGCGCGGCGCCATCGAGATCGACGACCACATGCGCACCAACGTGCCGCACATCTACTCGATCGGCGACGTCACCGCCAAGCTGCAGCTGGCCCACGTGGCCGAGGCGCAGGGCGTCGTGGCCGCCGAGACCATCGCCGGAGCCGAGACGCAGACGCTGGGCGACTACCGCAACATGCCCCGCGCCACCTTCTGCAACCCGCAGGTCGCCTCGTTCGGCCTCACCGAGCAGCAGGCGCGCGACGCCGGTCACGACATCAAGGTCGCGAAGTTCCCCTTCTCGGCCAACGGCAAGGCGAACGGCCTCGGCGAGCCCGTCGGCTTCGTCAAGCTCGTCGCCGACGCCGAGACGCTCGAGCTCATCGGTGGCCACCTCATCGGCCCCGACGTGTCGGAGCTGCTGCCCGAGCTGACCCTCGCGCAGAAGTGGGACCTCACCGCTCTCGAGGCCGCGCGCAACGTGCACACCCACCCGACGCTGTCGGAGGGCCTGCAGGAGGCCTTCCACGGCCTCACGGGGCACATGATCAACCTCTGATCGACTGATCGACGAAGGCCCGCCCGGTTCCCCGGGCGGGCCTTCGTCGTTCGTCGGGACTCAGTACCCGAGAGCGCGAGCGAGCTTGGAACCGGATGCCGCGTGGCGGCCTCCCGCGGCGAACACGGCCGCGTCGACCGCGGCGAAGAACTCCGCGCGCCCGGCGTCGTCGGACGGGCCGGCGGGGCCGAGCTCGACCTCCCACTCCCGCCACGCCGACTCGACGCCGCGTCGTTCGTCGCGCGCCCGGACGCGGTCGTCGACGAACTCGGCGACCTGGTTCCCGTCAGCATCGAGCAGCGCGTAGGCCGTGCGGTGGTTGCGCAGCCGAGCGAGAGGGGTGAACGGGGGAGCGGCGATCGAGGCGACGGCATCCTGAACCGCCGGAGGGACCACCGGGTCGGCGTCGGAATCGCCGTCGGCCTCGAGCGGCCACTGCGTCTCGCGTCGGCCTCCGGCCTCGAGGGGCCCCTTCACGTGCCACCCCTCGTCGGGGCCGCCCGTGCGGCGGCGCACCGCGACACCCGCCCGAGCCAGGTCGGCCGCAGCGGTGTCGAGATACCGCGCGTCGAGGTCGCGGGGTTCGGGGTCTCCGACCCGGGTCACGCCGGGCAGGGCCGACCAGTCGGGCAGGGGCGTCTCATCGTCGACGTCGTACTTCGACTCGACCTCGACGTTCGACGACCCCTTCGGGTCTCCGCTCAATCGTCGCGTCCGTCGGCGTCGGGGTTGATGTCTTCGGTCTCTTCGGAGAAGACGAAGACGGCCTGGGTGGGGCCGTCGGAATCGCCCGTGTTCTCGAGGCCGCCGTCACGGCGGTAGACGAGCTGGCCCTCGCTGTAGGGCATGATCAGCGTGTCGTCGGACTCGTTCTCGAGCGGGAGAACCTGCCCGTCGAGCGGGCCTCCGGTCAGTCGTGCAATAGCCATGACGTCAGCGTAGACCGCGGCGCCGACACCGCCCGGTACCTTGACAGGGCTCACCTACAATCGCTGGAGTGACCTCGACCGACCTCCCCGGTGACCGCCCCTTCGTGCTGCTGGCCACGCGCGCCGAAGATCTCCCGGCCGACGAGGAATACGCGCTCTTCCTGCGATTCACGGGGCTGCCCCCCGAGCGACTGCGCCGCGTCCGGCTCGAGCGCGAACCGATGCCCGAGATCGACCTCGACGAGGTCTCGGGGATCCTGGTGGGCGGGAGCCCCTTCAACGCCTCCGACCCGGTCGAGCGCAAGTCGCCCGTGCAACGACGCGTCGAGGACGAGATGGCGGCGCTCGTCGACGAGGTCGTGGCACGCGATCATCCGTTCCTCGGGGCCTGTTACGGCGTCGGAACCCTGGGCACGCACCTCGGTGCGCCCATCGACGGCACCTTCGCCGAGCCCATCAGCGTGGTCGACGTGTCTCTCACCGCCGCCGGGCGCGACGACCCCCTCGCCGAGGGGCTGCCCGCGACCTTCGCCGCGTTCGTGGGACACAAAGAGGCGATCAGCGCGCTGCCGCCCGCCGCGACCCTGCTCGCGTCGTCGCCGACCTGCCCGGTGCAGATGTTCCGGCTCAAGCAGAACGTCTACGCGACGCAGTTCCACCCCGAGCTCGATCTGGACGGCATCGTCACGCGCATCCACGCCTACGCGTCGTACGGGTACTTCGCCGCCCACGAGCTCGACCTCACCCTGGAGGCCGTGCGCCGCGCGCCCGTGACCGCTCCGTCGCGCCTGCTGCGGACCTTCGTCGAACGCTACGCGCGCTGAGCGGCCCGTTCACGCGCCATCGCGCGGGGTGACCCGCACCACGTCGACCGGGGCGGTGACCGCGGGATGCGCGAGCCTCAGGTAGGGCTCCAGCCCGAGATCGACCAAGTGCACGCGCCCGGCGAGCTCGGGGCCGCGACCCCGCACGAGGCCCGCCTTGAGCGCTCCGAACGTCACCGTCAGATCGGCGGCGAGCACCGCGGCATCCGCCGTGCCGTCGTCGGGGTCCAGACCGCTCGGCAGATCGACCGCGACCACCAGCGGTCGCTGCTCCTGGGCTCGCACGCACTCGACGAGGGCGCGTGCTCCCCCGCGCAGGCGGCGGTCCGCCAAACGTCCGATGCCCAGGATGCCGTCGAGCACGAGCGCGTATCCGCCCATCGCCTCGCAGACGTCCGAGGCGGACCGCACGCGCGCTCCCGCGGCCACGGCCGTGTCGAGGGCGGCCCGGTGGACGCGGTCGCGCACGAGCACGATGTCGACGCGATCGGCGACGGCGCACAGGTCGGCCGCGGCGTAGAGGGCGTCTCCCCCGTTGTCGCCCGCCCCGGCGAGGACAAGGACCGCCCCCGGCCGATCGGCGAGACGGCGCGCGACGATGTCGGCCAGGGCCGCGGCGGCCCGCCGCATGAGCGGTCGCCCCTCGGCGAGGAGCGGCTTCTCGGCCGCGCGGACCGCGTCGGCGCTGTACGCCGAGATGCGCTCGCCCGCGGCCAGCACTCCGCCCGCGCTCTCACTCATCGCGGGAGCCCGCGCGCACCTCGGCGCGGTCCTCGCGGTCGGCGGCGGCGGGGTCGTTCTTCGCGAGCGTCTCGCGTTCCTTCGCCTCGGCGGCCCGGGCGGCCTCGAGCTCGCCGGTAGCTGCACGCACGGCCTTCTCGGCGCGACGGACGCGGAACTGGATCATCGTCGACGCACCGTACTTCGCACGCACGCGGTCCTGGTCCTCCTCGGTCGCGACGGTGATGTACGCCCCCGCGATGAGGATCACCTGGCTCGAGAGGTTCAGCCACAGCAGCAGGGCGATGAGCGAGGCGAACGTCGCCAGCAGGGGGTTGTTGCCCGCTCCGCCGACGAACAGCCCCGACAGCTGCTGCAGGACGACCAGCCCGACACCGCCGAGCAGGGCGCCGCGCAACAGGGTGCGGCGACGGGTCTTGACGCCCGACAGTGCCGCAAACGCCACGGCGACGGCCGCGGTATCGAGCACGAGGACGACGACGGTCGAGAGCAGCCAGGTCAGCACGGCCGTGACCCACGAGTCGGCGGAGATGCCCAGCAGCTCGCGCACGAACGTGAGCCCCGCCGTGGCGAGGAAGGTGACGACGGCCGCCCCGACGAGGGCGACGCCGATGCCGACGGCGACGGCGAGATTGCGCAGGATCACCAGGATCGGAAGCGTGTCGTCGGTGGCGACGCCGGCGATCTGTCGCAGAGCGGAGCGCAGCGACCCGATCGCGCCGATGGCGGCGCCGACCAGACCGAGGATTGCGATGATCCCCGCGACCGTGAACTCCGGCGGGGCCTTGATGTCGCTGACCTTCAGCAGCCCGTCGGGCCCGACCAGGCCCGGGACCACGCTGTTCACGGAACGCTCGAGGGCGGCGATCCCCTCCGGATTGCCCGCGAGCCAGACGGTCGCGAACGAGAAGCCCAGCAGCACCGCGGCGAACAGACTGAACAGCGTGCGGTAGGTCACGCTGTCGGCCAGCATGGGGCCGCGCGCCCCCGAATAGACGAGGAAGGCGCGCACGAGACGGAGCCGCAGGGCCCACGCCGTGACGCGACGGATGAGGTCGGCCATGGCGCCAGGCTAGCGGCGCACGCGAATGCGTCGTGCGGGGTTGACCGCGCGGGTGCGCAGCGACAGCTCAGCCCGGCGGCATCCCTTTCGCCTCGCCGTACCCGACCGCCATCCGCAGCCACGCGCCCAGCAGCAGCCAGGGCCCGTACGCGATCTCTGCGCGCCGGTCGCCTGCGAGCAGCACTCCCCCCGCGGCGACACCGCCGAGCACGAGCGAGAGGAGCAGACCGGATGCCACGGCCTCGGGCCCAAACCATCCGAGCGGCGTCCCGACGAGGGCGGCGAGCTTGACGTCTCCCCCGCCGAACGACGCGGGGCGGGCGAGATGCAGGGTCAGGGCGACGGCGAAGGCGGCCGCGGCGCCCCCGATCACGCCGAGCGCACGCCCCGGGTCGCCGATCCGCGCCGCCTCGGCCGTCAGCAGCGCTCCCACCAGCGCCGCGGCCGGGAGGACGACGGCATCGGGAAGACGGTGAGAGCGCAGGTCTGTCACGACGAGGGTGAGGCTCGCGGCGGCGAACACTCCGGCGGCGAGACCGAGCAGCACCGGCACGTGCTCAGGCGTCGAGCACGAAGAGGTCGACGCGCACGATCGCCCCGGGATCGATCCCCTCAGCGTCGCGCACCGCGCGTTTGAGAGGCAGGACGTAGACGCCTCCCGTCTGCGGGAAGATCGAGGTGCGGAAGGTGGAACCGCCGATCGTGGCGTCCACGCGTACGCCGCCGAATCCGCGGCGGAAGGTCTGCGTCTCGCGGATCTCGGCGCTGAGATCGGGCGGCAGGGCGACGAAGTACCAGTCGCTGTCGCTGCGTGCCTCCCACCGGTAGACGTCGCCCTCGAACCGCACTCTCATCGCCCCTGCCCTCCCTCACCCGAGCAGGTCACGATACCGCCGGTCGGCGACCGGCTCAGGCGCTTCTCCCCTGGGGAGGAGCCCCGGGGCGTCGCGTCTCGCGACGGAGGGCGCGCACCGTCGCGGCATCCGTCACGCCGGCGACGACGGCCGCGCACGCGTAGACGACGAGGTCGCGCGCGTCGAACCCCGTGCCGAGCACGAGTGCGACGGGCCGGAACCGCTCCGCGAGATCGGCGGGGACCCCGGTCGCCTGGAAGAGCTCGACGGCCACGCTCCATCCCCCGGCGACGAGGGCGACGACCAGCGTCCGCAGACGGGGGAAACCGACCACGAGCCCGGCGTAGACCGCGACCGTGTACAGCGCATCGCCCGCGATGTCCGCCGCGTCGCTGGACGGGAGCACGAGGTGCACGACGAGCCCCGCCGCCACGACCACCGCCAGGGCGAGGAGGGCGATCAGGCGACGGCGGGTGGGCGGCATCCTGTCATCGTGGCATGCCCGCGCGCCGGGGCCGGCCGCCCTCAGCGGATCACTCCCGCCGCGCGCGCCGGGTCCGCGTAGGCCCGAGCGAGCGAATCCACGGTGTCGTGCGCGTTGAGGCCGCTGGGGTTGGGCAGCACCCAGGTGGGCACGTCGGCGATCGCCTGCTCCTGCCGTCCCGCGGTCGCGCGGGGCCGCTGGAACCCCTGGCGGTAGGCGGTGAGGCCGACAACTGCGACGGCCCGGGGCCGCCACGCGGCGACCCGCTCGACCAGAGCGGCGGCTCCCGAGCGCAGCTCGTCACGCGAGAGCTCGTCGGCGCGCGCCGTCGCCCGGGCGACGAGGTTCGACACCCCCACCCCGGCGTCGAAGATCATCCGGCGGTCCTCGTCGCCGAGGGGCTCGGAGTACACGGGTAGTCGGGGGAGTATCCCCGCCTTCACCAGCGCGGGCCAGAACCGGTTTCCCGGTCGCGCGAACGGCGTTCCGGTCGCGGCGGTCCACAGCCCCGGGTTGATGCCGACGAAGAGCAGACGTACGCCCGGCTCCACGAGATCGGGCCGCGTGGCATCCCGGAACGACTCGAGTTCGGCGCGCGTGTATCCCATGAGACCACTATGACCACTACCCCCGGCGAGCGGGCCCGCTCTGCCAGGATCGGAGGAATGGATGCCGTTCCCGCTCTGACCGAGGTTCCCCCCGCGCAATTCGTCATCGTCGGTGACAACGTGCGCCTGGCCACCTACTCGTGGGGCGACGTCGAGGCCGACCCCGTGCTGTGCGTGCACGGCTTCGGTTCGAGCACGCGCGACAACTGGGTCAACACCGGCTGGGTGCGCGACCTGCTGCGCGCCGGCTACCGCGTGGTCGCCGTCGACCAGCGCGGTCACGGAGCGAGCGAGAAGCCGCACGACGCCGCGTCCTACACGATGCCCACCCTCGTGTCCGACCTCGTCGCCGTGCTCGACACGTACCTGCTCGATCAGGTCCGTTATCTCGGCTACTCGCTCGGCGGGCGGGTCGGCTGGCAGCTCGCCGTCGACGCCCCCGAACACGTCGAGCGGGCCGTGCTCGGCGGCATCCCGGATGGACGCCCTCTCGCCCGGTTGCAGGTCGATCAGGCCCGCGCCTTCCTCGACCACGGTGAGCCCGTTCAGGATGCCACGACCCAGCGCTACGTCTCGCTCGCCGAACGCGTGCCGGGCAACGACCTGCGCGCCCTCGTTGCGATCGCCGAGGGCATGCGCCTCGGCGAGACCGATCCCGACCCCTCGACGCCGCCGCAGCAGCCCGTGCTGATCGCGACGGGCACGGACGACCCCATCCACGACCAGTCGCAGCACCTGGCAGGGCTCCTCCCCCGCGGCGAGTTCGCAGACATCCCGGGGCGGCACCACGTCAACGCCCCCGGTGCACGGGCGTTCCGCGAGGCGGGCATGGAGTTCCTCGGCCGCTGAGTCACGCGGGCCGGATGCTCCGCCCGAGCGAACCGGTCAGCCGCAGTCGTAGACGGTCGTGGGAGCCGAGCTGTCGGTCGCGCAGTGCTGGGTGACCCAGGTGCGGATCTGCGATGAGGCGGTGGTCGTCGACGCGGCCCCCAGGGACGTGCCCCCTCCCCGTTGGTCCCCGCCGATGACGTAGCGCACCTGGCCGGAGTCGACCAGCGCGGTGAAGGCGTCCAGCGTCGGCACGTCGTCGGTGCCGTTGAAGCCGCCGATGGGCAGGAACGAGCTTCCGTCCGAGGCGAGGATCAGGTGCGCCGCGGATTGCGCCCCAAAGGTCGCCGCCAGGTACGTCGACCCCGTGCTGCGGGCCTGCAGCCACGAGACGAGGGCGCTGTCGTCCGTCCCGCCCGCGCCGAAGCCGCCGCCGCCGAAGCCGGCGGGTGCCCCGCCCGCCGCCCCGCGCGTGCGTGCCGACGACGATCCGCCCGGCGCGGCACCGGTACCGCGACCCGCGCCCTGCCCGGTGCTCTGCCCCGATCCGGGCGCCGCTCCCCCGCCGGGCGCCGCGCCGAATCCCTGGCTGCCGCGCCCCCCGGTCGGCATCCCGCCGGCGAACTCCGCTCCCCCGAAACCGCGACCGCCGAAGCCCGCGGACTCGGCGGCCCCGCCCGCGACCGGGTTGATCGAACTGGGGTGGGCGATGGTCACGGCCGACCACACGGCCGGGGTGAGGAGCAACCCGGTCATCACCGCGACCGTCGTGACCGCGCGCCCGCGGTGCCGCGTCGAGAGCAGCACGATCGCGACGACCGCAGCGACGCCCTGCGCGATCGAGACCGGCACGCTGTACCCGCCCGTGGCCAGGCCGATCCCCAGGGCGGTCGAGCCCGCGACAGCGACGATCGCGATCTGCGGCCAGACCCTGCCCGCCCGATGCGCCGCGGCGAGCGCCGTCCCCACGACGAGTGCCAGCGGGACCGCGAGGGCCGCGGTGTAGAACTGGTGCATTCCGGCGACGGTGGAGAACATCGCGGCGAAGGTCGCGAGCCACACGGTCAGCAGCACCGTGAGCGGGCGCGAGAACCGCAGCACCCACAGGACGATGATCCCGACGATCGCCGCGGGGATGAGCCACGCCACCTGGCCCGCGAGCTGGGCGTTGAAGAGGCGCAGCACGCCGGGCTCGCCCGAGAAGGGCGGGGTGAACGACTCGTAGGCCGCGCTGTCGGCCGTGGCCGAGAAGCGACCGAGCCCGTTGTACCCGAACACCATCTCCCACGGGTTGTTCGACAGGGTGCTGCCGATGTAGGGCCGACTCCCGGCGGGGATCATCGAGACGATCGCGACCCACCACAGAGATGCCACGAGGCTCACCGCTCCGGCCAGGGCGAGGTGACCGAGTCGTCGGGCCCAGGGCTGCCGGGTGAAGAGGTACGCCAGCGCCAGGGCCGGCCACACCGCCCACGCCTCGAGCTCGTAGAACTGGAACGACAGGCCGATCAGCGCTCCCGCAGCGATCAGCCACCCCAGGCTCCGCGCCTGCACGGCGCGCACCGCCGCCCACGCGGTGAGGGAGAGGCCGAGGACGAAGAAGGTCTCGGGCTGGTTCGAGCGGGCCACCGCGACGAGGATCGGCGTGACGACAGCGATGCTCCCGGCGATGAGTCCGGCACGCTCCCCCGCCAGGCGTCGGGCGGTGACGGCGGTGACGAGGGCGGCGGCGACGGCGGCGAGGGAGTTGGGCAGGATCACCGCCCAGGCGGAGTATCCGAATGCCCGGACGAAGAGGGCCGGGATCCAGAATGAGCCCGGGATCTTGTCGAGGGTGACGGTGCCCGCAGGGTCCACGGCGCCGAAGAAGAAGTTCGACCACGAGCGGCTCATCGACAGCGCGATCGAGGCGTAGTACTCGCTCGGCGCCCCCGCCCACACCTGCCAGCCGGTGAGGACCAGCGCGCCGAGCCCGATGAGGACGAGACCGACGGTCCATCCGCGGGGTCGTCGCAGGCCCGCGATCAGCGGAAGGGTCGGCGTGGGGACGGGAGGAGAAGCAGCGGTCACCGCCGAATCGTAGGCAGCGCTTCCCTCACCGCAGCCTGACGGAACCTATGCGCCAGCGATGGATGCTCTCGCCGGGCGTGGATCAGGATGCCGACAGGGTGAGCTTCGGAGACGACGGTGCCCGCGTGGCGGCGGCCTGCAGCCCGACCCTCACCGTCTGCCCGGGAGCGAGGGTCGCCGCCCAGTCGGCTCCCGTGCACGTCACGCGCCCGGCCGCGACCGAGCATTTCATGCCCCACGCGTTCGACACCGCGGTGGTTCCGGCGGCGTCGAACGAGACCGACCACTTCGTGACGGGACCTGTCGCCGTGACGGTGAGCTCGGCGACGTACCCCTCGCCCCAGGTGCTCTGCGGGACCCAGGTCGCGGTGATGCCGGCCGAAGCTCCCGGGGCCGTCCCGGCGCCCGGCTTCGGGGTGGGTGCGGGGCTCGGCGGCACCGATACCGAGGGCTTCGGGGACGGGGTGGGCGGCTTTGGCGTCGCCGTCGGTGTGGGTGTCGGTGTCGGCGTGAGGCTCGGCCGGGGCGTGGTCGTCGGGGCCGGGGTCGAGGGAATCGGAGCCGGCTGCGGAGCGGGCGCCGCGACCGGCGTCAGGATCGGCGCGAGCGCGGCCAGCTTGGCCTTCTGCGGAGTGCGCCAGTCGTCGGCGACCAGCCCGCCGGTGTCGCCGCTGTTCGGGTTGAACGACCAGTACGCGTAGCTGATCTTCGTCTTGGCCAGGTACGCCACGAGCGCGTCGAGCCAGGCCCGGTCGCTCGGGGTCTCGAGCTTCGTGCCGAACTCGCCGAGGAGCACGGGCGCGATGTTCTTGCGCACGAGGTAACCCCAGTTGGCATCCCACACCGCCTCGAGATTGGCGGGATACCCGGATGCCGAGAACCAGGGCTGCGCGAAGACGCTGGCGGGGTAGTCGTGCGGCGAGTAGACCACGCGGTTCTTCACGGCGAGGGTCACGGGCGCGGCCCCGGCGTCTTTCAGACCGCCGCCCCACCAGGTGTTCGAGCCGTCGTTCTGTCGCTCCACGCCCTCGACGATGATCAGCAGGCGAGGGTTGACCCCGAGCACGGCATTGCCGGCGCGCGTGGCCGCCGCGCGCCAATCGCGGGCGGGGTCGCCGCAGTTCCAGCACGCGCCGCCGTGGGGCTCGTTGTGCAGGTCGACGCCGATCACTGCGGACTCGTTCTTGTAGCGAGCGGCGAGCATCTTCCAGTCGTCGATCCAGCGTTGTTCGCTGTACTGACCCGTGTACCAGAGCTCGCTCTGCGCCGCCGAGTCGGGGCGGTGGCGATCGAGGATGACCGACAACCCGTGCGCCTTCGCGCGGGCGATGACCGTGTCCATCAGCTGCAGCGGTGTGAGCGACACCAGTCCGGGGTTGACCGCGCCGTTGATCGAGTTCGAGGCCTTCGCCGCGAGGCACTCGTTCGAGAAGGGCAACCGGATGGTGTTGAACCCCATGCCCGCGATCGCGGAGAGGCCGTCGTCGAGCGCGATCGACCACAGGCCGTGCGGGGCGCAGTTCGAGGTCTCCATCCCGAACCAGGCCGTGGCCTTGATGGTGAAGGGGGCCCCGGATGCCGTCACGATCGTCGACCCCTGGGTCGACAGCCACCCGGGCAGCGAGGTCGCAGCCGAGGCGGCCGGAGCGGCGATCGCGGCCGCGGCGACCAGGGTCGCGCCCGCGACGAGGGCCGCCGCGCGGTGCAGCACCCGACGCGTGGACGACCAGTTCGTGCGTTTCGTGGACATCGGCACCCCCGCGGTCATCGTACTGGGGGCAGACGCCCCTGCCGCGACCCCGGCGCGAGGGCGACGGTTTCCGCGTCATTACGGTGTCGTTAATGTCGAGATCATCATTGATCTTGGCGATATCGCGCTGATACCGTCGCCCATCATGACTCCCGTGACCGAACGCAGCCCCGCTCTCGACGCCGCCTCGAAGGCCATCGTCGAGCAGCTGCAGGAAGACGGGCGCCGTTCCTACGCCGAGATCGGCAAGGCCGTCGGCCTGAGCGAGACCGCCACGCGCCAGCGGGTGCAGAAGCTGCAGGACGCCGGCATCCTGCAGATCGTCGCCGTCACCGATCCCCTCCAGCTCGGCTTCGCCCGACAGGCCATGATCGGCGTGCGGGTCTCGGGCGACACCCGCGTCGTGGCGGGGCAGATGACGGCGCTGCCCGGGGTCACCTACGTGGTGTCGACCGCCGGCTCCTTCGATCTGCTCGTCGAGGTCGTCTGCGAGAGCGACGACGACCTGATCGACCTGCTGAACGACCGCATCCGGTCGCTCCCCGACGTCGTCTCGACCGAGACCTTCGTCTATCTCAAGCTCCACCGTCAGCTCTACAACTGGGGAACGCGATGACGCTTTTCGAAACCGACCTCAACACCGACCTCCAGGCCAAGGCCCGCGATCACCTCTGGATGCACTTCTCGCGCCAGTCCACGATGACCGAGGGCCCCGGCGTCCCGATCATCGTCAAGGGCGAGGGCCATCACATCTGGGATGCCGCGGGCAAGAAGTACATCGACGGACTCGCGGGCCTGTTCGTGGTCAACGCCGGTCACGGGCGTCGCCGCATCGCCCAGGCGGCCGCGAAGCAGGCCGAGCAGCTGGCGTTCTTCCCGCTGTGGTCCTACGCCCACCCGGCCGCGATCGAACTGGCCGAGCGACTGGCCGACCTCGCCCCGGGCGACCTGAACCACGTTTTCTTCTCCACCGGCGGAGGAGAGGCGGTCGAGACGGCGTTCAAGCTCGCGAAGCAGTACTGGAAGATCCAGGGCAAGCCCTCGAAGCACAAGGTCATCTCGCGGGCGATCGCGTACCACGGCACCACGCAGGGGGCCCTGGCGATCACCGGTCTTCCCGTCATGAAGCACATGTTCGAGCCGGTCACCCCGGGCGGGTTCCGCGTGCCCAACACCAACTACTACCGGGCCGCCGAGTCCGGCTTCGGCGGGGGCACCCCCGAGGAGTTCGGCCTGTGGGCCGCGGATCGCATCGAGCAGATGATCCAGTTCGAGGGACCCGAGACCGTCGCCGCGGTCTTCCTCGAGCCCGTGCAGAACGCCGGTGGGTGCTTCCCCGCCCCGGCCGGCTACTTCCAGCGCGTGCGAGAGATCTGCGACACCTACGACGTGCTGCTCGTCTCCGACGAGGTCATCTGCGCCTTCGGCCGTCTCGGTCACTACTTCGGCGCCTCGGCCTACGACTACCAGCCCGACATGATCACCTTCGCCAAGGCGGTGACGAGCGGATACTCTCCCCTCGGCGGCACCATCGTGAGCGACCGCCTCTACGAACCCTTCGCCCACGGCGACGCGTCGTTCCCCCACGGCTACACCTTCGGCGGCCACCCGGTGTCAGCGGCAGTGGCGCTGGAGAACCTCGACGTCTTCGAAGAAGAGGGCCTGCTCGAGAACGTCCGCCGCAACTCCCCGGTCTTCCGCTCGACCCTCGAGCGCCTCCTCGACCTGCCGATCGTCGGTGACGTCCGCGGCGACGGCTACTTCTTCGGCATCGAGCTGGTGAAGGACAAGACCACGAAAGAGACCTTCGACGACGACGAGTCCGAGCGGCTGCTGCGGGGCTTCTTGTCCAAGGCCCTCTTCGACGCCGGCCTGTACTGCCGAGCGGACGACCGCGGCGACCCGGTCATCCAGCTCGCCCCTCCCCTCACCCTCGGACCGACCGAGTTCGACGAGATCGAGCAGATCCTGCGATCGGTGCTGCAGGAGGCTTGGACCCGACTCTGACCTCACGGTATGCCGGCGCGACCGATGCCGGCATCCCTCCCCCGCCCGCGAGCCGCGCTCGCCGGGCGGTCTCCATCCCGCTCCCACCCCTGAGCGGTGCTCACGATGCTGTACCCGACACCATCCCGATCGCGCACCCGAGCGCAATCCGCACCCTCCAGGAGGAGCCACGAACGAGAACACCCGCGCCGCCGCCCCCACGGCGAACTCCGGCGCTACGCTCGCCCGCACCCTCGGCCTCTGGTCGATCGTCGGTCTGGGTCTGGGGTACATGACCCCGACCGTCGTCTTCGACACGTTCGGTCTCGTCGCCGACAAGACGAACAACGTCGTCCCGGCCGCGTACGCCGTGGCCCTCGTCGTCCTCGTCTTCACCGCCGTCAGCTACGGCAAGATGGTCCGCGTCATCCCGAGCGCCGGCTCCGCGTACACCTACGCGCGCGAGTCCATCCACCCCGGCGTCGGCTTCGTGGTGGGCTGGACGGCCCTCATCGACTACATGCTGCTGCCGATGGTGAACGCCCTCATCCTCCGCAGCTACATGGAGGCATTGTTCCCCGACGTCCCGGGCTGGATCTGGGTCGTCGTCTTCACCGCGGGTGTGACCGGGGTCATCTACCTGACCATGCGCGGCACCTCGAACGTGAACATGATCCTCCTCGTGTTCTCGATCCTCGTGATGACCGTGTTCGTCGTCATGGTCGTGGTGCAGCTGGTCGGCGGGGCGGGGGCCGGGACTCCGGTGTCGATCGCCCCCTTCGCCCACAGCGACGTGCAGTTCGGCGCGGTTCTGGCCGGAGCCACGGTCGTGTGCTTCTCGTTCATCGGGTTCGATGCGGTGTCGATGTACTCCGAAGAGGCGAAGACGCCCAAGATCATGCCGCGCGCGATCCTCCTCACCCTGGTGGTCGGCGGCCTGATCTTCCTGATCGCCTCGTACGTGACCCAGCTGCGCTTCCCCGACGCGACGGCCTTCCCGCAGGAGGCGATCGAGGACAGCACCCTGCCCGAGATCGGCGTGCAGGTCGGCGGGCCGGTCCTGCAGGCGGTGCTGACCGCCGCCGGGTTCGCCGCGACCCTCGCGTCGTGGTTGGCGTCGCACGCCTCGGTGTCGCGCATGCTCATGGTGATGGGACGCAACAACGTGCTCCCGCGCAAGGTCTTCGGCTACATCAACCCCCGCACCCACACCCCGACGCTGTCGATCGTCATCGTCGGCCTCGTGAGTCTCTTCGCGATCTCGTTCACCCTCGAGCAGATCGCGGCGTACATCAACTACGGCGCCCTGGTGGCGTTCACCTTCGTCAACATCTCGGTGATCGCCTGGTTCGCCGTCCGCAAGGGACTCCGCAAGACCCCGGCCGACATCGCGCGTTACATCGTCATGCCCGCGATCGGCATGCTGCTCACCGGTCTGCTGTGGGTCAACCTCGACATGCACGCCCTCGTGGGCGGTCTGATCTGGACGGGCATCGGGGTGGTGTACCTCGTCGTCCTGACGCGCGGGTTCCGCCGACCCATCGCCTCGTTCGACGAGAACCAGCCGGTCACGGGCGTCTCCAAGACCGTCGCCGGGCCGCGCTCCGAGGTCTGACCGGTCGCCGCTGTGGGTGCGTCATCCACCCACAGCGGCGACATAGGCAATTGATACCCGCTCCCGTTATCGCCGGGGGATTCTGTGCGTCGTGACCTCTTCCGTCCCTCTCGCGCGCTGGTGGCGTGAACCCTGGTGGGCCCGGATCTCGCTGACGCTGATCGTCGCGGCATTCGTCGTGCTCACCTGCTGGAATCTCGCGCGCGGCGGAGACTTCTCGTTCTACGAGGCGTCCGCGCGGTCGATGTCGCAGTCATGGCACGCCCTCTTCTTCGGCGCCTTCGATCCGGATGCCACCGTCACCCTCGACAAGCTCAGCGGCTTCGCCGTGCCCCAGGCGCTGAGCATCCGCCTGTTCGGCATGTCGATCTCGGCGATCGCCCTGCCGCAGGTCGTCGAGGGCGCGGTGACCGTCGTGGCGTGCGCTGTGCTCGCGCTGCGGTGGGGCGGACGGGGCGCGGGCCTCGTCGCGGCGGCCGCCGCCGCATCGACCCCCATCTTCGTATCGATGTTCGCCCATCCGATGGAGGACGGACTGCTGACGATGGCCCTCGCGGTCGCCCTGGTGTGGTGGCAGCGCGCGATCCTCACCTCGACCTGGTGGCCGCTCGTCCTGTGCGCTCTCTTCATCGGTGTGGGATTCCAGGCCAAGATGATGGCCGCGTGGTTCCTGCTGCCCGCCCTCATCGCCGGCACGCTGGCGGCGACCGAGGGATGGCGTCGCGGCCTGGTGCGCGCCGGGGCGCTCACGTGCGCCGCCGTCGTGGCATCCGTCGCGTGGATCACGATCGTCGCGCTGGTTCCCGCGGGCTCCCGTCCTTACGTGGACGGTTCGACGAACGACGACGTCTTCGCGATGGTGTTCGGGTACAACGGCCTGGATCGCTTCGTGCCGGGGGCCGTTCCCGGCTCGGTCGGCGCCCCGACGTCGGTAGGCGGGCTCGGCGCGACCCTCGCCGCGATCGGACACGCCCTGACCACGCACGCCCCCGCGAGCTCGGGGGGTTCGCCGACGCTCACGAAGCTGCTCGAGTTGCCCCTGGTCACCCAGATCGGGTGGCTGTACCCGGCGGCGCTCGCGGGGATCGCCCTCGGCATCTGGCGTCACCGGCCCCGGCGGGGGCGTCCTCTCGCGCGGGCCTCCGCGACGCGCTCCCCCCTCGTGGTGGTCGCCGCCGTGTGGTTCGCGACGGCCGCGGCCGTGCTCACCCTCGCCCACGTTCCGCACACCGCCTACGTGGCGGCTCTCGGCGTTCCGATGGTGCTGCTCGTCGTCGTCGCGTGGGTCGAGGGGGTGCGGCTGCTCCGTTCCGCGCGAACGAGCGTGCGGCTCGTGCTTCCGGCGGTCGTCGTCGTCCAGTCGATCTGGTGGGCCGTCCTCATCGCCGAAGCCCGCCTCCCCGAGGTGTTGCTCATCCCCGCGGTGGCGGTGGGCGCGGTGGGACTCGCGATCGGCGCCGTCGCCGCCCTGTCGCCGCCGGCCGCACTCCCCCGCGTCCGCTGCGTCGCCCCCGCCGCTCTCGCCGTCGCTCTGCTCTCCCTGCCCATCGCGACGAGTCTGCAGGTCATCGACGACGCCCGTGACGGCAGCGGGGGCGATGCCTACGTCGGCGTCACCGCCCGCGGCGGCCACCCCGACGAGACCTTCACGGTGTCGGCGCCGGCGCCCTGGGGCGGTAGTCCGCAGATGAGTCCCGCCGTCACGCAGATCGTGCAGGCGGCCCGCGAGCACGGCGGCGGCGCGAACGGCCTGCCCCTCTTCGTGACCGACTCCTGGGCGCTGTCGTCCCAGGTGATCGACGCCACCGGGGCGAGCGTCCTCACCGACGGCGGCTACAGCGGGCACGTCCCGGTCTTCACCACCGAGGAGCTCGACCAGATGGTCCGCAGCGGCCGCGCGCGGCTCTTCGTCGTGGCATCCGGGGCTCCCGAGGGCGATCCGGTGCGACGGGTGGCGACGGGGCCCGGATGCCACGAGGTCGATGACTGGAACTTCAGCCAGGCGAAGGAGGGCGGCGAGGCCGACAAGGTGACCGGTGCGACCCTTTACGCGTGCACATCGGGGTGACGGCCGCCACGGCGCGCGCCGCGCCGCCGGTAGACTTCAGCCAGTGAGCAGCACCCGAACCGAAGCCGCGTACCTGCGCTCGGTGACGGCGTTCAAGAACCCGACGCTCGATCTGCTGCACGGGCGATTCGCCCCGTTCGTCGTCGCGGTGCTGTCGATCGTGTTCACCCCCGATCGCCCCGCCGTCGCGGTCGCCGACGCCCACGTCGAAGTCGCCGAGGCGATCGACGAATTGCGCGCCGCCGGCATCGACACCGACGACGACCGCCGCATCCCCGCCGGTACCGCGCGCGAGATCTGCCGCGGGTGGGTGCGCGTGGGCTGGCTCGGCCTGCAGATCGAAGACGACGTCGAGGTCTACCGCCTGTCGGCGCACGCCGTCGGCGCCCTCGAGATCGCCGGTCGTGCGGGCGGCGGCCGGGCGCGGGTCTCGCGCTCGCGCGTGCGGACGCTGCTCGACGCCGTCGACCGCCTCGCGCGCGACGCCGAGAGCGATCCCGCGCGGCGCCGAGAGGCCCTGCTCGAGGAACGGGCGGCTCTGGATGCCGAGATCGCGGCGCTCGACGGGGGCGTCGTCGAACCGCTCGACGACGACCACCTGCTCGAAGAGGCCGAGAACGTCATCCACCTCGCGCGCGAACTGCCTGCCGATTTCTCGCGCGTGGCCGAATCCATCGCCGCGATGCAGCGCGACGTCGTGGCCGAACTCCGTCGTGATGTGCGCCCCACCGGCGATGTGCTGCGCGAGTACCTCGAGCGCGGTCGCCAGGTGATGCAGGCGACCCCCGAGGGCCGGGCGTTCCAGGGAGCGCTGCGCCTGATCGGCGACCCCGAGAACATCGACGACCTCACCGACCAGCTGCACGCCGTGCTCACCCAGCCGTTCTCGCGCCTGATGACCCCCGAGCAGCGCGGAGAGCTCGACGCGATCGCCAGGCGCGTCGAGGCCGGCGTGCAGGAGGTGCTCACCGCCCAGCGACGCGCCTCGCACGTCATCACCGCGCAGGTGCGCACGCACGACCCGATCCGCGACCGGCAGGTCGACGATCTGCTGCGCTCGGTCATGGCGGGTCTGCACCGCTGGAGCCAGACCCGCTCCCCCGGTCGCGTCGAACCGGTGCGCACCCTGCCCCTCGCCGACATCGGGCACCTGCGCCGCTCGCTCGGCGACGTGCGTCCTCCCGGGGCGCCGGCGCCGTTGGCATCCGGAGACTCCGACGTCGAGTTCGTCGACGCCGACACGCGCGCGTGGGGCGGCCCGCACTACGCCGAACTCGAGGCGTACGTGGCCACGCTTCCCGGTGGCTTCGACCTCGCGACGGCCTTCGCCGGAGCGGATGCCGAGACCCGGCGCCCGGTCGACCTCGTCGGCCTGCTCGAGATCGTCCACCGCGAGGGCCTGGTCGAGACCGACGACGTCTCGATCGTCGAGGCCGTCCGTCCCGACGGCACCACCCGGCGCTTCGCCTTCGGCGCGGTCATCGCCGCGCCCTCTCGCGTCTCGGACGCGGAACCCCCGACTGCCACAGAAACGGATGCCGATGACTGACATCGACCCGTCCGCCCCTGACACGGACACCCCCGCCTTCATCGCCCCGGTGGCCATGGAGAACGACCCCGACGCGCTGTTCGCGGGCGACCGCGGCACGCTCGACGCCGACGTGCGGCGCGTGCTGGTGCGGATCCTTCAGCGGCGCTTCCTCGTGGCCGACAACTCGCCCGCCGAGTGGAAGCTGCTGCTCGAGCACCAGCAGATGATCGAGTCGCGCCTGAACGACCTGTTCGTGCGCCTCGTCGTCGACCACGCCCGCGGCGTCGCCTACAAGGAGCAGGTGCGCAGCGACGACGTCGACGTGCCGATCCTGTTGAAGGACGAGGCGTACTCGCGCGCCGAGACGCTCGTGCTCGTCTACCTGCGCACGGTGTTCCAGCGCGAGACGACCGCCGGCACGGCATCCGCCCGCGTCGACGTCGAAGAGGTCGAGCAGACCGTGCTCACTTACTTCAGCGAGACCGACGGCACCCGCGCGAGCCAGCAGCGGGCCGTCCGCACCGCGATCGCGCGCCTCGACCGCGAGGGCATCATCGAAGAGGAGTCCGAGGGGCGCTACCGCATCGGGCCGCTCATCGAGATCGTGCTCAGCGCCGAGGTGCTGCGCGATCTGCAGCGGTGGTTGGAGGAGCAGACACGGGATGCCGACACCCCGGCGCCCCTGATCGATGACGCCGAGACCGTGGCATCCGGAATCCTCGAGGAGGAGCGCGCATGACCATGCTCGAGACGCTGTTCGGGCTGATCCCCGCGGCCTCCCGCGGGCAGCAGTGGGTCGCCGAAGACCTGCAGCTGATCAACTGGGGCGGATACGACGGCACGCACCGCGTGCGCTTCGCGCCGACCGCGACGCTGCTGTGCGGCGGATCGGGCTCGGGCAAGTCCACGCTCATGGACGCGTACGTCGCACTGATGATGCCGCACACGACCCCCTTCAACGGCGCCTCGAACGGCGCGGTCGTGGGTCGCCCGCGCGGCCAGGAGCAGCGCAACATCCTCTCCTACGGCCGCGGCAAGCTCGACGAGTCGCGCACCGACGAGGGCACCAAAGTGCGGGTGCTGCGCGGCGACGGGGTCGACACGTGGACCGCGATCGGCATGACCTGGGCCGACCACGACGGCGCGCGCTTCACGGCGGTGCGGGCCTGGTACTTCCCCGCCGCCGCCCGCACGCTCGACGACGCCGTCAAGGTGCGCGCGACCGTGCACGGGGCGTTCGACCTGCGCCAGCTCGAGCGCGCGGCGCAGAGCCACCTCTCCGACTCGGCCGTGCGGGCGGCGGGCCTCGACACCCTCGCGACCGACCGCGAGTTCTCGGCGCGGCTGCACGCCGTGCTCGGCATCGGCGCGGCGGGAGCGGGCTCGAAGGCGATGAGCCTGCTCGCGCGCATCCAGGCCGGTCAGCAGATCACCACCGTCGACGACCTCTACAAGCGCATGGTGCTCGAAGAGCCCGAGACGCTCGCCGTGGCCGACGCGGTCGTCACGCACTTCGACGGGCTCGAGTCGACGCGCACGCGCATGCTCGAGGCCCGCCAGCAGGTGCGGGCCCTGCAACCGATCCGCGGCATGAAGACGCGCATCGACGACGCCGCCGAGCGCCTGCGCCTGATCGACGCGCTCGGGCGCTTCGGCGACCCCGAGTCGCGCGCCTCGCTCTGGCGCGCGCAGCGACGGGTCGACCTGCTCGAAGCGGTCGAGGCCGAGCTGCGCGACCGCACGCACGCCACCGACGCGCTCGTGCGCGAACGCCAGGCCCTCGCCGACGCGGCAGAGGCCGAACGCGAGGCACTGGGCGACGTGCTGCGCGCGGCGGGCGGCGACCGGCTCGACGCGGCGCAGCGCGAACTGCGGACCCTCGAGCGGCGCCTCGCGGGCATGCAGCGCGACCGCGAACGGTTCGAGGCGGCCCTCGCCGTGCTCTCGGTCGAGGTCGCCACCGAGAAGCAGTTCACCGCGCTCGTCGCCGAAGCGCGGCGCACCCTCGCCGACACGGGTGCCAAGAGCGCGGTGCGCGACGCCTTCGTCGCTGCCAGCAGCCGGCACACCGACCTGCGCCAGCAGCTCGCCGCCCTCGAGGTGGAGCACCGACGCACGCAGACCCGCGACGACAACATCCCCCCGCGCCTGCACGAGGCGCGCGAGGCGCTGGCCGAGGCCGCGGGGCTCACCGCCGCCGAGCTGCCCTTCGTCGCCGAGCTCGTCGACGTGCGCACCGAATTCGAACCGTGGCGCGGGGCGTTCACCCTCGCGCTGGGCGGATTCGCGACGACGCTGCTCGTCGATGCCGCGCACCTCTCTGCGTTCCGCGCCGCGATCGACAGCGTGCGACTCTCGGAGCGCCTCCGATTCGAGGGTGTTCCTACCGACCTCCCCGAGCGCGGGGCGCTGGACCCGGCGACCCTGCCCGGGCGCCTGGAGTTCCGTTCCTCGCACTTCACCGGCTGGCTGCAGGACCGCCTCGAGCAGCAGTTCGCGTTCGTCTGCGTGGATGCCGCGTCGGAGCTCTCACAGCACCGCATGGCGCTCACGATCTCGGGCCAGACGAGTCAGGGCGCCCGCGGCGCCCACGGCGGCTCGGCGCGGCAGAGCATCCTCGGTTTCTCGTCCCGCGTGCGCCTCACCGAGCTCGGCGAGCAGATCGTCACCGTCCGGCGCGACCTCACCGCCGCCAAGGCCGCGGTCGACGAGGCCGCCGCCGCCCTCGACGCCTTCGACGACCGGCGCGGCGCCCTTGAGAAGATCGCGGACCTGTCGTGGGACCAGGTCGACGTGGCATCCGTCGAACGCGATCTCGACCGCTGGAACGAAACCGTCGTCGAGGTCACCGCGGGAAACCCCCGCATCGCCGAGCTGCAGGAGCAGATCTCGGGCGCGAAGGCCCGCGTCGCGCGCCTGCGCGAGGAGATCGGCGGAGCCAAGACCGAGCAGCAGACCCTCGCCGCCCGCTGGGCCGAGATCACCGACGACGTGGATGCCGCGCAGATCCTGCTCGAACGGGCCGAGGACCGTGAGATGACGCTCACCCCCGACGAGGTCGCGTACCTCGACGGGCTGTTCGTGGCGCCCTCCGGCGATGACGTCTCGCCCTCGCAGCGGCTCGCGCGGTTCGACGCCGCCCTCGAGTCGGCGTCGAAGCGTCTGCTCGAGGAACAGCGTGCGACCCAGGAGACGTGGAGCGACCAGCGCGAGAGCCTCCGCCGCACGATGACCGCGTTCACCGACCGGTGGCCGAGCCCCAACCTGCTCGCCGACCCCGATGAGGCGCTCGGCGACTTCGAGCGGATCCTCAGCGAGCTCGAGGCCAGCGGCCTGCACGAACTCGAAGCGGAATGGCGCGACTCGCTGCTGCGCCTGTCGGGCAACGACCTCACGAGCCTCGACTCGGCGCTCACGCGCGCCCTGCGCGAGATCCGCGAGCGCATCGCCCCGATCAACGACATCATGCAGGACCTGCCGTTCTACGACGACGACCACCGCCTCCAGATCGTTCCGCGCGAGAGCCAGTCGGAGGTGCGCAAGCGCTTCCGCCGCGAGCTGCGCGACGTTCGCGCGGCGATCGACGCGGCCTCAACAGACGAGGAGCGCGAGGGCGTGTACGGGCGCATGGCGCGGTTGATCAACCGCATCCGCCCCACCGCCCCCGACTTCGCCGACCTCGTCGACGTGCGCAACCACGTGCGGGTCAGCGCCGAGCGCTTCCGCGCCGACACGGGCGAGCACGTGGCGCTCTACGACCACATCGGCGAGAAGTCGGGCGGCGAATCGCAGGAGCTCATCGCCTTCATCGTGGGTGCGGCCCTGCGCTACCAGCTCGGGGACGCCGGATCGGAGCGCCCGCGCTACGCCCCCGTCTTCCTCGACGAGGCGCTCATCAAGGCCGACGCGCACTTCACCAAGCGCGCGATCGGCGCCTGGCGCGGCCTCGGCTTCCAGCTCGTCATCGGTGCACCGAACGACAAGTACAGCGCGATCGAGCCGCACGTCGACGTCGAGTACGACATCCTCAAGGACACCCGCGGGCGCTCGTGGGCGAAGGCGAAGGTGGGCGTTCCGGGCTGACCCGTCGAGCACCCTCAACGGGTTACGCAACCTCCGTCGTCACGGGGGTGTCCCCGGCTGAGGATGTGCGGATCACGGCGGTTATGAGGCGTGCTCAGCCCTCACGAGCGCGGAGCGCGTCGTCGACGCCGCGCAAAGCGACGGTTCCGGGACCCTGGAGGGTCGCGCGAGCTGAGGGCACCTCGCGGAAATATCGCACCACGGTGGCGACCTGATTCGGATCGGATCCGAGCGCGAGCATAGGCGCCTCGACTCGCGGACCGGAACCGTCGGCGATGAGATGCAGTTTCGCGACAGGGCCGGCCCCGACCCCCACCTCGGCGAGTTCGTGCCATGCCCAGTCGACCCGACCACGACCGCGGATACCCCTGAGCCCCTCGGCCGTCACGTGCAAGCCCGCCGGCTCACGCAGACGCACCGCATTCATCACGATCACGCCGACGCCGAGCAGTCCGAGGGCATACGGCGCGCGCGTGAGCAGGAACGACTGCATCGTCGGCAGGTCCGCGATGTCGACCACGATCTGCGCGACCGCGGGTAGCAGCAGCAGGCCGCCGAGCACGAACGGCACCGCGGTCGCGGCCGGCGCCGGATGGAACCAGATCCCGGATGCCGACTGGTCGATGCGTAGGAGGCGTTCCTGGATCGTGCCGAAAAGCACGTGCAGGCAGGCCGCGGCCCCGAGGATGGTGAGGGTCAGCGCTCCCATCACCAAGCGCAGCCCGAGTCGGTCATCGGCCACGGCCATGAGCACGGGCAGCACGGCGAACAGAACTATGACGGCGACGAGCCAGGTGGGGCGCCGGCCGTTCGGGAAGACGGGAATCCGCGGGTCGGGGGACGGAAGTCGGGGAGACATCGTGCTGATGGCCACAGTCAGTTCACTCCTGATTCGGCTGCGATCGGGGGGACGGAGGAACATATCCTTCCAACCGCGGCTGACGCCCGGTGAAGAAGTCGTCGACGGTTTCGCGTGAGTCGAGGGGGACCGCGGCCTCCCACAGCCACCTTGCTCCGGCTCCGATGGCTAGGCCGCCGACGACCGTCCCGCCGATGACCCACCCGACCGGATTACTTCCGAGGGCGGCTGCCGCAGCCCCACCGGCCGCCGCACCTCCCGCACCGCCGGCCATGCCTCCCGCGATCTCCGCGACGCCGGAGCTGAGCGAACCGCCCTCTGCGACATCCGCGGCGAGGGAGACTACGTCGATCACGTTGCCGGCGATGGGGAGCACGCGGGTCACGCGCGACACACGGCCGATCTGCTCCGCCAGCTCCTCCACCCCCGCTCGCATTCCGTGAGGGTCCGCCGCCTCGGCCGCCGCCCGCAGTGCCGGGTTACCGGAACGGAGCTGGTCGCGGAAGGTTTCCGCCGCGGACTGGAGAGAATCGTGGTCTTTGCGCCAGGTGCTCAGCGTCTGATCGTAGAAGCTCTCGTACCCGTCGAGCACGGATGTCGCGAGGGATTCGTTGCCCTTGGCCGCGATGGCCGACACCGTGCCGGCGAGCTTCTGCAAGCCCTCGACACGAGCGATGAGCGGAGCCATGTGCTCCCCGACCCACGCGTCGAGTTCGCCGGTCATCGTGCCGATCTGCGCGCCGAGGTCGTTGTAGCTCGCGATCAGCGAGACGTACTGGTCATACGCCTCGAGGTCGGCGTCCGGCGCGCCGGGACCCGGGCAGTACGACAGGGACGTCGTCGGCGGCAGCACGGTCGTTCCAACGACGGCGAGGCCGACGGCATCCGCTTGAATGCGGAGCGTGGCGACGTCTTCTTGCGCGCGCTCTAGTCGAGCGGAGTATGCGCGGAACACCTCTGCCGCATCGCTGAGGTAGCTTGACACCCCATCCGCTCGGTTGCGGATGTCGCCGACCACCGACCTCCACGCGGTTCCCGCTTCGCCCGTCCAGTAGTTGTTCGAGTCACCCCAGAGGTAGGTCAGCTCGAGGTCGGCGCCCGTGTACGCCTCTTTCACGCGCTCGAGCCACTCCGCGACGGCGCGCACGCTCGCCGGGTCGCCGGGAATCCTCGCGTCGATCGGCATCAGTCCGCGAGCCCCTCTTCGAGTCGAGAGATCTCGCTCTGCATTTGATCCTCCGTCGCCTGCACGTCGTCGAGCACGCTCTCCGTCACCGCACCGACGAGGCGCACCGCCCCGGCGTACTCATTTGCCGCCTCCGCCGCAGCGCCGGCGATAAAGCCGATGAGCGCGGAAGCGGCCCCGCCGTCGGCCGCGGGCGGAAGGGAGGCCAGCGCCGCGTCGAGACGGTCGACTTCGTCGACGACGAGACCCATCCGCCGCACCATGTTGTCGCGGTCGACGTAGATCGCGTCACTCATCCGAGTCGCCCTCCCCGACGTGACTGAGGGGGTATGTCGAGGTCGAATGCGACGACGTCGAAGGGCTGCATCTGCCGAATGCGATCGAGCTCCGAGGTCATCAGCAGCATCCACGGTTGTTCGCGCCCGCATGCGTCTGCGAGCCTGTCCAGCGCCGTGTACGCGAGCAACCCGCGCCGACCGTCGACGAGCTTCTGAACGACAGCCAGTTGGCCGCGCCCCTCGGGATCACTCACCAGGGGCAGGTAAAGGGCGGGCGGCACGATGACCTCCCGCCGCATCGTGTCTCCCCTGTTTCCGCCGAGCGACATCAAAGATCCCCCATCTCCGAACCGTCCGGACAGTTTAGTGCGGGCAAGAGATCGGGAATGTCCGCGACCCTCTCTACGCTGTGCTCAGGGGCACGGCGGAAGGCGGCAGGCATGCAAGGACTCGAGATCACGGTTCTGCTGGGAGTGGCGATGCTCGTGGGCACCGTCCTGGCTCCCCGGCTGCGCGTCGCGACACCGCTGGTGCTGCTCGTCATCGGCCTCGCTCTCGGCTTCATCCCCGAGCTGCGCCAGATCGAACTGCCGCCCGAGACGGTGCTGCTGCTGTTCCTCCCCGTCATGCTGTTCCGCGAGGCGTGGACGACGTCGCTGCGGTCGGTGCGCCGCTCGCTGCGCTACATCATCCCGATGAGCACGCTGCTCGTCGTGGCATCCGCCTTCGCCGTCGCCGGAGTCGCGACGCTGATGGGCGTGCCGTGGGAGGCCGCTCTCGTGCTGGGCGCCGCGGTCGCCCCGCCCGACGCCACGGCCGTCGCCGCCCTCGGCCGCCTGCTGCCCGCCAAGACCTTCATGAAGCTCAAGGCCGAGAGCCTGACGAACGACGGCACCGCCCTCGTGCTCTACGCGATCGCCGTCGCTCTGCTGCTCGGCGATCAGATCACCCCGCTGCAGATCACCGGCATGGTGCTGCTGTCGTACCTCGGTGGAGCCGCCGCGGGCATCGCCGTGGCGGCCGCCGCGTTCTTCGCCCTGCGGCGCATGCAGTCGACCCTGACGATCAACCTCACGATGGTTCTGGTGCCGTTCGTGTCGTTCCTGATCGCCGAGCTCATCGACGCCTCGGGCGTGCTCGCCGTCGTGTTCGCGGGCCTCATCATGGCGTGGGTGTCGCCGCGCATCACGACGGCGATGTCGAGAAGGGCGGCGGATGCCACGTGGCCCTTCGGCGTCTACCTCCTCAACGGCGCCCTTTTCGTCCTGATCGGGCTCGAGGTGCAGCTCGTGCTGCACGAGATCTCGGGGTCGGAGATCGGCATCCTGCTGCTCGTCACCGTGGCCGCGTGGATCGCCCTATTCATCGTGCGGTACCTGTTCCAGTGGATGTTCTCGCCGTTCTCGCGGCCCGCCGCGGGATCGTCGCGGTCGCTGCGGCATCGATCGCGCATCGTCAGCACCGTCGCCGGTTTCCGCGGAGCCGTGTCGCTCGCCATCGCCCTGTCGGTGCCGGTCACCACGGCTGCGGGCGACCCGGTGGCCGGACGCGACGCCATCGTCTTCGTCACGGCGGGTGTCATCGTGCTCACCCTGCTCGTGCAGGGGCCGCTGCTGCCGGCGGTCATCAAGTGGGCGAGACTCCCCACCGACGACGCCGCGATCGAAGAGTACGAGTTGGCGGAGCGCGCGATCTCGGGCGCCGCCCTGGCGGCCCTCGACGATCTCGCGGCCGAGCACGGCATCAGCGACCGGGTGCGCGACCGCGCGCGCCGCGAGGGCTACGAACGGCTCGAACTCGCCAACGCCCGGGCGGTGGCACGGCAGCGCGCGATCGAGGAGCGCGACCTCGCCGAGCTCGACGCCTCGTTCGACGACGCCTCGTCGACCGGTCCCGTCCCTCCGGACGGACCCGACCTCGATCAGCGCCGCACCGAACGCGCGCCACAGGGCACGGACGACGACGGCACCGCCCTCACCGGCCCCCTCCAGATGATCGCGGTCAGTGACGACATCGACGTCACGCAGCGTTCTCCGCTGCTGCGACACAAAGAGGCGCAGCGACTGCGTCTCGCCGTCCTCGAACGCAAACGCGAGGTCTTGCTCCGCCTGCGCCGCGAGGGCACGATCGACGACCTCATCGCGCGGAAGATCCTCGCGGGCCTCGACCTCGAAGAAATCCGCGCGCGCGGTATCGAGAAGGCGAGCGACTAGCCGCGGCGGGGCGGTCCGAGCCCCACTCCCGCCACCCGGCGGCCTCCTCCCGGCTTTCTCCCGCCGCCCGGCGGGGACGCGCACCGGGAGCCGCGCCGCACGATCGAAGCGGACGCGACGCGGCGTCCCCGACGAGGAGTCACCGTGACCGTTTCCGGCACCCTGCCCCGCCCACCCTTCGACCCCGAGCTCGGCCCCATGCTCGAGGTGAACCGCCCAGGAGGACGACCGTCTCGCAAGAGCGAATCGGGCTCAACCCCCGGATCTTCAAGACGTGGGTGCGTTGTGACGAGGCCCATTCTGGGTTCCCCCTACGCCGTGTACGCCAGCCGGCCGCGCCGCCCGATCCGCTTCACGCCATCTTCGAACTGAACCATCCGAACGCCCCCATTTGTGTGTGGCGATCACCGTATCAGGACCCACGGACACGGAAGGCCGGTCACCTCACCCTGAGGCCCACTCAGCCTTCTAGTAAGGTAACCCTTGCCTAACCTAGATCCACGGCGTCCCCTTCCGAAAGGACATCTCGCCATGCCCTCGCGCCCCTCTTCCCGCCTCGCCCTCGCCGCCTTCGCCGGACTCGCCCTCGTGCTCTCCGGGTGCGCGAGTGGCGCGGCATCCCCCTCCGATTCCCCCGACACCGCGACGCACGAGGTCACGCACGCCCGCGGCACCACCACGGTGACCGATGCTCCCGAGCGCGTGGTCACGCTCGAGCCGCTCGAGCTCGACACCGCGGTCGCGGTCGGCATCACCCCGGTCGGCGCCGCTGTCGCCAACATGGTCAAGGGCGTGCCGAGCTACCTCGGCGTCGAGGGTGTCACGCCGGTCGGCACCGTCAGCGAGCCCGACCTCGAGGCGATCGCGTCGCTCGAGCCCGACCTGATCCTCGGAACCGAATCCCGCCACTCGGCCCTCTACGACCAGCTCAGCGCGATCGCCCCGACGGTGTTCATCGCCACGCAGGCCGATCCCTGGCGCGACAACGCGGCGCTCATCGGCGAGGCTCTCGGCCGCGAGGACGAGGTGAAGAAGGCGGTGGATGCCGTCGACACCCGCTGCGGTGAGATCAAGGCCGCGCATTCGCTCGCAGGCAAGACCGCCGAGATGATCCGCCCGCGCGATGAGACGACGCTGAGCCTGTACGGCCCGGTCTCGTTCGCCGGGAGCCTGCTCGAGTGCGTCGGCTACACGATCCCCGACCACGCGTGGGAGGACGGACTGCAGGCCGACATCTCGCCCGAGAACATCGCCAGCGCCACTGCCGACGCCGTCTTCGTCACAACCACCGACGTGGCCGACCGCTCGACGATCCCGGCCGCGATCGCGCAGAACACCGCGGCATTCCCCGTCGTGACGCTCGTCGACACGAGCACGTGGGTCGCGGGAGTCGGCCCCAAGGGCGCGCAGTCGGTGCTCGACGACATCGAGACCTTCCTCGCCTCCGCGAAATGACGGCCGCGCACGTGCAGGCGGCGCCCGCCGCCCGGCCCGCGCGCATCGGCAGGACCGCCGCCGCAACCCTCGTCCTGGCGGCGGTCCTCGCCCTCGCGATCGCGCTGTCGCTCATGATGGGCGCGAACCCCCTCCCCTGGTCGGCGGTCTGGGCCTCGCTCACGGGAGCCGGCACCCCCGACAGCGACTTCGTCGTGCAGGGACTCCGCGTCCCCCGCACGATCGCCGGGCTCGTCGCCGGCGCCGCGCTCGGGGTGGCGGGCGCGCTCATGCAGTCGTTCTCGCGCAATCCGCTCGCCGACCCGGGCATCCTGGGCGTCAACGCGGGGGCCGCGTTCGCCGTCGCTCTCACGGTCGCGGTCTTCGGCATCCAGAACTCTTTCCTTCTGGTGTGGCCCGCGTTCCTGGGGGCGCTCGTCGTGACCGTCGCGGTGGCGGCCGTCGGCTCGGCGGGGCGCGGGCGAGCCGACCCCATCCGCCTCGTGCTCGCGGGGGTAGCCGTGGGAGCCGTGCTCTCGGGTGTCACCTCGGGCATGATGCTCAGCGATCCCGACGCGTTCGACACCATGCGCGGGTGGAACGCCGGGTCGCTGCTCGGCCGCGGGCTCGAGGTCATCGTGCCGGTGGTGCCGTTCGTCGTGGTCGGACTCCTCGTGGCATTCGCCCTCGGCCGTCCCCTCAATGCGCTGGCGTTGGGCGACGATCTCGCCCGGGCACAGGGCACGCGCGTCGGGGCCGCGCGGGTGGCATCCATCGCCTCGGTGACCGTGCTCGCGGGAGCCGCGACCGCCCTCGTCGGTCCCCTCTCGTTCGTCGGGCTGATGGTGCCGCACGTCGTGCGATGGATCGTCGGACCCGATCAGCGCCGCATCCTGCCCCTCAGCGCCCTCGCCGCACCGATCGTCGTCCTGCTGGCCGACGTGCTCGGCCGCGTGATCATCGCCCCGGCCGAGGTGCCGGCTGGGATCGTGACCGCGTTCGTCGGCGCTCCCGTCCTCATCGCGCTCGCGCGACGACGAAGGGCCCGCGCACTGTGACCGCCGTCCTGAGCCCGCCGCGTCTCGCGGGTGTCCGTCTGCGTCCCCGAAACGTCGTGGTGGGAGCCGCCACCGTCGCCGCCATCTTGACCCTCGCGGTGCTCTCGCTCGGGTGGGGCACCTACCCGGTGGCCCCGGATGCCGTGATCCGCGCGCTCCTCGGAAGCGGCACGGCCCTCGACACCACCGTCGTCGTCGGGTGGCGGCTGCCCCGCGTGCTCGCCGCCGTGACCCTCGGGGCGCTCCTCGCGATCGCGGGGGCACTGTTCCAGACGGTCACCCGCAATCCGCTCGCCAGCCCCGACATCCTGGGGCTGTCGAACGGCGCCTTCACGGGCATGCTGATCACGCTCGTGCTCGTGTCGTCGTCGTGGCCCGCGCGGGCGGCGGGCGCGTTGGTCGGGTGCCTCGCGGCATCCCTCCTCATCTGGCTGCTCGCGTATCGCGGGGGCATCCAGGGCTTCCGGCTCATCGTGGTCGGCATCGGCGTCTCGGCCATGCTCGCCTCACTCAACACGTGGATGCTGCTGCAGGTCGAGCTCGAGACCGCCATGTTCGCCTCGGCGTGGGGGCACGGTTCACTCAACGGCGTGACCGCCGACGCGCTCGGCGGGGTGCTGCTGTGCGCGCTGCCCGTCGCCCTCGCGGCGTTCGCCCTCGTCCCATCGCTGCGTCAGCTCGAGCTCGGCGACGACCTCGCGACCGCCACCGGTGTGCGCCCGCACCTCGTGCGCAGCGTCGCCCTGCTGATCGGGGTGGTGCTCGTCGCCGCGGCCACCGCGATCGCCGGGCCCATCGCCTTCGTGGCGCTGGCGGCTCCGCAGATCGCGCGGCGCCTCGCACGTTCGCCATCGTTGTCGCTCACCCTCTCGGGGCTGGTCGGGGCGCTGGTGCTCTTGGCATCCGATGCCGTCGCCCAGCACGTCCTGCCGGTCACCCTTCCCGTGGGCGTCGTCACCGTCTCGGTGGGCGGCTCGTACCTCATCGTCATGATCGTCTCGGAGATCCGCCGCCGTGCCTGACATCACCGCCCCCCTCACTCGCCCGTGGGAGTACAGCGCCTTCGCCGTCGAGGTCAGCGCGCGCGAGACGCTGTCACCGAACTTCCTGCGCCTCACGTTCGCCGGCGACGCGCTGCATCACTTCGCCCCGTGGGGCGTGGATCAGCGCATCAAGCTGGTGCTGCCCCTGCCGGGTGGAGGCCTCGCGGACATCGGCCTGCTGGACGAGCCGACGCCGCACCCGTCCGAGTGGTACACGCGCTGGAAGGCGCTGCCGGTCGCGGAGCGCAACGTCCTGCGCACCTACACCCCCGCGGCGATCCGTCCGGACGCCGGTGAGATCGACGTGGACTTCTACCTGCACTCCCCCGAAGGGCCTGCCTCGCGGTGGGCGCGCGCCGCGCGCGTCGGCGAGTCGGTCGTGATCACCGGGCCCGACGCGCGGAACGGGTGGACGGGATACGGCATCCACTGGCAACCGCCCGTCCTCGGCACGTTCCTCCTCGTCGCCGACGAGACCGCGATCCCCGCGGTCCGCAACATCGCGGCGGCCCTCCCGCCCCAGGCCCGTGGCATCGCGATCGTCGAGATCGGCGACGCCGCAGACGACGTCACCGTCGCCCGACTCGGCGATGCCGTCGACGTGCGCGTGGTCGCCCGTGGCGAGACAGAAGCGGCCGTCCGCGCCTGGGGTTCCGCCGGAGCCGATTACGCCTGGCTCGCCGGGGAGGCGGCCGTCGTGGCCGCCTCACGCCGCGTGCTCGTTCGAGAGCTCGGAATGCCGCGCGAGCGCGTGTCGTTCCTGGGGTACTGGCGCGCGGGAGGGGCGCTCGTCGACTGAGCCGGCCCCGGAGCGGAGATGAGACGATTCTCATCCTGTTCAGCCGTATTCCGACCTACCCTCGTCTGTGGATAAGTGACGATTGCCGCGCGCTGTGGAGGAACGTCTACCGCGCGTGGCCCGGGTGGGGGCACAGCGTGTACGGATCACCGGAAGAAACGCTCGGGCGGATCGAAGAAGACACGCGTCGCGCGCAGGAACGCGGCGAGAAGCTGCCGGTCCTGCAAGCCGCGATCAGAGAGGTCCGAGCGAAGGCGGTGGCGCGTACCCGCGACATCTCCGTCGAGGTGGACGCGGCGGGGGTCATCCACGACCTCGACATCGCCGACGCCGCGCTCGAGCGCGGAGGCCGCCGCGTCAGCGCCGAGGTGATGGACCTGATCGCGAAGGCCACGAAGGACGCCCGCATCCGCACCCTCGAAGTGACCACCCAGATCATGGGCGAATCGGACCCCATCGTCGGCGTCGTGGCCGCGGAGCTCATTCCCGACCAGGAAGACGACGGAGTGACGCGCCGAGGAGGCCTGCGATGACCCCGCAGATCCGGATGGATGCCGACGTCATACTGCAGCACGCGTCGCGCGTGCAGCAGCTCGCTTCGGACGCCGCCGAAGCGGCAGCCGCCCTGAAGAGCGTGAATCTGGGCGGCGGGGCGTTCGGTGTGATGTGCGCCTGGATCGTCCCACCCGTCGGTCTCGTCTCGAGCGCGGTCTCGCAACACATCAACGGCGCCGAGGGCGTCCTCGAGCGCACCGGCCAGGAGTTGCAAGGTGTCGTCGCCGACTTCGACGCCTACGAAGAGGCCGTGGTCCAGGCGACCAGGAGTCTCGAGGGAGGCCTCGGATGAGCACCTCTCTCGTCGCAGCGCCCGTCGACACGACCTCGGCGTTCTCGGGCGCCTTCATCGTCACCGATGGACAGGCCCTGGCAGACGCCATCCGGAGCGGAAACTGGGTCGAAGGCGGGATCGCCGGCTTCTCGGCCGCGATGGACACCGTCGCCGCCGTGATGGACCCCATCGGCACGCTGATCGCCAACGGTCTCGGCTGGCTGCTCGACCACATCGAACCGCTCAAGGGCTGGCTGAACGACCTCACCGGCAACGCGGCTGAAGTGCAGGCCTTCGCCGCCACGTGGAACAACGTCGGCGCACGCATGAACGAACTGGGCGTCACCGCCCAGAACCGCCTCGCCGACCTCGACGGGCTGTCGGGAGAGACCATCACCGCGTACACCGCGCACGTGCAGGGGCTGTCGCAGCACCTGACGACGTCGGGCCAGTGGGCGGGGGCGATCTCGACGGGGTTGTCGATGGCGTCGTCGCTCGTGCAGATGACCCACGACCTGGTACGAGACGCGATCAGTCAGATCGTCGGCATGGCGATCTCGGCCGCGATCACCGCGGTCGCGACGGTCGGCCTCGCGACGCCGGTGATCGCCGCGCAGGTCGGTTCGCGGGTCTCTGCGCTCGTGCCGCGCATCAGCAAGACCATCACCACCGTCGTGAACGCCTTCACCAAGCTGCGCGGGCTCGTCGAGGAGCTCAGCAGCATGGCCGGTAAGGCGCTGCAGTTCTTGACGAAGTGGGTCGGGGGCGGCAAGGGAGCCTCGACGGTCGAGCATGTCGTCGAGACGGTTGCCGACGCCCGCCCCTATCTGAAACCTGGATCGCGCCCCTCGTTCAGGAAGGGTGTGGTGGAAGAGGTGTGGGAACGCGCGAAGTCCTTTGACGGGCACGTCTACGACCCGAACACGGGTGCGCGCATCGATTGGACTCCGGGCCAACCACGAAAAGGCGTGTGGGATATGGGCCACATCCCACAAGAGAAGTACCATGATATGTGGTTGGATTACGTGGATGGCAAACTGACTCCCGCTGAATTCCGGGACTGGTACAACAGGCCTGAGAATTATCGACCAGAATTGCCGGCGAACAACAGAGGTCACAAGTTCGAGTAATGGATATCTTTCTTACTGCTCATCTGAAATCCGCTGACGATTTCTTCGCGGATTTCACACCTGGCGATGCTAAGGCGGTCGACCCCAAAGGACGCGGCCTCTTGCTCATGTCCCTTCAGAATAAGGACCTGCCCAGCCGATACGCGGTGAGCAACTTCCTTCTAGATCAAAGCGCTCCGGCCAATACCTCGGGGAACGGGGGCGCCACGGCGCTCCATATCCTCTTCGGTCAGGTCTCGCACGACGTGATCGAAGACGCTCGCCTCGCACGACGCCTCATCGACGCCGGCGCGGACATCAACGCTCGCGACGATAACGGGCGGGTGCCTTTCCTCGAAGTTCTCAACATGAAGTACAGTGATGACGATCTGAAGCCGATATACGACCTTTGGTTCGAGCAACCATACGCCGACTTCACATCGGTTTCGCGCCACGGGGTTTCACCGATCACCTTCGCAAAGAAACTTCCTTTCCGCGGTGCCATTGTTGCTCGAATGGAGACATATGTCAGCGAACGTTCCTGAATTCGTCCGCGACTCCGGAGCGTCCATAGCGTCCCGGCGCGTCCTCGACGGCAGCGCGCCCCTCAAATGGGCCGTTCGCGAGGCTCCGTCGAACCCGTCCGACAACGGGTGGCGGTTCTTCTCCGAGATCGACGACGAGTCATATCTCGGTGACCCGTCGAACCTCGAGGTGGCGTCCTTCAACACGATCGCGGCTATCGAGCCGGCCGTGATCCCGCTGCTCAACATGCCGGTGGGCACAGACCTGGCCATCATCCGAGACCGAGGGGCGATCCGCTTCTTCGACAACGAGACGGGACGCGAAGTACCTGCGTCCGACCTCGGCTGAGAGCGAGAGCATCATGCGCGCGCACGAACGAGCCGAGGACGACATCTGACGTGCCCGTCGAGCTCTTCCGCGATTTCGTCCGCGTCGCCGCCGTTCCATCCGTCACCGTCGCTCGATACCGCAACCTGGTTGAGCCTGCTCTCGTCGAGCTCTGGGAGGCTCACGGATTCGGGCTCGCGGCCAACGGCTTCCTGCGGGTTGTCGACCCGGCGCGATACTCCTCTCTGATCGGCGAGTTCCTCCCCCGCCCGGACATGGTCCCCGTCCTCGCGACAGCGCTAGGCGACGTCGTCGTCTTCTTCGACGACAGGTACCGCGTGCTGCAGTTCAGATACGCCCGCGCGACCGGTGGCGTCGGATCGAGCCTGGACATGATCGGACTGTTCGCGGCTCAGGAAAGCTGGCTCAACAGATTCATGGGCTACGCCCCCTACGCCGAAGCCGCTGAGAGGTACGGCGCCCTGAACTCCCCCGCCGATTTCGACGAGATCTACGCCCCACTGCTGCCCCTCCCGGCGGGAGGCCCCGAGGGGGTCGAGCACCTGGCACGTGTCCGCATCTTCGAGCACATCGCGCTCACCGCACACCTTGCCGGCCCGATTCCGTTCGCGGGATAGCTTTTCCGGGCGGGCACCGACGCCGAATCGGCGGGCGGAGACCTTCTAGACAGTCACAGGGATGGATGACCATGGCATTCCGGCCATTCGAAGATTTCACACCGATCGCCCCGACCTCGGCCGCGACGATGCAGAAGTACTCGGGAATCCTCGAAGAAGCCGTGCTCGAAATGTGGCAGATCCACGGATTCGGATTAGCGGCCAACGGATTTCTGAAGGTCATCGACCCCGACTACTACCGGGAGATGGTCGGAGGGTATCTGCCCCACCGGGATATGGTTCCCCTCTTCGCAACCGGCCTCGGGGACATCGTGGTCGCCTCGGGAGGCGGCTACCGGGTGCTGCAGTACCGGTACTCCCGCATTCGGGAATGAGCTCAAGCATCCGTCATCTCGGACTCAAGATCACCAGTGCCGAGTGGCGCGAAGAGATCTACGACTCCGCACCTTACGACGAGGCGGCTGCGGCGTACGGACCGCTGACGGCGCCCGCAGACTTCGATGACATCTACGCGAGCACTCTTCCCCTTCCCGCGGGCGGCTCCGAAAGCGTCGAGTTCCTCACTCGCTCGCGGATCTTCGAGCACATCGCGCTCACGACTCAGCTCGCCGGCCCAATCCCCTTCACGGGCTGAACCCGCCACGAAGACTGCCTGCTCAGGTGCGCGCGAGAGGATGACGACATGCCCCTGGACGCGTCATTCATCCGCGTGAAAGCCATGCTCCTCGTCCCCCACCCCGATTCATGGGCTCACCTCGTGAGCGCCCACGGACCGACGCACGAGAACCCGCGGGGCTTTCACCGCCTGATCGGCGGCAGCGTCGAGTTCGGCGAAACGCATCGCGAAGCGATCATCCGTGAGGTGGAGGAAGAACTCGGCGCGCGCATCACTGACCTCACCTACCTCGACACGATCGAGAGCCTCTTCCGCTACAACGGCGAGGCGGGTCATGAGATCATCGCGCTCTACTCCGGCAGACTCGACCCCCTGCCCCCAGAGCACGGCGGCACCCTCACCGAGTCCGACGGTTCCGTCGTGCCCGTCGTGTGGCGACCGCTCGACGCTCGGAGAGAGTCCGCTCCCCTCTACCCCGTGGCCGCGGAGCCCCTGGTCCGATCCCTCGTCACCCGCAAGACCGTGCGGTGAGCCGGACCCCGTCAGTCGAGCACCAGCTCGATGTTCCGGTGATCCCGGAACACCCTCACCACCAGCTCGAAGTACGTCTCCCCCACGCCCGACTCGAGCGCGTCCAGAGCACGCTGGGCGGTCGCCGCGGAGTACACCTCGGGCCGGGCGAGCTTCGCGCGGTAGTACTCGCGCGTCTCGTCGATCCCCAGCGCTTCCCGCGCGATGTCGGCCCGCTTCCACACCACCAGCGCCGGTTCCGCCCCGTCGAGCACCCCGAACCCGCCGTACAGCAGGTCGTCGAGGGCGTCGAGGCTCTCGCCCAGCGTCCACTCCTCGTCGGGCATGAACACGCGGTTCAGTTCGGCGTAGAGCGACGGGATGCCATGTATCGCCGCCCCGTCGATCTCGAGGGTGCGCGGGGTCATGGCATCCGTCCTTCTGGGTGGTGGAAGTGAACGACGAAGGGCCGGACGCCTGTCGGCATCCGGCCCTCTCGTGCGAACCTCGCTCGGAGGTTCCGGACGACTAGTTGCCGCCGTTGATCACCGACAGGTACGACCCGAAGGGGCGCGCGGTGTCGAGATCGGCGAAGTCGTCGGCAAGGCCCTCGTGAGGCGTGTTCTCGTTCTGCATGAACCAAGTGTCCGCGAGCGGCCGTCGTCGCGGGGGGTGGTTGACAACCGCCTAATATCTCGCCTAGCTAACTACTCTTCCCTCTAGAGACTGGATGCGCTGTTCGAGGAAGGCGATGTAGTCGGCCATGTATGCGAGCTTCGCCTCGAGACGGTCGAGCCGCGGGCTGATGTGGCCCTGGTTGTCCTGCTACGGGGTGTTGAGGGGTACGTCCGCGTCGATCTTCGCGAGCACGGTGCGCAGCGGACTCGAGCCATCGGCGGCATTCGTCATGACGCCAGCGTAGGCGCGCTCAGGCGCTCGGCGCCTGATCCGTCCCGGCCAGCACCGGTGCGAGCATGATGATCGCGGCGCCCACGAGCGCCACCGCGGAGCCGACGTAGTCCCACACGGTCGGCCGGAAACCGTCGACGACGATCCCCCACGCCAACGAACCCGCGATGAAGACTCCGCCGTATGCCGCGAGCACGCGCCCGAAGTTCGCCTCGGGCTGCAGCGCCGCGACGAACCCGTAGGCGCCCAGGGCCAGGATGCCGAGCAACGCGAGCCACCACCCGCGGTTCTCGCGGACGGCCTGCCACACGAGCCATGCCCCGCCGATCTCGGCGATCGCGGCCACGGCGAACAGGATCACGATGCGCGCGGTGGTCATTCCGCCATTATCGACCGCGCCGCGCGAGCGGCCCCTACCGTGACCGACCGGGTTACGCCGGAAAACCGGCAGATGACGGGTGCGAAACATTTGAGAGGACTGCGCTTTGCGGCCGCTACGGTTCCCTCAGGAGGTACCCATGACTCGACCCCGCACGGTGACCCACACCTACACGCTGGCGGGCGGCTGGCAGAAGGCGCACCACGGACCCCTGACGGCGGAAGTCGCCGAGAACCTGCGCCGCTCCGGCGTCACCATGGTTCGCGCGCGCCGAGGGCTCTTCGACAGCCGCGAGATCTCACTGCGCGACTATCCGCCACGGCGGGCTGAGGCGCCCGTCTCGCCTCGCTGAGCGTGGTCAGCGGCCGGGGCGGAGCAGACCGCTTTCGTACGCGGCGATCACGAGCTGCGCGCGGTCGTGTGCGCCGAGCTTCACCATCGTGTTCTTGACGTGCGTTTTCGCCGTGTGCGGCGAGATGTACAGCTCGCCCGCGATCTCATCGTTCGAGCGTCCGCGCGCGACGAGCAGCAGCACCTCACGCTCGCGATCGGTCAACGCCTCGAGCGACGGTGGCGCGCCCACCTGCGCGGGCGCCGCGCGCACCCAGGTCTCGATGAGCGCGCGCGTCGCCGTCGGTGACAGAAGCGCTCCGCCCTCGTGGACCGCGAGCACGGCGCGGACGATGCCGTCCGGCTCGGCGCCCTTGCCGATGAAGCCACTGGCCCCGGCACGCAGCGCCGAGACGACGTACTCGTCCTCCTCGAAGGTCGTCAGAATGAGCACCCGGGTGTCGGCGAGGGCGGGGTCGGCGCAGATCACCGCGGTGGCGTCGATGCCGTCCATCCGCGGCATCCGGATGTCGCACACCACCACATCGGGGCGGAGGCGCCGGGCGAGCTCGACCGCCGCCTCGCCGTCGGCGGCCTCGCCCACGACCGTGATCCCCTCGGCCGCGTCCAGCAGGTCGCGGACGGCGGAGCGGATGAGCGACTGGTCGTCGACGACGATCACGGTGGTCACGGGGCAGTCTCCGATCGGACGGGGGCGGGGAGGGGAAGACGCGCCGCCAACCGGAAGCCCCCAGGGGCGAGGCCGGCGTCGAGCTCGCCGCGCACGGCGTCGACCCGCTCGCGCAGGCCGATGAGCCCGAATCCCGACGTCGGCGGCGCCTCGGCGGGCTCTGGCATGCGATCCAGGGGGTTCGTCACCACGACTTCGAGCACGTCCCCATCGCGACGCACCAGCACGTGCGCGCGACGGGTGGTGCCGTGCTTCACCGCGTTCGTGAGTCCCTCCTGCACGACACGGTAGGCCACGATGCCGATTCCGATCGGGATGCCGCTGCCCTCGGCATCCGTACCGATCTCGTCGCGCACCACGACGTCCCACCCCGCCACCCGCACCGACTCGACCACCTCGGGAACACGCGCCAGGCCTGGCTGCTCCCGCGCCGCGGCCTCGTCGGGAGCGCGGAGCACGCTGAGCATCGCCCCGATCTCGCCGAGCACGTCGCGCGAGGTGGTGCGGATGGTGGCGAGGGCATCGCGTGCTTTCTCGGGCCGCGTCTCGAGTGCCGACGACGCCACCCCCGCGTTCAGGCTGATCACCGAGATCCGGTGGGCGACCGCGTCGTGCAGGTCGCGCGCGATGCGCAGGCGCTCCTCGGTGACGCGGCGCCGAGCCTCGGCCTCGCGGGTCTCTTCGGCTCGTCGCGCCCGCTCCTCCACCGCCTCGACGTAGGCGCGACGCGAGCGCGCGGCGTCGCCGATCGCTCCGGCGAGGGCCAGGGCCAGCCCGACCTGCAGGAAGCGCGTGTCGACCCCGCTGACGAGCGAGACGGTGATGCTCGTGGCCGTCGTGGCGATGACCGCCGCGAGGATCGCGGGCACCGACCGTCGGCGTGCGGTGCACTGCGCGACGGTGTACGCCGCGACGATCATCGCGAGGGTCGCTCCCGGCGACTGCGTGCCCAGCAGGAGCGCCCCCAGGTACAGCGCGACGCAGGCGGCGAGCGCGAGCCGCGGTCTCGCGCGACGCATCGGCAGGACGAGCGCCGGCAGCAGGACGAGCACGAGGGCGACGGGGTGAGAGGGGCGCAGCTCTGCGAGCGGGAGCGGGGCGAAAGCGGGCCCGACCACGAGAACGGCGAGGCCCAGGTCGGCCAGCCACGGACGCGCGGTCCGGAACGCCCGCGGCGCGGACATCGTGGTCTCGGGAGCGCTCACCGGTCCAGTCTGTCGCCTCCTGCGGCCCCGGGCGATCGCCCCGGCGGGTCATTCGCGAATACCCCCGTGGGGGGAGTCGTCCTCCCCGGCGGTGGGACGCGGCATCCGGGGTCCGAGCGCGAGGGTGGGGTCATGGCATCCGATCCCGCTCCCCCACTCCTCTCGGTCACCGACCTGCACAAGTCGTATGGTCGCGGCTCCGCCCGCTTCGACGCCCTGCGCGGGGTGACCCTCGACATCCACCGCGGCGAGAGCATCGCCATCCTCGGCAAGAGCGGCTCGGGCAAGTCGACGCTCATGCACCTGCTGGCTCTGATGGACGCGCCCACGCGCGGCGCCGTGCTCCTCGACGGAGTGGATGCCACGACCCTGCGCGGACGCCGGCTCAACCGCACGCGCAACAAGACGTTCGGCTTCGTGTTCCAGCAGTTCTTCCTGACGCCGAGCGCGTCGGTGTTCGACAACGTCGTGCTGCCGCTCAAGATCGCGGGGGTGGGCCGCGGCGAGCGCAAGCGCCGGGCGCTCGCCGCCCTGGCCGAGCTCGACATGGGCGACAAGGCCCGCAACAAGGCCACGGCCCTCTCGGGTGGGCAGAAGCAGCGCGCCGTCATCGCCCGCGCCCTGGTGAACGACCCGCAGGTGATCTTCGCCGACGAGCCGACCGGAAACCTGGATTCGGCGACAGGAGCGGTCGTCGAGGACATCCTCTTCCGCCTCAACCGCGAGCACGGCATCACCCTCATCATCGTCACGCACGACGAAGACCTCGCGGCCCGGTGCGACCGGCGCGTGCAGATCCGCGACGGACTCATCGTCGCCGAGGAACGGAGTGCGGCATGAAGACCCTCGATCTGGTGAGTACCGCCGTCGCCAACACGTTCCGCTCGAAGACCCGCACGATCCTCACGGTGCTGGCGATCTTCGTCGGCGCCTTCACCCTGACCATCACCAACGGGCTCGGCACCGGTATCAACGCCTTCATCGACAGCACCGTCAGCGCGATGGGCGCCTCCGATGCGCTGACCGTGACCAAGACGAGCACCGATGCCACGGCATCCACCGCTCCTCAGAAATACGATCCGGATGCCATCTCGTCGGGGCGTCAGGCGGGCCCTCCCGGAACGACGAGCGAGGTGACCGCGCTGACCGACCAGGACATCACCGCGCTCGCGGCGGTGCCGGGGATCGCGAAGGTCGCGCCGGTCAAATCCGTGACGATCGACTACGTGCAGGCGCCGGGCGGCGACCCGTACGTCGCCCGGGCCGGGAGCCTCGTGGCGGGGCAGACGCCGCAGATGGGCGCGGGGGTGGCGCCCGACGACGGTTCGCAGGCGCTGCAGGTCGCCCTCCCCGACGCGTTGGTCGAGCCGATGGGCTTCGCCGACGCCGACGCGGCCGTGGGCGCCACCGTGACCATCGCGGTCACCGATCCGGTCCGCACCCAGCACACGGTCGAGGCGACCGTGACCGGGGTGACCGAGGAGGCCTTCGGCAGCACCACGACGCTGACGACGAACGCAGCCCTCGAAGACGCCCTGTCGGCCGCGCAGAACACCGGCGTCCCCGCCGACCAACTCGACCGGTACGCCTCGGCGAGCGCGACGATGACAGCGGGCGCGAACGTGACCGACGTGAAGTCCGCGCTCACCGACGCCGGCTACACGGGGACGACGGTCGCCGATCAGCTGGGCACGTTCGAAGCGGTGATCAACGGCATCGTGCTGGTCTTGAACGCCTTCGCGATCATCGCCCTGCTGGCGGCGAGCTTCGGCATCGTCAACACCCTGTTGATGTCGGTGCAGGAGCGCACGCGTGAGATCGGCCTGATGAAGGCGATGGGCATGGGGAGCGGGCGCGTGTTCTCGCTGTTCAGCCTCGAGGCGATCTTCATCGGCCTGCTGGGCAGCGCGCTCGGTGCGGTCGTGGCGATCGGGGTGGGGACGGCGGTGAGCGCCCAACTCGCGACGAGCCTGTTCAGCGACCTGCCCGGCCTGCAGCTCATCGCCTTCGATCCGGTGTCGATCGTCGTGACCACGCTCGCGGTGATGGGCATCGCGTTCCTCGCCGGAACCCTGCCGGCGGCCCGCGCCGCCCGCGCCGATCCGGTCGAGTCGCTGCGGTACGAGTGAGACGAGGGCCGGTGCACGGGGACACCCCCGGTGCACCGGCCTTCGACGCGTCGACCGGCGTAGCGTGGGTTCCGCCACTCGACGCCGAGGGAGAACATGGACGCCGACGTCATCATCATCGGAGCGGGACTCGCGGGTCTCGTCGCGAGCGCCGAACTCGCCCGTTCGGGCAAGAGCGTGATCATCGTCGAGCAGGAGAACGCCGCCAACCTCGGTGGGCAGGCGTTCTGGTCGTTCGGGGGGATCTTCCTCGTCGACTCCCCCATGCAGCGGCGCCTCGGGGTGAAGGACTCCCTCGACCTCGCTTGGCAGGACTGGCAGGGCTCCGCCGGGTGGGACCGTCTCGACGGCCCGCACCCCGAGGACGAGTGGGCGCAGAAGTGGGGTCGCGCGTACGTCGAGTTCGCCGCCGGTGAGAAGCGCTCGTGGCTGCAGCAGCAGGGCGTGAAGTTCACCCCCGTGGTCGGGTGGGCGGAGCGCGGGTCGCTCACCGCCGGGGGCCACGGCAACTCCGTCCCCCGCTTCCACGTGCCGTGGGGAACGGGCACGGGCATCTCGGAACCCTTCGCCGACAGGGCGAGAGCAGCGGATGCCGTGGACCTCCGCTTCCGTCACCGGGTCGACGGACTGCTCGTCAGCGACGGCGCCGTCACCGGGGTGCGCGGCGCGATCCTCGCCCCCGACGACGCTCCCCGCGGGGTGTCGTCGTCACGCGAGGTCGTCGGCGCGTTCGAGCTGTCGGCGCAGGCCGTCGTCATCGCCTCGGGCGGGATCGGCGGCGACCACGAGCGCGTGCGCCGGTGGTGGCCCGAGCGGCTCGGCACTCCCCCGCGCACCATGGTGACCGGCGTCCCCGCCCACGTCGACGGACGCATGCTCGACATCGCCGCGGATCAGGGCGTGCGCCTGGTGAACCGCGATCGCATGTGGCACTACACCGAGGGGCTGCAGAACTGGAACCCCGTGTGGCCGGGTCACGGCATCCGGATCCTCCCCGGTCCTTCCTCGATGTGGCTCGATGCCCGCGGCCGTCGCTTGCCCGCGCCCGGGCTGCCCGGATACGACACCCTCGGCACCCTGAAGCTGCTGCGCACCACTCCCGACCTCGTCGACCACGACTACTCGTGGTTCGTGCTCGACCAGACGATCATCAAGAAGGAGTTCGCGCTCTCGGGCTCGGAGCAGAACCCCGACATCACCAACCGCGACCTGGCCCTGCTGCTGCGCACGCGACTCGGACGCGCCGCTCCCGGCCCGGTCGAGGACTTCAAGCGCGAGGGAGCCGACTTCGTCGTGGCCGACACCCTCACCGAGCTCGTCCGCGGCATGAACGCCCTCACCGGAGACGACCTGCTCGACGAGGACGCGATCCGTCGGCAGATCGAGGCCCGTGACCGCGAGGTCGTGAACCCGTACTCGAAAGACGCGCAGACCATCGGCATCCAGAACAGCCGCCGCTTCCGCGGAGACCGCCTGTTCCGCACGGTCCCCGCCCACGCGATCCTTGATCCCCGCCACGGCCCGCTCATCGCCGTCCGCCTCTGGATCGTCACGCGGAAGACCCTCGGCGGAATCCAGACCGACCTCGACGGCCGCGCCCTGGACGAATCCGGGATGCCGATCCCCGGCCTCTACGCGGCGGGCGAGGCCGCGGGCTTCGGCGGCGGCGGCGCCCACGGGTACAACGCCCTCGAGGGGACCTTCCTCGGCGGGTGCCTGTTCACCGGGCGGACGGTGGGGAGGGCGCTGGCGCGGGCGGTGTGAGGGCGGGCATCATCGCTCGCGGTGACATGTGTCACCGACACAACGACAGAGGGCCCCGCGCGATGCGGAGCCCTCTGGGGTGGGTGGTCGTGCGGGCGTCAGGCCCGCGCGGCCGCCGAGGTCATGGGGCACTCGAACGGGTCGCGGGCGGCGAGCCCCACCCGGTTCAGGTAGCGGATCACGATGCCGTACGACTCGAACAACGTGGTCTCGACGTAGGGGACGTTGAGCGTCTGGCTGTGCTCCTTGACGATCGCGCGGGCCTTGCTGAGGTGCGGGCGCGGCATGTTCGGGAACAGGTGGTGCTCGATCTGGTAGTTCAGGCCACCCATGAGCCAGGTGGCCCACCAGCCACCGGTGATGTTGCGCGAGGTGCGCACCTGCTTGCTGAAGAAGTCGAGCTTCGCGTCGGGGGCGATGACGGCCATGCCCTTGTGGTTCGGGGCGAACGAGGCGCCCATGTAGACACCGAACACGGCGAGCTGCACGCCGAGGAAGGCGAAGGCCATCCCGAGCGGCAGGAAGACGAAAACCGGAGCCAAGAAGACCGCGAAGCGCAGGGCGATGATGCCGAGCTCAGCCCAGCGGCCCTTGACGGGCTCCCGCGAGAGCAGGTGGCGCAGACCGATGACGTGCAGGTTCGCACCCTCGAGGGTCAGCAGGGGGAAGAACGCCCAGCCCTGGCGCTGGGTGATCCAGCGCTGGATGCCGCGGGCCTTGGCCGCGTCGACGTCGAGGAACGAGATCGTGTCGATCTCGATGTCGGGGTCCTTGCCGACGCGGTTCGGGTTGGCGTGGTGGCGCGTGTGCTTCGATGTCCACCACGACAGGCTCATGCCGACCACGCCGGCCGCGAGCCACAGGGCGAGGCGGTCGTTGGCCTTGCCCGAGGCGAAGATCTGCTTGTGCGCGGCCTCGTGGGCGAGGAACGCCACTTGGGTGAACAGGATTCCGAGGGCTGCGGCGATCAGCAACTGGAACCAGCTGTCGCCGAGCAGGACGAACCCGGTGATCGCGCCGGCGAAACCGAGGGCGAGGACGACCCCGACCATCGCGTAGAACCGGCGGGCGCGAACGAGCAGGCCCGTTTCACGGACGACCTGCGACAACTCTGTGTAGGCCTTGGCCATGGGCGGGAACTCCGTCGTTCCCTTGTAGGTCTGACGGATCGGTCCCATCCGGGACTCGACGACGGGTGCAGCCAATGCGTGCTCCTCGGTGGGGGGTGACCGAAGTCTCGAAGCCGGGGGCAGATGCCGACGACTTGGTGGCCACGCTACGGGGGCCGTATGCGCGAAGGCGTATACGCTCATCCCGCGATCGGCGGAAATCCGCGTGTTCCCGGAAGGGAGCCTGCATTCTGTGCAGGACATTGCCAGGCTCGAACGCACCTCGTTCTCACAAGCGTGATGGCAGCACAACCCTGTCGGCGTTTTCGGTCGATCCGACGTACACCGGTCGCTATGGCACGGCAGAAGACCACCCGCACCGCACCTCCCTCCGAGGACGGCGAGAAGCCCGACTCCCCCACCGATCTCGAAAAACGGTCGTGGGGGTACATCCTCAAGAAGACGCTGCGGGAGTTCTCCGCCGACCAGTGCCTGGACGCCGCAGCGGGTCTGGTCTACTACTCCGTGTTGGCGCTGTTTCCGGCCCTGCTGGCCATCTTCTCGGTCCTGGGCGTCGTCGGACAGGGGGACGCAGCCGCGGCGGCGATCACCGATGTCGTCCGGCAGGTGGCACCCGGGGCGGCGGACGCGCTGAGCGGACCGCTCGAAGAGATCGCCTCGTCCCCCGGCGCCGGGTTCGCGCTCGTCTCGGGCATCGTGCTGGCCCTCTGGTCGGCGTCGGGATACGTCGGGGCGTTCAGTCGCGCGATGAACCGCATCTACGAGATCGAAGAGGGCCGGCCCTTCTGGAAGCTGCGCCCCATGCAGCTTGTCGTCACCGTGATCGCCGTCGTATCCCTGACCCTCGTGGCTCTCGGCCTCGTCATCTCGGGTGACGTCACCTCCGCCATCGGCAGCGCCCTCGGTCTCGGCGAGGGCGTGCAGATCGCGTGGGACATCGCGAAGTGGCCGGTGATGCTCTTCGTCATCGTGTTCCTGGTCGCCGTCCTCTATTACGCCACGCCGAATGCGAAGCAGCCGAAGTTCCGGTGGATCAGCCTCGGCGCGATCGTGGCGATCGTCGTCCTGGTCCTGGCCACGGCCGGCTTCGCCTTCTACATCGCCAACTTCTCGAACTACGACCGCACGTACGGCTCTCTCGCGGGCGTCATCGTGTTCCTCCTGTGGTTGTGGATCGCGAATCTCGCTCTGCTGTTCGGCGCGGAGTTCGACGCCGAGCTCGAGCGTGGTCGGCAGCTGCAGGCGGGCATCGCCGCCGAGCGCGACCTCCAGCTCCCCGCTCGCGACACCCGCAAGAGCGACAAGCAGGACGAGAAGGAGCGTGAGGACGTCGACGAGGGCCGTCGCATCCGTCTGGGCGAGCCCGAGAAGTCGGACGCCCCGCAGCCGAAGAGGCGACGGCGCGGGCTGTTCGGGAGACGGAAGTGACGCGCGCGGAGGTCCCGCTGTGACGGTGAACAAGCTGTGGCTGGTCCGCCACGGCGAGAGCGAAGGAAACGTCGCCGCGTCGAAGGCCGACCGCGAGGGCTCAGCCGTCATCGCCCTCGACGCACGCGATGCCGACGTCGCCCTGTCTCCCGTCGGCGAGGAGCAGGCCCGGGCGCTGCGCACCTGGTTGGCGGTCAACAGCCCCTCCATCGACGAATACTGGGTGTCGCCGTACCGTCGGGCGCGTCAGACGCTCGCTCTCGCTTCGGGCGATGTCGCGACCGGCTCCCGGCCGCGGGTGGACGAGCGGTTGCGCGACCGAGAACTCGGCATCCTGGATCTTCTGACGACGCGGGGAGTGCTCGAGCTGCACCCGGAAGAGGCGGCGCGGCGTCGGCACCTCGGCAAGTTCTTCCACCGGCCGCCCGGCGGCGAGTCGTGGGCCGACGTTGCCCTGCGGTTGCGGTCGTTCCTGGCGGAACACCTGGAACGACCGGCCGACTCGGCGGTGATCGTCGCACACGACGCGGTGATCATGCTCGCGCTGTACATCCTGCTGCCGATGGACGAGCCGGAGCTGCTCGCCTTCGCGGCCGTGCACACCGTCAGGAACGCGTCGGTCACCGAACTCGTCCGCACGAACGACGGGTGGGAGCTCGTCACCTTCTCCGACATCACTCATCTCGAAAGCGCAGGCGCCGATGTCACCGTCCACTCCGGAGAGACCGATTCCCCCCACCGTTGAGAAGGTCTCGCGGGCGCTGCTGCGCGAGTGGGGTCTGCCCGATCCCGGGTCGAAGAAGGCCCGCGGGCAGGTCGTCGTCGTCGGCGGCTCATCCCGATCGCCCGGGGCCGTGATGCTGTCGGCCGAGGCGGCGCTGCGCGTCGGCGCGGGGAGAGTGGGCCTGGCGGTTCCGCCAGAGACCGCGATGGGCCTCGGCACTGCCATGCCCGAAGCCGGGGTATACGCCTGGGGAGGGGATGCCGACTCCCTCGACGAGGGACTCCGTTCGGCGCTCGAGTCGGCGGACGCGGTGCTGTTCGGCCCGGGCTTCGACGATCCCGACGTCACGCGCGCGGCGCTGCTCGCGATCGCTCGTGTCGGCGTGACGCGGCTCGTGTTGGATGCGTTCGCCCTCGGCATCCTGTCCGATGTCGATCGCTCGCTCCTGCCCGAGGACCTGCTCATCAACGCGAATGAGGAAGAGGCCGCGCTCCTGCTGGAGCGCGACCTCGGCGAGGACCGCGCCGCGGACATCGCGGAAATCGCCGACCGCTACCGCGCGGTGGTGCACTGCTTCGGGACCGTGGCCACCCCCGACGGGCGGGTGTGGCAAGCGGAACCCGGCAGCGGAGGACTCGGGACGGCGGGGAGCGGGGACGTCCTGTCCGGCTGCATCGCCGGGTTCGCCTCGCGCGGGTTCGAGCCGGAACGCGCGGCGGTGTGGGGCGGGTGGACGCACGCGCGTTCGGGCGACCGTCTGACCGAGCGCGCCGGCGTCGGGTTCTTGGCGCGGGACCTCCTGGGCGAGGTGACGGCGGTGGTGCGGGATGTGGTGGGGCGAGGGGTGCTTTCCGTTCTGGAGCCCGAGGTGGCAACGCTAATGCTGACGCTCAGACGGGTCGGCCCTGCGGGCTGCCTCAGAGCTGCTCCGAATGCCCCTCCATCTGTTCCCGGCGGTACTTGCGCAACGCGGAGAGAACCGCTCCGCGAATGACGAGCCACGACACCAGGGCCGAGATCCCACCGATGATCACAGTGGACGGGAGGGCGATCATGAATTCGTCGAAATCGAACATGGGGCTCACCCTATGAGCGACATAGTGACGACCTCTCGGACACCCCCGAGAAACGACGAAGGGCCGGAAACTCTTGCGAGTTCCGACCCATTCCGTCGGGATGACAGGATTTGAACCTGCGACCCCTTGACCCCCAGTCAAGTGCGCTACCAAGCTGCGCCACATCCCGTTACCCGCGAGCGGGCAACTCCCCTATATTAGCCCCTCGCCGACGCCCCCGCGAACCAACGCCCACCCCGGGCGTGTGCGCACGCCCTTGTCCGATGTCGGAGGCCCTCGCTACGGTCTCGGGCATGACGATCGCGATCCTGCCCGCCACCGGTGACCGCTTCGACGACGCCGAGACGGCGCTCGACAGCGGCGACGGTCCCGGATGCCAATGCCAATGGTGGCTGCTCACCAACGCCGAGTTCCAAAAAACCTCGCGCGACGACCTCACCACGCGCTTTCACGCCGAGATGCACGGCGATCGCGCTCCCGGGCTCATCGCCTACGTCGACGGCGAGCCCGCGGGCTGGGTGCGCGTCGGTCCCCGCATCGACCAGACGCGCCTCCTGCGCACCCGCGACGTCACGACCGCGACGGACGAGCCCCTCGACGCCGACGACGTGTGGTCGATCTCGTGCTTCGTCGTCCGCACGGCTCACCGCGGTCAGGGCCTGATGAAGAAACTCCTGGATGCCGCGGTCTCGACCGCCCGCGACGCCGGCGCCCGCGTCGTCGAGGCGTACCCCCTCGACCCCACCGTCGCGAGGCGCTCCGCCAACCAGCTGTACCGCGGCACCGTGTCGATGTTCGAACAGGCGGGCTTCGACATCGTCGATCGCCCCAAGCCGGACCGCGCTCTCGTCTCGCTGACCCTGCGCGGGTGAGACCCCGTCTTACGATGGAGGTTCGCCGACGAAAGACCTGACATGACGGATGCCACGACCACCGCACGCGTCGACGCGTGGCTCTGGGCGGTGCGCGTCTACAAGACCCGGTCCGCGGCGACGACTGCGTGCCGTGCGGGCCACGTCCGAGTCAACGGCGAACGCGCCAAGGCGGCGCAACCCGTGCGCCCGGGCGACGAGTTGCGGGTGCGGATCCAGGGTTTCGACCGGATCCTCGTCGTGAAGAAGACGATCGCGAAGCGTGTCGGGGCGGCCCTCGTTGCGGAGTCCGTGGACGACCGCACTCCCCCGCCGCCCTCGAAAGAGAGCATGCCGTTCGTTCCGGTGCGCGATCGCGGCGCCGGCCGCCCCACCAAGCGCGACCGCCGCGACATCGAGAAGCTCCGCGGCCGCGAACTCGACTGACCGTCGCGTCACACCCTCCGCAATCCGCACATCCTCAGCCGCATTCCTCGCCCACCGACTGAGCTTGTGCGAATCACTGACCCGGCGAACCCGCCGACGCCTCGCCACACGCGCGGCCTCCCGGGGCGGCTGACGCAGCCGTCAGTTCAGCTGGTCGAGCAACCAGTGCGCTCCGTGCACGCTCGCCCCGAGCTCCTCGACGCGCGCCGCCAGTTCGCGGTCGCTCGTCACGACGACCACCGGACGAAACGCCCCCGCGACCTCGCGCACGACGGCGACGATCTCGTCGTCACCCTCCCCCGGCGCGTGCCGCACCTCGATCGCGGGTGCCACCGGCTGGGCGGACCGCGCCTGACCCTCCAGCACCGCGGTGACCGAGGGGAACCAGCGCGTCGCGGAAAGCCCGAGGGCCTCGGCATCCACTCCCCGCTCCACCAGCCGCGAGACCTTCGTCACCAGGCGGGTCGCGGCGCCGACGCGGTCTTTCCACCACCCGTCGGGAACCGAGCCCATGACGTTCGCCACGTCGACGACGATCGCCGGACGCACGGTCAGGGCCTCACGCAGGGCCGGCCACGAGGCGGCGAAGCCGGGATGCAGGGGCAGTGATTCGACCTCGTCGACGGCAACCCACTCCAGGGCGACGCTCTCGGGGTCGCTGATCACGGGCTCGAAGGGTGTCGTGACGTCGGCCACCAGGGTCGAGTACGACCAGATGCCGAGGTCGAGCACGCTCTCGAAGCGCGCCCGCACGGCATCCGCCGGCACTCCGGCCTCTTCGCCCGACTCGCGCAGGGCGCCGTCGCGAGCGGACTCGCCCTCGTGCCGCGCGCCTCCCGGCAGAGCCCAGGTGTCGCCGAAGTGACTCCACGAGACCCGGTGCTGCAGCAGGACGCCCCGGTCGGGGTCGAGGGCCAGGAGCCCTGCCGCTCCGAAGCGCCCCCAGTACTTCTCGCCCGTGGGCGCGACGACCCAGGCATCGCCGGGGTCGCGGGGTCCGTGCGGACGCCGCGGCTCGCCGGGGGCAGGGGGCTCGATCGTCATCGTCTCCAGCCTGGCACACCCCTCGCGCGAGGGCGCCGCCGCGCGTCACATCGCGCCGCGAAACGCGGAACACTGGTCGGATGCAATACGAATTCGACGACGACCCCGCGCGGATCGACCGCGACGCGGTCTGGCAGTGGCTGAGCACCGAGGCGTACTGGGGGCGCTGGCGCACCCGTGCCGACGTCGAGGCCCAGCTCGACAGCGCGTGGCGCGTCGTCGCCGCGTACCACCGTGAGACGGGTGCGTTGGTGGGCTTCGCGCGGGCGATCTCCGACGGCGTCGGCTTCGCCTACCTGGCCGACGTGTTCGTCGTCGCCGCGCACCGCGGTCACGGCCTCGGCAAGGGCCTGGTCTCGCTGATGATCAACGAGGGCCCGGGTCCCCACTTCCGGTGGACGCTCTTCACGAGCGACGCGCACGGCCTCTACCGTCAGTTCGGGTTCGCCGAGCCCGACCGGACGGCTCTCGTCCGCCCCGCCGCACCCCTCTGAGGCACCGGATGCCGGCTCCCCACGCCGACGCCGCATCCCGCTGACACGTCGGTCACCGCCCGGCTCCGTCGGCCGGCAGCGACCGGTGCATGAGCGGAGCGACCGGGTCGTGGCATCCGGAAACGAGGAACGCCCCGACCACTCGGGCCGGGGCGTTCGCTCGGGTCTCAGGCGTCGAAGCGCGCGCCCGCCGGGTCGGCGGGGAGCAGCTCGAACACGAGAAGGACGAGCGGTCCGACGATGGGCACGAACGCGATGAAGATCCAGAAGCCGCTCTTGTTCGTGTCGTGCAGACGGCGCACGATCAGGGCCAGGTGCGGCACGAACGTCGCCAGCCCCCAGGCGATCAGCACGACGAGAAACACCAGGCCCAGCCCGCTCGGAGCAGCTGCGTTGCCTTCGGGGTCGAGTCCGCCCGCTCCGCCCGTGACGAGCGCGAGGATCTCGAGCACGGCCACGACGAGGACGTTCGCGAGAATCCACCACCAGAATTCGCTGCGGCTGGCCCGACCGGTAAAGGTGGCGTACTTCTTGAAGAAGCGCTGGACGGCTGCTCCCAGCGGAGCGCCGTAGTACGGCTGGTCCAGCGCAACGGTGTTCTGCGAGTACGACATGAGTGTCCCCCTGACACATAGGCGAGTGAATGCGCCGGCACGCTCGTCGGCGCGAATGCACCCTATCGATTCCGCCACGCGGGGGGCGACATTGTTTCGCCCTTCATCCGTCGAAGCGCGCACCCTCGGGTCGCCGCCCCTGCAGCGTGAACGCGAAGAGCACCAGGGCGCCGATCAACGGCACCAGCCCGATGAACACCCAGAAACCGCTGCGACCGGTGTCGTGCAGGCGCCGTACGAGCACGGCGAACGTGGGGATGATCGTCGCGAGCGCCCACACGAGCCAGATCGCCCCGAGGATCACCCCGTGCGGTCCGGTGATGGTCGTCGAGCCGTCGGCTTCGATCCGGATGCCGTCGGTCAGCGTGGGCAGCGCGTTCAGCACCGTGCCCACGACGGCGGCGGTCAGCACCCACCACCAGTACTCGCTGCGACTCGCACGACCGTGGAAGGTGGCGTACTTCGCGAAGACGCGGCGGACCGCGGCGCCTAGCGGCGCGCCGTCGTACGGCTGGTCGAGCGGCGGGCCGGCGGTGGTCATGGGGTCTCCCGGCGTCAAGAAAGGGCGGATGCCACGGCGTCGCCGTCGCGAGAGCACTGTATCGACCTCCCGGTCGGATGTGGGCCCGGTTGCGTCGCGCCTCGCGGCTCCGGCGCGCTCGAGACTGCATCTCGCTGACGCACCCGCGTCAGCCTGCAGCGCAGGTGTCAGCGAGGTGCAGTTTCGCGAGAAACCCGCACCCGCAGACGCCCCCGCACGCGAAAGCGCCCCGACCCCACGACGGGGACGAGGCGCTTTCGACGCGGATCAGCGCTGGCGCTTCTCGCGGATGCGCATGTTGAGCACGATCGGGGTGCCCTCGAAGCCGTAGATCTCGCGCAGGCGCCGCTGGATGAACCGGCGGTAGCCCGGGTCGAGGAACCCGGTCGTGAACAGCACGAATGTCGGCGGACGCGTGGCCGCCTGCGTGCCGAACAGGATGCGCGGCTGCTTGCCGCCGCGCAGCGGGTGGGGGTGCTCGGCGACGAGCTCCGAGAGGAAGGCGTTGAACTTTCCGGTCGGAATGCGGGTGTCCCACGACTCGAGCGCCTGCTCGAGGGCCGGCACGAGCTTGTCGAGGTGGCGACCGGTGCGGGCCGAGATGTTCACGCGCGGGGCCCACGCGACGTGCGCGAGGTCCTGCTCGATCTCGCGCTCGAGGTAACGGCGACGGTCCTGGTTCTCCATGTCGTCGTCGTTGAGGCGATCCCACTTGTTGAACGCCAGCACGAGCGCGCGACCCGACTCGAGCACGAGGTCGATGATGTTGAGGTCCTGCACGCTGATGGGCTGCGAGACGTCGATCACGACGACCGCGACCTCGGACTTCTCCAGAGCGGTCGAGGTGCGCAGCGACGCGTAGAAGTCGGCGCCCTGAGAGAGGTGCACGCGGCGACGGATGCCGGCGGTGTCGACGAGCGTCCACAGCTTGCCACCGAGCTCCACGACCTCGTCCACCGGGTCGCGGGTAGTGCCGGCGAGCTCGTTGACGACGACGCGCTCTTCGCCGGCGGCCTTGTTGAGCAGCGACGACTTGCCGACGTTCGGGCGGCCGAGGATCGCCACGCGGCGGGGTCCGCCGATCTCGTACTTGGCGACCGCCGACACGTCGGGCAGCACCTTCATGATCTCGTCGAGCAGGTCGGCCACACCGCGGCCGTGGATCGCCGAGACGGGGTGCGGCTCGCCGAGTCCGAGGTTCCACAGCGCGGCGGCCTCGGGCTCGTGGCGGGCGTCATCGACCTTGTTGGCGATGAGGAAGACCGGCTTGCCGCTCTTGCGCAGCAGCTTCACGACGTGCTCGTCGGTCGAGGTCGCTCCCACCGTGGCATCCACCACGAAGAGGACGATGTCGGCCAGGTCGATCGCGACCTCGGCTTGCGCGGCGACCGAGCGGTCGATGCCCTTCGCGTCGGGCTCCCAGCCGCCGGTGTCCACCAGCGAGAAGCGCCGGTCGAGCCACTCGGCCTTGTAGGTCACGCGGTCGCGGGTGACACCGGGGGTGTCCTCGACCACGGCCTCGCGGCGACCGAGGATGCGGTTCACCAGCGCCGACTTGCCGACGTTGGGCCGACCGACGATCGCGACCACCGGCAGCGCCGGCAGGAACTCGATCGCTCCCTCACCCGAGGCGAGACCCGCGAGGAGGGCGGCGTCTTCCTCGTCGAGGTCGAAGTCCTCGAGGCCCGCGCGCAGCGCTTCGGCCCGCTGTTCGGCGAGCACCTCGTCGAGCTGCTCCATCTTCTCGGCGAGCTGGTCGGGCCCGCCTTCGTACTCGTCTTCAACGCCCATCGCGGGCTCCCATCGTGGAGTCGACGACGCTCAGCACGGCGTCGACGGTCTGTTCGAAATCAAGGTGGGTCGAATCGACGACCTCGACGCCGGGGGCGGCGGTGAGGAAGTCGACGACCGTGGAATCAGCGGCGTCGCGCTGGTGGAGGGCTGCGGCGACCTTGGCGGCATCCTGATCCGTCATCTCCGCGCTGCGGCGCGCCGCACGCACCTCGGGAGCGGCGGTCAACAGGATGCGCACGGGCGCGTCGGGGAAGACCACCGTGGTGATGTCCCGCCCCTCGACAACGACACCGGGAAGACCGGCGGATGCCACGAGCCGACGGAACAACTGGTTCACCGCCTGGCGCACGGGGGCCACGCGGGCGACGCCGCTGACGGCGTCGGTCACGCGGGACTCGCGGATCGCGGTGGTCACGTCGACGCCCCCGACACGCACCCAGCGGTCGGTCGTGTCGAGCGAGATCGCGTAGTCGAAGTCGCCGAACACCTCGAGCACCGCGGTGGCGTCGGAGGTGTCGGCACCGTGGGCGAGAGCGTGCCACGCGAGGGCGCGGTAGGCGGCACCCGTGTCGAGGAAGCCGTACCCGAGACGGGCGGCGGAGGCCTTCGACACGCTCGACTTGCCGCTGCCGGCGGGGCCGTCGATCGCCACGATGACGGGCGCGGACGACCCCTCGGCGGGGGCCGCGAAGCCGGGCGCGGCGAGGCCGGGCCGGAACAGGGCGGGGGTGGGATCAGTCATGGGTGGTGCTCGCAATCCGCCAACCGCGCTGCTGGAGGCCGTCGACGGCGCGGCGGACCGCGTCGGGGACGACGCTGATCTCGGCCAGGCCGAACGGGGCACCGGGCGAGTGCTCGAGGCGTAGGTCTTCGACGTTGACGTCGAGGTCGCCGAGCTCGCCGAACAGGCGCCCCAGCTGGCCGGAGGTGTCGTCGACCATGACGACGAAGGTATCGAAGCGGCGGTTCTGGCCGTGCTTGCCGGGCAGGCGTTCCACGCCCTCGTTGCCGCGGCGGATGGTGTCGGCCACCGCGCGGCGGGCACCGGGCACCTCGGGATCGCGCAGGGCTTCGGCGACATCCGTGAGGTCGGCCGCGAGCTGGTCGAGGACCGCGACGACGGGCGCCGCGTTCGCGCCCAGGATCTGCACCCAGAGTTCGGGAGCGGATGCCGCGATGCGGGTCGTGTCGCGCACGCCCTGGCCCGCAAGACGCAGGGACCCGTCCGGCGCCTCGACGAAGCGGCCGGCGAGGAGGCTCGCCACCAGCTGCGGCACGTGCGACATGAGAGCGACGGACTCGTCGTGCTCTTCGGGCGTCATCTCGATGAGCGTGGCGCCGAGGTCGAGGGCAAGGCCCTCGACGAGGGACAGGTCGTAGGCCGAGGTCTCGCCGTCGCGGCACACGACCCAGGGGCGGCCGACGAAGATGTCGGCGCGGGCCGAGATCGCTCCTCCGCGCTCGCGCCCGGCCATAGGGTGCGAGCCGATGTAGCGCGTGAGATCGACCCCTCGTTCGCGGAGGGTACGCAGCGGTTCGAGCTTGACGCTCGCGACGTCGGTGACGACGGCATCCGGGAACGTCTCGAGCTCGCGCTGCACGACGTCGGCCGTCACGTCGGGCGGCACGGCCACGACGATCAGCGAGGGACGGTCGTCGGGGCGCTCGGCGCGACCGGCGCCGTAGTCGATGGCCAGGCGCAGCTGCGAGGGAGACGCGTCGACGAGCACGACGTCGACGCCGCGGGCGGTCAGCGCGTGACCGATGCTCGCGCCGAGCAGGCCCGAGCCGACGACGCGGACGGTGCCGCTCGTTCGGGTCGCCAAAGGCCCGGCCGCGCGCGCGGACGTTCCGTTCGGTTCGCTCATCGGGTCTCCTGCCCTGGGCGGCGCCGCTCGCACCGCGAAGCGCCCGAGAGGCTCACTCCGCCGGATCGGCCGGAGCGCTGTCGTCCTGACGGGACAGCGTGAGCAGGGCACCTCGTTCTACTGTAGTCAACTCGCGGGCCTTCCCCACCGGGAGAGTTCCCAGGTGGAGCGGCCCGAACTGCCGACGGACCAGCTCGACGACCGGATGACCGACCTCGGCCATCATCCGTCGGACGATCCGGTTCTTGCCCGAGTGCAGGGTCAGTTCGACCAGGCTCTCGCCCCGCGAGGAGTCGAGCAGCCGCGCCTTGTCGGCGACGATGCGCCCGTCCTCGAGGTCGACGCCCTTGATCAGGCGCTGGATCGTCTGCGGCAGCACCTGCCCCTCGACCTTGGCGATGTAGACCTTCGTCACCCCGAACGAGGGGTGCGCGAGCACGTGGGCGAGGTCGCCGTCGTTGGTCAGCACCAGCAGGCCGCTCGTGTCGGCATCCAGTCGTCCGACGTTGTAGAGCCGCTCGTCCCAGTCCTTCGTGTACTGACGGAGGTCGGGGCGACCGCGATCGTCGCTCATCGAGCTCACGACCCCGGTGGGCTTGTTGAGGATGACGTAACGCTTGGACTCGTCGAGCTGGATGGCCGTGCCGTCGACGTCGACCAGGTCGGTCTCGGGGTGGATGCGGCGACCGAGCTCGGTGACGACGAGACCGTTCACGCGCACGCGTCCTTCGACGATCATCTGCTCGGCGACGCGGCGCGAGGCCACTCCCCTGTTCGCCAGCACCTTCTGCAGGCGGATGCCGTCCTCGCTCGCCGAGCCCGCGCCCTCTGTCGCTGCGTCTGAAGCGTCGCTCATTTCAGTACCTCTCCGTCGAATCCGTCCGAGCCGTCGTCGAGCAACGGCGAGATGTGCGGCAGCTCGTCGAGCGAGTTGATGCCGAGGTTGACCAGGAGCTGGTCGGTCGTTCCGTAGTGGATCGCGCCCGTGTCGGAGTCGGTGAAGACCTCCGTGATGAGACCGCGCGACAGCAGCGTGCGCACCACCGAGTCGACGTTCACCGCGCGGATGGAGGCCACCTGCCCCCGGGTCACGGGCTGCTTGTAGGCGATGACGGCCAGGGTCTCGAGCGCCGCCTGCGACAGGCGCGAGGGCGCCTGCGTGTTGACGAACTCGCCGACGACGTCGTCGTACTCCTCGCGCACGTAGAGCCGCCACCCACCGCCGACCTCGCGCAGCTCGAAGCCCCGCACCGGTCCCCCGGTCCGACCGTCGTAGTCGGCCACGAGCGCCTCGACGGCCTGTCGGACAGCCGGCACGGGCGCGCCGACGGCGGCGGCGAGGCTTACGAGGCTCTGCGGCTCGTCGAGGACCAGCAGGATCGCCTCGAGGCGACGGGCGACGGATGCCGCGTCACTCGGGCGCTGCGCGGGGATCGGGGCCTGCGCGGACGCGGTGTCGATCACGGAGTCATCGGTCATAGTCGGCTCCCAGGGCGGCGAGGTTCTCTTCCGACCACCTCTCGGCGGTCCAGCGCAGGGTGAGCTCGCCCAGCGGCTCGAGCTGCTCGAACGACAGCGCGGCGTGGCGGTACAGCTCGAGGATCGACAGGAATCGTGCGACGACGACCCCCGTCTCGGTGACCCCGGCAACGAGGTCGCGGAAGTTCAGGGTCCCCGCGGAACGCAGCAGGGTCACCACGATCGCGGCCTGCTCGCGGATGCTGACCAGGGGCGCGTGCAGGTGGTCGAGTCCCACCGTGGGGATCTGCTTCAGTGCGAAGGCGACCACCGCGAGCGCGGCGAAATCGTCGGCGCTGAGCGTCCACTTCAGCTCCGGCACGGCGCTGCGGTACTTCTCGTCGAGCCGGACGTTGCGCGTGTGCCGCTTGTCCTCGCGCTGCAGGCACCGCGCGAACCACGCCGAGACCTCCTTGAACGCTCGGTACTGCAGCAGGCGGGCGAACAGCAGGTCGCGGGCCTCGAGGAGGGCCACCGACTCGGCATCCACCAGCTCACCCTGCGGGAGGAGCCCGGCGATTTTCATGTCGAGCAGGGTCGCGGCCACCACGAGGAACTCCGACGCCTCGTCGAGATCGCTCTCGGGCCCCATCGCCCGCAGATAGGCGATGAACTCGTCGGTGACACGACTGAGGGCGACCTCGGTGATGTCGAGCTCGGCGCGCGAGATCAGGGTCAGCAGCAGGTCGAACGGGCCGTCGAAGACGGGGAGGGTGACGCGGAAGCCGGTTGCGTCGGATCCGGCCCCTTCGACAGGCTCGGGGATAGACGTGGGATCGGCGGCCGAAGCGAGCTCGGCGTCCGACGCGGGCTCGGGGGCCGTCGCGAGGGCGACGGCGTCGGGGGTGTCGTCAGGCGACGGCGCCACGGGCGACCAGCTCCCGCGCCAACCGCAGGTAGGCCTGGGCGGCGGCGTGCTCGGGCGCGAACTCCGTGATCGGCATGCCCGAGACCGAGGCATCCGGGAACTTCACCGTGCGACCGATGACCGTCTCGAGCACGTCGTCGCCGAACGCCTCGACCACCCGCTCGAGCACCTCGCGCGAGTGCAGGGTGCGGGGGTCGTACATCGTGGCGAGCACGCCGTCGAGCTCGATCGCCGGGTTGAGGCGGTCGCGCACCTTGTCGATCGTTTCGACGAGCAACGCGACACCGCGGAGGGCGAAGAACTCGCACTCGAGCGGGATCAGCACGCCGTGGGCCGCCGTCAGGGCGTTGACGGTCAGCAGACCCAGCGAGGGCTGGCAGTCGATGAGAATCACGTCGTAGTCGGCCGCGACCTTGCGCAGGACCCGGGCGAGGATCGTCTCGCGGGCGACCTCGTTGACAAGGTGCACCTCGGCCGCCGACAGATCGATGTTCGCGGGCAGGATGTCGAGACCCTCGACCCGCGTCGACACGATGACCTCGCGCGGGTCGCGCTTGGTGTCGAGCAGCAGGTCGTAGATGGTCGGCACGTCGTGCGTCTGGATGCCGAGACCCGCCGACAGCGCACCCTGCGGGTCGAAGTCGATCGCGAGCACACGTCGCCCGTACCCGGCGAGAGAGGCCGCCAGGTTGATGGTGGTCGTCGTCTTTCCGACGCCGCCCTTCTGGTTGCAGAGCGCGATGATGCGGGCGGGACCGTGGCTGTCGAGCGGCTTCGGGGTGGGGAACCCCTGATACGGGCGACCGGTGGGTCCGAGGATGACCTCGTCTGCGCCCGTCTTCTGGCCCTTTGTGCTCGCCGACACCGAGTCTCCTGCCTTCGTCATAACGTCCCCGAGTCTAGCCGCCGCCCGTCCCCGCGCCCGTGTGACCCGCGGGCCGGGCCGAGGTCGCACCGCGCGACAACCGAAGTCTCCGAGACTGTCGCGGGACCGGACGCCGCTAGCCCGCGCGCACCGCGACCCGCGCGCGCCGCACCTGCACGAACAGCGCCAGAGCCAACGTCAGCGCCGCCCACGCCGCGGCGACCTTCGTCAGCACGCCGTAGATGAGGTGCGTGGTCGTGTACTCCTCGTCGAACCCGCCGTTCACCGCGAGCGAGATGACGGATGCCACGGCCAACGCGACCGGAAGCGAGAGCCACCACGCCCAGCGGGCGGCATCCGGAATCTGCCTCCGCACGGGCGCGGGCGCGTGCCGCGACAGCCACACCAGCGCGAAGACGGCCAGCACGGCCAGCCCGAACGCGCTCGAGGCGTGCTGCAACCACTTGGCCCCCGTGAACGGCCCCCACTGACCCGCGAGGGCGGGCAGCAGCTGCTCGCCCACCCGATCCTCATGCGTGAACAGGTCCCAGGCGATGTGCGAGGCGACGCCGAGCGCGAGCGAGAGGACGAGCCACAGGATGCCGATGACTCCCCCGCCGACGCTCTCGCGCAGCGCCGTGGGGGCGCCGGCATCCCACTGCGCCGGCAACCGCTCCGCCACCGGTCGCGGCAGCAGCTCTCGGGTGGCCGGACGCAGCACGCACCGCCAGACCAGCAGCAGCACGAAGGCGACGACGACGGTGACCGGCAGCCACGCGACATCGTGCGTCACGCCGTAGCCGGGCCACATCCCGCGCACGAAAAGCGGCAGGTCGGGGGTCATCGCCCCGATCGCGATCGCCGCCGGAACGAGCCGCGTGCGCAGGAAAGGCAGCGCGACGACGGCGTGGCTCGGTGTGAACGGCATGTCAGCTCAGGAAGAGCCCCGCGAGGGTCTTCTTTCCGCGGCGCAGCACCGAGACGCCGCCGGGGAGCGTCCCCTCGACGACCGCTTCGTCGCTCGTGACCTTCTCGCCGTCGAGCGAGACACCGCCCTGCGAGATCGCGCGACGGGCCTCACTCAGGCTCGCGCACAGGCCCGTGGCCGTGAGCGCCTCGACCACGGTGGAGCCGGCGGCGACGGTCGCATGCGGCAGCTCTTCGAGCGCGCTGCGGAGCACCGCGGCGTCGAGGACCGTCACATCGCCCTGCCCGAACAACGCCTCGGTGGCCGCGATGACGGCCTCGGTGGCCTCCACACCGTGCACGGTCGTGAGCACCTCGCGGGCGAGACGCTTCTGCGCCGCGCGACGGAAGGGCTCCGCCTCGACCAGGGCCTCGTACTCGGCGATCTCGGCGCGCGTGAGGAAGGTGAACACCTTCAGGCGCTCGACCACGTCGCGGTCGTCGGTGTTCAACCAGAACTGGTACATGACCCAGGGGCTGCACATCTCGGCATCCAGCCAGATCGCGTTGCCCTCGCTCTTGCCGAACTTCGTGCCGTCGCTGTTCGTGATCAGCGGGGTGCCGATCGCGTGCACCGAGACGCCCTCGGCGCGGCGCACCAGGTCGGTGCCGCTGGTGAGATTGCCCCACTGGTCGCTGCCGCCGGTCTGCAGCACGCAGCCGTACTGGCGGTACAGCTCGAGGTAGTCGAGGCCCTGCAGGATCTGGTAGCTGAACTCGGTGTAGCTGATGCCCGCTTCGGAGTTCAGGCGCGCGCTGACCGCGTCCTTCTTCAGCATCGTGCCGACGCGGAAGTACTTGCCGATGTCTCGGAGGAAGTCGATCGCGCTGAGAGGTGCGGTCCAGTCGAGGTTATTGACGATCCGCGCGGCGTTGTCGCCCTCGAAGCTCAGGAAACGCTCGACCTGACCGCGCAGCAGACCCACCCACTCCTCGACGGTCTCGCGCGCGTTGAGCGTGCGCTCGGCCGTGGGACGCGGGTCGCCGACGAGACCGGTCGACCCGCCGACCAGTCCGAGCGGGTGGTGACCGGCCAGCTGCAGGCGACGCATCGTGAGCAGCTGCACGAGGTTGCCGAGGTGCAGGCTCGGCGCGGTCGGGTCGAAGCCGCAGTAGAACGTGATCGGGTCTCCGCCGAGCAGTTCGCGCAGCTCGCCCTCGTCGGTCGAGACATGCACCAGACCGCGCCAGACGAGCTCGTCCCAGACGTTGTCGAAGGTCGGATCGATGGCGGGGGCGAGGGCGCTCACGGGCGCCGCATCGGTGGAGGCAGACACCGGTTCAGGGTATCAGCGGGGGTGTCCGACTCCGGATGCCACGGCCCGGGCACTCACCAGGGTCGCTGGGGCGGGTGACCGGCGGCGGTCGCGGGCGGATCGGTCGGGAGGAGCAGAACGCGGGTCTGCGAGCGCGCGACCACCCAGATGACCGCGATGGCGACCCCAAACAGGACCGCGCACACCGTCACGAGCACGCCGATGGCCAGCTGCACGGGCCCGGCCGCGATCGAGATGAGGACGATGCCGACGACGATCGCGATCCCCGTCAACGCCGCGATCACCGTCAACGCGATGCGGAGCGTCCGCATCGACTGCTCGGCATGGAAGGTGGGACGCACCCCGAAGGTCGACGAGAGGTAGGCCCCCCACCGCTGACCCGTCCACCACCGATGAGCGACGCGGCTGATCGGGTACCACCCCGCGCCGGGTCCGTCGACCTCTCCGGGCAGCGGGCGCACCTGCTCAGGAGCGACGGGGTCTCCGACCGGTGTCGGGATCCGTCGTACACGCGTGCTCTGCGCGGCCATCGCCAACCACAACGCCGACAACGCCAGGAAGAACAAGGGCAGGATCGTGAGGTTCCGCGTGAGAACGCCGGACAGCACGAAGCACAGACCCGCGAACAGGAACATCCCTCCCGCGACCCATCCGAAGACCGGCCGCTCCAGCGTTGCCCAGTCGATCCCCGCTCTGCCGTCGCGCACGCGGGAGCCCGTCCAGATGGTGCCGTCCCACCAGCGCAGCTCGCCCGCTGTCGTGGGGTACCAGCCCGGCTGCGGCCCGGACTGGGCGGGCACCGCGACCGGCTGCGGCGGCGCAGCGACCGGGGCCGCGGCGGCGACCGGCGCCTCGTGCACCGTCCACTGCGTTCCGTCCCACCAGCGGACGCGCCCCGGCGTCCCCGCGTCGTACCAGCCTGGTGCAGCGTTCATGCGTCCATCTCCCCCTGTGATGTGCTTCGACCGTAGCCGCTCCGCGCGGGTCGTGAGGCGTCAGCCCGCGTGCACGCCCCACCACACGAGGAACGCCGCGGCGATCGAGGTGACCCAGCTGACCAGACTGCCGATGAGGAAGTACTCCGCGCGGTCGCCGTCGTCACGGTCTCTCGAGATCTCGGGGAAGCGCACGATCCCCTTCGCCGCCAGGACCGCGGCGAGAAGCGTGTACGCACCGGTCAGCGTCAGCACGAAGACGAGGATGCGCTCGAGCGGCCCGATCAGCCGTCCGCCCTTGAGGGTCGGCACGGTGGCGCCCTCGGGGTCGGCCGCGCGCCCGCCCATCTCGGAACGCAGCGCGATGCGCACCACCGCGTTTCCCGACTCCAGCAGGAAGACCAGACAGCCGATGACGAGGACCGCCACGTCGATCGACACCGACGCTCCCGGGCGATACGCCGCCCACGCCTCGCCGAGCAGACCCGGCCGCTCCCGCCCCGGGGCGATGACCACGCACGCCGCCGCGGCGAGCGCGAGCAGGGCGACAGGCCACAGGCCCGCGCGGGCGGGACCGTCCTCGGGCACGACCCACGTCCAGATGGCGGCGACCGCGACGGCGAGGAGCCCGGCGATCACGGCGTCGAGTCCGGCCGAGAACAGCACGAGGAGCACGGATGCCACCGCGAAGGCGAGCCACCGACGCGTGCGGATCATCTGGCGCAGCAGATCGACCGCGCCGACCGCGAGGAGCAGAAGCCCGGCCGCGATCACGATCGAGCCCCCGCGGTCAGCGCCGCGAAACCCTCGACGAGCGACGCCGCCCCCGCCGTCGCAAGTGCCTGCGACACGGCGGATTGGCTGACACCCTCGGCGTCGGCGAGGTCGCGCTGGGAGCGGCCGAGGCAGCGACCGTACGTGAGTCTGCGCGACCTCTCGCTCATGGCCGACACGAGCTGGTCGCGACTCAGGGCGTAGGCGCGGGCGAGCGCGATGGTCTCGGTCATGGTGGCATCCTCCCCCTCGCCGAGGACGATCCACGTGCGGGCGAGCGGCGCGGCGCGCTGCTGCAGGCGCTCGATGTGGTCGATGGCCTCTCGAGCGGCCCACCAGGCCGGCCCCTCGGGGACGGTGCGGTCGGCCAGTTCGATGGGGCGCACGTCGCCGACACCGATGCCGAATCGGCAGTCGACGTCATCGGGCAGCGCCAGGCGCAGCAGGAGCAGGGACGCGAGAGCGCTCGAGAGGTCGTCGTATTCGCCCTGCAGCTCGTCGCCGACCACGGCCGTGAGGGGGGCGGTGGCGAGGGGCAGATCGTTCTGGACGGTGGCGACGGCGTCTTCGATGGCGCGTTGCGCCCCGGCACGGTCATCGAGTCGCCGCGACGCGACGATGTCGGCAATCACGGCAACGGTCATGAGATAAGTTTAACGCTTATTTTCGTCAAATGATAAGCGAATAACTGATACTCAGGCGGTGAGTGTGCGGGATGCCGCCTGCGCGCGCGCCACGAGCTCTTCGCGCTGCTCCCCCACCCGCGCCGGCGCCGTGCCTCCAACGCCCGTTCGACTCGACACCGAGCCCTCGATCGTCAGCACCTCGCGCACCTGAGGGGTGAGAGCGGGCGACACCGAAGCCAGCAGGGCGTCGTCGGCGTCTTCGAGACCGATCTCGCGCTCCTCGCACGCCCGCACGAGCGCGCCCGAGATCTCGTGGGCGTCGCGGAAGGCCACACCCTGGCGCACCAGCCACTCGGCGACATCGGTCGCGAGCGAGAAGCCCTGCGGAGCGAGTTCGGCCATGCGGTCGGTGTGGAAGCGGAGCGTCGCGATCATGCCCGAGAACGCCGGAAGCACCAGCTCGAGGGTGCGCACCGAATCGAAGACGGGTTCTTTGTCTTCTTGCAGATCGCGGTTGTAGGCGAGCGGAAGCCCCTTCAGTGTCGCGAGCAGCCCCGACAGGTTGCCGATGAGGCGACCGGCCTTACCGCGAGCGAGCTCGGCGATGTCGGGGTTCTTCTTCTGCGGCATGATGCTCGAGCCGGTGGAGTACGAGTCGTCGAGAGTGACGAAGCCGAACTCGCGGGTGTTCCAGAGGATGACGTCTTCGGCGAGGCGCGAGAGGTCGACGCCGATCATCGCGGTGATGAACGCGAACTCGGCGACCACGTCGCGCGAGGCCGTGCCGTCGAGGGAGTTCTCGGCGGGTCGGGCGAGCCCCAGGCGGTCGGCCACGAGCTGCGGATCGAGGCCGAGGGTCGCTCCGGCGAGGGCGCCGCCGCCGTAGGGCGACACCGAGGCGCGCACCGACCAGTCGCGCAGGCGCTCGAGGCCGCGGACGAAGGCCCACCCGTAGGCCTGGAGGTGGTGGGCGAGCAGCACCGGCTGCGCGTGCTGCAGGTGGGTGCGACCCGGCATGATCGCGCCCTCGTGCGCTTCGGCCTGGGCGACCAGGGCGTCGATCAGACGCAGCAGTTCGCGGGTGAGGGTGCGCGAGTGATCCAGCAGATACAGCCGGACGAGGGTGGCGATCTGGTCGTTGCGGCTGCGACCGGCGCGGAGCTTGCCGCCGAGGGCCGGACCCACCGTCTCGATGAGCACACGCTCGAGCGCTCCGTGCACGTCTTCGTCACCGGGAGCCGCGACGAGCGAGCCGTCCTGCACGCGGGCCGCGAGCTCGTCGAGACCGTCGTGCATGGCCTGCGCCTCGTCGGCCGTGAGGTAGCCCGCGGCTTCGAGGGCGGCGGCGTGGGCGTGCGAGCCCTGGATGTCGTACAGAGCGAGATCCCAGTCGAAGTGGGTCGAGCGGCTCAGGGCCGCCAGCTCGGGAGACGGTCCGCCCGAGAAACGGGCCCCCCACAGGGCGCCCTCGTTCGTCGACTGACCGGTCTCGCTGCTCATGTCGTCCAGCCTACCGAGGGCCGCCGACACCGCCGGAGCCGATGACGGGCGCCGGACCCCGCGTCCGCGCCCCCGGCGCGTCATCCCGCCCCACGATCCGGCGCACGACGGCGTCGATGAACATCTCGAGCGGGCCGCGGCCGATCGTGAGCGCCCAGACCGTGCAGCCCACGAGGAGCCCCAGGGTGAGGGGCACGAACAATCCCGCCTCGCGGATGCCCCCGAGGTCGGAGGTGTCACCCAACAGCACCAGCGCCACGACGGCCCAGACCACCAGCTGCAGCACGTACGCGGTAAGTGGCATCGAGCCGACCGCGCGCAGCGGCACCGCCACCCAGCGCAGCGGGGTACGGCACAGCAGCAGGCACACCCCGATCGTCAGCAGGGCGAAGCCGCCCGAGCCGATGACCTCCCACAGCCCCGAGGAGTGATCCTCGGCGGTCAGCACGGCGGCGAGGTAGGGGTCGCCCGCCGCGACCGGGCGCGTGGCGATCGCAAAGCCGTACCCGGCGAGCGCGAGCGAGAGCCCCGCCATCGCGAGGAGCCCTTGATCCGCGGGACTCCGCAGATCGAGTCGGCCCACCCCCATCCCCGCGAGGAGGAACGCGATCCACACCGTGAACGGGTAGGCCCACCCGACCGCCGCTTCGAGCTCCGCGCCCCCGAGACCGGCCCAGACGGGTGCGGCGTCGAGGATCGGCTGGATCCACGGCATGACCAGCGCGAGCACGCCCGCGGCGACGAAGAGGCTGCGCGCGCGCATCCCGAGGAACGGCAGCGCGAGCACGAACAGCAGCGCGTAGGCGGGGAGGATGACGTAGACCGGCACCCCCGTCATCACCAGCAGCAGGCCGATCACCCAGAGCATTGCTCCGCGCAGCGCCAACCGCGCCGCCGCACGCGGTCGCCGCTGCGGCTCGAGCGGGCGGGGACCGCCGGTGACGAGGGCGATCGAGACCCCTGCGAGCACGGCGAAGAGGATCGACGAGCGACCGTTCACGAGGGTGATCCACGTGCTCGGATCGGGGGTGAGGGTGCGCTCGGTGTCGAGCAGGTGTGCGGCGAGCATGCCCAGCACCGCCAGACCCCGCGCGAGGTCCACGCCGACCAGCCGGCCCGCCCCGTCGAAACGGGACCAGGCACGGCCGATCGGCGACGAGGTCATTGCTGGCGCAGAAGCCACACCAGAAGGGCCTTCTGGGCGTGCAACCGGTTCTCGGCCTCGTCCCACACCACGCTCTGCGGGCCGTCGATGACCCCGGCGTCGACCTCGTAGCCGCGGTCGGCGGGAAGACAGTGGATGAAGATCGCGTCGTCGGCGGCGCGGGTCATGAGCTCGGTCGTGACCTTGAACCCGCCCAGGTCGCGGATGCGCGCGATCTTCTCCTCTTCTTTGCCCATCGATACCCAGGTGTCGGTCACGATGACGTCGGCTCCGGATGCCGCAGCCTCGGGGTCGCTGACCAGCGAGATCGACCCACCGGTCTCGGCGGCGATGCGCTCGGCATCGGCGATCACATCGGCGCGGGGCGCGTAGTCGTCGGGCGCGGCAACGCGCACGTGCATGCCCGCGGTGACGCCGGCGAGGACGTAGGAGTGCGCCATGTTGCTGCGGCCGTCGCCGAAGAACGACAGGGTCAGTCCCTTCAGCTCACCCTTGTGCTCGCGGATCGTGAGCAGGTCGGCCAGCAGCTGGCACGGGTGGAAGTCGTCGCTGAGGGCGTTGATGACCGGCACGCGCGTCCCGCGCGCCATCTCTTCGAGACCCGCCTGGGCGTAGGTGCGCCACACGATCGCGGCGACCTGACGCTCGAGCACGCGCGCGGTGTCGGAGGGGGTCTCCTTGCCGCCGAGCTGGCTGTTTGCGGTCGAGATGATCAGCGGCGAGCCGCCGAGGTCGGCGATGCCGACGGCGAACGAGACACGCGTGCGCGTCGACGACTTGTCGAAGATGACGGCGACCGTCTGGGGGCCTTCGAGCGGCTTCTGCGCCCAGCGGTCCTTCTTCAGCTCGATCGCGAGGTCGAGGATCTCAGCCTGCTCGGCCGGGGTCAGGTCGTCGTCACGCAGCAGGTGGCGGGTCACGCGGGGGCTCCTTCGAGGATGAGGGCGTCGGACACCGTGGCGAGCGCGGCACCGAAGAGGTGGAGGAAGTCCGAGATCTCGGCATCCTGGATCGTCAGGGGCGGCGCGATGCGGATCGTGTCGTCGTTCGCGGCGTTGACGACCAGACCGTGCTGCTGGGCGGCGGCGACCACGGCCTTGGCGACCGGGCTCGTGAGTCCGATGCCGAGGAGCAGACCGCGACCGCGCACGCCCGCCACGAGGGGCGAGCCGAGGGCGGCGATCCCCTCGCGCAGCTGCGTTTCGCGCCGCGCGGCATTCTCGACGAGGCCGGCGGACTCGATCTCTTCGAGCACGGCCCCGCCGACGGCGGTGCCCAGGGCGTTGCCGCCGAAGGTCGAGCCGTGGGTGCCGGGGAAGAACAGGTCGCTGGCCGCGCCGAAGGTGATGAGAGCGCCGATCGGGAAGCCGCCGCCGATGCCCTTGGCCACCGTGATGGCGTCCGGAACGATCCCGGCGTGCTGGAAGCCGAACCACGCGCCGGTGCGACCCGCGCCGGTCTGGATCTCGTCGATGATCAGCAGCGCACCGTGGCGCGCCGTGATCTCGCGCGCCGCCTGCAGGTAGCCCTCGGGCAGCTCGACCACTCCGGCCTCGCCCTGGATGGGCTCCACGAGGAAGGCGGCGACGCGCTCGTCCATCGCGGCCTCGAGGGCCTCGATCGTGGCGTCGATGTGCTCGACGCCCGGAACCATCGGAAGGAAGTCGGCCTGCAGCGAGGGCTTGCCGGTGAGAGCCAGGGCACCCATCGTGCGGCCGTGGAACCCGCCCTTGAGGGTCAGGATCCGGGTGCGGTCGGTGCCGCGACCGTGCAGGCGCGCGAGCTTGAGCGCAGCCTCGTTGGCCTCGGCGCCGGAGTTGCCGAAGTACACGCGACCCGACTCGCCCGTTCCGGCGAGGCGCTTCAGCCGCGCTGCCATCGCCAGCTGCGGGGGCGTGGCGAAGTAGTTCGACACGTGAGCGAGCGTCGCCGCCTGCTCCGAGACGGCCTTCACGAACACGGGGTGCGCGTGGCCGAGGGCGTTCACGGCGATGCCCGCGAGGAAGTCGAGGTACTTCGTGCCCTCGCTGTCCCAGACGTACGCCCCCTCGCCGCGGACGAACAGCGCCATGCGGTCGCCGAAGCTACGCACGAGGTCGCGTCCCGCGTCGTCCTGCCAGGCGGCGCGCTGCGCCCCGGTTTCCTGAGTCGTGTCCGCGGTCATGCGACCACCTCCGTTCCGATTCCCTTGCTGGTGAACAGTTCGACGAGCACCGAGTGGGGCACGCGTCCGTCGATGATGGCCGCCGTCGGCACTCCCCCGTCGACGGCGTCGAGACACGCCTGCATCTTGGGGATCATCCCCGACTCGAGCGTCGGCAGCATCGCGCGCAGCTCGGTCGAGGTCAGGTGCGACACGAGCGAGTCGCGGTTCGGCCAGTCGGCGTAGAGCCCGGGGACGTCGGTCAGAACGACGAGCTTCTTGGCGTTGAGCGCCGTCGCGAGCGCCGCTGCCGCGGCATCCGCGTTCACGTTCAACGAGTTCCCGGGGTTGTCGAGGTCGGGCGCGATGCTCGACACGATCGGCACACGGCCCGCGGCGAGGTGATCGAGAACCGGCTGAGGGTCCACCGTGACGACATCGCCGACGCGGCCCAGGTCGTGCTCGACGCCGTCGACGACGACGCCGCGACGCCGACCGCCGAACAGGCCCGCGTCCTCTCCGCTCAGACCGGTGGCCAGCGGTCCGTGCGCGTTGACCTTGGCCACGAGCTGCGGGTTGATCTGGCCCGTCAGCACCATGCGCACCACGCTGATCGCCTCGGTCGAGGTGACGCGGTAGCCGCCGCGGAATTCGCTGGGGATGTCCAGACGATCGAGCATCGACGAGATCTGGGGACCACCGCCATGCACGACGACGGGCTTCACGCCCACGTACCGCAGGTACGCGATGTCGGCCGCGAAGGCGTCCTGCAGCTCATCACTGACCATGGCGTTGCCGCCGTACTTCACCACCACGACCTGGTCGCGGTACTTGCGCACCCAGGGCAGCGACTCGACGAGCGTGACCGCCCGTTCGCTGGCTTCGGCGGGATCGGTGTCTTGCAGATCGACGTGGGTCATGAGGAGTAAGCGCTGTTCTCGTGGACGTAATCGTGCGTCAGGTCGTTGGTGCGGATCGTGGCCGCGGCCTCGCCGACCTTGAGGTCGATGACGAGGTCGGTGGCGCGCGGAGTGAGGTCGACGTCCTCGCGAGGGCGATCGGGACCACCGGCCGTGCACACGCGCACGCCGTTCATCCACACGTCCACGTCGTAGGGGTCGAAGGCCGCGTCGGTGGTGCCGATGGCGGCGAGCACCCGACCCCAGTTGGGGTCGTTGCCGAAGATCGCGGCCTTGAAGAGGTTGTTGCGGGCGACCGAGCGACCGACCTCGACGGCGTCGTCCTCGCTCGCGGCGTTCACGACCCGGATCGTGATGTCGTGGCTGGCTCCCTCGGCGTCGCCCTGCAGCTGAGCGGCGAGGTCGTCGCACACCCCGGCGAGGGCCGCGGCGAACTCCTCGGCATCCACCCGGATGCCGCTGGCACCGCTGGCCATGAGCGTGACCTGGTCGTTGGTCGACATGCAGCCGTCGGAGTCGAGCCGGTCGAAGCTCACGCGCGTCGCCGAGCGGAGCGCCGCGTCGGCCTCCGCGGCGTCGAGAACGACGTCGGTCGTCAGCACGACGAGCATCGTCGCCAGGCCCGGGGCCAGCATCCCGGCCCCCTTCGCCATGCCGCCGATCGACCATCCGTCGCCCGCGTGGACCGCGCGCTTGGGCTTCGAGTCGGTGGTCATGATCGCCAGAGACGCGTCTTCTCCCCCCTCGGCGGAGAGAGCGGCGACGCCCTCGTCGACGCCCTGCAGGACCTTCGCGCGGAACACCTCGTCTCCGGTGCCGATGAGACCGGTGGAACACACCACCACATCGCCCGCGCCGACGCCGAGGAGCTCGGCCGCACGCTCGGCGGTCTGATGGGTCGTCTGGAAGCCGAACGATCCCGTGAAGCAGTTGGCCCCGCCCGAGTTGAGCACCACGGCCTCGATCGTGCCGTCCGTGACGACCTGCTCCGACCACAGGATCGGGTTCGCCTTCGCGCGGTTCGACGTGAACACCGCGGCGCCCACCTTGAGCGGCCCCCGGTTCACCACCACCGCGACGTCTCGCGCGCCGGTCGACTTGAGCCCGACGGCGACTCCGGCCGCTTCGAATCCAGCGGGGGCGGTCACGCTCACGGGGCGACTCCGTTCAGGGGAAGGGCGGTGGTCTCGGCGAGACCCAGCGCCAGGTTCATGGATTGGATGGCCGCACCGGCGGTGCCTTTGACGAGATTGTCGACGGCGGCCACCACCGTCACGCGGTTCGCCGCGCGGTCGATCGCGAGCCCCATCGAGGCGACGTTCGCACCGAGCACGTCGGCCGTGCGCGGGAACACCCCCGCGGGCAGCAGCTCGACGAACGGCTCGTCACCGTACGCGTTCTCCCACGCGCCGCGGATCTCGGCATCCGTCGCCCCCTCGCGGATCGGAGCCGACGACGTGGCGAGGATGCCCCGCGCCATCGGCACGAGCACGGGAGTGAAAGACAGACGGATGCCGTCGCTCGACGCCCCCGCGGCGACCAGGGCCTGCCGGATCTCGGGGATGTGACGGTGGGTGCCGCCCACGGCATAGGGGTTCGCCGATCCGAGGATCTCGCTGGCGAGGAGGTTCGTCTTGGCCGACTTGCCGGCCCCGCTCGGTCCGACCGCGAGCACCGACACGATGTCCGCGGGGTCGATGACGCCGGCGGCGACACCGGGAGCGAGAGAGAGGGCCACGGTCGAGGCGTTGCAGCCCGGGGCGGCGACGCGCGTGGCACCGCGGAGCTTCTCGCGCTGCTTCCCGCCCGCGACCGGGAGCTCGGGTACTCCGTAGGCCCACGGGTCGGGGTGCGGCCCCCCGTAGAACTGCGCCCAGTCCTCCGCGGAGACCAGGCGGTGATCGGCTCCGGCGTCGATGATGAGCGGCGTATCAGCCAGGGCGTCGGTGTACTGCGCCGACTGGCCATGCGGCAGGGCGAGGAACACCACGTCATGACCCGCGAGCACCTCGGGCGTCGTGGGCTGGAGTTCGAGGTGCGCGAGGGAGCGCAGGTGCGGCTGGTGGGCGACGAGCGGCTGTCCGGCGCTGGAGTGCGCGGTGACGGTGCGGATCTCGACGTCGGGATGAGCGGCCAGGAGGCGGAGGATCTCGCCACCCGCGTAGCCGGAAGCGCCGGAGACGGCGACCGAGAGGGTCATGTATCCACCTTACGAGTCGGGGCTGGTGCTGAAAGCAGCGTGTACCGGGGCGGCGACGCCCGTATGCCCGACCGGAGGCGGGTTACGAGGTCGCCGAGAATCGGCGCGCGACCCGACGTCGACGCTCGCCACCGGTGCTCACGAAGAGCTCCTCGGTGCGCACGGTGATCGACGACATGTGGCGAGGGTATCCGCCGCGGAGGGCGCGGGGCAAATCGTCCCCCGCCCCGCTGTGACGCCCGGCGAGCCGGGGACGACACGCCCCTCGATGGCCGTGTCCCCCAAATGGGGGACACGGTCGGGTTATGCTGTGGAACCTGCCCTCATCGCCGGGCACTTCCGACTGCCCCCTTTACCGGCGATGAGGGCAGGCCCTCGCGCGCGAACGCGCACCTGAGTGTATGCCGAACGTCAGGCGCGCGAGGACGCCGCCTCCCCCGCTGTGGAGCGGGTGAAAACGCCGGAGCGCCGAGCGGCGTAGGCCGTCGGCGCTCCAGGTCACGCGTGGTCGATCAGTCGCGGATCGCCGCACCGAAACGTTCTGCCGCCACGGCGACACCGGTGAGCTTCGCCTCGGTCGCCTCGGCCGCGGTGAGGGTGCGGTCGTCGGCACGGAACCGCAACGCGAACGTCAGACTCTTCGTGCCCTCTGAGAGACCGGGGCCGCGGTAGTCGTCGACGAGCCGGGCGCCCTCGAGCAGCGGGGCTCCCCCCTCGATCAGCGCGGCGCGCACGGCACCCGCGGCGACGTCGGTCGGAACCGTCAGCGACACGTCCTGCGTGGCGGCGGGGAATCCCGAGAGGGATGCCGCGACCGGGCGCGCCTGCGCCAGCTCGAGCATCGCGTCGAGGTCGAGCTCGGCCACGAGAACGCGTCCGGGCAGGTCCGCCGCGGCCGCGACAGCCGGCAACAGCTCGCCGACGTAGCCGATGTCGGTCCCCGCGGAAAGGACACGGGCCGTGCGCCCCGGGTGGAGCGCCGCACGCTGCGCCTGCACGAGTTCGATGTCGAGCCCGGCGGCGGCGGTCAACACGCGCACGGCGTCCACGGCATCGGCGAGATCCGCCGCAACCGCCGGCTGACCCGGCTGCTTCGCGACCGTGTGACCGGTCAGCAGAACGGCCACGTGACGGCGCTGCGGCGGAATCGACGCGTCGAGGGCCGTGAGGGTCGCGGCATCCGGCCGCACCGCCAGCGGCGGCACCGACGCGGTGCCGTACTGCACGCCCGGCTTCGGGAGGAAGACCGTGCCGGCCTCGAACAGCGCGAGATCGACGATGCCGCGCGAGACGTTGCGATGCGCGACCTGTAGCAGAGCGGGGATCAACGAACGGCGCAGGAACGGAGCGAGTCCGTCGAGCGGGTTCGCGAGCTTCACGCTCGGCAGCGCATCACCCGACGGCGAGCCGTGCAGGGCGTTCTGCTCCTCGGTGGTGAAGGGGAACGACGGCGTCTCGACGAAGCCGGCAGAGGCCAGAGCGTTCGCCACGCGACGGCGCCCCTGCTGCGCGGCGGTGAGCCCGCGGCCCGACGGGGGCGTCGGGAGGACGGACGGGATCCGGTCGTAGCCCTCGATACGCGCCACCTCTTCGGCGAGCGTCCACTTGTCGCTGAGGTCGTGGCGCCACGACGGTGCCGTGACCGCCCAGCCGCCCTCGCGCTCGTCGACCGCGCAGCCGATGAGGCGCAGGGCCGAGACGATCTCGTCGTCGGTGTACTCGACGCCGATCAGCCCGGGGACGAAGCCCGCGGGCAGCATGATCGCCTCGCGGCGGTACGTCGAGCCGAGCGACCCGCCCAGCTCGGTGTCGAGAGTGCCGCCCGCGAGCTCGACCATCAGCGAGGCGACACGCTCGGCCGCCACGTACGGGACGAGCGGGTCGACGCCGCGCTCGAAACGGCGCGAGGCCTCGGAGGGCAGCTTGTGACGACGCGCGGTGCGCGCGATCGAGACCTGGTCGAAGGTGGCCGCCTCGATCAGCACGTTGCGCGTGGCGTCGCTCATCTCGGTGGGGCCGCCGCCCATCACACCGGCGAGTCCGATCGGTCCCGACTCGTCGGTGATCAGGAGGTCTTCGGCGTCGAGGGTGCGCACCTGCCCGTCGAGGGTCTCGAGCTTCTCGCCCTGCTCCGCTCGACGCACCGTGATACCACCCTGCAGGCGGTCGAGGTCGTAGCCGTGGAGGGGCTGCCCGAGCTCAAGCATGACGTAGTTGGTGATGTCGACGAGCACCCCGAGCGAGCGGATGCCGGCAAGCGACAGGCGCGTGATCATCCACGGCGGCGTCGGGCGCGAGGGGTCGACGTCGCGGACGATGCGCGCGACGAACTCGGTGGCGCCGCGGCGGCCGCGGATGGGCGCCTGGTCGGCGACCGTGATCGGGAAGCCCGAGGGCGTGCGCGCCGCGGCCTCGTCGTGGCCGAGGCCCGGGTCGCGGAAGTCCGCTCCCGTCGCGTGCGAGTACTCGCGGGCGACCCCGCGCAGCGACAGGGCGTAGCCGCGGTCGGGGGTGACGTTGATCTCGACCGCGAGGTCGTCCAGACCGAGCAGTGCGATGGCATCCGTTCCGACCGGCGCGTCGATCCCGAGATCGATCAGACGCAGGATGCCGCTGTGCTCGCTGCCCAGGCCCAGCTCTTTCGCCGAGGCGATCATGCCGTCGGACACGTGCCCGTAGGTCTTGCGGGCCGCGATCGGGAAGGGACCGGGCAGCACCGAACCGGGCAGGGTCACCACGACCTTGTCGCCCTCGAAGAAGTTGCCGGCACCGCAGACGATGCCGCGCACTCCCCCGTTCTCGGCGCCGACGTCGACCTGGCACCAGCGGATGGTCTTGCCGTTGGACTGGGGCTCGGGAGTGAACTCCTTCACCTCTCCGACGACGATCGGACCGGACAGCTCGAAGCGGTGCACGTCCTCTTCTTCGAAACCGACCGAGACGAGGGCGGCGAGGACGTCGTCGGGCGTGGCCTCTGCGGGCACGTCGACGTACTCGCGCAACCAGGAGAGCGGGACGCGCATCAGACCACCATTCCGAACTGCTCACTGAAGCGGACATCGCCCTCGGCCATGTCGCGCATGTCTTGCACGTCGCTGCGGAACATGAGCGTGCGCTCGATGCCCATGCCGAAGGCGAAGCCCGAGTACTCCTCGGGGTCGATGCCGGCGGCCCGCAGCACGTTGGGGTTCACCATGCCGCAGCCGCCCCACTCGATCCAGCGCGCCCCGCCCTTGAAGGTGGGGTGCCACAGATCGAGCTCGGCACTCGGCTCGGTGAAGGGGAAGAAGTTGGCGCGGAAGCGCGTCTTGGCCTCAGGCCCGAACAGCACGCGCGCGGCGTGGTCGAGCGTGCCCTTGAGGTGCGCCATCGTGATGTTCTTGTCGATGACCAGACCTTCGAACTGTGTGAAGACCGGCAGGTGCGTCGCGTCGAACTCATCGGTGCGGTACACCCGTCCCGGGCACAGCACGTAGACGGGCAGGTCGCGCTCGAGCATGGAGCGCACCTGCACGGGGCTGGTGTGGGTGCGCAGCACCAGGTGGCGCGCGACCGGGTCGACGAAGAACGTGTCCTGCATCTGGCGCGCGGGGTGATCGACGTCGAAGTTGAGGGCGTCGAAGTTGAACCACTCGTGCTCGAGCTCGGGGCCTTCCGCGATCTCCCAGCCCATGCCGACGAAGATGTCGGACACCTGCTCCTGGAGGAGGGAGATCGGATGCCGTGCCCCGATGCGGGCGCGCTGCGGCAGCGCCGTGACGTCGATGCGCTCGGCCTCGAGTTGCGCGGCGGTCTCGGCCGCGGCCAACTCGCTCTCGCGCGCGGCGAGCGCCTGGTTCACCCGACCGCGCGCCTGTCCGACGAGCTTGCCGAAGGCGGCCTTCTGGTCGGGGGCGACGTTGCGCATCTGGGCGTTCAGCTGAGCGAGGGAGGACTGCTCCCCCGTGTGGGCGGAACGGGCGGACTTGAGCTCGGCCGTGGTCGCGGCGGCGGCGATGGCGGCAAGGGCCTCATCGACCGCGGAGGCGACGGCCTCAGGGGTGATCTCGGGTGCGTCGGACACGAGATGAGAGTCTACCGACGGGCGGGGACACTCCCCCGCCCGTCGGTGCCGTGACTCAGAATCTCGCAGCGCCGCCGTGGGAGTCGAACTTGCCGAGTCCGCGCTGGGCGACGATGAGCTCGGTGTCGGTGCCGGTCTGGCCCGCGGGCTCCGCGGGAGCGACGTTGCCGCCCTTGGGCGAGCGGCGCAGGCCGAGCTCGACGCGGTGCGCGGTGTACGACAGGGCGAGGCACATCGCCACGTAGATGACGCTGGCGATCATCGCGGCGGGGATCAACGGCGATCCGTACTCGCCGTTCGAGCCGAGCAGACGGGCGAAGTACAGCAGTTCGGGGTACGTGATGATGAAGCCGAGCGCGGTGTCCTTCAGCGTCACCACGAGCTGGGCGATGATCACGGGCAGCATGGCGCGGATCGCCTGCGGGAGCAGAATCAGGCGCATCACACCCGACTTGCGCAGACCTACGGCGTAGCCGGCCTCGCTCTGTCCGCGCGGGAGCGCCTCGACGCCGGCACGGATGACCTCGGACAGCACGGAACCGTTGTAGAGGATCAGCGCGATCACGACGGCCCAGTACGACGACATCTTGATGCCGACGACCGGCAGACCGTAGTACAGCAACAGCATGAAGACGAGGACGGGCACGGCGCGGAGAAGCTCGACCACCCAGCCGACCGGGAGGCGGACCCAGCGGTGGTCGGACATCCGGCCGATGGCGAGGATGAAGCCGAGCACGAGGGCCCCGACGGCCGCGACGGCGAACGCCGCGAGGGTTGCGAGCGTCGCTTGGCCGAATCGCTCCCAGATCGCGCTGTAGCTGAAGACGTTCCACTTCGCCGCCGAGAACTGGCCGGTGTCGATGAAGCGCCAGACCACGAAGCCGATGACGGCGACGACGAGGACGAGCGTGATGACGCCGAGGATGCGGTTGCGCAGCTGCGCGCGGGGACCCGGGACGTCGTAGAGGACGGAGGAGCTCATCGGGCGACCTTCCACTTTTTCTCGGCCGCGTTCTGCAGCGCAGCGAGCAGCAGGACCAGGATGACGAAGACCGCCATCACGAGGAGGATGGTGACGAGCTGGTTCTCGCCGTTCTCACTCATCGTCGCTCGGATGTTCCCGAGGTTGACCACCGAGAATCCGGCGGCGACGGTGGTGTTCTTCAGCAGGGCGATGAAGACGCTCATCATCGGGGGGATGACCGAGCGGGTCGCCTGGGGCAGGACCACGAGGGTCATGACCTGGCCGAAGCCGAGGCCGAGCGCGCGAGCCGCCTCCGCCTGGCCGACGGGCACGGTGTTGATGCCCGCGCGCAGGGTCTCGGCCACATAGGTCGCGGTGTAGATGCCGAGGCCGCACACGGCCAGCGTCAAGAAGCTGCCGCGCGGGACGTCGATCAGCAGCGGCACGCAGAACGCGAAGAAGAACAGCACCAGCGTGAGCGGGGTGTTGCGGATCCAGTTCACGTACACCGCGCCGACCGCGCGGGCGATGGGCACGGGCGACACGCGCATGGCCGCCACGATGAAGCCGAGCACGAGCGCGATCAGGCCGCCGCCCAAGAAGAGCACGACCGTCCCCCAGAGCGCCTGCGCCCACAGGTCGGGGTAGTCGAAGATCTGGTTCACCGTACGCTGTCCGTTCTTTCTCGTCGTGCTCGTCGGGTGGTGCGGGCGGCGCGGAGTGCGCCGCCCGCACCGGGAGATCAGCTGACGGGGTCGACCGCCGGCTGCTCGCCCTTGACGCCCGAGGCGCCGAGGTTCTTCTCGAAGATGGCCTCCCAGGTGGAGCCGCCGTCGGTGAACATGGTGTTCACGAACTCCTGGAAGGCGGTGTCACCCTTGGCGATGCCGACGCCGTAGCGCTCCTCGCTGAAAGGCTCGCCCGCGATCTTCAGGTTGTCGGGGTCCTGCGCGGCGTAGCCGAGGAGGATGGCCTCGTCGGTGGTCACCGCGTCGACCTCGCCGTTCTTCAGCTTCTCGACGCACTGCGAGTAGGTGTCGAACTCGACGACCTTGGCCGGAGTCTGCTCGCGGATGCGCTGGATCGGCGTCGAGCCGGTCACCGAGCACACGGTGGTCTCGGCCGTGAGCGAGTCCTTGCCCGTGATCGTGTCGTTGTCGGCGGCGACGAGCAGTCCCTGGCCGGTCACGAAGTAGGGGCCGGCGAAGGAGATCTGGTCCTTGCGCTTGTCGGTGATCGAGTAAGTGCCGACGTAGTAGTCGATGTCGCCGTTGATGATGGCCTGCTCGCGGTTCGCCGAGGCGATGGCCTTGTACTCCACCTTCGAGGTGTCGGCCGGGTCGTAGCCGAGCGAGGCGGCGATCCAGCGCGCGACGTCGACGTCGAAGCCCTTGCGCTCACCCGTCACGGGGTCGAGGTAGCCCAGGCCGGGCTGGTCTTCCTTCACGCCGACGACGATCTTGCCGGCCGAGGTGATCTTCTCGAACGTGGGGCTGCCGTCGATCTTCACGTCGGTGGCCACCGCGCCGTAGACGGGGGCGTCCGAGGCGCTGCCGCCGTCGGAGCCGGGCGCCGCGCCCGGGGTGCCGCTGTTGCAGGCCGTCAGGGCCAGCAGGCCGGCGGCGATGATGCTCGCGCCGGCGAGAAAACGAGTTTTACGCATGTGATGTCTCCTTGGTTACGTGTGCTGTGCGGGAAGGGGTCGTCGGTGACGGCGCGCGCGATCGCCAGCGGTGGGCGATGCTCTCGTCTCGGCTAGGAACCTCCTCGTTCGTCGCCGTCAGGGTCGTGCGTCAGTGCGTGATGAGCTTCGAGAGGAAGTCCTTCGCACGGTCGGATTCGGGGCGCGTGAAGAACTGCTCGGGGGTCGCCTGCTCGACGATCTGCCCGTCGGCCATGAAAACGACGCGGTTCGCGGCCTTGCGGGCGAAGCCCATCTCGTGGGTGACGACGATCATCGTCATGCCGTCCTTGGCGAGGCCGACCATGACGTCGAGCACCTCGTTGATCATCTCGGGGTCGAGAGCCGAGGTCGGCTCGTCGAAGAGCATGACCTTGGGCTTCATCGCCAGCGCGCGGGCGATCGCCACACGCTGCTGCTGACCGCCCGAGAGCTGGGCGGGGAGCTTGTCGGCCTGGTGACCGACGCCCACGCGATCCAGGAGCGCACGCGCCTCTTTCTCGGCATCCGCCTTCTTCATCTTGCGGACCTTGATGGGCCCGAGCGTGACGTTCTCGAGGATCGTCAGGTGCGCGAAGAGGTTGAACGACTGGAACACCATGCCGACGTCGGCACGCAGTTCGGCCAGGCCCTTCCCCTCTTTGGGAAGCTCCTTGCCGTCGATCGTGATCGATCCGCTCGTGATGGTCTCGAGACGGTTGATGGTGCGGCACAGCGTCGACTTGCCGGAACCCGACGGGCCGATCACCACGACGACCTCTCCGCGGTCGACGGTGAGGTCGATGTCTTTCAGAGCCTGGAACTGCCCATAGTGCTTCTGGACGTCGGCGACGACGACCAGGGGCTCGGTCTTCGGGGGAACGGATGCCATGCCTTCACCCTATGAGGATGCTGGGCGCCCGACCACATTCCTGCGCACGCCTTAACCGTTCTGTAACAGCAGGGGTCAGCGCGCGCGCTGCGCGAAAGCCGTCTCGTAGAGGCAGACGCTCGCCGCGGTGGCCAGGTTCAAAGACTCGGCGCGACCGTAGATCGGCAGGCGCAGTGCGAGGTCGGCCTGCGCGAGGGCGGACTCCTCGAGCCCCCGCGCCTCGTTGCCGAACAACCAGGCCGTCGGCTCCGACAGAAGCTCTCGGGATGCCAGGAAGTCGGTGCCCTCGACATCGGCGGCGACGATGCGCAGGCCCGCCTCGTGCGCGCGGGCGACGACATCAGCGAGCTCGAGATCGACCGCGACCGGCAGGTGGAAGAGCGAGCCGGTGGTGGAGCGCACGACCTTCGGGTTGTACGGGTCCACGGTCCGGCCGGTCAGGATCACGGCGTCGGCCCCCGCGGCATCCGCGGCCCTGATGATCGTGCCCAGGTTGCCGGGATCGCGAACCTCTTCGCAGATCGCGATGAGGCGCGGCTCCCCCGCCAGGATGTCCTTCAACGCGGTGGGCGATTGACGAGCCACCGCCACGATGCCCTGGGGCGTCACGGTATCGGCCATGGCGTCGAGCACCGCCTCGGTGGTGATCTGCAGATCGACACCCGCCTGCTCCGCAGCGTCACGCACATCCGTGTGCTTCTCGAGGGCGGACGGGGTCGCGTAGACCTCCAGCACGGTCTCGGGCGCCCACGCGAGCGCCTCGCGAGCGGCCTGCGGACCCTCGAGCAGGAACAGACCTGTCTCTTGGCGGGCAGCGCGCTTACTGAGCTTGGCCACGGCGCGCACCCGCGGCGAACGGGGGTTCTCGAGCACGTCCCCAGTGTATGGCCCCGGAGGAATGCATCCCGGGACGCCGCGCGAACGACCCGCGGGAACGACGAAACGGGCGCCCTCCGGAGAGGACGCCCGTTTCGGAAGACGTGTCTTACGCGGTCTTCGCCGCGTTGACGTCGGTGGGCAGCGCAGCCTTCGCGGTCGCGACGAGCGACGCGAACACGGCGGGCTCGTTCACGGCGAGCTCGGCGAGCATGCGACGGTCCACCTGCACACCCGCGAGGCCGAGGCCCTGGATGAAGCGGTTGTACGTCATGCCGTTGGCGCGCGACGCGGCGTTGATGCGCTGGATCCACAGACGACGGAAGTCGCCCTTGCGCTTGCGACGGTCACGGTACGCGTAGACCAGGGAGTGGGTGACCTGCTCCTTGGCCTTGCGGTACAGGCGCGAACGCTGACCGCGGTAACCGGACGCGCGCTCCAGGATGACGCGACGCTTCTTGTGGGCGTTTACTGCCCGCTTGACTCTAGCCATTTCTCATTCTTCCTAACGTGCGTCGGCGCTCAGAGGCCGAGGAGCTTCTTGGCGACCTTGGAGTCACCCTTGGCCAGGACCTGCTCCTGGTTCAGGCGACGGGTGCGCTTGGAGGCCTTGCCCTCGAGGTTGTGGCGCATGCCGGCCTGCTGCTTCATGAGCTTGCCGCTACCGGTGAGCTTGAAGCGCTTCTTGGCGCCCGAGTGGGTCTTCTGCTTCGGCATCTGTCTTCCTTCGTTGGGGTTCCCGGCGGAGCGGGAGTCGGGGAGCTTTACTCGGCGGACGCCGGGGCAGCTTCGTCTGTGGGTGCCGATTCGCCTCGAGCGGCACTCCGCGCGGCTTCACGGTTCGCCGTGCGCTGCGCGTTCTGCTCGGTCTTGACCTCGGACTTGTTCTTGTGAGGAGCGACCACCATCACCATGTTGCGGCCGTCAATCGTGGGGTTCGACTCGACGGTGCCGAACTCGGCGACGTCTTCGGCGAACTTGCGAAGCAGACGGACACCCTGCTCGGGACGCGACTGCTCGCGACCGCGGAACAGGATCATGGCCTTCACCTTGTCGCCCGCCTGGAGGAATCCCTCGGCGCGCTTGAGCTTGGTGATGTAGTCGTGAGCCTCGATCTTCAGACGGAACCGGACCTCTTTGAGGACGGTGTTCGCCTGGTTACGACGCGTCTCTTTGGCCTTCTGAGCGGCCTCGTACTTGAACTTGCCGTAATCCATGATCTTGACCACGGGCGGCTTCGAGCTCGGCGCGACCTCGACCAAGTCGAGGTCCGCTTCCTGGGCCAGGCGCAGCGCAGCTTCGATTCGGACGATGCCGACCTGCTCGCCGTTGGGTCCGACGAGACGGACCTCCGGGACTCGGATGCGCTCGTTGGTGCGGGGATCGCTGATGCGGAACTCCTCTTTCATACGGGTGGTGGCCGCCGCGATCCGTCGGAATCGCGGGCGAAGAGGAGACACGCCACCCGGCACAGTGCTTTCGGCACCGGCTTCTGCACCCAGGCAACCCCGTGCGAAACGGAGCGGAGTGCGGGAACCCGGTAGCCTGGAGCGGCAAGCGCGGGTGGGATGTGATCCTCTTTCGTACGGAGTGAAACACTCCGAAGCCCGCCATAGTCTAGCAGAGAGATTCACGTGGACACGATCCCCTCCGACCAGCCCGCCGACGACCAGGGCGCACACCGCCACGGAGCCGAAGACGAGCGCCTCGCCCGCTGGGAGGAGCAGGAGCGCGCCGCATCCTCCGCCACCCGCGACATCGCCGATGTCCCCGCCGTCGAAGTCATCACCACCGCGGCCGTCCACCTCATGAGCGCCGCCGCCGTGAAGACCGGACTCGCCGACGACCCCGGCCAGCAGCTCGACCTCGACGAGGCCCGCAAACTCATCAACGCCCTCGCCGGACTCATCACCGCCGGAGCGCCCGAGATCAGCGACATGCACGCGCGCTCCCTGCGCGACGGCCTCCGCTCGCTGCAGCTGGCCTTCCGCGAGGCGTCGACGATTCAGGATCCGATCGGTAAGGGGCCGGGCGAGAAGTGGACGGGTCCCGTCACGTAATTCTGTCGTTCTGGGGTGGTCCCGGGCTCCGGAATGCCCCCTCCCGCCGCAGCTCACATCCTCCGTGACACCCATAGGGGTATGAGCGGGGCTCCTGGCCCGATTGGCTTGGGGAAGGGGCACCCCTTCGTCCGGTGCCGCAGGCCACCTGTTCCGTGATACCCGTGGGGGCGTGAGCGGGGCCCGTGCGGCATGAGGACAGGGGACGCCATGCGAACAGGCGCTTGGCGGGCGGATCGGCCTGTTCTCGACGCGCCGTCCTGTTCTGGTGACGGCGCCGCGATCAGGCCTCCGTGCTGCGGTGGAGCTTGACCGTCAGGGAGTCGACGAGGACGGCGATGCGATCGTCCGCCGACCAGCGCCGGGCGAGGCGCGCCAGCGTGGCATCCAATTCCTCTTGCTCGAGGCCCGACATGAGCTGCAGGTGCACGACGAGCTCGGGTCCGCGCAGACGACCGGTGGGGTCGCCCGACTCGACGGCCAGATCGAGGACCGCCAGCTCTCCGGCGATGCTCTCTTGCAGGCCGGTGAAGATCGACGGCGACGTGTGGGCGGGCTCCCAGGTCTCGCTCTGCGCGATCGCCCACACGGCAGGGCGGCGGATCACGAACTCCGTCTCGGACGCGGGATCGATGACGATGAGCTCGGTGTCCTCCGAGGCCGCCGCCAGTGCCGTGCGGCGCCCGTCGGCCGGCACCGGTCGTGCGGCGGCATCCCACGTCTGCAGCGCCGTGACCGACGTGAAGACCGGGAGCACTTTGCGACCGTCGGGAGCGGCGACCGTCACGATCGACAACTCCTGGGTCTTGTCGACCTCGAGGCCGTGCGCTCCGACGCCGTGGTCGCCCTTCTCGGCGACGAGCGGGATCAGCAGACGCGCATCGCGATAGGCGTCGACGATGGCGCGGGCGTCCCCCTCGCCCGCGCGGAAGGCCAGGAGCGCGGCCAGCAGCGCGGGGTCGGCCGAACCGTCGTCACCCGAATGCGGGTTCGCCTGGAAGCTGCGGCCCTCCCACGGAACCCCCGCCGAATCCGCGTGGGCTCCGTGGGCGTGGTCGTGCGGACCGTCAGTGTCCGGCGACATCCAGCGCCTCGGCCAGGGTGAACTGGCCCGCGTAGAGCGCCTTGCCGACGATCGCGCCCTCGACACCCAGCGGAACGAGGTCTCGCAGAGCCGCGATGTCGTCGAGGCTCGAGACGCCGCCGGAAGCGACGATCGGCTTGGGGGTGCGCTGCGTCATCTCGCGCAGCAGCTCGATGTTGGGGCCGCGCAGCGTGCCGTCCTTCGTGACGTCGGTGACGACGTAGCGGCTGCAGCCGGCGTCCTCGAGTCGGTCGAGCACGGTCCACAGGTCGCCGCCCTCGCGGGTCCACCCGCGGGCCGCGAGGGTCGTTCCGCGCACGTCCAGACCCACAGCGATCGCCTCGCCGTAGCGGTTGATGACGTCGGCGGCCCACTCGGGGTTCTCGAGGGCCGCGGTGCCGAGGTTGATGCGGCTCGCGCCGCTCTCGAGGGCGGCCTCGAGCGAACGATCGTCGCGGATGCCGCCCGAGAGCTCGACCTGCACGCCCTTGACCTGCTTGATGACCTTGCGCATGACGCTCGCGTTGCTGCCGCGCCCGAAGGCCGCGTCGAGGTCCACGAGGTGGATCCACTGAGCGCCCTGGCGGGCGAAGTCGGCGGCGGCGTCGACGGGGTCGCCGTAGCTGGTCTCGGTACCGGCCTCACCCTGGGTCAGACGGACGGCCTTGCCGTCGGCGACGTCGACCGCGGGAAGCAGCACAAGTTCGGGCGTGGACGCGAAATCGTTCATGGCTCCTCGCACCCTTCGGCGCATCTCGCCGAGCCGGGGCACGAGGTCACACAGTAGTCGTGCGCAGGCCGTCGATCCAATTGGACAGGAGCCGGATGCCGGCTTCGCCCGACTTCTCCGGGTGGAACTGAGTGGCCGAGAGCGGACCGTTCTCGACCGCGGCGATGAACGGCGAGCCGTAGGTGCACCACGTGACCGAGGGCTGCGGGAACGGCGGAGTCACCTCGAGCGACCAGTCCTGCGCCGCGTACGAGTGCACGAAGTAGAAGCGCTCGTTCTCGATGCCGTCGAACAGGCGAGATCCCTCACCCGCGCTCACCGTGTTCCAGCCCATGTGCGGCAGGACCGGCGCCTCGAGTTCGGCGACGGTTCCGGGCCACTCCCCCAGACCCGTGGTGTCGGTGCCGCGCTCGATGCCGCGCTCGAACATGACCTGCATGCCCACGCAGATGCCGAGCACCGGCCGGCCGCCCGCCAGACGACGGTCGATGATCTCGCCGCCACGGCTGTCGTTCAGGGCCCCCATGACCGCGCCGAACGCCCCGACACCGGGGACCAGCAGCCCGTCGGCGTCGAGAAGCAGACCGCGGTCGGAGGTGAGGCGCGCATCGGCGCCGGCTTCGACGAGCGCCTTGACGGCTGAGTGGACGTTGCCCGAGCCGTAGTCGAAGACCGCGACGACGGGTTTGCGCGTCACAGCGCGCCCTTGGTGCTCGGAATCCCGTCGACGAGCGGGTCGAGGGCCTTCGCCTGTCGGAACGCGCGGGCGAGCGCCTTGTACTCGGCCTCTGCGATGTGGTGGGGGTCGCGTCCGCCCAGGACGCGCACGTGAACCGTGAGGCCGGCGTGGATTGAGATCGCCTCGAACGAGTGACGCACGAGCGAACCGGTGAAGTGACCGCCGATCAGGTGGTGCTCGAAGCCCGCGGGCTCGCCGGTGTGCACGAGGTAGGGACGACCGCTGATGTCGACCACGGCCTGCGCGAGGGCCTCGTCGAGCGGCACGAGCGCGTCTCCGTAACGGGCGATGCCGGACTTGTCGCCGAGCGCCTGACGAATGGCCTGCCCGAGCACGATTGAGGTGTCCTCGACCGTGTGGTGGGCGTCGATGTGCGTGTCGCCTGTGGAGCGGGCCCGCAGGTCGGTCAGCGAGTGCTTCGCGAACGCGGTGAGCATGTGGTCGAAGAACGGCACGCTCGTCGAGATGTCGCTGACGCCACGGCCGTCGAGGTCGAGCTCGAGCTCGACGCGGGACTCGCTCGTCTCCCGCGTGATCGATGCGGTGCGGGGCGAGGCGGGGCCGGTCATGATCGCGATCCTACCGAGGCCAGCGCGTCGAGGAACGCGGTGGTCTCGTCGGCCGTGCCCGCGGTCACCCGCAGGTGGTGGGCGATGCCAACGTCGCGGATGAGGACGCCGCGGTCGTAGAGCGCCTTCCATGTCGCCGCCGGGTCTTCGACGCCCCCGAACAACACGAAGTTGGTCCACGACTCGTGCGCCGTGTACCCCAGCGCCGACACCGTCGCCGAGATCCGGTCGCGCTGAGCGACGATCTCGTCGACCATCGACAGCATTGTCTCGGCGTGGCTCAGCGCGGCGGTGGCGGCCGCCTGGGTGAGAGCGCTCAGGTGGTAGGGCAGGCGCACCAGACGCAGGGCGTCGACCAGCGCGGGATCGGCCGCGAGATAGCCGACGCGGGCACCGGCGAAGGCGAAGGCCTTGCTCATCGTGCGCGAGACGACCAGACGAGGGCGGTCGGGCAGCAGCGAGACGGCCGAGGGCTCGTCGCGCGGAGCGAACTCCTCGTAAGCCTCGTCGACGATCACGATCCCGTCCGTGGCGTCGTAGACCGCTTCGACGACATCGAGGCGCAGCGGAGTGCCGGTGGGGTTGTTCGGGGCGCAGAGGAACACGATGTCGGGTCGCTGTTCGCGCACCTGCGCGGCCGCCGACTCGGGAGACAGCGAGAAGTCGTGCTCTCTCTCACCCGCGATCCAGCGGGCCCCCGTGGCCCGCGTGAGGATCGGGTACATCGAATACGTGGGCGCGAAGCCCATCGCCGTCCGGCCGGGACCGCCGAACGCCTGCAGGATGTGCTGAAGGACCTCGTTCGAGCCGTTCGCCGCCCAGATCTGGTCGGGGTTGAGGCCGTGGCCGAGGTAGCCGGCGAAGGCCTCGCGCAGACCGGTGAACTCCCGGTCCGGGTAGCGGTTGACGTCGCGGAGCGCCCGGGCGACGGCATCCAGAATGTCGTCTGCAACCTCGGGCGGAACGGGATGCGTGTTCTCGTTCACGTTGAGCGCCACGGGCAGTGCTGCCTGGGGAGCTCCGTACGGGGTCATGCCCCGCAGATCGTCGCGAAGAGGAAGGTCGTCGAGGCGTACGGTCACCTCACCCATCGTAGGCGTCGAGAACGGTCGAGGCGCGCGAGCGGGGGGTCTGCGCTCAGGCCGCGGGAGCGTACTCGGCGGGGATCGCGATGCGCTGTCCCGCCGAGACGGAGCCGCCGGGCAGGGCGTTGAGACGCGCGATCTCGGCGACGACATCACGCGGGTCGGCGGACGGCGCGACGTCTTCGGCGATGGACCAGAGGGTTTCGCCGCTCATGACGGTGATCTCGGTGAACGAGCCGGCGGGAGCGCCCGCGTCGCCGGAGGCGAGTGCGGATCCGCCGCCGACGATCGCCACGGCGAGCACGGCGACGATGGGGAGGGAGACGAGGAACGCCACGACGCGACGACCGCGCGCGGTGATGCGCAGGCGGGTGGACGGGGCGGTGAGGGCGATGCTGCTCATAATGTGCTCCTTGGTGGGGAGAGATTCGCACCCCGCCCTCGGCCGGGAGGACGGTGGTGCGAATCTGTATTCCGAATCTATCTTCGAACCTGTTCGAATGTCAACACCTCGTGTATCGGAGACGAATCGAACGCGACACGCGCGAGGCTCCGTGTCATTCGGGTCGTCGACCGGATACGGTTTCGACACGGAGACCTCATCACCAACCTCCGACATTCGAATTTCCGCCGTGATTTCCGCGGCGCGAGGGGAGCACAGATGACCGACGCGACGACCGCCGCCGGGCGCGAGCGGCCGCAGACCCGGCGGCGGAAGAACCTCAGCGACAAGCAGCTGGCGATCCTCGAAGTGATCCAGCGTTCGATCGCGCGGCACGGCTACCCGCCGAGCATGCGCGAGATCGGCGACGCGGTCGGGCTCAAGTCGCTCTCGAGCGTCACGCATCAGCTGAACCAGCTGGAGCTCAGCGGCTACCTGCGTCGCGACCCGGGAAAGACGCGTGCGATGGAGGTCCTCATCGACCTGCCCGGCGCCGCCGCCGAGAATCCCGCCGACGCCGCCCCCGCCCTGGGCGACGCCGCCCTGGTGCCACTGGTGGGTCGCATCGCCGCCGGAGTGCCGATCACCGCCGATCAGCAGGTGGAGGAGATCTTCCCCCTCCCCCGTCAGCTCGTGGGCAAGGGCGACCTGTTCATGCTCAAAGTGTCGGGCGAGTCGATGATCGACGCGGCCATCTGCGACGGCGACTGGGTCGTCATCCGTTCTCAGGCGACCGCCGAGAACGGCGAGATCGTCGCCGCGATGCTCGACGGCGAGGCGACGGTGAAGACGTTCCGACGCCGTGACGGTCACACCTGGCTGCTCCCCCGCAACAGCGCGTTCGAGCCGATTCTCGGCGACGAGGCCGTCGTCCTCGGTCGCGTCGTCGCGGTGCTGCGCACCGTCTGACGCGCACGGCTCGAGGCCGGATGTCCACCGAGGGGTGGCATCCGGCTTCTTCCGTTCCGTCGCGAAAGCCGCGACGACCGCGCACCCGGGCGGATGTCGGAGGCCCTGCCTAGGGTGGAGTCATGGCTGACACCCTCCCCTACGGTTCCTGGCCCTCCCCGATCACGCCCGAGTCCGTCGCGCAGTCATCGCCGCGCGTCGACGGGGCCCGACTCGTGGGCGACGAGATCTGGTGGGGCGAATCCGTCCCGCACGAGGCGGGTCGCGTCGCGGTGAAGCGTCGCCGCACGGACGGCTCGGTCGAGACGGTGCTCCCGGCCCCCGCCAACGCCCGATCCGCCGTGCACGAGTACGGCGGAGGCGCCTGGACGGCGTCCGACGACGGCGAGCTGTACTACGTCGAGAAGAGCGACCAGCGCGTGTACGCGCTCCGCCCGGGCGAGACCGCGCGCCCCCTCACTCCCGCCGACGACGCCGTCCGTCACGGCGGCCTGAGGTGGGAGCACGGCGTCCTCCTCGCCATCCGCGAGACCCACGGCTCCTCCCGCGTCCCCGACCGCGCGATCGTGCGCATCCCCCTCGAGGGGCCGGTCGAGGTGCTCGCCGAGGGAAGCGACTTCCTGGCGCAGCCCGCCCTCTCCTCCGACGGCCGCCGCCTGGCGTGGGTCGCGTGGAACCACCCCGACATGCCCTGGGACGCCACGAGCCTCCGCGTGGCCGACCTCGAGACGGGCTCCGTTCGCGACATCGCCGGCGGAGAGCGCCGTGCGCCCCTGCAACCCGTCTGGATCGCCGACGACGAGCTGCTCTACGCCGACGACCCCGACGGTCGCTGGAACCTCTTCCGCCGGCCTCTCGACGGAGACGCCCAACCCCTCGCCCCCGCCGACGCCGACACCGGCGGAGGTCTCTGGGTCCTCGGCACGCGGTGGTTCGGGGCCGCCGCCGACGGTCGCGTCATCGCGGTCCGCACGAACGGCTCCGACGAGGTCGTCGAGATCGCCCCGAGCGGCGTGCGCCCGGTCGACGTCCCTGTCGTCGCGGGAGCCGCGATCGACGACGTCCGCGGCACACGCGCCCTCGTCTCGGGTTCCGATGCGGGCGGACGCGCGGGCCTGTGGCTCGTCGACCTCGAATCCGGCGCGGTCGAGCTCGTCACGGGCGGCGCCGGCTCGTGGGGAGACGAATGGATGCCGGCAGCCCGCGCCCTGTCCACCGACGGCCCGCACGGGCCGGTGCACGCCTTCGCGTACGCCCCCACCAGCCCCGACGTCACCCCGGTTGCGGGCGAGCGCCCGCCCTACGTGGTCCTCGTGCACGGCGGACCGACCTCGCACGTGGGTCCCGCCCCCTCCGCGAAGACCGCCTTCTTCACCAGTCGAGGCATCGGCGTGCTCGACGTCAACTACGGCGGGTCCACGGGATACGGCCGCGCCTACCGCGATCGGCTGAAGGGGCAGTGGGGTGTCGTCGACGTCGACGACGTCGCGGCCGCGGCATCCGCCCTGGCGGAGGCGGGCCTGGCCGATCCCGAGCGCCTCGCCATCGCGGGGGGCTCGGCGGGCGGCTGGACCGTCCTGGCCGCGGTGACGCGTACCGACGTGTTCTCGGCGGGCATCTCGCGCTACGGCGTCGGAGACGCCCGCGCCCTCGCCGAGGACACCCATGACTTCGAGGCCCGCTACCTCGACGGACTCATCGGACCACTCCCCGAGGCCGAGCCGGTCTACATCGAGCGCTCGCCCCTGGGCCGCCCCGATCTCTTCCGCGTGCCCCTGCTCATCCTCCAGGGCGCCGAGGACCGCGTGGTCCCGCCGTCGCAGGCTGAGGCCATCCGCGACGCCCTGGCCGCGCACGGCGTGCCCCACGCCTACGTGCTCTACGAGGGCGAAGGCCACGGGTTTCGACGGTCCGAGACGGTGATCGACTCCCTCCAACGCGAACTCGGCTTCCTCGGCGCGGTCTTCGGATTCGACACCCCCGGCATCCCTCCGCTCGCGCTCGAGGGCGAGAAGGGCTGACCGCCGAACCTCGTGAGGGCCCCACCGACCGGCAGGTCGACGGGGCCCTCACGAGGGTTTCAGGCTCCGAACGGTGCGAGCTCGGCCGCGAGACGAGCGCCCACGTGCGCGTGCAGGAACGTCCCGCTCTCGCGGTGCTCCTGCGCGACGATGAGCCCGCTCTCGTGCACGGCCGACACGAGGTCGCCGCGGTCGTACGGGACGACGGCCTGCACCTCGACGGCCGGCAGGGGCAGTGCGTCCTCGATCGCTGCACGCAGCTCGTCGATGCCCTCGCCCGTACGGGACGACACGAACTTCGCATTGGGGGCGAGACCCCGCAGGACGAGGCGGTCGTCTTCGCCGACGAGGTCGGCCTTGTTGAAGACGACGATCTCCTGACCGAAGTTCGCATCGACGTCGCCCATCACGTCGCGCACCGTCATGAGCTGCGCGGCCGGATCGGGGTGCGAGGCGTCGACGACGTGCAGGATGACGTCGGCGTCGCCGACCTCCTCGAGCGTCGACCGGAACGCCTCGACCAGCTGGTGCGGAAGGTTCCGCACGAAGCCGACGGTGTCGGTCAGCGTGTAGACGCGGCCGTCACTGGTCTCGGAGCGGCGGACCGTGGCATCCAGGGTCGCGAAGAGCGCGTTCTCGACGAGCACCCCGGCGCTGGTTAGGCGGTTCAACAGGCTCGACTTGCCGGCGTTCGTGTACCCGGCGATGGCCACCGACGGGATCGTGTGACGTTTGCGCTCGGCCCGCTTCGCCTCACGGGCGGGGGCGAAGTCGCGCAGCTGCTTGCGCAACAGCGCCATCTTGGTGCGGATGCGACGACGGTCGAGCTCGATCTTCGTCTCACCGGGACCGCGCGAGCCCATACCGGCACCGCCGGCACCGACCTGGCCACCGGCCTGACGCGACATCGAGTCACCCCACCCGCGCAGACGCGGGAGGAGGTATTCGAGCTGCGCGAGTTCGACCTGCGCCTTGCCCTCGCGGCTCTTGGCGTGCTGGCTGAAGATGTCGAGGATCACCGTGGTTCGGTCGATCACCTTGACCTTGACGACGTCCTCCAGCGCACGGCGCTGGCTGGGAGCGAGTTCGGTGTCGGCGATCACCGTGTCGGCGCCGACCGCGGCGACGATGTCGCGCAGCTCGGCGGCCTTGCCGCGACCGACGTAGGTCGCGGGGTCGGGGTGCGGGCGCCGCTGCAGCACGCCGTCGAGCACGACGGCACCGGCCGTCTCGGCAAGGGCCGACAGCTCGCGCAGCGAGTTCTCGGCATCCGCCTGCTCCCCCTGCGGGTGCACGCCGACGAGGACGACGTTCTCGAGGCGCAACTGTCGGTACTCGACCTCGGTGACGTCCTCGAGCTCGGTGGACAGGCCCGCGACGCGGCGCAGCGCCGCGCGTTCTTCGCGGTCCCACTGATCGCCGTCGGCGTCGCCGCCGTACGCGGTCGTGGCGTCCTGCAGAGCCTGTGCCGCACCGAAGACCCGGACCCCGCGGTGCGCTTCGGCGCGCGAGAGCACGCGGTCCACCGGATCCACCGGAGACGCGTCCGTGCTCGGGGGTGTGGTCTGTTCGGTCATGTGTTCCTTTCGTCGCGGCAGTTTCCGCGTGTTCTGGCACTTTATCCGGCCCAGCACCCAGGGGGCCGGTCCGATATCCTGACGTGATGGGGAGCGAGCACTACTTCAGCGCGTCGCCGTCGAGTCCCGAGCAGCTCCGCCACCTTCGCGTGACGCTGGCCGGTCGCGAGCTCGAGGTGGTCACGGCCGGCGGCGTCTTCAGTCCCGACCACGTGGATGCCGGCACCTCGGTGCTGCTCGCGAACACCCCGCCCCCTCCCGCCGGTGGGAACTTCCTCGACCTGGGGTGCGGGTGGGGTCCGATCTCGCTGTCGCTGGCGCTCGCGTCACCGCACGCGACCGTGTGGGCGGTCGACGTCAACGAGCGTGCTCTCGATCTCGTGAGGCGGAACGCGGAGTCCCTCGGCCTCACCAACATCAACGCCGTGCGTCCGGAGGATGTTCCCGAGGACGTCACCTTCCGCACCATCCGCTCGAACCCGCCCATCCGCGTCGGCAAGTCCGAGCTGCACGGCATGCTGCAGCACTGGATCCCCCGCCTGTCGGAACGCAGTGACGGGTGGTTCGTCGTCCAGCGCAACCTCGGTTCGGACTCCCTGCAGCGCTGGCTCGCCGCCACGTTCCCCGAGGGGTACAGCGTGCAGCGTGCCGCCACCGGTCGGGGATTCCGCGTGCTGCGGGTGCGCAAGCACGGCTCGCCGCCGAGCGAGCTGATCGACGTCGTCTCCTGAGACGCACCCGGCACGGGGACTCCGGATGCCGGCATCGCCCGCCCGACGCGAGATCGCGCGCTCGTGTGGGTGCTGATCGCGGTCCGCTGAAGAGGGCCTACCCCGGTCCGCCGGCGGCAACCGACGGTCCGTCCCCGCTCTGCGCCCTCGTCAGGCGAGTGCGACCTCGCCGGTGAACACCAGCGAGGCAGGGCCCGAAAGGTGGACCCGGCCATCGGTGACGCGCACGCCCAGCGTGCCGCCCGGAGTGTCGACGACCCAGGAGTCGGGGGCGGCGGCGCCCGCCCAATGGCGAACGGCCAGGGCCGCTGCCGCCACTCCGGTCCCGCAACTCAGTGTCTCGCCCACGCCGCGTTCGAACACGCGCAGGCGGATCGCTCCGACGCCGTCGCGCACGAGCGGGTCGGCGGGGACGACGAACTCGACGTTCGCGCCGTGACGCGGCGCCGGGTCGAGCACCGGCTGATAGGCGAGATCGAGGCCCTCGAGCTCGGCGTCGGACGACAGCGCGACCACGACGTGCGGGTTGCCCACGTCGACGCCGACGCCGGGACGGGCGACCGGCAGGCCCTTCGCGCGCACGAGCGTCTCGCCGGGCTCGATCGCGAATTCGCCCAGACCGACCTCGTAGCCGCGATCGCTGCGTGTCAGCGTCTTGATGCCCGCGCGCGTGCCGATGCGCAAACCTCCCTCGAGCGAGGCGAGTCCGGTGTCGCTCAGGTAGCGCGCGAAGACCCGCGTTCCGTTGCCGCACATCTCGGCCTTCGAACCGTCGGCGTTGCGGTAGTCCATGAACCACTCGGCCCCGGATGCCGCGGCATCCGCCCCCTCGTCGATGGCGCGCGAGCGCACCACGCGCAGCAGTCCGTCGGCGCCGATGCCGAAGTGGCGGTCGCACAGGGCGGAGATTTGTGCGTCGGAGAGGTCGAGCTCGCCGTCGGGGTCGGCGATCACCACGAAGTCGTTGCCGGTTCCGTGGCCCTTGGTGAACGGGAGAGTCGCCATGCGTCGAGTCTACGGTCGGGTGGCAGCGAGACTCGCGGTGCGAGTGCATCCGCGACTGACGATCCCGCTCACGCCGAGGACGAAGGGCCTCCGGGCCCGTCGACGATGAGCCGGCGGCCGGTCGCCCAGGTGTCGAAGGGCTCGTACCCGAGCTCGTCGTAGAAGCCCCGCGCGCCGGTGTTGTCGGGACGCACCATGAGCTGCACCTTGGGGCAGCCCATCGCCTCGAGCAGGCGCTCGGCCTCCGCCACCAGGCGACGCCCGATCCCCTGCCCGCGGTGCGAGGCGGCGGTCGCGAGGTAGTACAGCCAGCCGCGGTGGCCGTCGTAGCCCGCCATGACGCTGCCGACCACCCGCTCCCCCTCGACTGCGACGAGGAACAGCTCCGGCTGCACGGTGAGCTTGCGCCGGATATCGGCGCGCGGGTCGTTCCACGGGCGCGTGAGGCCCGCCTCCTCCCAGAGGGCGACGACGGCGTCCTCATCGTCGAGCGCGAAGGCGCGGATGTCGACCGTCATGGGCGTTCCTCCGATCGGGATGCCAGGATGCCGGCATCCACCGTCCGTGCGTCGACCCACTCGGCCTCGGCGTAGCGCCGGAACCACGACACCTGGCGGCGCGCGTAGCGGCGCGTGAGGGCCTGGGTCTCGGCGATCGCCTCGTCGCGGGTGACCTCGCCGCGGAGCTGCTTCAGCGCCTGCGCGTACCCGATCGCGCGACCGGCGGTGACGCCGCACTCGAGCCCGGCCGGGATCAGGGCCTCGACCTCGGCGACGAGCCCCGCGGCCCACATCCCCTCCACGCGGGCATCCAGAAGGTCGACGAGCTCGGCTCGCTCGATCGCGGTGGCGATGATCCGAGTCCGCGGATGCCAGAGCTCCGGCGCCTCGGGAAGAGCACCGCCGTGCGTCTCACCGCCCTGCGCCAATATCTCGAGCGCGCGCACGACGCGACGCCCGTTGCGCGGATCGATGCGCTCAGCGGCATCCGGATCCTCTTCCCGCAGGCGCGCGTAGAGCGCACCCGGTCCGCGCTCGTCGAGCTCGCGTTCGAGCGCGGCGCGCAGAGCCTCGTCGCGCGGCGGGAAGCGGAAGTCCCACAGCACGCTCGAAACGTACAGCCCCGACCCGCCGACGAGGATCGCGTCGGCGCCGCGACCGTTGATCTCGCGGATCGCCGCGCGCGCGGCATCCTGATACCAGGCCACCGCGGCCTCGTCGGTCACCGCGAGCGCGTCGAAGAGATGGTGCGGGATGCCGCGCCGCTCACCCTCGGGAAGCTTGGCCGTCCCGATGTCCATGCCGCGGTAGAGCTGCATGGCGTCGGCGTTGACGATCTCGGCGGGCCGGCCCCGCGCGGACAGGGCTTCGGCGAGGTCGAGCGACAGACCCGTCTTGCCGGTGCCGGTGGCGCCGACGACGGCCCAGAGGGCCGGGCCGGTCACACGCCGACGCGCAGGGTGGGCAGGCCGAGAGAGACCGCGCGCGGAGCACCGGACTCGCCCGCCGGAGCGGGCACGCCGCACGACTCCGCCTGCGAACGGTCCCACGCGTCGCCCGCGCGGGTGCGGCGGATGCGCAGCGGAGCCCCGTCGGGTGCGTCGGCGAGCAGGTGGAAGGGAGCCGCGTGGGTCACGGTGACCGAGACCACGTCGCCCGGGCGCGGGACAGCCGAATCCTTCGGCAGTTCGAAGTGCACGAGGCGGTTGTCTTCGGCGCGACCGGTGAGGCGGTGCGTCTCGGCGTCCTTCTTGCCCTCGCCCGCGGAGACGAGGACCTCGAGTGTGCGACCGAGCTGCTTCTGGTTCTCTTCCGCCGCGATCCGATCCTGCAGAGCGGTCAGTCGCTCGTAGCGCTCCTGCACGACGGCCTTGGGCACCTGGTCGGCCATCGTCGCCGCGGGAGTCCCCTCGCGGATCGAGTACTGGAACGTGAAGGCGCTCGAGAAACGCGAGGCCTCGACGACGCGCAGCGTCTCTTGGAAGTCCTCCTCGGTCTCACCGGGGAAGCCGACGATGATGTCGGTGGTGATCGCGGCGTTCGGGATGCGCGCGCGCACCCGATCCAGGATGCCGAGGAACTTCTCGCTGCGGTACGAGCGGCGCATCGCCTTGAGGATGCGGTCGGAGCCCGACTGCAGCGGCATGTGCAGCTGGGGCATGACGGCCGGGGTCTCGGCCATCGCGGCGATCACGTCATCGGTGAAGGCGGCGGGGTGGGGACTCGTGAAGCGGATGCGCTCGAGCCCCTCGATCTCGCCCGCGGCGCGCAGCAGTTTGCCGAAGGCGAGGCGGTCACCGAACTCGACGCCGTACGAGTTGACGTTCTGACCGAGAAGGGTGACCTCGATCGCCCCGTCGTCGACGAGCAGGCGGATCTCGTTCAGGATGTCGCCGGGGCGGCGGTCCTTCTCTTTGCCGCGCAGGCTCGGCACGATGCAGAACGTGCACGTGTTGTTGCAGCCGACCGAGATCGAGACCCAGCCGCTGTGGACGGAGTCGCGCTTGGTCGGGAGGGTGGAGGGGAAGATCTCGAGCGACTCGAGGATCTCCAGTTCGGCCTCGCCGTTGTGGCGCGCGCGCTCGAGCATGCCGGGAAGCGAGCCCATGTTGTGCGTGCCGAACACCACGTCGACCCAGGGGGCCTTCTGCTGGACGGCCTCCTTGTCCATCTGCGCCAGGCAGCCGCCGACGGCGATCTGCATGCCCGCGCGCGCGTCCTTGCGCGACTTGAGGTGGCCGAGCGTTCCGTAGAGCTTGCCGGCGGCGTTGTCGCGCACGGCGCACGTGTTGATCACGACGACATCGGCTTCGGTGCCGGCATCGGCCCGGACGTACCCGGCGCTCTCGAGCGAGCCCGACAGGCGCTCGGAATCGTGCACGTTCATCTGGCACCCGAAGGTGCGCACTTCATAGGTGCGAGGCCCTGCGGCGCCCCGCGCGGCGGCGGACGGCGCGATCAGGGTCGGGGTCGAAACGGGGGTGGTCATGATGCGAGCAAGTCTAAACGCCGCCCTTGCGTCGACCGACGGGGCGCTGAAATGCTCGGTCCGCATGGCGCGCACCTTTTGACGCATTATGGGTCAAAGGGTGCGCAAATCGGCTGATCGAGTGCGCCCCATGTCGGTATTTTGGGGGACACGTCACCGTCCGCGAGGTCTGCGGCCGGTCTCCGGGGGGAGAAGAGCATGGGGGAAGACCGTTCGACGAAGTGGTCGAGAGGACTTGTCGGAGCGGACCGGGATGCCGAGATACTGGCGGAACGAGCCCGAGGGGGTGCGTCCCTCGTCATCGCGGGGCCGCGCGGGAGCGGGCGGAGTTATCTGCTGCGGACGATCGCCGCCGAGCTGGAGCGACACGGGCAGCTGGCCGTCGAGTTGCGGACGTCGTGCGCGCTGTCCGCCGTCGACTTCGGGGCGTTCGATGCCTCGGGATGCCCAGAGCTCCGATCCTTCCGTGACGAGCCCACGACGGCCACCGTCGAGGGCGTGGTCGTGGTCGACGACGTCGATTCCCTCGATGTCCAGTCGACTCGGGCACTCGCCCGAGGGATCGCCGCTCGTCGCGTCACCGCGGTGATCGGCCTGCGCACGGCCCGGCCGCGCTCGATCGACAGACCCGATGACTCCGCCGTCGTCCGTCGCACCGTCCTCGACCTCTGGCTCGACGGTCTCGCGCGCCGAATCGACCTCTCCGAGCTGAGCGACGACGACGCCCTCGCCATGATCGAGCTCTTCCCGGGTGCCGAGCTGCTCGACAGCGCGACCCGCGCGGGGATCGTCTGGCGAGCGGACGGGTCGCGGACACTGCTCCGACAGCTGATCATCGAGTCGACGAGCGCTGCTCGCGCGGGACGCGATCCCCTCACGGCCCTGCGCGTCATCGCCCGGGACAGCAGGCTGGCGATCACGCTCGCGCGGCACGTCGCCGACTTTCCTCGCGTCGATCTCGAATGCCTCGCAGGCATCCGTCGCCTGCCTCACCTCGAGTTCGCCGTCGCGACACGACTGTTCGACGCCGAGAGCGTCGCCGCCCTCATCGCCGGCGGCCTTCTACACGCCGACGCATCGGTCGATCGTCGCCTCACCGTCAACGATCTGGTCGCCCAGGAGGCCCATCGTCAGCTCGGCGATGCGCACGTCGAATCGCTCATCGACACGGCGGGCGCCCGAATGCTGGCCGAAGCCGATGAGTGGTGGAGTTCGACCATCGCCGTCACCCTGTCGGAACGGTGGCACCGGCTGGGAATCGAGGCATCGGGAGAGCTGACCTACTCCCCCGCTCTGCGGACTCGAGTCGCACTGAATGCCGCGCGAGAAGCAAACGACCGGGGTGACAGCGCCCACGCCGCCGCCCACGCCGCGCGCGGGTTGCGCGCGCAGGACGATCCGGCCCTCCGACTCGAGGCCGAGCTCGCGACACCCGCGCCCCTGATGTCAGCGGATGATCGTGGCGAGATCGGATCCGCGGATGCGCTCCGACGGCTCGCTCGATCGCGCGCGGCGCGCTCGATCGAGGGCTCCGCCGACGGCCCGCTCGACAAAGGCGACGACGCCGACTCCCGTATCGAAGCTGCTCTCGCCGACGCGAACCGCGCAACCGCGAACATGGATTGGGCACGCGCCGCGGACATCGCGACCTCCGCCGCCGATGAGCCGGACGCGTCGCCCGCGGCACATTTGCGGGCATTGGTCGCCGCCGGCTCGGCGGAGACTTTCCGCGGGCGATGGGGCGAGGCCCAGAAGTTCTTCCGCCGGGTCGAACGTCTGCTCGACGCGCGGCAGCGGCCGGCCGGAGTCACCGTTCGCGATCGGCTCATCGCTCTCATGTCCATGCTCGCCGCGCATCAGATCGCGGGGGCGGACGGATCGACCGTCCGAGCGCGCCTGGACCGCGAGGTGAGCACCACCGCACGCGAAGGAGGAGCAGCCGATCTCACGATCGCAGGGGCGGCCACCGCCATCGCTTTCGCCGGCGCAGGGTGCCCGGCGGAGTCGAAGAGAGAGTTCGCCTCCGCTCTGTCACGGGAACCCTCGGCGGTGTCACGCCTGGATGCCACCATGATCGAGCTGGGCGTCGCCGATGAACTGGCGACCGCGGGTCGGACCGACGAGGCACGCGCGATCCTCAGCCGGCTTCGCACCGAGAACGAGCCCCTGCTCGTCCGCAGTCGCCTGTACGTCGAGACCACGGTCCTGACCGCCGAGGGCCGTACCGACGAGGCGCGACGGGCCGCACGAGCGACCGCCGAGCTCTCGCGTGGCCGCAACGCCGCTGCCCTCCGCATTCGCGATCTCTTCCGGCTCGTCGCTCTGGGCGAGGCGGACGAGAACGAGGTCGACGAGCTTGTCCAGCTCGCCGCCACGACCGATCTTCCTCTGGCGGTGTCGGCGGTGCGGCGAGCAGCGGCGAGAACCAGCGACGAAGAGGGGCTGCCCGTTGATGAGCTGCGCCTGCACGCGCTGTGGACGCCGACGAAATCGTCGGCTCCCCGGGAAACCACGAGCGCCGTCCCCTCGACCATCCGGTCGACGTCGAGCGATGCGATCGACGAGCTCACCGTCCGCGAACGCGAGATCGCCCTGCTCGCGGACGAGGGCCTGACCAACCGTGAGATCGCCGCGCGTCTCTTCCTTTCCATCCGCACCGTGGAGTCGCACGTCTACCAGGCTCGGATGAAAATCGGCGCGCCGACCCGGCGGGAGCTCGGCCGCGTCGTCGCGCTGGCGTCGCGCGGAGCCTGAGCACTCGGCGAACAACGGCACCGGGGCGAGGACTGAACCCCACCGGAAACGGGGGTGTGGCCGGTCAAGGACGGGGCGCGCGACCACTCTCGTGCCAACGGCACGGCGGGCCGATGTTCATCGATCCGGCGTGAACCTCACACCCGAGGAGGGACGAGGAAACGAGCGACTCCGCCCGATCCCCGCTTCTTCCAGCGCCGTTCGCGCAGCCGTGAGAGCCACCGACGACGGGTACCCGCGACGCGCCAGCTGGCCGGCGAGTCTGCGCAGAGCGGCGTCGTACTCTGCGCCGCCGACGCCGCGAACCTTCGAACGGGCGAAATCGAGTGCTCGTTCCGCGTCATCGTCGGGCAGCTCGGCGAGAGCCGCTTCGGCGATGTCGCGGGGAATCCCTCGCTTACGCAGCGTCTCTGCGACGGCCCGCCGCCCCTCGCCCTTGCGCTCGACCGCGGACATGGCGAGTTGCTGGGCGAATGCCGCATCATCGAGATACCCGAGATCGACGAAATGATCGATGAGCTCGTCAGCGATCGCATCGTCGGCGTCGTCGACCCCCCGAATCACGGTGCGGGCCTCCGCGAGCGACAGGGATCGCGAACGCAACTTTCGCAAGAGCACCGCTTCGGCCCGTTCGCGGGCTTCCGCTCGGTCGGGGGACGACTCGACGCCCTCGTCGGGGTCGCCCACGACGGAGAGCCGTGGACGACTCACCGACGACGGTCGCTCGTCGATGTCGTCGCTGATCGAACCCGTTGCTGCCGCATCGTGGACGGCACCGCGACGGGAAGGGTGTTCGCGATCCGCACGGGGCGCGGATCCGAAGAGGGGGATGACCGGAGCGAGATCGGCCTCTCCGAGAACGCGGAGCGTGCCGGAACGAGTGGACGCCCCATCGGGAGAGCCCGGGTTCTTCGGCTCGTCTGAGCGTTCGACATCATCGGCCATGTGGCCGCGGTCCTGATCGTCGCCCGCGTCCGCAGAGGGACGACGATCAGAGCCCCAGGTCTCGTCGATCATCAGGCCGGGCGACGCGCGGCCAACTCGTCGTCCGCCGCCGGAGCGACCGCGGGCGCACCGCCGATGCCCATCTTGGTCTTGATCTTGGTCTCGATCTCTTCGGCGATGTCGGGGTTCTTGATCAGGAAGTTACGGGCGTTCTCTTTGCCCTGTCCGAGCTGTTCGCCCTCGTAGGTGTACCAGGCGCCCGACTTCTTGACGATGGCGTGCTCGACACCGAAGTCGATGAGGCTCCCCTCGCGCGAGATGCCCACGCCGTAGAGGATGTCGAATTCTGCCTGCTTGAAGGGCGGGGCCATCTTGTTCTTGACGACCTTGACACGCGTGCGGTTACCCACGGCCTCGGTGCCGTCCTTCAGCGTCTCGATGCGACGGATGTCGAGGCGCACCGACGCGTAGAACTTGAGCGCCTTTCCGCCGGCCGTGGTCTCGGGGGAACCGAAGAAGACACCGATCTTCTCGCGCAACTGGTTGATGAAGATCGCGGTGGTCTTCGTGGTGTTCAACCCACCGGTCAGCTTTCGCAGAGCCTGCGACATGAGGCGGGCCTGGAGGCCGACGTGCGAATCGCCCATCTCGCCCTTGATCTCGGCCTCGGGGACGAGGGCGGCGACCGAGTCGATAACGACGAGGTCGATCGCACCGGAGCGGATCAGCATGTCGGCGATCTCGAGGGCCTGCTCGCCCGTGTCGGGCTGGGACACGAGGAGCGCGTCGATGTCGACGCCGAGCTTCTTCGCGTACTCGGGGTCGAGAGCGTGCTCAGCGTCGATGAACGCCGCGATGCCACCGGCGCGCTGTGCGTTGGCGATGGCGTGAAGCGTGAGGGTCGTCTTTCCGGACGACTCCGGGCCGTAGATCTCGATGATGCGGCCGCGAGGCAGACCGCCGATGCCGAGGGCCACGTCGAGCGCGACGGAGCCGGTGGGGATGGTCTCGATGGGCGCACGGTCGTCGCTGCCCAGTCGCATGACCGAGCCCTTTCCGAACTGCCGATCGATCTGAGCCAGCGCGGACTCGAGGGCCTTTTCGCGCTCTGCGGGTGAGGGCATGACGTCTTCTTTCTTCTCGCGTTCCGGTCGCCTATAGGCTGTCGCGCCTCCCACCGACGGTGGTCGTGCCCGACAAGGCGTTCAGAGTGTCGTTCGACGTCTTCCACGTTAGGGAGGGCCTCCGACATTGACGCCGGAGGAGCCCCCGAATGGGGATGAACGAGCAACAAGCCCTGATGTGAAGGAGCCTACGCCCGAATCGAACGTAGGTTCGATGACACGCCGATCAGAATGAGGCGACGACCGAAACACTCCGCGCCGACAGCCGAGCGCGCGGAGGTCACGACCGGCGCGGCTCCAGGCGGCCGACACCGTAACGACGGTTCGCCGGGACGTCGGTTTCTTCGCACAGCGCCAGCCACACGTCGCGCGGGTCCACACCCTCAGCAAGGGCGTCGATACTGGTGCGTCCGCCCACGGCAGACAGCACGAGGTCCGTCAGAAGGGAACCGCCGCGCGGCCCGAACTCGTCGTCGACGGCACGATCGAACTCGCTACGCCGCATGAACCGCGGCGATCAGCGGAGGGACAGCTCGGGCTCGACAGACGCGACGAGCTCGTCGGGCACGACGTCGGGGAAGGTCTGCAGGCCCTCGAGGACCGAGAGTCGGTCGCCGACCTCGCGCATGATCGTCGAGATGGGGACGTCGAGGGCTTCGGCGACAGAGGCGAGGATTTCGCTCGACGCTTCTTTCTGCCCACGTTCGACCTCACTGAGGTAGCCGAGAGCAACGCTCGCGCGGCTGGCGACCTGGCGGAGGGTGCGCCCCTTCTGCTGGCGGAGGTCACGCAGGACTTCGCCGATCTCTTGACGAACCAGGATCATTTTGGGGCCCTCCTCACTGCTGATTCCGTCGCCGCCCTCTGTGGACGACTGTGAAACACCTTCTATGGTCACCCTAATGCCGCGCGCTGTGCACCGGATGGGAATCGATACTCGAAACCGGAATGTGCGATCATTTGTTCCCGGTTTTCACAACGACCTCTGAAGGGGCCATCAGAGCGCCGCCAGCGCGCGTCGGATGGCGAGGTGCGCGGTCTCACGGCGGATGCGTTCGCGGTCACCGGCGATGACGAGAGAGTCCACGCGCGTTCCGAGCGGAGTGGACACGGCGATGTGCACGGTGCCGACGGGCTGCCCGTCCTGTTCGTCGGGTCCCGCGACTCCCGTGGTGGCGATCCCCACATCGGCCGGAACCCCGTCGCGGCCGAGGACGTCACGCACTCCACGCGCCATCTGTCGCGCGACGCGGGGGTGCACGGCTCCGTGCGCATCGAGCAGCGTCTGATCGACGCCGAGCAGTCCGTGCTTGAGATCGGTCGCGTACGCCACCACTCCCCCACGGACGGCTCGAGAGGCCCCGGGAACGTCGACGAGAGACGACACCACCAGCCCGCCGGTCAGGGATTCGGCAACGCCGATCGTCCACCCCAGCTCCCCCAGACGCTCCAGCAGGAGAGCGGCGCTCTCTCGCGGTGTCCGGACGAGCGTCTCGTCGAGATCGTCGGGGATGCCGTCGATCATCGGGATCCCCGCGTCTTCTGCGCCGCGCGCACCTCGGTCACGATGTAGTCGATCCCGGAGGCGACCGTGAGGACGACGGCGATCGTCATCGTGATCACGCCCGCCCACCAGACGGTGGACTGCCAGACCGCGGCGTCGGACAGGGCCGCGAAGGGGATCAGGGCGATCGACAGGGCGATGGCCTGGAACACGGTCTTGAGCTTGCCCATCCAGGCGGCGGCCAGCACGTGATCGCTGACGACGAGGAAGCGGTAGACGGTGATCCCGATCTCGCGCACGAGGACGACGATCGTGATCCACCACGGAAGCTCACCGAGGATCGACAGGCCGACGAACGCGAGTCCGGTCAGGGCCTTGTCGGCGATGGGATCCAGCAGCTTTCCCAGATCGCTGACGATCTCGTACTTGCGGGCGATGTACCCGTCGACGCCGTCGGTGGCGATCGCCACGATGAAGAGGACAGCGGCAGCCCAGCGCAGGCCGCCGTCCGCACCCGCATCCGCGAGGAGAAGCCAGAGGAAGATGGGCGCGCAGACGATGCGCGCGATGGTGATCGCGTTGGGCAGCTGCGGGTGAACGGCCATCAGTCGCGACCCGTCAGCTGCCAGGCGTCTTCGGAGCCCTCGTCGTCGTCGGCGCTCACGACCGGGAGCCCCTCGAACTGCGCCTCGATCGGGTCGGCGCCGTAGCGGTCGTCGGCGTCGGGCGTAGGGGCCGGCGGTGCATCGTCGCCACGGAGTCGAGCGAGGACTGCGGGGAGCTGCTCGTTGGTCACCATGACGTCGCGCGCCTTCGATCCCTCGGACGGTCCGACGATCTCTCGGGACTCCAGAAGGTCCATGAGTCGACCGGCCTTGGCGAAACCGACGCGAAGCTTGCGCTGCAGCATCGACGTCGAACCGAACTGGGTCGACACGACGAGCTCGGCGGCGGCGAGGAGCAACTCGAGGTCGTCACCGATGTCGGCGTCGATCTCTTTCTTCTCAGCGGCGGCCTGCACGTCGGATCGATATTCGGGACGCGCCTGCTGGGTGACGTGCGCGACGACCTTCTCGATCTCTTGCTCGCTCACCCACGCGCCCTGGACACGCAGGGCCTTCGACGCCCCCATCGGCAGGAAGAGCCCGTCGCCCTGCCCGATCAGTCGATCGGCGCCGGGCTGATCGAGGATGACGCGCGAGTCGGTGACGCTCGTCACCGCGAAGGCCAGGCGCGAAGGCACGTTGGCCTTGATGAGGCCCGTTACGACGTCGACCGAGGGGCGCTGCGTGGCCAGCACCAGGTGGATGCCGCTCGCGCGGGCGAGCTGCGTGATGCGCACGATCGAGTCCTCGACGTCGCGCGGGGCGACCATCATGAGGTCGGCGAGCTCGTCGACGACCACCAGGAGGTAGGGGTACGGCTTGAGCACCCGCTCACTGCCCGCCGGCAGCTTGATCTCGCCTGCCACGACCGCCTTGTTGAAGTCGTCGATGTGGCGGAAACCGAACGACGCGAGGTCGTCGTACCGCATGTCCATCTCTTTCACGACCCACTGCAGCGCCTCGGCGGCCTTCTTGGGGTTCGTGATGATGGGAGTGATGAGGTGCGGCACCCCGGCGTACGACGTCAGCTCGACGCGCTTGGGGTCGATGAGCACCATGCGCACGTCGGACGGCTTGGCTCGCATGAGCAGGCTCGTGATCATCGAGTTCACGAAGCTCGACTTACCCGAACCCGTGGAACCGGCCACGAGAAGGTGGGGCATCTTCGCGAGGTTGGCCACGACGAATCCGCCCCCGACGTCTTTGCCGACGCCGATGGTCATCGGGTGCGTGGAGGTGGTCGCGGCGTCCGAGCGGAGGATGTCGCCGAGGGTCACGATCTCGCGGTCGGCGTTGGGGATCTCGACACCGATCGCGCTCTTGCCCGGGATGGGCGCGAGGATGCGGACCTCGTTCGAGGCGACGGCGTAGGCGATGTTGTTGGTCAGGGCGGTGATGCGCTCGACCTTGACGCCCGGGCCCACCTCGATCTCGTACTGCGTGACCGTCGGACCGCGCGAGAACCCGGTCACGCGCGCGTCGACCTTGAACTGCTCCATGACGCTCTCGATGGCCTTGACCACGGCGTCGTTCGCGGCGGAACGCGCCTTGGGCGGCGTTCCGGCGGCGAGGGCGGTCACCGCGGGAAGACGGTAGTTCGCCGCGGGAGGCGCCCCGGCGTGGTCACCGCCGAGACCCGAGATCCCGGGAAGGTCGTCGTCGACGGCGTCCTCGAGGGGCGAGTCGTCGTGCAGGCCACGGCCCGCCGCGGCACCGGCGAGAGCCGTGGCGTCGAACACCTCGGTCAGGGCGTCGGGTGCGGGAGGCAGCGGCGGCGGGGTCGGGCGCGTCGTGGGCTCGGGCGCGACGACGGCGGACTCGAAGCCACCCTGAGGCGTTCCGGGCGACAGCAGTTCTGTGAGGTCGTTCGATCCGAGCGACCCGTCGGTCTCTTCTTCGCGACCCGTCTTGTTTCGACGCCACCACGGCAACGACTTCTCGGCCGGGTCGTCGTTGGAGTCGTCGGCGGGCATCACCTGCGTCGCAGCCGTGTCGTCGCGCTCCGCGCGCTCGGCCCCGAACATCCACGCGTAGAGGTCTCCGAGGCGGCGACCGATGCGGTTCGGCGGGGTCTTGGTGAGGATGAGGATGCTCAGCGCCGCGAGCACGGAGAGGGCGATGTACGCCCCGATGTTCGTGAGGACCAGGGCGAGGGGCTCGCCGATGATCCAGCCGGCGAGACCGCCGGCGGGACTGAGCGCCGGCAGACCGCCGACGTTGGGCGCAGGACGATCACCCGCGACGTGACAGAAACCCGCCACCGTCACGATGAACAGCGCGAAGCCGATGCCCACACGCCCGTTGTCGTGCACGGAGGCCGGATGCCGGAAAAGCCACCCCGCGAGAAGCAGCAGAAGCACCGGGAGGACGAAGGCCACCCGGCCCACCAGTCCGCCGAAGCTGTATGCACTGATCAGCGCAGCGGCATCCGTTCCGATGAAGAACCACTCGACCACCGCGCCGAGAGCGGCGAGCACCACGAGGAAGAACGGGAAGCCGTCGCGGCGCTGGTCGCGCTCGAGGTTCTCGGGACCGAAGGCGCGGAACATACCGCCCACACCGTGGGCCACGGCCATCCACGCGCGGACGGCCGCGGCGGGCTTGTCGGGCTCGTCGACGTAGCGCTTGGGCGCGGGGGCGGCGCGCTTCGACGCGGGCGCCGCGGCCTTCGCGCGCGACGACCCCTTGGCGGGAGCGCGGCCGCCGGACGGTGACGAGGTACGAGGCATTCCTCCACGGTAGGCCGCACCTCCGACATTCGGGCGTACCGACGCGGACTTCAGGCCAGGCGCTTGACCATGACGTCGCGGCCCATCCCCTTGCGGACGACGGCGAAACCCTCCGACCGGTAGAGCGACACCGCGTAGTTGTCGCGCTCGACGCTCAGACTGATCCGCGCGTACCCCTGGCCCCGCGCGTGGTAGACGAGGCGCTGCAGCAGAGCTCGACCGGTGCCGTGCGCGCGCCAGAGCGGACGCACGCCGATGATCAGCTCCGGTACCCCCGTCCCGATCCACCCGAACCCGGGCTCGTCGCGTGGGAGCATCCGGTACCAGGCCGCCCCCACGGGCTCGCCGGTCGGCGACTCCGCGACGAAGCCCGCGTCGCCGGGACGCATCCACCCCGCGATGTAACGGCGGTGCTCGGGACTGCTGACGATCTCGTGCCGAGGGCGTGAGACGCCGGCTCGCCACGTGGCGGCCTCGACCGTCATGTCGGCGAGGAAGGCGCCATCCGAGGGGAGCGCCGCGCGGATCGGGAGACCGGGCATGCCCGCATGATAGCGAGCGCGGGGCGGGAACGACGAAGCGCCGCGGGCGAACCCGCGGCGCTTCGTGAGGGTCAGGCCTCGATGACCATCGGCACGATCATGGGCCGACGACGCAGCGACTGGTTGACCCAGCGGCCGATCGTGCGGCGCACGACCTGCGACAGGGCGTGGTTGTCGCGGACGCCCGACTTCGCCGCCTCGGCCAGCGCCGCGGCGATCTTCGGCTTGACGCTGTCGAACACCTTGTCGTCCTCGGCGACACCGCGCGCGTGGATGTCGGGGCCCGACACGATCTTGCCGGTCGCCGAATCGACGACGACGATGACCGAGATGAAGCCCTCTTCGCCGAGGATGCGGCGGTCCTTGAGGTCGGCATCCGTGATCTCGCCCACCGACGAACCGTCGACGTAGACGAAGCCGATGTCGACCTGACCGACGACCTTCGCGACGCCGTCGCGCAGGTCGACGACCGTGCCGTTCTCGCCGAGGATCGTGTTCTCTTCGGGGATGCCGGTCTCGCGCGCGAGCTTGGCGTTGGCCATGAGGTGGCGGTACTCGCCGTGCACGGGGAGGACGTTCTTCGGCTTGAGGATGTTGTAGCAGTACAGCAGCTCGCCGGCGGCGGCGTGACCCGAGACGTGCACCTTCGCGTTGCCCTTGTGGACGACGGTGGCGCCGAGCTTGGTGAGTCCGTCGATCACGCGGTAGATCGCGTTCTCGTTCCCGGGGATCTGGCTGGACGCCAGGATGATCGTGTCGCCCTCGCCCGGTTCGATCGCGTGGTCGAGGTTGGCCATGCGGCTGAGCACCGCCATCGGCTCGCCCTGCGAACCGGTCGACATGTAGACGATCTGGTCGTCGGGCAGGTCGCGCGCCTTCTTGTAGTCGATCAGCACGCCGTCGGGCACGTTGAGATAGCCGAGGTCGGCGGCGATGCCCATGTTGCGCACCATGCTGCGCCCGAGGAGCGCGACGCGGCGGCCGTTCGCGTGAGCGGCGTCGAGCACCTGCTGCACGCGGTGCACGTGGCTCGAGAAGCTCGCGACCACCACGCGCCGCGGGGCCTTGGCGATCACCTGATCGAGCACGGGGCCGATGGCCCGCTCGGTGGGGGTGAAACCGGGGACGTCAGCGTTGGTCGAGTCGACGAGGAACAGGTCGACTCCCTCTTCGCCGAGGCGCGCGAAAGCGCGGAGATCGGTGATGCGGCCGTCCAGCGGCAGCTGGTCCATCTTGAAGTCGCCGGTGGCGAGCACCAGCCCCGCGGGCGTGCGGATCGCGACGGCGAGCGCGTCGGGGATGGAGTGATTGACCGCCACGAACTCGAGGTCGAAGGGACCGACCTTCTCGAGCTGGCCCTCCTTCACCGTCAGCGTGTACGGGCGGATGCGGTGCTCTTTGAGCTTCGCCTCGATGAGGGCGAGCGTGAGGCCCGAGCCGATGAGGGGGATGTCGCTCTTGAGCTTGAGCAGGTAGGGCACCGCTCCGATGTGGTCTTCGTGACCGTGCGTGAGCACGACGCCGACGATGTCGTCGAGGCGGTGCTTGATGGGCTCGAAGTCCGGCAGGATCAGGTCGACGCCCGGCTGGTGCTCCTCGGGGAACAGCACGCCGCAGTCGACGACGAGCAGCTTGCCCTCGTACTCGAAGACGGTCATGTTGCGACCGACTTCGCCCAGACCGCCGAGCGGGATGACGCGGAGAGTGCCCGCGGCGAGCGCGGGCGGGTCGAACGGGGTAGCGGGCATATGAGCCTCCTCGGATGCCGCCTCGCGGCATCCCTCTGTATGGCGTCCCTGGCCGCGGTTCGGCGGACGCCGATGCTTATCTCGTGGTGCCGTGCACCTTCGGCAGGGCACCGCCGGCGGCCGCGTTGCGGTCGGGGCGGAAGTTGGAGAAGTCAGCGCCGGCCACGTTCTTCACGAGGGCCAGCTCGTCTTCGATGACGGCGGCTTCCCACTCCTCCGGCCCCACCAGGGGCAGGCGGACGCGGGGGCTGCCGATGCGGCCGAGGCCGTGCAGGATGTACTTCGCGGCGACCGTACCGGGCACGTGGGTCATCACGGCGCGCACGAGCGGTTCGAGGCCCTTGTGCGCGGCGGTGGCCGAGGCCAGGTCGCCGGAGTTCACGGCATCCACGATCGTGCGGTAGGGCGCGGCGGCGATGTTGGCGGTCACCCCGATGAGGCCGGAGGCCCCGATCGACAGGTGCGGCAGCACGTTGGCGTCGTCGCCCGAGAAGTACATGAGGTCGGTCTGATTCAGCACGCGGCTGACCTCGCTGAAGTCACCCTTGGCGTCTTTGATCGCGAGGATGTTGGGGTGCTTAGCCAGACGCAGGATGGTCTCGTATTTGATGGGGACACCTGTGCGGCCGGGGATGTCGTAAAGGATAACCGGCAGGTCGGTCGCGTCGGCGACCAGGCGGAAGTGCGTCAGGATGCCGGCCTGCGTCGGCTTGTTGTAGTACGGCGTGACGATCATGATGCCGTCGGCGCCGGCCTTCTCGCTGGCCTTGTAGAGCTCGATCGCGTGCGCGGTCTCGTTCGAGCCACCGCCCGTGATGATCTTCGCGCGACCGGCGGACACGCTCTTGCCGACCTCGACGAGACGCAGCTTCTCGGGGTCGGTGAGAGTCGAGGTCTCACCGGTGGTGCCGGTGACGACGATGCCGTCGGCTCCGGCGGTGATGACGTCGTCGATGTGCTTCTCGGTGGCGGGCCAATCGACTTCGCCGTCGGCGGTCATCGGGGTGATGAGCGCGACGAGCACCTGACCGAAGGGATTGCCGGAGTGCGTCATGTGCCCAGGATATCGGTTCGCGGCGTGCCGCCCGCGGCGTCGTCCACAGCCCCGGTGAACATCGCGTGACAGGGCCCGCGTCCTAGGGTGGCGTCATGGCCTGGACCACCCGCGCGTCGCGCACCGTCTACGAGAACCGCTGGATCCACGTGCGCGAGGACGAGGTGACCGGTCCCCACGGCGACGGCATCTACGGCGTGGTGCGGATGCAGCATCCGGCCGTCTTCGTCGTGGCCCTCGACGATGACGAGCGCGTGTGCTTCGTCGAACTGGAGCGGTACACGACCGGACGCTCGCTCGAGATCCCCGCGGGCGGTTCCGACGGCGAGGATCCGCTCGTGGCCGCGAAGCGCGAGCTCCTCGAAGAGACCGGGGTCACGGCATCCGAGTGGATCCCCCTCGGCCGGATGAACGCCCTCAACGGCATCGCCGACGCCCCCGAGTACGTCTTCCTCGCGAGAGGACTGAAGACGACGGATGCCACGCAGTCGCAGTCCGAGGAGGGCATCGACGCGGTCCGGTGGGTGCCGTTCGCCGAGGCGCTCGCCCTCGTCGCCGACGGCACCGTCACGGACGGCGAGACCATCGGTGCGCTCGCCCTCGCCGGGATCCGGCTCGGCCGCTTCCGCTGAGCCGTTCCCGGTCGAGCGGTCAGCGCCCGCGGGACGCCGCCGCGACCACCAGCGCGTCGGGCAGCAGCCGAGACGTGCCGACGAGCACCTTGTAGCGCCACGACGGGACCGAGACCGATCGGCCGCGGGCCGCGTCGCGCAGCCCCTCGCGCACGACGGTCGCGGCGTCGAGCCACATGCCGTTCGGCACGCCCTCCTGCCCCGGCGGCAGCCCGAGGCGGGCGTGGAAGTCGGTGTGCACGAAACCGGGGCAGACCGCCGTCACCGTGACCCCGCGCGGGCGGTAGACCACGTTCGCCCAGCGGCTGAACGAGATGAGCCACCCCTTCACGGCCCCGTACGTTCCGCGCGGGACGAACCCGGCCACCGAGGCGACGTTGACGATGCGGCCGCTCCCCCGCTCGAGCATCGCGGGGAGCGCTGCGTGCATCAGCCGCATCGTCGCTTCGACGTGCAGGCGCAGGTGGCGCACCTCGTCGTCGATGGCGTTCTTCTCGAAGGCCAGGTCGAGGCCGAAGCCCGCGTTGTTGACGAGCACGTCGATGCCGCCCGTGGCCAGTCGCTCTTCGACGACGGAGAGCGCGTCGGCGTCGAGCAGATCGGCGGCGAGCACCTCGACGTCGACGCCGTGCGCCGCGCGGATCTGCTCGGCGACCTCGACGAGCGCCGCGCGGTCGCGCGCCACCAGCACGAGCCCCGCTCCCCGTGCGGCGAGCTGGCGGGCGAACTCGGCGCCGAGGCCGGAGCTCGCTCCCGTGATGAGTGCGGTGGCCATGTCACTCCCCCGGTCTGCGGTAGGTCTCGAAGCGATATCGGATGCCGCTGCGCGAGGTGTGCCAGCCCTGTTCGGGGTCGGCGGCGACGAGGATCCACCCGTCCGTCGATGGTGCGCGCGTATCGCCCTCGACCGCGACGTCGAGGCGGGTGACCTCGAGCAGGTCGGCGCGGTCGATCGCGGCGGCGTAGAGCATTCCCCCGCCGATCACCCAGACCTCGTCGCCCGTGGTGAGCGCGAGGGCCTCCTCAAGCGATCCCGCGCGTTCGGCACCGTCGTCGGCCCAGTCGGCGGAGCGCGTCACGACGATGTTGCGCCGCCCGGGCAGGGGGCGGAATCGCGGCGGAAGCGACTCCCAGGTGCGACGCCCCATGACGACCTCGGCCGATCCCGTGACCTCGCGGAAGTGGGCCATGTCTTCGGGCACGTGCCACGGCATCCCGCCGTCGGCACCGATCACACCGTCGTGCGCCTGGGCCCAGACGAGGCCGACCGTGGTCATACCGCGACGGCTCCGCGGATCGCCGGGTGGTGCTGGTAGTCCTCGACCATGATGTCGTCGTAGGTGTAATCGAAGATCGACGCGGGCGTACGGGCGAAGCGCAGCGTCGGGTAGGGGTAGGGGTCGCGCGTGAGCTGCTCGGCGACCTGCTCGCGGTGGTTGTCGTAGACGTGGCAATCGCCGCCGGTCCAGACGAACTCGCCGGGCTCGAGGCCCGTCTGCTGCGCGACCATGAGGGTCAGAAGGGCGTACGACGCGATGTTGAACGGAACCCCGAGGAACATGTCGGCGCTGCGCTGGTACAGCTGGCACGAGAGCTTGCCATCGGCGACGTAGAACTGGAACAGAGCGTGACAGGGGGCGAGCGCCATGTCGGGGATGTCGGCGGGGTTCCAGGCCGAGACGATGAGTCGGCGCGAGTCGGGGTCGCGGCGGATCTGCTCGATCACCTGCGCGATCTGGTCGATCGTGCCGCCGTCGGCGGTGGGCCACGAACGCCACTGCACGCCGTACACGGGGCCGAGCTCGCCGTCGGCGTCGGCCCACTCGTCCCAGATCGTCACGCCGTTGTCCTTCAACCACGACACGTTCGACTCGCCGCGCAGGAACCACAGCAGTTCGTAGACGATCGACTTCAGGTGCACGCGCTTGGTGGTGATGAGGGGGAACCCCTCGGCGAGGTCGAAGCGGATCTGCCGCCCGAACACGCTCGTGGTGCCCGTTCCCGTGCGATCGGACTTGTGCACGCCCGTCTCGAGCACGTCGCGGAGAAGGTCTTCGTAGGGCGTCGGGATGTCGGCGGTCACGGCCTTCACGATACCCGCGACGGGCTCCCGACGGGGGGCGCGGGGCGACGACGGTGGACGGTGGAGGCCTGCGCACGCGGTGGGGAGGAGGGTTCGTCACGAGAGGACTCATCGGCCCTCCCCGCGCTCCCGCGCGTTAGCGTTGACGGTCGTGGACGTGACCTTCGCTCTTCTGGCCGCCGGGGCGCTCATCGTACTCACGACGATCGCCGGTCTCGTGTTCCGGCGCCGCCAGGGCCGCGCGCGCACCGTCGATTCGGTCGAGGCGGTCGATCCCGCCCTGCTCGGTGCCGAGAGCCTCGGGCCCGAGGCGACCCTCGTGCAGTTCAGCACCGAGATCTGCTCCCGCTGCCCCGGGGTGCGCCGCGTGCTCACGCAGATCGCCGACGCCCGCGACGGCGTCAGTTACGTCGACGTCGACCTCACCCATCGGCCCGACCTCGCTCAGCACTTCCGCGTGCTGCAGACCCCCACCACCCTCGTCCTCGACCGGCGTGGAGTGATCCGCACCCGCTTCGGGGGCACTCTCGAACGCGCCGCGGTCGAGAGCGAGTTGACCCGCCTGCAGAAGGAGCCCACCCGTGCCTGACACCTCGCGCATCGATGCTCGCGGCCCCCGCTTCGCGGCATCCATCACCGCCGTCCTCCTCCTCGTGGCGACCGTCCTGAGCCTGATCGGCATCTCGACGCAGCGCGGAGCCTACGGGTGGTTCGCCTACCAACCTCTGGCCGACGCGACCTTCCGCCCCGATGGCTGGGCCGTGCAGCAGCTGCCCCTTCTGGACCGCGTCGCGGACCCCGGCTTCGTCGTGGTGCTCGTGATCGCGCTGCTGTTCGTCTGGGGCGTCACCTCTCCGCGCACCGCGCCGTGGGGCGTGCTCTACCGACGGGTCGTCCAGCCCCGCCTCGCACCCCCGACCGAGTTCGAAGACCCGCGCCCGCCCCGCTTCGCCCAGGGCGTGGGGCTCTTCGTCACGGCCGCCGGACTGCTCCTCCACCTCGCCGGGGTTCCCTGGGCGCTGCCGATCGCGGCGGCCATGGCGTTCGTCGCGGCGTTCCTCAACGCGGTCTTCGGACTGTGCCTCGGATGCCAGCTCTACCTCGTTCTGCAGCGCGCGGGACTCATCGGGCGACGCGGTCCCGCCGCTGTCTGAGCGTCGTCGAGCAAAGACCTGTCAAGACCCGAAGAGTGCCGTCCGCGCTCACTAGGCTGGCCGCGTCGCGGTCGCCCCGACCGCGCCGAGACAACGGAGGTTCCCATGGCCGTCACGAGCGAAGCCACCACCGCCTGGAAGGGCAGCCTGTTCGAAGGATCGGGTGAGGTCACGTTCACCTCCTCGGGCATCGGCACGTTCGACGTGAACTGGAAGGCCCGCAGCGAAGGCTCGAGCTCGGTCACCACCCCCGAGGAACTTCTCGCCGGTGCCCACTCGTCGTGCTTCAGCATGGCGCTCTCGAATGCCCTCGCCGACAACGGCACCCCGCCCGAGTCGGTCGACGCGACGGCGTCGATCACCTTCAAGCCCGGCACCGGGATCACCGGCAGCCACCTCAACGTGAACGCGGTCGTGCCCGGGCTCGACGACGAGACGTTCCAGAAGATCGCCGCCGATGCCAAGGCGAACTGCCCCGTGTCGCAGGCGCTCGCGGGCATCGACATCACCCTCGAGGCCACGCTTGCCTGAGACCCCGGCCCGACGCGTCGTCCTCGCCGGCGCGTCGGGCCTCATCGGCTCGGCCCTGCTCGACTCGCTGCGCGGCGACGGCGTCGAGGTCACCTCGCTCGTGCGCCACGAGCCGACCGCCGCGCACGAGGTGCAGTGGCTGCAGGATGCCACCCCGCTCGACCCCGACGTGATCGCCGGGGCCGACGCCGTGGTGTGCCTGAACGGCGCATCGATCGGGCATTTCCCCTGGACCCCCTCGTACAAGAGCACCCTGCTGTGGTCGCGCATCACCCCGACGCGCACCCTGGCCACCGCGGTCCGTGCGCTGGGCGGCGACGCCCCGGCGCTCGTGAACGCGAGCGCGACCGGTTTCTACGGTTCGCAGCCCGGAGCCGTCCTGACCGAGGCCTCGAAGCGCGGCACGGGCCTGCTCGCCGACATCTGCGTCGATTGGGAGCACGAGGCACGAGCCGCCGGAGATTCGGCGCGGGTGGCGATGCTGCGCACCGCCCCCGTCGTGCACGAGCAGGGCGTGCTCAAGCCCCTCCTCCTGCTGACCAAGCTCGGCATCTCGGGCCCAATCGGCCGCGGCACCCAGGTGTGGCCGTGGATCTCGCTCGACGACGAGGTGCGCGCGATCCGCCACGTCATCGATTCCGATCTGTCGGGACCCGTGAACCTCACCGGCCCCACGCGCGCGACGGCGAACGACCTCGGTTTCGCCCTCGCCCGCCGCATGAATCGTCCGTACCTCGTGCGCGCGCCGATCTGGGGCGTGAAGCTCGCCCTCGGCTCCGACGCGACCGAGGCGCTGCTCACCTCCGACGCCGACGTGCGCCCGACGGCCCTCGAGGACAGCGGGTTCACGTTCTCTCACCGCACGGTCGAAGAGGCCGTGGCCTCGGCCGTGCCGGCGCACGACGCCGCCTGACGGGACGGAGGGGAGGCCGGACGCTCACGCCCCCTCCCCTCCGCTGCCCGGGGCACCCGGGGCCGGGAGCGAGCTCGTCGGAGCCGCAGAGCGGTGTTCCGCGAGAAAGTCCTCAGGCGGCGCGGCGCTCGGACGTCTCGAGACGGATGGCCGTGCGGATCGCATCCCGCGCGCGCCGACTGTCGCCCGCCGCGTCGTACGCGAGGCCCAGCCGGTAGCGCGCGCGCCAGTCGTCGGGGTGTTCTTCGACATCCGCTCGGTAGCGCGGGAACAATGCGTCGCCGTCTTCGCGTTCGATGCGCCCGCTCGGGCGCACGGGGAGGTCTTCATCGGGCAGTCCGCCCTCGGCATCCAACCGCTCCCCCAGTTGCTGGGCGCGCACACCGAACCACAGTTCGCGGCCGATCGCCCAGATCGCCAGGGCCGGAAGCACGAGCAACGCCACGCCCATCACGACGCCGACGGTCTCTCCGCTCGTCAGCAGAACGATGGCCCGCTGCCCCGCGAGCACGACGTACATCAGCAGCAGCACCGTCATGACGGCGACCGCGACGCGCACTCTCATGCGCTGGTGACGCCCGCGACCTGGCCCGACACGTCGCCGTCGGCGATCGGAGCCTCGGGCGCGAGGGGACGCGTCCGCACGCCGATGTCGATGAAGCTGTCGAGACCCACGTGCACGCCGCGCGCGTCGCGCGCTGCGGCCAGGGCGATCCGGATGCCGGGAGCGTAGGCCTTGGCGGGCTCGATCGTGTCGTGCACGATCGTCAGCGACTCCCCCGCTCCCGAGAGCACCGTCTCTTGGCGGGCGACGACACCCGGGCGACGCAGCGAGTGAATGGGGACGGATGCCACGCGCTGTCCGCGAGCACGCTGGTCGACATGGGGAGACTCGACGGGGCCGACGTCGGCCCGCGCCGCCGCGATGAGCTCGGCGGTGCGCACCGCCGTCCCGCTGGGAGAATCGATCTTCGTCTCGTGGTGGGCCTCGACGATCTCGATCGAGGGGAAGAACGGGGCCGCCGCCGCCGCGAGGGCGCTGCCGATCACCGAACCGAGCGAGAAGTTGGGGATGAAAACGGCGCCCGTTCCGCTGGCATCCACCAACGATCGGACGAGGGCGATGCGTTCGTTCGACCAACCCGAGGTGCCCACCAGGACGTTGATGCCGCGCTCGACCGCCGCGCGGACGACGTCGATGGAGACGGCGGGGGTCGTCGCGTCGATCACGAGATCCGCGCCGTCCATCTCGCTGAGCGGAGAGGCCGAGGTGAGCACCGCGTTGACCTCGTAGCCCTCTTCGGCCTCGACGACCGCCCTGATCACCCCGCCGAGCTTTCCGGTTCCGCCCACGATGGCCACACGCGTCGTCATAGGTCCAGCCTAGGCGCGAGCGCACGGCGTCGCGGCGTTGACCACAGACGCGCCGCGCGAAGCTCAGACCGGAAGCGGGTCGACCAGCCCGGTGCGCAGCTCGACCGGCAGGTGCGCGAGGTCGTTGTGCGACAGGAGGGTCCAGGGCCGGCCCTTCTTCTGCGCGATGACCGTCAGACCGCAGTAGGCCTGGTTGATGGTCATCCAGCGCCACTCGGGCGCCTGCAGCACCTCGCGGACGAACCACGAGATGACGAAGTTGTGCGTGATGACCAGCTCGTGGACCTCACCGGCCTTGCGGGCGAGGAACTCGGCGGTGGCATCGGCCATCTGCGCGCGGCCCGCATCGATCTCGGCCTCGGTCACCGAACCGAAGAAGGGCTCGAACACCGAGGGCGTCTCGGGCGTCATACCGGTGGGGATGCAATCGAAGAGAAGCGCCGAGGACTCGGGAGTGACGGCGGGCAGACGGTCGGCGACGGCGCGGGCTGTCTGCGCCGCGCGTTCGAGAGGCGAGTGCCAGACGGCGTCGAGCGGGAGTCCGGACAGACGGTCGGCCAGCAGGGCGGCCTGACGCTGACCCCGCGGCGACAGTGGGCCGTCGGTGAGGCCGTGCTCGGCATCCTGGTGCTCGCCATGGCGCACCAGGTAGATGTAGTGCGTCACGTCAGCTCACTCCGTCGTCGATCCGCCGTCCCCCGGCCCTCATCGACCAGCCTACGTCACACCCCCGACAGGGGGCCGATCACTCCGCGGCGCGCGCGATATCCGAGAGGTGCGCCCGGCTGAGCCGCACGCCGACGGCGCGCATGCACTCCACGACGTGCCGGGGCGCGAAGGCGTTCACGATGGGCGCCGTCACGATCTTCTGAGCCAGCAGCCAGGCCACCGCCACCGCGGCATCCGGGAGGCCGAGTTCGCTGCCCACGGCGTCGAGGGCGCGCAGTACGCGCGAGCCCCGCCGGTTCAAGTGCGCGGCGACCTGCGTGCCGCGCACCGACTGCGAGGACTGTCCTCGAGTGCGGGTCTCGCCGGCCAGGAAGCCGTGGGCGAGCGGATGCGAAGGAGTGACGGCCATGTTCTGCGCCGAGGCGATGAGACGCACGTCGCCTTCGAACTCCGAGCGGCGCAGCACGTTGTACGGCACGTCGAGCACCGTGATGCGCGGGTACCCCGCCGATGACAGGATGCGAGCCTCGACGAGCTGGGCGGCGGTGTAGCCGTGCGCGCCGATCGCGCGTACCTTGCCCGCGTCGACGAGCCACTCGCTCGTGGCCAGGGTGTCCTCGAGGAGCGCCTTGTCGCCCCGGGCGGCGTCGAGCGACAGCACGTCGATGCGATCGGTGCCGAGGCGCGTGAGCGAGGCCTCGACGGCGCGCACGAGGTTGACGGAGTCGAGCCCGGGGTTGTCGGGGTGACCGCCGATGCGGACCGTCAGGACGGTGTCGTCGCGCATGCGGCGGGTGCGCAACCATTCGCCGATGATGAACTCGCTGCGCCCCGCCGCGTAGCTGTCGGCGGTGTGCAGCGCGTTGCCGCCGAGCTCGGCGTAGGCGTCGAGGATCTCGTGGCTCGCGCGCGCGTCGACGTTCCACCCGAACTCTCCCCCGCCGAGGAACAGCGGGAAGACGTCGAACCCCGTCTCGCCGAGCGGAACGCGCACGTGTGAGCCCAGCCCCGGCCCCTGCAGGGTGATGGGTGACGACGGATGCGGGGCTCGATCTCGACGCAGGCGCGGCGTGGCCGTCTCATCGACGCCCGAGCCGCTCATGGTGAGGTCCTCTCCCACAGTGCCGGGTGACGGTACGGAACAGCGCCCGTATCACCACGCCCCCCGACGTACTACGAGGCTAGGCCTTCCTCGTGACCGCTCCGTCGATTGCCCCGCCGCGCCGATAAACATTGCGTAACGCTTCCGCGTCGCTCGCCACGTGCGTCACACCCGTCACACGACGGATGCCCGCCCCGCACGAAGCGGGACGGGCATCCGGTCAGCGAGAAGGATCAGCCTTCGGCGGGAGCCTCGGGGCCCTCGCTCGCGGCGGCCGAACTCTGCGTGTCGGCGGGCTCGGGCGTGGTGGCCTCCTCGTCGAGCACGGGCTCGAGCGAGAGCTTGCCGCGGTCGTCGATCTTCGTGATGCGCACGAGGATCTTGCGACCGACCGAGAGCACGTCTTCGACGTTCTCGACGCGCTTGCCACCGGCGAGCTTGCGGACCTCGCTGACGTGCAGCAGACCGTCCTTGCCGGGAAGCAGCGAGACGAACGCACCGAAGGTCGCGATCTTGACGACGGTTCCGAGGAACTGCTCGCCCACCTCGGGGTTGGTCGGGTTGGCGATCGCGTTCACCTGGGCGCGGGCCGCCTCGGCCGAGGGGCCGTCGGTCGCACCGATGTACACGGTGCCGTCGTCCTCGATCGAGATCTGGGCGCCGGTCTCGTCCTGGATGGAGTTGATCGTCTTGCCCTTGGGTCCGATGAGCTCGCCGATCTTGTCGACCGGGATCTGCACGCTGATGACGCGGGGCGCGGTGGGCGCCATCTCGTCGGGAGCGTCGATCGCCGAGTTCAGGACGTTGAGGATCGTGAGGCGAGCCTCCTTGGCCTGGGTGAGGGCGGCGGCCAGCACCGACGACGGGATGCCGTCGAGCTTGGTGTCGAGCTGGATCGCGGTGATGAACTCGCTCGTGCCGGCGACCTTGAAGTCCATGTCGCCGAGGGCGTCTTCGGCGCCGAGGATGTCGGTCAGGGCGGCGTAGCGCGTCTGTCCGTCGACCTCGTCGGTGACCAGGCCCATGGCGATACCGGCGACGGGGGCGCGAAGGGGCACACCCGCGTTCAGCAGCGACAGGGTCGATGCGCAGACCGAGCCCATCGACGTCGAGCCGTTGGAGCCGAGGGCCTCGGACACCTGACGGATCGCGTACGGGAACTCCTCGCGGCTGGGGAGCACCGGGACGAGCGCGCGCTCGGCCAGGAAGCCGTGACCGATCTCGCGACGCTTCGGCGAACCCACGCGACCGGTCTCACCGGTCGAGTACGGCGGGAAGTTGTAGTGGTGCAGGTAGCGCTTGCTCGTGATGGGCGAGAGCGAGTCGATCTGCTGCTCCATCTTGAGCATGTTCAGCGTGGTGACGCCCAGGATCTGGGTCTCGCCGCGCTGGAAGATCGCCGAGCCGTGGACGCGCGGGATGACCTGCACCTCGGCGTCGAGCGGGCGGATGTCGGCGAGTCCGCGGCCGTCCATGCGGACGCCCTCGGCCAGGATGCGACCGCGGACGATCGTCTTGGTGACCGACTTGTACGCGGCGTTGAACTCGAGGGTCGCGACGGCGGGCAGCTCGCCCGACTCGACGGCGGCGACGAGCTGCTCCTTGACCGAGGTCTTGACCTCGTCATCGGCGTTCTGACGCTCCTGCTTGTCGGCGATCTGGTACACGGGCACCAGACGGTCGTAAGCGCGACCGGCGACGAAGTCGTAGGTCTCCTGGCTGTAGGCCGGGAAGACGGGGAACGACTGGATCTCCTTGGCCGCGGTGCGCGCGACCTCGTTCTGCGCGTCGACGAGCTGGCGCAGGAAGGGCTTGGCGGCCTCGAGGCCCTCGGCGACGACCTGCTCGTTCGGCTTGGTCGCGCCGCCCTTGATCATGTTCCAGCTGCCCTCGGTGGCCTCGGCCTCCACCATCATGATGGCGACGTCGCCGTCGTCGAGCACGCGGCCCGCGACGATGAGGTCGAAGACGGCGTCCTCGAGCTGCGTGACGGTCGGGAAGGCGACCCACTGGTCGGCGTTCTCGCCCTGACCGGGGATGAGCGCCAGGCGCACACCCGCGATGGGACCCGAGAACGGCAGACCCGAGATCTGGGTCGACAGCGAGGCGGCGTTGATCGCCAGCGCGTCGTAGAACTCGCCGGGGGCGATCGACAGCACGGTGACGACGATCTGCACCTCGTTGCGCAGGCCGTCGACGAACGACGGGCGCAGCGGGCGGTCGATGAGGCGGCACACGAGGATGGCCTCGGTGGAGGGACGACCCTCGCGGCGGAAGAACGAGCCGGGGATCTTGCCGGCGGCGTACGAGCGCTCCTCGACGTCGACGGTCAGCGGGAAGAAGTCGAATCCTTCACGCGGGTGCTTGCCGGCGCTGGTGGCCGACAGCAGCATGGTCTCCTCGTCGAGGTAGGCGGCGACAGCGCCCTGAGCCTGCTGAGCGAGGCGTCCGGTTTCGAACCGGACGGTACGGGTGCCGAAACGGCCGTTGTCGAGAACGGCTTCAGCGGCGGTGATTTCTGGACCTTCCAAGAGGTCCCTCCTTCTTTGTTTAGGCTCGCCGCCCCGTGTGGGCGACGAGCTGACATGCGAAGGAGCAGGAACAGGCAGAAAGGGCGCGCCGACGAATCGACCCGGAATCCCGGCGACTGGCCACCAGTAGACGACCACCCGGCATACGACGGGGAGTCCACCACAGGGGACCAGCGTCTGCCGGCCTGCTCCGTGAGCTCATATGTAGTTGAGCCGATGCCACGACGGCATCCCTCGCCACCCTACCAGCGACGACCCGTTCCGGGTGGGCAGCGCACGACGTCGTGCTCTACCGTGACCTCATGGGCCTCATCCGTAGCACGAGTCACACGCTTCTCGCGTGCGTCCTCGCCGGCGCGGCCCTCGCCCCCGTCCCCGCCTCCGCGGCGGTTATCGGCGCGGGGTCCGTGGCTCCCGTCGCCGCGGTCGACGAGAGCGCCGTCGCCCGGGTGCGGGCGGAGTTGGATGCCGCGGAGGCCGTCGCCGTGGACGCGTCGCGCCGTGCCCTCGACGCGTCGGCGACCGCCGAGCAGACGCGACTGCTGGCCGAGACGACCGCTGCGCGCGCGGCGGCGCTGAGCGCCGAGAGCGCCTCGGCCGACGCCGCCGAGACCTCGAGCGCCACGGCCGCCGGCGCGAGCGCCGCGCGGCTGTACCGCACCGTGGGCGGCGGCCCGCTGGTGGCGCAGCTGCTCACGGATGCCGATCCCGATTCGCTGCTGGAACGGCTCGGCATCCTGGATCGGGTCTCGGAGGTCGCCGCGCGCACCGCGGGCCGCGCCCGCAGTGCGGCCGACATCGCGACGTCGCTGCGCGAGCAGGCCGAGCAGGCGCGGGACGAAGCCGCGCGTGTGGCCGCCGACGCTCGAGCCACCGCGGCGGCGGCGCAGAGCGATGCGGACGCCGAGGCGGCGACGGTGCGCGAGACGCAGGGCCGCCTCGACGATCTCTACGACCAGCTCGCGGCCCTCCGGGCGACGACCGCCGCTCAGGAGCGCGCGGCGCGCGAGGAGCAGAAGGTGCAGCGCGATGCGGCGCAGCCCGGCGGATCCGCCGGCGGGGCGAGCACCGGTGGCGGTGCGGCTCCGGGCGGCGGGACGACGAGCGGTGGTGGAGCGGCCGGCGGCGGCTCTACCTCGACCGGGGGCGGCGCGAACAACGGCTCATCGGGCGGCGGAAGCGGCTCGACCGGCGGTTCGGGCGGCGGCGGCTCGGGGGCGGGGTCGACGGCTCCGGCCGGTCCGATCATGAGTCCGAGCGAGGCGCGGTCCGCGGCGCGCGGCGCGATCGGCCGCTACGGCTGGGGTGACGACCAGTTCTCCTGCCTCGTCTCGCTGTGGAACCGCGAGTCGGGATGGCGGGCCGACGCCTACAACGCGGGCAGCGGTGCCTACGGCATCCCTCAGGCTCTCCCCGGCGACAAGATGGCCTCCGCCGGACTCGACTGGCGCACCAACGCCGTCACCCAGATCTCCTGGGGCCTGTCGTACATCGGCTCGCGGTACGGCTCCCCCTGCGGCGCGTGGGATCACTCCCAGCGCACCGGCTGGTACTGACACCCGCGGCGAGCGCGCAGGCGACGCAGACGGGCACCGGGTCGCTCGGTGCAGGCACCGGCCGCGATCTCAAGGTCTCAGACCGCGTCGGCGCGCTCGCGATCACCACGGGTGGGCAGCTCGATGTAGCCCGCGTGCTTGGCGACGATCCCGTCTCCCGCCGTCCGCCCGCGCACGCGGCGCCACACCCACGGCAGAGCATCGCGCGTGAGCCAGGCACCACGCGGACGCTCGGCCTCGTCGGCGTGCAGCGCCTCGTCGAGACCGAGCAGCGCCCGCGCGTCGGGCACGCCCAGGGATTCCGCCCCGCGGTAGGCGACGAGACGGTGGCCGGCCGAACTGAGGTGCACGAGGTCATCGGCCCACATCGGCGCCTCGCCGATCTCGCCCACGGCCTCGAGGTCGAGCAGGATCGCGCCCTGCTCCGCCGCGATCCGGCGCAGGTGCACGTTGTACGCCGCGAACCGTCGGGCGAAGATGCGCGCGGCGGGCCGTCGCGGCAGGAACGTCGTCACCAGCAGCACATCGGCACCGGTCCGTCGCACCGCGCGCACCGCCGATTCGACCTCGGCCACCAGCGCCGGGAGCACCGGCGCCGGCCCCACGAGATCGTTCGCACCGATGAGGATCGACACCAGGTCGGGCTTCAGAGCGAGAGCGGCGGGGATCTGCTCGTCGATCAGGTGCCGCACCCGACGACTGCGCACGGCGAGATTCGCGTAGCGGAACGGCCCCTCGTCGGTGGTGCCGGCGAGGAGCTCGGCGAGACGGTCGGCCCAACCGCGGAACTGCCCCGACGGCATCCGCGAGGCGTCGCACAACCCCTCGGTCAGCGAGTCCCCGAGGGCAACGAAACGCGTCCACCGTCCTCGAGTGCGGGATGCCGCGGTGCCGGCCGGTCGTGGACTGCCGCGCCGCAGCAGGCTGTCGTCGACGCGGCGCAGGGCGATCGCGTCGCGGTAGTGCTCTACCAGCGACCCGGTCAGCGCCGCCCACGTGCGTCCCTCCACCGAGCCGCGCGCCGCGCGGGCGAAGGCGCGGCGTTTGGCGTCGTCGCCCACGAGGTCCGCGACGCGCGCGCGCAGGTCGTCGAGGTCGCCGGGCTTGTAGAGCCACCCGTCGACGCTCGAGCGGACGAGGTCGAGGGGACCGCCGACACCCGTAGCAACCACCGGCACACCGCTCGCGAGCGCCTCTTGAATGGTCTGACCGAAGGTCTCGCTCTCCCCCGGGTGCACGAACACGTCGAAGCCCGCGAGGGTCGACGCGAGCTCCGAACCGCCCAGGTGGCCGGTGAACACGGCATCCGGGATCGCCTTCTCGAGGGCGGGACGCGAGGGGCCGTCGCCGACGATGACCAGCCGCGTGTCGGGGAGGTCGGCGAGGGCGCGGAGGTCGTCGACCTGCTTCTCGGGCGCCAGGCGACCGACGTAGCCGATGATGCGCTCGCCGTTCGGGGCGATCCGCGCCCGCCACCGGTCGTCGCGGTGCTCGGGGGCGAAGCGCACGGCATCCACTCCCCTGCCCCACCGGCGGATGCGGTCGACGCCGAGGTCCTCGAGCTGCCGGGTCGACGCCGACGAGGGCGCGAGCGTCAGGGTCGCCCGGCGGTGCAGGCGCGAGACGTGTCCGGCGACGAGAGCGGTCGCGTGCGGCAGTCCGTACTTCTGCGAGTAGGCGACGACGTCCGTCTGATAGACCGCGACCGAGGGGATCTTCAGCGCGTCAGCGGCCGCGAGACCCTGCCACCCCAGCACGAACGGCGATGCCAGGTGCACGACGTCGGGGTCGAAGTCGCGCAGCAGGGCTCCCAGGCGCGCGGCCCGGGCGAAGACCACGCGCACCTCGGGGTACGACGGCAGGGGAACCGAACGCAGCAGCTCGGTGCGGGCTCCGTGCAGGTCGGCGGTGACGTCGCCGGATTTGGGGGCGATCACGAGGGTCTCGTGGCCCGCCTCCGCCAGATGGCGCAGGACGTGGAGAACGGAACCGGTGACCCCGTTCATGTGCGGGAGGAAGGATTCGGCCAGCAGCGCGACTCTCACGAGACCAGGGTGAGGCGTGTCGCGGCCTCTCGGGGGCCGTTCGCGCCCGACGTTCGCGATGTTCACCGGATGCTCCGCCGGGCGTCACCCCCGCGTCGGCGGGGCGTCTCGATCAGCGGCGGAGAGTGACGGAATGGACGGAGTCGACGCCTGGCTGCAGGCGATCGCGGCGAGCCCGTGGGCCCTGCCCGCGATGGCACTGCTCGTGTTCGCCGACGCGTTCCTCGTCGTCATCCCCGGTGAGGCCGCGGTCACGGCGTTCGGTGCCCTCGCCGTCGCCCACGGCACTCCCCCGCTCGCCGCGGTGATCCTCGTCGCGGGGGCCGCGGCCTTCGTCGGCGACCTCGGCTGCTATCTGGTGGGACGTCTCGTGGGCGTCGAGCGCTGGGCCTGGATGCGCGGGCCCCGCGTCTCCGCCGCCCTCGACTGGGCGCGGGCGCGCCTCGAACGCAACGCCGCCGTCGTGCTCTTCACCGCGCGGTTCGTGCCCTTCGCGCGGCTCGCGGTCAACCTCGCGGCGGGGGCGGCGCGGGTGAATCCGGCGCGGTACCTGGGCGTCGCGGCGCTCGCGGCCCTCGCGTGGGCGGCGTACCAAGCGGTGATCGGGGCGGTCGTCGCGGCGCTCGTGCCGGGCGGTCCGGTGGTGGCTGTGGTGGTGTCGATCGTCGTGGCCGTGGGGATCGGCGTCGGCATCGATCTGGTGCTCGCGCGGCGGGCGAAGCACCGGGCGGCCGCGCGCTCCTGACCCTCGCGGAATCGGACGATCGCGCCGTGTCGGATCTCGCGCGGTCGTGCGTCCTATTCCGGTGCGAATCTGCGATTCTGCTCGCGCCGATCCCGGATGCCGTCACCCGGCGCCTCAGCCCAGCGCGAGCGTCTGCTCGGCGGCGTCGACGAGGGCCCGGCCGTACGACGGCCCGTGTCCGGCGGCGTGCACGGCGAGCGGATGCAACTGGTGCACGGGCACGCGCTCGCTCCAGCCGTCGCGCAGTGGGCGCACCCGGTCGTAAGCGTCGACGATCCGCTCGAGGAAGGGGCACCCGAACAGCGCGAGCATCGCGAGATCGGTCTCGCGATGACCGCCCTGCGCTGCCGGGTCGATCAGCACGACACCCTCCTCGCCCCACAGCACGTTGCCCGCCCAGAGGTCGCCGTGCAGACGGGCGGGCGGCTCGTCGTCGTCGAAGGCCCCCGCCGCGATCAGCGCGCATGCGCGGTCGACGACCTCGGCTCCGGATGCCGACAGGTTGCCGGCCGCGAGGGCGATCGGCACGAACGGCTCGACGCGCTGCGCCGCGTAGAAGACGCCCCAGGTCGGCTTCGGCCGCGCCGGCTGTGGGCGGCTGCCGATGAAGATGTCGCCCGTCCAGCCGGGCGGCGGCGAGCCGAATGCCTCGGCCCCCGCGTCGTGGGTCGCGGCGAGCGCGGCACCGAAGGCGTCGGCGGCCTCCGCGGAGGGACGCGCCTCGGCGATGCGCTCCAGCACGATTCGCCGGTCCGCGACCTCGATCACCTCGGCGATGCGCGCGCCGCCCGCCTCGGCGAGCCAGCGGAGCCCGGCGGCCTCGGCGGCGAAGAACCCCGCGGCGGCGTCGGGGCGGGTCTTCACGTGCTGTTCCATCGACCCAGTCTGTCGCGATGTCGGAGGTCACCGGCACGATGGGGGCATGAGCGACGGCTACGACCCGGACTTCCTCGGCATCCCCCTGCCCCTCCCTTCTCCTGAACAACCCACCACGCGGCTCGACTACCCGCGCTTCAGCGTGCTGCTCGACGAGCAGCGGCGCTTCGCGGCGGTCACCGCCGTGGTCATCGACGGCGCCCGCCTGCTCAACCTCGCGCGAACCGGTGAGTGGCGACTCGATCCCCGCGTTTCCGCAGACGCGCAGGCAGGGCCTGACGTCTACAGCCGCAACGACCTCGACCGCGGGCACCTCGTGCGTCGGCGCGACCCGGGCTGGGGCTCCACCGCTGAGGCGCGCGAGGCCACCGAGGCGACCTTCTTCTACACGAACGCCGCCCCACAGGCCGCCGGCTTCAACCAGTCGAAAGAGCTCTGGCTCGGTCTCGAAGACCACGTGCTGGCCTACGCCGAGACGACCGACCAGCGCCTCGCCGTGTTCACCGCGCCGGTGCTCGCCGACGACGATCCGCCTTATCGCGGCATCCGGGTGCCGCTGCGCTTCTGGAAGATCGCCGCGTGGCGCGAGGGCGATGCACTCGCCGCGGCCGGTTTCGTGCTCGATCAGAGCGACCTCGTCGACACCCGGCAGGGCCTCGTCGTGCCGCCCCTCGGGGCGTTCCGCACGTTCCAAGTGCCGATCGCCGACCTCGCGACCGAGGCGGGCGTCGACGTCGGACCGCTCGTCGAGGCCGACACCTTCGTTCGTCGCGGCCTGCGACCGGTCGCCGCGCGCGAACTGCGCAGCACCGACGACATCGTGCTGTGAGGCGCAACGCAGGCGGCTGAGCCCGTCGAAGCCCCCGGTCGCGGGCGGGGCGGCGGCGCTCCTCAGCGCACCCGCACCGCGTGCAGCACCGTGTCGGTCGCGGGACTCGTGTGCCCGTCGCGCAGCTCGGAATCAGCGGAGCCGCGCGTCACCTGCTCGCAGCGCTCGACGCCGAAACGGTCGTCGAGCGCGCCGCGCAGCAGCTCGGGCGTGTAGAGGATCGCCGGGTCAGAGGGTCCGTGCCCGCCCGCGGCGATGTTGTCGACGTCGTGGCCGAGCACGATGAGGGTTCCCCCGGGCGCCACCCATTCGGCGATGCGCGCGATCGCGGCGGCGTTGTCGTCCAGGTGCAGGTAGCACGACACCACGAGATCGACGGATGCCGCGGGCTCGAACTCGTGCACGTCGGCACGCACCCACGAGACGGCGTCGCCGCCCGGGCGGGCCGCGGCGAGCGCGAGACCAGCGCTCGAGAAGTCGACGCCCGTGGTCTCCCACCCGCGCTGCGCCAGCCAGAGGGCCGTGCGCCCGTCGCCGGTTGCGACGTCGATCGCGGAGCCCGGCGGCAGCGCGCCGGCGATCTCGCGGACGACGGCGGGAGGCTGGGTGGCCCACACTCCCCCGGCGGAGGCGCGATAACGCTCGTCCCACTGCGTGGCATCCATTCGGTCTCCTCCGGCTCGCTCCCCACCCTAGATCCGCGCGCGGGCGCCCCGGCGCGACCCCCGCACCCGCATCGGATTCGGACCGTAGCGACAGATCCGGATGCCAACGCTTCCCCGATCCGAATGCGTTGCGGCTGTCCGCCCCGCCCCCGCCGCGCGATTCACGCAGCCTCAGCAACCCGCACAACCTCAGCCCGAGACCCCGCATCACGACGGAAGTTGCGCGAATCGCCCACTCTGCGCCGCCCGGCGAAAAGCACGACGCCCCGCCCCCCGAACCAACGGGCGACGGGGCTTCGTCACAGGGTCACTCCCCCGACAGTCCACCCAGCAGGTGGCCGAACGAGCGGCCCTCGCCGAGGTACGACGAGGGATCGAACGGATCGGCGTCGCGGACGGGTTCGCGGGCGGCGATGGCATCCGCGAGCTCCCGAGCACCGCGGTCGACGCGGGATCCGAGCGGGGCGACCTCGTCGGCGTTGGCGCCCCAGTCGCTCGAGGCGGCGAACACACCGGTCGGCACGGGGTTGGCGTGCAGGTAGATGAACAGCGGGCGGATCGCGTAGTCGATCGCGAGCGAGTGCCGCGCGGTGCCGGCGTTCGCGCCGAGGAGCACGGGGGTTCCGGTGAGCGCCTGCGGGTCGAGCACGTCGATGAACGACTTGAACAGGCCCGAGTAGCTCGTCGAGAAGATCGGCGTCACCGCGATGATGCCGTCGGCCGAGACGACCGTGTTGATCATCTGCTCGAGGGCGGGCGGGGCGAAGCCGGTGAGCAGGTTATCGGTGAGGTCGTGCGCGTAGTCGCGCAGCTCGAACACGTCGGCGGTGGCCTCGATGCCGCGCTCGCGCAGCTCCGCGAGCACGGCGTGGCTGAGCCGGTCGCCGAGCATACGGGTCGACGAGGGCGTCGACAGGCCCGCGGTCACGACCGCGATGCGACGGGCGGCCATCTCAGGCACCGACCTTCGACGCGGCCGCACCGAAGGCGCTGCCCGAGCGAGGCGCGGCATCCTGGTACGGGCTGCCCGAGACCATGTTGTCGCCGCGATTCGCGCCGGGAACCGCCTGACGCGGAGCCGCACCGGCGTAGATCTTCTCGACCTGGTTGGCGTGCGTGGGCGCGTCGGGCACCTCGGCGGGGCGGTTCTTCTGCAGCTCCTTGCGCAGCACCGGCACGACCTCGCCGCCCAGGATGTCGAGCTGCTCGAGCACGGTCTTGGTCGGAAGACCCGCGTGGTCGATGAGGAAGAGCTGGCGCTGGTAGTCGCCGAACGTCTCGCGCATCGCGGCGTAGCGGTCGATGATCTGCTGCGGCGAGCCGACGGTCAGCGGGGTCATCTCGCTGAAGTCCTCGAGGCTCGGACCGTGGCCGTAGACGGGAGCGTTGTCGAAGTACGGGCGGAACTCGCGCACGGCGTCCTGCGAGTTGGCGCGCATGAACACCTGACCGCCGAGGCCGACGATCGCCTGCTGGGGCGTGCCGTGTCCGTAGTGGGCGAAGCGCTCGCGGTACAGCGTGATCAGGCGCTGGTAGTGCTCCTTGGGCCAGAAGATGTTGTTCGCGAAGAAGCCGTTGCCGTAGTACGCGGCCTGCTCGGCGATCTCGGGCGTGCGGATCGAGCCGTGCCACACGAACGGGGGCACACCATCGAGGGGACGCGGGGTCGAGGTGAAGCCCTGCAGCGGGGTGCGGAACTTCCCCTCCCAGTCGACGACGTCTTCACGCCACAGCTTGTGCAGCAGGTCGTAGTTCTCGATGGTCAGGGGCAGACCTTGGCGGATGTCCTTGCCGAACCAGGGGTAGACCGGGCCGGTGTTGCCGCGGCCGAGCATGAGGTCGGCGCGACCGCCCGACACGTGCTGCAGCATCGCGAAGTCCTCGGCGATCTTCACCGGGTCGTTCGTGGTGATGAGGGTCGTGGAGGTCGTGAGGATGAGGCGCTCGGTCTGGGCCGCGATGTACGCGAGCGTCGTCGTGGGCGACGACGACCAGAACGGCGGGTTGTGGTGCTCGCCGAGCGCGAAGACGTCGAGGCCGACCTCTTCGGTGTGCTTGGCGATCGTGAGGGTGTCTTTGATGCGCTGGGCTTCGCTCGGCGTCGTACCGGTGGTCGGGTCCTGGGTGATGTCGCTCACCGTCATGACACCGAACTGCATTCCGGGCCAGGTGTTCGTCTCGCTCATGATGCCTCTTCCATTTGTATGCATCTGAATATACATGGTGGAACGCGCAGCGCCGAGCTTTATTCCGGCCGCACCCTCCCGATCAGCGAGAAACGCTCCCCACACCGGGAAACGCGTTCAGCGGGCGTTTCCCGGCGCAGGGAGCGTTCACGAGTCGGCACAGGCGTTACGCCCCGAGCATCCCCGCCCCCACCGATGCCCCCGCGGCCGGTGCGGGCGGCACGGCCCACAGCCCCGAGCCGACGTGGCGGACGTACTCGTTCATGGCATCCGTCGAGAGGGCCTTCTGCACGGTGATGTACCGCTGCGGGCTCTTCTGGAACGACAGGAAGAACAGGCCGGCGTTGAGCCGCCCCAAATCGGTCGTGCCGTCGACGAAGTTGTACCCGCGACGCAGCAGTCGGATACCGCCGTTCATGTCGGGGTGCGCGAGGCGCACGTGGCTGCGCGGGTCGATCGCCGGGACCCCGGTGGCGCCCGCCGCCGCGAAGTCCGGCGCGGTGAACTCGTCGCCGCCCGAGAGCGGTGCGCCGTTCGCCTTGTCACGACCGATCACGCGGTCCTGCTCGGCCAGACGCGTGCGGTCCCACGTCTCGATGAGCATCGAGATGCGCCGCGCGACCAGGTACGACCCGCCCGCGAGCCAGGCCGGACCCTCGGATGCCGACACCCACACGTTCTCGTCGAGAGCGGCCGCGTCGTCGGCGAGGATGTTGGCCGTTCCATCCTTGAACCCGAACAGGTTCCGAGGGGTCGTCTGCTCCGAGGTCGTCTTCGAGGTGCGACCGAACCCGAGCTGCGACCACCGGATCGTCGCCCGCCCGAAGGCGATCCGACTGAGGTTGCGAATGGCGTGGACCGCCACCTGCGGGTCGTCCGCACAGGCCTGGATGCAGAGATCGCCGTCGGAACGCAGCGGGTCGAGATCGTCGCCGAGGAACGCCGGCAGACGCTCGAGCCCGTCGGGACGCTGCCCCTCGAGTCCGAAGCGCTGGTCGAACAGCGAGGGCCCGAATCCGAACGTGATGGTGAGGTTGCTCGCCGGCAGGCCCAGGGCCTCGCCCGTGTCGTCCGGCGGCGCCTGGGGAGAGCCGCCCACGGCACCCGTGGCGGTCACCTCGAGCCCCTGCATCATGCGGGTCGCGGCGTACGTCCAGTCCGAGAGCAACTCGGCGAGGTCGTCGCGCGTCGTCCGCGCCATCATGTCGTACGAGGCGAAGTGCAGGTGCTCCTGCACCGGCGTCGTGATCCCGGGCTGATGGATGCCGGTCATCACCGCCGCGGCATCCTTCACCGCCTTCTGCTGCTCAAGGGCGTAGGCCTGACCGCCGACGAGACCGCCTCCGACGCCGACGACGAGTCCCGTGGCCCCGGCGCCGAGGGCGAGGCCCATCAGCCCACGGCGAGACAAGCCCGTGGCATCCGGGGTCTGCTCCTCCGGCGTGTTCTGCGCGTCGCTCACGCTCACTCCAGGATCGTCACCGTCAGCTGCGAGAGCGGCTCGGCGAGGGCGTTGATGAGGTCGGTGAGCTGGCGCTTGTCGGCCTCGGTGATCTGGCTGTAGGGGACGAAGCCGGCGTCGAGGGAGCCGTACTTCGCCAGGGCCGCCTCGAGATCGGCGTAGCCGCCGTCGATGCGCGACACCAGCGCGGTGCCCTTGTCGCCCTTCGAGTCGGCGAAATCGCGCACGAGCGAGAAGGCCATCTTCGAGCCCTCGACGTTCGCCGCGAAGTCGTTGAGGTCGGTGCCCGACCACCAGTCCTCTTCGCCGCTGATCTTGCCCGTGGCCACCTCGTCGAGCAGCGAGATCGCCCCGTTCGAGATCCCCGCGACGCCCTGCGCGTCGAGCGCCTGGGTGAAGGCGTCGGAGTGTACGTAGTCGTACAGCTCCTGGGTGTCGGCGACGAGCTTGTCACCGTAGGTCGCGCGCTCGGCGGGGGTCGAGGGCGCCCAGTCCTTCCACGCGGGAGTCTCGCCGTCGGCGTTCAGGGCGTCCTGCGCCGGAACCCAGAGGTCCTTCTCGATGCGGTGGAACCCGGTCCAGTCCAGCCCCTCGGCCACGGCGTCGACCTCGCGGTAGTCGATGCGCGGATCGAGGTCGCCGAGCGCCTCGGCGATCGGCTCGATGCGCTCGTAGAAGGCGCGCACGCGCGGGAACTGCTCTTTCGCCGTGGCGTCGTCGCCCGACTCGTAGGCGGCGGTGAAGGTCTGCACGGCGGGGATCAGCTGTCCGACCTGGTCCTTGACGAAGGCGGCGTAGAGGTCGACGGCCTTCTGCTTCTGCTCGGCATCCGGACCGCTGACGGCGACGGCGTCTCCGGTGACGGTGAAGCTCGCCTTGCCCACCCCGTCGCCGACCATGCCGGGCTTGCAGAGGGTGAAGTAGTCGCCGGGCTGCGCGACGACCGTGAGGTTGCGCGAGGCACCCGGGGCGATGTTCTCGACTTCGCCGACGATGCGCAGACCGTCGGATGCCAAGAGGTAGAACTCCGTGACCTGGTCGCTCTTGTTGCTCACGTCGAAGGCGACGGTGCCGCTGGGCGCGCTGGCGGCCGAGACGGCGCAGCCGTCGCCGGTCGAGGTGACGGACAGCGCACCCGAGGCCGCCGCGTCGGACTTGGCGACGCAGCCGGACAGGAGCAGGACGGTCGCGCCGGCCGCGGCGGTCGCCGCGAGGAGGCGTGTCGAGTTCATGGTTCTCCGATCGATGAGAGAGGGATGCCGCGGCGTCGGGCACGCGGGCGGTGACGGGGGTCTACGGGGTGGCGGTGGCGGGCGGGGCGGTGGGCGAGGACCCGACCCGGGCCGGCTCCACCGCGGCGGTGGAGCGAGGGGCCGCATCCGACGCCGCCGCACCCGTCGGCCGCGGGCGGCGGTTCGCGCGCACGCCGCGGAAGAAGAGGGGCGCGACGATGGCGATGTACACCACCCAGGCGATCACCTGGAGCCAGGTCATCTGCGGCATGAAGCCGACCGTCGCCTGCAGCAGCACGGCGAGCGCGCTGTCGGGCGCGATGGTGGTGGAGACGTCGAACGCCCAACCGAAGGGGAAGCCGGCCCACCCGGTGGCGACCGCACCGGTCGCGGGATCGAGCGGCGCCCCGGCTCCGAAGGGGCCGGGAAGGACTCCCGCCTCCTGCAGATCGTGGAAGGCATAGGCGAGGACGCCGGCCGCGACGATGACGAGGACGCCGCCGGTCCAGGTGAAGAAGCGGCCGAGGTTCAGGCGCAGCATGCCGCGCGCGATGAACCAGCCGAGCACGACGGCCGTCACCAGCCCGAGCAGGGCGCCCAACAGGGCGACGGGCGATTCGCCGAACGACTGCACCATCGACCACAGCAGAAGGGTCGTCTCGACGCCCTCGCGCGCGACCGAGACGAACCCGATGGCCACGAGCGCCCAGACGCCCCCGCGCAGCGCCTTGTCGAGGCCGCCCTCGAGGCCCGCCTTGAGCGTGCGCCCCGCCTTCTGCATCCAGAAGATCATCCACGTGACCATCGCGACGGCCAGCAGGGACAGCCCGCCGCCGAGGAGCTCCTGCGCCTCGAACGTCAGCATGTACGCGCCGAAGGTGAAGATCGCCCCGACGCCGAGGGCGAGGGCGACGGCGAGTCCCACACCGGTCCACAGCGTGGGGAGCGCGTCGCGGCGGTCGAGACGCGTGAGGTAGGCGACGAGGATGCCGACGACCAGGGCCGCCTCGAGGCCCTCACGCAGACCGATGAGGAAGGTGGCGAAGAAGCTTGCGAGCACGAGCGGAGGACCCGACTTTCACGATGGGGGTGAGGACGCCGCGGCACTGCGGAAGGTAAGGACAGCCTCACCTGACCACTACACAATACGCAATACCCGGGACGATTCCCACCAGGAATCGGCGGGATCATTCCTCTCGACGCGGGCGTCACCCGCCGAGCGGTAATCGTCGGCAATATTCGGGCGGCATCGCGCGGGCCGACCTAGCCTCGATCCATGTCCGACCTGAACCTCCCCGTTCTCGACCTCTCGCTCCTCGACCAGGGCCCCGGCGCCGCCGCCCGCTTCCGCGACGAGCTGCGCGCCGCCACCCACGACGTCGGGTTCTTCTACCTGACCGGCACCGGGGTGAGCGCCGAACTCGAGGCGCGCCTGCTGCGGGCGGCGAAGGACTTCTTCGCCCTGCCCGAGGCCGAAAAGCTCTCGATCGAGAACGTCACGAGCCCCCACTTCCGCGGGTACACGCGCGTCGGCGGCGAGCGCACGCAGGGCCGGGTCGACTGGCGCGAGCAGATCGACATCGGACCCGAGCGGGCCCCCCTGACCGACCCCGACGGCCCGGGATACAACCGTCTCGTCGGCCCGAACCTGTGGCCCGCGGCGCAGCCCGAGCTGCAGGACGTCGTGACCGAGTGGCACGACCACCTCACGGGCGTCGCACGCAAGCTCCTCCGCGCGTGGGCCCTCGCCCTGGGCGCGGAGGAACAGTACTTCGACCGCCACTTCGGCGACCCGCAGACCCTCATCAAGATCGTCCGCTACCCCGGCAAGGACGACCCGACCCCCCAGCAGGGGGTGGGCGCCCACAAGGATTCGGGCGTGCTGACCCTGCTGTGGGTCGAGCCCGGAAAGGGCGGCCTGCAGGTCGAGCGCGACGGCGAGTGGGTCGACGCTCCCCCGGTGCCCGGCGCCTTCGTGGTCAACATCGGCGAACTGCTCGAGTACGCCACGCAGGGCTACCTGCGGGCGACGAACCACCGGGTGATCTCGCCGCGGTTCCCCGACGAGCGCATCTCGGTGCCGTTCTTCTTCAACCCGGCCCTCGACGCGCGGCTGCCGATCATCGAGCTGCCGGCCGAGCTCGCCGCCCAGTCTCGCGGCGTCGAGGACGACCCCGACAACCCCATCCACGCGACCTACGGCGAGAACGCCCTCAAGTCGCGGCTGCGCGCCCACCCCGACGTGGCCGAGCGCTGGCATCCCGACCTGGTCGCCGCCCGCACGGCATCCTGACCTCCGGGCACCCTTCTCGATAAACGCCGGTCCTTACGAGACACGCCGCGACACCGCGCGTCTCGGAAGGATCGGCGTTTATCGCGTGGGGGCACGGCGGGCGGGGAGAAGCGAGCACCGCGGCGAGCGCCGGGAATGACGAAGGCCGCCCCACACCGTGGGGCGGCCTTCCAAGAATGTTTTGCGCGATAGAACGCTGGTGCGATTAGCGACGCAGACCGAGACGCTCGATGAGCGAGCGGTAACGGTTGATGTCGACGTCCTGCAGGTAACCCAGCAGGCGGCGGCGCTGACCGACGAGCAGGAAGAGCCCACGGCGCGAGTGGTGGTCGTGCTTGTGGGTCTTGAGGTGCTCGGTGAGGTCCTTGATGCGCTGCGTCATCATCGCGACCTGCACCTCGGGGGATCCGGTGTCACCGGGGTGCGTCGCGTACTCTTCGATGATCGCCTTCTTGACGTCTGCTTCGAGTGCCATAGATGGGATCCCCTTCCTTCTCATTGCGCGGCGCCCGTCACACGATGTGCGAGCTCTCTTTATCCGCGGCCGATCGAACGGCAACCGCATGAGTCTACCAGCATCGGGATGCCGACACCGCACCGGTCCGCGGCGTCCGGTGTGTCGGAGGGCTGGCGTAGCCTCGATCCGTGAGTCAGACCGATCCCGCCGCTCCCCCGCGCCGAGGCGCCCGCGGTGCGTTCATCGATCTGCGGCCCCTGACGACCTCGCCGGCGTTCGCGCGACTCTGGGTGGGGTCGACGCTCGCCGGCCTCGGTGGCCAGCTGACGGTCGTCGCCGTCATGCTCCACGTGTTCGAGCTGACCCAGAGCACGTTCGCGGTGTCGATGATCGCGGTCGCGGGGCTGCTCCCCATGGTTGCGGCGGGCCTGTACGGCGGCATGCTCGCCGACGCCTTCGACCGACGCACCGTCGCCCTGCTGGCCGCGGTGGTCACGTTCGCCTCGACCGCGCTGCTCGCCGCTCTCGCGTGGACAGGTCTCGAGACCGTCGGGTGGCTCTTCGTGCTCAGCGTGGTGAACTCCGCGGCGAACTCCATCGTGATGGCGACGAAGTCCGCGATCACCCCCCGCCTCATCCCCCGGGATCTGCTGCCCGCCGCCGCCGCATTGCAGGGCGTCACCGTCGGGGTCATGGTGATGGCGGGCCCGGCCCTGGCCGGCGTGCTCGTCGCCGTCGCGGGTTACGCCTGGACCTACTCTCTCGACGTCCTCCTGATGACCTCGCTGTTCCTCGGCCTCTGGTCGCTGCCGAAGCTCCGCCCCGAGGGTGAGATCGTCCGACCCGGACTCGAGTCGTTCCGCGACGGCGTGCGCTTCCTCCGTCGGGCTCCGAACATCCGGCTGCAGTACATCCTCGACGTCATCGCGATGACCTTCGGGCAGCCGGTGGCCCTGTTCCCGGCGATCGGGGCGGTGCTGCTGGGCGGCGGGGCGATCACCACCGGCATCCTGACGGCGGCCGTCGCCGCGGGGGCCTTCTTCTCCAGCCTGTTCTCGGGCCCGATCGGGCGCGTACGCCGGCAGGGGCTCGGCGTCGAACGTGCGATCCAGGTCTACGGCCTATCGATCGGCCTCTTCGGTCTCGTGCTTCTCGCGGCCACTCTCGGCTGGCTCCGCCCGGCCCTGGTGGACGAGACCCACGCAGCGGTCGCCCTCATCGCCCTCGCCGCGGTGGTCCTGGCGGTGTCCGGCGCCGCCGACAACGTCAGCGCGATCTATCGGTCGACCATGATGCAGGCGGCGGTTCCGGATGCCATGCGCGGGCGCCTCCAGGGCATCTTCGTCGTCGTGGTGGCCGGCGGCCCTCGCGTCGGAGCCCTCTACGCCGGCACCCTGGCGACCCTCGCCGCCCTGTGGGTGCCGCCGCTGTTCGGCGGCATCCTGATCCTCGGTCTCGTCGGCACCCTCGTACGGTTCTCGCCGCGTTTCCGCGCGTACGACGCGCTCGACCCTCAGCCCTGACTCGTCGGCCCATCCCTTCTCGTCGTGCGACCCCGAGCTGCCGATCGTCGGCGGATTCCGGCCGTCGCACTCGGCCGGCCCGCGCGATGTCGCTGGTCGGCCGTAGTGTCGGCTCCGTGGCATCCACCTCCGCTCCCTCGCCCGTCTCGATCGCCGTGCAGTTCGTGCTCACCGGCATCGTGTGGGGCTCGAGCTTCCTCTTCATCGCGATCGCCCTGACCGGCATGACCCCGGCGCAGGTCGCCGGCGGCAGGCTGCTGTTCGGCGCCCTGGCGCTGGCCGCGATCGTGGCGATCCGCCGCGAGCGTCTGCCCCGCGATCGCCGAGTGTGGGGGCACCTGAGCGTGCTGTCGCTGAGTTTCTGCGTGGTTCCGTTCCTGCTGTTCGCGTGGGCGGAGCAGCACGTCTCCTCGGGGCTGGCGAGCATCTTCAACGCGACCACGCCGATCATGACCGCGATCATGGCGTGGGCGGTCTTCCGCGTCGAGAGCCTGAAGCTCGGGCAGCTGATCGGCATCGCCGTGGGCATCGCGGGTGTCGTGGTGATCATCGCGCCGGGCGCCGTGGCCGATGTGGGCGACAGCACGATCGCGCAGGTCGCCCTCCTGGGCGCGACAGCCTGTTACGGCTTCAGCCTCGCGTACATGCGCCGCTTCCTCGGCGACACCGGCCTCTCGGGCATCGCTTTCGCGTTCGGCTACATCGGGCCGGCGGCGGCGTTCATGGTGCTGCTGTCGCCGTTCATCCTGGCCGAGCCGATGCACCTGACCCTGCCGGTCGTCGGGAGCATCGTCGCCCTCGGCGTCCTCGGCACCGGGATCGCCTACGTCTGGAACCAGAACACCCTGCGCGCCTGGGGGCCGACCCGCGCCTCGACCGTCACGTACATCACCCCGGTGGTCGGGGTGGCTCTCGGCATCCTGATCCTGGGCGAGCGCATCTCGTGGAACGAGCCCGTGGGCGCGGCGGTGGTGTTCGTCGGCATTCTGCTCGTGCAGCAGCGCATCCGCCTGCGGCGTCACGCTCGCGCCTGAGCGGACCCGCTCCTCCGCCGGCACGACGAAGGCCCCGGATGCCGAGCACCCGGGGCCTTCGAGGAGTTCACATCCGCAGCGTCAGCTGCGGAGCGATCACGCCTGGAGCGAGAGCTGCAGGTCGAGCTCGATGGTGACGTCCTTGCCGACGAGCACGCCACCGGTCTCGAGGGCCGCGTTCCAGGTGAGGCCGAAGTCTTCGCGGTTGATGACCGTCTTGGCGGTCGCACCGGCCTTGTAGTTGCCCCACGGGTCGGTGCCGAAGCCGCCGAAGTCGAGGGCGAAGGTCGCGGGCTTGGTGATGCCGCGGATGGTCAGGTCGCCGTCGACGAGAAAGTCGCCGTCCTCGAGGCGGACACCGGTGGAGCGGAAGTCCATCGTCGGGTAGGTCTCGACGTCGAAGAACTCCGCCGAACGGAGGTGCTGGTCGCGACCCTCGTCCTTGGTGTCGACCGAGGTGACGTCGACGGATGCCTCGACGGTGGCCTCGAGGGGGTTCTCGGGAGCGACGATCGTGGCGCTCTTCATGCCGAAGGTGCCGCGCACCTTCGAGATCATCATGTGGCGCACCGAGAAGGTGACCTCGCTGTGCGAGGGGTCGAGCACCCAGGTGCCCGCCTTGTAACCGGGGATGTCGAGGGCGGTGGTGTCAGTCATGTCACTCCTAAAGGTCTGGGGAGCCGTATCGGCGTCCTGCCGGGGTCCAACTCCCATTCACACGAATGTATTCCACGATCGAGGAAAACAACGAACCCGAGGAGGCCGCAGCCCCCTCGGGTTCGTGAACAGACGATGAAGAACGGCTGATCAGCCGACCTTCAGCAGGTCGATGATGAAGATGAGGGTCTTTCCCCCGAGGAAGTGCCCGCCGGCGGGACCGTAGGCCAGGTGCGGCGGGATCACGAGCTCGCGGCGTCCGCCGACCTTCATGCCCGGGATGCCGTCCTGCCAGCCCTGGATCAGGCCGCGGAGGGGGAACTGGATGCTCTCGCCACGACCCCACGAGGAGTCGAACTCTTCACCCGACTCGTACTCGACACCGGCGTAGTGCACGGTGACGGTGTCGCCGGGCTTCGCCTCGTCGCCGTCGCCGACGATGATGTCGCGGATGACGAGGTCGGAGGGGGCGGGGCCGCTGGGAGCGTCGAACTCCGGCTTGGTGCGATCAGTCATGACTCCATCCAAGCACGGACGCGCCGCCCGCGAGCCCCCTGGACAATCCGGCCGGAGAAAGACTCAGCGCCCGGTGCCGCGGCGATGCCTGCGTGTCTACCGGGCGCTGAGTTGGCCTACATTGATGGTGCTCCCGCGCCGCGATGCTGTCAAGACCCCCTCTCCGGCTCCCGTCAGGGGCGGAGCAGCGCCGCGCGGGCGGCGGTCGTGCGCTCGAGCAGGTAGCGCTCCGTGGCGGGGGCGTTCGGGTCGCGTCCCGACAGCGAGCGCTGTCTCGCGGCGGCGAGAGCCGTGGCATCCGCGATGAAACCCTTCATCACCGCGGCGCGGTCCCCCGGCAGGGTCCGAGACCACGCCAGGGCCGACCGTCGACCCGGGCCGGTCGCCAGCATGTCCACCTCTTGAGGGGTGAACCACCCCGCCGCGGCGTACTCCCCCAGCCGGGCCCTCGTCAGCCGGGACTCCTCGCGACGCAGAGCCAGGATGCCGAGGATGAACAGCACGAACAGTGGCACCTGCAGCGCGGCGTACACCTCGAAGAAGTCGAAGAAGGTGGCCGAACCGTTCCACAGCGCGTGCAGAACGATCGCGCCCAGCAGGCCCGGGACGCCGTAGCGGAGCGCGGCCCCCGCACGCAGCCCCTGGCGCGCGGCGAGGCCGAAAGCGAACCCCGTGAGGCTCGTGAACATGACGTGGGCGAACGGCGAGAGCACGGCACGCAGGAAGAACGTGCTCGCGACCTGCGCGGGGCCGCCCTCGAGGTAGCTGATCGCGAAGTACTGCACGTTCTCGGTCAGCGCGAAGCCCGCCCCGATCAGCGCACCGTAGACGATGCCGTCCACCGGACCGTCGAAGGCGCGACGGGCGAAGGCGAAGATCAACAGCACCCCGAGTCCCTTGGCGACCTCTTCGACCAGGGGCGCCTGGATGACGCTGCTCACGGCGCCCGGAAGGGGCCCCGCGGCGAGCGTGATGACGAGATCGACACCCAGAGCGATCGCGACCGAGGCGATCGCACCCCACGCCACCGCGAAGACGAGAAGACGACGGGGCTCGGGTTCCCACCGGTCGATGTAGCGCACGGCGAACCACACGATGACGAAGGGGATGACGGCCAGGACGAGCCCGATGAACGACGCCGCCGTGCCGAGGAACGCGGTGAAGTAGCGCACCAGCAGCGCGAGGAGGGGCACCAGCAGCACGGCGACGATCCACAGCGCCACGCCTCCGCGTCGCGAGCCGGGCGGGGTCGCCGACACCGCCGTCTGGGGAGCCGTCGTGATGCGGGGCGGCTCGGCGGATCCGGGCCGCGACAGCGGCGAGGGGGAGGTCATGCGCACAGCCTAGGGGTGGCGGACGACACGGCATCCGGGGCTTGCAGGCTCCCCCACCGCGCCGAGCCCGGTAGCGTGGAGGCATGCGCTTCGCCCACGTCCGTGCACAGGAGGGGGCGGAAGCCCCCCGTCTCGTCAGCGTCCACGGCGGGGAGTTCTCGTTCGTCGACGAGTTCTTCGCCGGTGCCCCGCGCACCCTCGAGCAGCTCATCGCCGGCGGCGACGACCTGCTGGCGCGCGTGCGCGACGCTGCGGCGAGCGCCCCGCGGCATCCCCTCACCGGCATCCGGTACGCGTCCGCGGTGCTCGCTCCGCCCTCGATCCTCGCCGTCGGCCTCAACTACGCCGCGCACTCCGGCGAGCTGGGTCTCAAGACCGACGCCGGTCCGACCGTGTTCGTGCTGTGGCCGAACTCGCTCACCGCGCACGGCGAGACCACGTCGTGGCCGCGCTCGCTCAGCGAGGCCGTCGACTACGAAGCCGAGCTCGGGGTCATCATCGGGCGTCCCGGCCGCGACATCTCCGAGGAGGACGCGCTCGACCACGTCTGGGGCTACACGGTGGTCAACGACGTGACCGCGCGCAACATCCAGTTCTCCGAGGCTCAGTGGTCGCGCTGCAAGTCGTTCGACGGCTTCACCCCCACCGGTCCTTTCGTCGTGACCGCCGACGAGATCCCCGACCCGCAGGACCTGCACATCTGGACCGTCGTCGACGGCCACACGGTGCAGGATGCCAGCACCGGCCAGATGGTCCGCTCGGTCGCGACCCTCATCAACAAGCTGTCGGAGTCGGCGACGCTGCTCCCCGGCACCCTCATCTCCACCGGCAGCCCCGGAGGTGCCGGTTACTCGCGCGACCCGCAGATCTTCCTGCGCGACCGCTCGACCGTGACCGTCGGGATCGACGGTATCGGCGAGCTGACCACTCACTGCCGCATCCTCGACTGAGGTCGGCACGCACGACGAAGGGCCGGGACGATCGCGTCCCGGCCCTTCGATGTTCTCGAGGGCTCAGCCCTCGACGACACTGTCTGCCGCGCGCACGATCGGGATCGCGGCCGTCACCGCCTGCAGGCCGGAGAGACGGGCGGGAGAGATCTGCTTCATGACCTCGTCGCGCGTCATGAGTCCGGCCTCGACGACCAGGTCGGCGACGTTGCGGTGCGTGAGCAGCGCGGTCTTGGCGAGGGCCGCCGCGGCGGCGTAGCCGATGAACGGCGTCAGCGCCGTGACGACGCCGACCGACGAGCCCACCATCGCGCCCAGACGCTCGCGGTTGGCCGTGATGCCGTCGACGCAGTTGACGCGGAGCGTCCACATCGCCTGGCGCATCCACGTGATCGACTGGTAGATCGAGTGCGCGATGACCGGCTCGAAGGCGTTGAGCTGGAGCTGACCGCTCTCGACGGCCATCGTCACGGTCATGTCGGCGCCGACCACCGAGAATGCGACCTGGTTCACCACCTCGGGGATGACGGGGTTCACTTTGCCCGGCATGATGCTCGAACCCGCCTGGCGCGCGGGGAGGTTGATCTCGCCGAGGCCCGCCTGGGGGCCGCTCGACAGCAGACGAAGGTCGTTGCAGATCTTCGACAGCTTGACGGCGTTGCGCTTGAGCGACGACGAGAACGACATGAAGGCGCCGGTGTCGCTCGTCGACTCGACGAGGTCGGTCGCCGTCTCGAGATCCAGGCCGGTGATCTGGCGCAGGTGCCTGAGCACCGCTCCCCCGTAGCCGGCGTGGGCGGTGATACCGGTGCCGATGGCGGTCGCGCCCATGTTGATCTCGTAGAGCAGGTACGCGTTCTCGGTGAGGCGGTTGTAGTCCTCGCCGAGCGTCGTCGCGAAACCGTGGAACTCCTGACCGAGAGTCATCGGCACGGCATCCTGCAGCTGCGTACGCCCGACCTTGAGGACGTCATGGAACTCTTCCGACTTCGACAGGAACGACTGACGCAGGAGCTTGAGCTCTTCGAGCAGGCTCTGGAGGGTGAGCGCGAGCCCGATCTTGATCGCGGTCGGGTAGACGTCGTTCGTGGACTGGCTGCGGTTGGTGTCGTCGATCGGCGACAGGAAGGCGTAGTCGCCCTTCTCGCGCCCGGCCATCTCGAGGGCGATGTTGGTGATGACCTCGTTGGCGTTCATGTTGGTCGAGGTGCCGGCACCGCCCTGGATGACGCCGACGGTGAACTCGTCGTGGAATTCGCCGTCGATCACGCGCTGGGCGGCGCGATCGATGAGGTCGGCCTTCTCGTGGTCGAGCACGCCGATCTCGCGGTTGGCCCGGGCCGAGGCCTGCTTGACCATCGCCAGGGCCCGCACGAGGTCGGGGTACACCGAGATGGGTCGCTTGGCGATCGGGAAGTTCTCGAGCGCTCTGGCGGTGTGGATTCCCCAGTACGCGTCGGCGGGGATCTCGAGGGATCCGAGGGAGTCGGTCTCGGTACGGGTGCGCGTCATTGCGTCCAAAGCCATGTGGGGGTCCTCGTGGGTGTCATGGTGAAGAGGGATGCCACGAGCCTAACGAGCGGGACGGTGAGGGCCGGTGGACACGGCGGCCGGTCGCCTCATCCGCACCATCCGCCACGTCTATTGCCGGTGGTCGAGGAACTGTCGATGCCCGACGGATTGCCGCCGAGCGGTCGTCCGAGTCGGCCGTGACCGGTCATGACGAGCGCTTGCGCGAGAACGTCTCGAGGCGTTCCTCGGGGGTGAGCTGCGCCATGCGCGCCGTCCACTCGGGGGTGAAGAAGCCCGAGGCCTCGTCGTCGACCACCGGGACGACGGCGTGCGTGATCGTGTCGTCCCAGACGTGGACCAGGTGGAAGGAGCGTCCGGCATCCATCCCGTTCACCTCGTCGGCGGGGCGCGCGAGATCCATCGTGTAGCAGGAGGCCGAGGCCACGCTCACCGGCACCCCGGCGAAGGTACCGGAGGTCGAGTAGTGCAGGTGACCGGCGAGGATCGCCCGCACGTCGCTCCCCGCGATGGCCGCCGCGAGACCCTGCTGATCCCGCAGCTCGAGGATGTCGAAGAACGGGATGTGCGACGGCAGCGGCGGATGGTGCAGCGCCAGGATCGTGCCGAGTGGTGCCGGGGTCGACAGTTCGGCGCGCAGCCAGTCGAGCTGCGCCGCGTCGAGGTCGCCGTGGTGCCACCCGGGCACCGTGGAGTCGAGCGCGATGAGGCGCAGCCCTCCGAGGTCCCACACGCCGGTCACCGGCTCCTGCGTCGGCTCGCCGTCGAGGAGACCTTCGCGCAAGGCCGGGCGCTCATCGTGGTTGCCCGCGACCCACACCACGGGGGCCCCCAGGCGCTCCGCCCACGGCTCGACCTCGGCGCGCAGCACCCGATAGGCCTCGGGCTCGCCCAGGTCGGTCAAGTCGCCGGTGAACACCACGGCATCTGGTCTCACCCCCGTCGCCTCGGCGGCCTCGAGCGTGCGCCGCAGGTGGCGCGCGGTGTCGTAGCGATCGCCGAGCAGGCGGTCGCCGGCCAGCAGATGCGTGTCGCTGAGGTGGAGGATCACGCGCGCGGCGGGCGCGTGCTGACCGAACTGCACGGATGCCATGTCCTCAGCCTAAGAGGGGCCTCCGACATCCGCCGCCGCGGCGTCGGCCGCTCAGTGGTTGAACAGGATGAGCAGCAGCGCACCCAGCACGGCGGCGGCGCACACCGCGAAGCACGCGTAGGCGCCCACGAGCGCCAGCCGCTTCTGTCCGTCGCTGAGCGGGTTCTTCTGCGCGGCCTTCACCACCGCCTTCTCGGCGCGGCGTTTCTGCTTGTCGGAGAGCACGGTGATGGCATCCGTGAACTCCGCCGGAGAGACCAGGGGCGGACGCCCGCCGGTCACGAGCAGGCGCAGACCCAGCGAGTAGAACGTCACGACGATCGAGGCGCCCACGATGGCCGCGACGAAGACCTGGAGGAAGGCTTCCCAGTTGATCAGCATCAGGCGTCCTTTCCGGCCTTGTCGCGCTCGAGACGGCGCTGGCGACGCGTCGGGCCGGGCTTGCGCGGCACCTTGACCGCGGCGCCGGAGTCGGCGACCTCGCTCATCGCGTTGGCCGAGGTGACCGAGTCGCGACGCGAGCGCAGGAACAGGCCGAGGATGATGACGACGGCGATCACCGCGTCGACGGCCACGCCCCAGCCGCCCAGCCAGACGACGATGAGGGCCGCGGCGGCGCCGACGGCACCGGCGGCGGGGAGCGTCAGCACCCAGCCGATCATGATGCGACCGACGGTGTTCCACCGCACGGTCGATCCGCGGCGGCCGAGGCCCGAGCCGATGACGGATCCGGATGCCACCTGGGTGGTCGAGAGTGCGAAGCCCAGGGCGCTGGAGGCGAGGATCGTCGCCGCGGTCGAGGTCTCGGCCGAGAAGCCCTGCGCGGGCTTCACGTCGGTCAGGCCCTTGCCGAGGGTGCGGATGATGCGCCAGCCGCCCATGTAGGTGCCGAGGGCGATCGTCAGGGCGCACGCGAAGACGACCCAGAGCTGCGGGTCGGGGTTGGCCGAGGACTGCCAGCCGACCGTGATGAGGGCGAGGGTGATGACGCCCATGGTCTTCTGCGCGTCGTTCGTGCCGTGCGCCAGCGCGACCAGCGACGAGGTGAAGATCTGGCCCCAGCGGAAGCCGTCGCGGCCGTCGGCCTTCATGTCGTAGCGGCGGGTGACGCCGTAGGCGATCTTCGTCACGACGAAGGCGATGATCCCGGCCGTGAGCGGCGCGATGAGCGCCGGGAGGATGACCTTGCTCAGCACCACCCCGGTGTCGATCGCCGACGCGCCGACGCCCACGAGGGTCGCGCCGATCAGGCCGCCGAAGAGGGCGTGCGACGAGCTCGACGGCAGGCCGAGCAGCCACGTGAGCATGTTCCACGTGATTGCGCCGATGAGGCCCGCGAAGATGATGGGCGGGAAGATGTCGGGACTGAGCTGCTCCTCGCGGATCATGCCGCCCGAGATCGTCTTGGCCACCTCGGTCGACAGGAACGCCCCGACCAGGTTGAGGCTGGCCGCCAACAGGACCGCGACCTTCGGCTTCAGCGCACCCGTCGCGATGGGCGTGGCCATCGCGTTCGCGGTGTCGTGGAATCCGTTGGTGAAATCGAAGAACAGTGCCAGCGCGATGACCAGCACGATGATGAGGGCTGCGCTCTCCACCGTTCGCTTTCCGTGAGAAGGAAGAAGGGATGCCGACGGGATCGGCGCGACGAACGAAGAGTTCACCTGGAGTTCGACACCTGTTCATCGGTGTCGCCTCGACATCATTTCACCGAGGGGCGCGGCGGTCAAACTTGCCCGGCGGCCGGGGCACGGCATCCCGTGTCTTCTCTGCGGACCGATGGCTCAGGGGCGCACTACCGTGGAACGGTGACCGATCTCGACCCGAAGCCCACCCCACCCGTTGCCGACCGCCGCCCCGTCGCGCGCACGCATCACGGGGACACCTTCGACGACCCGTACGAATGGCTGCGCGCGAAGGACGACGCCGAGGTGATCGCGCACCTCGAGGCCGAGAACGCGTACACCGCAGAGCGCACCGCTCACCTCGGGCCGCTGCGCGACGCGATCTTCGGCGAGATCAAGGGGCGAACGCTCGAGACCGACCTGTCGGTGCCCGCCCGTCGCGGCGACTGGTGGTACTACGGTCGCACGGTCGCCGGCGCGCAGTACGGCATCCAGTGCCGCGCCCCCCTCGAGTCCCCCGACGACTGGACCCCGCCCACCCTCTCGCCCGGCTCCCCCGTGCCCGGCGAGCAGGTGCTGTTCGACGGCAATGTCGAGGCCGAGGGCACCGACTTCTTCTCGCTCGGGAGCTTCGAGATCTCGAACGACGGCACGCGCATGCTCTACGGCATCGATGTCGCCGGCGACGAGCGCTACACCGTGCGCCTGCGCGACCTCACCACCGACGCGACGCTCGCCGACGAGATCCCGGGGACCTTCTCGGGGGCGACGTTCTCTCCCGACGGGCGCTTCATCGTCTACACCACGGTGGATGACGCCTGGCGCCCCGACACCGTGTGGCTGCACGAGATCGGCACGCCCGTCGACGACGACGTGAAGCTCTTCCACGAGCCCGACGACCGCTATTGGGTCGGCGCCGACTTCACGCGCAGCGATCGGTACCTGATGATCGAGATGGGCTCGTCGATCACGAGCGAGGAGTGGATCCTCGACGCCGACGACCTCCGCGGTGAGCCCCGCGTGGTGTGGCCGCGGCGCGAGGGCGTCGAGTACTCCTCCTCGCACGCCGTCGTCGACGGCGAGGACGTGCTCTACGTCCTGCACAACGACGGCGCGCTCGACTTCGAGCTCGTCCGGGTGTCGGCATCCGATCCCCAGGGCGCCCGCGAGACCGTGATCGCCCATCACCCCGGCCACCGTCTGCTGGGCGTCGACACGTTCCGAGACTGGGGCGTGGTCGGCTACCGCCGCGACGGCCTCGCCCGCCTCGGCTTGCTGTCGTACGCCGACGGCGCCGTGACCGAGATCGCGTTCGACGAGCCGCTCTACAGCGTCGGCACGGGTGGCAATCCCGAGTACGCTCCCCCGGTGCTGCGCCTGGGCTACGGCTCGTTCGTCACCCCCGGCACCGTGTACGACTACGTCGTCGAGACCGGCGAACTGCTGCTGCGCAAGCGCCAGCCCGTGCTGGGCGGCTTCGACCCCGCCGACTACGGCCAGGCGCGCGTCTGGGCTCCCGCCGACGACGGCACGCAGGTTCCGGTGTCGCTCGTGTGGAAGCGCTCGTTCGGCGAGCCTGGCGATGCCCCTCGCCCCGTGCACCTGTACGGCTACGGCTCGTACGAGCACTCGATCGAGCCCGGGTTCTCGGTCGCCCGCCTGTCGCTGCTCGACCGCGGCGTCGTCTTCGCCGTCGCGCACGTGCGCGGGGGCGGCGAGATGGGCCGGCAGTGGTACGAAGACGGCAAGATGCGCGCGAAGCGCAACACCTTCACCGACTTCGTCGCCGCGGCACGGCACCTCGTCGACAGCGGCTACACCACCCCCGACCGCATGGTCGCCGAGGGCGGCAGCGCGGGCGGCCTGCTCATGGGCGCCGTGGCCAACCTCGCACCCGAGCTGTTCGCCGGCATCCTGGCCGACGTGCCGTTCGTCGACGCCCTGACAACGATCCTCGACCCCTCGCTGCCGCTCACGGTGATCGAGTGGGACGAATGGGGCGACCCCCTGCACGACGCCGACGTCTACGCCTACATGAAGTCGTACTCCCCGTACGAGAACGTGCGCGAGGGTGTCGAGTATCCCCGCATCCTCGCGGTCACCTCGCTCAACGACACCCGCGTGCTGTACGTCGAGCCCGCGAAGTGGGTCGCCCGCCTGCGCGAGGTCGGCGCCGACGCGATGCTGAAGTGCGAGATGATCGCCGGCCACGGCGGCGTGAGCGGTCGCTACAACGCCTGGCGCGAGCGCGCCTTCGAGCTCGCGTGGCTCCTCGACGTGCTCGGCCTCTCCGACTGACCCGCGCGCGGCGCTCTCGAACGCCCCGTCGCCTCGCGCGGCGGGGCGTTCGGCGCGTGTGGGGGCGTTCGCAATCGCTCCGTTGCCGACCCATGTCCCGATTTGTGCAGACCGTGTCCCACTTTTCGCTGTCTGCACATCGCGCAGGCGACCTTTTTCGGGACATGGGTCAGCGCGCATCCGCTCAAAGCCCCGGCCGCCAACCGGCTCTGATGAGCGCCTCGCGGGCGAGGGCGACGGCCGAGGCTCCTCCCTCTCGAAGGTGATGGTTCAGCACGCGCACGTGATCCCACCCCGCCGCCCGGATGGCGGTCCACCGGTCGGCATCTCGGGCGAACTGTCGCTCGTCCTCGGCGTGGACGCGTCCGTCGTACTCGACGGCGACCATCCATCGAGGGAAGGCGAGGTCGATCTCCGCGACGAACATGCCCCGCGAGTCGAAGATGTCGGCGTTGACCTCGGGCGCCGGGAGCCCGTTCCGAGCCCGCAGAAGTCGCAGACGTGTCTCTCTCGGTGACCGGACGCTGGGTCGGGCGAGGTCGACCGCCGCACGCAGGACACCGCCTCGAACGTCGCCCATCTCTCTAACCTCAGACCGCAGCTGCACTGCGTCGGCCATCGGCGTCCGCCCGCTCAGGAGCGCATCGGCCGCAGCGACCAGGTCATCAAGGGGCCAGAGCCGCCCGCACTATCTCCACGCCCGGACGGGGTTCTCGACCGGCAGGTCGAGCAGGCCGGCCGAGAACGCCGGTGCGCGCGCTTGCAGACGGTGGCCGACGACTCCTTGCGTCCGCGGCTCCCTCGCCGGTCGGTGCACGGAAACATGGATCCGCGGCACGTACGGCCACTCCGGAGTGCATACTCCCCGCAGAGCAAGCGCCGTCTCGTGGCTGAAGAACTGCCAGGGCATCAGGCGCGGCGCGTACACGAGGCACTGCTGGATCAGAGACGAGGGCGGAGCGGTCGTCGACGATCGGATGCCATGGAACGGCGAATCCAAATCTGCGGCGCGCAACCGAGCACGCGTCACCCCCAGCTCAACGGCGGCGCCGACGGAGAAGTGCTCGGAAAGCTGGTCAGGCAGAAGTCGAGGACGCGGCATCCCTCAGCTTCTCGCCTCTGCCAGCCCCATCCACGGTTGTCCACAGGCCACCGCGCGAGAAGCCGGGCCGATGCCGCGACCATGTCCCACTTTCGGCTGCCTGGAAGGCGCCTAGGCAACCAAAAGTGGGACATGGCTCAACACAAACGGGGATATGGTCCGGGCCCCGCCGCAGCACGACGCCCCGCCCCGCACACGGCAGGACGGGGCGTCGCACCAGCAGCAGGCTCAGCCGAACAGCGCGGCGGCCTCCTCGTAGCGATACAGCGGGACGCTGTTGAGCTCGCCGAGGGCGTCGGCGAAGGGGACGCGCACGATGTCGGTGCCGCGCATCGCGACCATCTGGCCCCAGGCGCCCTCGTGCAGCGCGTCGGCGGCGTGCAGGCCCAGGCGCGTCGCGAGTACGCGGTCGAAGGCCGACGGCGAGCCGCCGCGCTGGATGTGGCCGAGCACGGTCGAGCGGGTCTCGATGCCGGTGAGGCGCTCGATCTCGGGCGCCAGCAGCTCGCCGATGCCGCCGAGGCGGGGACGGTTGAAGGCGTCGAGGCCCTTGTCGCTGAACGCCTCGTCCATGCCCGTGAGCTTGAAGCCCTCCGAGACGACGACCAGGGGCGCGCGGCCGCGGTCGTGAGCGCGGGTGACCTGCTCGACGATCTCGTCGATCGACATCGGCACCTCGGGGATGCAGATCACGTGCGCGCCCGCGGCGATGCCGGCGTGCAGGGCGATCCAGCCGACGTGACGGCCCATGACCTCGGCCACCATGCAGCGCTGGTGCGAGTCACCGGTGGTGCGCAGGCGGTCCATGGCATCCGTCGCGATGTTCACGGCGGTGTCGAAACCGAACGAGTAGTCGGTCGCGCGGAGGTCGTTGTCGATCGTCTTGGGCACACCGAGGACGTTGATGCCGTCCTTCGACAGGCGGTCGGCCGCGGCCAGGGTCCCCTCGCCGCCGATGGCCAGGATGCCGTCGAGCCGGTGTCCGTACATCGTCTTGGAGATGTTCTCGGCGCCGCCGCGCGCCCCCTCGTAGGGGTTGGTGCGGCTCGTGCCGAGGATGGTGCCGCCGACCTTGGACAGGCCCTTCACCTCGTGACGCGTGAGCGGGAAGAAGTCGCCGTCGACGACGCCGCGCCACCCGTCGCGGATGCCGACGAATTCGATGTCGTAGTTGGTCGTGCCCTTGAGCACGACGCCACGGATGACCGCGTTCAGCCCGGGGCAGTCGCCGCCGCTGGTCAGGATGCCGATCTTCATGGGCAGAGTCCTCTGGTGCTGTGATTCGGGTGAAGGGGTCGGCGCCGTTGCCGTCTTCGACCTTATCGCCGCGGGCGGGACCGCTGCCACACGGTGACGGAGGGGCGCCGGATGCCGGGACCCCCGCGACCCCGCCGAGGGGCGAGCTCCTACCCCGGGAACGCAGGAACGCCCCGGCGCCGAAGCGACCGGGGCGTTCGTGCGGCGAGGATCAGGCCTTGCCGAGCGCCTGACGCAGCAGGTGCATGAGCGCCGACAGCTGCACCGAGTCGCTGGAGCCGGGCTCGATGGCCTGGCCGTCGAGGGCGCGAGCGGCGAGCCCTTCCTTCGAGTCGATGAGCTCCGCGATCTTCGTGTCGATCGTGTGCGCGGCGATGATGCGCCACGCGGTCACGGGTTCGCCCTGACCGATGCGGTGCACGCGGTCGATGGCCTGGGTCTGCTCCGCGGCGGTCCACGACAGCTCGGCGAGCACGACATTCGAGGCGGCCTGCATGTTGAGGCCGACGCCGGCGGCGGTGAGGGAACACACCGCGATTCCCACGTCGGGGTCGCTGTTGAACGCGTCGATCGCGGCCTGGCGCGCGGTGGAGGTCTGCTCACCGCGGACCGACACCGACTTGAGCCCGGATGCCTTGAAGTGGGCTTCCGCCGCGTCCATGACGTCGATGTGCTTGGCGAAGAACACGACCTTGCCGACCGAGCGCTGCAACTGCACGGCGTAGTCGGCGGCGAGGTGCGCCTTGGCCTGGCCGATGCGGCGGACCATCGTGAAGACGTTCTCGTTCCCCGAGCCCGCGGCCTTGGACTCCTCGAGCTCGCCGTGGGCGACGAGGCGAACGATGTCCTCGTCGATCTCTCCGGCGGCGAGACCGCGGTCCCCGCGCGCCTCGATGATCCGGTGGTATTTCGCCGCGAGGCGGGCGCCGAGCTCGCGTTCGGCCTGACGGATGGATCGCCCGAACTCGTCGTCCAATTCGACCGGGAGGTCGGCGACGAGCTTGTCGGGGAGGTCGGCGGCGACGTCCTTCTTCTTGCGTCGGACGATGCCCATCGAGATGACGGCCTCGCGCGCCTCGGGGTAGAACGCCTTGTCCGCGGGGGTCAGGCCGGTGGCATCCAGCTTCTCCATCAGCTCGGGACCGGGCTTCTCGCCGTTGGTCCAGCCGAGGAAGCGCCAGATCGCGTCGAAGTCCTCGACGTCGTTGATCAGCGGCGTGCCCGTGAGCGCCAGCATGAGCGGGTCGCGGGTCTGCTGACGGACGCGGGATGCCAGGGCCAGCACGTTCTGCGAGCGCTGCGACGTGAGGTTCTTGATGAAGTGCGCCTCGTCGACCACGACGCCCTTGAGGCCGATCGACGACAGCCACGACAGGTGACGGTCGAGGATCTCGTAGTTGACGATGAAGACGTCGGCGAAGGCGTCGATGTCGGCGCCACCGCCCGAGATGACGGTCGCGCGGCGCTGCGGCGTCCACCGCTGCACCTCGCGGGCCCAGTTCATCTTGACGACGTTCGGCACGACGACCAGCAGCGGATACGCGTCGGCGACGGATGCCGCGAGCACCGACTCGGCGGTCTTGCCCAGGCCCGGCTCGTCGGCGAGGAGGAACGAGCGGTGACCGGTGCGCACGGCCTCGAGGAAGCGCGACTGGTGCGGCATGACCTCGAGCCCGCGCGGCGAGAGCCGGTCGAACTCGGGGACGGGCGGCAGCTCCATGCTGGCCGCCGATCCTCCGGCGCCGGTCTCGAACGCCTTGTACAGCGGGCCCATGAGCTCCCAGCCGTCGAGGCGGCGACGCGGGGCGTCGCCGCTCGCGCGCGGCGTGAGATCGGGGGCGAGGAAGGGGTTGGACATCTGGCGCGCCTCGATCGAGGCGGGGACGACCTGCTTCTCGGCCAGCGCCGCCGGCACCACGGGGGCGATCTTGGGCGTGTTGTCGGTGATGATGAGCTCGTCGGGCGGGAGCTCGGCCCCGGACTCCAGCAGCCAGTCGCGGCGCATGCGGCGGGCGACAGGAGATGTGGCCTGGTCGACCTCGAGCAGCTGGATGAGCGAGGTGTCGCGCGCGGCGGTCTTGGCGAGGATCGTGGCGACCCCGTCGAGGCGCTTGAGCAGCTCGGCGCGCGCGGCGTCGGTGATCTCGGTGTCGGCCTTGACCCGGGCGCGCTCCTCGCGCACGAGGAACGCGATCACCTGGAACTTGACGCGATTGGTGGGCCCGAGCTTTCCGCGCTGCGCCTTCGCCTCGATCTCGCGCACCTTGCGGGCGAGAATCGGGATGACGGGTGCTTCGTCGTCTCGTCGGGATGACGTGGTCTTCCTGCGTCGTTGGCTCGAGCCTCGGGACGCGGTTGCCGTAGTCGGCATGCTCCTCCTGAGCGTGTCGTCCGGATGACAATCCGGAGCGTCCGGCGAATGCCGGTGGATCAGTGACCCCGGGAGTTCGTCGCTCGAACCGCCGCCGAAGAAGCGGTGTCGGCGACCCGCAACGCGTCTACGCCGGAACGGCTCGCGATGACAGCGGAAGTCGGGATCGCCACCATTCTAGCGTCCGCGAGCCGCATTCCGCGTGAGGGGTCGGAATTTCTCGCCGCGCGGGCCGCGAAACGACGCTCCGCGGCCCTCCCGCGTGGGGGTCAGACCGCGCGTCGCAGGCGCAGGCTGTTGAGGACGACGAAGACACTCGAGAACGCCATCGCGGCTCCCGCCAGCATCGGGTTCAGAAGTCCCAGCGCCGCCAGCGGCAGGGCGGCGACGTTGTACGCGAAGGCCCAGAACAGGTTGCCGCGGATGACGCGCATCGTGCGCCGGCTGAGCGCCAGGGCGGTGACGATGCCCCGCGGGTCGTCGCGCATGAGCGCCACGTCGCTCGCGTGCAGCGCGGCATCGGTCCCTCCGCCCATCGCGATGCCCAGATCGGCGGATGCCAGAGCGGCGGCGTCGTTGACCCCGTCGCCGACCATCGCGACGGTGCGCCCCTCGGCGCGGAGCGCCCGGATCGTCTCGACCTTGCCCTCGGGGAGGACGCCGGCCCGCACGCGGTCGATTCCGAGGTCGGCGGCGACCGCCCGAGCGACGTGCTCGTTGTCGCCGGTGAGCAGGATCGGCTCGAGACCCATCGCCTTCAGCTCGGCGACGGTCTCCGCGCTCTCGGCCCGGACGGTGTCGGCCACCTCGATCACGATCCGTGCACGCAGGGCGCCGTCGGTGTCGGCCCACCCGGCCACGACGACGGTGCCGCGCTGCTCCCCCGCCCTCACGGCGTCCGCCAGAGCGACCGGCAGTTCGGCGCCGAACTCGGCGGCCAGGGCCGGACGCCCCGCGAACACGCGAACTCCGTCGACGGTCCCCGTGACGCCGCGGCCGGGCAGGGCCTCGAGGGCGGTGGCGACGGGCCCGTCTCCTGCGGCGGCGACGATGGCGTGGGCGACGGGGTGCTCGGAGCCGCGCTCGACGGCGGCGACGCGCTCGAGGGCGTCAGCGGCATCCTGGGCATCGACGGTCGTGACCTGCGTGACGCTCATCCGGCCCGAGGTGAGGGTCCCGGTCTTGTCGAGCACGATCGTGTCGATGCGCTCGGCCGACTCCAGGGCCGCGGGTCCCGTCACGAGGATCCCGAGCTGCGCTCCGCGGCCGGTGCCGACGAGGATCGCGATGGGGGTGGCGAGGCCGAGCGCGCAGGGGCACGCGATGATGAGCACCGCGACGGCCGCGGTGAAGCCGGCGGCGACGGGTTGCCCCGCCAGCAGCCAGGCGACGAGGGTCGCGACGGCCAGGACGATCACGACCGGGACGAAGACGCCCGAGATGCGATCGGCGAGCCGCTGGACGCGGCTCTTGCCGAGCTGCGCGTCTTCGACCAGGCGGGCGATGCGGGCCAGGCGGGTCTGCTCGCCCACGCCGGTCGCGCGCACCAGCAGGCGCCCGCCCGCGGCGATCGTGCCGCCGGTGAGGATCGATCCGGGACCGACGTCGACCGGAACCGCCTCGCCGGTGAGCATGCTCTCATCCACCGAGGCTGTGCCCTCGAGGACCTCGCCGTCGGTGGCGACGGTGGCTCCCGGCCGGACGACGAACACGTCGCCCACGGCGAGGCGATCGACGTCGATGCGGCTCCCGTCCGCGAGCTCGGCCTCGCGGGCACCGAGGTCGAGCAGGGAACGCAGCGCTGCTCCCGCGCGGCGAGTGGAACGCTGCTCGATCACGCGGCCGAGCAGCAGGAACACCGTCACCGCCGCCGCGACCTCGAAGTAGACGACGGAGCTCGCGTCGTGCACGGGGCCGAACAGGGTGACCTCGTGCCGGATGCCGATCCGCCCGGCCGTCCCGAACACGAGGGCCCACACGCTCCACAGATAGGCGGCGAAGGTGCCCAGGGTGATCAGGGTGTCCATGGTCGCCGTGCCGTGGCGGGCATTGCGCAGCGTCGCGCGGTGGAACGGCCATCCGCCCCAGAGCACGATCGGCGTCGCGAGCACGAGCGAGACCCACTGCCAGCCGGGGAACTGCCACGCCGGGATCATGCCGAGGGCCACGACGGGGGCGGCCAACGCGAGCGACACCCACAGCCGCACGCGCAGCGGGGTGGAGCCCGGGGCGTCGGCGGTGTCGTGGACGTGGCCCCCGTGGTCGGAGACCCCGTGGTCGGAGGCCCCGTCGAGGGCGTGGCCGGTGGTGGCGTCGATGGCGCCGCCGGGAGCGGGAACCGCGACGGGATGCGGCGCGGGGGTGCCGGCATCCGGTCGCTCCTCCGTCGGAAGCGAAAGCGGGAGGGATGCCGCGGCCCCTGCGGTCGTGTCGCGAGACGAGGAGCGCGGACGCACGGTGGCGTCGTAGCCGGCGGAGCGCACGGCGGCGACGAGAGTCGCGGGGTCGAGGTCGGCCGGGTACCGGACCCGCGCGGTCTCGGTCGCGAGGTTGACCGCGGCCTCGACCCCGTCGACGCGGCCGAGCCGCTTCTCGACCCGGGCGACGCAGCTGGCGCAGGTCATGCCCTCGATGTCGAGCACGGCTTCGGCGGTCGACGTCGGGGAATCGGTGTTGTCGCGCATGGCTTCTCCTCCGGTCACTCCGTCCAGAACACGATACCCCCTGGGGGTATTCCGCGGGCGTGTCCCCCGACACCGGCGGAGATGCTGTCCACCCCGCGCGCGTGATCAGCGGGAACCGTACGCTGGGGCCATGGCCGAGACGATGACACGCGAGCAGCGGGTCGTCCTGTCGATCGCCGTCCTGGCCTCGTTCGTGTCGTTCCTCGACGGGACGGTGGTCAACGTCGCCCTCCCCGCGATCGCGGGCGAACTCGGTGGCGGACTGTCGACGCAGCAATGGGTCGTCGACGCCTACCTGGTGACCCTCGGCGCCTTCATCCTGGTCGCGGGATCACTGAGCGACGTCCTCGGACGCATCGTGGTGCTGCGGATCGGCCTGATCGGTTTCGGGCTCACGTCGGTGGCGATCGCCGCCGCCCCCACCGCCGAGTTCCTCATCGTCGCCCGCGCGTTGCAGGGCATCGCCGGCGCCCTCCTCGTCCCGAGCTCGCTGGCCCTGATCACCTCGACGTTCCGCGGGCCCGCTCAGGCCCGCGCGATCGGCATCTGGACCGGAGCGACGACCGTCGCCATGATCGCCGGGCCCCTCATCGGCGGCATCTTCGTCGACACGCTGTCGTGGCGCCTGGTGTTCCTGGTGAACGTGCTGCCCATCGCGGTGACCATGTGGTTGCTCGCCCGTCTCGGTCACCGCGATCACCGTCGGCCCGGCGCCCGCGTCGACATCCTCGGCGCGGTCCTGTGCGCTCTCGGCCTCGGCGGCATCGTCTTCGCCCTCATCGAGCAGCCGAACCTCGGCTGGGCGTCCCCCGTCATCTGGCTCCCCGGGGTCGTCGGCATCCTGTCGTTCGCGGGGTTCCTCCTGCGTCAGCGCACGGCGCGCGACCCGATGATGCCGCTCGACCTCTTCCGTTCGCGCAACTTCTGGGCGGGCAACCTCGCGACCGTCTTCGTCTACGCCGCGCTGTCGCTCAACGGCTTCGTGGTGAGCGTCTACCTGCAGCAGGGCGCGGGGCTGCCCGCCACCCTCGCCGGGCTTGCGTCGCTGCCGAGCACGGTGCTGATGATCCTGCTGAGCTCGCGGATGGGCGCCCTCGCGGGGCGCTTCGGCCCGCGCCTGTTCATGACGCTCGGGCCGATTGTGATGGCGGCCGGGGCTCTGCTGCTGTTGAACGTCAGCGGCGACTTCGACTACTGGACGCAGATCCTGCCCGGCGTCGTCGTGTGGGGCCTGGGGCTCACCGCCACCGTCTCACCGCTCACCGCGGCCGTGCTCGGCGCCATCGACACCGAGCGCTCCGGCATCGCCTCGGCCGTCAACAACGCCGTCTCTCGCGTCGCGGGGCTCCTGGCGATCGCGGCCGTCTCGGCGGTCGTGGGCGGCTCGCTCGACCTCGGCGGCTTCCACCGCGCGGCCGTCTTCACCGCCGCGCTGATGCTGCTCGGGGCCGCGGCGTCGTTCCTCGGCATCCGGAATCACCTGTCGCGGCCGGACTGACGCGGGCGCGGCGGGGTGTTCCGGGGCCGCTCGGGCGCGGTGCGGAAACACCCCGCAACCGTCGTTCGCAGGTGGCCCCGGGGTCACGTCCACCGCCCCGCGGCCACGTCCACCGCCCCGGAGCCGCACAACGCGCCCCGAATCCACCCAGCCCGGCCCCGGCCCGCACCTCAGCGCAGGATCGCCCGCGCCCGCTCCACGTCGTCCGCCATCTGCACGAGCAACGCGTCGATGCCGTCGAACGCCGTCATCTCGCGCACCCGCTCCACGAAACGCACCTCGACGTGGTGGCCGTACAGGTCCAGCCCGGTCTCGTCGATCACGTACGCCTCGACCTGCCGCGCGTGCACGTCGTCGAAGGTGGGATTGGTGCCGACGCTGATCGCGGCCGGGTAGCTGATGCGCCGAGCCCCGTCGACGTCGACGAGCCAGCCCGCGTACACGCCGTCGGCGGGGACGAAGCCCTCGAGGTCGGGCGAGAGGTTCGCGGTCGGGTAGCCGAGCTCGCGGCCCCGCTTGAGCCCGTGCACGACCTCGCCCCACACCGAGGGAGCGCGGCCCAGAAGGCGCGCGGCCGTCGCGACATCGCCCGCCGAGAGGGCCTCGCGGATCCACGTGGATGACACGCGCCGGTCGGCGTGGACGGCCCGCACGTCGTCGACCACATCGACGCGGAACCCGTGCTCGGCTCCCATGCGGACCAAGAGGTCGGGTCCGCCCGCTCCCCCGGCGCCGAAGCGGAAGTCACGGCCCACGAGCACCGTGCGCGCCTGCAGCGCCTCCACGAGCACGGCGAGCACGAACTCGTCGGCCGGGATCACCGCGAGCTCCTCGTCGAAGGTCAGCAGCAGCGTCGCGTCGACGCCGGCGCGCTCGAGCAACTCGAGCTTCTGGTGCGGCCCGATCACGTCGGGGGGGCACTTCTCGGGGCGGAGGATGCTGAGCGGGTTGCGGTCGAACGTCACCGCGACGACGCGTGCGCCGTCGGACGCGTCGATGCGTGCACGATCGATCACGGCGCGGTGGCCGGCGTGCACGCCGTCGAACTTTCCGATCGCCACCACCGAGGGCCCGAAGTCCGCCGGGACCTTGGAGGGATCGCGGAAGACGATCATCGCGTCGCCCGGCGATGGCGCGTGAGCCACCAGAGCCCGAGGAAGGGCAGCACCAGCGGGATGAACAGGTACCCGTAGCCGTAGACCGACCACACGGTGGGGTGCTGGAACAGCGCGGGAAGAACGAGGCTCAGGGTGCCCACGACGAGCACGCCCACCAGCTCGAAGCCGATCGCGATCCAGGCGACGCGGTACCACGCGGGCCGCGCCGAGAAGACGAGCGCGAGGGTCGCGAGGATGTACACGACGGCGGCGAGAGCCGACAGCGAGTACGCGAGAGGGGCGTCGTCGAACTCGCGCACGATCTGCACGAACGAGCGGCCCGTGGCCGCGAGCGCCATGATGCCGTAGACGACGACGAGGACACGGCCGATGCCGGTCATCCCCCGGGAGCGGGTGGGAGTGGTGGATGCCATGACCTGTCGATTCTAGTTCGCCCGCGCCGTGGCCGAGCGGCGGTGCGCCCTCACGCCAGCTGCACGGTCCAGATGATGTGCATGCGCCACACCATGACCGCGACGGCGAGGGCCGCGACGCCCATGATGACGGTGCTCCAGCGGCTGCGTTCGATCAGCGCCCACGCGGCTCCGGCGACCGGGACCAGGGCGGCCGACACGAGGTAGGTCCAGAACTCGAGCAGGCTGCCCGAGGGTGGGTTACCCGCGAACGGCGAGATGATCGCGACGACGATCTGCACGATCAGCAGCAGCTCGATGAGGGCGAGCGAGCCGACCGTCACGTCTCCCGGCCGGCGTCCGATGAGCCCCGCGGTGATGGCGACGAGACCCGCGAGCACGGCGATGCCCACCTGGGCGAGCGTGAACCACAGGATCATCGGGCGGCCTCCTCGGGCATGTTCATGACGCTCTTCACCTGCGTGCCGCGTTTCTCGACGACGCCGATCAGACGCCCCTCGGGGTCGATCGCGGCCGCGACCGCGCCGGTCAGGCGGCCTCCCCCGTCGATGCGCTTGCCGTGCCGCAGATCTCGTGCCTCGTCGTCGCCCACGGCGAGGACGCCCATCACGACGGCGGCCGCGGTCGCGGGCGCGACGAGGGCGTCTTCGGCGATGTCGTCGACGGATGCGGCGGCGACGACGTCGAACGCCCCGATGCGCGTGCGACGGAGAGCCGTGAGGTGCCCTCCGACGCCGACCGCGCGCCCGAGGTCGCGAGCGAGAGCGCGGATGTACGTGCCGCTCGTGCAGTCCACGACCACATCGAGCTCGATCGTGCCCTCGCCGCGGCGCGTCTCGCGCACCTCGAACCGCGAGACCGTGACGCTCCGCGCCTTCAGCTCGACCTCTTCGCCGACGCGCGCGAGGTCGTAGGCGCGACGGCCCGCGACCTTGATGGCCGAGACGGTGCTGGGCACCTGCTGGATGTCGCCGGTGAGGTCGGCGATGCCCGCCGCGATGGCCTCATCGGTCACGGCGGCGACGGCAGCGGCATCCGCCCTAGCCGTTTCGACACCGTCGGCGTCGTCGCTGTCGGTGGCGACTCCGAGCAGGACGGTGGCCTCGTAGGTCTTGTCAGCGCCGACGATGTAGGTCAGCAGGCGGGTCGCGCCCTCGACGCCGAGCACAAGCAGGCCCGTGGCCATCGGGTCGAGCGTGCCGGCGTGCCCGATCTTGCGGGTGCCGAGCGCGCGCCGCGCCCGCGACACGACGTCATGGCTGGTGATGCCTCCGGGCTTGTCGACCAGGAGGATTCCGGGACGCACCATCAGCAGAAATCTCCGAACACCTGCACCGGGTGCGAGGGGTCGGAGTTCTCGACGATGACGGATGCCGCCACGCGGGGCCGCGACTCGCTGAGGTAGTGCTTCTCGGCCTCCGGAAGCTCCGGGCGCGTAGCGCCGATGGGCGGGTTGCTCTCGAGCCAGACGGAGAAGTTGTAGAGCGTGCGCAGCTCGGCGGCGTGCAGGAAGCGGCCCGATACGACGAGCACCGCATCGGCCGGCGCGGCCGGCGAGTCACCGAAGGGCTCACCCGAACGGAACGGCGCGACGAGGCGCTCGCGCACGTCGTCGGCGTGGTCGGCGAGGTTCTCGCGGAACACCGCGGTTCCCTCGGCCTCGATCGCCGCGGCGAACGCGTCGGCGAAGGTCGAGGCGGCCTCGGCGTCGAGCGCATCGATCGCGACCACCACGCGCCCCGCGCGGGCGTTCTGCCGCATCAGGTCGCGCAGGCTCCGCTGCAGGGTCTCGACGGGGTTCTCACTCGACATGCCTCCAGCCTACTTTCGACCGCCGACACCGGACCGCTCCCGCCACCGCGCGAGGGCCCCGCCGCAGCGCCCCGCGGCATGCGCGAACGCGATGGCGCGCAGAAACGCGAGCAGCCCGCGTTCACGCGCGCGAACAGCGTTCACGCGTGAAGTTCGGCCCCGCTGACGACCGTAGGCTGGACGGATGCCAGGACTCGCCGCCCCGCTCATCGCGTGGTACCGCGACGCGGCCCGCGACCTCCCCTGGCGCCGCGAGGGGTTCGGGGCGTGGGGCACGCTCGTCAGCGAGTTCATGCTGCAGCAGACGCCGGTGAACCGCGTCGTCCCGCACCTCGAGGCGTGGCTGACGCGCTGGCCGACGCCCGCCGACCTCGCCGCCTCTCCCCCGGGCGACGCCGTCACGCAGTGGGCGAACCTCGGCTATCCGCGCCGCGCGCTGTGGTTGCACCGCGCCGCCGTCGAGATCCGCGATCGTCACGACGGGGTCGTTCCCCGCGACGTGGAGGCGTTACTGGCCCTCACCGGGATCGGCGACTACACCGCGCGGGCTGTCGCGGTCTTCGCGTACGGCGATCGGCATCCGGTCGTCGACACGAACACCCGACGCGTGCTCGCCCGCGCCATCGAGGGTCGCGCGCAGCCGGGTCCGCCGCACCGCCGCGACCTCGAGGCGATGGAGGCAGAGCTCCCCGCCGACGTCGCCGAGTCCGCGATCGTCAACGCCGCCGCGATGGAACTCGGCGCGATCGTCTGCACCGCCCGCGCGCCGAAGTGCGAGGCGTGCCCCCTCGCGACGCAGTGCGCGTGGCGGGCGGCCGGGTACCCGGCATCCGAAGACCGCCGACGAAAACAGGCCACGTACGAGGGCAGCGATCGCCAAACCCGTGGGGCGGTGCTGAAGACCCTGCGCGAGGCTGCGCCCGCGGCCGTCCCGGCGTTCGCCGTGATCCCCCAATGGCCGGATGCCGCGCAGCGCGACCGCGCCATCGACTCCCTCATCGCCGACGGCCTCGTGGAAGCGGCCGATGAGCATCTGCGCCTGCCGGGCCACCCGGCATCCTGAAATCGAGTCCGGTCCGACGCCCGCCGCCCTGATCCCGCCCTCGAACCGGCACGTCGCTCTTCTCGTCCCGAGGATCGCGGTCCGGATGCCATGGCAAGACGAACGGCCGGACTCCGCCGATGTGGCGGGGTCCGGCCGTGTCGTGTCGAGGGTCAGGCGCGCGGGGCGTCTTCCTCGTCGAGGTCGTCGTCATCCTCATCGTCGTCGACGTCGTCCTCATCGTCTTCGTCGCGCGGCTTGACGTACGGGTCGGCGTCGCCGGCGTACGCGGCCGAGGCGGCGAGACCGGCGACGGACTCGTCGCGCTCGCGCGCTTCGCGCAGGAGGGCTGAGATGTGGTCGGCGTTCTCGGGGATTCCGTCGAGGATGAACTCGAGCGACGGCGTCAGGCGCGTGTTGAGGTTCTTGCCGACCTCGCTGCGCAGCATGCCGGTCGCCGACTTCAGCGCGGCGGCGGTGTCGGCGCGGTGCGCCTCGTCGCCCATGACGGTGTAGAACACCGACGCGTGCTGGAGGTCACCCGTGACCCGCACGTCGGTGATGGTGACGAATCCGAGCCGCGGGTCGCGCAGCCCCTTCTCGAGACGCTCGGCGAGCACCACGCGAATCCGGTCCGCCACTCGGGCCTGTCGTTCCCCTGCCACTGCCTTCTCCTTCTCGTTCTTTCATACCGCCGCGAGTCGAGTGCCCCCGTGGCTCATTGCCGAGTGGCGGTCCTGACGAAGGAGCGTACCCAGCGGAGGCCGGAGGGGTGTGTGTCTTCCCGAGCATCGGGGTAGGGGCCCCGCTCTGCTCGGGAAGGCACACACCCCGCAGGCCGCAGCGGGGGCCGCACCCGAAGGCGCGACCCCCGCACGACGATCAGCCTCGCGGCTTCTCGACGAGTTCCGTCGTTTCGATCTCGTCGCCGACCTGGATGTCGTTGAACTTGCCGAGACCGATACCGGCCTCGAAGTCCGTCCGAACCTCGGTGACGTCGTCCTTGAAGCGACGCAGCGACTCGATGGCCAGGCCGTCGGCCAGCACGACACCGTCGCGGATGACGCGAGCCTTGGCGTTTCGCGTGATCGTTCCCGATCGCACGATGACACCGGCGATGTTGCCGAACTTCGAGGAGCGGAACACCTCGCGGATCTCGGCGACACCCGACTGCACCTCTTCGAACTCCGGCTTGAGCAGGCCCTTGAGCGACTGCTCGACGTCGTCGATCGCGTTGTAGATGACCGAGTAGAACCGCACGTCGACACCCTCGCGAGCGGCGCGCTCACGGGCCTTCGTGTCGGGACGGACGTTGAAGCCGATCACGATCGCGTTGTCGATCGTGGCCAGGTTGATGTCCGACTCGGTGATCGCACCCACACCGCGGTGGATGATGCGCAGCTGGACGCTGTCGTCGACCTCGATCTTGAGCAGCGACTCCTCGAGTGCCTCGACGGCACCCGACACGTCACCCTTGATGATGAGGTTGAGCGACTCGACCTTGCCCTCTTCGAGAGCGCGGGTGAAGTCCTCGAGCGAGATGCGCTTGCGGGCCTTGGCCAGCTGGGCGTTGCGCTCGGCCGCTTCACGCTTCTCGGCGATCTGACGGGCGGTGCGGTCCTCTTCGGTGACGATGAAGACGTCGCCGGCGCGGGGCACGGAGTTGAGGCCCTGAACCGAGACGGGACGCGACGGGTAGGCCTCTTCGACCGCTTCGCCGTTCTCGTCCATCATCGCGCGGACGCGGCCGTAGGCCGTTCCGGCGACGATCGCGTCACCGACGCGAAGGGTTCCGGACTGGATGAGCACCGTGGCGACCGAACCGCGACCCTTGTCGAGCTTTGCTTCGATCGCGACACCGCGGGCCGCCTTGTTCGGGTTGGCCGTGAGGTCGAGGCCGGCGTCGGCGGTGAGCAGGACCGCATCCAGGAGGGCCTGGATGTTGAGGTTCTGTCGAGCCGAGACGTCGACGAACATGACGTCTCCGCCGTACTCCTCGGCGACCAGACCGTACTCGGTGAGCTGCTGGCGCACCTTGGCCGGGTTGGCGTCGGGCTTGTCGACCTTGTTGACCGCGACCACGATCGGCACGTTCGCCGCCTGGGCGTGGTTCAGCGCCTCGACCGTCTGGGGCATGATGCCGTCGTCGGCCGCGACCACGAGGATCGCGATGTCGGTCACCTGCGCACCACGGGCACGCATGGCGGTGAACGCCTCGTGACCCGGGGTGTCGATGAAGGTGATCGCGCGCTCGATGCCCTCGTGCTCGGTCCAGATCTGGTACGCACCGATGTGCTGCGTGATGCCGCCGGCCTCGCCCGCGACCACGTTGGTCTGGCGGATGGCGTCGAGCAGTCGCGTCTTACCGTGGTCGACGTGGCCCATGACGGTGACCACGGGAGGACGGATCTCGAGATCGTCCTCGCTCTCGGCCTCGAGCTCGGCGTCGAGGTCGAGACCGAAGCCCTCGAGGAGCTCCTTGTCTTCGTCCTCGGGCGAGACCATCTGGATCTTGTAGCCGAGCTCGGCTCCGAGCACCTCGAAGGTGGCCTCGTCGAGCGACTCGGTCGCGGTGGCCATCTCGCCCAGGTTGAACAGGATGGTCACGAGCGTGCCGGGCTGCACGGTGTAGCCGCGCAAGGCTTCGAGCTTGTCCGCGAAGTCGGCGATGGAGGCACCGCGACGCAGGCGGATGATCTCGCCGTTCCCCTTCGAGACGTTGACGCCGCCGACGACCGGCGCCGACCGCATCTCGAATTCCTGCCGCTTCGCCCGACGCGACTTACGCTGCTTGGACTTGCCGCCACCCTTACCGAAGGCACCCGCGGTACCACCGCCGGGACCACGGCCACGGCCACCGCCGCCACCGGGACGACCGGCGAAACCACCGGCCGGAGCGCCGCCACCGGGGCGCTGGAAGCCGCCACCGGCGCCGCCGGGACGACCGGGACCGCCGGGACGCTGCTGGAACGGAGCACCGGGACGACCGCCGCCACCGGGACGACCGGCACCACCGGGGCGCGGGGCACCGGGACGCGGGGCACCGGGGCGCGGAGCCTGCGGACGCGGGATGTTGCCGGGGGTCGGGCGCTGGCCCATTCCCTGCGCCGAAGCGAAGGGGTTGTTGCCCGGACGGGGACCGGCGGGACGCTGGCCCATGCCCTGCGAGGACGCGAAGGGGTTGTTGCCCGGACGGGCTCCACCCGGACGCGGGGGCGCGCTCGGGCCGGGCTTGGGGGCACCGGCACCGGGTGCAGCGGCACCGGGGGTCGGAGGGGTCGAGCCGGGGCTCGGCGGAGACGACGGAGTCGAAGGCTTCGCCGCCGACGCGGCCGCGGGGGCCTCGGAAGCCGGGACGGATGCCGCGGGTGCAGCCTCGGCCGGAGCCGCTACGGGAGCGGCGGGGGCCGCGGGCTTCGCGGGTCCGGGCGTGGGACCCGACGGACGGTTGCCGGGGGTCGCGGCCGGACGAGCCGGACCAGGACGGGCGCCGGGGCGCGCCGCGGAAGCGGCGGGCTTGGCATCCGAAGCGGAAGACGAGCCTTCGGAGGCCAGCGCAGCGCGGAGCTTACGGGCCACCGGGGGTTCGATGGTGGATGAGGGGCTCTTGACGAATTCGCCGAGCTCCTTCAGCTTCGCAAGCGCGACCTTGCTGTCGACGCCGAGCTCGGAAGCGATCTCGTGCACGCGTGGTTTTGCCACAATTCTCCTGTCTGAGGGCCTACCCCGGACAGGGCAGACCGTTAGTTGCGGACGGGTCTCATTTCGAGCCGTTCACTTCGTGTCCATAGCCGTTCAGCCTTTTCGCTGGTGGTGTGATTCGAAGGTCTGCGTGTCAAGCGGGCCTGACACACGCAATGCTCGTACGAAGGCGCGACGTGCGAGCGCTTTGCTCACACACGCGTCCGTCTCGTGCACCCACGCGCCCCGACCGGGAAGAACCGCTCGCTCGTCAGCGACGAGGACGGATCCGTCCGCGACCACACGCAGAAGCGAGGATCGGGGGGCACGTGCGCGGCATCCGACGCACGTTCGTACGGGTTCCATCCTACACCTCGCGATCGTGGGGACGATCGGACGCTCAGTTGTCTTCGAGGATGCTGTCGGGCTGGATGTCGATCTTCGCACCGGTCAGCTTGGCGGCCAGACGGGCGTTCTGCCCCTCTTTGCCGATCGCGAGCGACAGCTGGTAGTCGGGCACGAGGGCGCGGACGGCCTTGGTCGTGGCATCCAGGACGAACGACGAGGTGACCTTCGCCGGCGACAGGGCGTTCGCGACGAAGCGCGGCAACTCGGCGTCGTAGTCGATGATGTCGATCTTTTCGCCGGCGAGCTCTTCGGTGACGGCGCGCACGCGGCGGCCGAGCTCTCCGATGCAGGCGCCCTTGGCGTTCACTGTCGGGTCGTTGGCCTTGACCGCGATCTTCGAACGGTGACCGGCCTCGCGGGCGAGCGAGACGATCTCGACGAGCCCCGCGGCGATCTCGGGCACCTCGAGGGCGAAGAGCTTGCGGACCAGGCCCGGGTGGGTGCGCGACACGGTGATCTGCGGGCCCTTGTTGCCCTTCGAGACGCTCGTGACGTACACCCGCAGTCGCGAGCCGTGGGCGTAGGTCTCGCCGGGCACCTGCTCTTCGGGCGGGAGGATCGCCTCGACCGTGCCGAGATCGACGTGGACCATGCGCGGGTTGGCACCCTGCTGCACGACGCCGGCGACGATGTCGCCCTCTTTGCCGCGGAACTCGCCCAGCACGGCATCGTCGGCGATGTCGCGCAGACGCTGGCTGATGACCTGCTTGGCGGCGAAGGCGGCGATGCGACCGAAGTCGTCGGGGGCCTGCTCCTCTTCGCCGATGATCGCGCCCTCGTCGTCGGTCACGGGCGTGAAGATGCCCACGTGGCCGGTCTTGCGGTCGAGGGTGGCGCGCGCTCCGGTGGGGATCTCGCCGGTCGGCGAGATGTGCTTGGCGTAGGCGGTCAGGATCGCCTGCTCGATGATGCGCGCGAGTTCGTCGAAGGGGATCTCCTTCTCGCGTTCGATCGTCTTCAGTAGTGCGAGATCGATGTCCACAAGGCCCTCCGTTGTTCAGCTTTCGTCGGCACGACCGGCGCCGACAACCCTCCTACGATACCCGGGATGTCACGCCCCGCGCATCTCGTCGGACGATTCCGGATGCCGCAGCTGCGGCCGTCCTCGTTGACGGGCGACGCGCTGAGGCGACCGGTCCGCGGATGGGACGACGCTGGTATCGTATTCCCATGGAGCTCACCATCGACAGCGGGGGGCGCATCGTCCTCCCGAAGGCCCTTCGCGACGTGTTCGGTCTCCTCCCCGGCACGGTCGTCGACGTCTCGGCCTACGGGAGCGGAGTGCAGATCACCCCGGGTGGCCGTACCGCACGTCTCGAACGCGACGACGACGGCCGATTGATCTCCCGCGGATCGACGCCCGTCACCGACGAGGTGATCTCGACCCTGATCGACAGCGGGCGTCGGTGACGGTCGATCGCACGCCGATCGCGGTCGACACGAGCGTTGCGGTCCCGCTGCTCGTCGGCTCCCACGAGCATCACGATCGAGTGAGCGCTTGGGCGCGCGGGCGCGAGCTCCGCCTCAGCGGTCACGCGGCGATCGAGACGTATTCCGTCTTGACGCGACTCCCGGGCGACGCACGACTCGAAGCGGCCGACGCGATCTCCGTCATGGATGCCAACTTCGGCGATCCCCTCTCACTCCCGGCCGACGCGTCCGCGGGCGCGCACCGCGCCCTGGCCGATCGCGGGATCAGCGGCGGGGCGACCTACGACGGACTCGTCGCTCTCGCCGCTCTCACCCATGCGCTCTCGCTCGCCACACGAGACGCCCGAGCACGAGGAACGTACGAAGCGGCGGGCGTCCGCGTCGAACTCGTCGTCTGACTCCCCGCCTCATCCGGCCGGTCACAACCGTTCGAGCGGGTTCGCCGCGAGCTTGGCCACCACTCCCCCGTCCACCAGGCGCCGGGCGGCGGTGTCGGGCTTGCGCGCCGCCTGGTCGAGCACGCACGCGCCGAACTCGGCGGCCAGGGCGCCGCGTGGGTGAGCGGCGAGCACCTCGCGGCGGAAATCCTCGGGCAGCGCGTCGGGGCGGGCGCCGGAGATGTCGAGGCCCGTCGCGATCTCGAGCAGGGAGCCCTCGGCATCCATCGACGGATCCACACGCGGCCAGTTGTGCCGCACGATCACCTCGAGCACGCGCTCGCGTCGGGGCTGCTCCCACCCCGCGCCGGCGGTGAGCGCGACGCCGACGTACCCGCCCGCGTGCTCGTACGACAGCGCGTGGTTGTCGAACTCCCCCACCGTGCCGATGTCGTGCAGCACTGCGGCGACGTAGAGCAGCTCATGGTCGATGTTCCCGATGCCGTCGACCACTGCGAACGCCTCGGCCCACAGCCACGACCGCAACGCGTGCGCGGTGATCGCGGGCGACTGGTACTGCCGGGCGAGGGCGAGGGCCCCACGGGCGGCGAGGGTGTCGGGAACGGGGAAGTCGCTGATGCGCACGGGGCCTCCGGGGTCGAGAGGCTTCAACTCTCGCGCACGTCGCCGCCTCGACGCCGTCGCCGGTCGGCCAGCCTTCGCAGCCTTTCCGCCAGCGCGGGCACAACGCAGGAAGCAACGGCGCCGCGCGCCGCGTCGCCCGCGCGGTTCCGGGGTGCACCGGCCGCGCGGCATCCGAGACTCCGGAGTTGTGCACGCACCAGCCCGCATTTCGGCGCCGGAAACGACGGATGCCGCAACCTCGGGCGAGCGCCCGGGTCGCGGCATCCGGAAACCGCGTCAGCTCACCGGGGTGGCGTGCCAGATGCGGTCGAGGTAGTCGCGCATGGCGCGATCGGACGAGAAGTAGCCACTGCGCGCGACGTTGAGGATCGCCGAGCGCACCCAGCCGTCCTGGTCGGCGTACGCCGCGTCGACGCGCTCCTGGGCGTCGAGGTAGGTCGAGAAGTCGGCGAGCGCCATGAAACGGTCTTCGTACAGCAGATTCGACACGAGCGGCTCGAACACGGTGCGGTCGCCGCCCGAGAAGGCGCCCGAGGCGATGAGGTCGATGGCACTCCGCAGCCGCTCGTCCTTCTGGTAGAAGTCGGCGGGGCGGTAGCCCTCGGCCCACAGCGCCTCGACCTCGGGCTCGCTCATGCCGAAAAGGAAGAAGTTGTCGTCGCCGACGAGCTTGCGGATCTCGACGTTCGCGCCGTCGTCGGTGCCGATGGTGAGGGCGCCGTTCAGGGCGAGCTTCATGTTGCCCGTGCCCGAGGCCTCTTTGCCGGCGAGCGAGATCTGCTCCGACAGGTCGGCGGCGGGGATGATGCGCTCGGCCAGGGTGACGTTGTAGTTCGCCGGGTAGACGACCTTGAGCTTGCCCTTGACCCGCTCGTCGGCGCTGACCACCTCGCCGACGGCGTTGATGAGGTGGATGATGCGCTTGGCCATGCCGTAACCGGGCGCGGCCTTCGCTCCGAAGAGGAACGTGCGCGCCTGCACCTCGTCGACGTCGAGGCGACCCGAGACGATGCCCTCATAGGTGCTGACGATGTGCAGCACCTTCAGGGTCTGCCGCTTGTACTCGTGCAGGCGCTTGATCATGACGTCGAGCATGTGCCCGTCGTCGAGCGGCGCCTCGCCCCGGGCCTCGAGCACGCTGCTGAGGCGGCGCTTGTTCGAGGCCTTCACCGCGGCGAACCGCTCGCGGAAGTCGGCGTCGTCGGCGAGGGCTTCCAGGCCGCGCAGGCGTTCGAGGTCGACCGTCCAGCCCGCGCCGAGGGCCTCGGTGATCAGGCTCGAGAGGTCGGGGTTTGCCAGGCGCAGGAAGCGGCGCGGCGTCACGCCGTTGGTGACGTTGGTGAACTTGTCGGGCCACATGGTGGCGAAGTCCTTCAGCACGTTGTCGCGCAGCAGCTGCGAGTGCAGCTCGGCGACGCCGTTGACCTTCGACCCCGCGACCGTGGCGAGGTACGCCATGCGCACCGAGCGCGAGGGGTGTTCGCCGATGATCGACATGTTGCGGATGAGCATCTCGTCATCGCCGAAGCGCTCGCGCACCTCGAGCAGGAACTCGTCGTTGATGCGGTAGATGATCTCGAGGTGGCGCGGCAGCAGGCGGCCGAGCAGGTCGACCGACCAGACCTCGAGCGCCTCGGGCAGAAGCGTGTGGCAGGTGTACGCGAAGCACTTCTGGGTGATCGCCCACGCGGCATCCCACTCGAGCTTCTTCTCGTCGACGAGCACGCGCATCAGCTCGGGCACCCCGATCACCGGGTGGGTGTCGTTGAGCTGGAAGATCACGCGCTCGGGAAGCTTCTCGAGGTCGAAGTCGTCGGGCAGCACGTTCTCGATGAAGTCGGCGATGGATGCCGCGACGAAGAAGTACTGCTGCTGCAGGCGCAGCTCCTTGCCCTGGGGCGTGGAGTCCTCGGGGTAGAGCACCTTCGAGATGTTCTCGGCGAAGGTCTGCGCTCGCACCGACTCGACGTAGTCGCCGGAGTTGAAGGTGTGCAGGTCGAAGGCGTTGGTGGCCACCGCGCGCCACAGGCGCAGCGTGTTCACGCGACCGTTGTGGTAGCCCGGGACCATCATGTTGTAGGGCACCGCGAGCACGTTCCACTCGGGGATCCAGCGCGTGCGCTCGACGCCCTCGTCGTCGTAGGTCTCGGTGCGGCCGGCGAACGAGATCGTCTGCGCCGCCTCGGGGTGGGCGAAGTCCCAGGGGGATCCCATGCGCAGCCACGCGTCGGGCTGCTCGACCTGCTGCCCCTCGGCGAAGGCCTGGCGGAAGATGCCGTACTCGTAGCGGATGCCGTAGCCGATGGTGGGGATGCTCATCGTCGCGAGCGAGTCGATGAAGCAGGCCGCGAGGCGGCCCAGACCGCCGTTGCCGAGCCCCGGCTCGATCTCGACCTGGCGCAGGTCGTCGATGTCGATGCCGCACTGCGCCAGAGCCTCGGTGGCGATGTCGGTCAGACGCGCCGCGAGGAGGTTGTTGTCGAGCTGGCGCCCCAGCAGGTACTCGGCCGAGAGGTAGCAGACGGTCTTGTTCTGCTGGGCCTTCTGCTGCGCGCGATCGTCGAACCAGCGCGCCATGAGGTAGTCACGCACGGTGTAGGCCAGGGCGAGGTACTGGTCGTTGACATCGGAGGTCGACAGCGTGACGCCCTGGTCGAAATTGAGGTTCTGCAGGAACTGCTTCGCGAAGCCGTCGACGGATGCCGCGGGGGCGACGACCGGCGCGATCGCGAGCGGGTGAGTGGGGCGCAGCTCAGCGGTGTTCTCGGGCATGATCCGACCGTAATCAGTGCGGCCCGCTCACGCCAACGCGGAACGGGAACGACACACGATCTTCACCCCGGCGCCGCATGACGCCTCCCCCCGACCCCCTCGCCGCGCTCGTCGCGGAAGGCGCGGACGCACAACCGGATTGTCGCCCGGCGGCCAACCCGCGTACGGTTCCCGAGTGTCCACCTCCGCTCGCGAAGCCGCACGGGACGCGGAGGCCAACCCCGCGTTCCGCATCGCCGCGCGCGCGGGGTACGCGGCCAACGGCATCCTGCACCTTCTCATCGGCGCTCTGGTGATCGCCGTCGGCTTCGGCGCGACCGAGGACAGCGACCAGACAGGGGCGTTCCGCGCGGTCGCCGCGGTGCCCCTCGGAGCGGCGGCACTGTGGGCCCTCGCCGTCGGACTCGTCGCCCTCGGTGCTTGGCACCTGCTGCAGGCGTTCGCGCCGCGCCACCTGTCGGTGTGGCGACGCATCGGACGAATCTTCACCGAAGCTCCGCAGGGCCTCGTGTTCGTCGCGATCGGCCTCGTCTCGGCATCCGTGGCCCTGGGGGCCCGTCCGAGGGCGGAACAGGCGGCCGAAGACCTCAGCCAGGGTGTTCTCACCTGGCCGATCGGCGGATTCGTGCTCGGTGCGGTCGGCCTCGCGGTGGCGGCGGTCGGTATCGGCTTCGTCTGGATGGGCCTGCGCCGGTCGTTCCACTCCAAGGTGCGCACGCCCGCCGGGCCCGGGGGCTTCGCCCTCACGGTGCTCGGTGTGCTCGGGTTCGTCGCGAAGGGCGTGGCACTGCTGATCGTGGGCGTGCTGGTGGTCGTCGCCGCCGTCACCGTCGAGCCCGACACCGCGGGCGGACTCGACGGAGCAACCGCCGCCGTCGTGGCGCTGCCCGCCGGTCCCGTGCTCGCCTGTCTCGTCGGGGCGGGATTCCTCGCCTACGGCGTCTTCACGGTCTTCCGCGCACGCTACGCCCGCCTCGACGCCTGAGCTCGGCCCTCAGTCGAGGTCGGGGTTGCGGCCCGTGCGCTCTCCCGTGTCGAGGCCCGCGATGGCCGCGCGGTCGTCGTCGTCGAGGGTGAAGTCGAAGACGTCGCCGTTCTCACGGATGCGGTCGAGCGACACCGACTTCGGGAACACCACGAGGTCGCGATCCAGGTGCCAACGGATCACGACCTGGGCCGGCGTCTTGCCGTACTTCTCGGCGATGCCGGCGAGCACCGGCTCGTCGAGCAGGCCGCCGCGCGCGAGCGGCGCCCACGACTCGGTCACGATGCCGTTCGCGACGTGCCAGTCGACCAGCTCGTTCTGCGGGAAGCGCGGGTGCAGCTCGACCTGATTCACGGCAGGCAGCAGTCCGGTCTCGTCGCGAAGGCGCTCGAGGTGCACGACCGAGAAGTTGCTGACGCCGATCGACGTCGCCCGCCCCTCCTGCTGCAGGCGCTGGAGCGCCTTCCAGGTGTCGACGTAGCGGTCGGCGCTGGGGATCGGCCAGTGGATGAGGTACAGGTCGACGCGGTCGAGCCCGAGCTTCGCGGCGCTGCTGTCGAAGGCCCGCAGCGTCTCGTCGAACCCCTGGTCGTCGTTCCAGACCTTGGTGGTGACGAACACCTCGTCCCGCTCGAGGCCCGACGCGCGCAGCCCCTCGCCGACCTCCGCCTCGTTGCCGTAGAGCGCGGCCGTGTCGATGTGGCGGTACCCGGCGGCGAGCGCGCCCTCGACGAGGCCGGCGGTCACGTCGGCCGGCACCTTGTACGTGCCGACGCCGAGCTGCGGGATGGTGGAGCCGTCGGACAGGGACAGACGGGGAGCCGAGATCATGGCATCCACGCTACCGATGCCGGCGCACGGGTGGACGACGAAACGGCATCCCTCCCGGCGGATGCGGGACGGATGCCGTTTCGGTACGGGATCAGCGCGTGAGCGCCGCGACGGCGTCGTCGACCGACACGGTGTCGCGTTCGCCCGTGCGGCGGTCCCAGAGCTCGACCTGGCCCTCGGCCGCGCCGCGACCGACGATGAGGATGCGCGGGATGCCGACGAGCTCGGCGTCGCCGAACTTCACGCCCGGCGACACCTTGGGGCGGTCGTCGTAGAGCACGTCGAGACCGGCGGCCTCGAGCTGGTCGGAGACGGATGCCGCGAGCTCGAACGCGGCGGCCTCACGGCCGGTCGCGACCACGTGCACGTCGAACGGGGCGACGGACGCGGGCCAGATGAGGCCCTTGTCGTCGTTGTTGAGCTCGGCGATGATCGCGAGGATGCGGGTGACGCCGATGCCGTATGAACCCATCGTGACGGTGGCGAGCTTGCCGTTCTCGTCGAGCACCTTCAGCCCCAGCGCCTCGGCGTACTTGCGGCCGAGCTGGAAGACGTGGCCGATCTCCATACCGCGGGCCAGCTCCACCGGGCCGGAGCCGTCGGGGGCGGGGTCTCCCGCGCGCACGGTCGAGACCTCGACGAAGCCGTCGCCGACGAAGTCGCGGCCCGCGACGAGCGAGTGCACGTGCTTCTGGTCGATGTTGGCGCCCGTGATCCACGCCGTGCCATCGACCACTCGGGGGTCGAGGTAGTAACGGATCTTCGTCGCCGACTCCTCGCCCAGCACGGCGCCGGTCGGCGACCAGGGGCCGATGTAGCCCTTGACCAGCAGGGGGTTCTTCGCGAAGTCGGCCTCGGTGGCCGCCTCGACCTCCGCGGGGGCGAAGGCGACCTCGACGCGCTTGTCGTCGACGTCGCGGTCACCGGGAAGGCCCACGACGACCAGCTCGCGCGTGCCGTCGAGGTGCGTGAGGGCGAGCACGACGTTCTTGAGCGTGTGCGCGGCCGTCCACTGGGTGGCCTCGGCCGTGGCCGGGCCGGCGATGCCGGGAGCCGGGGCGTCGAGGTGCGCGTTCGAGTGGTCGACGAGGGTCGCGATCGTCGGGGTGTTCGGCGAATCGAAGATCACGGCCTCGGGCTGACCCTCGATCGGCAGCGCGTCGGGCACGACGGTCGTGAAGGCCTCGACGTTGGCCGCGTAGCCGCCGGCCGAGCGCACGAAGGTGTCCTCGCCGATCGGGGTCGGGTGCAGGAACTCCTCGGACTTCGATCCGCCCATCGCGCCGGCGTCGGCGGCGACGATCACGTACTCGAGACCCAGGCGGGTGAAGATGCGCTCGTAGGCGTCACGCTGAGCCTGGTACGAGGCGTCGAGTCCGGCATCCGTCGCGTCGAACGAGTACGCGTCCTTCATCGTGAACTCGCGGCCGCGCAGGAGGCCGGCGCGGGGACGCGCCTCGTCGCGGTACTTGTCCTGGATCTGGTAGATCGTCAGCGGCAGGTCCTTGTACGACGAGTACAAGTCCTTCACCAGGAGGGTGAACATCTCCTCGTGCGTGGGCGCGAGAAGGTAGTCGGCTCCCTTGCGGTCCTGCAGGCGGAACAGCGCGTCGCCGTACTCCTCCCAGCGGCCCGTGACCTCGTACGGTTCGCGGGGCAGCAGCGCCGGGAAGTGCACCTCGAACGCTCCGGCGTTCGCCATCTCCTCGCGGACGACGGACTCGATCTTGGCCTTGACCCTCAGACCCAGAGGGAGCCACGCGAAGACGCCCGGGGCGTTGCGACGGATGTAACCGGCGCGCACGAGCAGGCGGTGGCTCGTGACCTCGGCATCCGAGGGATCTTCGCGGAGCGTGCGGAGGAAGTACTTCGACAGACGGGTGACCACGAGAGTCGAGTCTAGGGCGCGAGGGCAGGGGGGACGGATGCCAGGGGTCACCCGAGCGCGCCGATGATGTTCTCGGCGAGGGCGCGCATCTGCTCCTGTGTGAGATCCGTGCCCACCGCCTCGATGATTCCCCCGTCGGCGTCCGCCCGCAGGCGCCCGCCGACCCCGTTCGCGGGTGGGATCCACCAGGCCGCTCGGGCACCGTTGACCTGAACCGGAATGCCCCCGAACCGCTCCACCTCGCTCGCATCGGATTGCGCACCGGCGGCGATGCTGAGTCGCAGTGTGAAGTAGTCCGGATCGTCGTAGACGGGAGGGGCGACCGAGCACCAGGCGGCGGCGCCGCGCCCGGTGAGAACGTCCCACTCTTGACCCTGCGGCACGTTGTCGGTTCCCACCGGTTCAAGTCCGACACGGCCAAGGGTCTGCTCGACGGCGCCACGGAGACGGTCCTGACAGCCATCGAGATGCCAGGCCGCCGCCGGAAGCGCCCGCTCGATTCCCGGCGAGGCGGCAGCGCGCGACCCCACCGCCGCTACCGCGTCCAACGCCACGGAGGCGCTGCTCGCGTACGCGGACACCCACGCGTCCCCGAAGCGTTCCGAATAGTCGCATGGTCCGCCCTCGCAGACCGGGGCGACGCCGATTCTCGCGCGGACGGCGTCCGGCACGACGGAGTAGGGGAGAACGGTGACGCCCACCGACTGCCACCCCGAGGAGTCCTGCGTCCGCCAGTGGCACGAGACCCCGCCCAGCGATCGAGCGTCCCAGACGGACAGCCCCTCCCACAGACGCATCGGAACACCGACCACCGAAGATGCCGCATCGGCATCGAGCACAGCCGAACAGTCGCCGCCGAAAGCGAGGACGGGCGCCGTGGCCAGGGGGGTAGGTGCCGGGGTCGGGGTTGGCGCGACCGTCGGCGTCGGGGTCGGCACCGGCGCCACGGTGGCGGTCGGGCTCGGCGACGGCGTCGTCGCGATCTCGGGCGCGCTCAGCGTCGAGGTCACCGCCACTCCCCCGGCGATCGCGACCACCAGAGCCGCCGCCACGGAGCCCGCGATCCAGGCGTTGCGGTGCGCCCCGACGGGCGTGATGTCGTGGGCGCCGCCCACGATGCGGGCGCGCAGGGCCGCGCGCTCGGAGGGCGTCAGTTCGTCGTTCATGCCCGTGCCCCTTCCATCGCGACCTCGTCGCGCAGTTTCGCTTTGGCGCGGGCGAGCCGCGACTTCACCGTTCCCGCCGGGATGCCGAGGGCCTGAGCGACCTCGCGCTCCGCGTAGCCCTCGAGCACCGACAGCACCACGACCGCCTGCTCGCGCTCGGGCAGCCGCTTGAGTGCCGAGAGCACTCCGCTCTCGTCGTGCCCGGCCGTTGGGGCCTCCGCGACCGGTGCTCGATCGAGCAGGGCGCGGTACCTCCTGCTCGAGCGCTCGAGGTTGCGTGCGCAATGCGCGACGGTCGTCAGCAGCCACGGCAGAGGCGACCCGTCGACCAGACGCACCGAGACGCGTTTGCGCCACAGCTCGAAGAACGCCACGGTCACGGCGTCCTTCGCATCCTCGCGATGGGTCAGCAGGCGCGACGCGTGCCGGAACAGGCGCGCGTCATACCGATCGAACAACGCGGCGAGCGCGAGCTCGTCGCCTTGGCGCACCCGGGTCCACAGCCCGGCGTCATCGTCATCCACACTCTCTAATGTCCATGATCCGTCGATCGGTTCACGACCGACGCGGAAGTTTCGGTAACGAAAGGGTGACGGCTCGACTACTCACCTCCCCCGGGCACCCAGGTCTCACCACTGAACGGCGAGGCCCGCCAACCGAGAGAACGCGTCGTCGCTGCTGAGAAGCGTGAGGGACTCCACCATCGCCTGCGCGGCGAGCATCCGGTTGAACGGGTCACGATGATCCCACTGGAGGGCTCCGGCGAGGAGCGCGTGGGTCTCATCGATGGGGAGCCTCTCCGCGCCGAGGCGATCGAGATGGCGCGCGTAGCCCCCGACGAGCGCGTCAGCGTGCGGGAGCTTGCCGATCCTCTGCTTCGTCGAGATCTCCCACGCCGAGGCGGCGGACACGACGATCGTCGATGACGGGTCGGCGAGGATTGTCGAGGAGGCCGGGCCGAGGCGATCCGGGGCGGTCAGCGCCCAGAGGAGCGTGTGCGTGTCGAGCAGATACCTCACGCACCGACCTCCCAGGCGGAGAGCTCCCCTTCGGGCAGGGGGTCGGAGAACGACTCCGGGACCGCGTAGGCCACGAAGCCCAACTCCCGCTCCGCCGGCGGCTCGACGGCGACCAGCCGCGCGGCCGGGGTATCGCCCCGCGCGATGACGACCTCGTCGCCGCGTTGCACGGAGGCGATGAGGGCGGACAGGTGCGTCTTGGCGTATTGCACCTTCACTCGCGACGTCTTCATGCGACCAGACTCGCACCCACCTCCGACGTTGGTCAACCGCACTTGGTCAACCCGGTCACGCGGCGCGGCGCCGTCCCACGTGCAGGACGCTACGCACGACGAGCCCCGCCAGCAGCGCCCAGAAGGCCGCGCTCACCCCGAACACCGCGATCCCGGATGCCGCGACGAGGAAGGTCACCACGGCCGGCACCCGCTCTCCGGGGTCGTCGATGGCCTGCTGCACGGCGGAGCCGAACGCGCCGAACAGGGCCACCCCGGCCACCGCCGGGATGACGCCGGCGGGGGCGAGCAGCACGATCGCCGCGAACGCCGCCGACAGGGCGCCGAGCACGAGGTATGTTCCCCCCGCCGAGACGCCGGCCACCCAGCGCTTCTTCGGGTCGGGGTGGGAGTCGGGGCCCGCCGCGATCGCCGCGCTGATGGCACCGAGGTTCATCGCGTGTCCGCCGAAGGTCGCGGCGGCCGCCGAGCCGAGGCCGGTGATGAGCATCGCGGGACGCCAGGGGACCGTGTAGCCGAGGCTGCGCATCACGGCGACGCCGGGGACGTTCTGCGACGCCATCGTCACCACGAACAGCGGCAACGCGATCCCGATGACCGCGCCGACCGTGAGTTCGGGGGCGGTGAACTCCAGCCGGGGCAGGAGCGAGGTGGCATCCGCGTTCACTCCCGTGCGGGTGAGCTCCACCGCGACCACCGCGATCGCCGCGACGAAGGCGAGCGGCACGGCCCACCGGGGAAGCAGACGGGATGCCACGAGCCACACGATCAGCACGGGAGCCACTCCCCACGGGTCGTCGACGAGCCCGACGAACGGCGCGACGCACAACGGCAGCAGCACGCCGGCGAGCATCGCCTGCGCGATCGAGGGAGGGATGCGGGCGATCAGCGCGCCCAGCGGCGGGAACAGGGCCGTGCACAGGATCAGTGCCGCGCAGACGAGGAAGCCCCCCACGACCGCGGGCCAGCCGCCGTCGACGGCGCCGGTCCCCGCGAGTAGCGCGACGCCGGGGGTCGACCAGGCGACGGTGATGGGGATGCGGTAGCGACCGGCCAGCACGATGCAGCCCACCCCGACGACGAGGGTGATGGCGAGCAGTCCGCTCGCCGCCTGCGCGGGCGTCGCACCCACCGCCCGCAGGCCCGTGAGGACCACCGCGAAGGTGCTGGTGAAGCCGACGAGGGCGGTGACCACGCCGGCGATGAGCGGGCGGGCGAGGGAGGCGCGTGCAGTCTCGGTCATGAGACTTCCGACGCTATCGGAACAAAAGCCGACTGCCGACGCTCAGATGAGCGCCGAGCGGATCGGGTACGCGGTCAGGCGGTGATGACCTGCGCGGTACCGGTAGCGGCGTCGGGGCCCATCTCGGCCGCGAGGCGGTTCGCCTCGGCGATCAGCGTCGCCACGATCTCGCTCTCGGGCACGGTCTTGACGACCTCGCCCTTCACGAAGATCTGACCCTTGCCGTTGCCCGAGGCGACACCCAGGTCGGCGTCGCGCGCCTCACCGGGTCCGTTGACGACGCAGCCCATGACGGCCACGCGCAGCGGAACGGTCATGTCCTTCAGGCCCTCGGTCACGTCGTCGGCGAGCGTGTACACGTCGACCTGGGCGCGACCGCACGAGGGGCACGAGACGATCTCGAGCTTGCGCTCGCGGAGGTTCAGCGACTGCAGGATCTGGTGGCCGACCTTGACCTCTTCGGCCGGAGGGGCCGAGAGCGAGACGCGGATGGTGTCGCCGATGCCCTCCGACAGCAGGATGCCGAACGCCGTGGCGCTCTTGATCGTGCCCTGGAACGCGGGTCCGGCCTCGGTCACGCCGAGGTGCAGGGGCCAGTCGCCCCGCTCGGCGAGCAGACGGTAAGCCTTCACCATGACGATGGGGTCGTTGTGCTTGACCGAGATCTTGAAGTCGTGGAAGTCGTGCTCCTCGAACAGCGATGCCTCCCAGACGGCGCTCTCCACGAGGGCCTCGGGGGTGGCCTTGCCGTACTTCTCGAGCAGGCGACGGTCGAGCGAACCGGCGTTCACGCCGATGCGCAGCGACACTCCGGCGTCCTTGGCGGCTTTGGCGATCGCGCCGACCTGGTCGTCGAACTTGCGGATGTTGCCCGGGTTCACGCGCACCGCACCGCACCCGGCGTCGATCGCCTGGAAGACGTATTTCGGCTGGAAGTGGATGTCGGCGATGACCGGGATCTGGCTCTTCTTCGCGATGATGTGCAGCACGTCGGCGTCGTCCTGCGACGGCACCGCGACGCGCACGATCTCGCATCCGGATGCCGTGAGCTCGGCGATCTGCTGCAGCGTGGCGTTGATGTTGGTGGTGGGCGTCGTGGTCATCGACTGGACGCTGACGGGGGCGTCGCCACCGACGAGCACCTTGCCGACCCGGATCTGGCGGGTCTTGCGACGGGGAGCGAGGGTCTCCGGCACGCGGGGCATTCCGAGGTTCACAGCAGGCACGGGCTCAGCCTACGCCGCCCTCACCGCACGGCGCCTGAACCGGTGCCGAAAGGCTGCTGTGGTAGGTTCGGCGCCATGCGCGCTCACACATCCTGGTGGCCCACCGTTTAGGCGGTGCGCACGCATGCAACAGACCGCCCTCCCCCTGGGGAATCCGGCGGTCTTCGTGTTTTCGGCGGCCGCGACGAAACCTCGCTCAGCACAGACGGAAAGACATCTCGATGACCGGGCTCGACCCCTCTCCCCTGCTCTCGGACCTCGCCGCAGGTTCCGCCCCCTTCGCCCTCATCGCCCGTGACGGGGCGACCGTCGAGGTCCTCACCGGAGACGTCGTCGACGTCGAGCTCCTCGCCGACATCCCGTTGACGGATGCCGACGGCGTCGCCCGCGAGGTGCTCGCGCTCGTCCCGTACCGACAGGTGCGCGAGCGCGGCTTCGTCTGCCACGACGACGGGGCCCCGCTGCGCTGTCTGGTGATCGGCGACCGCGTGTCCCTGCCGCGGGCTGAGGCCATGGCATCCCTCCCCTCCTCCCCCGTGCCGTTGGCGGACGCCGGCTTCGACATCAGCGACGAGGACTACGCCCGCATCGTGCGCCGCGTGATCGCCGACGAGATCGGCCGCGGCGAGGGGGCGAACTTCGTCATCCGTCGCGACTTCGTCGCCGGCGTCGACGTCGACCCCCGGATCGCCGCTCTGACGTGGTTCCGCGCGCTGCTCGAGCACGAGAAGGGCGCGTACTGGACGTTCGCTGTCGTCACCGACGATCACATCGCGGTGGGCGCGAGCCCCGAGGCGCACGTGAGCGCGAAGGACGGCGTCGTCACGATGAACCCCATCTCGGGCACCTTCCGCCACCCCGCCGGCGGCGCGACCGCCGAGACCCTCGCGGAGTTCCTGCGCTCGACCAAAGAGACCGAAGAGCTCTTCATGGTCGTCGACGAAGAGCTGAAGATGATGAGCGCCGTCTGCAGCGACGGCGGTCGGATCACCGGGCCGCACCTCAAAGAGATGTCACGGCTCACGCACACCGAGTACATGCTGCGCGGCTCGAGCGACCTCGACCCCCGCGACATCCTGCGCGAGACGATGTTCGCCCCCACCGTGACCGGCTCGCCCATGCAGAACGCGTGCACGGTGATCGCCCGCCACGAGACCGTCCCCCGCGGGTACTACTCCGGTGTCGCGGCGCTGTTCACCCCGAACGGCTCGACCGAGGGCCCCACGCACGACCTCGACGCGCCGATCCTCATCCGCACGGCGTACCTGGTCGACGGGCGACTGCGCGTCCCCGTGGGCGCGACCCTCGTGCGCCACTCCGATCCCGACGGCGAGGTGGGCGAGACCCACGGAAAGGCGGCGGGCGTGCTCGGCGCCATCGGAGCGATCCCGCGGGACGCTCCCGCCGTTCCGGCCGGCGCCGACCCCGACGCTCCGGCCGCGGCCCGCCGGCCGTTGGCCGAAGACCCCGCGATCGCCGAACTGCTGACCTCGCGCAACGACCGTCTCGCACCGTTCTGGATGAACCCGCAGGACCCCGACGGATCGGGCCCCTTCGCAGGCCGTACGGCGCTGGTGGTGGATGCCGAGGACCGCTTCACCACGATGCTCGCGCATCAGCTGCGTCACCTGGGCCTGGACACCCGCATCGTGCCGTGGTCGGAGGCGACGGACGACGAGATCGACGCCGCCGACCTGGTCGTCTCGGGTCCCGGGCCCGGCGACCCGCGCGACGACAGCCCCCGCATGACGGCGATGCGGCGAGTGGTCTCGCGGCGGCTCTTCCGCCACGCTCCGCTCCTCGCGGTGTGCCTGAGCCATCAGATCCTCGCGGACCAGCTCGGCATCGACCTCGCCCCTCTCGCACAGCCTCACCAGGGCCTGCAGAAGAGCGTCGACGTGTTCGGCGAGAGCGCCTCGATCGGTTTCTACAACACGTTTACGGCGCGCGTGGCTCCGGGTACGACCGAGCGGGGGATCGTCGTCGAATCGATCACCGCGAACGGAGAAGCGACGGGCGCCGCGCTCCCCCTGCCCGAGGGGCGCATCGACATCCCCGCGGAGGTCGCGGCCGATCCCGAAACCGGCGACGTCTACGCCCTGCGCGGGCCCGGGTTCGCGAGCGTGCAGGGTCACCTCGAGTCGATCCTGTCGCGCGACGGCATGCGCACGCTGGAGCGTTTGATCGCCCACGCGCTCTGACGCCCGCTTCCGCTCAGAAACCTCTTGGGCGAGGCGGCGGAGCCTGAACCGAAGTGGCTGAGCGTGTCGAAGTCACCGGCCCTCGCGGACCCCGGACCCCTCGTCATGCTCAGGGACCTTCGAACCACGAGCGCGCGCCTAGAGCAGCTGCACCGGGTTGAAGATGTCCGCGAGGAACAGCACACCGCCGGTCGCGACCAGAAGCACCACGACGACGAACGTCACGGGCACGAGCTTCGTGGCATCCACCGGCCGGGCGACTTTGCCGCGCAGGCGCGCGATCTGCCTCTTGATGCCGTCCCACAGCGCGACCACGACATGGCCGCCGTCGAGCGGGAGCAGCGGGATGAGGTTGAAGACGAAGAGGGCAATGTTCAACCCGCCCAGCAGGGAGATCATCACCTGCACGCGGTCGAGGATCGGCGCGTCGACGGCGGCGATGTCTCCCGCGAGACGGCCCGCCCCCACCACGCTCATGGGGCTGTTCGCGTCGCGGGGCTGGCCGCTGAGGGTGTCGACGGCGACCTCGTAGATGCGGACGGGGAACTGCGACACGATCTGCGCGACCGAGCCGATGTACTGGCCCGTCGCCTGAAGGCTCGTCCCGATCGGCTGGCGGACGAGGGCGCTCTGCGGGCTGATCCCGGCGAAACCGACCGTCTGATACTCGGTCGCACCCGACGCGTCGACGACGGGCCGGCCGTTCGCATCGGTGACGGCCTTGTCGGTGGTCGCGGGGGTGAACTGCACGGTGCGTTGCGCGCCGTCACGGTCGATGACCACCGACAGCTGCTGGCCGGGCGAGCGCTGGATGATCGCCGCGGCCTCGGCGAACGTCGACACCGGCGTGCCGTCGATCGAGACGAACTCGTCCCCGGGCTGGATGCCCGCGGCGGCCGCGGGGGCGACGGGATCGCTGGGGGTGCAGTCGGTGCGGTTCTGGCTCGCGGGGATGACGCACTGCGAGACGGAGGCGACGGTCGTGGTGCCCTGCTGGATGCCGATACCGCTGAGGGCGATCGCGAAGAGCACGACGGCGAGGACGAGGTTCATCACGGGGCCGCCGAGCATCACGATGATCCGCTTGTAGACGGGCAGTTTGTAGAACACGCGATCGTCGGAGGCGATGAGGGTCTCGGCGTTGGCTTCGCGGGCGTCCTGGATCATCGTCGCGAAGAAGCGCGAGCGCTTGGTGCCGGGCTTGGCGTCGTCGGGAGCCGGCGGGTACATGCCCGCCATCGAGATGAAGCCGCCCAGCGGCAGGGCCTTGAAGCCGTACTCCGTCTCGCCGATCCGCTTGGACCAGAGCGTCGGGCCGAAGCCGATCATGTACTGGCCGACGCGCACGCCGAAGAGCTTGGCGGGCAGCAGATGCCCGACTTCGTGCAGCGCGATCGAGACGGCCAAGCCGAGCACGAGCACGATGACGCCGATGAGGAACGCGATCGCAGTCACCCGCCGACGATACCGCCGGACGCCTTTGAACCGCCCGTGCGGCTGCGATGCGGTGCCTGTGCGACACCGGATGAGAGAATGGTCTCGATGCCCTCCGACGCCCCCTCGAACCTGCCGCCCGTCCTCCGACCGGAGAACCCGCCGCGACGCGACCTCGCCGAACTCGCCCGACGCTACGGCGTGCGCACCGTCGGAGACGTCGACGGCACGACTCTCACCGGCATCACGCTGGCCACCGCCGACCTGCGCGCCGGAGAGGCCTTCGTCGCCATCCGCGGCGTCAACCGGCACGGTGCGGAGTTCGCGCCCACCGCCGCCGCACGCGGTGCGGTCGCCGTCATCACCGACGCCGCGGGCGCCGAGATCGCCGGTCCCGCGGGTCTTCCGATCGTCGTCGTGGACGATCCCCGCGCGCTCCTCGGCGAGCTCTCTGCGTGGGTCTACGGCACCGGTCCCGACGACCAGCTCCCCGAGCTGCTGGCCACCACGGGCACCAACGGCAAGACCAGCGTCTCGCACCTGCTCGAGGGGATCCTCGACCAGCTCGGCGTCGTGACCGGGCTGTCGTCCACCGCCGAGCGGCACATCGCGGGCGAGGTCATCGTCTCGCGCCTGACCACCCCCGAAGCCTCCGAGTTCCACGCCCTCCTCGCGCTCATGCGCGAACGCGGCGTGCAGGCGGTCGCGGTCGAGGTGAGCGCCCAGGCGCTGACCCGTCACCGCGTCGACGGACTGGTGTTCGACGTCGCGGGGTTCACCAACCTCACGCACGACCACCTCGACGACTACGCGGACATGCGCGAGTACTTCGAGGCGAAGCTCCCCCTCTTCCGCCCCGACCGCGCCCGCCGCGGTGTCGTCTGCCTCGATTCGGCGCCCGGCGCCGAGATTGCCGCTCGCGCGGAGATCCCGGTCGTGACCATCGCGACCCCCGCTATCAGCGAAGACGCCGCCGCCGCGGCATCCGCCGATTGGACCGTCGACATCGTCGACGAACGCCAGGAGGGCACCGAGTTCACCCTGAGCGACGGCAAGGGTCGCTCGTTGACCACCGTCGTCCCGGTGATCGGCCGCCACATGGCCGCCAACGCCGGTCTCGCGATCGTCATGCTCCTCGAGGTCGGATACACCTGGGAGCACCTCTACAGCACTCTCGACGGCTCGCACATCGAGGCCTCGCTGCCCGGCCGCACGCAGCTCGTCTCGGGGGCCGAGGGCCCCGCGGTCTACGTCGACTTCGGTCACTCCCCCGACGCGTTCGAGAAGACGCTCGCCGCGGTCCGCCGGGTGACCCCGGGCAAGGTCGTCATGGTGTTCGGCGCCGACGGCGACCGCGACGCCACTAAGCGCCACGACATGGGCCGCACGGCGGTCGAGGGCAGCGACATCCTCGTCGTCACCGACCACCACCCCCGTCACGAGAACCCCGACACGATCCGCGAGGTCCTCGTCGAGGGGGCGCGTCGAGCGCGACCGGATGCCGAGATCCTCGAGTTCACCCCGCCCGAGCGCGCGATCCTCGAGGCCGTGAAGCTCGTCGGCGAGGGCGACGCGATCCTCTGGGCCGGCCCCGGTCACCAGGACTACCGCGACATCCGCGGGGTGCGCACGCCCTACTCGGCGCGCGAGCTGTCGCGTCGCGCCCTGCGCGCGGCCGGATGGCCCGTGCCCGACCCGCAGTGGCCCGTGCCCTACCCGACCGACAGCACCCCGTCGTCCGACCCCGAGCGCCCGGTGGAGTTCCCGGCCTGAGGCGCGGGTAACGCGGCATCCCGTCCCCCCTGGCCCGGCTCAGGGGCCCTCCAGCCGAGGACGGTGAGCCGCAGGGCTTGACCCCCTCGGGGACCTTCCCCTACGAGGGCCGAGCCCGCCGGGGTCAGCGCACGCGCGGGCCCCTTCGACAGGCTCGGGGACCTCTCCCATCACGAGGGGGCTGAGCTCGTCGAACCCGCCGCCCGGCCCGTCTCAGCGCGCGGCGATGAGCGCGTCTGCCGTGCGACGCGCCCAGGCCTCGGCCTCGGCGAGGGACTCGCGGGTGAGCGTCGTGGGCGGCTCGTGGCGATCGACCACGCGTTCGATCAGTTCGACGATCTCGAGGAAACCCAACCGTCCCTCGTGGAACGCGTCGACGGCCTGTTCGTTGGCGGCGTTGAAGACGGCGGGGTAGGTCGCCCCGGCCCGTCCGACCTGTTTCGCGAGGGCCACCGAGCCGAAGGCCTTCTCGTCGAGCGGCTCGAACGTCCACTCCGAGGCGCGGGTCCAGTCGAGCGGGGCGCCGACACCCGAGATCCGGTTCGGCCAGTCGAGCCCCAACGAGATGGGGAGCCGCATGTCGGGCGGCGACGCCTGGGCGATGGTCGAGCCGTCGACGAACTCCACCATGGAGTGCACGATCGACTGCGGGTGGACGGTCACGGCGATGCGGTCGTACGGCACGTCGAAGAGCAGGTGCGCTTCGATCACCTCGAGGCCCTTGTTGACGAGGGTGGCCGAGTTCGTCGTGACGACGCGCCCCATGTCCCACGTCGGGTGAGCGAGGGCTTCGGCGGGGGTGACGTTCTGCAGCTCGTCCCGCGAGCGCCCACGGAAAGGGCCTCCGGATGCCGTGAGCACGAGCCGGCGCACCTCGCCGGCGTGACCGGATCGTAGCGCCTGCGCGATCGCCGAGTGCTCGGAGTCGACGGGCACGATCTGCCCCGGCGCGGCGAGGGCGGTGACGAGGTCGCCGCCGACGATCAACGACTCCTTGTTGGCGAGCGCGAGGGTGCGTCCCGTTTCGAGCGCGGCGATCGTGGGGCCGAGTCCGACCGATCCGGTGATGCCGTTGAGCACCACGTCGGTCTCGACGTCGCGGACGAGCTGCTCCGCCTCGACCGCGCCGAGGGCCGTGTGCTCGACGCCGAAGGCCGCGGCCTGGGACTCGACGCCGGCGCGATCGGTGCCGGCGGCGAGTCCGACGACCTCGAATCGGTCGGCGTTGTTCGCGATGACGTCGAGCGCCTGCGTGCCGATCGAACCGGTGGAACCGAGGATGAGGACGCGGCGCATTCCCTCAGCCTACTTAGCCCGCCATGTCGGCGTGCTGGACCCCGAGGATGTCGACGACGAAGAACAGGGTCGAGTTCGCGGGGATGTCGCCCTGGGCCTTGTCGCCGTAGCCCGCGGCGGGCGGGATGACGACGACGACCTGCGAGCCGACCGTCTGCCCCTCGAGCGCCTGGCGGAACCCGTCGACGACCTGGTTGGTCACGAACTGGGCCGGGGCCCCGCGCTGCCAGCTGGAGTCGAAGACCTGACCGCTGTCGTAGAGCGCGCCCGTGTACTGCACGATCACCTGATCGCCCGGGTTCACGACCTCGCCCGCGCCCTGGCGCAGGTTCTCGATGCGGACCTCGGTGGGCGCCGGAGCCGTCGGCTGGGGCAGCATCTGCTTGCCGTCGGCGTTCGTCGTGGTGGTGGGGGCGCCGTTGTCGTCGAACGTCACCGCGGGCATGCCGTCGACGGGAGGGACCTCGGTGCCCTCGGCGCGGGTCGGCAGCTCGGAGAGGGAGTCGGCGACGAGCACGAAGGCGGGCGAGCCCTCGCCGAGCGTGCCGGCGGGGAACGACGAGACGGTGCGCGACCCGAGGGGGGCGCACTCGAGGGCGGCGCCGAAGATCTGCTGCGAAGAGATGAGCGTGTCCATGCCGTTCGGCTCGGTGTCGAGCGTCTGGAGCTGGACGGCGCCGGAGGCGGTGTCGATCAGCGTGAAGTTCGCCTTGAGGACGTCGCCGGCCTTCACCTGCTGGCCCGTGCCCTCGACGAGGGTCGTGCGCTGCAGGGCGGTGGGGTTGTACCCGTCGGGGAGGGTGACGCTGACCTTCGACTGGAAGTCTCCCGACACGACGAGACCGTCGGGGGCCGGGGCGTCGGCGAGCGCGCTCTGGCACTGTCCCGCGTCGGCCGAGCCGCTCGCGTCGGGCGTCGACGCCTCGTCGGGGGAACCGGAGCATCCGGCCAGCAGCAGGGCCGCGGCGGCGACGACGGACAGGGAAGCGATCGGGCGGAAGCGCACGGGTGACCTCTCGAAGCAAGACAGGAAGACCCCATCCTCGCGCATTCGTCTTTGCCGCGGCTGGGAGGCCGGTGCGCGTCCTCGCTCGCGCGCGTTCGTCGTGTACACGCGCGCACCATGCACGCCCGGGCATGCGGCGGCGAGTAGCCTCGACGGGTGAGTTCCGACCTGCCCGCCGAGACCCCCGTGACCGTGCCGGAGCAGATGGGCGCGACCTACCGTCTCGGACGTCTCCTCATCGCCCCCCTGGCGCGTGCCGTGTACCGCCCGCGCATCGAGGGGCGCGAGAACGTCCCGCGCATCGGCCCCGTCATCTTCGCGAGCAACCACCTGTCGTTCATCGATTCCATCGCCATCCCGGTCGCCGCTCCCCGCCCGGTGCACTTCATGGCGAAGTCGGCCTACTTCGAGAAGTGGGCGTCGCGTCAGTTCTTCACGGCGATCGGCGCCATCCCGGTCGAGCGCGGCGCGGGCCAGAAGGCGCTCGAGGCCCTCGACCAACAGCGCGCCCTACTCGAGGACGGCCGCGCCGTCGCGCTCTACCCCGAGGGCACGCGTTCGCTCGACGGTCGCCTGTACAAGGGCCGGACCGGGGTCGCCTTCCTCGCCCTGCAGACCGGAGCTCCGGTCGTGCCGGTGGGTCTCATCGGCACCGACAAGGTCATGCCGGTGGGCGCGAAGATCCCCACGACCAAGGAGCGCATCACGGTGCGTTTCGGCGCCCCCCTCGATCTCTCCCCGCACGGGGCCGCTTCCTCGGGCCGCGCGCGCCGTGGCGCCACCGACGAGATCATGGCCGCGATCCACGCCCTGAGCGAGCAGGAGCTCGCGAACGCCTACAACGAGGCCCCGGCGCAGAACCCGATCGAGCGCATCAAGCAGGTCCTCCCCCACGAGCGGCTCTGAGCGCCCGCGTCTTACCGGCTTTTCCTCCTTGACGGAACGGCGACCTGCGAGCAGGGTCGAAACCGACGGCCCGAACCGTCGTCGCCACAACGAGGAGGCACCGTGAAGAAGTTCGTCAACGACCCCGCCGACGTCTTGGCCGAGGCCCTCCGCGGCATCCAGGTCGCCCATCCGGACGTGCGGGTGGATGCCGAGAACCGGGTCATCCTGCGCGCGGAGCCGACGCGGTCGGGCAAGGTCGCGCTGGTGTCCGGCGGTGGATCGGGGCACGAGCCGATGCACGGCGGTTTCGTCGGGCGGGGCATGCTCGATGCCGCGGCCGCAGGAGAGGTCTTCACCTCCCCCACTCCCGACCAGGTGCTCGCCGCCACGCAGGCGGTCGACTCGGGTGCCGGTGTGCTGCACATCGTGAAGAACTACACCGGAGACGTCCTCAACTTCGAGATGGCGGCGGAGCTCGCCGCGGCCGAGGGCGTGCAGGTGGAATCGGTCGTCGTGGCCGATGACGTCGCCGTGACCGACTCGACCTGGACCGCGGGTCGCCGCGGAACGGGCACCACCGTCATCCTCGAGAAGATCGTCGGCGCCTTCGCCGAAGAAGGGGCCGATCTCGCGGCGGTCGCCGAGCTCGCGCGTCGCGTCTCGGCCGCCGGCCGGTCGATGGGCGTGGCTCTCACGAGCTGCACCGTCCCCGCCGCGGGCCGCCCCACCTTCGAGCTCCCCGACGACGAGATGGAGGTCGGTGTCGGCATCCACGGCGAACCCGGTCGCTCGCGCGTGAAGCTGGCATCCGCTCGAGAGATCGCCAAGCTCATGGTCGACCCGATCGTGCACGATTTCGGCGAGCCCGTGGGACCGGCGATCGTGCTGTTGTCGGGCCTGGGCGGCACCCCGCTGATCGAGCAGTACCTGTTGTACGGAGAGATCGCGCCGCTGCTGGCCGGGGCCGGCGTCGACGTCCAGCGCGTTCTGATCGGCGACTACATCACGAGCCTCGACATGGCCGGGGCGTCGTTGACCGTCGTGAAGGCCGACGACGAGATGCTGCGCCTGTGGGATGCGCCCGTCGTGACCCCGGGCCTGCGGTGGGGCGCATGAGCGGGGCGGTCTCGACCGACGACCTCGTCGCATGGGTCCGCGCGTTCCGCGACGCCGTCCACGCGCACAAGGACGAGTTGACGCGCCTCGACTCCGAGATCGGCGACGCCGACCACGGGTCGAACATGGCGCGTGGTCTCGATGCGGTCGTCGCCAAGCTCGATCCCGCTCCCGCGAGCCCCTCCGATCTGTTCAAGACAGTCGGCATGACCCTCGTCTCATCGGTCGGCGGAGCGAGCGGTCCGCTGTACGGCACGCTCTTCCTGCGCATGGGCCCCGCGCTGGGCACCGAGACGGAGGTGGATGCCGCGACCCTCGGCGCCGCGCTGCGCGCCGGGGTCGAGGGGGTCGTCGCCCGCGGCAAGGCCGAGCTGGGCGACAAGACGATGATCGACGCCCTTTCCCCCGCCCTGGACGCGTGGGACGCCGCGGCCGCCGAGGGCCTGGCTGAAGCCGCTCGCGCCGCCGCCGACGCCGCGGCCCGTGGGCGCGATGCGACCGAGCCGCTGGTCGCGCGCAAGGGCCGGGCGAGCTACCTCGGCGAGCGCAGCGCCGGACACCTCGATCCCGGCGCCACCTCGGCGACCCTGCTGCTCGAAGCCCTGCGCGACACCCTGGCGGGAGCCGCGTGATCGGGATCGTCACCGTCTCGCACTCCCGCGCCCTCGCCGAGGCCGCGGTGCATCTGGCCCTGCAGATGGGCGGGGCGAATCCGCCCGACGTCCGCGTCGCGGCCGGCGGCCCCGACGACGATCTCGGAACGGATGCCGTGGCCATCGCCGCCGCGATCGACGAGGCGGACTCCGGGGACGGCGTCCTCGTCCTGATGGACCTCGGGTCCGCGATCCTCAGCGCCGAGACGGCCCTCGAGTTCGTCGCGGTGCCGGACCGCGTGCGCTTGAGCCCCGCCCCCTTCGTGGAGGGTCTCGTGGCGGCCGTGGTGACCGCCGCGGGCGGAGCGGACCTCGAGACCGTTTCACGGGAGTGCGCCACCGCCGCGGGGGCGAAGGCGCGTCAGCTGGGCGACGACGCCGAAGAGTCGGCATCCATTCCGCAGGCGGCGGAGAAGGCGGCGGAGGATCAGTCGCTGTCGTTCGAGGCCGTCGTGACCAATCCCTCGGGCCTGCACGCGCGTCCGGCCGCGACCTTCGTCAAGGCCGCCTCGCGCCACGATGCCGAGGTGCGCATCGCCGACCTCGAGACCGGATCCGACGAGGTGTCGGGGCGGAGCCTGCTCGCTCTGATGGCTCTGGGCGTGCGGCAGGGTGCGCGCGTCCGCGTGAGCGCCTCGGGTCCCGAGGCGCGAGCAGCGCTCGACGAGCTGCACGCCCTCATCGCCGACGGGTTCGGCGAGAGATGACGGGGGCGACCGAACGCGTCAGCGCGTGACGCTGAGCAGGCGGCGCGCGAGGGACTCCTCGACCACCAGCTCGGTGACGAGATCGGCGGCCAGGGCGCCGCGCAGGCCGTCGAGCTTGGACAGGCTCGACACCACGCAGAAACGACGGGGAATGCGCCGCACGGTGTCGAGGTCCGGCCCGCTCGAGCGGGCGTTGAGCTCGGGGATGTCGCTCGAGCCGTCGGCGCGGTAGAACACGGTGGCGCAGTCGCCGACCACGCCCTCGCGCTCGATGACCGCGCGGTCGCGCTCGTCGAAGTAGTCGCCGCTGTAGACGTGCGAGGGCACGTCGGCGTGCGGGGAGCCGAGCCCGAAGACGAACAGGCCGACGCGCTGCTGGATCTCGAGCACCGAACGCACCGAGCGCTCCCGCCACATCGACTGCTTGGTGAGGGGGTCGTCGAACAGCGCGGGCACCGGGAATTGGTGCACGGACGACGACCAGGCCGCGCCGAACTTCGACAGGATCTCGCCCGCGTACGGGATGCCCGAGGTGCGCACGTTGGCCGCACCGTTCATCTGCACGATGTGGGTGTCGTGGACGTCCTTCTGGGGGACGTGGCGGGCCACGGCCGAGAGGGTCGACCCCCAGGCCACCCCGATCGTCATCGACGACTCGACGCGCTCCGCCAGGATGCGCGCGGCGGTCAACGCCGTGCGCTCGAGCCGCTCGGCCTCGGAGGTGCGCGGGGGCGTGGGCACGACGTGCGCCGTGATGCCGAAGCGATCGGCGATCCGCTGGGCCATCTGCCCTCGGGCGTCGTCGGGCGGGCTGATCGAGATCGTGACGAGGCCGACGTCGCGGGCGTGCTGCAGCAGACGCGACACCGATGAGCGCGAGACCCTCATCTCGTGCGCGATGGCATCCATCGTGAGGTCCTGCATGTAGTAGAGCTGCGCCGCGCGCAGGGCGTCACGGGAGCGCTCCTCGGCCTGCGTCACCACCGTCCGGTTACCTTCATGAACACTATTCTGCACGTTTGTTCAAGGGGCTTGCAACAACGTGCAGACAAGCGCATTGTGATCGTCGTACCAACAACGAAAGGTCGCAGTCGACATGTCGTCCCCCGCTACTCCGCTCCGCGCCGACGTCCAGGCGCTCCGCGACGCCGAGAACCTCGACGTCCTCATCATCGGAGGGGGCATCAACGGCCTTGCCACCCTCCGCGACCTCGCCCTCCAGGGCGTCAGCGTCGCCCTCGTCGAACGTGGCGACTTCGTCTCCGGTGCCTCCTCGGCCTCCAGCCACATGGTGCACGGCGGCATCCGCTACCTCGAGAACGGCGAGTTCCGCCTCGTCAAAGAAGCGGTCACCGAGCGAAATGACCTGCTCAAGACCGCTCCCCACTACGTCAAGCCGCTCGAGACGACGATCCCGATCTACAAGACGTTCTCCGGCATCCTGTCGGCACCCTTCCGTCTTCTCGTGACGCACGGTCGCGGCAAGCCCAATGAGCGCGGCGCGCTGCTCATCAAGGTCGGCCTGATCATGTACGACACCTTCTCGCGCGACGGCGGATCCGTCCCCCGCCACACCTTCCTCGGCAAGAAGAAGTCGCTGTCCGAGCTTCCGAAGCTCAACCCCGACCTCGCCTACACCGCGACCTACTTCGACGCCTCGATGCACGACCCCGAGCGCATCGCCCTCGACGTGCTGCGCGACGGCATCGAGGCCGGCGCGGGCCGCACCCAGGCCGTCAACTACGTCTCGGCCGTCGGCGCCGACGCGAACGGCGTGCGCGTGCGCGACGAGGTGTCGGGCGAGGAGTTCAGCGTCAAGGCGAAGGTCGTCCTCAACACGGCCGGACCCTGGACCGACCTGGCCAACCAGGCGATGGGCCTCGACACGACCTTCATGGGCGGCACCAAGGGCTCGCACATCGTGCTCGACAACCCCGAGCTGCTCGCCGCCACCGGTGGTCGTGAGATCTTCTTCGAGCACTCGGACGGCCGCATCGTCCTCATCTACCCCCTGAAGGACCGCGTCCTGGTCGGCACGACCGACATCGACGCCGATCCCTCGAAGCCGGTCGTGTGCACCGACGACGAGATCGAGTACTTCTTCGACCTCATCGGACACGTCTTCCCCACCATCGGCGTGGACCGCTCGCAGATCGTCTACACGTTCTCGGGTATCCGCCCGCTCCCCCGCCACGACGACACCGCCCCCGGCTTCGTCTCGCGCGACTACCGCATCGTCGAGGACGAGGTCGCGGGCGTCCCCGCCATGAGCCTCGTCGGCGGCAAGTGGACCACCTTCCGCGCCCTCGCCGAGCACCTCAGCATGAAGACCCTGCAGAAGCTGCGTCGCCCCCACCGCGTCAGCACCCAGGGCCTGCCCATCGGCGGCGGAGCCGGCTTCCCCGCCACGCCCGAGCAGCGTCGCCGCTGGATCGCCGCGCGCACGAATGCGCACTCCGCGGAGCTCGTCGAGGCGATGCTGGAGCGCTACGGGACCCGTGCCGACGCGATCCTCGCCGCCCTGCCCGCCGAGCCGACGCCGGTTCCCGACGCGGCCGGGTACTTCCGCGAGGAGCTCGCGTTCATCGCCGAGAACGAGCAGGTCGTGCACCTGATCGACGTGCTGCTGCGCCGCACGCACCTGGCGTTCGTCGGCGGCATGACCGAGCGCACCCTGCAGGAGGTCGCCGAGGCGGTCGCCGAGCCCCTCGGTTGGGACTCCGCGCGCGTCGACGAAGAAGTGGCCCGTACTACTGAGATTCTCCGCTCCGCCCACCGTGTCGACCTGGCACAGGCCGGAGTGGCCCGAATCTGAGAGAACGTGCGGGCGCGCCACCTGTTGCGCGCCCGCACGTGAGCCGTAGGTTCGGAGCACCGAGCCGCACTACCGCCCGAGCCGAAGGTGTCCGGGTGACGAAAGAAAGGTCGATGACGACATGCAAGAAGTGAACCTGGGGCTGTACTTCCTCTCGGAGGTCGTCGGCACCGCGATGCTCATCCTGTTGGGCTGTGGCGTGGTCGCCAACGTGGCCCTCGCCAAGACCAAGGGCAACGCCGGCGGCACCCTGATGGTCAACTGGGGTTGGGGCCTGGCGGTCTTCGCCGGTGTCATCGTCTCCGCATACTCCGGCGCTCAGCTGAACCCCGCCGTCTCGATCGGCCTCCTGGTCGCCGGCAAGATCGCCTTCGTCCAGTTCCTCGTGGCCGTGGCCGCGCAGATGGTCGGTGCCATCATCGGCGCCGTCCTCGCCTGGGCGTCGTACAAGCAGCACTTCGACGACGAGCCCGACCCCGCCGCCAAGCTCGGCGTGTTCTCGACCGGTCCCGCGATCCGGTCGTACGGCTTCAACTTCCTCACCGAGGTCATCGCCACCTTCGTCCTGGTGTTCGTGATCTTCGGCTTCGGTGACTACGGCGTAGCCGACATCGGCGTCCCCGGCGGCATCGGCGGCCTCGCGGCCGTCCCCGTGGCGCTGCTCGTGGTCGGTATCGGCGCCTCCCTCGGCGGCCCCACCGGCTACGCGATCAACCCGGCCCGTGACCTCGGCCCCCGCATCGCCCACGCGATCCTCCCCATCAAGGGCAAGGGTTCGAGCGACTGGGGCTACGCCTGGGTTCCGGTCGCCGGTCCCCTCGTCGGTGGTCTGATCGCGGGTCTGCTGGCCCCCGTGCTCCTCGGCCTCGGCAAGTAACACCTCCGCGGGGGCGTCGCCCGGCGCTCCCGCCCACCTTCTCCACCTCTTCACCCGTTCACTGAATTCAGACAAAGGAGTCCATCCATGGCCGACTACGTCCTCGCCATCGACCAGGGCACGACCTCGACGCGCGCGATGATCTTCGACAAGTCCGGGAGCGTCGTCTCCGTCGGACAGAAGGAGCACGAGCAGATCTTCCCGCGCGCGGGATGGGTCGAGCACGACCCCGCCGAGATCTGGCGCAACACCCAGGAGGTGATCGGCCTGGCCCTCAGCCGCGCCGACATCACCCGCCACGACATCGCCGCCGTCGGCATCACCAACCAGCGCGAGACCGCGGTGGTCTGGGACAAGAACACCGGCAAGCCCGTCTACAACGCCATCGTCTGGCAGGACACGCGGACGCAGTCCATCGTCGACCGTCTCGCCGACGGCGACCCCGAGCGCTACAAGAGCATCGTCGGTCTGCCGCTGGCGACCTACTTCTCGGGCACCAAGATCGTCTGGATCCTCGAGAACGTCGACGGAGCCCGCGAGAAGGCCGAAGCCGGAGACCTGCTCTTCGGCACGACCGACACCTGGGTGCTGTGGAACCTGACCGGCGGCATCGACGGCGGCGTGCACGCGACCGACGTCACCAACGCCAGCCGCACGCTGTTCATGGACCTCGAGACGCTGTCGTGGCGCGAGGACATCCTCGCCGACTTCGGCGTGCCGGCCTCGATGCTCCCCGAGATCCGCTCCTCCTCCGAGGTCTACGGCACCGTCGAGTCCTCGTCGCTGCTGCGCGAGACGCCGATCGCCGGCATCCTGGGCGACCAGCAGGCCGCGACCTTCGGCCAGGCGGCCTTCGACCCGGGTGAGAGCAAGAACACCTACGGCACGGGCAACTTCCTCATCTTCCAGACGGGCGAAGAGATCGTCCACTCGAAGAACGGTCTGCTCACGACGCTGGGCTACAAGCTCGGCGACCAGCCCGCCCGCTACGCGCTCGAGGGATCGATCGCCGTCACCGGCTCGCTCATCCAGTGGCTGCGCGATCAGCTCGGCATCATCTCCTCGGCCCCCGAGGTCGAAAAGCTGGCCGAGAGCGTGGACGACAACGGCGGCGTGTACTTCGTCCCGGCGTTCTCGGGCCTGTTCGCGCCCTACTGGCGTCCCGACGCCCGCGGCGCGATCGTCGGCATGACGCGCTACGTCAACCGCGGCCACATCGCCCGTGCCGCCCTCGAGGCGACCGCCTTCCAGTCGCGCGAGGTGCTCGACGCCGTCAACGCCGACTCCGGCGTCGACCTGGCCGAGCTCAAGGTCGACGGCGGCATGACCGCCAACGACGCTCTCATGCAGTTCCAGGCGGACATCCTCGGCGTACCCGTGGTGCGCCCGGTCGTCGCCGAGACCACCGCCCTGGGTGCCGCGTACGCCGCGGGCCTCGCGGTCGGCTTCTGGGACAACCTCGACGACCTGCGCGCCAACTGGCAGGAAGACAAGCGCTGGGAGCCCAACATGGACGACGGCGAGCGCGAGCGCGAGCTGCGCCTGTGGAAGAAGGCCGTCACCAAGTCGATGGACTGGATCGACGAGGACGTGCGCTGATCCCGCTCCTCACGAACGCACCCCCGTCGGCCTCGCGCCGGCGGGGGTGCGTCGTTCGCGGGGCGCATCGTTCGCGGGACACCGGGTTCCCGGCATCCGGATGCCGAAAACTCACCGCTGCGGCTTGGGGTACGCCGCCCGGACGGCGTCGGACTGAAGGTAGTCCGAGACGCCGATGAGGAGGATCGCGAAGAGGATCTGCTCGGTGACCACCCAGAACGGGTAGAGCCCCGGGATCGCCGCGAGCACGAGCGCGATGACCGGGAAGATCCGGCTGAACAGCTGAAGGCGGCGGAACGCCCAGTACCACCCCGCGCGGGCGCGCCAGAGGAAGTAGAACAGGGTCGTCGTGATCGCCAGCACCACGAGACAGCGCATCCAGACCGCGAAGCCGACGTCGTCGCCGTTCGCGGTCATCACCAGGGCGATGACGACCGTGGCCACGCCGAGGACGAAACCGGCCGCGAGCAAGAGGGTGATCGCACGGAACGCCCGGCGGACCTTCGGATCGGCGGAGACGGGAACGCGATGATCGGCCTGGCGGCCTCCGGCGATCCGGTCGAGACGGCGCAGGGCGGGTTCGAGCGGCATGCGCTCACTGTACGACGCCGCCGCATGCTCCCCGTACGCGCGACGCGGCGCGCTCAGTCCGCGGTCACCTCGGGCTCGTGCCGAACCGGGAAGTTGACCGAGTTGGCGATGAAGCACCACTCGCGCGCCGGGCGGTGGGCCGCGCGCGCCGCCTCGATCATCGACTCGTCCGCCACGCGGACGCGCGGGCGCAGCACGACCTCGGTGAACGCTCCCCCGCCGTTGCCGTCCTCCTGCAGGGTGCCCGAGGCGTCGTCCTCGTAACCGGTGACCACGACGCCCACCTTCACGCACGCGTAGAGGTACGACAGCAGGTGGCACTCGCTCAACGCCGCGATCAGCAGTTCTTCGGGGTTCCACTTGGCGGGGTCGCCGCGGAAGGGCTTGTCGGCGGATGCCGCGATGGCGGGCTTTCCGTCGACCTCGAGGGTCACGGCCCGCTCGTAGTCGCGATAGCCGCTCGTTCCCGTGCCGAGGTCGCCGGTCCAGGTCGAGCGCAGGCGGTAATGGTGCTCTCCGTTCATGTCACCCAGTCTGCCCGTCTTGTCCGCGGCAGTGGCCAGGAAACGTCGCTTTGGTCGTCCCAGAGGCGACGATTCCTGTCGACTCGCGCGCCGGGTCCGGAACAGCCCCCGCGATACGATGGACGGATGCCCGCTACGCCCCCCGCCTCCGTCGAACTCGCCGTCGTCGACCGCAACGATTTCGTCGAATCCCGCCACTACGGCGTCGCCGTTGTCCTCGCCCCCGACGGGTCCGAGAAGCTGACCCTCGGCGATGCGAGCGCGCTCTTCCTCCCCCGCTCGAGCATGAAGCCCCTGCAGGCGCTGGCGTGTCTCTCGGCGGGCGCCGAGCTCGCCGACGAGCGTCTCGCGATCTCGATGGCGAGCCACGCGGGCACCGAGCGCCACGCCGAGGTGGCTCGCGGCATCCTGCAGTCCGCCGGCCTCACCGAAGATGACCTCGGGTGCCCGGCGGCCTGGCCCACTGACACCGCGTCACGCGACGAGATGGTGCGTGATCACGCCGCGCCCTCGCCGCTGCGCATGAACTGCTCGGGCAAGCACGCCGCGATGCTGCTGACCTGCGTGGCGAACGGCTGGAGCACGGGCGACTACCTCGATCCGCAGCACCCGCTGCAGGCGCACATCCGAGAGGTCATCGAACGTCTCGTGGGTGAGCGCATGACCACGACGGCGATCGACGGCTGCGGAGCCCCCGTCTACGCCATGAGCCTCGTCGGTCTCGCGCGGGCCATCCAGCGCATCGCGACGTCGTCGGAGCGCTCCCCCTTCGCTCTGCACCGCAGCGCCGGAACCCTCGTGCGCGCCGTGCGCGAGCACCCGTGGACCATCGACGGCCCCGGCCGGCCCGACACGATCGTCATCGAACGCCTCGGGGTCTTCTCGAAGATGGGCGCCGAGGGCGTGCAGGTCATGACCGCCCCCGACGGCACCACGGTCGCCCTCAAGATGCTCGACGGCTCGAATCGCGCCGGACATGTCGTCGCGCTGCGCCTGCTCGAGAGGGTCGGGGCTCTCACCGCCGCGGCGGTCGACGACACCGTGGCGCAGCTCTCGCTGTCGATCCTGGGCGGCGGTCGCGAGGTCGGTTCGATCCGCTCCGCGGTCTGACTCCGACGCCCCGCCCCTCCACGGTGCGGCGGCCGCTCAAATGCCCCCGTCGACCGAGCGCGGGTGGGCGATCGGCTCGTCCGGGACGAGCACCTCGGTCTCGCGGTTGAGGCTCTCGCCGCGGAAGAACGGCTTCGATCCCGGGAACAGGTACCAGAGCACCATCAGCACGATCCCGATCGCCAGCGCCCCGATACCGACGACGAAGGTGCCGCCGATGCCGAGGAGCACGGTGTTGCCGTACTCGGGGTCGTACATGTCGACGGCCGACTGCACGAAGGCGTACGTCAGCATGAGGGCTCCCAGCAGGGGCAGGATGCCGCGGTAGACGAGGTTCTTCGTCGACGAGAACAGCTCGCGTCGGTAGAACCACACGCAGGCGTACCCCGTCATCGCGTAGTAGAAAGCGATCGCGAGCCCGAGCGACAGGATCGAGTCCTGCAGGATGTTGTCGCTGATGATCGTCATGCCGACGTAGTAGACGCTCGCGACGACACCCATCACCAGCGTCGAGAACGACGGCGTGCGGAAGCGCGGGTGCACCGTCTGGAAGCGGTGCGGCAGCGCCTTATAGGCGGCCATCGCGAGCGTTCCCCGCGCGGTCGGGAGGATCGTGGTCTGCGTCGACGACACCGCCGAGATGAGCACGGCGACGATCAGGACCCACCCGAACGGACCGAACAGGTCGTCCTTGAGCGCGAGGAACACGTCGTCGGCGTTGGCGGGGTTGGCCAGCCCCGCTCCGTCCTCGCCGACGCCGGCGTACATCATCGCCGCCACCGTGACCGTGACGTAGGTGCCGAGCAGGATGACGGTGGTCAGGAGCGCGGCGCGCCCCGGGATGCGCTTCGGGTCCTTGGTCTCTTCGTTGAGCGCCAGGCAGGTGTCCCACCCCCAGTAGATGAACAGCGCGAGCAGGACGGCCTCGGTGAACCCGCTCCAATCCGTGAACCCGAACGGGTTGAACCACGCAAGATCGAAGGGGGTGGGATTCGGCGCCGTCCCGTCGAAGAACTTCCACAGCGCCAGCACCACGAAGAGAACCAGCACGAGGTACTGCACCGCGAGCAGGATGTTCTGGATCCGCTCGCCGATCTCGACCCCGCGGTAGCTCACGTAGGTCATCGCGGCGATGAAGGCCACGCCCGTTGCGGTGACGAGCGGCACGTTCTCGGCGAGGGAACCGTCTCCGATCAGCGACCACAGGTAGATGCCGGCGATCTGCGACAGGTTGGCGAGCACCACCATCCCCGCGACGGCGACACCCCAACCTCCCATCCACCCGACCCAGGGGCCGAACGCCTTCGTCCCCCACGTGAACGTGGTGCCGCAGTCGGGCACCTCGTTGTTCAACTCGCGGTAGGCGAAGGCGATGAACAGCATCGGGATGAAGGCCAGCACGAACGCGATGGGCGCCGACGCCCCCACCGCGAGGACGACGAAGCCGAGCGTCGCGACGAGGGAATACACCGGTGCGGTGGATGCCAGACCGATCACGGTCGAGCCCCACAGGCCCAGGGTGCCAGTGGCCAGGCCTTTGCCGGCCGTCCGTTCGGGTGCGGAGGTCATATGCCGAACGTAGAATCCGCGGTCTCCGCGGTCAAGATGATTTTCAGGCGGAGCGGCGGGCGACGTCGAGGACGACGATCGAGATGTTGTCGCGTCCGCCGTTCTCGAGGGCGGCGGCCATCATGGCCTCGACGGCTGCAGCCGGGTCCGTGTTCGCCTCGAGGAAATGACGGATGCCGAAATCCGTGAGCTCTTTGGTGAGACCGTCGGAGCAGATCACGAAGCGATCGCCGTCGAGCACGTCGAGGCGGAGGTAGTCGGGCTTGACGCTGTCGCTCGGTCCCACGGCGCGGGTGATCACGTTTCCGTAGGGGTGGTTCTCAGCTTCTTCGGGGCTCAGACGCCCGGCGGCGATGAGCTCTTGCACCACGGAGTGATCGGTCGTCACCTGGACGATCTCGCCGTCGCGCAGAAGATACACGCGCGAGTCGCCGATGTTCAGCGTCACCCAGTGCGGTTCTTCGGTGTGGGTCTCGAGGTACACGCCGGTGAGGGTGGTTCCGGTGCCCTCGTCGGTGGTCTCGGGGTGGGCCACGATGTCTTTGACCGCGCGCGAGAGCGCCTTCTCGATGTTCTTCGTCGAGACCGGGCCCGTCGCGACCACGGCACGGAGCCGCTCGACGGTGCTCGCGCTCGCGATCTCTCCGCCGAGATGCCCGCCCATGCCGTCGGCGACGACGAACAGCGGGAAGTCGGCGAGGACGGCGTCCTGGTTCACCTCGCGGCGGCGTCCGACCTCGGTGCTGGCCGCCCACGACAGCTCGAGAACGGTGTCACCGAGCGGGACGGTGCGCGTGTGGGTGGTCACCTCGGGCACGAACGATCCTCCGGTTGGCCGACGACTGCGCCGGCGGAAACGCACGGCCCTGTCATCTTAGTCGACGCTCGGGCACGATCCGAGGACGCGCCGCACCGACACATCCCAGCGGTGGCATTCATCCCGCGGCCGGATCGGCGGGCAGAGGAAGGATGCCGTCGATCTCGGCGAGATCCTCGGCGCTCGGCGTCCAGGCGGTGGCGGCTGCGGCATTGGCGCGCACCTGCTCTGCGCTCGTCGCACCCGCGATGACGCTCGCGACCAGGGGGTTGGCGAGGAACCAGGCGAAGGTCGCCTCGAGCATCGTGATCCCGCGTGCATCGCAGAAGGCCTGGTAGCGCTCGAGCGCGTCCCAGGGGGCGTCACGCCACAGGTGGGGTCGCTGACGCATGATTCGGCTCCCCTCAGGGCCCCCGTCCCGCGTGAACTTGCCGGTCAGCAGGCCGTTGTGCAGGGGGAAGAAGGGCAGGAACCCGAGGCCGTAACGAGCGGCGGCCGGCAGCACCTCCCGCTCGGCGGCGCGGGCCAGCAGGCTGTACTGATTCTGGGCCGAGACGAACCGCACGCCGTCGGCGGCATGCTCGGCCTCGGCGATCCGCCACCCTGAGAAGTTCGAATGCCCGATGTAGCGCACCTTGCCCTCGCGGACGAGGTCGGCGAGGGCGTCGAGGGTTTCCTCGATCGGCGTCGACGGGTCGGGCGTGTGCAGCTGGTACAGGTCGATCCAGTCGGTGCGCAGGCGTCGGAGCGAGTCTTCGACGGCACGACGCACGTGCGCGCGGGATCCCTTGGACCCCCCGGTCACCGCGGGGGCGAAGTCGGCGTGCCCGAACTTCGTGGCCAGCACGACCTGATCGCGGCGCCCCTCGAGCGCCTCCCCCATCAGCGTCTCTGACAAACCGAACTCGCGACCGTACATGTCGGCGGTGTCGAGGAAAGTCACGCCCGCATCGATCGCCGCATCGAGCACCGCGCGCGTTCCGTCGAGTGTCTCGGTGGCGGTTCCCGCTCGTCCGAAGTTGTTGCAGCCCAGGCCCACCGCGGAGACGCGGAGTCCGGAGCGACCGACGGCACGAAGAGGAAGAACGGAGGACGTCATCTCTCCACGCTATCGCCGAGGACGACGAAGGGCTCCCCGTCGACACGGGGAGCCCTTCGCGGAGGTCAGACCTGGGGGCCGGCCGGCGGAGCCGGGGGCGGCGGCGTCGTTCCCGGAGCGGGCGGGGGCGGCGTCGTTCCCGCTGCGGGCGGAGTCTGCGGCGGGCTGTACGGCTGCGCCGGCGGTGCACCGTATCCGGGACCGGCGTATCCTCCGCCGTTGCCGGCGACCGGCTGGCTGGGCTGAACGGGGATCCCGTTCCAGACCGTCTTGTCGGCCAGGAACGAGTTCGCCCACGGCGCGGGCGGGATCGCGGGGTTCCAGCGGTTGTTGCTGAATGCAATGATCGCGAGCCAGATGAGCGCACCGACGCCCGGGATCAGCCAGAGAAGAAGCAGCGGCCAGTCCTTACCGAGCTTGAGGCCGATACGGTACGAGTACATCACCGCGACGGCGAGGATGACCAGGCTGAACACCGGTCCGATGACGGGGATGTTCGACAGGACGCTCGAGGCGACGATGGCGATCAGCACGACCCACGGCGACACGTCACCGAGCTTGGCCGCGATCAGTCCGTTGTAGACCGGAACCCAGGCGCGCCACTTGCCCTGCACACCGGCCTTCTCGAAGATCTTCATGTAGAGGAACGACGAGATCACGTACGCCGCGAGGGCGAGGATGAGGAAGATCGGGATCAGGACGAGCAAGATGGCGAGAGCAGCGGCGCTGCCCCCGTCGTCGTAATAGTAGGAGTCACTCATGCGAGTTCCTTTCCAAGCGAGTGCGCGGGAAGCATCCACGCACCCCCCGCGCCTCACATGCTAGCGACGCTGAGACTTTCCTGACAGGGGCACGCCCATGTCATACAATGAGCGTCACCTCGCCGGCCTCCCCCGGGCGGACCACCCACCCCGCGTCGGACGCCCAGCTCACGAACTCGTCGAGCGAGGCGATGCGGACGCCCCGGGACGCGAGGGATCGCACCAGCTCACCCTTCGCATGCTTGTTGAAGTGGTTGAGTGCGCGAGTCCGACCACCCGAGTCCTCGCTCATGACCCGCACGTAGGCCGAGGGGACACCCTCCGGCAGCGGCCCGAGAGCCGCGTACGCCTCCGAGCGCAGGTCGAGGACGAAGTCGGGTCGGCGCTGCGCCCACGCCTGTCGAACGGCATCCGCCCAGATCCGCCGCAGAGCCGGGGCGCCGGGCAGCGACGTCCCCGCTGCCAGGCGATACGGCGGGATGCCGTCGAGGGCACCGACCGGCCCGAACGGCGCCGACTGGATGAGGACGTGCTCGCCGAGCCATGAACGGGATGCCGCATCGAGGGACGCGGCATCCAGGGCATCGAACAAGACCCCGGTGTAGCGATCGATCGCCGGCATGGTGGGCGCCGTGCGCACCGCGGCGTTGTCGGAAATCTCGTGCCGACGCTTCGCACTGATCTTCAGTACGTGCGCGGCCTCGTCCTCGTCGGAGGACAGCGCGACCAGCGCGGCGACGACCGTTTCGCGCGGGTCCCGGAGAGAAGGGAGCGCAAGGGACGCCAGATCGAGCATCGGACCGTCGCCGCCGGGGCGCTTGGTCTCGGACGGAGGGAGCAGGACGAGCATGGGACCCTTCGGGAAAACAGCGACGCGCGCCGCCCGGAGAACCGGGCGACGCGCGTCAGCGATGAAGCGGCGTCAGGAGACGAGAGCGGCGTTTCCGGCGACGATGGTGAGTTCGTCGTCGGCCATCGACAGGAAGCCGTCCTCGGCGTTGGCCAGGATCTTCGTGCCGTCGGTGCGGGTGATGCGCACCTCGCCCTGGGCGAGGATCGCGAGCACCGGCTCATGCCCCTGCATGAAGCCGATCTCACCCTCGACGGTCTTGGCGACGACGAGCGTCGCCTCCCCCGTCCACACCTCGGCGTCTGCCGACACCAGGCTCACGCGCAACGACATGTCAGCCGTTCTCCTTCTGGATCTGCGCCCACTTGGCCTCGACGTCGGAGATGCCACCGACGTTGAAGAACGCCTGCTCGGCGACGTGGTCGAAGTCACCCTTGACGATCGCGTCGAACGACTCGATGGTCTCCTTGATCGGGACCGTGGAGCCCTCGACACCGGTGAACTTCTTGGCCATGTAGGTGTTCTGCGAGAGGAACTGCTGGATGCGGCGCGCACGCGACACGACGATCTTGTCTTCCTCGGAGAGCTCGTCGACACCGAGGATGGCGATGATCTCCTGCAGTTCCTTGTTCTTCTGAAGGATCTGCTTCACGTTGGTGGCGACGCGGTAGTGGTCGGCACCGATGTAGCGCGGGTCGAGGATGCGGCTCGTCGAGGTCAGCGGGTCGATGGCCGGGTACAGACCCTTCGACGCGATCTCACGCGAGAGCTCGGTGGTGGCGTCGAGGTGCGCGAACGTGGTCGCGGGAGCCGGGTCGGTGTAGTCGTCGGCGGGGACGTAGATCGCCTGCAGCGAGGTGATCGAGTGACCGCGAGTCGACGTGATGCGCTCCTGGAGCACACCCATCTCGTCGGCGAGGTTCGGCTGGTATCCCACGGCGGAGGGCATGCGGCCGAGCAGCGTCGAGACCTCGGAACCGGCCTGCGTGAAGCGGAAGATGTTGTCGATGAACAACAGCACGTCCTGCTTCTGCACGTCGCGGAAGTACTCCGCCATCGTCAGGGCCGAGAGGGCGACGCGCAGACGCGTTCCCGGCGGCTCGTCCATCTGGCCGAACACGAGGGCGGTCTTGTCGAAGACACCCGCCTCTTCCATCTCGGCGATGAGGTCGTTGCCCTCACGGGTGCGCTCACCGACACCGGCGAACACCGACACACCACCGTGGTCCTGCGCGACGCGCTGGATCATCTCCTGGATGAGGACGGTCTTGCCGACACCGGCGCCACCGAACAGACCGATCTTTCCACCCTGCACGTAGGGGGTCAGGAGGTCGATCGACTTGATGCCGGTCTCGAACATCTCGGTCTTCGACTCGAGCTGGTCGAAGCTGGGCGCCTTGCGGTGGATGCCCCAACGCTCGGTGACCTCGATGGTCTCGCCGGGGGCGCCGTTGAGCACCTCGCCGGTCACATCAAAGACCTTGCCCTTGGTGACGTCGCCGACAGGCACCGAGATGGGGCCGCCGGTGTCGCGCACTTCCTGGCCGCGGACCATGCCGTCGGTGGGCTTGAGCGAGATGGCGCGGACGAGGTCGTCACCGAGGTGCTGGGCGACCTCGAGCGTGATCTCGGTCGACTCGTCACCGATGGTGATCGTCGTCTTCAGAGCGTTGTAGATCTCGGGGATCGCGTCATGCGGGAACTCGATGTCGACGACCGGGCCGGTGACGCGCGCGACGCGTCCGACGACGGCCGCGTCGGTCTTCTCGGCGGTGAGGCTCATGGCTTCTTCTCTCCTTGGGAACTTACTTGCCGGATGCCAGGGCATCGGCGCCGCCGACGATCTCGGCGATCTGCTGCGTGATCTCCGCCTGACGCGCGTTGTTGCGCAGGCGGGTGTAGTCGGTGATGAGCTTGTCGGCGTTGTCGCTGGCCGACTTCATGGCCTTCTGCGTCGCGGCGTGCTTGGCGGCCGACGACTGGAGGAGGGCGTTGAAGATGCGGCTCTGGACGTAGACCGGCAGGAGCGCATCGAGCACGGTCTCTGCATCCGGCTCGAACTCGTAGAGCGGGTACACCTCGGCCTGGGCCGGAGCCTCGTCCGCCTCGAGGACCTCGAGGGGAAGAAGACGGACCGACTCGGGCGACTGCGTCATCATGCTGACGAAGCGGTTGTACACGAGGTGGATCTCGTCGACGCCGTCGTTCTCGCCACCGGCGCGGTAAGCCTTCAGGACGGCATCCGAGATCTCTTCCGCCGTCGAGAACTGCGGGGTGTCGGTGTCGCCGACCCACTGTGCGACGCTCGCCATGCGACGGAACTGGAAGTATCCGACGGCTTTGCGCCCGACGAGGTAGAACACGACCTCTTTGCCCTGCGAACGGAGCAGCTCGGCCAGCTCGAGCGCCTCACGGAGGATCTGCGAGTTGAACGCGCCGGCCAGGCCGCGGTCGGAGGTGAAGACGACCAGGGCCGAGCGACGGATGTTCTCACGCTCGGTGGTCAACGGGTGATCGACGGAGGAGTGAGTGGCCACCGCGGAGACGGCGCTCGTGACGGCCCGCGCGAAAGGGGATGCCGCGCGCACACGCGCCATCGCCTTCTGAATGCGTGAGGCCGCGATGAGCTCCATCGCCTTGGTGATCTTCTTGGTCGTCTGAGCAGAAGAGATCTTCTGCTTGTAGACCCGTAGCTGTGCGCCCATGATTTACGTCCGTGTCCTCGCTCCTCAGCGACGGCCTTTGACGATCCGCTCCTGGTTCACGTCTTCCGCCTCGGCGGCGTCGACCTTCTCGGCGCCGACGACGCCCTGGTCCTTGCCGGGCTGGAACTCCTTGGTGAAGGCGTCGATCTGCTTCTCGAGCTCGGCGAGGGTGTCGTCACCCAGGGCGTTGGTCTCGCGCAGCGTGTCGAGCACGGTCGAGTTGCGGCGGAGGTAGTCGAGCAGCTCGCGCTCGAAGCGGAGCACGTCCGAGACCTCGACGGTGTCCAGCTTGCCGTTCGTGCCGGCCCAGATCGAGACGACCTGCTCCTCGACGGGGTACGGCGAGTACTGCGGCTGCTTGAGCAGCTCGGTCAGACGCGCACCGCGTGCCAGTTGACGACGCGAGGCCGCGTCGAGGTCGCTCGCGAACATCGCGAAGGCCTCGAGCGAGCGGTACTGCGCCAGCTCGAGCTTCAGGGTTCCGGAGACCTTCTTGATCGACTTGACCTGAGCGTCACCGCCGACGCGCGACACCGAGATACCCACGTCAACCGCGGGACGCTGGTTGGCGTTGAACAGGTCGGACTGCAGGAAGATCTGGCCGTCGGTGATCGAGATCACGTTGGTCGGGATGTATGCCGAGACGTCGTTCGCCTTGGTCTCGATGATGGGAAGACCCGTCATCGAACCCGCGCCGAGCTCGTCGGACAGCTTCGCGCAACGCTCGAGCAGACGCGAGTGCAGGTAGAAGACGTCGCCGGGGTACGCCTCGCGGCCCGGCGGGCGGCGCAGGAGCAGCGAAACGGCACGGTAGGCCTCGGCCTGCTTCGACAGGTCGTCGAAGATGATGAGGACGTGCTTGCCGCCGTACATCCAGTGCTGGCCGATGGCCGAGCCGGTGTAGGGGGCGAGGTACTTGAAGCCGGCGGGGTCGGAGGCGGGGGCCGCGACGATGGTGGTGTACTCCATCGCGCCGGCCTCTTCGAGCGCGCCCTTCACCGAAGCGATGGTCGAGCCCTTCTGGCCGATCGCGACGTAGATGCAACGCACCTGCTTGTCGACGTCGCCGGACTCCCAGTTCGACTTCTGGTTGATGATCGTGTCGATCGCGATGGCCGTCTTACCGGTCTGGCGGTCGCCGATGATGAGCTGACGCTGGCCGCGGCCGACGGGGATCATGGCGTCGATGGCCTTGATGCCGGTCTGGAGGGGCTCGTGCACGCTCTTGCGCTGCATGACGCCGGGCGCCTGGAGCTCGAGGGCGCGGCGGCCCTCGGTCGCGATCTCGCCGAGACCGTCGATGGGGTTTCCCAGCGGGTCGACGACGCGACCCAGGTACCCATCGCCGACGCCGACCGAGAGGACCTCACCGGTGCGGGTGACGCTCTGGCCTTCTTCGATGCCGGAGAACTCGCCGAGCACGACGACACCGACCTCGTTCTCGTCGAGGTTCTGGGCGAGGCCGAGCGTACCGTCCGCGAAGCGGATGAGCTCGTTGGCCATGACGCCGGGAAGGCCCTCGACGTGAGCGATACCGTCGGCCGCGTCGACGACGGCGCCGACCTCGGTCGCCGCAGCGCCGGTGGGCTCGTAGGCGTTGACGAAGTCCTTCAGCGCGTCACGAATGACGTCGGGGCTGATAGAGAGATCTGCCATTGTCTTCCTTCGTTCGTGGGGCACTCGGCCCCCAGATCCACGCCCACTCGGGCGGAAAGTCTTCAGCCGGCGATGCGCTGGCGGAGGTCCGCGAGGCGTGCGGACACGCTCGCGTCGATCACGTCGTCGGCGACCTGCACGCGCAGCCCACCGACCACGGTCGGGTCGATCACGGTATTCAGCGTGACGGCCGAACCGTAACGTGCGCTGAGAGCGTTCTGGAGGCGGGACTGCTGGTCGGCGTTCAACGGCGTCGCCGCGAACACCGTCGCGACGATGCGCGCGCGCTGCTCGGCGACGATGCGCTCAGCGCGACGTAGGAGAGCACGGACGCGACGACCGCGGGCGTGCTCGACCAGCGACGAGACGATGAGTGCGGTCCCCGCGCTCGCCCGGCCGTCGAGGAGCTTCGAGACGAGAGCCCCCTTGGCCGACGCGCCGCCGAGGCGGCCGCCCAGCGCGAGCTCGAGTTCGCCGTTCGAGGCGACGGTGCGCGAGAACGAGAAGAGCTCGGCCTCGATGTCCGCGTCCTCGGCGACCGAGGTCGCGAGCACAGCGAGCTCTTCGAGTCCTTCGACGAACTCCGCGGAGTTCGACCAGCGCTGCTGCGCGGCGCTGGTCAGCAGCGCCACGGTCGCGGGCCGGTACGAGGCTCCGAAGACGCCGGACACCAGACCCGCACGAGCGGCGGGCGGCACCGACGAGTCGGACAGCGCGCCGCTCAGCTGCGCCGAGCCGCTCACGGCACCGACGGCCGCGAACAGTTCGCGCGCGACGTCGAGATCGACGCCCGAGGTGGAGGCCAGGGCCTCCGCGGTCGCGGTCCGCGCCTGAGTGGTCGCGCTGCCCATTACTTGGCCGCCTTCTCGGAAGCCTCGAGCTCGGCGAGGAAGCGGTCGACCACGGCGTTGGCGCGCGCGTCGTCCGTCAGGGTCTCACCGATGACGTTGCCCGCGAGGTCGACCGCGAGGGTACCGACCTCGGAACGCAGCTGCACGAGGGCCGTCTGACGCTCGGCCTCGATCTGAGCGTGCGCGGACGCGGTGATGCGAGCGGCCTCGGCCGACGCGGTCTCCTTGGCCTCCGCGACGATCTTGCGACCGTCCTGAGTGGCGTTCTCGCGGATCTCACCGGCTTCCTTGCGCGCCTCGGCGAGCTGGGCGGTGTACTCCTCGAGGGCGGCCTCGGCCTGTCGCTGAGCCTCGTCGGCCTTGGCGATGTTGCCCTCGATGGCAGCACTGCGCTCGTCGAGCAGCTTCGCCATGCGCGGCAGAGCGACGCGCCACACCACGAAGACGATGACAAGGAAGCACACGGCCGACCAGATGATGTCGTACCACGCCGGAATCAACGGGTTGTGTGCCGCCTCGCCCGCGGGCTCCGCGGCGAGAGTGACAAGAGCGTTCAGCATCCTGTCTCCTTACAGTGTGTCGAGAGCGGCCGGTTCAGGTGAAGATGAAGCCGGTCGCGATACCGATGAAGGCGAGCGCCTCGGTGAAGGCGATACCGATGAACATCAGCACCTGCAGGCGACCCGCGAGCTCGGGCTGACGAGCGACGCCCTCGATCGTCTTACCGACGACGATGCCCACGCCGATGGCGGGACCGATGGCGGCGAGACCGTAGCCGATCGTGGCGACGTTACCGGTGACCTGGGCGAGAACCGTAGTTGCGTCCACGGGTTTTTTCCTTTCGTTGGGTGGCTCGGCGTGCGCCGGGCCGCTCAGTGCTCTTCTGCGACCGCGAGCTGGATGTAGACCGCGGTGAGGATCGCGAAGACGTACGCCTGGAGGAAGGCGACGAAGATTTCGAACAGGGTGAAGGCGAAGCCGAAGGCGAGGGAGCCGGCGCCGAGCGCGGTCCACCATCCGCTGAGGTCCACCACGAAGAACTGCGTCGCGGCGAAGAACAGCACCAGCATGAGGTGGCCGACGACCATGTTCATCAGCAGTCGCAGCGTCAGGGTGACGGGGCGGATGATGAAGGTCGAGAGGAACTCGAGCGGGATGATCAGGATGTAGAGGAACCAGGGCAGCCCGGGAGGCATCAGCGAGTTGCGGAAGAAGCCGCCGGGGCTCTTCTTGATGCCCGCGTAGATGAAGGTGACGTAGGCCACGATCGCGAGGAGCATCGGAACCGCGATGACGCTGGTGCCGGCAATGTTCAGGAATGGGATGACACCCGTGATGTTCATGAACAGCACCATGAAGAAGATGGTGGTGAGGATCGGCAGGAAGCGCTTGCCGTCCTTGCGACCCAGGATGTCCTCGGCAATGTTCACGCGGACGAAGTCCAGGCCCATCTCGACGACGCTCTGGAAGCGACCGGGGACCACCGTCATGCGACGCGTGCCGACGACGAGGAGCGTGACCAGAACCACCGTCGCGAGCATCTGGATGAGGTTGATGCGCGTGATCGCGAACATCGTGCCCTCGAACAGCACCGCGTCGGGGAAGAACTCCGAGATGGAGGGCGGGTGGAATTCCGCACCCGCAGACGCGAAGTTCGTGATCAGGGTCGCAGCTTGAGTAGTCAGCGCTGGCTCCAGCTTCGGGGCATCGGTGTGAACCGTTGCGACGATGGTCGGTGATTGTTACCCGAAGTGCGAGCTTGGAGAAGAATTCCAATCGCGGGTGGGTACTCGTCCACCCTATCAAACTCCCGGCGGATCCATGAGTCCGCCCGGTGCGATCGTCTCGGCGCCGGACTAATGTGCCTCCGCCGACCGCACCATGGGATACGGCCGCTCAGGAGCGACGGTCGCCCGCCTCGGGGTCAGTGGGCAGGGTCACGTCGCTGACGCTGGGGATGCGCATGCGCAGGAGGACGACCACGTCGACCGCGAGCGAGGCGATGACGCTGACGACGAGCGCGACGTAGAACACCACGGGGTCGACCCAGCCCTGTCCGCGCAGCACGACGATCGCCACGATGAACAGGATGAGCTTGAGCAGCCAGCCGCCCAGCACGATGCCGAAGAAGATCGGGACGTAGAGCGGATCGCCGAACCACCGGTTCGCCACCAGGATGCTGATGGCCGTGACGGCGAGGAAGATCGCGCTGACCGCGACGCCGGACAGAGCGCTGCCGAGGCCGCCCCCTCCCCCGACGAGGAATCCGATGACGGCCCCGAGCACGAGGAGCACCGCCGTCACGATGCCGCCCCAGACCAGGGCGGTGCGCAGCACCGGGGTACTGGAGAGGGGACGACGAGGGGCGGGGGAAGCACTGCTCATGAGGGGGACTCCGGTCGGGTGGGTCGGGGGCGGCGGGACAGCCGCAGTCGGTGCTGGGAGGGCAGGAGGGTGAGAACGACGCACGCGATGACGCCGATGACACCGAAGACGATGCCGAAGGCGTAGTCGCCGGGCCAGCTCTGCTGGGTGCCGATGTACATCAGCAGGAACGCGAGGCTCACCACGGCCGTCCAGCTGTAGAAGATGAGGACTGCGTCACGGTCGGTGTGCCCCATGTCGAGCATGCGGTGGTGCAGGTGCTTGCGATCCGGCGAGAACGGCGACCTGCCCGCCCACTGCCGGCGGGCGACCGCGAGACCGAAATCGAGCAGGGGCAGCAGGACGATGACCACGGGCAGCAGGATCGGGATGAACGCACCGAGCAGCTGCGACCGGCCGATCTTCTCGGGATCGAGCACTGCCGGGTCGAGCTGACCGGTGATGGCGACGGCCGAACTGGCCATGAGCAGCCCGAGCATCAGGGCCCCCGCGTCTCCCATGAAGAGCTTCGCCGGAGTCCAGTTCATCGGGAGGAAGCCGAGGCACGCTCCTACGAGGACGGCCGCGATGAACGACGCGAGGTTGAAGTACGTGCTCGCTCCGGTGTCGCGCACGAGCAGGTAGGAGTACGCGAAGAAGACGCCGTTCGCGATCAGGCAGACGCCGGCGACGAGACCGTTGAGTCCGTCGATGAAGTTCACCGCGTTCATCACGACCACCAGGGCGAACACGGTCAGCAGGAAGCTCACCCAGCTGGAGCCGACCGTCAGGGCACCGATCGGCAGCGAGAGGATCTGCAGTTGGCCGAACCAGGCGATGATGCCCGCGGCGACGAACTGCGCCCCGAGCTTGATCATCCAGTCGAGGTCCCAGAGGTCGTCGGCGACGCCGACGAGCACGATGAGCAGGACCGCCCCCAGCAGGGACAGCACCGGCACGGGGTCGATCCAGAAGATCGCGAAGTAGGGGTTGCGGCTCGACAGGGCGAAGGCCGCCACGACGCCGAGGAACATCGCGACTCCGCCGAGGCGCGGCGTCGGCGTCTTGTGCACGTCGCGATCGCGGATGCCGGGGTACAGCTTGAACCGCAGCGCGAGCTTCCACACCACCCACGACAGCGCGAGCGTGACCGCCGCCGTGAACAGGATGGTGAGGAGGTATTGGGTCACGGACCCGGCGCCTCGGCGTCCGGGGTCGTTGCGGCGGGGGCGGCGAGCGGGTCGACGACCTCGTCCACGGGGTCGGGCTCGAGCAGGTCGCCCACGACGGCGCGCAGCCGGTCGCGCGAGATCGCGCCCTCGCGCAGCACCCGGATCTGCGGCTCCGCTCCCCCGACGAGCGTAGTCGCGTCGATGATGGTGGAGGCGATGCCGGTCTCGCTGACGCCGGCGTCGAGGTAGACCGCGACGCTGTCGGCGAGCATGTCGCGCGCGGAGTCGATGTCGACGGCGGCGGCGCGTCCGGTGAGGTTCGCGCTCGACACGGCCAGCGGGCCGGTCTCTTCGAGGAGTTCCAGCGTCATCTTCTGAGCGGGCATGCGCACGGCCACCGTGCCGTGGGTGTCTCCGAGGTCCCACGAGAGCGAGGGCTGCGCGGGCAGCACGATGGTGAGGCCGCCCGGCCAGAACTCGCGGACGAGGTCGTCGACGGCGGGCGGGATCTCGGCCACGAGGGCCCGCAGCGTCCCCACCCCCGGCACGAGCACGGGGGGCGGCTGCTGGCGGCCCCGGCCCTTCGCCTCGAGCAGGCCGGCGACGGCGCGCGCGTTGAACGCGTCCGCGGCGATTCCGTAGACGGTGTCAGTGGGGAGCACGACGAGTTCGCCTCGGCCGATCGATTGACGCGCGTGGCGCATTCCGGACAGCAGCTGCGACTCGTCACGGCAGTCGTAGACGGGTGACATAACGCGCGCCAGTCTAGTCGGGCGCCACCGCCCGCGTCGTCAGGGGCGCACGGCGGTCGTGGCGCGATCCCGGGTCGTGAGGTCCGGGTGGGTCGCCGCCGATCGCCAGCCGTCGGCGATGAGGATCTCGCGGATGGCCGCGCCCTGCCACTCCCCGTGCTCGATGACGATCGTCGCGCCGGGGTGGCCCAGCCGCAGGCCCACGCGACTGAGGCTGCGCACGGCATCCAGCCCGTCCGGTCCTCCGTAGAGCGCCGCGGGTGGGTCGTAGAGGCGCACCTCGGGATCGCGGGGTATCGCGTCGTCGGGAACATAGGGAGGATTGGATGCCACGACGGACACGGTTCCTCCGAGCTCGGGAAAGGCGTCGGCGAGGTCGACGAACGCGAGCGTGACGTTGTCCGCGCCGATCCGGGCGACGTTGTACTTCGTCCAGACGAACGCGTCGACCGAGTTCTCCGCGGCGAAGACGCGGGCGTGGGGCACCTCGGTCGCCAGCGCCAGCGCGATCGCTCCGCTGCCCGTGCCGAGGTCGACGGCGATCGGAGCCTCCGACGCGGCCGAACGCAGGGCATCGATGGCGAGCTGAGCCACCATCTCGGTCTCAGGACGGGGCACGAAGACCCCCGGTCCGACCGCGAGCTCCATCGATCGGAACGGGGCGAGACCCGTGAGGTGCTGCAGCGGCTCGCGGGCGGCGCGGCGATCCACGAGCGGCGCGAGGGCGCGGGCGGCGGGTTCCGGCATCCGGTCTCCGCGGATCGCGGCGGCCTGCACGCCCCCGCGGGACGATTCGAGGACGTGGGCCACCAGCAGTTCGGCGTCGACCTGGGGGTCGGGAACCCCCGCCGCGTTCAGTCGGTGAGCGGCCGCGCGCACGGTGTCGGCGACCGAAACGGCCGTGGGGGCGGGAGGCGGGACGGTTCCTGACATGACAGGAGCCCAGCCTAGTCGCGCAGCGTCACACAGCCGGTGGTGTCGGAGGGCTCGCCTAAAATGAACGCGTCCCGACCGACGGCGAAAGGCGAGCCATGCCCGGCATCCACTCCGACATCACCTCTGCATTCGGCGACACGCCGCTGGTGCGGCTGAACCGCGTCGCGGAGGGGGTCGGCGGCCAGATCCTCGCCAAGCTCGAGTTCTACAACCCCGCCTCGAGCGTCAAGGACCGCCTCGGCATCGCGATCATCGACGCGGCCGAGGCATCCGGCGAACTGAAGCCCGGCGGCACGATCGTCGAGTCGACCAGCGGCAACACCGGCATCGCCCTCGCGATGGTCGGCGCCGCGCGCGGGTACAAGGTCATCCTCACGATGCCCGCCTCGATGTCGAAGGAGCGCCGCATCCTGCTCAAGGCGTTCGGCGCCGAGCTCGTTCTCACCGACCCGACCAAGGGCATGTCGCACGCCGTCGACGAGGCCAAGCGCATCGTCGCAGAGACCCCCGGTGCGGTGTGGGCCCGCCAGTTCGAGAACGAGGCGAACCCCGCTATCCACCGCAAGACAACGGCCGAAGAGATCCTGCGCGACACCGAGGGCAAGGTCGACTACTTCGTGGCCGGCATCGGCACGGGCGGCACCATCACGGGTGTGGGCCAGGTGCTGAAGGAGCGCGTGCCCGGGGTCAAGGTCGTGGCGGTCGAGCCCGCCGACTCCCCCGTGCTCACCAAGGGCCACCCCGGCCCGCACAAGATCCAGGGCATCGGCCCCAACTTCGTGCCCGCGATCCTCGATCGCGACATCATCGACGAGGTGATCGACGTCGAGTTCGACGACGCCATCCGCCTCGCCCGCGAGACCGCGGCGAAGGACGGCATCCTCGTGGGAATGTCGTCGGGGGCGGCCATCTGGGCCGCCCTCGAGGTCGCGCGTCGCCCCGAGGCGGCGGGCAAGAACATCGTCGTCATCATCCCCTCGTACGGCGAGCGGTATCTCTCGACGGCGCTCTACGAGCACCTGCGCGAAGACTGACGTGGGGGTCCTCTCCCGCGTCCGCGAAGACATCTCCTCCGCCAAACTCCGCGATCCCGCGGCGCGCGGCGGCCTCGAGATCGCCCTGCTGTACCCCGGGCTTCACGCCGTGTGGTCGTACCGCATCGCGAACCGGCTCTGGCGACGGGGCCTGCGTTTTCCAGCGCGGGCCCTGTCGCAGGTGACCCGGTGGCTCACCGGGGTCGAGATCCACCCCGGCGCCACGATCGGTCGACGCTTCTTCATCGACCACGGCATGGGTGTCGTGGTCGGCGAGACGGCCGAGGTCGGCGACGACGTGATGCTGTACCACGGCGTCACCCTGGGCGGTCGTCAGCGCGAGGGCGGCAAACGCCACCCGACCCTGCACGACGGGGTGGCCGTGGGCGCGGGGGCCAAGATCCTCGGGCCGATCACGCTCGGTGCGCGGTCGGTCGTGGGGGCGAACGCCGTGGTCACCCGCGATGCACCGGCCGACAGCGTGCTCGTGGGCGTCCCGGCCACGGCGCGCACGCGCCGCAACGGCGAGGACACCCGCGCGCTGCTGACCACCCCGGAGTACTGGATCTGACCGCCGCGGCGGCTGTTTCCGTTCGGCCGGCCCGCCGTAGGCTCGGACAATGCCCCGACTGCACGATCTCTCGTTCGTGGCCCAGATCGACGGGCTCCGCAGCGGCGAGTACTCGCCCGCCGAGCTGACGAGCCACTACCTCGACCGCATCGACCGCCACCGCGGTCTCGGCGCCTTCTCCGAGGTGACCCGGGATGCCGCGCTCCGACGTGCGGCCGACCTCCCTCGACCGGCCGACGGGTCTCTGTGGGGCGTCGCCCTGGCCGACAAGGACCTCGTCGCCCGCGCCGGAGTGCCCACGCGCTACGGCTCACGCTCACGGGTGAACCACGTGCCCGCGGCATCCGATCCTCTCGCAACGGCCCTCGACGCCGCCGGAGCGATCAACGTCGGCAAGACCAGCACCTCGGAGTTCGGTCTCACCGGCTTCACCGAACCGCTGATCCACGACCCGGCGCGAGACCCGTGGCGGCCTGCGGCCGGCGCGGGGGGCTCGAGCGGTGGCGCGGCGGTGGCGGTCGCTGCCGGGCTCCTCCCCGCGGCCGTCGGTTCGGACGGGGGCGGCTCGATCCGCATCCCCTCGGCGACCGTGGGTGTCGTCGGTCTCAAACCCTCACGCGGGCGTCTGCCGATCGGCTCGGGCTTCGACTCCCCCGACGGGTTGTCGGTGACGGGACCGATCGCGCGCTCGGTCGAAGACGCGGGGCTGCTTCTCGACGCCCTCGTCGGTCTCGCCCCCTTCTCGTACGCGACGGCCGCCCCCGGCACCGGACCCTTCGTCGACGCTGCTCGCCGCGACCCCGGTCGACTGCGCCTCGGGATCACCACCGTCTCGCCGTGGGACGACGACGAGGACATCGTCCTCGACGCCGACGCTCGCGCCGCCTTCGACACCGCCGCCGCCTGGCTCGACGACGCCGGACACGCGGTGACGGATGCCGACTGGCATCCATCCGGTTATGCCGAGCTGTTCCACGTGCTCTGGCGGGCGAGTGCCGCGCGCATCCCGCTGAGCGACGCCGATGCCGAGCTCGTCGAGCCGCTCACCGCGTGGCTCGTGCAGGAGGGGCGTCGCCTGTCGGCGCTCGAGCTGCTCGGCGGACTCGCGGCCGCCCGGGCCTTCGAGCGCCGCACCATCGTCGATTTTTCGGCCTTTGATGCCGTGCTCACCCCCGCTCTCGCGCAGCCTCCGCAGCCGATCGGCTCGTACGCGGGGCACAGCCCCGAGCGCACGTTCGCGATGCAGGTCGAGTACGCGCCGTATTCCAGCTTCGTCAACGTCGCGGGCCTGCCTGCGCTCACGATCCCGGTGACGACGGATGCCGCGGGCCACCCCGTCTCGGTGCAGCTCGTCGGCCGCCCCGGGGGCGAGGCCGCGCTGCTGTCGCTCGCCGCTCAGCTCGAGGCGCGCCGGGGCCCGCTCCCCCACCCGCCCGCCTGGGACGCCTGACGCCCGTCGCTTCACAGCGCAGGAGATCCGCCCGCGCCGAAGCGCCGACGCCGCTCCACGGACGGGTCACGGCCGTGGATCCTGCGTTGTGGTCTCGGAAGGCCGGCCGTCAGGGCAACAGGCCCGCCGCGGTGAAGGCGCGGGTGTAGATCTCGCGGATCACGCCCTCTTTGCGGGCGTTGTACTCGCTCATCAGGCCGTCGGCCGCGACCTCGCGCTTGACCGCGGCGTACCGCTGTCGATCCGCCTCGTCGGCGCGCAGCCAGTCGCGGAAGAGGCGGTGCCGCGCGGCCTCGGGACTGTCGGGCGGCCACACGTGCAGGTTGGCGGCCGGCTCGGCCGAGACCAGGCAGCGGTGCCCGAGCCACCACGGCTCGCGCACGCGCAGCGCGAACCCGAGCGCCTCGAGCGCGGGGACGTAGGCGTCTTCGTCGTCGGTGTCGGCGACCGTCAGGTCGATGTCGATGACGGGTTTGGCGGCCAACCCCGGCACCGACGTCGAGCCGACGTGCTCGATCGCGAGCACACGGTCGCCCAGGGCGCCGTCGATCCGGGAGCGGAGCATCTCGAAGACACCGGGCCAGGCGGCATCCGGATCCACGATCTCGATCTGTCGCACCTGCTCGGCGGAGCCGACCCACGGTGAGAGTCCGGGCGGGGGCGGGGTGTCGTCGAACGACACGATCTGAGCGGCGGTGAGCACCACCCGAGCTTAGGAGTCGGCGAGGGCCGCGAGGCGCGCTTCTTCGTCGGCGGTGATCGCCGACTCGATGATCGGGCCGAGGGCGCCGTCCATCACCTGGTCGAGGTTGTACGCCTTGTACCCGGTGCGGTGATCGGCGATGCGGTTCTCGGGGAAGTTGTAGGTGCGGATGCGCTCGGAGCGGTCCATGCCGCGGATCTGCGACTTGCGCGCATCGGCGGCGACGGCGTCGCGCTCCTCCTGCTGCTTGGCGAGCAGGCGGGCGCGCAGCACGCGCATGCCGGCCTCGCGGTTCTGCAGCTGCGACTTCTCGTTCTGCATCGAGACGACGATCCCGGTGGGAACGTGCGTGATGCGCACCGCGGAGTCGGTCGTGTTGACGGACTGACCACCGGGGCCCGACGAGCGGAAGACGTCGATCTTCAAGTCGTTCGGGTCGATCGCGACCTCTTCGGGCTCGTCGACCTCGGGGAAGACGAGGACGCCGGTCGTGGAGGTGTGGATGCGCCCCTGCGACTCGGTGGCGGGCACGCGCTGCACGCGGTGCACTCCGCCCTCGTACTTCAGGTGCGCCCACACGCCCTGCGCGGGGTCGCTGGAGGAGCCCTTGATCGCGACCTGGACGTCCTTATAGCCGCCGAGGTCGGATTCGGTGCGTTCGAGCAGCTCGGTCTTCCAGCCCATGGATGCCGCGTACTGCAGGTACATGCGCAGCAGATCGGCCGCGAAGAGGGCGCTCTCGGCTCCCCCCTCGCCGCCCTTGATCTCCATGATCACGTCACGGGCGTCGTCGGGGTCGCGCGGGATGAGCAGGCGCCGCAGGCGCTCCTGCGTCTCGGCCACGCGATCCTCGAGGGCCGGGACCTCCTCGGCGAACGCGGAGTCCTCGCGGGCGAGTTCGCGCGCGGCATCCAGATCGTCGGATGCCGCGCGCCAGGCCTCGTAGGCGTGCACGATGCGACTGAGCTCGGCGTAGCGCCGGTTCACCCGTTTGGCGCGCGCGGCGTCAGCGTGGACCGCGGGGTCGTTCAGCTCGAGCTCGACCTCCCGGTGCTCGTCGAGCAGCCCGCGGACGGACTCGAAGATGCCGGAGTCGGACACGGCTCAGCGGATGCTGTTGTCGTCACCGCGCGCGGGCGCCGGGATCGACTTCTGCATCTGCACCAGGAACTCGACGTTGGACTGGGTCTCCTTGAGCTTTCCGAGCACGACCTCGAGGGCCTGCTGGGGCTCGAGGCCGGCCAGCGCACGACGCAGCTTCCAGGTGATCTTGACCTCGTCGTTCGACAGCAGCATCTCTTCGCGGCGGGTGCTCGACGCGTTGACGTCGACGGCCGGGAAGATGCGCTTGTCGGCGAGCTGACGGTTCAGGCGCAGCTCGCTGTTGCCGGTGCCCTTGAACTCCTCGAAGATCACGTCGTCCATCTTGGAGCCGGTCTCGACGAGGGCCGTCGCGAGGATCGTGAGCGATCCGCCGTTCTCGATATTGCGCGCGGCGCCGAAGAAGCGCTTCGGCGGGTACAGCGCCGAGGCGTCGACACCGCCCGAGAGCACGCGGCCCGAAGTGGGGGCGGCGAGGTTGTACGCGCGGCCGAGGCGCGTGATCGAGTCGAGCAGCACGACGACGTCGCGACCGAGCTCGACGAGACGCTTCGCGCGCTCGATGGCCAGCTCGGCGACGGTGGTGTGGTCTTCGGCCGGGCGGTCGAAGGTCGAGGCGATGACCTCGCCGCGCACGGTGCGCTGCATGTCGGTGACCTCTTCGGGACGCTCGTCGACGAGCACGACCATGAGGTGGACCTCGGGGTTGTTCGTCGCGATCGCGTTGGCGATCTGCTGCAGCACGATCGTCTTACCGGCCTTAGGGGGCGCGACAATCAGGCCGCGCTGACCCTTGCCGACCGGGGCGACCAGGTCGATGATGCGCTGCGTGAGCTTCTCAGGACCGGTCTCGAGACGCAGACGCTCCTGGGGGTACAGGGGCGTGAGGTTGTTGAACTCGACGCGCGTGGCGGCGTCGTCGACCGACAGACCGTTGATCGAGTCCACCTGCACGAGGGCGTTGTACTTCTGGCGGCCCTGCTGCTCGCCCTCGCGGGGCTGCTTGATGGCGCCGACGACGGCGTCGCCCTTGCGGAGGTTGTACTTCTTGACCTGACCGAGCGAGACGTAGACGTCGCTGGGACCGGGCAGGTAGCCGGTGGTGCGCACGAAGGCGTAGTTGTCGAGCACGTCGAGGACACCGGCGATGGGAACGAGCACGTCGTCCTCGCCGATCTCGGTCTCGAACTCGTCACCCGTGGTGCTCTGGCCGCGGCGCTTGTTGCGCTGACGGTTGCGGCTGTTCGCCGCCCCGCCCTGCTGCTGCTGGGCCTGCTGTCCGTTCTGGGCGTTGTCGCGCTGGGCGTTGTCGCGCTGGCCGCCCTGCGACGCGTTGTCGCGCTGGCCGCCCTGCTGCTGCGGGGCCTCGGCCTCTTCGGCGGCGGGCTGGGCCGGAGCCTCGGCCTTGTCGGCGTCGGTCTTGTTGCGGTTGCGGTTGCGCGAGCGGCTGCGGCCACGGCCGCGGGCCGGGGCCTCGTCGGCCTGCTCGGCGGCACCGTCGGCGGGCGCGGCGTCGGCCTGCTCGGCGTCGCCCTCGGCGGGCGCGGTGTCGGCGGCGGGCGCCTCGGCAGCGGACGCGTCAGCGGCGACCGCGGGGGTCTCGGTCTCGGCGTCGGCGGCCACGTCGGCGGCCGTCGTGACGGGGGTCGTCGCGGACTCGTCCGTCGCGGCCTCGGCGGCGGGCGCCTCGGCGGCGGCGGCGTCAGCGGCGGCCTTCTCTTCGGCGGCGGCGGCTTCGGCGGCGGCCGTCTCTTCGGCGGTCGCGCTCTTGGCACGGCGCGGGGCACGCTTGCGCGGGGCGCGTGCGGGCTTCTCGACCGGGGCCGCCTCTTCGGCGGCGGGCTCCGCGGCAGCGTCGGCGGCAGGCGCCTCCGGGGCGGAAGCCTCGGCAGCGGGTGCGTCGGCGGCGGGCGCGTCCGCGACCGCTTCGGCCGGGGCTTCCGCGGCGAGGGCATCGTCGGTGAACAGCGCCTCGGGCTGCGCGGCGGCGGCCGCCTCAGCGGGCTCCTCGGCCGCGGAGGCGTCGGCGCCCTCGGGGGTCTGTTCGGTGTCGGTGCCCTCCGCCGCAGCCGTGGGCTGCTCGTCGGCGGGGGTCTCGGCGCCCTCGGGCGCGTCGACGGGCTGGGTCTCGGAGATGGACTCCACGAGTGCTCCTCAGAAAATGAAACGTGATCAGATCGCGCTTCGCCGTGCAGAACGCAGACGAAGGACACCAGCGGTTCGGGAGACTGCAGCCGATACCGGGTTCGCGATGTGTTGCGGATTTCGCAGGTGGTGCAGAGGCTCAGATTCGCGAAGTTACGCGGAACCCTCTGCGTTTTTCACTGTACCACCCTTGACGTCGACGGCGAGCATGAGCGCCTGCCACGGGGTGTCGACCACGGATGCCATAAGATCCGCCGCCTCGAGTCGCTGCCCCGGCCCGTCGGCCAGCACCAGCACGCTGGGCCCGGCTCCCGACACGACCGCCGCGTACCCCTCCGCGCGGAGGGCCCGCACGAGCCGATCGGTCTCGGGCATGGCCTGCGCGCGATAGTTCTGGTGCAGCTTGTCTTCGGTCGCCGCCATCAACAGCTCGGGGCTCTGCGTCATCGCCGCGATCAGCAGGGCCGAACGCGAGACGTTGAACACCGCATCCTCGCGCGGCACCTGCAGGGGCTGCAGGCTCCGCGCCACCGCGGTCGACATGGTGAAGCTCGGGACGAAGACCAGCGGAGAGACGCCGCGGTGGACGATGAGCTGCTTGTGCTGGGGGCCGGCGGCATCCATCCACGCGATGGTGAGTCCGCCGAACAGGCCGGGCGCGACGTTGTCGGGGTGGCCCTCCATCTCGGTGGCCAACCGCAGCAGATCGACGTCGCTGAAGGCGACCTCTCCCTCGAGCAGCCCCTTCGCGGCCAGGATGCCGGCGACCACGGCGGCCCCGGACGACCCCATGCCGCGCCCGTGCGGGATCACGTTGTGCGCCGTCAGTCGCAGCCCCGGCAGGGAACGACCGACCGAGGCGTACGTGTGCGCCATCGCGCGCACCACGAGGTGCGAGGCGTCGCGGGGGACGTCCGCCGTCCCCTCCCCCTCGACCTGGATCTCGAGCCGGTCGCCGTCGAGCTGCTCGACGACGAGCTCGTCGTAGACGCTCAGCGCGAGGCCGAGGGTGTCGAAGCCGGGCCCGAGGTTCGCGCTGGTGGCGGGAACGCGGACGGCGACCCGACGACCGGGGCCTGAGCTCACGCGGTCACCGGCTGCAGGTCGAGCACGGAGGCGACCTCCGAGGTGGCGGCGTCGACGACCGTGGGCGACACGTCGGTGCCGTCGGCACGGCGCAGGGCCCACTGGGGGTCCTTGAGACCGTGGCCGGTGACGGTGAGGACGACCTTCGCGCCGGCGGGCACGACGCCCGCCTCGGAGCGCTCGAGCAGACCCGCGACGCTGATGGCCGAGGCGGGCTCGACGAAGATGCCCACTTCGCCGGCGAGGATCTTCTGCGCCTCGAGGATGCCGGCGTCGTCGATCGCGCCGAAGTAGCCGTCGGTGGCGTCACGGGCCTCGAGAGCCAGCTCCCACGACGCGGGGTTGCCGATGCGGATCGCGCTCGCGATGGTTTCGGGCTGCTTGACGACCTCACCGCGCACGAGGGGGGCGGAACCGGCGGCCTGGAAGCCGAACATGCGAGGCACGCGCGTGGCGACGCCGCGGGCGGCCTCTTCGCGGTAGCCGCGCGAGTAGGCGGTGTAGTTGCCGGCGTTGCCGACGGGGATGAAGTGGAAGTCGGGGGCGTCCCCCAGGACCTCGACGACCTCGTAGGCGGCGGTCTTCTGCCCCTCGATGCGGTCGGGGTTCACCGAGTTGACCAGGTGCACCGGGTAGTGGTCGGCGAGCTCGCGCGCGATCTCAAGGCAGTCGTCGAAGTTGCCGCGGATCTGGATGAGTCGGCCGTTGTGCGCCACGGCCTGGCTGAGCTTGCCCATCGCGATCTTGCCCTCGGGTACGAGGACCGCGGCGGTGATGCCCGCGTGGGCGGCGTACGCCGCGGCCGAGGCCGAGGTGTTGCCGGTCGAGGCGCAGATGACGGCCTTCGCGCCGTGCTCGACGGCGCGCGAGAGGGCCACGGTCATGCCGCGATCCTTGAAGGAGCCCGTCGGGTTCATGCCCTCGTACTTCACCCAGACGTCGGCGCCGGTGCGACGCGACAGCGCGGGTGCGGGCAGCAGCGGCGTGCCGCCCTCGCCCAGGGTGACGACGGTGGAGGCGTCGGTGACACCCAGACGGTCGGCGTATTCGCGGAGGACTCCGCCCCAGAGGTGTGCCATGTCAGTTCCCTTCCACACGCAGCACGGAGACCACGCGCTCGACGACGCCGCTCGCGGCGAGACGCTCGACGGTCTCGCTCAAATCCTGCTCGCGGGCCTTGTGTGTTCCGATGACCAGGCGGGCGGATCCCGCTCCGGTCGCTGAGCCTTCTGCGGATGCCGAGTCGTCGGCATCCGGAGTGTGCTCGATGACGGTCTGCTCGACGGTCGCGATCGACACGCGCCCCTCGCTGAGGATGCCCGCGACGGTGGCGAGGACACCCGGCTGGTCGTCGACCTCGAGCGTGATCTGGTAGCGCGTGATGACGTGACCGATCGGCACGGCGGGGAGGTTCGCGCGCGTCGACTCGCCGACGCCCACTCCCCCGGCGATGTGGCGGCGCGCGGCCGAGACGACGTCGCCGAGCACGGCTGACGCGGTCTGCACCCCGCCGGCGCCGGCGCCGTAGAACATCAGGTCGCCCGCGGCCTCGGCCTGGACGAAGACGGCGTTGTTCGCGCCGTGGACGCTCGCCAGCGGGTGGGTGCGCTCGACGAGGGCCGGGTACACGCGCACCGAGATCGACTCGGTGCCGCCGTCCTCGGCGGCGAGGCGCTCGCACACGGCGAGGAGCTTGATGACGTACCCCGCGTGCCGCGCCGACTCGATCATCGCGGCGTCGACCGACGTGATGCCCTCGCGGTGGACGGCATCGAGGGGAACCGTCGTGTGGAACGCGAGGCTCGCGAGGATCGCGGCCTTCTGCGCGGCGTCGTAGCCCTCGACGTCGGCGGTGGGGTCGGCCTCGGCGTAGCCGAGCGCCTGCGCCTGGGCGAGCACGTCGCCGAAGTCGGCGCCCTCGGTGTCCATGCGGTCGAGGATGTAGTTCGTCGTGCCGTTGACGATGCCCATGATGCGCACGACGCGGTCACCGGCGAGCGAGTCGCGCAGCGGCCGGATGATGGGGATCGCACCGGCGGCGGCGGCCTCGTAGTACACCTCGGCGCCCACCTGGTCGGCGGCCTCGAAGACCTCGGAGCCGTGCGTGGCCAGCAGCGCCTTGTTGGCGGTGACGACGTCGGCGCCCGAGGCGATCGCGTGCAGCACCTGCGTGCGTGCGGGTTCGATGCCGCCCATGAGCTCGATGACGATGTCGCTGCCGACGATCAGGGTGTCGGCGTCGGTGGTGAACAGCTCGCGCGGCAGGTCGACGTCGCGCTTGGCGTCGAGGTCGCGCACGGCGATGCCGGCGAGTTCGAGCTTCGCGCCCGCGCGGTCGGCGAGCTCGTCGCCGTGCTTGAGCAGCAGGTCGGCGACCTGCGAGCCGACGGCGCCGGCGCCGAGGAGCGCCACGCGGAGCGTGCGGTAGTCGGTCATTCGGTGTCTCCGTGGGGTGTAGCGGAAGGAGCGGATGCCGGGATCCCGGCGTCGCGCGCGAGGAGGTCGTCGATGCTCTCGCCGCGGACGATCACGCGGGCCTGTCCGTCGCGCACGGCGACGACCGGGGGGCGCGGCGTGTAGTTGTAGTTGCTCGCGAGCGAGAAGCAGTAGGCGCCGGTGGCGGGAACGGCCAGCAGGTCACCGGGGGTGACGTCGGCGGGGAGGTACTCGGCATCCACCACGATGTCTCCCGACTCGCAGTGCCGGCCGACGACGCGCGCCAGGGCCGGGGCCGCGGAGCTCGTGCGCGAGACCAGTCGCGCCGAGAAGTCGGCGCCGTAGAGGGCGGGCCGGGCGTTGTCGCTCATGCCGCCGTCGACGCTGACGTAGGTGCGGTCGAGGTCTTCGCCGGCGGTGACCGTCTTGACCGTGCCCACCTCGTAGAGGGTGACGCCGGCTTGGCCGACGATGACGCGACCGGGCTCGGTGGCGACGTCGGGCATCGGGATGCCACGGACCGCGCATTCGTCGGCGATGGCGTCGACGATGCCGTCGGCGATCTCTTCGATGGGCTTGGGGTCGTCGACCGCGGTGTACGAGATGCCGAAGCCGCCGCCGACGTTGAGCAGGGGGATCTCTCCCCCGGCGAGCAGGTCGGCGTGCAGGTCGACCAGGCGCGCCGCCGACTCGCGGAAGCCGGAGGAGTCGAAGATCTGCGAGCCGATGTGGGCGTGCAGACCGACGAAGCGCAGGCTCGACAGCTCGCGGATGCGGGCCACGGCCTCGGCCGCCCCCTCGAGCGAGAAACCGAACTTCTGGTCTTCGTGGGCGGTGGCGAGGAACGCGTGGGTCTCGGCGTGCACGCCCGTGCGCACGCGCACGAGCACCGACTGCACGGCGCCGCGGCGCTCGGCGATGGCGGCGAGACGCTCGATCTCGATGGGGCTGTCGACGACGACCGAGCCGATGCCCACCTCGACGGCGCGCTCGAGCTCGGACACGTTCTTGTTGTTGCCGTGGAAGCCCAGGCGTGCCGGGTCGGCGCCCGCGGCGAGCGCGACCTCGAGCTCACCGCGCGTGCAGACGTCGACGGCGAGTCCCTCGTCGACGACCCAGCGCACGACCTCGGTCGAGAGGAACGCCTTGCCGGCGTAGTACACGCGGGCTCGGATGCCGTGGCGCGCGGCCGCGGCGTCGAAGGCGGCGCGCGCACGGCGGGCGTGGTCGCGCACCTCGTTCTCGTCGAGCACGTACAGGGGGGTGCCGAAGCGGTCGCGCAGGTCGAAGACCGACACGCCGCCGACCTCGACGGAGCCGTCGGCGACACGATGCGCGGACGAGGGCCAGACCGAGGCGACGAGCTCGTTCGCTTCGGCCGGGGCGGTGAGCCAGGCGGGCACGAGCGCGGAGTGCGAGGCGGACACAGGGGGACCAATCGGGTTTTGCGGCGACGCGACGGCCGCGGATCACGGCTCCCACCCGCGCGGAGAGTCACGCGGGCAGTCCTTGCAGTCTAGGGCACGTCGTATGCCGCCCCTTTCCCACGTCGCTCGGGGCGGACGAGCCACCTCGCGTCGATCAGCCGCAGGTGCCGTCGCTCTGCAGCGCCGGATCGTTCAGGATGCCACCGGCCACATCGAACGTCGCGACGAGGTCCTGTCCCTGCACGGTGGCCGAGGTGAGGGTCAGCCCCTTCGGCAGCCGGTCGGCGATGCACAGGCTCCGCTCCGTGAGGAGGGAATCGGCGATGCCGCCGAACTGGCCGCGCAGCGTGTCGGCGTCGATCGCGTTGCCGCCCACATGGAACGACGACGGGGTCAACGTCAGGTCGCCCGCCGCGGCGCCCGGGGTCACACCGACGCCCACGGGGATCGCGATGCCGAAGAGCGAGAGCGAGGTGTCGAGCTTGACGTCGGGGGCGGAGACGGTGATCGTGCTCGCCGGGAAGTCGGGGACCTCGGCCAGCAGGGCCTTCAGCTGGTCCTGGTCGAGGCGGACCGACGCGACGCCGCCGTCGGCCGCCGCGCCGCCCGAAACGGGCACTCCACGCAGATCGACGCGGATGTCACCGGTGATGGGCCCGAGGGTCACATCGTTCGACGAGACGGCGACCTCGTCGAGGCGTCCGCCGATGAGCTGCGGCAGCACGAGACCCGCCACCGACACGTCGACGTTCTGATCGTCGGGGAGACCGACGTTCTTCACGACCAGCGAACGGACCGTGCTCGTCACCACGGAGCGCGCGATGAACTCGGCGGCGACGGCGGCCACGGCAAGCAGCACCGCGGCCACCACCAGCACCGCGATCCAGCGGCCCGTCCGGCGACGGGGAGCCGTGGCATCCGTCATGCTCTACATCCGCTCCGGCGCGCTGACGCCGAGCAGGTCGAGGCCGTTGCGCAGCACCTGGCCGGTGGCGTCGTTCAGCCACAGGCGCGTGCGGTGCACGGGCTCGACCGGGGCATCACCGAGCGGGATGACGCGGCAGTTGTCGTACCAGCGGTGGTAGAGACCAGCGAGCTCTTCGAGGTAGCGCGCGACGCGGTGCGGTTCGCGCACCTCGGCGGCGTACGCGACGATGCGGGGGTACTCCTGCAGCGCGCCCAGCAGGGCCGATTCGGTCTCGTGGTCGAGGAGCTCGGGGGCGAACGCGGAGCGGTCGACGCCCGAGTCGGCCGCGTTGCGGGCCACGTTGTGCGTGCGCGCGTGGGCGTACTGCACGTAGAAGACGGGGTTGTCGTTCGTGCGCTTCTGCAGGATCTCGGGATCGAGCGTCAACGGCGAATCGGCCGGGTAGCGGGCGAGCGAGTACCGCAGGGCATCGGTGCCGAGCCAGGCCTGCAGGTCGTCGAGCTCGACGATGTTGCCCGCCCGCTTCGACAGGCGCGCGCCGTTGATCGACACGAGCTGCCCGATGAGCACCTCGATGTCCTTATCGGGGTCGTCTCCCGCCGCACCCGCGAGGGCCTTGAGGCGGTGGACGTAGCCGTGGTGGTCGGCGCCGAGCAGGTAGATCTTGTGCGCGAATCCGCGGTCGCCCTTGTTCAGGTAGTACGCGGCATCGGCGGCGAAGTAGGTGTACTCGCCGTTCGAGCGCCGGATGACGCGGTTCTTGTCGTCGCCGAAGTCGGTCGTGCGCACCCACACGGCGTCGTCCTCATCGAAGACGTGGCCCTGCTCGCGCAGGCGGTCGACGGCCTCGTCGACGAGGCTCGGCTGGCCCTCGATCCGCGCGTGCAGGTCGCGCTCCGAGAACCAGACGTCGAAGTGCACGTTGAAGCGCGCGAGCGAGGCCTGGATCTCGCCGAGCTGGAACCCGTAGGCCAGTTCGGTGGCGACGGAGATCTGCTCGGCGCGAGCGAGGTCGAGGATGTCGGTGCGCGCGGCGTGCACCCGCTCCGCGAGAGCCGCGATGTACGCCCCGCCGTATCCGTCCTCGGGAGTCGGCTCGCCCGCGATCGCCGCGACGACGGAGCGACCGAAGCGCTCCATCTGGGCGCCGGCGTCGTTGATGTAGAACTCGCGCACGAGGGTCGCGCCGCTGGCCAGCAGCACGCGCGCGATCGCGTCACCCAGGGCCGCCCAGCGGGTGTGGCCGATGTGCAGCGGACCGGTGGGATTGGCACTGACGAACTCGAGGTTGATCGTGTTCCCGCGCTGGGTGTCGTTGGTGCCGAACGCGGCCCCCTGCTCGACGATCGTGCGGGCCAGAGCGCCGGCGGCCGCAGCATCGAGGCGGATGTTGATGAAGCCGGGACCGGCGACCTCGACGCTCGCGATGCCCTCGACGGCCTCGAGGCCCGCGGCGATCTCGGCGGCGAAGTCGCGCGGGTTCACCCCGACGATCTTCGACAGCTTCAGGGCGGCGTTGGACGCCCAATCGCCGTGGTCGCGGTTCTTGGGCCGCTCGAGCGGCAGGTCGGCGGCCGTGATCCCGGCGGACGAACCCTCTCGTCGCGCCTCGGCGAGCGGGGCGATGACGGCGAGCAGGGCGGCGGAGAGGGCTGCGGGATCCATAACCCTTCAAGTCTAGGCGCGGCGCCGGGGCGCCCGCGTCAGGCGATCTGGACCAGCGCCTCGTGGTCGTCGGGCTCCGTCGCGTCGACGCCCTCGAGGGTGGCATCCACCCGCATCCGCTCGAGACCCACGTACCCGCCGTGGTAGCTGAGGAACGCGCAGTCGGCGGCGTCGCGTCCCGTGGCGATGCGCACCAGCGATCGGCGATCGGCGAGACGCGTCGCATCCACGACATACCAGGCCCCGTCGAGGTAGGCCTCGGCGACGGCGTGGAAATCCATCGGATCGAGCCCGGGGGCGAAGCAGGCGGCGTAGCGGGCGGGCATGTCCATCGCCCGCAGCAGGGCGATCACGAGGTGCGCGTAGTCGCGGCACACGCCCTGACCCGTGGCGAGGGTCGTCACGGCGCTGTCGGTGCCGAAACTGAGCCCCGGCGTATAGGTGACCGTGGATGCCACGAAGCCCGAGACCGCGGCCAGGAGGTCGCGCCCCGCCAGGCCACGGAACTGCCGGCGCGCTTGGGCGAACACCTCGTCGGACTGGCAGTAGCGGCTCGGACGCAAGTATCCGATGGTGTCGAGGTCGCTCGTGCGAGGGCTCTGCGCGGGACCGACGACGAGCGCGTCGTACCGCACCGAGAGGGGACCTTCCTCGGCGGTGAGGCGGTGCAGACGGCTGCCGGCCTCGTCCACGAGTTCGGTCGCCGAGTACCGCCGCTCACCCTGCGCGAACGTGAGCTTCTCGCCGACGACGGGCACTCCGCGCGCGGCCGTGATCTGGAAGATGAGGTCGACGGAGGCCCCGAGATCGAGGTCGAGTTCAGCGGTCACGCGGCGCGGCACCGGGCAATCCTCGCACGCGTTCGGACCCCCTCGGCCCGGCGGGCGCGAAGCCGATCACCCGTCCTTCTTACCGGGGCCCTTACCGTTGCCGTTGCCCGGCGCCTTGTCGTCTTTGCCGCCCGGCCCCTTGTCGTCGGGGGCGGGCTGCGCCGGCTCGTCGCCGCCGTCGTCGGTCACCGTGTCCTGCGACTGCTCGGGGCTCGGCTCCGTCGTCGGGGTCGGGCTGGGACGGGGGGCGAGAGAGGTGAGGTCGGCGCGGACGGTGGCGATCCGGCTCAGGATGCCGTCGGCCTCCTCCGCCGAGATCTCGCCGGCGTCGCGGCGGGCGCTGACGTCGGCTTCGAGGGCGTCGAGGCTCGCGAGGGCGGAGGCGTAGTCCCCGCTCGAGGCCCGGTCGGCCACCGTCTGCACGTTCTGCTGCCACGCCGTGGGGGTCGCGGCGGGCGGGGTGCACGCGGCGAGCGCGAGGACCCCGGCGAACAGGATTCCGGCGAGGGGAGCGGCACGGCGGATCACGGGGCCACCTCTTTCCAGAGATCGTCCATGTGCTGGTCGAGGGGTTGCGGCAGCGTGGGCAGAGCGGGATCGGACGATGCTCCCGCCCCGCCGAGGGCGACGGCGGTGCCGATGGCGCCCACGGCCAGCAGGACCGCGGCGATCGCCCCGATCACGATCGTGCGTCGCGAGAGCCGGCGGGGCGCCGCGGTCCCCTCGAACCGGGCCGACGGCTCGAAGACCCGTGTGGGGGCCGTGCCGCCGGCAAGAGCGGCGGTCGTCACCGCCGACGGCGGCGTCGACGGCAGGGGCGGGGGGACGGCGACCCCCGAGAGCGTCCTGAGCGCCACGATCAGGCCCGTGGCATCCGGTCTCTCACTCGGCTCGATCGCGGTCATCGTCTCGAGCACCTCGCGCCAGGCCGTCGGGATCTGCGCCGGGATCTCGGGGGGCGAGACGAGGCGTGCTGCCAGGGCCTCGTGCGGCGTCCGCGAGCCGAAGGGGCGCGAGCCGGTCAGCGCTTCGAGGAGCACAAGACCCAGCGCGTACACGTCGCTCGCGGGGGCCGCCGGCATGCCCCGAGCCTGTTCGGGACTGAGGTACGCGGCCGTACCAATCACGGTGTCGGCACGCGTGACCCGTGTCGCCCCGACCAGCGACGCGATGCCGAAGTCGGCGAGCGTGGCCCTCGGGGTCTCGCCCGTGTGGGCGGCCGGGCGGATGAGGATGTTCGACGGCTTGACGTCGCGGTGCACGATGCCCCGCCCGTGGATGACGGCGAACGCCTCGGCGATCTCTCGACCAACGCGGGCGACCTCGGGGCCGGGCAGCGGGCCCCGCGCGATGCGATCCGTCAGGGTGGGGCCCGAGATGAGCTCCATCGCCAGGTAGGCCGGCTGCGCATCGAGCTTGGCGTCGTACAGGGTGACGAGCGAGGGGTGCGACAGCGAGGCGAGGAGCCGGATCTCGGATCGCACGCGGGCGACGTCCGAGGGGTCGGCGCCGTCGCCGTCGATGATCTTGAGGGCGAGCGTGCGCTCGAGCGCGGTGTCGACCGCCTCGTACACCCGGGCGTAGCCGCCTCTGCCGAGGAGGCGCCCGAGACGGTAACGCCCGTCGAACAGATCGTCGACGGCCGGGTCGTAGGCGACGGTGGGGGTGGGTTCGGTCATGATCGTTCTCCGGGGCTCGACCCCGAGGGACTCAGACGAGGTCGTCGTTCGAGGAGCGCGTGGTGGATCGGGTCACCTGCGCGCCCCCTGCTGCTTCGGTGCGGGTGACGGTATCGGTTTGCCGACGGCGCATCAACAGCACCACCCCGATGAGGAAGACCACAACGCCCGCCCCCATCATGATGTAGCCGATCGTGGTGAGGTCGACGAACTCGTTCGGGAGGGTGACCGCGAAGGCGAGGACGGCGCCGATGACGAACAGCGCGATACCGGCTCCGATGCTCATGACAGACCCCTTTCGAAGGTGATCCCACCTTCTCAGCACCCCGCGAAACCCCGAGTGGTCTTGACAACGCCTGTCAAGACGGGGGTGCCGGAGCTCGAAGAGGTGTCCCATGGATGCCATGAGCCAGAACGACGTGACCACCCGATCGAACCGCGGCCAGTGGGAGAACACGGTCGAGGGCCGACCCGAACTGTCGGCGAGCTTCTCGGGCCGAGAGGAGGCGATCGACCAGGGTCGCGCCGTCGCCGACGAACTCGGTTCGCAGCACATCGTCGAAGACGCGGAGCCCACCGGCGTCGTCACCGACGAGGACTGACCCCGGGAGCCACTCCACGCAGACGAAAGGCCGCGATCGAGGTGATCGCGGCCTTCTTCGTGTGCCCCCGACTGGAATCGAACCAGCGACCTTTGGTACCGGAAACCAACGCTCTATCCCCTGAGCTACGGAGGCGGACCGGTCAAGATTAGCACCGCGGCGGGCCCTCCCCCGACCCGCCGGGCGAGCGCCGACGGTCACCGGCGCCCGCCCCGCGGCATCCGGATCACTCGTCGCCGATGACTCCGATGCCCGTCGCCTGGTGGTCGGCGTTCGGGTCGTCCTTGGAGGGGGCCTTCGCCTCTTCGTCGACGTCGTTCTCTTGACTCGGCTTGACCGTGGGGTCGTCGCCGAGGTCGGCGGCGTCGTCGGCCGGGGCGGAGTTCTGCGGGTCGCTCATGGGATTCCCTTCGTCGCGTACCCGCCCAGCCTGGCAAGAGCGCGAGCGGTGGGCACCGGCTTGACCGGAGCGGCCGTCGGGCCTAGCGGCCGAACAGACCCCGCACGCGCCGCCCGACGGACTGGGTCAGCAGCACCTGCCTTCCGTTCACGTCGACCGCGAGCACCGACCCGCCGAGGCCCCCGGCTCGCACGGGCGTCGCCTCTCCGCGGACGTACGCCTCGGCGACGTCGACGTGCACCGCGAGGAGCTGAGCGCTCTGGTCCTTCGAGGTGTTGGCATCCACGATCTGCAGGCGGTGTCCTGTGTCGGTCTCGACCGAGAACCAGCGGGACCCGGGCGTCGACACGACGGCCCAGCGCCCCCCGCGCGAGAAGCGCGCCCAGGCCGCACCGTTGCGCAGCTCGGTCGTGACGTCGAGGTCGGCCTGCGCGATGACGAGCACCTCGAGCATCGCCAGCGCCTCCGCCGCGGTGACGTAGTCGCCGCGGTCGGCACTCAGCCCGCCCCACTCGAACTTGCGCTCGCCCATCTCGCCGCCTTCGCCCTTTTCCTGACCCCGAGCGTAACCCCGGGGACGACAGCGGGGGCCGGCGTCCCCGCGAACCGACGACGCGAGGCGCCCGCGCCGCTCTCAGTCGGGTCTGAGCCGATCGTCGGGGTGCAGGCTCCGCAGCGGGACCGAGCCGTCGACGATCGCCTGGATCGCCCCCGTGCTGACCTCGAGCTCCGCAGAGATCCGGTCGAGATCGGCACCCGACGACACGGCGGAACGCAGGGCGGTCACGGCCGCATCCGAGGTCTCGTCGACGTCGTCGGCCGTGCTCTCGACGAACGCGGCGAGACGAGCCTGAGCGAGACGGATGCACGCGCTCTGCCGTTCTCTGCCGTTGGAGGGGTCGGGACGGTGGTCGATGGTCCGGGCACGATCGGGCGACATGAAACTCCACTCCGGGGGGAAGTGTCCGCCCGCGGGGCTTCGCGAGCTCTTCCCATCGTGCCGAACGGACTCCTGCCCCACATCCCCCGAGCGATGTATCCCACCCCGGCCGAACGGCGGATGCCATGGCTGCGGTGCGGCAGCCATGGCATCCGTCTCAATCGCCCTTCACGTTGACGATCTGGCGCAGCGTGTGCCGGACCGTGACGAGGTCGGCGGCATCGGCCATGACCCGGTCGATCGGCTTGTACGCCTGCGGGATCTCGTCGATGAACGCGTCGGTGTCCCGGTACTCGATCCCCGCCATGGCTTCCCGCAACTGCTCGTGCGTGAAGGTCTTCCGGGCGGCCGACCTCGAGTACTCCCGCCCCGCGCCGTGCGGCGAGGAGTTCAACGCGACAGGGTTGCCGCGCCCCTCGACGACGTACGAGGCGGTGCCCATCGATCCGGGGATGAGCCCGGGGCGACCGGCGTCGGCCATGATCGCGCCCTTGCGCGAGACCCACACCCTCTTGCCGAAGTGCATCTCGGACTCGGTGAAGTTGTGGTGGCAGTTGATCCGCTCGCGCTCGTCGACGTCGGTCCCGAGGAAGCGACCGAGCTGGTTCGCGACGCGGTCCATCATCTCTTCGCGGTTGAGCAGGGCGAAATGCTGCGCCCACCGGAGCTCGCGGATGTATGCCGCGAACTCCGGCGTGCCCTCGACGAGGTAGGCGAGGTCGGGATGCGGAAGCTCGATCCACCACTGCCTCGCCAGGCGCTGTGCGACACCGATGTGGTGCTTCGCGATGCGGTTGCCGATGCCCCGCGACCCGGAGTGCAGGAACATCCACACGTCGTCGATCTCGTCGAGCGAGATCTCGATGAAGTGGTTACCGCTGCCCAGCGACCCGAGCTGGTGCCGCCAGTGACCCGCGTACGAGGCCGGGTCGAACTCGGCCTTCTGCGCCAGCTCTTCGAGCTCGGCGATGCGCGGCTCGGCGGTGACGACGATCTTGCGGTTGTCGCGGCCGGCCGACAGCGGGATGGCGCGCTCGATCTGCTGCCGCAGCTCGGACAGGTCGCGACCGTCGAGGTCGGCGGCCGTGAACTGCGTCTTGACGGCGATCATGCCGCAGCCGATGTCGACGCCGACGGCCGCGGGCATGATCGCCCCGAGCGTCGGGATCACCGATCCGACCGTCGCGCCGAGCCCCAGGTGGGCGTCGGGCATGAGGGCGAGGTGGGGGAAGATGAACGGCATCCGCGACGAGGTGCGTGCCTGCTCGATGGTCTTGTCATCGATCAGGCTCGCCCACGACACGAGTCGTTCGGTGAGCTTCTGCATGGGTCCTTTCCTTCGTGTGGTGCGCTGACGCGCGGGGAGTCGAGCCTCGGGCCGAGGCACTCCCCCACCGATGGAAAGGGAAACGCCCCGACCTGACGGTGCGGGGCGTGAGAAGACGGGTGTCTAGACGACCGGCGCCGGAGGGTACGACGAGGAGAGGAACGGCAGGTAATGCCCCTGCTGCTCCGAACGCAGATCGCGCATGGCGGTCATGGTCTCGTCTTTCCTCGGCTCACCGCGCCGGTCGGCACGGACTTGAGAACATAACGGATGCCACGACTCGGTGACAAGACCCGTGCCGATGTTCACCCGTCGAGGGGCGACCCCTCACCCGTCCCGGCTAAGCCTCGGTGGGCTGATCGAAGTCGTAGTCCAGGGGCTCATCGTCGTCGCTCGCATCGGACTCGACGGCCCGGAGGTGCGGACGAGGGAAGAGACGGTGATCCTTGAGCTCGGCGGCGGCGTGCGAGAAGTCGGGCTCCTCGTCGTGCCACTCCAGCGGAGCGGAGAGCACGTCGTTGCCGACGCCGATGACGAGCTCGGCCTGGGCGACCTTCCTGTCGTCGGTGACGATGGGGATGCTGACGGCCTCGGCCTGACCCTCCTTGGCCACCGCCGCGGTCAACTCGATCAACGACGCCGCGACGTCGTCGGTGGTGATCACTGTCTCGCCGGCATAGGTCACACATCGCATGAGCCCACCCTGACGGGGTGCGCGCGAGGATAGGGGCGGCTTGCCCCCCACGCGGACGTGGGGTACGGGTCAGTCGCGACGCTGCCGCGAACGGAACATGGCCTCGTCGAGCTCGAACCATACCGCGCGGACGGTGTCGAACTCGCCGAAGGGTTCGGGCTGTGGGTCGCTGAGCGACAGGCGGTAGCCGCGAGGCAGATCGTCCACGTGCTGTCCGTCGCGCGGGCCGCCGACGAGCACGTAGATCACGGGGAATCGACCGCCGGGGTCTCGAGGGCGACGCCGTCGACGGCGTCGCTCATGCGGCGGAGGAAAGCCACCACCGCGGCCGACTCGTCGGGCGTCATGTCGATCACGGCCGCGAGCATGCGATCGTGCATGTTGCCGAGGGTCTGCCGCACCTCGGCGTGCGCGCGAGGGGTGGCCTGGATGAAGATGCTGCGGCGGTCGCCCGGGTTCGCGGCACGGGTGATGTGGCCCGAACGCTCCAGGCGGTCGAGGATGGCCGTCGTCGACGCGGTCGACAGCCCGAGATAGCGGGTGAGCTCCCCCGGGCGCACCTGTCGTTCGGCGTCGCGCAACAGGTAGCGCAGGACGAGCAGCTCGTTCTCACCCATCGACATGGAGTCGCGCGTACGACGTCGCATCGCGACCTCGGCGGCGCGATAGATACGGAGAGCTTCGAGTACCGCTTTGCTGCGCTGACGGCGGCCGGCGGGCTCGTCGCCGTACCAGTAGGTCACCTCATCCACGGGCTCGGTGGATGCGGGCCGGTGGGACGCGGTATCGACGTCAGTCATGACACACTCCTCCCGCTCGTCCCCGTGACTATACATCTGAAATAATAGTTAGACAAACTAGTTACTAACCGATTATGTTCTACGTACAGCTAATCGCTTCCGAAGGGAGTACCCCATGGGCCACCTGTACTACGGCACGTCGACCGAGTCGATCCGCATTCCCGATCGCCTGCTGTCGCACCTCAAGGTCGTCATGACCACGAAGCTTCGCCGCAGCGAGAGCTTCACCCTCAGCTGGACCCACGTCGACGGCACTCCCGGACGGTCCACGCTCTGGCTGCAGCCCGCGATTCCGATGCGCTTCGTCTTCGACTCGGCGGAGCCCGAGACGCTGAACGCGACCGTCCTGAAGAACATGGCCGACCTGGCCAACTCCTCCGCCGGACTCGTCGTCGACCTGAATGTCGAGATCCCCACGAGCGACACCGCGCACCGCCCCCAGCCGGCACGGGCAACCGCCCCCGTCCGTCGTCGCACCCTCTCGGCAGCGGCCTGACATGGACACGGCAACTCCCACCGCGCTGGCGACAGCGCGCATCCTCTGGGCCAAGGTCGACACCGGCTTCTGGGTCGCCCACCGCGGCGGCGAGTACTTCGGCTGCGTCGACCAGGTCGCCGGAGGATTCGTCTCACGCGACGCCCACGGCGTCCCGGTCGGCCGATACGACTCCCTCGACACGGCGAAAGCGTCGCTGCGGTCCACCACGCACCCCGCGAACGTCTCGCGCCGCCGCCGCCTCGAGCAGGCGACCGTGCTCACCGCGACCGGTGTGGGCGGCACCGCGTTGGCCCTCGCACTCACCGCCGGCGCCCTGGCGCCGTACCTGTGATCGCCGTGAACGAAGTCGATCTTCGCGACGAGGCCGACGACTTCGAGGATGCCGCCAACGCGGACTTCGCGGAACGATTCGGAACCGCTCCGCTCTGAACCCGTCGACCCCCTGGACACGTCTCGCCGTTCGTGCGAGCGTCGCCCCTGTACGACGACGAAGAGGAGAATCATGACGAATCACGACGGACGCGCGGACGGCGCCCCCGACCAGAACTCGAACGGGGCCGGGAGCGAATCGCCCGACGAAGGCGCCGCGGCTCAGCAGGACGCGGATGACGCGGCCACGACCGACGACTCCCCCACCGGCGACATCGGCTGAAGATCAGAACGCGTAGCGCACGCGGCAGTACGGAAGCTTCCGGGCGATCAGGTCGGTGAGGGCCGCCACGGCTTGGGCCTTCAACGGATGCCGGTACCGCACGTTCACCGCTCCGTTCTGGGACGTCTTCTCTTCTTGCAGCGAGGGCGTCCACAGCAGTTCTTCGCCCCTCGGGTGCCATCCGAGATTCACCTCGTGCAGCCCCTCGTTGTGGGTCAGGAAGATCACCTCGCAGGCCAGTTGCGCCTTCGCGCGCGCGTGGAGAACGGCGTCGAGCTGATCGAACAGCTCCGACCAGTCGGCGAGCCACGTCGGAGTCAGCATCACGGGCGAGAAGTTGACGTGCACCTCGAAGCCCGCGTCGACGAAATCGTTGATCGCCGCGATCCGCTCCCCCATGGGTGACGTCCGCAGGTCGGTGACCTTCGCCGTGGCCGCCGGCATGAGCGAGAACCGGATGCGCGTCCTTCCCGCCGGATCCCAGTCCAGAAGGTCGCGGTTGACGAACTTCGTCGCGAACGACGCCTTGGCGGTCGGCGTCATCCGGAACAGGTCGCAGACGTCGCGGACGTTCTCACTGATCAGCGCGTCGACCGAGCAGTCGCCGTTCTCGCCGATGTCGTAGACCCACGCGTCCGCATCGCACTGATTCGGCTCGGTCTTCGGACCGCGGGCGGCGACGTGCCGCGCCAGGTGCCTGGTGATCTGGTCGATGTTCGCGAAGACCGTGATCGGATTGCTGTACCCCTTGCGCCGCGGAACGTAGCAGTAGCTGCACGCCATCGCGCAACCGTTCGAGAGCGAGGGGGCGATGAAGTCGGCGGAGCGTCCGTTGACCCTGGTCGTCACGCTCTTCTTGACGCCGAGCACGAGGGCCTCGGTCTTGATGCGCACCCACCGCGCGACGTTGCTCTCGTCGCCGTGGACCTCGGGGATCTGCCAGTGCGAGGCGACCGGCACGATGTCGGCCTCGGGCCAGCGCGCGACGATCTCTCGGCCGCGCTCGAGTTCGAGAGCGGCGTCCTCCGCGTAGATGCGGGTGACGCGCAGCAGATTCTCGCGCTCGACGGCCATGCTTCGTTTCTACCCGGAGGTTCCGACATCGGCGGTTCCGGGCATCGGCTGGCACCGCGGGCACCACCAGGTCCGTCGCTGCTCGGGATCGTTCTGCACCTCGTCGCGGACCCGCACCCGGGTTCCGCAGCGCAGGCACGGTCGACCGGCGCGCCCCGCCACCCAGTGCGACGATCCCTTCCGCCGGTCCCCCGTCGTGACCTGGTACATCCCGGGCACTGTCGCCGAGATCCGCAGGCATCGCGCCGCGAGCGCCACGAGCGCGTCGAGATCCGTCGTCCCGATGGGGGCGAAGGGATGGATGCCGCGCAGAAAGGCGAGCTCGTTCACCCAGAGGTTGCCGAGACCGGCGACCGCCGTCTGGTCGAGGAGGGCCGCGACGAAGGGCCGGTCGGGGCGCATCGAGAGTCGACGGGCCGCCTCGGCGGCATCCCAGTCCTCGCGCAGCGGGTCGGGACCCAGGTATCCGATCGCATCGCTCTCGCGCGCGGTGGGGACGAACTCCACGACGGGGAGGTCGAGGCCCCACACCTCCCGCCCGTCGTCGAGCCGCATGCGCACGCGCGCCGTCTCGCGCACCGCTCGGGGAAGCGCGCGACCCGGCCGGGTGATCGTCCAGCTGCCCTGCATGCGCAGGTGGGTGTGGAGGGTCGATCCATCGTCGAAACGCGTGAGCAGATGCTTGCCGTGGGTGTCGTACCCCTCGATGCGGAGCCCCGCGAGGGATCGACCGGCGGCGTTCCCCGACCGCACCTCCCCGTCGCGCACCGCCGCACCGAGAGTGGCCGCCTCGAGCCGCCGGCGGAGTCGGTAGACGCTGTCGCCCTCGGGCACGGCTAGGGAGCCGTGGCGTGCAGCTGGTCGGCGCGGGGAGCGAGGTCGGGGCGCAGGCGCGTGCCGAACTCGCGCCGGAGCGCACTGAGAGCGGCCTGCCACCCGGCAAGGCCATGGACCCCCGGACCCGGACTCGTCGACGACGAACACAGGTACACGCCCTTCATCGGCGTGCGCCAGGGGTCGGGACTGTAGACCGGTCGGCCCAGAAGCTGGGCGAGGGTCGGGGCCCCGGCCGAGATGTCACCGCCGGGGAAGTTGGGGTTCCACGCCGCGATGTCGACCGCGGTCCGCGACGACGTGGCCAGCACGGTGTCGCGGAAGCCCGGCGCGAAGCGCTCGATCTGGCGGACGACGGCCTCTTCCCGGTCGGCGGGGCTGCCCGAGGGCACGTGCGTGTACGCCCAGAGGACGTGCTTCCCCTCGGGCGCGCGGGTGGGGTCGAACAGCGTGGGCTGAGCGGCCAGGACGTACGGGGCGTCGGGGAGATCACCGCGGGCCACCGCGTTTTCGGCCGCCGCGATCTCGGCGCGGGTCCCGCCGATGTGCACGGTTCCCGCACGCGCGACGTCGGCGTGGGCCCACGGCACCGGGTCGGAGAGGGCGAAGTCGACCTTGGCGACACCACCGCCGTAGCGGAACCTCTCGAGCGCGTGGCGGTAAGCCGACGGCATCCGGTCTCCGGTGAGCCGGATGAGCGATCGCGGGTTCGTGTCGAGGAGCACCGCGCGGGCCGGGGGCAGCTCGTCGAGGGAGGTCACCTCGACGCCCGCGTGCAGCACTCCCCCGTGCGCACGGATGTCGTCGATCATCGCGTCGGCGATCGACTGGCTTCCGCCGACCGGAATGGGCCAGCCGCGCCCGTGACCGTACGTGGCGAGCACCAGACCCGCGCCGCCCGCGGCGATGCTGGGCTGGTGCAGGATCGTGTGCGCCGAGACGCCGGTGATCATGCTCGGCGCGACCTCGTCGCGGAAGCGCGCGTTCCACCACGGACCGCCCTGCTCGAGAGCGCGGATGCCGAAGAAGAAGGCCGCGAGGGGATCGCCGGGGACGCGCAGCAGCGCGTTGCCCGTGAAGTCGGCGACCCCGCGCAGGTGATCGACGAGGGGACGCATGAGGCGCTCGTACGCCGGTCCGTCGACCCCGAGCGCCTCGGCGGCCCGGGCGAGGTCGCGATAGGCCAGACCCGCACGCCCTCGGTCGAGGGGGTGGGCGTACGACACCTCGGGTACGACGAAGGGCACACGACGGGCGAGACCGAACTCGCGGAAGAACCAGGACTCCAGGGCCAGGGGGTGCACGGCGGATCCGACGTCGTGCCGGAAACCGGGCAGGGTCAACTCGGCGGTCGACGCGGCTCCGCCGAACGAGGAGGACTTCTCGTACACGGCGACCGACAGGCCCGCGCGGGCCAGCGTGACGGCCGCGGCCAGGCCGTTCGGGCCGGAGCCGACGATGATCGCGTCGTAGCTCTCGCTCATCGGTCGATCGGCTCCTTCTCGGCGGTGGACTCATGGCCGAGGGCCGCCGGACCGACGCGCGTGCCGGGGGCTCCCCCCTCGGCGAGGTAGGCCAGGCGGTGCAGGGTCTCGGCGTTGCGGTAGCGCGTGATCGCGTCGAAGACCGTGTCGGGCAGGAGCGTCGTGGGGCCGGTGACGGGCTCCTCCTGGATGCGGACGACGCAGCGGTCTCCGCGAGCCTTCACGTCGATCGCGACGCGGGCGACGCCGATGGGTCCCCCGTGCGGCTCGAGCACGGCCCGTCGGGGCGGGTCCCACTCGCGCATCACGGTGGTGTCGTCGACGACCAGTGGCCACGGGCCGAAGGAGTGGTGGAGCGTCGACCCCTCGGCGGGCCAGGAGTCGGCGACATCGCGCATGCGCGAGGTGCCCACCACCCACAGGGGGTAGAGCCACCCGTTCGCGAGCACCCGGAAGACGTCGTCGGGCGTGCAGTGCATCAGGCGCACGTTGCGGGCCATGGGCGTTCCTCCTCGGCATCCGGGACCGGCGGCGGAGCACCCGGTGGCCTCCGCGACACGGCCCACGCTACGGCCCCGCTCGGACACCCGTCGCGGTGGTTGCGCCCCGGCGCGTCGCCCGGTAACGCTCAGGCCGCTGCGGGCAGCACGAACCAGGCGCGGGTTCCGCCCGACGGAGAGGCATCGAGCCCGATCGACCCGTGGTGGGCCTCGACGATCCGCCGGCAGGTGGCCAGACCGATGCCGATCCCCTGCACCTCGGCGCCGTGCCCGCGCTGCATGGGCTCGAACACGCGGTCGCGCAGCTCGGGGGCGACGGCGTCGCCGTTGTCATCGACGGTCACGCGCCACCCGTCGGGAAGCTCTTCGACGCTGACGGTGATGCGCGGGACCTTCTCGGCCGCAACCGTGAACTTCACCGCGTTGGCGATGAGGTTCTGCAACAGGACGCGCAGGAGAGTGTCATCGGCGTCGACGACCGTGGCGTCCTCGACGGTGACCTCCGCCCCCGTGTCCACCAGAGCCCCGTCGAGGTCTTCGAGCACCGCGTCGACGGTGTCGGCGACGTCGACCCGGGTCACGTGCGGGCGCGCACCGCCCATGCGCGCGAAGTCGAGCAGGTCGGTGACCATCGACGTCATGCGACCCGCCGCCGCTTCGGCGCGGGCGAGCGACTGCGCGGCGCGCGGCGCGTCGACCATCTCGGGACTGTCGGCGGCGAGCTCGAGGAAGCCCGCGAGAGCGGTGAGGGGGTTCCGGAGGTCGTGGCTCACCTGGACGGCGAACTGCTCGAGCTGCGCGTTCGACTCCAGCAGGTCGCGCTGGCTGCGGCGCAGTTCGAGAACGTCGATCACCTGGTGCGCGAGCAGGTCGAGGGCTCGACTGCTGGCATCCGACAGCTCCCCGACCTTGGTGTCGAACACGCAGAGCGTGCCGATCGCCACCCCCGCCGGGGTGATGAGCGGACTCGAGGCGTAGAAGCGCGTGTAGGCGATCTCGCCGGTGACGAAGGCGTTCTGCGCAAAGCGCGGGTCGAGGCGGGCGTCGGGGACGACGACGCGGCCGGGAGTGCTGATGACCGCCGCGCACATCGAGTCCTCGCGCGCGCACGACGCGGCCTGGATGCCGACGGCCGCGACCTGATGCTGCATGCGGTCGTCGATGATGTTGATCACCGCGGTGGGGACGTCGCACACCGTGGCCGCGAGCTCGACGAGCCCCTGCAGATCGGGCTCCGACGGCTCGCCGATGAGGCGGTATTGCGCGATCGCCTCGCGGCGCGTCACATCGTGCGCGGTGGACACATCGACCCCTCGTCGTCGGATTCCCCGAAAGCCTAGCGGCCCACGGCTACACCGCGGCGGACTGATCGGGAAGGGGCTCGCGCGGGTCGGCCGCAGCGCGCAGAGTCGGGAAATGAGCACACCGAGCGTCCCCCAGGCCCCGTCCGACCCCTCGCAGCCCGCCCCCGCGGAGCCCACCGCCCCGAACCCCGCCGAGCCGCTGGCCCCGACCCCCACCGAGCCGACCATCCCCCTCCCGCCCGAGACCGAACCGGCACCCGCCGGCGCCGCCGATCCGTCGGCCGGGGCGTTCGCGCGCACCGAAGAGGACTCGGCCGGACCGGCGGAGATGGATGCCGACAACGCCGCGGAACAGGATGTGATCGACGCCGTCGATCCCGGCGGACAGCCCGACTGACGACTCCCGAAACGATGGAGGGACGGCGCCGAACGGCACCGCCCCTCTGTCGTGTCAGCGTCGGATCACGGGTTTCCGCGGGTCCACAGCAGGAGGATCGCCACGGCCTGGAGCACGAGGCATCCCACCAGGATCGCCGTGCGACGCCGCGGCGTCGACGACCACCGTTCATCACCCATGAGCGGCGCCATCGGCATGAGCAGACGGAACGTGCTCTGCTGCGGCAGGAACACCGCGAAGATGTAGACGCCGTAGCTGAAGCCGTACGCCACCACCATGAGACCGAGCTTGCGGACCGGCCGCGACCACATGAGAGCCGCGAAGGCGACGATCAGCGCGATCACGAGGATGATGCCGACCACGCCGAGGTGCGTTCCCGCCTGGCGGAACCACGGGGTGAAGGGCGTGAACTCGTCGTTGCCGACGTAGTCGAGCCACCAGCCGAGCTCGGTGCGAATGTAGGCGTTGTGGGTTCCGGTGACGTACTGGGCGATGTGGTTCCACGACAGGCCCGCCGCGGCGATGACGAGACCGGATGCCATGAGCGAGGCCCACTCGCGCACCGGGAACGGATCGACCTTGCGGCGGAAGAAGCGCACGAGGAACACGATGCCCAGGGCGAGACCCAGAGCCAGGACTCCCGGACGCGTGTACGCCGTGATGAGCCCGATCGGCAGGATCCAGAGGTAGCGCCGCTTGATGGCGAGCAGCATGCCCGCGAACATCAGCAGCATGAACAGGCCCTCGCTGTAGCCGATCACGAAGAGGAACGACATCGGCGCGAAGGAGAAGAACACGACCGCCCACCACGCGGGCTGGGGCTTGGTGACCGTGCGCAGGAGGACGAACAGCAACCAGGTGGCGCCGAGGCTCGCACCGAGGCTCAAGAGCACGGCGACCGGCTGCCACCCCAGACCGGTGGCACCCGAGAGCACCCGCACCATCGTGGGGAACACGGGCAGGAACGCCCAGTTGTTCGGCAGGATGTCGCCCGAGACGTTCATCGGCAGCGACATGGGGTAGCCCTGCGCGGCGATCTGACCGTAGCGGTCGGCATCCCACCCGGTGAGGTAGTCCCAGAAGGTGCCGAGACGCTCGCCGTCGGGACCGAAGCCCCAGCGGGCCGCCTTGGCGATCGAGTAGAAGCCCCACAGCATGCCGAAGTTGACCACGCGGGCGATGGCCCACAGGATCAGGACTTTCGTGAACGCGCCCCGCTCGACGGGGACGATGCCCTCGGGCGTGCGAAGGACGTCGTGCCCGTACTGGGCGAGGGCACGACCGAGGCGCGAATCGCGCAGACGATCGAGTCGACGCTGTCGCCCGATGACGGGGGACGGGCGTGTCGCGGGGGCAAGCTCGCTCGGCGGTGCGCTCACTCGGAACCTTTCACGGGGGAAGACATGGGCGAGTGACGACGGTGTCTGGCCCGGACAAGTGCAATTGGGGAGGATCGTACCGGATGAAACCGAACGTTCCATCCGGTTGACTTTCGGGGAAATGCCCTGATCAGTGGCTGTCGCCCACGAGCTTCAAGCCGACGACGCACCCCACCAGACCCAGGACGAGCAGCACCTTGACGACCGAGACGGCCTCGGTCCCGCTGATCATGGCGACCACGACGGTGAGAGCGGCGCCGATCCCGACCCACACCGCGTACGCCGTTCCGGTGGGGATCTCGCGCATCGCGAAGGCGAGACCGCCCATGGATGCCACGAGGGCGACGCCGAAGATCACGCTCGGCCAGAGCTTGGTGAAACCCTCGCTGCGCCCCAGGGCGGTCGCCCAGACAGCCTCGAGGATGCCGGACAGGATGAGGACGATCCACGACATGACGGTGCTCCTTGGCCAGTCTTGTCGCAGTCCGGGTACTGATCCGTCGTCCGGGGACGCGGCGGGCGTCCGGGGCCCAGCGTAGCGAGCCGACCTGGGCAGGACCCGGGCACCGCGGCATCCGCTCCCGCTCCCACTCCCGCGATAAACGCTGATTCCTCCGAGACACGGCGTCGCGCAGCGTGTATCGCAAGAATCAGCGTTTATCGCAGACGAGGTAGAGCTCCGGGCGGAGTGGGACGCAGGGGTGCCGGCATCCGGGATCAGAGCAAGAAGAGGGATGCCGAATCGGGATTGTGCGCGTGCACGAGGACCCCGAAGACGACCGCGTCGAACAGCAGGTGCACGGTCACGACGTACCAGAGCGAGCGGGTCTTCAAGAAGAGGAAGCCCTGCACGATCGCGAACGGGATCGTTAGCAGCGGCCCCCAGGCCTGGTAGCCGAGCTCCCACAGGAACGACACGAAGACCACGGCCTGCAGCAGGTTGGCGGTGAGGTCGGGGAAATGTCGGCGCAGCAGCACGAAGACCGTGCAGATGAAGAAGAGCTCGTCCCAGATGCCGACCGCACCGACGCCGACGAACAGACGCGCGATGAGGTCGCCCGTGACCACCTCGGGCCAGTTGCGGTAGACGCCCGAGGTGATGAAGTAGAACGGCAGGATCAGGTAGCCGAGCACGATCACTCCGCCGAGCCACGCCCACTGCCACCAGGTCCAGCGGCCTCCCCCGCGCCACGGGAAGCGGATCGCGTAGTCGCGGTAGACGAAGCGCGAGACCACGTACGGCACCACGACCGCGCCGCCGAGGGCGAGGGTGAAGCGCACGAAGGCGGCGTTGTCGAGCTCGGCGTGCAGCGGGATGAGGCTGACGATGAACTGCCCCACCGCGATCAGCGACACGTCGCGCGCGATGCTCGGCTCCTCGCTCCGGGCGAGGGCGATGCCGTTCCGACGATCGACGAGGACAGCGGATGCCACGGCGAGAGCGAGCAGGATCCACCCGAGCCACACGATCTGCACGACGAAGAGCGCGGGGGCGGCGAGGCACACCGCGAGCGCCGGGATGAGCTTGGGCGTCCACGTGGAACGCTCACGGACCCGCACCGCGGTGTGCGCGGTCACGGCGAGACCCGGGTGTAGGTCAGGTCGCGGATGTCGCGGCCGACGCGCAGGCCCTTGCGCTCGAAGGCGGTGAGCACGCGCCCCTCGAACCTCTCGGCCCACTCCCCCGCGAACGCCCGCTCGAAACCGGGGGCGTCGTCGAGCACGTCGCGCATCTGGTCGGCGTAGTCCTGCCAGTCGGTCGCGAGGCGAAGCGTGCCGCCGGGGCGGATCACCTGAGCGGCGATGCGCGCGAACTCGGGGGCGACCAGACGGCGCTTGGTGTGCTTGTTCTTGTGCCAGGGGTCGGGGAAGAACACCCAGAGCTCGTCGACGGATGCCGCGGGCAGCAGGTGCTCGAGCGCCTCCGGCGCGTTGGCCTCGACGAGGCGGAGGTTCTTCACGCCCTCGCGGTCGGCGTCGAGCATCGTGCGCGCGAGCCCCGCGGTGAAGACCTCGACGGCGAGGAAGTCGGTGTCGGGGTGAGCGGCCGCCGCCGAGACGATCTGGTGGCCCTGGCCGGAGCCGATCTCGACGACCAGGCGGGCGGCGCGACCGTAGACCGCGGCCGGGTCGACGGCGGTGCCCGGCTTGACGCTGGTGGTGGCGGTGGCGCGCTCGACCGGCAGCAGGTAGAACGGCGAGAGCTCGGCCCACGCGCGATCCTGCGCTTCCGACATGCGACCGCTGCGGCGGACGAACGACACCGGCTTGTCGCGGAAGGCGGGGGCGGCGGCATCCATGTCGTCCAGGTTATCCGCCGCGTCGGGGGCCGCCTTCTGTCGCTCAGCGGATGCGGAGGCGACGCTTTCCGACGCCTCGCGCGAGAGGGAGCGCTTGCGGCCGCTCACGGGACGGTCACGAAATCGATGAGTTCCTCAACGCGTCCGAGCAGGGCCGGCTCGAGGTCGCGGAACGTGGTGACCTTCGACAGGATGTGCTGCCACGCGCGGGCGGTGTCGGCCTGCTCCTCGGCGGGCCAGCCGAGGGCGCGGCACACGCCCACCTTCCACTCGATGCCGCGCGGCACCTCGGGCCACGCGGCGATGCCGAGGGCACGGGGGGTGACGCACTGCCACACGTCGACGAAGGGGTGACCGACAATGCGCACGTGGGCGCCGTGGCGGCCGCGGGCGATCTTCTCGGCGATGCGCGACTCCTTGGAGTTCGGCACGAGGTGGTCGACGAGCACGCCGTAGCGGCGCTCGGCGGTCGGGGGCTCGGCATCCAACTTCTCTTCGAGCAGGTCGACGCCCTCGAGGAACTCCACGACGACGCCCTCGGCGCGGAGGTCTGCGCCCCACACCTTCTCGACGAGCTCGGCGTCGTGCTTGCCCTCGACGAAGATGCGGCTCGCGCGGGCGGTGCGCGCGCGCTGGTCGTCTGCCGCGAAGGAGCCGGACGCCGTGCGGGTGCGCCCCTTGGGTGCGGCCGCGGGGGCCTTCAGCACCACGGGCTTGCCGTCGACGAGGAAGCCGCCGCCGAGCGGGAACAGCCGACGCTTGCCGAAGCGGTCCTCGAGCTCGACGTTCATGCCGTCGATGCGGGTCACCGCACCGACGAAGTCACTGCCCGCGACCTCGACGACGAGATCGGCGGATGCCGCGACCTCGGCGGGTCTGATGCGTCCGGCGTCGCGCCACCCGCGGGCGAGCACGTCGGTGCCGTAACGGTCGTCCATGGTGTACCTCCGAGCGTTCGAGCCTAGGCGGCGCGGGTGTGCGCTGACAGCGGACGCGCCGCTCCTACCCCGGTGTCGGCGGTCGTTTATAGGGTGGAAGCATCCGGCAACCGAAGGGGACTGCATGCGAAAGCCGAACGTGCTGCACACGATCACGGTGCTGCTGCTCGCGTTCGTCGGCGTCCTCGTCGCTCCCCTCAGCGCTGCGGCGATCCCCCCGCCCGCGCTCGGCTCGAGCTACGTGCTCGATCAGGCGAACGTCCTCACCGACGCGCAAGAAGCCGACGTGCAGCGGCGACTGCTCACGCTTTCGGAGCAGACGGGCCTCGACCTCTGGGTCGTGTACGTCGACGGCTTCGAAGACCCGACCGGTGCGGACGACTGGGCGAACGAGACCGCCAACCGCAACAACCTCGGCCCGCACCAGTACCTGCTCGCGGTGGCCATCGAGGGCGACACCTTCCAGTACTACCTCTCGGGCGACGTCGACGCGGGCGGAATCTCGGCCACCCAGCTCACCTCGATCGAGCAGGACAAGGTGCAGCCGGCGCTCCAAGCGGGCGACGACGCGGGCGCCGCGATCGCCGCGGCCGACGGGCTGCGCACCGCTCACGCGAAGGCCGGCGGGAACATGCCGAACCCGCCCCCGACCCCGGCGACGCAGAACGGACCGGCCATCGTGCCGATCGTGCTCGTCGGCGTGCTGTTGCTCGCGATCGCGGCCACCCTCGTCTGGCTGGCCGTGCGCCGGCGCCGTCGCGTGACGTCGGGGGCCCCTGACGCTTCCGCCGAGAGCGTGGAAGACCTGTCGCGCCGCGCCGGTTCCGCGCTCGTGGCGACAGACGACGCGGTCAAGACGAGCGAGCAGGAACTCGGCTTCGCCCGCGCGCAGTTCGGCGACGCCGCGGCCGCGCCCTTCACCGAGGTCTTGGCGCAGGCGAAGGCCGACCTCGAGCGGGCGTTCTCGATTCAGCAGCAGCTCGACGACGCGACCCCCGAGACCCCGGAACAGCAGCGCGCGGCGTACACCGAGATCCTGCAATTGTGTGCGTCCGCCGACGAGGCGCTCGACGCCAAGGCCGCGGCGTTCGACGAGTTGCGCGCCCTCGAAGCCGACGCTCCCGGCGCCCTCGCCGCGGTACGGCAGCAGCACGCCGCGGTGGCCGCGGCCCTGAGCGCGGCGGAAGCGGGACTCGGGCGCCTGTCCGAACGCTTCAGTGACGACGCGCTCTCGTCCGTCGCCGACAACCCGACGCAGGCCCGCGCGCGCCTCGAACTCGCGAGCACCCAAGAGGCCGCCGCTGACACCGCCCTCGCCGAGGGCCGCACCGGAGAGGCCGCGGTCGCCATCCGCGCCGCCCAGACGGCGCTCGCCCAGGCCGACACCCTCGAACGCGCCATCGACTCTCTCGACGCGGCCCTGGCCGACGCGCAGCAGCGCGCGGCGGCCCTCGTGGCCGAGATCGAGGGCGACCTGGCGGCGGCAACACAGCTTTCCGATCCCGACGGACGCATCGCCGCCGCCGCGGCCTCGGCTCGGTCGCAGCTCGACGACGCCCGCGGTGCGCTGTCGGCGGCGCGGCCGAACCCGATGCGGGCGTTCGAGACCCTGCAGCGGGCGAACGCCACCATCGACACCGTGCTGGCCGAGGCGCGTGATGCGGCCGAGCGTCGCCGCCGCGCAGAAGGGCAGCTCGACGCGACGCTCGCCCAGGCGCGCGCGCAGGTGAGCGCGACGGAGGACTTCATCTCCGCTCGCCGCGGCGCGGTGGGGGCGACGGCGCGGACGCGTCTCGCCGAGGCGGGCGCCGCTGTCGTCCAGGCCGAACAGCTGCGCACCGACGACCCGGTGGCGGCCCTCGCCGCGGCCCAGCGCGCGGCACAGCTCGCGGCGGCGGCCGATTCCGCCGCGCAGAGCGACGTCGGATCCTTCGGCGGCGCGGGCGGCGGTGGCGACATGATGGGCGCCATCCTCGGCGGCATCGCGGTGAACGCGATCCTCGGCGGAGGGCGCTCTCGTGGCGGCTTCGGCGGCGGCGGCCTGGGCGGTCTCGGCGGAGGTTTCGGAGGTCTCTCCGGCGGCGGGGCCCGCCCGCGCGGCGGGGGCTTTTCCACCGGAGGGCGCTCGCGCAGCGGCGGAGGCGGAGGCTTCTCCGGCGGCGGCCGCAGTCGCGCCGGCGGCGGACGCGGATCGCGCCGCTAGTCCAGCCCTCGCGGCACCGCCGCCCGATCACAGACAATTCGTAGTAACCGCCACCAGACTCGACACCGTCGCCCTCAGGAAGGAACACCCCGCATGGCCAAGCAGTCCATCTTCGGTCGCATCCAGACCCTCGTCCGCGCGAACGTCAACGCGCTCCTCGACCAGGCCGAGGACCCGCAGAAGATGCTCGACCAGCTCGTCCGCGACTACTCGAACTCGATCGCCGACGCCGAGTCGGCCATCGCCGAGACGATCGGAAACCTCCGTCTGCTCGAGCGCGACCACCAGGAAGACGTCCAGGCAGCGGCCGAGTGGGGCAACAAGGCCCTCGCCGCCAGCCGCAAGGGCGACGAACTGCGCGCCGGCGGCAACCTGAGCGAGGCCGACAAGTTCGACAACCTCGCCAAGATCGCCCTCCAGCGTCAGATCACCGCCGAGGGAGAGGCCAAGGCCGCCGCTCCCACGATCGCCGCGCAGACCGAGGTCGTTGACAAGCTCAAAGACGGCCTGAACGGCATGAAGACCAAGCTCGAGCAGCTCAAGGCCAAGCGCAACGAGCTCACCGCTCGCGCGAAGGTCGCCGAGGCGCAGAACAAGGTGCACGACGCCGTCAAGTCGATCGACGTGCTGGACCCGACGAGCGAGCTCGGCCGCTTCGAAGACAAGATCCGCCGCCAGGAGGCCCTCGCCGCCGGCAAGCAGGAGCTCGCCGCCTCGAGCATCGACGCGCAGTTCAACGCTCTCGAGGACGTGGGCGAGCTCACCGAGGTCGAGGCACGTCTGGCCGCTCTCAAGGTCGGCGGCCCGCAGCGCGCGGCCATCGACGCCCCGAGCCCNCCAGGTCTGATCCCCCCCCGCGAGTGCATCGCCCGGTCGACCGGGCGGTGCACTCGCGTCTCCGGCGTGAGGGAAGCCGCATGACCCGATTCATCGTCGCCCCGCAGTGGCAGGGCTCGTCCTCGTCGCGGGCGATGCAGCTCGTCGATGGCGCCGAGGCGATCGCCGGCGACCTTCCGCGCGCCTCGACGACCGTGCTCGCCGCGCCGACCGAGGCCGGCGACGCTCAGGGCAGCCGCGTGCAGCGCCTCAGCGCCATCGTCCGCATGCGCGATCGCATCGAAGAGGCCGTTCGCGCCTCCGACGAGACGGCCGTCGTCGTGGGCGGCGACTGCGGGGTCGCCCTGGGTGCCGTCTCGGCCATCGCGGGCGACGATCTCGCGGTCGTGTGGATCGACGCGCATCCCGACCTGAACACTCCCGAGTCCTCCCCCAGCGGCGCCTTCACGGGCATGGTGCTCCGCGCGATCGCGGGCGAGGGCGAGGACCTCGTGCGTCTCGAACCGGGCATCGCGCCGTCGCGCCTCGTCCTCGTGGCCACGCGCGCTTGGGACCCCGAAGAAGAAGCGTTCGTCGCCGCCCACGGGATCACCGTCGTCCGCGCCGACGAGCTGTCGTCCCCCGACGCTCTGGCCGACGCGGTCGCGGCCACCGGTGCGACTCGCACCCACGTGCACATCGATCTCGACGCGCTCGATCCCGCCGACATCGCCGGCGTCGCACAGGCCGTGCCCTTCGGCGCGCGCACCGCCGACGTCGTGGCATCCGTCCGCCGCCTTCGAGAGCGCCTCCCGATGGCGGGCGCCACTCTCACCGAGTTCTCCCCCTCGTCGCCCGCGGCGGCCGTCGACGACCTGGGGACGATCCTTCGACTGATCGGGGCCCTGGCATGAGCCCCCTCCCCCCGCCTCCCGCGGGCTGGCGCCAGCGCGCCGACAGGGCTGTCGCGCGCGGCCGCCGACTCGACCGGTTCATCCCCGGCGTTCTGCTCGACTCCCCCGTGAGCCGGGTCGGGTACTGGTACGGGTGCACCGTCGGATGGGTCTGGGGCTCGCTGTGGAGCACGGGACGCATCGAGAAGCGTCAGGGCCTGTGGGTGTTCCGCGGGCTGCCCTCGTGGGCGTTCCCGCGCGGGGGCGTGTGCGTGGGCGGATGCTTCCTCACCGGCGACGATCGGCCGACCGACACGGTGCTCGGACACGAAGCCGTGCACCGTCGCCAGTGGCGGCGGTACGGATTCCTCATGCCGCTGCTGTACGCGCTGGCCGGGCGGGACCCCCTGCGCAACAGATTCGAGATCGAGGCGGGTCTCGTCGAGGGCAACTACCTGCCCCGCGGGAGCTGACCCCGCCGCGTACGTCCGCGGCGATCCGCAGGGCGGATCAGCCCTCGATGACGGAGGTCGAGCGGACCCCGCGCGATCGAAAGGCGCGTCAGCGCGCGGTGGCGAGGCCGAAGCGCTCGGGCGTGTGGATGGCCTGCGCGTCGACGCCGTGACGGGTCACGAGTTCGTCCACGATCTCGGCCGTGCCCAGGTAGCCCCCGAGCAGGATGACGCGCGTCGCGTCGTCGTCGCAGCACAGCATCTCGCCGGCCCAGCCCGACACCGCCCGCGACAGCGCCTCGCCCGCGGCGCAGCCACGGCCCGTTCCGGGAGCGCCGCCGCGGCGCGAGCGGTCGAGCCACGTGAGCGTCATGCGCGCGGGGGCCGCGATCGAGCCGATCCACGACGCGTCGGGGACCTCCACGAACACGCGACCGGTCGAGCAGATCGGCAGCGTCGCGAGCAGGGCCTCGAGCTCGGCGAGCGAGGTCTCGTCGGCCGTCACGAGGTGCTGCACGCGGGTGTGCCGCGACGCGCGGCACGCGGCGGCGTTGTGCTCGGTGGAGATCGACATGATGACTCCACTATACCCGCGACATAGGTTTGCCTAACCTGTGTTCACGCTCAGTATCTCGACGTCGATACGACAGCGCGATCGCGCCGCTCAGTCGATCAGCACCTCGCGGAGTCGCTCGGTCTCGGCGGCGCTCATCCCGTTGGCGAGCAGATACCCCGCGGCGGAACCGAACTCCCGATCGAGGCGATCGAGCAGGGCCCGCATGACCGGCGCGGGCGAGCGGGTCGCGAGCGCCTCGGCGTGCACGTTGCCGGGATGGACGGCACGGATCGCGGCGAGCACCCGCGCGTTGCGCTCGGCGGGAAGGAAGTCCTCGGTACGGGCGTAGTCGGCGATCACCGCCTCGCGATCGACACCGGCCGCGGCGAGCGCGATCGCGACCGTGACCCCGGTGCGGTCCTTCCCCACCGTGCAGTGAACGAGTACGGGCTGCGCGTTCAGGATGCCGCGGACCGCCGAGACGACCCGATCGGCGGAGTCGTCGACCAGGGCGGCGTACATGTCGTCGAGGCTCAGGTCGCGCGCGAAGAACGAGGCCACCGACCCGAGGAAGAGCGGTTCGTGCTGGATCTCGACCCCGTCGTCGAGTCTGCTGGGCGCGTGGGCGACCTCGGACTTGTCGCGCAGATCGATCACCCTCCGGATGCCGAGTTCTCGGAGGGTCCGCGCGCCCGCGTCGTCGACCGCGACGAGGTTGCCGGAGCGGTAGAGCACGCCCGAGCACGTGCGGCGTCCGCCGGCGGGGAGGCCGCCGACGTCGCGGAAGTTCACCGCCCCCGAGACGAGCGAGCCGCTCACGGCGCCCCGTCCGCGTGCACGTGCGGTGCCGCCGGGGGCGTGGCATCCCGAACCGCGTTCTCCGCGGGTGCGGCGCGCGGAGGAACGGGGTACCGACCGGCGATGGCGACCCTGTTGAAGGCGTTGATGGCGACGAGGACCCAGCTGAGCGCGACATACTCCTGCTCGCTGAGGATGCCACCGGCCTGGTCGTACACCTCGTCGGGGATGCCGCCCTCGTGGATGAAGGTGAACGACTCCGTCAGCTCGAGCGCGGCCCTCTCGCGCTCGTCGAAGACGCCCGACTCGCGCCAGGTCGCGATCTGCGCGATCACATCGGCGTCCAGTCCGGCTTTCACCGCGGCATCGACGTGCACGCGCACGCAGTAGGCGCATCCGTTGAGTTGCGAGGCGTGGATCTGCACGATCTCGCGCAAGCGGGCGTCGATGCCCGCGTCGGCGGCCAGTCGCCCCACAGTGGTCGAGAACGAGCGCAGGGCCGCATACGCCTCGGGAGCCGACTTCGAGAGGTGCACGCGCCGTTCTTCACCCATGGCCACAGCCTACGGCGGCCCCGCGGGGTCGGGACGGGCGATCGGTGACGTCGTACGGCGCGGTGGTGGCGGCATCCCGCCCGCGGTGCCAGGCTGGTCGAATGCCCGAGCGCGACGAGTTCTCGTTCCTTCCCGCCCAGGCGACCGATCTCGGTCGCGATATCCCCTCCGTCGAACGGGTGCAGCTCACGCTCCCCGACGGGCGCACCCTCAGCGGGCTGCGGTGGGGCGACGCTTCCCCGGCGGTGACGCTGTTGCACGGCGCGGGCCTGAACGCCCACACGTGGGACACGACCCTCCTGCACCTCGGGGTCCCCGCTCTCGCCCTCGACCTGCCGGGTCACGGCGACTCCTCGTGGCGGGACGACGCGGCGTACGTCGCACGCGTGCTCGCCCCCGATGTCGTCGCCGCCCTCGAGGAGTGGACCAGCGGTGCCCAGGTGCTCGTGGGCCACTCGCTCGGAGGGCTCACGGCGGCCGCGGTCTCGGCATCCCGTCCCGATCTCGTCTCGCGCCTCGCGATCGTCGACATCACGCCGGGAGTCGATCCGAGCGCCGGACCCGCGCAGATCCGTGCGTTCTTCGCCGGTCCGACGGACTGGGCGTCGCGCGAGGAACTCGTCGAACGCGCCCTCTCGTTCGGCCTCGGCGGCTCACCCGAGGCCGCCGCCCGCGGTGTCTTCCTGAACTCCCGCGTGCGCCCGGACGGCCGGGTGGAGTGGAAGCACCACTTCGCGCACCTCGCCGCGGCCGCCGCGAACGCCGGAGCCGATCCCACCACCCCCGACGCGGTGAAAGCCGTGCTCTTGGCGACCGGATGGGACGACCTGGCCGAGGTGACGGCCCCCGTCACCCTCATCCGCGGCGAGCGCGGATTCGTCACGATCCCGGATGCCGAGGAGCTCGAGCGTCGCGTGCCCGGGGCCGTCGTGCACGCGCTCCCGACCGGGCACAACGCGCAGGAGGAGGACCCGGAGGGTCTCGCGCGTCTCGTCCGCTCCCTCCTCCCCTCCCCCTGACCTTCCTGCCGTTCCCCGTCATCTCGCGTCGCGCTCCGTCACAGAAGGCGTCGAGCGCAGACGGGTGAAAGTAGGCTGTTGCCACCCCTGCTCGGCATCCACAGCACCCTGATGCCTCGGCCTGCGAAAGGACACACCCCGCAATGCTGCGCCGCACCGCTCTCGCCACGAGCATGCTCCTGATCGGAGCGCTCCTGCTCACCTCGTGCACCGGCTCGAACACCACGCCGAACCCCACCGGAGAAGCCGACCCGAACGCCACCCTCACGGTGCGTCTGTCGCTCGAGCCGGCCAACCTCGACATCCGCCACACCAGCGGCGCCTCGCTCGAGCAGGCGCTCGTCGACAACGTGTACCAGGGCCTCGTCACCCGCAACGGCGACGACTCCAACGCGATCGTCCCCGCCCTCGCCACCGCCTGGGCGGTGTCGCCCGACGGCCTCACGTACACCTTCACCCTTCGGCAGGGCGTGACCTTCCACGACGGCAGCGCCCTCACCGCGGACGACGTGGTCACCTCGCTGCAGACGGCGAAGGACGACCCCACCATTCAGAGCAGCTCCGACCTGAAGAACGTCGCGTCCATCGCCTCGCCCGACGCCTCCACGGTCGTCGTGACGCTCGCCCAGCCGAACATCGACTTCCTCTTCGCGATGACCGGTCGTGCCGGACTCATCTTCAAGAGCGGCGACACCACCAACTTCCAGACCGCCGCCAACGGCACCGGTCCGTTCCGCGTCGAGAGCCGCAACGCGGGACAGAGCCTGACCCTCTCGCGCTACGACGGCTATTGGGGAGACAAGGCCGGAGTCGCCGAGGTCGTCCTCGACTACATCCCCGACCAGAGCGCCGCCACCAACGCCGCGGTCGCCGGCGACGTCGACGTCGCCCTCGAGATCGACCCCGAACTGCGCGGGCAGATCGAGGGTACGAACAACTTCACGATCGAGTCGGGCCTGACCACCGACAAGGGCACGCTGGCCTTCAACAACCAGCGGGCCCCGCTGAACGACCAGCGCGTGCGCGAGGCGCTGCGCCTGGCGATCGACCACAAGGCGCTCATCGACACCCTCGGCTCGGGCAGCGAGCTGTACGGCCCCATCGCCCCGCTCGACCCGGGATACGAAGACCTGTCGGGCAGCATCTCGTACAACCCCGACCGCGCCCGTGAGCTGCTCGCCCAGGCCGGGGCCGAGAACCTGAACCTCACGCTGACGATCCCCAACGTGTACCCGACGACGATCCCGACCTTCCTGGTGTCGTCGTTCGCCGACGTGGGAGTGACCCTGAAGGTCGACTCGGTCGACTTCAGCGCCTGGCTGCAGGACGTCTACACCAACCACGACTACGACCTCAGCTTCGTGCGGCACGTCGAAGCCCGCGACTTCGGCAACTGGGCGAACCCCTCGTACTACTTCGGGTACGACAACGCCGAGGTGCAGGGCCTCTACGCCCAGGCGCTCGCGACCACCGACGAGCAGCAGTCCTCCGACCTGCTCGCCGAGGCCGCCCGCATCGTGAGCGACGAGGATGCCGCCGACTGGCTGTTCCTGTCGACCCCGCTGACCGCGGTGGGCACGAACGTGGCGAACTTCCCGAAGAACTCCCTCAACGTGCGCCTGCCCCTCGCCGGCGTGACGGTCGCGGCGGAGTGATCCGCTACACGCTGACACGGCTGGGCCTGCTCGTGCTGGGCCTGGCCGTGGCCAGCGTGCTGATCTTCGTCTCGCTGCGGGTGCTCCCGGGCGATGTGGCACAGCTCATCGCCGGCACCGAGGCGACCCCCGAACAGGTCGCGGCGTTGCGGACGAGCCTCGGCCTCGAGGCGCCGCTCTGGACGCAGTACCTCGACTGGATCGGCGGACTGATCCGCGGCGACCTCGGCACCTCGCTCATCACCGGCACCTCCGTCGCGTCGGAACTGGCCGACAAGGCGCGCGTCACCGTCCCCCTCGCGGCGATGTCGTTGACGGTGGCGCTGATCGTCGGCATCCCGTTCGGTGTGCTCTCGGCCCTCGGCCGGCGGCGAGCCGGGGGGACGGCGCTCAGCGTGGGAGCCCAGGCGCTGGCGGCGGTGCCCGTGGTCTGGGCGGGCATGATGCTCGTCGTCGTCTTCGCGGTGTGGCTCGGCTGGCTCCCGCCCCAAGGGTTCCCCCGCGCGGGATGGAACGACCCCGCGGCCGCGTTCCGCGCCCTCATCCTCCCCGCGCTCACCATCGGCGTGGTCGAGGGCGCGATGCTCCTGCGCTTCGTCCGCAGCGCGACGCTCCAGGCCCTCGGCCAGGACTACGTGCGCACGGCCGCCGCGAAGGGGCTCACGCGCACGCGTGCCCTGCTCAGCCACGGACTGCCCAGCGTCGGCCTCTCGGTCATCACCGTGCTCGGCCTCCAGATCGCCGGGATCATCGTCGGAGCCGTCGTGATCGAGCAACTGTTCACCCTCCCCGGCGTCGGCCGCATGCTGGTGTCCGACGTCGCTTCGCGCGACCTCCCCAAGGTCCAGGGCGAGCTCCTCGCCCTCACCGGGTTCGTGCTGCTCGTCGGATTCCTCGTCGATCTCTCCCACCGCCTCATCGATCCCCGTCAGAGGGAGGCCTCATGACCACCCTCCGGCGGCTCTGGAGCCTCGGCACCGGGCGATTCGGCATCCTGATCGTCGCTCTTCTGCTCATCACGGCCCTCGTCTCGCTCCTCTGGACGCCCTTCGACCCCGCGTCGGTCGACGCTCGGGCGCGCTGGAGCGATCCGTCGTGGCCGCACGTGCTCGGAACCGACAACAGCGGTCGCGACATCGCGAGCCTGCTCATGGCCGGAGCCCGCACCACCGTCGTCGTCGCCGTCGGCGCCGGAGTGGTGGCCTCGGTGCTGGGCATCGTCCTCGCCGCCCTCGGCTCGCTGATGGCGCGGTGGATCCGCGAGAGCGTCGCCGTGCTCGTCGACATCCTCATCGCCTTTCCCGTCCTCATCATCGCCATGATGATCTCGGCCGTGTGGGGCGGTTCGCTCGCCGTCGTCATCTGGTCGGTGGGCATCGGCTTCGGCGTGAACGTCGCCCGCGTGACACGACCCGAGCTGCGACGCGTGCTGCACAGCGACTTCGTGCTCGCCGGTCGAGCGAGCGGCCTGTCGACCGGGCAGAACCTCACCCGGCACCTCCTGCCGAACGTCGCACCGGTGTTCATCGTGCAGCTGTCGTGGGGAATGGCGGTCGCCGTGCTGGCCGAGGCGGGGCTGTCGTACCTCGGCTTCGGCGCGCCCGTGACCCAGCCCTCGTGGGGAGTTCTCCTGAGCGACCTGCAGGCCTACATCGCCGTGCACCCCCTCACCGTCGTCTGGCCCGGTCTGGCGATCACGCTGACCGTGCTGGGGCTGAACCTGCTCGGCGACGCCCTGCGCGAGGCGGCCGACCCCACCCTCGGCGAGCGCACTCCCGCGGCCCGCACGCACGTGCCGGGGGTGGTCGCATGAGCCTCGTCGTCACGGACCTGCGGGTCGAGATCGGCGACCGGGCCGTCGTCGACGGCGTGTCGTTCGAGGTGCCCGACGGCGCCCGCGTCGGCCTGATCGGCGAATCCGGCTCGGGCAAGTCGATGACCGCCCTGGCGATCCTCGGTCTCCTCCCCGACGGCGCCCACGCCACCGGCAGCATCGTCTGGAACGGCCGCGAGATCCTCGGCCTCGCCGACCGCGAGCTGGCCCGCCTGCGCGGCGACGACATCGGCATGGTCTTCCAGGAGCCCCGGACGGCGCTGAACCCCATCCGCACCGTCGGCCGGCAGATCGGCGAATCGGTGCGCATCCACGAGGGCGTCTCTCGGCGCGAGGCTCTGCGTCGCGCCGTCGCCGAGGCCGAGCGGGTCGCCCTCCCCGATCCCGAACGCATCGTCTCGCGCTACCCGCACCAGCTCTCCGGCGGCCAGCGGCAGCGGGTCGCGATCGCGATGGCCCTCGCGTGCCGACCGCGGTTGCTCATCGCCGACGAACCGACGACGGCGCTCGACGTCACCATCCAAGCGGGGATCCTGACCCTGCTGCGCTCCCTCGTCCAGGATGCCGGCATGTCGCTCGTCTTCATCACCCACGACCTCGCGGTGCTCGCGCAAGTCGCCACCCACGCCGTCGTCCTCGAGAACGGCCGGGTGGTCGAGCAGGGCGCCGTCACCGACGTGTTGAAGGCGCCGTCCTCTCCCGTCACGCGGGCGCTGCTGCGCGATGCGACCGCGACGCTGTGGCATCCCGAGCTCCCCCCGCGAGAGATCGCGGCCGACGA
>NZ_LMKF01000022.1:1286167-1463828 GCF_001421275.1 Microbacterium sp. Leaf203 | reverse complement strand
CCCCCCGGACGCGGGGCGTCGGCCGAGCCGAGCAGACCGTGGGCCTCGCCGACGTCGACCTCTCGGTGCTCGCGGGCAGCGCGGTCGGGATCATCGGCGAGTCGGGGTCGGGCAAATCCACGCTCGTGCGCCTGCTGCTGGGCCTCGACGTGCCGAGCGCGGGCACCGTCGAGGTCGACGGACGCGCCGTCGACGCCCGCGGCTCGGCCCGATCGCTGCACTGGCTGCGACGAGCGACCGGCATGGTCTTCCAGGACCCGTACGCCTCGCTCGATCCCCGCATGAGCGTCGAGCGCATCGTGGGCGAGCCGCTGTGGGCGCTCGGGATCGAGGGCGACCGCCGCGGGCGGGTCCGCGAGGTGCTCGAGCAGGTCGGTCTCGACGCCGACATGGCCACGCGGTTCCCCCACGAGTTCTCCGGAGGCCAACGCCAGCGCATCGCCCTGGCCCGCGCGATCGTGCACCGCCCGCGCATCCTCGTCGGCGACGAGCCCCTCTCGGCCCTCGACGTGACGGTGCGCGCGCAGATCCTGCGCCTCATCGCGCGGCTGCGGCTCGAAGAGGACCTCACCCTCGTCCTCGTCTCGCACGACATCGGCGTGGTGCAGAACGTGTGCGACCAGGTCGTCGTCATGAAGGACGGCCGCATCGTCGAACAGGGCCCCACCGAGAAGGTGCTGCTGCAGCCGCAGGCGGCGTACACGCGGCAGCTGCTGGCGTCGATTCCGACACTGCCGGGCTGACGCGGGGCTCGCGCTGCGGGACGGATGGGGCGTTCCGCGCCGGCGTTGCGGCCGCGGGTGGTGGGCGGGCACGAGAACAGAAGGGTGTCACCGGGACAGGCTGGTTCCACCAAAATCGTCCTGTCCTCGGAGCATCTCCTGTTCTGGTGCGGTTTCGGGATGCCGCCCGCCCGGCTCCCCGGACTGCTCACTCACGCGCCGAGCAAGGGATCCCGCGATGTCGGAGGTCGGCGCTACCCTCGGCGCATGACCCCCGGTATCGTCCCCCCGTTCCTGCTCGACCGACTCGCCTCCACCGATGACCCGCGCATGGCACGGGCCGCCGAAGCGGCGAGAAAGACCCTCGCCGTGCCGCGGCCGGCACGTCCGACGCGATCCCGCCTGCGGCTCTCGATCGAGGGCGACACCCTCGTGGCCGAGACCGGGCCGGCGCCCGATCGCATCATCTCCGACGCGGCGAACACCGAGAACCTGCCGGGTCGTCGCGTGCGCAGCGAAGACGACGGCCCGTCAGGCGACACCGCGGTCGACGAGGCCTACGACGGTCTCGGCGAGACCTACGACTTCTTCTGGGACGCCTTCGCCCGCGACGGCATCGACGCCGCCGGCGGATCGCTGCTGGCCACCGTGCACTTCGGCGACGACTATGACAACGCGTTCTGGAACGGCGAGCGCATGGTCTTCGGCGACGGTGACGGCGAAGTCTTCGTCGGCTTCACGCGGTCGCTCAGCGTCATCGCGCACGAGCTCGGGCACGGCGTCACCGAGGCCTCCGGCGGCCTCGAGTACCAGGGGCAGTCGGGCGCGCTGAACGAGTCGCTGTCCGACGTGTTCGGCGCCCTCGCCGAGCAGCACCACCGGGGTCAGACCGCCGACCAGGCGTCGTGGCTTATCGGCGAGGGCATCTTCGCCGCTGCGGTCCAGGGCGACGCCCTGCGCTCGATGAAGGCGCCGGGCACCGCCTACGACGACGACGTGCTCGGCAAAGACCCGCAGCCGGGACACATGCGCGACTACGTCGAGACGACCGACGACAACGGCGGCGTGCACATCAACTCCGGCATCCCGAACAAGGCGTTCTACCTCGCCGCCACCGCGCTCGGCGGGTTCGCGTGGGAGCGCGCGGGCCTCATCTGGTACCGCACGATCACCGCCGGAACGCTGTCGACCACGGCCGACTTCTCGGCGTTCGCGACCGCCACCCTGTCGGCCGCGGCCAGCGAGTACGGTGAGAAGTCGGAGGAGGTCGCCGCCGTCCGCGCCGCGTGGGCCGGGGTCGGCGTCGAGGAGGATGCCGCAGCCTGACACCGAGAACGACACCGAGAGCGCCGGACGCTTCGTCGTCGTCGTCGTGCGCTCCGGTGGTCTCGCGGGCCTGTCCAAGCAGTGGCGGGCTGAGCCCGACCCCGACGGACTCCCCCGCTGGCAGCAGCTGGTCGAAAGCTGCCCCTGGGACGACGCTCCCGCCGCGTCCCGGGGCGCCGACCGCTACCAGTGGCGTATCGAGGTGCACCACGGCGACACCGCCGTCCATCAGGCGCGCCTCGACGACGGACAGGTGGAGGGACCCTGGCGCACCCTGGTCGACGAGGTGCGGCAGGCCGCTCCCTCGCGGCCCGTCCATCGTTAGGCGTCGCGCGAGCTCGGGCCCCGCCCGGGCTCGGCTCCCGGGGCGGGCTCGGGCCTGGGGCGGGCTCGGGCCCCGGGCCGGCGGCATCCGTTCGGCGGCTCACCCGTCGGCATAAACGCTTTCGTGCTCATAAACGCCGTGAGACAGCGTTTCTCGTCACTCGGAGCGTTTATCGGCGATCCGAAAGCCCCGACCGCACCCCGCACCCGCGCGGAATCAGCCGAACAACCGCCGGCGGGGCTTCTTCTTCGACGGGATGCTCTTCTGCAGGTACACGACGCCCAGCCAGCGTCCGAACTTGAAGCCGACGCGCCCCATGCGTCCGACCTCGGTGAAGCCGAGCTTCTCATGCAGGGCGATCGAGGCGTCCGCGCCCTTGTCGCTGATCGCGGCGACCATCTCGCGGATGCCGAGGTCTTGGCACGCAGCGACGAGCGCCTCGAGCAGAGCGCGGCCAAGGCCCTTGCCCGCGGCCGCCTGGCCCAGGTAGATCGAGTTCTCGACCGTGTAGCGGTACGCCGATTTCGACTGCCACGGCTGCACGAGGGCGTATCCGAGGATCTGACCGCTGGGCGACTGGGCGACGAGGAAGGGCAGCCCCAGCTTGTGGAGGGTCGCGAACTTGTCACGCCACTTCGCGAGCGACCAGGCCTTCTCGTCGAAGGTCACGACCGAGTTGCGCACGTAGTAGTTGTAGATCTCGCGGATGTCGGGGATGTCGGCCTCGGTCGCCGGGCGGATCTCGAACGTGAAGGGCTGCTCCGGCTTCGGCGTCGGGCGCAGGTGGGCGGGCAGCCGCCGACGGCTCTTCTCGTACTCCTCTTCCNCCCCCCGCCACTCTACGGGCGTCGCGGTTTCGCGCGTATGACGCGCGCGATTGGCGGGCGGCGGCACCCGCCCGCCGGAGAATCAGGCGGGGATCCGCCAGTCGACGGGGTCGGCACCCTGCTCCTCGAGCAGCGCGTTCACGCGCGAGAATGGCTTCGATCCGAAGAACCCCCGGCTCGCCGACAGGGGCGAGGGGTGCGGCGAGGCGACGACCGCGGTGTCGCCGAGGATCGGAGCGAGGCCCTGCGCGTCCTTGCCCCACAGCACCGCCACCAGCGGGGAGTCGCGCGCGACGAGACAGCGGATGGCGTGTTCGGTCACCCGTTCCCACCCCCATCCGCGGTGGGATGCCGGGACCCCGGGCGCCACCGTCAGCACCCTGTTGAGCAGCATGACGCCTTGCGCGCCCCACGCCGAGAGGTCGCCGTGCGGCGCCGGAGCGATACCCAGGTCGTCGGAGAGTTCGCGGTAGATGTTCGTCAGGCTGCGTGGGAGCGGCCGCACGTGCGGGTCGACGGCGAATGACAGACCGATCGGGTGGCCCGGGGTCGGGTAGGGATCCTGACCGACGATGAGCACCCGGACCTCGTCGAGCGGCGTACGGAACGCGCGGAGCACGAGATCGCCGGCCGGAAGGTACGGCTTGCCCTCGGCCCGCAGGCGCTCCCCCACCGCGGCGATGTCGTCGGCCACCGGGGTGAGCGCCTCGACCCACGAGCGGTCGATGAGCCCCGCGTCCGCGAGCTCGGGGAGGGTCATCGCGCTCACGCGGCGTCTTCCTCCTGAACGGAGCCGAGGTGCGACCAGGGGAACTCGATCCACAGCGACGTGTCGCGCCAGGAGTAGTCGGGCGCGATGATCGTCGTCGGCTTGGTGTAGATCACCGCGGAGCGGACGTCGGCGTCGTGTCGCTTCAGCAGCTTCACCGCGAGGTCGAGTGTGCGACCGCTGTCGGCCACGTCGTCGACGAGCAGCACGCGCCGTCCCGACAAGTAGGTCAGATCGAGCGCCGGCGGCAGGACCTCGGGGGCATCGAGCACGGTGCCCACCCCGGTGTAGAACTCCACGTTCAGTGCGCCGCAGTTCTTCGCGCCGAGCCCGTACGCGATCGCTCCCCCCGGGAGCAGACCGCCGCGCGCGATCGCCACGACGACCTCGGGTTCGAACCCGTCGGCCACGATCGCCCGCGAGATGTCGCGCGTGGCGGCCCCGAAGTCATCCCAGCTCAGGCGTTCGCGTTCGTCCGTCACGGCGGACTCCTCTCGTCGACTGCCTTTCACCCTAGGGGCGGCGGCTACGACCGCGAGCCCACCGGGAGGATCATCGAGGTCGTTCCCGGAATGTCGACGAAGCCGATCGCCGCCCAGTGCGCGTGGCCGAGCCACGGGTCGGTCGATTCGTCGGCACCGCACCGTCGCGTCCCCAGCAGCGCGATGGAGTCTCCGTCGAAGACCCGCGCGATGCTGCGCACCAGTTCATGGCTGAGGGCGGTCCCGTTCACATCGTCGTGGACGTCGACGGAGGCGATGACGCAGAGGTTGTCGGTGAAGAGAGACGACTCGTCGAGCATGGAGATCAGTTCGCGATCGGCGAAGGCCGATCCGATCGATGTCAGGTCGGCTTCGGCATCCCCCAGCTGCTCGGTCCACCGCGGGTTCGCGTAGTGCACGCGGTACACGATCGCTTCGGCCAGGCGGGGCTTGTGGACGGACGCGTCGGCGAGGGCGGAATGGATGGTCGCACGCCAGACCTCGGGCTCGACGTCGGTGTCGGTGGTGCGAAGCGTGAGCTGGAACGCGGTCGCACCCGATTCGGAAGGTTCTGACATGTGGCCCCCACGGCCTGTCGGAGTGTCGGGAGGCACTCGGCTTTTTCCTGACCATAGCGAAATGCCGTTGTCCACTTCTCATCTTTCGGACGGGGAATGCGTCGTGGTATGCGGTAGGGCACGCCCGCGTGCCCCGGAAAGACGGGGGTTGCGCCGCGGCTTTCGCCAAAATTCGGGCAATCCTCACACAAAGATGAGAAGACGCTAATGTAAATCTCAGAAAGCGACCGCCCCCACGGAACGCCCCTTTTCCCCCCAGGAGCCCGACGCAGTGAGCAGCACCTACATCGAAACCGGCGGACAGGTTCGGGTCTACGACTCCGCCGTCCAGGCTCACGACTCGCTCCCCCTGGGCACCTATCGGGTGCGGTACAGCATCAAGGAGGGGTTCAGCCTCCTGCGCACCGAAGACCTCGGCGTCGGGTCCGAGAAGGTGTACGGCCGCCGCGAGGCGAAGGTCGACAAGATCTTCCGCACCTACGCGCGCTTCGAGCGCAACCTCGGCGTCATGCTCTCGGGCAACAAGGGTCAGGGAAAGTCGATGTTCCTGCGCATGCTGGCCGCGCGCGCCATCGAGAGCGGCATCCCGGTCGTCCTCGTCGGCGAGGACGCGGAGGGGATCGTCGACTTCCTCGACACCCTCGACGAGTGCCTCGTCATCTTCGACGAGTTCGAGAAGACCTTCTCGTCGGGCCGCGGACCGCTCGACGGCCCGAACCGACAGAACCAGTTCCTGACGCTGTTCGACGGGACGTCGTCGGTCAAGCGGATCTACTGCCTCACCGTCAACGACGTGCAGGACGTCAGCCACTACATCGTCAACCGGCCCGGTCGATTCCATTACCACATGCGATTCGACTACCCGAGCCCCGACGACGTCCGCGAATATCTCCTCGATCAGGCTCCGCTCGCCGCCGCCGCCGAGATCGAGAATGCCGCATTGTTCTCACGTCGCGTCAATCTGACCTACGACCACCTGCGCGCGATCGCCTTCGAGATGAATCATCCGGACGCCACGTTCACCGACATCGTCGAAGACCTCAACATCAAGGCGATCGAGCCGAGCACCTATCGCGTCGAGGCGACGTATCCCGACGGTTCGGTTCTCACGGACGAATCGGTGCTCAACCTCCACGAGCGCAGCGACGTGAGCCGGACGATCGAGCTGCGCAGCACCCACCGGGTGCTGTTCTTCTCGTTCGCGCCTCGCGACGTCGTCTTCGAGGACGACGGCAACATCTCCGTACCCGTCCACAAGATCGAGGCGTTGGACGAGGACGACGAGACCCCCGACGAGCTGCCGACGAGCATCAGCCTCACCCTCATCGGGCAGGCCAGCTACTCGTTCGACCGCTGACCGGTGCGGCCGAGCGTCGTCAGTCGCCGAGGTCGCGAGGGGCGGCGACCCTCTTGTTGACCTCACGGGTCGCCGAGAACTTCAGAACGCTGTAGTCCTCGACGCGCCCGCGACTCTCGGGGTTGTCGCGGATGTTCAGCACGACGTTGTGTCCCTTGTGCGACTGCGCGTAGAACTTGCCGAAGCCGGTCAACGTGACACGGTTTCCGGCGTTCACGAGATCGAGGATCTCTCCGAAGATCGCCTCGTAGGCCAACTGCGTGACCGTGGGAGACAATCCGGCGCGCTTGGATACGCGCTGGATGAACTCACGCTTGCTCACCTTGGGTTCATCGGTTCTCATGACGGGCATTGCTCACCATCCCCTGCTCTGTGCTCGGTACGAACGTAGGCGTCGCCGTCGCGATGGGCGGAGGGGTTGCCTCGCCGGTCGCAACGCGCACGTCGCCGGAGTCGTCCTTCGGGAGACGACCCCGGGGCAGACGGACCGGGGCGATGAAGCCTCGGCCATCGGACGGGCGACGTCACCGCGTTTCGGGTCGCGGGGACGAATCGTCGTTTCTGCTCGTTTTCGCGTCGATACTACTCGGTCCCTCGACGCGGGACCATTGTGTGACGAAGGTGGTGTCCGCGCGCGGGAATCACGCGCCCAGGCGCGCACGGAGGGGGTATGCCGACTCGTCGAAGATGACCTGGGCGCCGGCCCCCGTCTGGGCGTTGACGAGGATGGGGGCGCGCAGGTTGACGAAGACGCCGTCGTCGGCCGGGTTCGCCACGACGAACACCCGCACCTCATCGGGGGATGCCGAGAGGGCGGAGAGGGATGCCGTGGCGATCGGCGGATCGTAGGCGAGACCGCCGCGCGCGGGATCGAGCAGGAAGAGCCGCAGGTCGTCGCTCGTGGAGCGGAGCGCGTACAGGCCGTCGGCGCCCTCGATGGGCTCGAGACGGAAGGACGTCCGGGGAGCGAGACCCGGGGGCGAGGTCTCGAAGTCGACGTCGATGCCCGCGAGGGGAGGATGGGCCGTCATCTCACGAACTCCAACAGGGTGGTCTGCAGCGTCTTGGCGGTGACCTGCAGGGCGGACTGGTACACGAGCTCGGCCGACTGCAACTTGATGTAGACCTCGAGGGTGTCGACGTTCTCGACGGCGGCGCGACGCGTCTCGAGGTCGACGCCGACGCTCGCGTTGGTGGCCTGGGCGCGCTCGATCTGCGCCTGCTGTGCGCCGGTGACGCCGCGCGCCGTCACCAGCTGCTTCAGGTGGGCGTCGACGTCGGCCAGGCGCGCCCCGACGTCGACGCCCGCCCGCAGGTCTGCGGCGATGCCCTGCAGCGTCGCGAAGACGCTGGCGTCTCCGGCACCGAACGCGTCCGCGCCGTCGACGTCGACGCGCACCTTCTCGTTCTCGGAGACACGGCGTTCGACGGAGGATCCGGCGACCCCGGTGAAGGCGAAGGTCGCGGGGTCGAAGGCTCTGCCGCTGTCATCGGTGCCGGCGAACACCGTGCGTCCGAGCACCGTGGTGTTGGCGTGCGAGAGGAGCTCGCGGCTCACGCTGTCGAGTTCCGCGGCGATCGAGTCGCGCGCGGCGGGGCTGAGCGCCCCGGAGTTAGCGCCCTGCGCCGTGAGGTCGCGCGCCCTGTTGAGCAGGTCGATGCTCGCACCGAGAGCCGTGTCGGCCGTGGTCACCCACGTGAGCGCGTCGCCGATGTTGCGGGAGAACTGCGACGCTCGAGCCTGCTCCCCGTGCACACCGAGGATGGCGGCCGCGGCCGTCGGGTCGTCACTGGGCGCGCGGATGGCCCGCTGCGAGGTCGCCTGATCCTGCAGGCGTGCGCGGTCGGCCAGCCCCGCCTGCAGCGTGCGCAGCGCCTGCTGGTTGACGGTGCTGCTGGTGATGCGTCCGATCACGGTGTCTCCGGGGTCAGCGGCCGACGAGGCCGACGCGGTTGATGAGGGTGTCGAGGGCTTCGTCGACGGCGGTGAGCACACGCGCCGCAGCCTGGTAAGCCGTCTGATACGTCAGGAGGGTGATCGTCTCTTCGTCTCCGTCGACCGAAGCGTGCGACTGCTGCCCGGCGATGGCGGCGATCGCCCCGCGGTCGGCGGTGTCGGCGCGCTGGACGTCGCCGGCGACGGTCACGCCGAAGGAGGTCACGAAGCTCGTCCACTGCGTGCTGGGGCCCGTGGCGGAGGTGGCCAACCCGGCGATGCGGTCCGCGATCGAGGTGTCGAGCGCTCCGCTGCCGGGCGCCGCCAGGGCGAGCTGGTCGAGGGAGGTCGGGAGGACCGTCAGCCCGAGGGCGGCCGGGCCGGGCGCGGACAGCGCGAAGAAGTCTCCCCCGGCGGTTCCCGTCGCGGTCCGGCCCTCACGGTGCAGGTCGTTGACCGCCCGCGCGAGCGTCTCGGCCGTCGCGTTATAGGCCTGGGCCGCTCTCGCGAGGGTGCCGCCGTCGGATGCGGGCGCGAGCACGCCGATCGCCCCGCCCAGGGAGCCGCCCGTGACCGCCACGGGCACATCGGGGCGGTCCGCCCACGCCAGGCTGATGCGCCCGCCGTCCGCGAGCGTGCGGGGTCCCGCGACGGCGATGGTGCGGCTCGTGTCGGCACTGACCAGGGCGTTGCCGTCCACCCGGAGGGTGAGGGTGCCGTCGTCCTCGAGTCGCCCGGTCGCACCGATCATGGTGGACAGCTGCTGGGCGAGCAGGTTGCGCTGGTCCACGAGTTCGTTGGCGGAGCGTCCGGACTGCAGGGCGGAGCGGACCTGCCCGTTGAGCGTCGCGATCTGACCCGCGGTCACGTTCACGACGTCGACGTCTCGATCCACCTGCCCGCGCAGATCGGACCACTGCCCGACCACGGCGTCGTACCCCGCGGCGATCTGCCCGACGAGCACGCGGGCGTTGGTGAGCACCACCTGCGCCGCCGCCGGCTTGGGGGTGTTCGCGAGGTCGGACCATCCCGACCAGAAGCGGTTCAGGTTCGCCGCCAGACCGTCGGTGGTCGGCTCCGCCATCGACGCCTCGACCTTCTGCGCCGCGGAGGCCCGCGAGGACCAGAATCCGGATGCCGACAGCGCATCCCGGACGCGGGCGTCGAGGACCTCGTCGCCGAGGCGCGCGATGCCCTGGACCGACACCCCACCGCCGACGGAGAAGCCCGTCGCCCACAGGCCGGCCGTGCCGGCCGCCGTCAGGGAGGTCTGTTCGAGCCGCTGGCGGGTGTAGCCCGGTGTGGTCTCGTTCGCGATGTTCTGCCCGGTCACGGCCATGCCGGCGCGAGCGGCGGCGAGGCCGGACGCGGCCACCTGGAGTCCTGCGAAGGTCGACATCTCTTACACCCGCACGTCGAGCAGGCGGGACCCGGCATCGGCGACGCGGGAACCGCTCGCGGCGTACTCCCCCGTCGGCTCGCCGAGGCCGGCGATGGTCTCCTGCGTGACTCGGAGGGCGGTCCGCAGGTGCTGGTTGACCGAGCCCTTCTTCTCCGCGATCTCGGCCGCGAGGGCGGACAGGGCCTCGTGATGCGAGCCCAGCACTTCGCGCCACGCGTCGGTGGGAGCGACGTCGATGAGCTCCCGCAGGGCCGTCGCCTCGGGGGCTCCCCACTCGGCGGCGACATCGAAGAAGAGCGCGTCGCGCTCGATGGTCGCCGACGTGAGGGCCTTGGCCACGCGATCGACCTCCACGGTGGCGTGGTGCACCCACCGGGTCCGCCCCGTCGACAGGAGCATCTCGAGCTCCTCGAGCTTGAAGAGCATGAGCTCGAGCACCTCGCGCTGACGCAGCAGATGCATGCTCAGGTCGGTAGCGGACACGTGAGTCACCTCGTTCGGGTCGAGTCGTGTGACGGATGCGCCCACCACGGGACCGACTATCGCGACACGGCGTCGCACGGGTAACCCCTGCGTCGGCGGATCAGGCGCGGGTCCCCCCGCGCAGGGCGTCGAGCACGGCGCTCTCGGCGGCCGCGGATCGCGACGCCTGGACGGCATCCTGATTCTCGTTCGTGACGGCCACGACGATCTCGCTGCGGTGGATACGGGTGTCGCGGGGAGCGTCGATGCCGATGCGCACACCGGTCGCGGTCACCCCGAGGACCGTCACCGTCACATCGTCGCCGATCACGATGCTTTCACCCGGGCGTCGTGTGAGTACGAGCATGTGCGTGTGGCCGCCTTCCGTGGCTGGTGCGCCGTCGGCGCCGTCCTGGGCCAGACTACCTTTTCTTCTCGGTTACGAGCGTTCCCCGCGATCAGGACGAGGGAAGCGCGACCTGTTCGGGACGGACCACGCCCACGACGTCGGTGGCGAACCCCCCGGCCGCGGCTTCGTCGTACGACAGGATCGGCATCGCACCCACCTGCCCCGCCAGCAGGGCGCGCACCCCCTGCCGCAGGGTGGGGGCGCACACGAGCACCGGCTCGCCGCCCACGGGATCGACGTCGGCGATCGCCCGACGGACGCCCTCCATCACCTGCATCGTCTGATCGGCGGTGAGCACGATCTGCGACCGCCCCTCGACGTGCCGGAGTCCTTCGAGCATCTGCTGTTCCCAGAGCGTGTCGAACATCACCACGCGCAGGCGCCCGTCGTGGGCGAACCGCGCGGAGATCGCCGGGCCGAGAGCCGCGCGCGCCGCCTCGACCAGGGCGGGGACCTCGGTCGTCGATTTGGCCCGCAGAGCCAGCGCCTCGTAGATGCGACCGAGGTCGTTGATCGAGACGCGCTCGGCGAGGAGGCTCGCGAGCACGCGCTGGATGAGGGCGAGGGGAAGCAGGGCCGGCGTCAGCTCGTCCACGACGCTCGGCTGCGTCTGCTTCAGGTGATCCGTGAGCTGGCGCACGTCCTCGAGCGAGAGCAGACGGTGGGCCTGGGCGTGCACGGTGTCGGACAGGTGCGTGATGATGACGCTGGCCCGGTCGATGACGGTGGCCCCCGCCATGTCGGCGGCGTGCGACATCTCGGTGGGCACCCACTTTCCCTCGAGACCGAAGACGGGGTCGATCACGGCGGAGCCCGGCAGATGCTCGAGCCCTGTTCCGATCGCGAGCACGTGCCCGCGCGGGACGATGCCCCGCCCGACCTCGACACCCGCGACGAGGATCGCGTAGGTCTCGGCCGGAAGCTCGATGTTGTCGCGCGTGCGCACCGGGGGCATGAGGGTGCCGAGCTCCAGCGCGACCTTGCGCCGGAGCGATTTCACGCGGGTGAGCAGGTCCCCCGCCCCGCCCGCGGCGAGGTCGACGATGTCGGGCGAGAGCGAGATCTCGAGCGCGTGGACCCTCATGGTGTCCATCAGGTCGTCGGGCCCCTCGGTGGCGGCGGCCTCGGCGACCACCCGCGCCTCGGCATCGGCCGCGTCGGCGGCCGCGCGGTCGGTGTTCGCCTTCACCCGCGAGGCGGCGAACAGCAGTCCCGCCCCGATCGCGGCGAAGGCGAGGAACGGCATCCCGGGGATCAGCCCCATGCCGATCGCGGCCATCGCGGTGATGAGCAGGGCGGTGCGCGACTGCATCAGCTGTCGCCCGGCCGCCCGGCCGAGCTCGGCCTCGGCGTTCTCGCGCGTGACGATCATGCCCGTGGACACCGCCATCAGCAGCGCGGGGATCTGCGTCACCAGTCCGTCGCCGATGGTGAGGATGCTGTAGGTCTCGAGAGCCTCGTCGATCGCCATGCCGTGCATGGTCATGCCGATGATGATGCCGCCGACGAAGTTGATGACGAGGATGACGATGCCGGCGATCGCGTCGCCCTTGACGAACTTGCTGGCACCGTCCATCGCGCCGTAGAAGTCGGCCTCGGACGCGACCTCCGCGCGGCGGGCCCGGGCCTGCTCGTCGGTGATGAGCCCGGCGTTCAGGTCGGCGTCGATGGCCATCTGCTTGCCCGGCATGGCGTCGAGGGTGAAGCGCGCGCCCACCTCGGCGACGCGCTCGGCACCCTTGGTGACCACGACGAACTGGATCACGGCGAGGATCAGGAAGATGACGAAGCCGATCACCAGAGACCCGCTGATCGTGATCTGCCCGAACGCCTGGATCACCTGACCGGCGTGCGCCTCGCTGAGCACGAGACGGGTCGAGGCGACGTTCAACCCGAGACGGAACAGCGTCGCGACCAGCAGCAGGCTCGGGAAGACCGAGAAGTCCAAGGGCTTCTTCACGAACATCGCCGTCAGCAGGATGAGCAGCGCGAAGGCGATGTTGGTCACGATGAGCACGTCGAGCAGCCCCACCGGGATCGGGACGATGAGCAGCAGGATGATGCCCACCACCCCGACGGGGACCGCGCCCTTCGACAACAACTGACCGATCATGCGGTGCGCTTCTTTCGTGTCATGGTCTTCTCGGCTCTCACAGTCCCCGCCCGGTCAGGGCGGCCGGGGGCATCTCGAACGTCCCCGAGCGCGAGCCCCTCTTGTGCAGGTGCTGCACGAACGCCAGCACCTGTGCGACGGCGGTGTACAGGTCCTCGGGGATCTCGCGCCCGAGCTCGACGCCCGCGTGCAGCGCGCGGGCGAGGGGGATGTCGCGCACGATGGGGACCTGTGCCTCCTCGGCGCGCTCGCGGATCTTCTGCGCGATGACGCCGGCCCCCTTGGCCACGACCCGGGGGGCCGAGGTGCCCGGCTCGTACCGCAGGGCGACGGCGATGTGGGTGGGGTTCACGAGGACGACGTCGCTGTCGGCCACCGCGGCGATCATGCGGTTGCGGCTGACCGCGAGCTGGCGGGCGCGGCGCTGCGAGCGGATGAGCGGATCACCCTCGGTCTTCTTGTGCTCGTCGCGCGCTTCCTGCTTGGTCATGCGGGTGTGCTTGCGGTTGCGCGAGATCACGACGAAGACGTCGATCGCCGCGAGCAGCAGGCCCACCACGACAGCGACCTGCAGCAACGTCGCGACGGCCTGGCCGGCCACCTCGAGCAGCCACGCGATGCGGTGCCGCCCGCTACCCATGAGGACCGGCACGAGACCGGCGACCACGCTCCACAGCGCCACGCCGATCGCCGCCGTCTTCAGGAGCGCCTTGACGCCCTCCCACAGCGCCGCGGCCCCCACGGTCCGCTTGAGCCCCGCGACGAGGTCGAACTGCTCCACCCGCACGGGCACGCCGCGCAGGTGGATCCCGCCCTGGGCGATCGCTGTGATCATGACGGCCAGGAGCACGACGACGAGCATCGGCAGGAGCACCTGCCCCACCGAGACGATGGCCGCGCCGAGTCCCTCGACCGCGGCGTCCACCGTGGGGTCCTTCGCCACGGCCCCGACCCTCAACGTCTGCTCGGTCAGCACGGCCGACGCCGACGACAGCGTCGCCGGCATCATGACGGCGGCGGCGCCGATGCCGACCCACGCGGTGAAATCCTGGCTGCGACCGATCCGCCCCTTCGCGATCGCCTTCCTCAGCCGTTCCGGGGTCGCTTTCTCGGTGCGCTCTCCGGTATCCGTTCCGCTCATCGGGTCACCCCGATCACCAGGCGGGCGGCGTCATCGGCGATCGCGGAGACGATCGCCGGCAGCGCCGCGTAGACGAAACCCACCAGAACGAAGGTGAGGGCGATCTTGATGGGAAAGCCGAGGGCGAAGGCGTTCAAGGCGGGGGCCACGCGAGAGACGAGACCGAGACCGACATCGGCGAGGAAGAGCACGATCAGCAGGGGCCCGGCGATCTGCACCGCGCTCAGGAGCATCTGCCCGACCGCGGACGTCAGGACCTCGGCGGGACGCGAGAGGTCCACCGTCCCCGCGACCGAGACCGCGTCGAACGAGCGGAACAGTCCGCCCAGGACCAGCTGGTAGGCGTCGGACGCGAACAACAGCAGGATCGCCGTCATCTGGAACAAGCGGGTGAACTGGGCGCCGTTGACGTTCATCCCGGGATCGAACGCCTGGGCGAGCTGGAACCCCCCGAACGTGTCGACGAGGAACCCGGCACCCTGAACGGCGCTGAACAGCACCAGGACCAGGAACCCCAGGAGCGCCCCGACGAGGATCTGCCCCGCCGCCGCGAGGAGGAAACCCCCCGCATCCAGCCGCTCGTACCCCGCGACCACCACCGGCGACACCGCCAGGCCAAGCCCGACCCCGAGCATCCCGCGCACCCGCATCGGGATGGAGCCGTGACTGAATGGCGGGGCGATCACGAGGAACGCCGTGATGCGCACGATGGCCAGAGCCGTCGCCTCCAGCCACGTGAAGTCGATGGGGATGTTCATCCGCCGCCGTTCAGCAACGACGGCAGACGCTGGAAGAGTTCGTGCGTGAAGGCGACCGTCTCGGCGATCATCCAGTTGCCGCACACCATCAGCGCGATGCCCACCGCGAGCAGCTTCGGCACGAACGACATCGTCATCTCCTGCACCTGCGTGATCGACTGCAGCAGCGAGATGGCGAAACCGACCACGAGGGCGGTGATGAGCAGGGGCGCGCTGAGCTTCGCGGCGAGCATCAGGGCGCTCGCCCCGATGTCCATGACCGCTTCGGGATTCACGTGCCGCCCCGATAGGACTGCACGAGCGAGGTGATGACGAGACCCCACCCGTCCACCAGGAGGAACAGCAGGATCTTGAAGGGCAGCGAGATCATGACCGGCGGCAGCATCATCATGCCCATCGACATCAACGCGCTCGAGACGACGAGGTCGATGACGAGGAACGGCATGAACACGATGAACCCGATCACGAACGCCGCCCGCAGCTCGCTCAGCATGAAGGCCGGGATCAGGGTGTACAGCGGGATCGCCTCGGGACTGTCGGGGTTCGCCATCTGCGCGGCGCGGTGCATCAGGGCGATGTCCTCCTCGCGCGTGAACTGCAGCATCCACGTGCGAAGCGGGGCCTGCGCGGCGTCGAAGGCCTGACCGAAGTCGATCTGCCCCGCGGTGAAGGGCGCGACGGCGAGTTGATTGATCTCGGTCAGCACGGGCCACATGATGAACAGCGTCAGGAAGAGGCTGAGTCCCGCCAGGACCTGGTTCGGAGGGATCGAGGGGAGCGACAGCGCGTTCCGCGTCAGCGCGAGCACCACGAAGATCTTCGTGAAGCTCGTCATCATCAGCAGCAGAGCCGGGGCGACGCTGAGCACGGTGATGCCCAGAAGCGTCGTGATGCTGTCGGACGGCGTCGCGTTGATGCCGTTGATGCTGACCCCGCCCGATCCCCCGGACTCCCCCGTGGCGGCGAGAGCCGCACCTCCCGCGACGACGTCGACGACGGCGAGCACCGCGAGAACGCCGAGCAGACCCAGAATGCCGGTCCCCCAGCGGCCGCGACGAAACTGTCGACGCCGCCCGGCGGGGCGGGGCGCGGGGCGCGACGCGGAAACGGGCAAGACGGCACTCCGTGCGTGGGTGACGAGGCCGATCCGTAGCCAGGGGGTCGAGCGATCCGTGCTCGCCACCGACTATCGCGACGGCGCCCCCGCGCGGTAACCGCTCAGGCCGCGTGGGCCCCGGATCTCTCGCCGTCGCTCGGGGTGCCGGCATCCGTCAACGTCAGGACGTTCTCGCCGCGCTCGGCGGAGGCCTCCTCGGCGAGCTCGATCGGCGCCTCCTGGGTGTCGACGACGTCGATGCCCTTCTCGCTCACGCCCAGCACGTACCGGATGCCGCCGAACTCGGCGACGACGAGCTGCGCACGGCCCCCGAGCCCGGTGCGCGCGACCACCGTGATCTTCTCGCTCCGGGCGCGGGACGGCGTCGCCGCCCCGGTGCGGGCCGCGAAGCCCGCGAGGGGGCGCAGGCGCCGCCCCAGACCCTTCGGCACCAGCGACGAGAAAGGGCTGTCACCCGCCGCCTGTCCCTTCTGCACCCGCTTCGCGAGGAAGAGCAGCAGCCCGACCACCGCGGCGAGCGAAACGACCGTCCGCGCGGCGAGGAGCAGATCGTCCACGGTCAGTCGTTCCCGGCCTGGTCGATGATGCGCTCCACGCGCACCGCGAAATCTCCGTCCGCGACGACGACCGTGCCGTGCCCGATGAGACGGCCGTTCAGCGTGATGTCGGCCGGCGACCCCGCGGCGCGGTCCAGCTCGACGACGTGGCCGGGCTCGAGGCTCAGCACGTCGCGCACGGGGAGCCGGGTGCGGCCGATCTCGACCACCAGTTCCATCTCCACCCCCGCGATCCGGCTGAGCCGGACCGGGCCGGCCGTCGAGGCGGCGGCGCGGGCGTCGTCGATGCGGATCGCCGCGCGGGCGACGGTGGTGCCGTCCTCGCGGACGAGGTCGAACACCTGGGCTCCGGCCTCGGTGAACACGCTCGCGGCATCCACCTCCTCCCCCTCGCCGAGGGTGCCCGTTCCGAGCACGGCCACGGCGGCCTGGAAGGCGGGGTGCAGGCGGTCCGACAGCTCTTCGCCGCTCGACCCGTCGTCGAGGCCCACGGGATCGGCGATCTGCACGGCGATACTGGCCCCCGGGGCGCCGCTGAAGGCGACGACGACGGCCCGCCCGGTCGCTCCCGGGTCGGTGGACGGCGTCGGCAGCACGGGGAAGCCGAAGGGGAGCTTCGCCGCGATCGCGGCGGCCATGGCGGCGGCGTGGAAGGTGCTCATCGGGTGGTCTCCTCGAGGATGGTGGTGATCGTGCAGGCGAGTCGCGAGCCCTGGGCACCGGGGACGGCGCGCGCGATCGCGGTGTCGCCGACGATGAGGTCGAAGGGTTTGGTCTCGGGATGGGCGAAGCGCAGCAGATCGCCCGGGGCGAGGTTCAGGACCTCCCCCGCCGCGATGACCCGCGGCGCGATGCGCAGCGACACCTCGAGCGGAGCACCCAGGACCTGGTCGACGGTCGCGCCCGCGCGATGGGCCGCGGCCGCGTCGCGCTCGCTCTCGGCGAGCTGGTCGACGACCACGGCGGCCGGCAGCATGACGGTCGCGGTCGAGCGCGCCTCGCCCATCCGCATCGCGAACCGCGCGACGATGACCGCCTCGCCGGGCGAGATGACCTGAAGGTACTGCGGGTTGTCGTGCAGGCCCGCATAGGTCAGGGGGCTCGGCAGCAGCATCCCCAGGCTCATGGTCAGCAGTTCGAACGTGCGGTCCATCAGCTGGCGGATCAGCGCGGACTCGATGGGGGTCAGCGTGCGCGGTTCGATCGGGGCGGTGCTCCTGCCCCCGAGCATCTGCACCACCCACGTCAGCGCCACGCCCAGATCGAACTGCACGACACCCGGCTCCTCGCGTCCCGCGGTCGCTCCGGTGACCATCGCGGTCGTCGACGGGAGGGTGTCGGCGTACTCCTGGTACGACATCAGCTCGACGCCCTCGAGCGTCAGGTGGGTGCGCATGCGCACCTTGCCGGTGAGCTGCGAGGCCCACTGCCGCGCGAACGCCTCGAACGCCGCCTCGAGCCGGCGGCGATGCTCGCGTCCGAGCTGGGCCGGGCGGGTGAAGTCGTAGTCGGGGTAGCGGCGCAGGGGGTCGTCGTGGACGGCGGCCGTCATGGCGGGCTCCTTCGAGGTCGGGGACACGAGGCGTCAGCCCCGCGGAGCGGTCTGGACGAGACCGGGGATGAGGGCACGCACCTTCTCTTCCTCGGTGGACTGCACGACGATGTCGACGCGGCGGTTCGCGGCGAGATCCTCGGCGGTGTCCCCCTCGACGAGCGGACGCTGATCGGAGTAGCCGACGGCCTGCACGCGGGAGCCGGTGATGCCCTCGTGCTCGACGAGGAAGCGGGCGACCTTGGTGGCGCGTCCGCTGCTGAGCTCCCAGTTGCTCTCGTACGGCGCGACGGCCGCTCGATGGTCGGCGTGCCCTTCGATGCTGAGGGGGTTGCCGGCGGGGGCGAGCACGTCGCCGATGGCGTCGAGGACGGCGTCCGCCTTCGCCGAGAGGTCGGTGCGATTGTCGGTGAAGAAGGTCTCGGCGCCGACGAGGCCGACCTTCAGTCCCCGCTCGTCGATGACGAAGTCGACCGTGTCGGCCAGGCCCTGGGCGGCCAGCACCGAGGTGATCTGCGCCTTCATCTGCTCGAGGGTGTCCACCTCGCGGGCGGCCCGCATCGCGACGTCCTCGACGCCGTGCTCGACGAGGAGTTCCGGCGGGATCACCAGCCCCTCGGTGAAATCGCCGCCGCCCTCGGTCTGGGATTGCCCGAAGGCTTCGGCGAGACCGTTCTTGAGCTGCTCGTACTTGGTGTCGTCGACGATCGACACCGCGTACAGCACGATGAACAGGCACATCAGCACGGTCACCATGTCGGAGTACGACACCGCCCAGCGCTCGTCGGGCTCGTCGTGGTCGTCCTCGTCATGCCTCCGGGTGCGCGCACGGCGGCTGGTGCTCACTCGGCATCCCCCGTCGCGGCGGCCTTCTCGGGCCGGGACTCCTTTTTCTTCTTGGGCTTGTAGGTGGTGAGGGCCAGCAGCCGCTCCTCGACGAGACGCGGGGCCCCACCGGCCTGGATGGCGAGGATGCCCTCGCACACGAGCGTCATGCGCTCCTGCTCGACGGCGGCCATGCGGTTCAATCGCCCCGCGATGGGGTTCCAGATGAAGTTGGCCGAGAGCAGGCCCCAGAGGGTCGCGACGAACGCCGCCGCGATCATGTGGCCGAGCTCGTCGGGTTTGTTGAGGTTCTCGAGCACGTGCGTGAGCGAGACCACCGTTCCGACGATGCCGATGGTGGGGGCGTACCCGCCCAGGGCCGAGAAGAAGCGGGCGGCCACGCGATTGCGCGCGGACTCGGCGACGATCTCGTCGTCCATCAGCGTCCGCAGGTCTTCGGCGTCGACGCCGTCGGCAACCGCCTGCAGCGCGCGGCGCGTGTAATCGTCGGGGGCGGAGTCGAGCTCGTCCTCGAGGCGCAGCAAGCCCTCGGTCCGCGCCTTCTCGGCGTACGCGACGAGGATCGGGATGACGGCGGCGGGCGCGGATCGAGGACCGCGCACCATCCGGCCGAGCGAGCCGAACGCCGCGATGGCGTCGCGCAGGGTGTGGCTGGCGATGCCGACGCCGATGGTCGAGCCGAGCACGAGGATCATCGGCGCCGGCAGCAGGAGCGCGCTCAGGTGGGCGCCCTCCATCGTGATCATGGCGTACAGCGCGCCGAAGGCCACCACGACCCCGACGACGAAAGCGATGTCCACGTCAGAGCTCCGAGCGTGCCGAGAGGGCGGATGCCGCGGCGAGGACGCGCGCGCGGTAGGCGACGATGAGGTCGACGAGGTCGTCGAGGCTCTCCTCGACGTTGTACACGCGACCGTCGACCATGTGCAGGGTCGTGTCGGGCGACTCGTGCACCCGCTCGATCAAATCCGGGTTCACCGCGAATCGCGTGTGGTCGAGACGGGTGAGGGTGATCATCGAGGGGTCTCCGGTCGATGGGTGAGGGGACGCCCCCGACTATCGCGACGCGGCCCACCGCGGGTAACTCGGGTGGGCCGCGTCGTCGGGCGCCGTGGGGTCAGCGCTTGAGGTTGGTGAGTTCCTGCAGCACTTCGTCGCTCGTCGTGATGATGCGGGCGCTCGCCTGGAAGCCGCGCTGGGCGACGATGAGGTTGGTGAACTCCTGCGACAGGTCGACGTTGCTCATCTCGAGCGAGCCCGAGACGAGCTTGCCGAAGCCGGCCTGTCCGGCCTCGCCGATCTGGGCGCCGCCGCTGTTGACGGTGGCGCGGAAGGCCGTGCCCCCGACCTTCTCGAGACCCTCCGCATTGGCGAAGGTGACCATCGCGACCTTCGCCAGAGTCTCGGTGCGGCCGTTCGAGAAGGTTCCGACGATCGAGCCGTCCCCGGTGATGGAGTACGACTGCAGGGTGCCGGCAGCGGCACCGTCCTGCGAGGTGATCGCGACCGTGCTCATGTCGGCGAAGCCGGTGACCGTGGAGAGGTCGACCTCGATGTCGCCGGCGTTCAGGGTGAGCCCCGTGGGCTGGCGGCCGTCGACGAAGGCGAGAGTGCCGGTGGCGCCGCTCGCGGGCTCGGTGACGTCCCACCCCGTCGCGGTGCGGGTGAAGGTGAGGCTGAGCGAGGTGGTGGCCCCCTGGGCGTCGTGCACCGCGATGTCGCGGACGATCTTGTCGCCCACGGCGGCGGACGAGGGGAGGTTGCCCGTCACCGTCGCCGCTGTCGTCTCGCGGGCCGGCGAGACCGCCCCCTGCGGGAGCGAGATGTTGCCCGCCGCCTGCCCGGTGGCCACGACGCCGTTCTGGGCGGTCCATCCCTGCACGAACGACCCGTCGGCCGTGACCATGTTGCCGGCGCCGTCGAAGCCGAAGCCTCCGGCCCGCGTGTAGAGGGTCTCCCCGCCCGAGCGCACGGCGAAGAAGCCGTCGCCCTGGATCATCAGGTCGCCCCCGCGTCCGGTGGTCTGCGCCGCGCCCTGACTGAAGTTGGTGCGGATGCCGGCGACCTGCACGCCGAGCCCGACCTGGGCGGGGTTGCGACCGCCGGTGTCGGCGCCGGGGATCGCGGCCCCGCCGACCGCCTGCGACAGCGTGTCCTGGAAGAGCACCGACGCGCCCTTGAAGCCGGCGGTGTTGACGTTGGCGATGTTGTTGCCCGTGGCGTCGAGCATGGTCTGGTGCGCGCGGAGTCCGGAGATGCCGGACGAGAGGGAACGGAGCATGGAGGTCTCTTTCGTGGGGGTGGTCAGGCGGACGTGCGGGTGGGTGCGGTGGCGAGGGAGGTGATCTCGTCGAGGGCGACGGTCGCGTCGCCGATGGTGACCTGCGGGATCGGGCCGTCGAAGCTCACCGTGGTCACGATCCCCGTGACGGCGGCACCCTTGGCGTCGAGGTAGCCGGCCTGCTGGCCGATGAGGGTCGAGGCGGCCTGGCGCATGTCGAGGGCGAAGGCCTCGGTGGAGGTGCGGCTCATCGCCGTGAGCTGCTCCATCATGGCCAGTTGAGTGGTCTGCGAGATCATCTGGTTGGTGTCCATCGGGGTGGATGGGTCCTGGTTCGTCAGCTGGGTGACGAGGAGCTTCATGAACACCTCGCTGTCGAGGGCCTTCTTCGGTGCACTCGCGGCCGCCGTGGCAGTCGCGGTGTTCGCCGGGATCGGGGCGGGTGCGCCGGCGATGGGGGTGACGGGCATGCGGGGGTCCTCTCAGACGACGATGTCGAGCCCGCCGCCGGTCAGGGCGACGGAGGGCGCGGACAGGGGACGGGTGCTCGCGCGGGCGGGTGCGGACGACCCGGCGGCGTCGGGCCGGGGCTCGCGTCCACGCCCGGGCTGATCGGCGAGGGAGCCGCCGCCACCGGGGGCGCCGCGGTCCCCTGCGCCGGTGTCGGCGATGGGGCCGGATCCGACGCTCAGGTGGGCGTGCGGCAGGACGCTCGCGAGGTCGCGGCGCAGGTCGGCGATCATGACGCGCAGCGCGTCTCGGCCGGCCTCGGTCGCTCCGGCGAGGTCGATGCGCACCTCTCCCCCCGAGCCGATGTGCGCGCGGACGGTCACGGGCCCAGTGGAGTCGGGACTGACCGTCAGGGTGATCTGGTGGACGCCCGGGGTGCGCTGAGCGATGTGCACGACGGCGGGCGCGACCTGCGCGGCGATCGAGCGCTGGGTCACCGTCGCGGCGGCGGCTTCGACCGGAGGGGACGGTGCGAGGGGGATGGATGCCGGCACGGGGGCCGCCGCGGCGACCCCGGTCGTGGCGACGGTCGGCGGAGTCGACGGCGCGTGTTCCGTCGGCTGCGAGGCAGGGGCGATCGCGGCGGGGAGGGCGGCACCGGCCGGGGAGGCATCGTTCGGGGAGGCGTCGTCCGGGCTGGAAGCGGCGGGTCTTCCCGAGCCCGCGGTAGGGGTCTCGGGAACGGCCGGGACGGTGGCGGGAGCGGGAGCGGAGATCGCGGGGGCCGTGCCCGGGGTCGGTGCGGGAGCGGCCGGGGCCCCACCCGTCGGCGAGGCGACGGGGGCCGCCCCGGCCGCAGCGGGGCGAACCGCTGCGGGAGCGACGGCCGCGGCGCTGCGATCGGCCGCGCGCTCGTCGAGGGGAGGCAGAAGCGACGCGGCGTCGTCGTGGGCCCCGGGCGCCGGACCGGCGCTCGCCAGGACGGCGGTCGCGGTCACGGGTATCGTTGGCGCATCCGCCGCGGTGGGGCTCAGCGGCGCACCGGCCGCGGCACCGAGGGCGACCGTCTCCCCCGCCGTGCCGGCCCAGGCCGTCTCCGGCGGGGAAGTCAGCGCCAGAGCGTCCGGCGCGTCGGCCGCGGCTCGCGGTCCCCCGCTCCCCGGCGTCGTCGGCGGCACCGGGAAGGGCATCAGCGTCATCGCCACGGGCGCGGGGGTCCCGGCATCCGGTCCCTCCGACGAGGACTCGTCACCGGGAGCCGGATCGTCCCCGCCCGAAACGGACGCCTCGGCGGAGAGCCCCTCCACGGCGATCTGGCCGCTCCCGGAGGTCGGCGCGGCGGCGGGATCGCCGTCACTCGCGGCCAGCGCACGGGCGGCGTCCGAGAGCGCGTCGCCGAAACGCGCGCCGGTCGCCGGATCGCCCGTCGCGCGCGCCGCCCGCGCCGGCGCGGTGGCTGTCGCCCCGGCGATGAGGGGAACGCTCACGCCGCACTCCCCTCATCGCGCGCGGCGCGAACCACGGCCATCTCGTCGAGGGCGCTCTGCTCGGCCCGGCGCTCCCGCGCGAGCTCGCTCTCGAGATGCGCGTCCTCGAGGCGCTCGAGCCCCTTGAGCTCACGGCGCGCCTCCACGTGCGCGGCCGAGGCGGCCTCCGCGGCATCGCGGCGCAGGCGGGCCAACGTCCGCAGGTCGGCGAGCGCCGCCTGCCCCGACGAGCGCGCGGCGGCCAGAGCGAGAAGCGTCGCGGCGTCGTCGATCGCCGTGGTGATCTCGCTCAGGCTCGACACCGCCTGCTCGACCGCCGTCTCCGCGGCGGCGGCCTCGGAACGGGCGAGGGACGACGACTCGGCGGCGGCGCGCTCCTGGACCTCGCGCACACGCAGCAGGCCGGAAAGGGGGAACGTCATGACAGTCCTCCGAAGGTGGTCGTCAGGGCGGCCAAGCGCCGCCAGGAGTCGTCGGTCGCGGTCAGATCGTCCATGCGCTGGGTGAGGAACCCGTCGATCGCGCCCCGGTGCGCGAGAGCGGCGTCGACGAGGGGGTTCGCCCCCGCCTTGTACGCCCCGATGTCGATGAGGTCGTCGGCCTGTCGACGGGCGGCGAGCACGCGCCGCAGGACGATCGCGGTCTCGCGCTGCTCGGACGTCGTCACCTTCGAGACGACGCGCGACACCGAGCCCAGCACGTCGATCGCGGGGAAATGCCCGCGTACGGCGAGAGCGCGGTCGAGCACCACGTGCCCGTCCAGGATGCCGCGCGCGGCGTCGGCGACGGGTTCGTTGTGGTCGTCGCCGTCGACGAGCACCGTGTACAGGCCCGTGATCGATCCGACGCTGCCGGTGCCCGCGCGCTCCAGCAGCCCCGCCAGGACCGAGAAGGTCGAGGGCGGGTACCCGCGGGTCGCGGGCGGCTCCCCCGCCGACAATCCGATCTCGCGCTGCGCCATCGCGACACGGGTGAGCGAGTCCATCATCAGCACCACGTCGAGGCCGTCGTCGCGGAACTGCTCCGCGATGCGGGTCGCGACGAACGCCGAGCGAAGACGCGCCATCGCCGGCTGATCCGACGTGGCCACCACGACCACCGCGCGAGCGAGGCCCTCGGGCCCGAGATCGTCCTCGAGGAACTCGCGGACCTCGCGTCCGCGCTCCCCCACGAGGGCGATCACGGTCGCATCGGCGGTCGAGCCGCGCGCGATCATCGACAGGAGCGACGACTTGCCGACGCCCGAACCCGCGAACAGCCCGAGGCGCTGCCCCACACCGACGGGGGTCATCGTGTCGAGCGCACGGACTCCCAGCCCGAGCTGCCGATCGATGCGCTGCCGCCCGATGACACTGGGAGCCGAGTTGGCCAGCGAGACGAGGGAGGCGTCGACGAGCGGACCGCGGCCGTCGATGGGACGACCGAGGCCGTCCAGGACACGCCCCAGCAGTGCGCGTCCGGTCGGCACTCTCAGTGCCGCGCCCGAGTGCCGCACGGGAGCTCCCACGCGGATGCCCGACATCGGGCCCATGGGCATGCAGCGCACGGCATCGCCGTCGACGGCCACCACCTCGGCATCGATCTCTCGAGCGCCCGAGGTCTCGATGCGCACGCGATCGCCGACGGCGGCGGGAACCCCGAGCGCCTCGATGCCGAGGCCCACCACGGCCTTCACGACGCCGGAGCGCTGCGGCCGCGTCGCGGCGAGCGCGCGCTCCCAGCGGCTGCGCGGGGCGCTCACGGCGATGCCTCGGCGTTCTCGTCGATCGAGAGGGCCTCGCGCGCGCGCTCCAGCGCGGCGGCGATGCGGGTGTCGACGCTTCCGTGCGCGATCCGCACGACCGCTCCCCCGGGGTCGACGTCCGCCCCCACCTCGACCTCGACGCCCTCCGGAAGGGACGGGTCCGTGACCGTGTTGAGCGTGCGCAGGTCGCGCTCGTTGAGGTGCACGCGCACCCAGGCCGACCGAGGTGTCTGCGCCGCGGCCCGGCGCACGGCGTGCACGGCCGAGCGGGCGGCATCCGACATCTCCGCACCGAGGATCTCGGCGGCCATCTCGACCGCGAGTTCCTCGATGCGTCGCAGATCGGATGCCACGATCGCGGCGATCCCGTCCTCGAGACGGGCCCGCGCCCCGCCCAGCGCCGACAGCGCCGCCCGGTGGGCATCCTGCGCCGCGGCCTCGCGCGCGGCGAATCGCTCATCGGCCTCGAGACGCTCGCGTTCGAGTTCGGCCCGCGCGTCGCGGCGCCCCTCGGCGAAGCCGTCGGCGTAGCCCCGCGCACGCGCCCTGTCGGCGACGGTCCGGGCGTCGGTTCGAACCTCGCCCACGCGCGGCAGCACCAGCGGCGTGAAGACGGACTCGGACACGGCGGTCACCCTGCGGTTGTGGCGAAGCCGATCCGTGGCCAAGTCGACGAGCGATCCGTGCTCTTCCCGGACTATCGCGACGCGACGGCGTCGCGGTAACCGACCGCCACCGGGGAGGACGATCGGGGTACCGGTCACTCGATGAGCTCGTCGTCGTCCTCGCGCGAGAGGGTGATCTCTTCGGCGGCTTCGAGTTCGCGGATGACGCGGACGACCTCGGCGCGCGCCTCGTCGACCTGTCGCATGCGGACGGGCCCCAGCGCTCGCGTCTCCTCCTCGAGGTTCTCGCGGTTGCGCTCGGTCATGTTGCGGCGGATCACCTCGCGGATCTGCTCGTCGGCGCCCTTCAACGCGAGGGCGAGGACCCGCAGGTCGATCCCGCGCAGCACGCGTTGGGCGTCGCGGTCCTCGAGTCGCGCGATGTCGGCGAAGGTCAGCATGCGACTGCGCACCTCTTCGGCGAGCACGCGATCGCGGTCGTCGAGCCCGGCGAGCAGCGCCTTCTCGAGGGCGGTGTCGGATCGGTTGATGATGTCGACCAGCGGTTGGACGCCGCCGATGGCCTCGTGCGCCTCGCGCATGCCGAACACGCCCGTGCGCGCGCGCAGCGATTCGGCGACGACGGTGATCGCCTCCTGCGAGGCGACGCCGAGCTCCGCGATCGCCTGGGCGACGTCGGTGCGCAGGGGATCCTGCAGAGCGGCCAGCACGGCCGCCGCCCGGTCGGCCCGCAGGTTCGCCAGCACCACGGCGACGGTGGTCGGCATCTCGCCGTCGAGGATCGTGGCCAGCTGCGTCGGATCGGCGGCGTTGAGGAAGTCGAACGACACCACCCCCTGCGACAGGACGCGACCGACCATTCCCACGGCCTTCTCGCGGCCGAACGCCGTCTCGAGCAGTCCCGTGGCGAACTGCTCGCCCCCGCGGCTCATGAGCGATCTGCCCGAGGCGATGCGGCGGAAGTCGGCGAGGGCGTCCGCGGTCGCGGCCGTGTCGACGCTGCCCAGCTGGGCGAGCTCGCCCGCCAACAGCTCGGCGCGTGCCTCGCCGAGGTGGCGCAGCACCTCGGCGCTGGTCTCGCGATCCATGTTGAGCATGACGATCGCGGCTTTCCGCAGCCCCGAGAGGGGGGTGCGGGCGACGGCGAGCACCTCGGTCACGGCGGTGGGCGCGACCTCGGCGACCGCTTCGGGGCGGGAGTCGAGCAGGCTCATACCATCGCCTCATCCATCATGTTGGCGAGCGCCTTCGCGGCGTTCTGCGGGTCGCTCTTGGCCAACTGCTCGACCTCGCGTCGACGCTGCTCGACCAAGACCTGCGGGGCTTCGGGCTCTTCCTCGATGTCGAGGAGTGTGGGGAGGACCTTGGTCGGCGGGACGGCGGGGAGGACGATCGGCTCGGCGAGGCCCTTGAGGGTCTTGAGCTTCTGCTCCTCGGTCTCGGTCATCGACGCGAAGTACTCGATGGGCCCGTCCTCGGTGTACAGCGTGCGGCGCTTCATCCGCCGCCGCACCAGCAGGGCGACGACGACGATGACGGCGGCCAGCACGATCGACCCGCCGATGATGGCGGTGCGCACGATCTCCGACTGCACCTGCGCGGCCTTCTCGTCCTCCGCAGCCTGGAGGGCTGCGGCCGCGGCCGCGGCGGCGCTCTGGCTGAAGTCGACGAACTCCACGGTCACCGTGTCGCCGCGCGCGGTGTTGATGCCGGCGGCGTTGGAGACGAGGGCCTGAACCTGTTCGGCGGTCACCCCCTGCACCGAGCCGCGGTCGAGCGCGATGCTGACGGTCTGACGGGTGACTTCTCCGGCCGGGGTGATCGTCTTCTCGGTCGTCTTGTTGACGGCGTTGTTCCGCGTGGATTCCTCGGACTCGAACGACCCCGAACCGCCGGCGTCGGGCACGGCGATGTTGTCGGGGCCGAGGATCCCGGTTCCCCCCGCCTGTCCGCCGGTCGAGGTCTGCGTGCGGGTCTGCTCGTTCGTCATCACGCCGCCCTCGGGCGCGGTGTACGTCTCGTCCATGCGCTCGGAGGTCGAGTTGGCGACGTCGGCGCTGACGCTGACGGTGGCGTTGCCGGGTCCCACGATGGTCTCGAGCATCTTGGTCACCGATCCCGCGACCTTGGCCTCGTGATCGGAGGCCTGCGTGCTGGCGGAGCCGGTGAGGCCCTGTCCCACGGCGGCGAGGACGCGCCCCGACTGGTCGGTCACCGCGACGTCCTCGGGCGTCATCCCCGGGATGGAGGCACTGGTCAGATGCACGATCGCGGCGATCTGGTCGTCGTCGAGACTCGACCCGCCCTGGGTTTTGAGGAAGACGGATGCCGTGGGGTGCTGCTTGTCGGCGACGAACACGCTCTGCTCGGGAATGGCCAATTGCACGGAGGCCGCGGTGACCCCCGACATCGCGCCGATCGTCGCCGCGAGCTCGCCTTCGATCGCGCGCTTGTAGGTCACCGACTGCTGGAATTCGCTCGCCGTCACCCCCATCTTGTCGAGGAGGGTGTAGCCGCCGGTGTTGTCGGTGGGCAGGCCTGCGGCCGCGGCCGCCAGTCGCTGCGGGTAGACCTGCGCGTCGGGGACGAGGACCGTCGCTCCGCCCTCGGTCAGTTCGTAGGCGACCCCCGCCGACTTCAACTGCTCGACGACGGCGGACGCGTCGCTCGGGCTGAGGCCGGTGAACAGCGGACTCATCTGCGGTTTCGCGAGCCAGCTGCTCAGCGCGATGACGCCCATGACGAGCAGGGCGGCACCGATCACGGCGATCGTGCGCTGGGCGACGGTGAAGCCGGCGACGATTCCCTTGAGACGCTCGAACGAGTTCGTGAGCACGCGCGGCACGGTCAGGCCTGCATCCGCATGACGTCGTTAAACGCGGCGACGCCGCGATCTCGGACGGCGACCATGAGGTCGAGCGTGACGCCGGCGCGCGCCGAGGCCAGCGTGGCCTTGTGGATGTCGTCGAGGTCTCCGGTGACGGCCTGCACGGCGAGCTCGTTCGAGGTCGACTGCAGGGTCTGCAGGTTCTCGACCGCGGAGGCGAGCGAGGTCGCGAACGACGCTCCGCCGACGCCGGCCGAAGCCGGGGCGGCGGTCTGCTCGAAGCTCAACGGGCTCAGGGGCGTCACGCCCACCGCCGCGGTCGGGTCGATGGCAAGGCTCATCAGCTTCGTCCGATCTGCAGGGCCGCTTCGTAGCTGGTCTTGGCGCGGTCGATGACGGCGGCGTTCGCCTGGTAGCCGCGCTGGGCGAGGATCAGCATGCTCATCTGGTCGCCGAGGTCGACGTTCGGGTACTGGACGTAGCCGTTCTCGTCGGCGTAGGGGTGCTCGGGTTCGTAGACGAGGCGCCCTTCCGCCGTGGAGTCGCGCACGCCCGTGACGTAGACGCCGGGTGTCCGGCTCCCCTCGGCCACGGTGACGTACTTCTCGCGGAACATGTCCTGGCCCGCGGGGGTGGCGGTGTTGACGTTGGCGATGTTGTCGCTGATGGCGTCCAACCACTTGCGGTGGGCCGACAGGCCCGTCCCCGCGATGCCGATCGCGTCGAAACTCATGCGGAGGCCTGCCCGATCGCCTTGGTGATGGATGCCGCTTGGCCGCTGAGCGCTTGGGCGGCGAACTGGTAGCGCAGCACCGTGTCGATGTTCGACATCGTCTCGGTGTCGAGGTTGACGTTGTTGCCGTTGAGGCGGGTGGGCTCCAGCGATCGCTGCACGATCGCCTCGACGCGTCCGGAGCCCTGCTCGACGGCGCTCTTGAGCCGGTCCTCGAACGACACGCGCTTGGCGTGGTAGTCGGGGGTGTTGACGTTCGAGATGTTCTCGGCGATCGCGCGCTGCCGGATCGACAGCGCGTCGAGGGCGCTGGACAGCGCGGTTGAGGTGACGGATTCGAGCACGCGGCACTCCGGTCGAAAGCGAGCCGATCCGTGGCCAGGCGATGAGCGATCCGTGCTCGGCCCCGACTATCGCGACGCGGACGCCCCGGCGTAACCGCGAGCGTCGGATGCGGAGGGATGCCGTCCCGCCCCGCCACGGCCCTGTCAGGCGCGGAGCGACCCGGTCACCCGCGCACGTCGAGGTAGACGGGTCCGCTCGTCTGCGTCGGGGGGATCCGCCGGAGGGTCGCGAGCTCGCGCGCGACCTCGGCGCGGGCGATGCCGAGCGCTTCGATCTCGCGGAGTTGCCGCTCGAGGATCGCGCGCGCGCGAGCGACGAGGTGCTCGGGCGGAGGACCGGCGGGGCGCGCGAAGGCCTCGGGGACGTACTCGTCGCCGCTGTCGAGGGCGCGCTCGAAGGTGTCGAGGAGTGCGGCCCAGGCCGCGGCGTCGTCGGTCACGAGGGGGTCACGAGACCGTGAGGGCGGCGGCCGCGGCGTGCCAGGCGTCGCGGAGCGGGGCGATCAGGGTCGCGCACTCCTCGGTCGCCGCTTCGTCCCGGCCGACGTTGGCCACGATGAGGCGGCCCGTGATGTAGGTGTAGAGCCCGCGCAGCCCGTCCGACCCGTCCCAGTTCGCGTCGAGCGAGCCGCTGAGTTCGGCGATGATCGCCTGGGCGTGCGTAAGGTACGTGCCGGCCGAGGGCCAGTCACCGGCGGACTGGGCGACGCGCGCGCGTTCGACGTCGACGAGCAGCCGGTCGTACAGCATGGTGACCAGACGCTCGGGGGTCGCGGACGAGACCTGCTGCTCGAGGTATTCCTGCTGCGCACGGGCGAGGGTGGTGACGGGCATCGTTCTGTCTCCTGTTCGCGGTTACTTCGACGACGGGGTGAGGGCGGCCAGCTGCGAGGTGAGCCACGACGACTGCGACTGCAGTCCCGATAGGCGCACCTCCATCGCGGAGTACGTGCGCTCGAGCGTGGCGCGCCGCATGTCGAGCCGGAGGTCCATGCGCTCCACCTGCTGCTGCAGCGTCTTGACCTCCGTCTGCTGACCGGTGATCCGCTGCGTCAGCAGGCCGTCGTACTTGTCGGAGTACTGCGCGGTGGCCGCCTGGACGCGATCCGAGACGGCGGAGAAGACCGCCTGCGTGCGGGCGGGATCGGCCGTCATCGCCGCGGTGAAGGCGTCCTGGTCGAAGGTGAGCGTCCCGGCCTTGTCGACGCGGATGCCGATCGTCGACGGCGAGATCCCGTCGACGGGGCTCTGCACGGCGCCGGCGAGCGCGCCGCGAAGGGCGCGCACCGTGCTGTCGCCGGTGAACACGCCCAGAGTCGTCGCGGCGCCCGGGGCGGCGACGGTGGCTTTGGACCCGTTGTCGATGCGGGTCAGCAGGGCCGCGATGTCCTTGACGAACGCGGCCGCGGTGTCGGATTGGGCCTTCGGGTCGGCGGCGACCGTGATCGTCACCGGCTGCGCCGACACGGCGCGCACGGTGACGTCGATGCCCTCGCCGATCCCCGTGAAGGTGTTGGTCGAGCTGGTGACCTTCTGCTCGGCGGCGGTCCCCGCGAACAGGCGGATGACGGCGTCGGTCCCCTGTGCGACGATCGCGGCGCCCGCCTCGGTCGCGACGTCGGGTCCGGTTCCGGCGGCGACGTCGGCGGCGCTGCCGCGGTGCAGGGTGAAGGCGGCATCCGCCCCCGTCGTGCTCGCGGTGATCTGCACGCGCGACAGCGGCTGGCCGTCGGCCCCTCGGCCGCCCGGCACCACGGTGGCGATGACGCCCGCGCCCGCGGCGTTGATCGCGGCGACCAGATCGCCCGGCGCGCTGCCGGTCGGCGAGATCTCGGTCGCCGTGCCGTCGGCGGCGACGAGCGTGAACGGTCCGCCGAAGGCGTCGGCTGCGCCGGGAGCGGTCACGACGGCGTGGGCCACGGCGAGGGTGTCGACCACGACGGCGGTCGAGAACACGCGGGCCTTGTCGCCGGCCGTGACGGTGACGGCGTCGGCCGAGCTCGTCGACGTGAAGCGCGCGAGCGAGGTCGCCGATGCCGCGGTCTTCGCCTTGTCGGCCAGGCTCTGCAGCGAGGTGTTCAACGACTGCAGATTGCTGATGATGGTGGTGCGGTCGGTGATCTTGTTCGTCACCAGGGTCTTGGGGATCGCCGCGACGCTCATCAGCGCGTCGATGACCTCTTTGGTCTTCAGACCGGATGCCAGACCGTCGATGTTCATGGTGTCTTTCGTCTTCCGTCTGTGCAGCGATCCCGGGTGAAGCGACGCCCGGGCGAGAGGAATCCCCCGCCCGGGCGTCGCCGGCGCGTCAGCGCTGCGGATCAGCGCAGGAGCTGCAGGACGCCCTGGCCCGACTGGTTGGCCTGGGCGAGCATCGCGGTGCCCGCCTGAGCCAGGATGTTCGAGGCCGTGTACTTGACCATCTCGGCCGCCATGTCGGTGTCGACGATGCGGCTCTTCGCGGCGGACAGGTTCTCGGCCGAGACCTGCAGCGAGTTGATGGTCGACTCGAAGCGGTTCTGCGCCGCACCGATTCCGGCGCGGGCGGTCGACACGTTCGTGATCTGGGTGTCGATGGCCGCGATGGACGTCGCCGCGTTCGCCGCCGTGTCCACCGTCAGTGCCCCGACCGTCGCACCGAGGGTGCTGAAGTCCGTGAGCGTGACCGAGATCTGGTCCTCGGCGGCGACGGCACCCGCGCCGACCTGGAAGGTCAAGGCGGCGTTGTCACCGTTGAGGAGCTTGATTCCGTTGAAGTTGGTGCTCTCGGCGACGCGCGTCAGCTCCTCGCCCAGGGTGTCGATCTCCGTCTTGATCGCGTCGCGCGACGCGGGGTTGTTGGAGTCGTTACCCGCCTGCACCGCGAGATCGCGCACGCGCTGCAGGATCGAGTGGACCTGAGTCAGGGCGCCTTCCGCGGTCTGGATGACCGAGATGCCGTCCTGGGCGTTGCGCGCGGCAACGTTCAAGCCGTTGACCTGCGAGCGCAGGCCCTCGGAGATGGCGAGCCCGGCGGCGTCGTCGGCCGCACGGTTGATGCGCTGACCGCTCGAGAGCTTCTCGAGCGACTTCGACACGTCGTTCTGGTTGACCGACAGGTTGCGGTACGCGTTGAGAGCACCGACGTTGGTTGCGATCTGAAGACCCATGTTGTTCCTCCGTGGATGGGGTGTTCGAAGCGGGGCCGTCCGTGGCCCCGCACCCCCCACCATCGCGACGGGGCGGGCCGGGCGTAACCGAGCTGTGCGAAGAACTCCGCGGGGCCGCCCGCTCGGCGGCATCCGGTCGGTCGGATCAGGCCGGCAGCGCCAGTCCCGCCAGCTCCGCGCTCGACGACGCGGCCCCCTGCAGGGCCCGGCCCGACGGCACCGGCGCGGAGCCGAAGACGCCGTCGAAGAAGGCGGCCTTCGTGGCCGTCGAGCGATCCGGCGTCGTGCCGTTCTCCCACGCGTCGAGGGCCTCGCGCATGAGTCCGAGACCGATCCGTCGAAGCTTCGAGACGTAGGCGTGGCTGACCGCGAGATCCGCGGCGACGTCCTTGACCATCCGCTCGTCGAGGTAGACCCCGCGGATGACCTGGCGCATCTGGTCGGGCAGGGCGTTGACGATGCGCTCGAGCATGCGCTGCTTCTCGGCCTGCTCGACGGCGTGCTCGGGCAGGATGACGCTGTCGGTGAGGTCGGCGACCTGCCGGGAGTCGTCGTTCTCGAACTGCACCTCGAAGCTCGTCCCGGTGCGGACCATCTCGTCGAGGACCCGCATCTTCTCCACGACCTCGGCGTCGAGGCCCGATTCGGCGGCCAGCTCCGCCACGCTCGCGGCCCGACCGGTTCGCACCCGCACGAGCTCGTCGGCGACGCGCACCCGCTCGATCTTCTCGCGACTGCGCTCGCCCGCCGGGTCGGCGGCGCGCATCTCGTTGAGGATCGCCCACGTGATCTTCGTGCGCGCGTACGCGCCGAACGGGATGCCGCGTGCGGGCTCGTACTCCATCGACGCGGTGGCCAGGCCCAGGTACGCCGCCGAGAGGAGATCGTCGAGATCGACGTGCTGCGCGCTGCGCGCCTTCTCGACGGCGAGGTACTTCGCCAGGGGCAGGTTCTCCCGGGCGAGACGCTCCGGCGACATCGGGGTCTCGGACTCACGGGGGGCAGTGACGCTGCTCAACACGGGGCCTCCTGCTTTTTGCTCGTTTACAAGCAGAAACTAACACACTCCGGAACCGCTCCCCGCCCCGGGTCCCGGCCCCGGGGTTCAGGCCGACGCGGGACGTCGCCGTCGGGTCGCGGCGAGCGCGCTCAGGACCGCGCCATCACCCGGAGATCCACGACGGTCACGGGCGCCTCGCCGATCGGCAGGGTCGCGAGACGGGGGTTCCAGATGACGAGCGGAGCCCCCGCGTCGACGTGACACTGGTCCTCCGCCAATCCCGAGCGCGCGCGGAGGCCGTGCCGGTTCAGAAGGCGCGAGAAGCGCTCCCGCTCGTTCCATCGCCAACCGCGCACCGGACTCACGAGCACCCCCGCCTGCACGCGTGGGAACGACGGGTGGGCGAACGCGCGCGCATCGCGATGGAACTGCTCGAACGCCGCGTCGCACCCTTCCTCCTCGAGGGCCCGGGTGACGCGACGCACGTCGTGGTCGAGGCGCACGAGGGCGGCACGCGTCCCCACGCGCATGGTGGCCGCGAGCGTCAGGACGAGCCGGGAGTACGGCCCGAGCGTGCTCACGCGGCCCCAGGCCACGCCGCGATGCGGGATCATCCCGTGCGCGCGCAGCCAGCGGTCGAACACCGCGTCGGCGTGCGACTCCGATCGACCACCCCCGAGGAGGCGGGACTCGTCGGCCAAGCGCGCGGAGACCATCCGAGCGCGTAAGGTCGGTGCCGGGGAGCCGGGGTCGGCGAACTCGCGCAGGGCATCGGCGGTCGCCAGCTCGTTGAGCCGGGCGAACCGAGCCACCATCTCTGCGGCGGTCATGCCGGAGCGCAATCCCGCTCCGTCCACCGCCACGGCCCGCGCGTCCCACCCCATTCGCGCCAGCTCCTTTTTTGCACGTTTACGAGTGAACGTAGCACGCTTCATGACGGCTGCCGCGCCGCGACGGCGAGAGGCGCCCCGCACGCTCTCCGCGGCGCATCCCCCCGCGTCGTCGACCCCGGTGCCCGCGGTGTTACTCTCACGCCATGTCGCGCGTCTCCGGCGCGGTCGCACGGGTGCGCACCTCCGCGCTCGGGGTGACCGCGGGTCTCATCGGCTGGTTCGTCCTCGTGGAGCTGGCCAGTGGCATCCTCCAGGGTTTCTACATCCCCCTGTTCCCCGAGATCGTCACGCACCTCGGGATCCGCGACGCCGACATCAACTGGTTCGAAGCGGCCCAGCTCCTCGTGTCGGCCCTGGTCCTCCCCGTCCTCGCCAAGCTCGGCGACATGTTCGGGCACAAGCGCATCCTGCTGCTCTCGGCGATCGCCACCGCTCTCGCGAGCTGGGCGCTGGTGTTCGCCGACTCGTTCGCGACCTTCCTCGTGGCGTGGGCGTTCCAGGGGTTCTACGTCGTCTGGCTGCCTCTCGAGATCGCCCTGATCTTCGACCGCGGACGTCGCCAGCAGCGCGGAGTGTCCCAGACGCGCCGTGCCGCCGGACTCCTCGTCGTCGGCCTGCAATTCGGCGGCATCCTCGGCGCCCTCGCCGCCGGTCGCTTCTTCGCCGCGAGCGGGGGCGACCTCCCGCTCTCTCTGGCGATCCCGGCCGTCGTGGTGACCCTCATCAGCGTCGCGATCTGGCTCGGGGTGCCCGAGTCCGAGCGCTCGAGCGAGCCGCGCCGTCTCGACGTCGGCGGCTTCGTCATCCTCGCCGGTGCTCTGCTGTTCATCACCGGGGCGCTGTCGTTCGTGCGCCTGCCGGCGGGCCCGGGCCCCCTCGTCATCGGCGGCCTCCTCGTGGTCGGTGTGATCCTCGGCGCGCTCTTCGTGCGCTACGAGCTACGCCAACCCGATCCGGCCATCGACATCCGCATGCTCCGGCGTCCCGAGATGTGGCCCGTGCAGGCCACCGCCTTCCTCGTCGGGATCAGCCTGCTCGGGGCTCAGGGGCCGCTCGTCACCTACATCGGCACCGACCCCGCCCTCGGCTACGGCCTGGGCCTCGACGCGACGCAGCGCTCGAACGTGGTCGGCGCCTACCTGCTCTCGCTCATCGTCGGCGCCGTCCTCTTCGCCGTCACCTCGCGTCGCGCGAGCCCGCGCGTCATGCTCATCGGGGCCGCGGCTCTCGTCGGTGTCGGGTACGCCCTCCTCCTCCCCCTGCACGACCAGCTGTGGCAGGTGCTGCTGAGCCTCGGCATCGCGGGTCTCGGCGCGGGCGCCCTGGTCGCGGCGATGCCCGCCGCCGCCGCGGCGGCGGCTCCGCGCGGACAGACGGGCGTCGCCTCGGCGATGACCAACACGACCAAGACGATGGGCGGCACCATGTCGTCCGCGATCTTCGGCGTGGTGCTGGCCGGCGGTGCGGGAGCCGCGATCGGAACCGCCGCACCGTTCGCCGGCTACGTCACCGTGTGGATCATCTGCAGCGCGGGCGGCCTGCTCGCCGCCGTGCTGCTGTTCTTCGTCCCGAAGGTCGCGTTCTCCGACGCGGCGGAGGTCGAGGTCGCCGCCACCGCGGCGCGCGGAGAGGTGGGCTGACCCCGCTACCGGGCTGCCTTCCGCCGCTGTCGACCGCGGCGCGGTCGCCCCCGGGTCAGCGCGTCGTCAGGGGCCCGCGCGCAAGCAGGTGCTGCGCGGACTGGGCCACGGGACGCAGGGTGACCAGGTCGAGGTTCACGTGACCGGGGGCGTCGAGGGCGTACGCGATGACGTCGGCGACGTCGTCGGCCAGGAGCGGCGCCTCGACACCCTCGTACAACTTGTCGGCGGCTTCCTGATTTCCGCCCAGGCGGTTGAGACTGAACTCCTCGGTGCGCACCATGCCCGGGGCGATCTCGATGACGCGCAGGGGTTCGCCGTTGAGCTCCTGACGCAGAGCGTGCACGAGCATCGCCTCGCCCGCCTTGGCCGCGTTGTACCCGCCGCCGCCCGGGTAGGCCGTCTGTGCGGCGGTCGAGGTGACGAAGAGCAGGTCGGCGTGGCCGCCGGCGTCGGCGGCCGAGCGCAGGAGAGGCAGAAGGGATGCCACGAGCCGCTGCCCCGAGAGCACGTTCGCCTCGAACATCCAGCGCCAGTCCTCGGGGTCGCCGTCTTCGACGCGGTCGCTGCCGCGCGCGCCTCCGGCGACGTGCACGAGCGCGTCGAGTCCGCCGGTCTCGCGCAGCCAGGTCGACAGCCCGGCGACGTCGGCGGCGTCGGTCAGGTCGGCCGCGTGCGCGACGACCCCGGTCTCGGCCTCGAGGGCCGCGAGGCGGTCCGCGCGACGGGCGACGCCCACGACCTCCCACCCGCGCGAGCGCAAGAGGCGCGCCGTCGCCTCTCCGATACCCGAACTGGCCCCGGTCACCACTGCGCGTCGTGTCATGGCATCCACGCTATCGGTCCCCTCCGACACCGGACCGCGGCGCGGTGTTACGGCCCGTGTCCCCATCGGTTGTCGGTGTCGGAGGCTGTCCCTACGCTCGCAACAGGCCACGGCGACCGCCCGGCCTCCAGAAGCTGAGGAGCAGTCATGTCGGTACCCGAGAACTGGCGTTTCGAGACCAAGCAGATCCACACCGGCGCACAGCCCGACCCGGTGACCAAGGCCCGCGCCACCCCGATCTACCAGACCACCTCGTACGTGTTCGACAACGCCGACCACGCCGCGAACCTGTTCGCGCTGGCCGAGTTCGGCAACATCTACACGCGCATCCAGAACCCCACGCAAGACGTCGTCGAGCAGCGCGTCGCGGGCCTCGAGGGCGGCACCGGCGCCCTCCTCGTCGCCAGCGGACAGGCAGCCGAGACCTTCGCCGTCCTCAACATCGCGCAGGCGGGCGACCACATCGTCTCGTCGAGCTCGATCTACGGCGGCACGTACAACCTCTTCAAGTACACCCTCGCCAAGCTCGGCATCGAGACGACCTTCGTCGAGAACCAGGACGACCCCGAAGAGTGGCGCGCGGCGGTGCGTCCGAACACCAAGCTGTTCTTCGCCGAGACCATCGGCAACCCCAAGATCAACGTGCTCGACATCCGCTCCGTCGCCGACATCGCCCACGACGCCGGGGTGCCGCTCATCGTCGACAACACGATCGCGACCCCGTACCTCATCCGCCCCTTCGAGCACGGCGCCGACATCATCGTCCACTCGGCGACCAAGTTCCTCGGCGGGCACGGCACCACGATCGGCGGCGTCATCGTCGACGGCGGAACCTTCCCCTGGTCCGAGAACTCCGAGCGCTTCCCGGGCCTGACGACCCCCGACCCCTCGTACCACGGCGCGGTCTACACGCAGGCGGTCGGCGACGGCCTCGCCTACATCATCAAGGCGCGCGTACAGCTGCTGCGCGACCTCGGAGCCTCGATCTCGCCGCAGAGCGCGTGGCAGCTCATCCAGGGCATCGAGACCCTGTCGCTGCGCATCGAGCGCCACGTGCAGAACGCGCAGGAGATCGCGGAGTGGCTCGAGTCGCACCCCGACGTCGCGACCGTCAACTACTCCGGTCTGCCGACCTCGCCCTGGTACGCCGCGGCCAACAACTACGCCCCCAAGGGCGTCGGCGCGGTGCTGTCGTTCGAGCTGAAGGGCGGCGTCGAAGCGGGCCGCGAGTTCGTCAACTCGCTGAGCCTGTTCAGCCACCTCGCCAACATCGGCGACGTGCGCTCGCTGGTCATCCACCCGGCGTCCACCACCCACTCGCAGCTCACGCCCGAGCAGCAGCTCACCGCCGGCGTAACCCCGGGCCTGGTGCGCCTGTCGGTGGGGCTCGAGAACATCGACGACCTCAAGGCCGACCTCGACGAGGCCCTCGCCGCCGCGCGTCGCCTGTCCGAGGCCGCCCGCGCCTGACCCGCACGCGCCGAACGCCCCGCCCCGGGCTCCCCGGGTCGGGGCGTTCGCGCGTGTACCGACGCGCGTGAGGGGTCGGAATGTGTCGCCCGGCCGCGTGCGAGGCGACCAGAACCGACCCCTCACGCGGCGGGGGTCACACCTTCTGCCGCGGCCGCAGGCTTCCCAGGCCCCCGTCGACGCCCAGCACCTGGCCGGTCATCCACGCGTTCTCGGGCGCGAGCAGGAACTCCACGGCGCGCGCGACGTCGTCGGGCTCGCCGAGGCGACCGAGCGGGTGCATCGCCTCTGACACCTTGCGCGACATGTCGCTCGAGGTGAGCTTCTCGGTCAGCCGCGTCTGCACGAGGCCCGGGGCCACGGCGTTCACGCGCAGTCCGTGCGCGGCATAGCTCGCGGCGGCCGAGAGCGTCAGACCGATAACCCCGGCCTTCGCTGCGGCGATCCCGTCGTGGTTCGGCAGCCCCGCGAGGGCCGCCGCCGACGAGACCAGCACGACCGCTCCCCCGTCGCGCATGTGGGATCCTGCGGCGCGGACGGCGGCGAACGCCGTGGTCAGCGAGGCGGCGATGAGCTCGTCGTACTGCTCGCGCGAGGTCAGGTGCGCAGGCTTGAGCAGCATCGAGCCCGCGAACACCGCGATGCCGTCGAGATCGCCCGCCTCGCCGACGACGCGGTCCACGGCGTCGAAGTCGGTGGCATCCAGGGTGAAGTCGGGTTCGATCCGCGAGGAGTCCCGCGCGGTGGTCACGACGCGGTGTCCCGCGTCCTGCAGTCGTTTCGCCGTCGCCTGACCGATGTCGCTCGAGGCCGCGATGAGGAGGAAGTTCGCCATGCCCGGATCATGACGACCCCACCCGGGAGGGAACGGGTTCTTGACACGCACCGTCGCCGTGGTCCGCGACCGTAACAGTCCGGTCGACCCCTCCGACACCGGAGAGAATGGATGCCATGGACTGGCAGATCTCCGAAGACACGGTGCCCTCGGCCCCGGTGACGGAGGCCGACGCCCGGTCCCTCCTCGGCCGCCCTCCCGCCACCGGCGCCTGGCGCGACGGCGACCCGGTCGGCGACCGCCGCTTCGCCGCGTTCGGGGCGTTCGAGACCGAGAGCGGCGAGTCCCTCCCGGCGTTCCGCCTCGCCTTCGAGACGTGGGGCGAGCTCTCCCCCGCGGGCGACAACGCGGTCCTCATCCTGCACGCCCTCACCGGCGACAGCCACGTGCGCGGCGCGGCCGGGCCCGGCCATCCCACGGCCGGGTGGTGGAGCGACCTCGTCGGCCCCGGCGCCGCGATCGACACCGACCGCTTCTTCGTGGTCGCCCCGAACATGCTGGGCGGATGCCAGGGCTCGACCGGCCCCGCGAGCATCGCGCCCGACGGGTACGAATGGGCCTCGCGTTTTCCGTACCTGACGATCCGCGACCAGGTCGCGGCGCAGGCCCTGCTCGCCGATCGCCTCGGCATCGGCAGCTGGTACGCCGTGGTCGGCGGCTCGATGGGCGGCATGCACGCGATCGAATGGGCCGTCGGTCACCCCGACCGTGTGGAGCGTGCCGCGATCCTCTCGGCCCCGCCGATCACGACGGCCGACCAGATCGCGCTGAACTCCGTGCAGATGGACACCGTGAGGGTCGACCCCCGCTTCGCGGGCGGCGAGTACTACGACGCGGGCGACGGCGACGGCCCGCACCGCGGTCTCGCGCTCGCCCGCCGCATGGCCCTTCTCAATTACCGCAGCCCCACCGAGCTCAATTCGCGCTTCCAGCGGTCGTGGCAGTCGGGGGTCAGCCCCCTGGGCCGCGGCGGACGCTTCGCGGTGGAGTCGTACCTCGACTTCCACGGCAACAAGTTCACCCGCCGCTTCGACGCGAACAGCTACCTGACCCTGGTCGAGGCGATGAACTCGCACGACGTCGGCCGCGACCGCGATGGCGTCGAAGACGCCCTCGGCCGCGTCACCGCGACCACGCTGGTACTCGGGATCGACAGCGACCGCCTGTTCCCCATCGACGGCCAGCACCGCATCGCCCGCGGGGTCCCGCGCACGCTCGACGGAGACAGCGCGGTCGTGCTCTCGAGCGACTTCGGCCACGACGGCTTCCTCATCGAGACCGCCGCGGTCGCCGCGCACCTGCGCCGCCTGCTCGCGAGCTGAGCATTCCCGGATGCCGTGAGCCCGCGGCATCCGCGATTTCGGTCGACCCACGAGCGCGCTCGCGCCCGCTTCAACGCTGCGTCGGGATCGAGCCGGTGATCGCCGTCTGCGCGGCCTCGGCCGCCGGCATCCGGTGGGTGGGGTGACGGCCGGTGCGGTCTTCGACGCGATAGGCGAGCACGGCGACGACCAGTCCGCCGAGGGCCAGGACCGCCCCCACCCACGCGGGGGCCACGAGTCCCAGCCCCGCGGCGATCGCGAGGCCGCCGAGGAACGCTCCGAGGCTGTTGCCGATGTTGAGCGCCGAGTGGTTGAGGGCGGCGGCGATCGACTGGTTGTCCTCGGCGACGTCCATGAGCCGCGTCTGGATGGCGGGGCTCAGCGCCGAGCCGCAGAAGGCCACGAGGAACGCGAACAGCACGAGACTCACGATCCACCCGGCGGTCAGGGCGAGGCCCACGCAGGCCGCGCCCAGCGCGATCAGCCCGGTGAACAGCCAGAAGCGCAGGTCTTTGTCGGCGAGCGCTCCTCCGACGATGTTGCCGATCGTCATGCCGATGCCCACGAGCACCAGGACGAGCGAGACGGCCCATTCCGGCTGGCCCGCGACGTCGGTGATCATGGGCGCGATGTAGCTGTACATCGCGAAGAAGCCGCCGAATCCGACGGCGCCGATGCCGAGCGCGAACCACACCTGTCCGAGCCGGAAGACCCGCAGCTCGTCGCGGAGGCGTCGACCGGGCGTGCCCGGGTGCTTCGGCACGAAGAACGCGATGCACAGCGTCGCGAGGGCGAAGATGCCCGCGACGACCGCGAACGCGGCACGCCACCCGACCTGCTGGCCGAGGAGGGTGCCGAGCGGCACGCCCACGACGTTCGCGATCGTGAGGCCCGTGAGCACGAAGGCCACGCCCTTGGCGCGGTTGCCCGGGCCGAGCACGTCGGCGGCGACGAGGGCGCCGATGCCGAAGTACGCCCCGTGCGGGAGTCCTGCGAGGAAGCGGGATGCCGCGACCAGCTCGAACGTGGGGGCGATCACGGTCAGCAGCGTGAAGAAGGCGAGCGCTGCGGCCAGCACGATCATCACGCGGTGCCGCGGGAAGCGCGCGACCGACCCGGCGATGGTGGGGGCTCCCACCACGACGCCGAGGGCGTACAGCGAGATGAGCCACCCGGCTTGGGCGATCGCGTCGTCGGGCGACGCCGCGTAGGCGGTGGGCAGCAGGTCGCGGCCGATGTTGGGCAGCAGGCCCATCACCACGAACTCGGTCATACCGATGCCGAAACTACCGATGGCGAGAGAAAGGAGCGCCCGCATCGCCGCACCTCTCGAGGTCGTCGAAGAGGTCACCAGCCGATCGTAGTCGGCCGGCGAGGGTCAGGTCGAATCGTTTCGAGAGCCGGGAGTGGCGCCCGCGCGGTTCAGTCCTCGCGACGCTCCAGCGCGTCCTCGAGCCGCTCGATCTTGCCGTCGAGCTCGCCGGTCCGCCCGGGGCGAATGTCGGCCTTAAGCACGAGCGAGACACGAGAGCCGTAGGGCATCACGGCATCCGTCGCCGCCTTCACGACGGCGAACACCTCGTCCCACTCCCCCTCTATCTCGGTGAACATCGAGGTCGTGCGGTGGGGCAGCCCCGACGCGCGCACGACGGCGACCGCCGCGGCGACGGCGTCGTGCACCGAGGCGTCGGGGTTCTCGGCTGCGAGGGTGCCGACGCCGGAGGGGGCGACGGAGAAGGCGATGAGCATGCTCCGAGCCTACGGCGGCGACCCGTCGGGCGGAACGGGCTCAGCGCCCGGACGGAACCCGGGCGGGGATCGGCCGGCGCCCCGTCACGATCTCGCGCAGCCCCGCCGGCGGACGCACGCGCCCCGTGGGCACGCGCACCACGCGCACGATCGCCCACACCAGCAGGACCAGGGCGAGCAGGTTGCGCGCCTCGAGCACGACCACGGGGAAGGGGTTCGGGTGCGTCGCCATCAGTCCGTCGTACATCAGCGGGTACATCCACTGCGTGAGAGCGGCGATCACGAGCGTCATCCCCGCGAACGCGTACCAGCGACGACGGTCGATCATCAGGCCGAGCACGACCGGGGCGAACAGCCACACGTAGTACTGCGGCGAGCCGACCTTGTTCAGCGCGATGAACGCGGTCACCAGGGCCAGCGAGAGCGGGGGGAACAGCGAGAGGAAGGTCGCTCCGCGGCGCATCTTCATCACGCCGACGACGGCGACGGCGACCATCGTGAGCAGCATGATCGGTGTCATCGCGGCGATGAGGGGCTCGGCGCCCGGCCCGGTCACCTGGAAGGTGAGCACGCCGCTGTCGTAGTAGACCTCGCTGCCGGGCACGTAGAAGGCCGCCAAGAACATGTACAGGCCGCCGACCGGCGCCTCCATCTGGATGCCGCGGGACGTCTGGTCTCCCACGAATCCGAAGACGTAGGGCGCTCCCCCCAGGGCCACGACGGGGATGATCGTCGCGAGCGACACCGCGACCGCGCCCCAGATCAGCGCCAGGCGGCGACGCACGACGATGAGACCCGTGGCCAGGATCGCGGCGGGCCACACCTTCATCCACACCGAGATCGAGAGCAGGAGCGAGGCCACGAACGGGCGCCGCAGCATCCACATGCTGCCGAGGATCGCGAACGGCACCGTGATGCCGTCGATGCGGTAGAGCCCCACGGGACCGATGAGGAGGATCGCGGCGATCCAGAACCACGCGGCGAGCACGCGACCCGTCGAGCGGCCCTTGCCGACCAGCACGACGAAGGCGACGAGGTTGAACAGGGCGACGGTGATCGCCCACGCGGGGGTGTACCCGACCGCCCAGGCGAAGACCCACGCGAATGTCATCGGCAGGAAGGCGAGCTGCGGGTAGATCCACTTCTCGGTGATGCCGGGCCACGCCCACGCGTCGCTGCGCGTGCACGAACTCACGTCGATGCCGCCGAACAGCGCGCAGCGCGACCAGGGTTCGTACACCAGGTACACGTCGCCCATGGGCTCGTTGGGCTGCTGATAGCCCAGGATCCCCACCACGACGTGTACGGCGACGAACGCGACAAACAGGGGAACGACACGCCTCAACACCGCCTCATCCTAAGCGGGCGGGGCTTCCCGACCCGGACGGGCGGCGGCGCGACCCCCGTCGTCGCGCGGTGCGCGGGGGCGAACCGTTACGCGATCGAGTCCCGCAGGACGGCGGCCACGACGCTCGGAAGGGCGTCGGCGACATCGAGTGCCGCGATCGGTCCGCCGCCTTCTCCGAGGGCGAGGGATGCCGCCCGCCCGGCGCGTCCGTGCAGCCACGCGGCCGCGGCGGCGCTGGTGGCGAGGTCGCCCACGGCGTCGCGTCCGGCGGCCACCGACCCGGCCAGGACGGCTCCGAGCACCCCGCCGAGCACGTCTCCGGTGCCCGCGGTCGCCAGCCACGGGGTCCCGGCCGACACGCGACGCGTCCACCCGCCCGCGGCGGCGACGATGCTCACCGCCCCCTTCGAGAGCACCACTCCCCCGAACGCCTCCGCCGTCTCGCGAGCCGCCGCCTCTCGCGCGTCGTCGTCACGGGCGTCGGCCGCCGGCATCCCGAGGCTCTCGCGGAGCCGGTCGAGCTCCCGCGCGTGCGGGGTGACGATCACGGGGGCCGTCGCCCCCGGCACGAGATCGAGCGCTCCGGCGTCGACGACGACGGGGATCTCTCCCGACAGGATGCCGCGCAGCGCCGCGGTCTCGGCGGCGTCGCGCTCGGCGGCATCCGTCCCCGATCCGATGACCCACGCCTGCACGCGCCCGTCCGCGGTGACGGTCTCGGGGCGCCGGTGGAGCACGAAGTCCTGGGCGCGCGCGGGGCCGAGGTACCGGACCATCCCCGTTCCCGTCCGCCAGGCCCCCTCGACACCGAGGACCGCGGCCCCCGGGTATCGGGCCGAGCCGGTGCGCAACCCGACGACTCCGCGGGAATACTTGTCGTCGTCCGCCGTTGGCTTCCGCAGTGCACGGGCGACGTCCTGCCCGTCGAAGTCCTTCGCCGTCATGGCGTCACCTTAGAACGCAAAGGTCCTCATGAGTTCCCTCTTCACACCCCTCTCGATCCGCGGTACCGAGATGCGCAACCGCCTCTGGGTCTCGCCGATGTGCCAGTACAGCGCTGTCGAGGGCGTGCCGAACGAGTGGCACCACGTGCACCTCGCGCAGTTCGCGGCCGGAGGCGCGGGCCTGGTGATCGCCGAGGCGACCGCGGTGTCACCCGAGGGGCGGATCTCGCCCGAGGACGCGGGCATCTGGACCGACGCGCAGGCCGAGGCGTGGGCCCCGATCGTCGCCGCCATCCGTTCGCGCGGAGCGGTCGCCGGAGTGCAGCTCGGCCACGCGGGCCGCAAGGCCTCGACCACCTCGCCCCTCACCGGCGGTCGCGGCACGGTCTCTCCCGCTGAGGGCGGCTGGACCACCGTCGCCCCCTCGGCTCTGGCGTACGACGCCTTCGCCGCCCCCGTCGCCCTCGACGCCGCGGGGATCGAGAAGGTCGTCACCGACTTCGCGGATGCCACCCGCCGGGCCGTTCGCGCCGGCTTCCAGGTCGTCGAGGTGCACGCCGCCCACGGCTACCTGCTCCACCAGTTCCTCTCGCCGCTCACGAACCACCGCGATGACGAGTACGGCGGATCGTTCGAGAACCGCGTGCGCCTCCTCGCGCGGGTGACCGAGGCCGTGCGCGAGGCCGCGGGAGAGGCGGTCGTGTTCGTCCGCTTCTCGGCCACCGACGCCGCAGACGGCGGCTGGGACGTCGCCGACACCGTCGCGGCCTCGCGTCTCGTCGCCGACGCGGGCGCCGACCTCATCGACGTCTCCAGCGGCGGCCTCGTGCCCCATCAGCACATCGTCCCCGGGCCCGGCTACCAGGTCGACTACGCCGAGACCGTCCGACGCGAGACGGGCCTGCTCGTCGCGGCCGTCGGCATGATCGACGATCCGACCTTCGGCGAGCAGATCCTCGCCGACGGCCGCGCCGATGCGATCCTCTCGGCCCGCGAATGGCTCCGCGACCCGCACTACGCGCTGCGCGCCGCGGCCGAGCTGGGCGCACCGAGCCCCGCCCCCGCGCAGTACCTCCGCGCGTACTGAGGCCCGCCGCACCCGCGCACCCCGGCCGACATCGCACGCAACGACCGCACCCTCACCCGAAGACACCGGATGCCACGAGGCCCAGGCCCCGTGGCATCCGGTGTTCTGCGTTCAGACGAAGCGGCGACGCTCGGTGGCGTCCTGCACCTCGCCGACGAGCTCTTCGATCACGTCTTCGAGGAAGAGGACCGACTGCACGTCGCCGCGGTCGTCGCGCACCTGGGCGAGGTGGCGACCGGAGCGGCGCATGAGGGCCAGGGCGTCCTCGAGATCGGTGGTCTCGAGCATCGACACCATGTGGTGCACGCGCTTGGCGGGGATGGGGCGGGCCATGTCGGCATCCGATCCCTCCGCCGCGCGCAGCACGTCCTTCAGGTGCACGTAGCCCGTGGGGTGTCCCGTCTCGTCGACGATCACGTACCGCGAGTATCCGTGCTGGGCGACGGCGCGCTCGATCTCGGCCGGGGTGGTCGTCTCGGGCAGCGTCACCAGGGCGCTCACCGGCACCGCGATGTCGGCGGCCTTCTTCTCGGTGAACTCCACCACGGCGGTCACCGTTCCGGCGGAGTCGTCGAGCACGCCCTCGCGCCGCGATTGCGTCACGATGGTCGCGACCTCGTCGAGCGTGTAGGTCGAGGCGGCCTCGTCCTTCGGCTCCACGCGGAACAGTCGCAGCACGTGGTTGGCCGTCCAGTTGAGCGCCACGATGATCGGGTGGAACGCCTTCGAGACGGCGACCAACGGCGGGGCGAGCATGAGCACGGCGCGATCCGGGAGCGAGAACGCGAGGTTCTTGGGCACCATCTCGCCGAACACCACGTGCAGGTACGACACCACCAGCAGCGCGACGACGAAGCCGATCACGCCGACGGCGGCCTCGGGCAGCCCGGTGAGTCCCAGCGGCCCCTCGAGCAGGTGGTGGATCGCGGGCTCCGAGACGTTCAGGATCAGCAGCGAGCAGATCGTGATGCCCAGCTGGCAGGTCGCGAGCATGAGCGTCGCGTGCTCCATGGCGTACAGCGCGGTCTTCGCCGCGCGCGAGCCGCGGTCGGCGTGCGGCTCGATCTGCGAGCGGCGCGCCGAGATGACGGCGAACTCCGCGCCGACGAAGAAGGCGTTGGCGGCCAAGAGGACCACCAGCCAGGCGATTCCGGCCCAGTCGCTCATCGCTGGTCACCGCCCTTCGCCGCGCGCACCAGCTCGTCGACGTCCTGTTCCACCGGGGTCGGCGTGAACTGCACGCGGTCGACACGCCGGCCGTCCATGCGCTGCACGGCGAGTCTGCCGTCTTCGAGATCGACGGTGTCGCCGACGACGGGGATGCGCTCGAGCGCCGCCATGATGTAGCCGCCCACCGTGTCGTACACCTCTCCCTCGGGCACGCGCACGCCGGCGCGGTCGAGGGCCTCATCGGGCCGCAGGTCGCCGGGGAACGTGACGGACGCCGCCGAGCGCACGACGCCGGCGCGCGAGCGGTCGTGCTCGTCGAGCACCTCGCCCACGATCTCCTCCACGAGGTCCTCGAGCGTCACGACCCCGGCGGTTCCGCCGTACTCGTCGATGACGATCGCCATCTGGTAACCGCGCGAACGCAGCTCCGAGACGAGCGCGTCGAGGTGCACGGTCTCGGGCACGCGCAGGGGCTCGGTCGACAGCGCCGCCACCGGCACGTCGCCCCGCTTCTCACGCGGCACGCCGATCGCGGCCTTGAGGTGCACGACGCCGACGATGTCGTCCATGGACTCCCCGTACACGGGGAAGCGGCTGTGCCCGGTGCGGCGGGCGAGCTGCACCACGTCGTCGGCGGGGTCGCCCGCGGCGAGCGCGTGCACGCTCGGGCGCGGGGTCATGACATCGGCCGCGCTGAGGCGCGCGAAGGTGAGGCTGCGGTCCAGCAGCGAGGCCGTGTCCTTCTCGAGCATGCCGGCGCTGGCAGATCGCTTCACGAGGCTCGACAGCTCCTCGGCGGACCGGGCTCCCGACAGCTCCTCTTTGGGTTCGACGCCCATCGCGCGCAGCACGCCGTTGGCGCTGCCGTTGAGCACGACGATCGCGGGCTTGAACACCGCGGTGAAGGCGACCTGGAACGGCATGACGAGCTTGGCCGTCTGGCGCGGGATGGCCAACGCGAAGTTCTTGGGGACGAGCTCGCCGAGGATCATCGAGAGCACGGTCGCGAAGCCGACGCCGATGACGGCGGCCACCGAGACGGTGAGCGCCTCGGGGAGCCCCCACGACTGGAAGACCGGCCGGAGCAGGTTCGAGATCGCCGGTTCCATCGTGTAACCGGTGAGCAGCGTCGTGAGCGTGATGCCCAGCTGCGCGCTCGACAGGTGCGTCGAGGTGATGCGCAGAGCATCGATGGTCAGCGACAGACGGGTCTCACCCGCGGCGCGACGGGATTCGAGGTCGGCACGGTCGAGGTTGACGAGGGCGAATTCGCTCGCGACGAAGAGTCCGGTTCCCACGGTGAGCGCGAGCCCCACGCCCAGCATGACGTAATCCATCAGGCATCACCCCCGCTCGATCGCTCGGCGGAAGAGGGTCTGTGGGGCCTGGGTCTACAACTGGGAGGGTCGTCCATCGTGCGGTCGATTCTATTGCAGCCCGCGCCCCTCGGCATCCGTCTCGTGCACATCCGTGAGCACTGGAGAGGATGGACGAATGGATGCCGACACCCCGGCGCAGCACCGCGCCGCCGCCGCGGAACGAGCGGTGCTCGAGCGCTACCTCCACCGCTACGGTCCGGTCGCCTGGGCTCACGCCTCGGTCGCCGACGCCCGCAGCGCCCGGACGTGGCACTACTGGTGGCACGCCCACCTGATCCACGTGCTCGCCGACGCCGAGCGCAACCGCCCCGACCCGCGACGCCGCCGACTCCTGCGCCGATTGGGCCGCGGCGTGACGCTGCGCACCGTCGGGCGCTGGACGACGCCGTTCTACGACGACATCGCCTGGATGGGACTGGGACTGTTCACCAGCCGCGCGAACCCCCGCGCGTTCCGCAAGATCGCCGCGCGCCTGCACGAGGCGATCGACCCCGGTGTCGGCGCCCTCCCGTGGAGCGTCGGCAGCGCGCTGTACAACGCCCCGGCGAACGCCCCGGGGGCGATGGTGCTGGCCCTGGCCGGTCACCGCACCGAGGCGGAGCGGCTCGCCGACTGGATGGCATCCACCCTCGACGACGACAGCACCGGCCTCGTCCGCGACGGCATCGAGCACGACGCGGTGCGGCCCGACCTGTGGACCTACAACCAGGGCGCGACGATCGGCCTCGAGCTGCTGCTGGGCGAGTCGGCGATCGACGAGACCGACGCCGCCTGGAGGCACGTGCGCCGGGCGCGCGAACTCGTGCACGCGGTCGAGCGATGGTGTGCCGACGACGAGGGGCTCATGCCCGCGGCCGGAGGCGGCGACGGGGGCCTGTTCGCCGGCATCCTGGCCCGCTATCTCGCCGACGCGGCCGTCGAGCTGTCCGAGAGCGAAGACGACGAGGGCGAGGCCGCGGCGCACGCGGCCCGGCGACTGGTCGAGCGCAACGCCGACGCCCTGTGGGAGGGCCGCCGCGACGGGCTGTTCCCGGCCGACCCGCGCCGCGCGGCCGTCGCCGACGGCGACGACCTGGACTTCTCGGTGCAGCTGGGCGCCTGGATCACGCTCGAGGCCGCGGCGACCCTCGACCGCCTGCTCACCAGCTGACGGGGAGCGCCTTGCCCTCGTCGTACCCGGCGGCCGACTGCAAGCCGACGCGGGCGCGCTCGTGGAACTCGGCGACGGTGGCCGCTCCGGCGTACGTGAACGACGAGCGCACGCCCGAGGTGATCATGTCGAGCAGGTCCTCCAGGCCCGGACGCTGCGGGTCGAGGTAGATGCGCGACGACGAGATGCCCTCGGCGAACAGCTCCTTGCGCGCCCGCTCGAACGGGTCGAGCGCGCCGAACCGTCCCTGCACCGCCTTCGTCGAGGCCATGCCCCACGACTCCTTGTAGATGCGCCCTCCGGCGTCGGTCTGCAGCTCTCCCGGCGCCTCGATGGTCCCGGCGAACCACGAGCCGACCATGACCGATGCCGCGCCCGCGGCGAGTGCGAGGGCCACGTCGCGGGGGTAGCGCACGCCGCCGTCCGCCCACACGTGCGCCCCCACCGACCGGGCGGCTTCGGCGGTCTCGAGCACCGCCGAGAACTGGGGCCGCCCGACAGCGGTCATCATGCGGGTCGTGCACATCGCGCCCGGTCCCACGCCCACCTTGAGGATCGTCGCCCCGGCGTCGGTCAGGTCGGCGACGCCGTCCGCGGTCACCACGTTGCCGGCGGCGATCGGGATGCCGAGATCGAGGGCGGACACCGCGCGCAGCGCCCGGAGCATCTGGGCCTGGTGGCCGTGGGCGGTGTCGACGACGAGGACGTCCACCCCGGCGTCCGCGAGGGCGCGCGCCTTGGTGGCGACGTCGCCGTTCACCCCGACGGCCGCGGCCACGATGAGGCGCCCCCGGGCGTCGACGCCCGGGCGGTAGACGGAGGCGCGCAATGCGCTGCGTGCGGAAAGGGTGCCGACCAGCCGGTCGCCGTCGACCACCGGCACGATGTCGACGCCCGCGGCCTCGATCCGTGCGAACACCTCGCGCGGGTCGTGCACGTCCGCCGCGTCGAGCGCAGCGGCGTCCCGACGAGCGATGTCACCCAGCGTGGCGTCAGGGAGGGCCGTGGCGAGGCGCCCCGCGGACACGATGCCCCGCACCGCGGACACGTCCACCACCCCGTCCTCACGAGCGACGGCCACGACGATGCCCCGACCGGGCACCGCCGGGAGGATGCGGCGGGCGTCGGCGACGGTAGCCTCGGGCGGGAGGATCAGGGGCGTGTCCCACGCGGTCGGCTGGGCCTTGACCCACGACACGGCCTCGACCAGATCTTCCAGCGCCATGTCCTGCGGCAACACGCCGAGGCCACCGCGACGGGCCAGGGTCGCCGCGAGCCGCGTGCCCGTGACCGAGTTCATGTTCGCCGAGACGAGCGGGATCGTCGCCCCGCTGCCGTCGGCGGGGGCGAGGTCCACGTCGAGGCGGCTCCGCACCTCGGAATGGCGGGGGACGAGGAACACGTCCGAGTACGTCAGGTCGACATCGGGCTGCGCGCCGGAGAACTCCATGGCATCCACCTCACCACATCAGGGGAATGTAAAGACCCGAAAGGCGTCCAGAATCCTCGGCTAGGCTGGCAGGAACGCAGGACGGCGACGTCCGCGTATCCACAGGAATCTTCATCGAGGAAAGCAGGCGATCGACTGTGTCGAGCCAGGTGACGGGCGTCGGTACTTCGAGCGAGGGCGAGTTCGGCGCGAACGAGTGGCTCGTAGACGAACTCTACGAACAGTTCAAAGTCGACAAGCACTCCGTAGACAAGGCCTGGTGGCCGATTCTGGAGGCGTACCACCCGGTCGTCGATGGATCCTCCGCCGCCGCTCCCCCGCCCTCCGCGCCGCAGGCGCCGGCGGCGTCCGAGCCCAAGCCGGTGACGGCTCCCATCCCCGTGGTCGGTCAGGCGCCGGTCGCCCGCACCACGGCGAAGCCGGCCAAGCCGCAGCCGATCCCGGCGCAGGCGCCCAGCGTGGTGCCCTCCGCCGCCGGAGAGAGCACCGAAGAAGACCGCGTGACGGTCCTCAAGGGCATGCCGAAGGCCCTGGCGTCCAACATGGACGACTCGCTCACGGTGCCCACCGCGACCAGCGTGCGCACGATCCCGGCGAAGCTGATGATCGACAACCGCATCGTCATCAACAACCACATGTCGCGCACGCGGGGCGGCAAGGTGAGCTTCACGCACCTCATCGGCTGGGCGCTGATCCAGGCGCTCAAGGAATTCCCCAGCCAGAACGTCTACTACGCCGAGATCGACGGCAAGCCCTCGGTCGTGGCCCCCGCGCACGTCAACCTCGGCATCGCGATCGACATGCCCAAGCCCGACGGGTCGCGCGCCCTCCTCGTCCCGAGCATCAAGCGGGCCGACACCCTCACGTTCGGCGAGTTCCTCGCCTCGTACGAAGACCTCGTGCGCCGCGCCCGCACCAACAAGCTGACCCCCGCCGACTTCCAGGGCACCACGGTCTCGCTGACCAACCCCGGCGGCATCGGAACGGTCCACTCGGTCCCCCGCCTCATGCGCGGCCAGGGCGCGATCATCGGCGCCGGTGCGCTCGACTACCCCGCCGAGTTCATGGGCGCGAGCGAGAAGACGCTCAACGAGCTGGCGATCGGCAAGACGATCACGCTCACCAGCACCTACGACCACCGGGTCATCCAGGGCGCCGGCTCGGGCGAGTTCCTCAAGAAGGTCCACGAGCTGCTCATCGGGCAGCGCGGCTTCTACGACGACATCTTCGCCGCCCTGCGCATCCCCTACGCACCCATCCACTGGGCCGCCGACATCAGCGTCGACATCTCCGAGCGCATCGACAAGAGCGCCCGCGTGCAGGAGCTCATCAACTCCTTCCGCGTGCGCGGCCACCTCATGGCCGACATCGACCCGCTCGAGTACGTCCAGCGCACGCACCCCGACCTCGAGATCGAATCGCACGGGCTGACCTTCTGGGATCTCGACCGCGAGTTCGTGACCGGTGGTCTCGGCAACAAGCGCGTCGCCAAGCTGCGCGACATCCTCGGCGTGCTGCGCGACTCGTACTGCCGCACCATGGGTGTCGAGTACATGCACATCCAGGACCCGGCCCAGCGCCAGTGGTTCCAGAGCAACCTCGAGGTCAAGTACACCAAGCCCGGCCACGACGAGCAGCTGCGCATCCTGTCGAAGCTGAACCAGGCCGAGGCGTTCGAGACGTTCCTGCAGACCAAGTACGTCGGTCAGAAGCGCTTCAGCCTCGAGGGCGGCGAGTCCCTCATCCCCCTGCTCGACCAGATCCTCCAGGGTGCGGCCTCCGCCGGACTCGACGGGGCCGCCATCGGCATGGCCCACCGCGGGCGTCTGAACGTGCTCACCAACATCGCCGGCAAGACCTACGGGCACGTGTTCCGCGAGTTTGAGGGCGCCGTCGCGATCGGCAGCAAGCGCGGCTCCGGAGACGTCAAGTACCACCTCGGCACCGAGGGCACCTTCGTCGGTGACGCGGGCGACGAGCTCCCCGTGTACCTGGCGGCCAACCCCTCGCACCTCGAGACCGTCGACGGCGTGCTCGAGGGCATCGTCCGCGCCAAGCAGGACCGCAAGCCCATCGGCACGTTCTCGTGGCTGCCCATCCTCGTGCACGGCGACGCCGCGTTCGCGGGTCAGGGCGTCGTGGTCGAGACGCTGCAGATGTCGCAGCTGCGCGGCTACCGCACCGGCGGCACGATCCACGTGGTCGTCAACAACCAGGTCGGCTTCACCACGACGCCGACCGACGCCCGCACCTCGGTGTACGCCACCGACGTCGCCAAGACAATCCAGGCTCCGATCCTGCACGTGAACGGCGACGACCCCGAGGCCGTCGTCCGCGCCGCGGAGCTCGCGTTCATGTACCGCGAGGAATTCCACCGCGACATCGTGATCGACCTCGTCTGCTACCGCCGCCGCGGTCACAACGAGGGCGACGACCCCTCGATGACCCAGCCCCTGATGACGAACCTCATCGAGGCGAAGCGTTCGGTCCGCCGCCTGTACACCGAGTCGCTCGTCGGCCGCGGTGACATCACCGAAGACGAGTACGAGCAGGCGAAGCAGGACTTCCAGAACCGCCTCGAGGTCGCCTTCGCCGACACGCACGAGGCCGAGACCGGTGCGAACCCCGTCGTCACCATCGACGCGGCCGAAGAGCCGGCGGTGGGCGCTCCCGAGACCACGGGTGTCTCGCGCGAGGTCGTCCAGCACATCGGCGACGCCTTCGTGAACAAGCCCGACGGCTTCACGGTGCACACCAAGCTCCAGCAGTTGCTCGAGAAGCGCCACGACATGAGCCGTAACGGCAACATCGACTGGGCTTTCGGCGAGCTCCTCGCCTTCGGCTCGGTGCTGATGGAGGGCACACCGGTGCGCCTCGCGGGTCAGGACTCGCGTCGCGGCACCTTCGTGCAGCGTCACTCGGTGCTCCACGATCGCGACAACGGCCAGGAATGGCTGCCGCTGGCGAACCTGAGCGAGAACCAGGGCCGTTTCTGGGTCTACGACTCCCTGCTGAGCGAGTACGCCGCCATGGCGTTCGAGTACGGCTACTCGGTCGAGCGCTCCGACGCGCTCGTGCTGTGGGAGGCGCAGTTCGGAGACTTTGCCAACGGCGCCCAGTCGGTCATCGACGAGTTCATCTCGTCGGCCGACCAGAAGTGGGCGCAGCAGTCGAGCGTCGTGCTGCTGCTCCCCCACGGCTACGAGGGCCAGGGACCCGACCACTCGTCGGCCCGCATCGAGCGCTACCTGCAGATGTGCGCGCAGGACAACATGATCGTCGCGCGCCCCTCGACCCCCGCGTCGTACTTCCACCTGCTGCGTCGTCAGGCCTACCAGCGTCCCCGTCGCCCGCTCGTGGTTTTCACCCCGAAGGCGATGCTGCGTCTGCGCGGCGCGACGAGCCCCGTCGAGGACTTCCTCGAGGGTCGCTTCGAGCCCGTGCTCGACGACAACCGCGGGGTCGACAAGGGCGCCGTCACGCGTGTCCTGCTGCACGCGGGCAAGATCCACTGGGATCTGCGCGCCGAGCTCGACAAGAACCCGAACCCCGAGATCGCCCTCGTGCGCCTGGAGCAGTACTACCCGGCGCCCATCGAGGAGCTGACCCGTGTCCTCGGCGAGTACCCCAACGCCGAGCTGGTGTGGGTGCAGGACGAGCCCGAGAACCAGGGGGCGTGGCCGTTCATTGCCCTCGAAGTCGCCGATCAGCTCGGTGGCCGCTCGATCCGCCGCATCTCGCGCGCCGCCGCGGCCTCGACCGCGACGGGTTCGCCGAAGGTGCACGCCAACGAGCACGCCGCGATCATGAAAGAAGCGCTCGCGCGCTGACCCGCACGCCGAGGGGCCCGAACGACATCCTGTCGGTCGGGCCCCTCGGCGTTTCACCGCACCGGCGGCAGAGGGCTACAGCGTGTCCCCGGGCGCCGCGCTCTCACCGGGAGCTGTCACCGCCGCCGTCCCCGCAGCCGAGGGTGCGCACACGCGCGCCGCGGCCGGACGCCTGGCGGGGCCATGATCGCCGAAACTGCATCTCGCCGACGAAGCGGCGTCATCCTGCGGCGCCGTTGTCAGCGAGATGCCGTCTCGCGCTCCCCGCGCCCGCGGATCGGGCCTACCGCGTCGCCAAGCCGGGTCCGCGATCCATTTCCGGGCGAAGCCGCTCACGCGGTCTTCCGGCGGTGGCCTCAGGATGCCGGCGCAGCCAGCCCCAGCGCGGGCGCCAAGGCCGGGATCGCCCAGGCCAGACTGCCGTCGAGAGCCTCGCCGGTGTGCCCGGCTCCCTCGACGATGTGCGTCTGCACCGTGAATCCCGCGGCCTCCGCCGCCTTTGAGTTCGCGAGTTGCCCCGGGCCGTAGGTCTTGTCTTCGCTCCCCCACGTGAAGATCGCCGTGTGTCCGCTGAACGTCCCGGGCGACGCGGCCGCCATGACCACCGACGGCTTGTTCGCCTGGAAGGCCCCGGCATCTCCGTTGTACACGTCCTTGACCGTCTGATCGACGTGCTCCGACCCGGGGAACTCATTGCCCATCACGTCGAGCATCTGCCCCCACGTGCCGGGGTACTTGGCCCCGTACAGCGCGGCGCACGAGCCGCCGTTGGAGAACCCGCCGATGGTCCAGTACTTGTGGTCGGTGGTGATGTTGAGGTTCTTCTCGGCCCACTGCGGCACGAGCTGATTGATGTAGGTCGCGACGGCGCCGTATTTAGCGGAGTCGACGCACGTCGGATCGCGATCCGGTGCCGTCAGCTGGTCGACGACGATCGCGATGGGCGCGAGTCCCTTGTTCTTCGCGGCGAAGGCGTCGAGCGCCTTGGCCAGCGCCGTCGGGTCGGGGGAGCCGGGCTGGCCCATCATGAACACCAGGAGAGGGAGAGCGGGAGGCTTGGCGACCTGGGCCGCGGGAGGCAGGTAGAGCGACGCGTCGCGCGCGGCGTACTGCCCGGTGGGGATCTTCGTGCTCCCCGTCAGAGCGCTGACCGATCCCTTGGCCGGCATGTCGGCCGGCGGCTCCCACGTCTGGTACAGCGTGGCGGGGTCTTCGGCGACGGCGTCCTGCTGCGGCAGAGACGCCGGATCGAGGGCTTGGACGCCGAGGATCGCGGCGAGGTTGTGGGTCACCCCGTAGGAGGTGTTCACGCCGAGGATGCCCGCCAGCAGGGAGGCGATCACGGCGACGACGCCGAGGACGCGACGCGGCCACGGGGCGCGGAAGATCCCGACGATGCCGATCGCGACGGCGAGCATCGATCCCGATGCCCACCAGATGGCCGCGCCGGGCAGCGGACCCTGGAAGGTGTTCATCGCCTCGAGGATCTTCGCGACCGCGAACATCACGACGCCGGCAGCGATCCCGAGCACGAGCGTGCTCACGATCCGACGCGGGCGCCACACCACGACGGCGATCACGCCGAGGGCCGCGATGGTGGCGCTGATGAGCAGCATGGGGCTGTCGATCAGTTCGAACGACAGGATGAACTTGTTCACCGGCGTCCCTCCCAGGCGGTTCGGGCCAGTGCGACGATCTCGCGGCGTGAGGCGTCGGGCAGATAGGCACGTCCGACCGCGGCCCCGATGGCGGGAAGCTGCAGCGGATCACGGTAGGCGAGCGAGAGCGGGCGGTACCGGGGCCGGAACTTGCCCTTGAAGCGGAAGAGCGACGCGAAACCGTACGCCGGCTCGAGGACCTCGGCGAGCCAGCGCAGGAGTGCCCGGAGAGGCGCCGGGTCGCCGTCGACGGCTTCGTCCGGGTCGTCGGCGAGAGGAGCCCCCGACAGGCTCAACACCGTGGCCCCCTCTTCCTGCAGCTCGAGGGCGGCCTTCGCGATGAGGAACTCCATCATGCCGTTGGGGCCGTCCGTGCGCCGCCGCATGAAGTCGAGCGTCCAGCCCGAGATCTCGCCCGCCGTCCACGACGGCATCCAGCTGGTGACCGCCTCGATGCGATCGTCGGGGCCGACCGCCAGCAGCAGCCGCACGTCGCGGTCGCGGAGTTCGTCGAGGGAGCCCAGCGTGAAACCCATCTCGGGCAGGGCACGGTCGGCGACCCACTCCTCGTCGATGGCGATCACCTGCGAGGCCTGACCGACGCTCAGTTCGTGCCACCGCGACCACACGGCCGTGTATCCCTCGCGTTCGGCCCGGGTGAGGGGCTGACGCACTTTCTGCCAGCTCTTGCCGGCGAAGGTCAGGCCCGGAAGGTCCATGACCGTCTCGACCCCGACGGGGACGTGTCTCCACCCCAGGTCGACCAGATCGTCGAGGGTGTCGGAGTGGATGCTGTAGAACGCCGGGGTCCACCCGTGCTCGACGCAGTAATCGGTGAAGCCCCGCAGCGCCTCCGGGCGCCGCCCCTCGGGGGCGAGGGGGTCGCCGACCGCCAGTGCCACGTCGCCGCTCAGCCGGTAGGCGACGGCGCACTCCCGGTCGTCGGAGTACCAGTGGCTGTTCCCGGCCCAGGTGCCGAGGAAGCCGAGGGTGTCGCTCCCGCGTCGCAGCAGATCGCGGTAGTGAGTGTCGTCGACCGCGGCGGGGCGCCGCGAGCGCCGATAGAGCCACAGGATCGCGGTGACGACGATGGCCCAGAAGAGCACGCCGATCCACTGGTACGCGAACAGAGCGGGCCCGCTGTGCGGGAACGCCATGGACCCGCCCGGATGGGTGAAGGACGGGGGAAGGAACCGTCGCAGCGTCAATCCGAACAGATCGAGCACGGACACCTCCCGGTCGAAGGCGCGGTGCCCGATCGCCTCGACGACGAACAGCGTCGTCGCGCACACGACGAAGGCGAGGGTGACCACCACGGCGACGGTCCGCGCCGCGCGCGGGGTGGCGCGCACCGAGAAGCGCGCGCGGGCGACGACCAGGGCGGCGGCCAGCGCGAGGGGGATCACGATCGTCGCGACCGCCCACAGCACGTACTCCGCGCCGCTGCCGTCGACCCACGGGTCGATGCGCAGGCGACCGTCCAGCAGGGAGATGACGGGCAGGACGGCGGATGCCACGAGCACGAACTCCGCGACGATCCAGGCCGAGCGCCTCCCCTGCCGCAGCCCCCACGCGGCGACCAGGAGCAGCACGAGCGGCACGATCGCGAGGAGGGCGGGGCCCGCACCCCGGGTCATGAGGAGGCCGATCTGCTCGTCACAGACCGACGAAGCGACTCTGCCGCACTGCGCGAGCAGTTCGTCGTCGTATTGCGTGTAGGCGTCCACCACGAGCGAGAGCGGCCCGCGGCCTCCGCCGCTGACGAGCGCGACGATCGGGCCGCTGCCCACGACCGCGACCAGCAGGGCGAGGAGGGTCCGCGTCTCGCGCGTCGAACTGCGGTGCCACGACCGGCGCTCCCGGCCCCGCGCGAGCAGAGCCCCGACAAAGAGTCCGATGACCGCCGCCGACAGGCGGTACCAGGAGTCGGCGTCACCCGCGTAGAGAGCGAAGAGGGCCAACAGGGCGAAGCCGACCAGGCGCAGACGACGACGCCAGAGCGTCGGCGCGAAGGCCGATCCGGCCATGACGGCCCCGGCGATCGCCGTGGTCGGGTCGAGCACGGGGACCTCGGCCGCGACGACGGGGCGGAGATCGGTGATCGTCCAGGCGGCGGCGTGCAGGCCGATGCCCACGAGCAATCCGCTGAGGCCGATGGCGGCGAGGAACAGGCTCGTGCGCCGCGATCCGACCAGACGTTCGACGTACGCGAGCGCGGTCAGAGCGAGTAGCACCGACGAGAACGCGTCGATCGTCGAATCCGGCACGACGAGTGCTGTCAGCAGGGTCCACCAGCGGCCGCTGCCGAACGTGGCCAACGGCCCTGCTCCCCAGACCAGCGCGTCGTCGCCCCACAGCGACCCGGTCGCCGCGGCGGACGCCACGACGATCACCGCGACGACGATCGCCACCGGGTTGTGCGACAGGTAGCGACGTAGCGACGCGCCCACCCTCGTCAGGCGCGACGGCGGTCGGTCGGCGACCGGAGGAGCGGCGGATTCGGACATCGGCGAAAGCGTATTGCCAATTCCTATGAGAAGGCGTCAGTACCAGATGTCGAGCAGCGGGGTCGCCTCGGGGGTGAAAGCCCGGTCGACGGAGACGAGGACGTCGGCCCCTGACCGCACGAGTCCCGCGTGGGCGAGCTCCGTCGAGCGCACCCCGCCGAGCAGGAGCGAGCTCAGGGCGCCGACCGTCAGCTCGACCTCCGACGCCTCGCTTTTGTCCGCCCGGGTGACGACGGCTTCTCCGTCCGCGCCGACGCGCAGACGCCACGTTCCCTCGGCGAAGCCGAGCGGGTCGGCCACGCGGAGCACCACGTCGAGTGCTCCCGCGTACCGCCGCGAGCCCAGGGCCCCGGGCACATCGAGGATGCGCAGCCAGTGGTGGTCGGTGAGGGTCGCCGTCACGGCGCGACGGTCGGCGACCATCCACTGCACCGGCGGCACGGCGGGCTGCAGCCACGCTTTCACCCGACCGACGAGGTCGTGCTCGATCGCGAATCGCCAGAGGGCCGCGGACGCCTCGGCGTCGACGGCGAACAGGGCGCGCACTTCGAGCTCGTGCGCCGAGAAGTCGTCGCGCTCGTCGATCGTGTAGACGAGGATGCCCGTCTCGTCGCCGTCCGCGCCACGATAGGCGACCGCGCGGACCTTCTCGCCCGACTTGTCGCCGGGCGCGAGACCCGCGATCCCGCGCCACCGCCCGTCCCACCCGGGTACCGACCCGGGGCGCTGGATGCGCACTCGCTCGTGGACGGCCGCCACGCGATCCACGACTGCCTCGCGCGGCACGAAGTCGAGCCGCCCGGGTGCCGTCGAACCCGTCCAGCGGGCGCGGCCCGTGTCGATCTGCACGTCGGAGGCCCACGCGGCGGGCGAGAAACCCCAGCGCCCGTAGATCGTCGCCTCGGTGACGGTGAGGCCCGCGATGGCGAAGCCGGCCGCGGCCGCCGTCCGCAGTTCACCGCCGATCATCGCGCGCGCGATCCCCCGGCGACGGTGCGTCGCGGCCACCGTGACGGCGCTGATGGACCACAGCGGGGCGACGCGCCCCGGCGAGGTCGTCAGCTCGGAGGCCCACGAGTCGATCGTGCCGACCGGCACCGCGGGCTCGACGCCCCGACGGTCGTAGACCGCCGTCAGTCGGCGGGTCCGCAGGGTCTTGCGCGCGTTCTCGGCCTCGTCGTCGGTCGACTCCCCGCCCAGGAAACCCCGGGCGACCGCCCGCTGGAAGGGACGGAACCCCTCGCCGTCGGCATCCACCCGCTCGTATTCGAGCCCGGATGCGGCGAGGTCGGCGGCGGAGGTCGGGTCGAGGGGCAGCGTCAGAGTGTCGAGGGATGCCATGACCACAGCCTAGGGATCACCTCCGACACGCGGCGAGCGAACGTCCGCGACGTCAGTGAGTGGCCTGGATGGCGCGCAGGCGCGAGAGCACCTGGTCGCGGAGTTCGTCAGGCGCCGTCTCTTTGCACGCACGCGCGACCACCTCGGTCAGCGTCCGTGCCACGAGGGCCTCGTCCTGGCATCCGGGGCAGTTCTCGAGGTGCTCCCGGATGTCCTTTTGCTGGGTCTTGCAGACCTCGTTGCGGAGGTACTCCTCAAGGTCGCGTCGCGCCTTGTCGCAGCCGCAGTCGCTCATTTCTTCTCTCCCGTCGCGGCCTGGATGCCGCGCTCCTTGGCGTAGTCCGACAGCAGGTCGCGCAGCAGCCGCCGGCCGCGGTGCAGACGGCTCATGACCGTACCGATCGGAGTCTTCATGATGTCGGCGATCTCCTGGTAGGCGAAGCCCTCGACGTCGGCGAGGTACACCGCCATCCGGAAATCTTCGGGGATCGACTGCAACGCGTCCTTCACGACGGATGCCGGCATGTGGTCGATCGCTTCGGCCTCGGCCGAACGGGCGCTGCTCGCGGTGGTCGATTCGGCTCCGCCGAGCTGCCAGTCCTCGAGATCGTCGATCGCGCTCTGGTAGGGCTCGCGCTGCTTCTTGCGATACGTGTTGATGTACGTGTTCGTCAGGATGCGGTAGAGCCACGCCTTCAGATTGGTGCCCTGCGTGAACGTCGCCCACGAGCCGAAGGCCTTCACGAAGGTCTCCTGCACGAGATCGGCGGCGTCGGCCGGATTGCGCGTCATGCGCATCGCTGCGGCGTACAGCTGATCCATGAAGGGCAGCGCCTGCTCTTCGAACTGTGCGCGGGGCTCCGCCTGCGGGCCGGCGTCTGCGGTGTCGTTCATCGCGCGCCAGTCTACGTCGAGCGTGTCGGCGACCACCGGGATGGCCTCCGGCAGGCGGTCGCGTTCGAGAAGTGCGGTCACGTGTCGTCCCCTTTCAGTAGGCTAGGAACCGATGACTCCCCTCGGGTATTCCCTTTCCGCCGCCACTCCCCGCGGTGAGTGGGACGCGCCCGTGTCCGACGGCCCCCTGGATGCCACGGTCACCGTGCCGGGTTCGAAGTCGCTGACCAATCGCGAACTGATCCTCGCCGCGATCGCCGACGGCCCCGGCACGCTGCACGGACCGCTGCACTCCGACGATTCCGCGCGCATGGTCGACGCGTTGCGCGTCCTCGGCGTCGGAATCGACGAGATCGACACCGGCTCGCCGTTCGGCCCCGACCTGCTGGTGACCCCTCCGTCCTCGTTCACGGGCGACGGCACGATCGACTGCGGCCAGGCCGGAACCGTCATGCGGTTCATCGCCCCCGTGGCGGGCTTCGCCCGTGGCGACGTGCACGTCACCGCCCACGAGAGCGCACTGCACCGTCCGATGGGCGCCATGATCCACGCCCTGCGCGACGTCGGTGTCGACATCGACGACGGCGGCCACTGGGCGCTGCCGTTCTCGGTGCGCGGGCACGGACACGTGCGCGGCGGCGAAGTCGAGATCGATGCGAGTCAGTCGAGCCAGTTCGTCTCGGGGCTCCTGCTCGCGGCCGCGCGCTTCGACGTGGGGCTTCACCTGCGTCACGTCGGCTCGCGCCTGCCCAGCATCCCGCACATCGACATGACCGTCGAAGCCCTCGCCCACCGCGCCGTGCACGTCGAGCGCCCCTCTCCCGGCGAGTGGATCGTGCCGGCCGGCCCCGTGCGCGCGAAAGACGTGGCGATCGAGCCCGATCTCTCCAACGCCTCGCCGTTCCTCGCCGCGGCCATGGTCACGGGCGGCTCCGTCACTGTCACGGGCTGGCCGTTGCACAGCACGCAGCCGGGCGCTCTCCTCGTCGACATCCTCGCCGAGATGGGAGCCCGCGTCAGCCGTCGCGGCGGCGCCCTCACCGTGGCCGCCGGAGATGACGGCATCCTGGGTGTCGATCTCGACCTGTCCGCGGCGGGCGAGCTGGCGCCGACGCTGTTCGGCCTGGCGGCGTTCGCCGACGGTCCCACCACGCTCCACGGGATCGGGCACATCCGCGGTCATGAGACCGATCGCATCAGCGCCCTCGTCGGAAACCTCCGCTCGCTCGGCGGCGAGGCCCACGAGCTCGACGACGGCATCCGCATCGTGCCGCGGCCTCTCGTCGGCGGCGAGTGGAAGGCCCACCACGACCACCGTCTCGCCACCACCGGCGCCCTGATCGGTCTGCGTGTTCCCGGCGTGCGGATCGACGACATCGGAACCACCGCCAAGACCCTCCCCCAGTTCGCGGCGCTGTGGCAGGCGATGCTGCGCGCTCCCCGCGTGTGAGCGAGCAGCGACCGTGAGCTGGCTCGACGACGCCGACGACGACGAGGACGACCTCCGCTACGACGAGTCGTCCATCCGCGTCCGCCCCAATCCCAAGGCGAACAGGCCTCGGACGAAGCGGCGTCCCGCTCATGCCGACGCGCAGATCGCCCGCGTGCTCGGTGTCGACCGCGGCCGCTACACGGTCCTCGTCGACGAGGACGGCCCCGACGAACGTCGTGTGCTGGCCACTCGCGCGCGCGAGCTCCGCAAGCAGCCCATCGTCAACGGCGACCGCGCCCGCGTCGTCGGCGACCTCACGGGCGACGAAGGCACCCTCGGGCGCATCATCGGTCTTGAGGAGCGCACGTCGCTGCTGCGCCGCAGCGCCGACGACACCGACCAGGTCGAGCGCGTGATCGTGGCCAATGCCGACCAGATGCTTGTCGTGGTCGCCGCGGCCGACCCCGAACCCCGCGCCCGCCTCGTCGACCGTTACCTCGTGGCGGCGCTGGATGCCGGCATCCGTCCCCTGCTCGTCGTCACCAAGACCGACCTGGCCGACCCGACGGAGTTCCTCGCGCACTTCGTCGGTCTCGACCTGCGCGTGTTCACCAGCGCGCAGGGGCAGATGCCCCTCGACGAGATCGGCGAGGCCCTCGTCGGCCACTCGACGGTGTTCGTGGGGCACTCGGGCGTGGGCAAGTCGACGCTGGTGAACGCCCTCACGGGGTCGGAGCGCGCGATCGGTCATGTGAACACCGTCACCGGGCGGGGGCGTCACACCTCCTCGTCCGCGGTGTCGCTGCGGTACCGCGGACGCGCCGGCTCGGGCTGGGTCATCGACACCCCCGGCGTGCGGTCGTTCGGTCTCGGACACGTCGACCCCGCGCACGTCCTCGGCGCGTTCACGGATCTGGCCGAGGTGGCCGAGGAGTGCCCGCGCGGCTGCACGCACCTGCCCGACGCTCCCGACTGCGCCATCATCGAGGCGGTCGAGTCCGGCCGCCTCGGCCCCGGGGCCGCCGCCCGGTTGGACTCCCTGCAGCGCCTGCTGACGACGTTCCAGGGCATCGAGCGTTCTAGGCTGGAGGGGTGACGAACCTCGAAAAGGGCGACATCGCCCCCGACTTCACCCTCATCGACCAGGACGAACACCCCGTCTCGCTGGGCGACTTCCGCGGCCGCCGCGTGATCCTCTACTTCTACCCCGCGGCTCAGACGCCGGGATGCACCACGCAGGCGTGCGACTTCCGCGACAGCCTCGCCTCTCTCCAGGGCGCCGGGTACACGGTGCTCGGGATCTCGCGCGACACCCCCGAGAAGCTGCGCGCGTTCCGCGACAGCGACGGTCTGACCTTCCCGCTGCTGAGCGACGCCGACCACGCCGTGCACGAGGCCTACGGCGCGTGGGGCGAGAAGCAGAACTACGGCAAGACGGTCACGGGCGTGCTCCGCTCGACCTTCGTCGTCGACGAAGAGGGCAAGATCGTCGAGGCGATGTACAACGTCAAGGCCACCGGCCACGTGGCGCGTCTGCGCAAGACCCTCGGTCTCGCCGTCGCCTGATCCGCGGATGCCGCGACCCCGCCCCGCACGAGCGGTCGGCGGGGTCTTCGCGTCTGCGCCGTGACTCAGTCGTCGTCGCGACGTCGCGGCGCCGCCGCGCGCACCGCCAGCGCGAGCAGCACGAGACCGACGACGGCCGGCACCGCGATGAGCACGGCGATCGCCGGAGACGCCCACTCCCCCGTCACCGCGCCGATGGCGACCGAGAGGATGAGTAGTTGCGTGACGATCCCTCCGGATCGACCGGCCGAGACATCGCGGGCCGTGGCGACGCCGAAGGCACCGACGATGGCCGCACCGATCACGGTGAGGACGATGAGGGCGACCGAGCTCACCACCGAATCGGTGTCGCCGCCGACGAGGGCGACCGTCTGCCAGCCCGCGAGCGCCAGGATGCCGAGGCTTTCGAGTCCGAGCAGGACCGCGGCAGCGAGACGAATCGGCATCCGGAAAGCCTCCCCGGCGGGCGAATCCGCGCCGTTACGATCTGGAAACCTCGCGGTTACCTCTTGATCAGGCGGAATCGCTATGGGAGCATGGAACAAGCCGTGTGCTCCCACAGCGAAGTGGGGCGAGCAATCGCTCGCGTTCCCACCAGGGTACCGGACCCGAATCCCGGTGCCGAATCGACCAATTTTCTGTTACAAGGAGCACCCCTATGGATTGGCGCGACAAAGCAGCCTGCCTCACCGTCGACCCCGAACTGTTCTTCCCGGTCGGCAACACCGGCCCGGCGGTCGACCAGATCGAGAAGGCCAAGTCGGTCTGCGCTCGCTGCACCGTCACCGAGGTCTGCCTGCAGTACGCCCTCGAGTCCGGCCAGGACTCGGGCGTCTGGGGTGGTCTGAGCGAAGACGAGCGTCGCGCGCTCAAGCGCCGCGCCGCTCGCGCCCGCCGCGCCTCCTGACCTCACGGCATCCGCCGTTCGACGAAGCCCGTCCCTCCGGGGGCGGGCTTCGTCGTGCCGCGGTAGGGAGAGGCGCGCAGACCTCGCCCCGAGAACGGCGGGACTCCCGCGTACCCGCGAGCAACGCGATGCCTCAGGCGGACGAGCCGCCGATGTAGCGCAGCGGGATCTCGATGGTGACCTCGGTTCCGCTGCCCATCAGCGTGTGCCAATCGATGGTTCCGCCGAGCTCGCCCTGGATGAGGGTGCGCACGATCTGCGTGCCCAGGCCGCGGCCCACCTGGCCCTCGGGCAGGCCGACGCCCGTGTCGCGGACGCTGACCTCGAGCATCTCGCCGGTGCGTTCGGCGGCGATCTCGACGTCGCCCTCCTGACCGGCGAGCCCGTGCTCGACCGCGTTGGTCACCAGCTCGGTGAGCGCGAGCGCGAGGGGCGTGGCGAACTGGCTGGGCAGCGTGCCGAACTTGCCCGTGCTGCGCGTGCGCGCGCGGGTGTTGGGGGCCGCCGCAACCTCGGCGACGAGCTTGAGCACGCGCGCGAAGACGTCGTCGAAGTCGACGTTCTGCGCGAGGCCCTCCGACAGCGTGTCGTGCACGACGGCGATGGCCGAGACCCGTCGCATGGCCTGCGTGAGCGCGTCTCGCGCCTCGTCGGAATGCGTGCGCCGCGCCTGGATGCGCAGGAGCGACGCCACCGTCTGCAGGTTGTTCTTCACCCGGTGGTGGATCTCGCGGATCGTCGCGTCCTTGGTGATGAGCTCCTGCTCCTGGTGGCGGATCTCGGTGACGTCGCGGCTGAGCACGATCGCGCCGATGCGGTTGCCGCGATCGCGCAGGGGGATCGTCCGCAGCGAGACCTGCACGCCGCGCGCCTCCATGTCGGCGCGCCATGGTGCGCGCCCGCTCACCACGACCGGGAGCGACTCGTCGACGTCCTGTCGCTTCGCCGGCAGGATGCGAGCGGTGACCTCGGCCAGCGACTCGCCCTCGAGCTCGTCGTCGAAGCCCATGCGGTTGAACGCCGACAGCGCATTGGGGCTCGCGAAGGTCGTGATCCCGTCGACGTCGAGACGGATCAGCCCGTCCGACGCGCGCGGGGCTCCACGACGAGGTGCGGTCGGCGCGGACAGGTCAGGGAACTCCGCCGAAGAGATCATGCCGAACAGGTCGTCGGCGCAGTCGTTGAAGGTGATCTGCTGACGCGACGGCGTGCGCGTCTCGCCGAGGTTCGTGTGCCGGGTCAGCACGCCGACGGTCGTGACGGCGTTGCCCTCGCGCGAGAGCTCGCGCACGATCGGCACCGCACGCACGCGCGTGGGGGTCTCCTCGAACCAGTCGGGGGATGCCGAGTCGACGATGCGTCCGCTCTGGAACGCCTCGCGCACCTGGGTGCGCCACTGCGGACGGACGCGGTCGCCGACGATGTCGCGGTAGAAGAGCGTCGCCGCTCCCCCGGGCCGCGTGTGGGCGACGGCGACGAACGAGTCGTCGGGAGTGGGGACCCAGATGACGATGTCGGCGAACGCGAGGTCGGCGAGCAACTGCCCATCGCCCGCGAGCCGGTGCAGCCACTCGACGTCCGCCTCGCTGGAGCGGCCCTGGGCGTAGACAAGTTCACTGAGTGTCGACACCCCTCCACCCTAGGGGGAGCCTCCGACGCGGGCATCCGCACGAGGCGTCCGGCCGGCGCTCGGTGAGGCTGCGGGTGAGGTTCGACCGCCTCGAATGCGTCGGCAGGCTAAGGCGCGGGCGAGAGAAACCAACCCGTCCCCTCGAGGTCTCCTGCCCAGCAGGCCCGGGCGGTGCGCAGGGTGAGGTCGCGACGTCCGCACAACGGTGGACGTGGTGAGGCCAAGACGGAGAGGCACTCACCCCGCGGACGATTTACCGTGACGACGAACGTCGCACAATCGCCCGGAAGCGATCCCGTCCGGGTGGTCGCGCCAGCGCCCGACGATGCGTGCCGCGACCTCGAGGTCTGGGCTCCTCCGCGCCGGGACGCCGATCCCGAAGGCGTTCCCGCGTCCGCCGGCGAGCAGCCCGACATGCCGCGGAGAGCGTCCCTCTCGAGCGACCCGTGGGTGACGAGGTCCGTGGAGCTGAGGGGAAGAGTCGCGGTGTGGGACGGTCGGCGCTGCGACGAGAAGAATGACCGCGGCTCCTCCTCAACCTCACCCCGTCGAAAGCCCTCCACAGACACCGCGAAAACTCCATGGCCCGTGCGATGACTGTCCTACTGTCGGCCTCACCCCGACTCGCCGAACCTACGACGCACAGACAGAGGACCCATGCCCGAATCAGCACGGCGACGCGAACCTTCGCGGCGCGCCCAGCAGAACGCCCGTCCAGCGAGCAATCCGGGTCCGGAGCACGCCGCTGACGGCCTCCCCGCCATCGAGGTCTTCGTCGGCAACATGGTCCGCGGTGTCCTCGAGGTGGTCGCCGGCGTCCGTGACCCGGAGCAGTTGGCACGGTGGATGTCCGAAGAGGTCTACCGTGCGCTCCTCGTGCGAACGAGCCTCGCCGCCCGCGCCCGGAGTGCGCGAGGCGTTCAGATGTACCGCGCCGTCCACCATGTCCGCGGCATCCGCCTCTTCTCACCTCGGGAAGGTGCCCTCGAAGCGACCGTCATCGTCTCGGGTCGTCTGCGCACCCGCGCCATCGCCCTCCGGCTCGAGACGGTCGAGCGACGGTGGCGCATCACGGCGCTCCACCTGCTGTAAACGGCGACCGCCCGACGAGACCGCGCCGACCGTGCGGAGAGGTCCCCGCCCGCCCGGGGTCAGGGACGCCAGGACGCCAAGAAGTTGCCGAGACGCTCGATCGCGTCGGTGATGACGCGAGCCTCGGGGAGCGTGACGATGCGCACGTGATCGGTCGCGGGCCAGTTGAAGCCCGACCCCTGGACCAGCAGCACGTGCTCGGCCAGAAGGAAGTCGCGGACGAACTGCGCGTCATCCGGGATCTCATACACGTCGGGATCGAAGCGCGGGAAGGCGTAGAGCGCCCCCCGCGGCATGACGCACGAGACGCCCGGAATGGCCTCGAGGCCCTGCCACGCGGCATCCCTCTGCTCGTGAAGACGACCGGTCGGGGCGATGAGCGCGTCGATCGACTGCACCCCCGACAACGCCGCCTGCACCGCGAACTGCGCCGGCACGTTCGGGCACAGACGAGTGGATGCCAGCAGGTTGATGCCGTGCAGGAATCCCTGCGCGTGCTCCTTGGGTCCGGTGATCGCGAGCCATCCGGAGCGGTATCCCGCCACCCGATAGGTCTTGGAGAGGCCGTTGAAGGTGAGGCAGAGCAGGTCGGGGGCGATCGTGGCCATCGGGATGTGCACGGCGTCGTCGAACAGGATCCGGTCGTAGATCTCGTCGGCCAGCAGCAGGAGCGAGTGCTCCCGGGCGATGTCGGCGATGCCCTCGAGGATCTCGCGCGAGTACACCGCGCCCGTGGGGTTGTTCGGGTTGATGACGACGATCGCCTTGGTGCGGGGCGTGACCTTGGAGCGGATGTCCTCGAGGTCGGGCTGCCACTCGCGCTGCTCATCGCACAGGTAGTGCACGGGCGTGCCGCCGCCCAGGCTGGTCATCGCCGTCCACAGCGGATAGTCGGGGGCGGGGATGAGCACCTCGTCGCCCTCATCGAGCAGCGCCTGCATCGTCATCGTGATGAGCTCGGACACGCCGTTGCCCAAGAAGACGTGATCGGGGTCGAGGTGGGGGAAGTCGGGCTCCTGCTCGTACCGCGAGACGACCGCGCGACGAGCGGACAGGATGCCGCGGCTGTCGCTGTAGCCGTGGGCGTTGGGGACCGAGGCGATCATGTCGCGCACGATCTGGTGCGGAGCCTCGAAGCCGAAGATCGCCGGGTTGCCGGTGTTGAGCTTGAGGATCGAGTGCCCCTCGGCCTCGAGTCGGTCGGCCTCGACGAGGGCCTCCCCGCGGATCTCGTACAGGACGTCCTTCAGCTTGGATGACTGGTCGAGGGGGCGCAGCGGGCTCATCGGTTCAGGATATCCCCGGGCCGTCGCGGCCAATCGACACCGCGTGGACCCCTCGGTCGGGCCAGTCCCCCGACCGGCGGCCGGACGACGTACCCGGAAACAACGGATGCCGCGCCCCCGACCTCGGGGCGCGGCATCCGTCGTGCGATCACTTCTTCTTGGCTGCGCGACGATCGGCGCGGTTGCTCGCGGCGGGCTCGTCGCTCGGGGCCACCCGCTGCCCGAAGGCTCCGCGGGCGGCGGGGGCCTGCTCGGCAGCCGGCTCGGCCTGCTGCTCGGCCTGACGGAGGCGGTTGGTGGCGGCCTGCTGCACCTGACCGCGGTCGTTGCGGACCTCGACCTCGCCGGCGTCGTTGGCCGCGGAGTACTCGAGGCGCTGGGTCTCGACCGGCGTCGGGGCGAGGCCCTTCGCCTCGACCTGAGCCTCGTCACCCTCGACCTTGCGCACTTCGACCTCGAGGTTGTAGAGGAAGCCGACCGACTCCTCCTTGATCTGCCCCATCATCGACTGGAACATCTGGTAGCCCTCGCGCTGGTACTCGATGAGCGGGTCGCGCTGGGCCATGGCGCGCAGGCCGATGCCGTCCTTGAGGTAGTCCATCTCGTACAGGTGCTCGCGCCAGCGGCGGTCGAGGACCTGCAGCACGACGCGTCGCTCGAGCTCGCGCAGCGCCTGCTCGCCGAGGGCCTTCTCGCGGTTCTCGTACGCGATGCGGGCGTCGGAGATGATCTCTCGCTTGAGGCCCTCGGGCGTGATGCGACCCTTGTTGCCACCCGCCTCGGCCACGACCTCGTCGATCGTGACGCTCACGGGGTACATGGTCTTCAGCTCGGTCCACAGGGCGTCGAAGTCCCACGACTCGGTGTGACCCGAGCCGGTGTGGTCGTCGATGACGGCGGTGATCGCGTCCTCGATGAAGTGCTGCACGCGATCGGCGATGTCGTCGCCCTGGAGCATGTGACGACGGTCGGCGTAGATCGCCTCGCGCTGACGGTTCAGCACGTCGTCGTACTTCAGCACGTTCTTGCGCATCTCGGCGTTGCGCGCCTCGACCTGCGACTGGGCGCTCTTGATCGCGCGCGAGACCAGGCCCGATTCGATCGCGACGTCGTCGGGGAAGTTGGTGCGCGCGAGGATCGCCTCCGCCGCACCCGACTGGAACAGGCGCATGAGGTCGTCGGTGAGCGAGAGGTAGAAGCGGCTCTCGCCGGGGTCGCCCTGACGGCCCGAACGACCGCGCAGCTGGTTGTCGATGCGACGCGACTCGTGACGCTCGGTGCCCAGCACGTACAGGCCACCGGCCTCGACCACCTTCGCGGCCTCTTCGGCCACGGTGTCGCGCATGCTCTGGTACACGGTGTCCCACTCGGACTCGTAGGCCTCGGGGGTCTCGACCGGGTCGAGGTTCTTCGCCTTCATCTCCTGCACGGCGAGGAACTCGGCGTTTCCGCCGAGCATGATGTCGGTTCCGCGACCGGCCATGTTGGTGGCGACGGTGACGGCACCCAGGCGACCTGCGCGCGCGACGATCTCGGCCTCGCGCGCGTGGTTCTTGGCGTTGAGGACCTCGTGACGCACGCCCTTCTTCGCCAGAAGCCGCGAGAGGTACTCGCTCTTCTCCACGCTCGTGGTGCCCACGAGGACCGGCTGGCCCTTCTCATGGCGCTCGACGATGTCTTCGACGACCTGCGCGAACTTGGCCGTCTCGTTCTTGTAGACGAGGTCGGACTGGTCCTTGCGGATCATCGGCTTGTTCGTGGGGATGGGAACCACGCCGAGCTTGTAGGTCGACATGAACTCGGCCGCCTCGGTCTCGGCGGTACCGGTCATGCCGGCGAGCTTGTCGTACAGACGGAAGTAGTTCTGCAGGGTGACGGTCGCGAGGGTCTGGTTCTCGGCCTTGACCGGCACGCCCTCTTTGGCCTCGATCGCCTGGTGGATGCCCTCGTTGTAGCGACGACCCACGAGGATGCGGCCGGTGTGCTCGTCGACGATCATGACCTCGTCGTTCATCACGACGTAGTCGGTGTCGCGCTTGAACAGCGCGATCGCCTTGATCGAGTTGTTCAGAAACGAGATCAGCGGGGTGTTGGCCGATTCGTACAGGTTGTCGATGCCGAGGTAGTCCTCGACCTTCTCGATACCGGGCTCGAGCACGCCGATCGTGCGCTTCTTCTCGTCGACCTCGTAGTCGACGCCGGCCTCGAGCGTGCGGGCGAGCTTGGCGAACTCCGCGAACCAGCGGTTGGCTTCGCCGGATGCCGGGCCCGAGATGATCAGCGGGGTGCGGGCCTCGTCGATGAGGATCGAGTCGACCTCGTCGACGATGGCGTAGAAGTGACCGCGCTGCACGAGGTCTTCTTTGCGCCAGGCCATGTTGTCGCGCAGGTAGTCGAATCCGAACTCGTTGTTCGTGCCGTAGCTGATGTCGGCCTCGTACTGCTCGCGGCGCACCTCGGGGGTCTGTCCTGCGACGACCGTTCCCGTGGTCATGCCGAGGGCGCGGTAGACGCGACCCATGAGCTCGGACTGGTAGCTCGCGAGGAAGTCGTTGACCGTGATGACGTGCACGCCCTGGCCGGCGATCGCGTTGAGGTACGCGGGAAGCGCCGCGGTCAGCGTCTTGCCCTCACCGGTCTTCATCTCGGCGATGTTGCCGAGGTGGAGGGCTGCCCCACCCATGATCTGCACGTCGTAGGGACGCTGGCCGAGCGTGCGCTTGGCCGCCTCGCGAACGGCGGCGAAGGCCTCGGGCATGAGCTGGTCGAGCGTCTCACCGGCTTCGTAACGCGCGCGCAGCTCGACGGTCTCGTTGCGCAGCTCGTCGTCGGTGAGCTGCTCGTAGTCCTCTTCGAGCGCTCCGGTCGCTTTCACGACGCCCTGCAGTCGGCGCAGGATGCGGCCCTCGCCGGCGCGCAGCAGTTTCTCGAGCGGATTGGCCACGGAGCATCTCCATCTGTCGGGTGCGGCGCCCGCGTGGACGCCGGCCTGCGAACAGGCATACATCGCCCATGTTATCCGTGTTACCCGTTCGTGACCTGCGAGGAGGCCGCAATCCGAAAGAGGAGCGCGCGCCCGCAGCGAACACACGGCGACGCCGCCGAACCCGACGCCTAGGATCGACCCATGGCCGGTTTCTGGGGCAAGAGGAAGCGCGAAGAGCAGGACGCGGCGGATGCCGATCTGGCACGCCGAGCGGAGCTCGCGATCGTCGCGGCCGACGAACGCGTGCGCCTGACCTCGGACGAACTCGATTTCGCCCGCGCCGAACTCGGCGACAAGGCGACCGACGACCTCGCGGCGGCCCTCGACTCCGTGCGCACCCACCTCGCCGAGGCGTTCCAGCTGCACCAGCTGAACCACGACGAGATCCCCGACACCAAAGAAGAACTTCGCACGCGCAACGCCCGCATCATCCAGCTGTCGCAGTGGGCCGAAGACCTGCTCGAAGAGCGCACCCAGGTGCTCCAGCCCAAGATCGACGCCGTGCGCCGCGCCCCCGAGACCCTGGCGCGGGTGCGCGCGGATCGCGACCGGCTCGCCGAGCGCATCCCGAACGCCCGCGAGGTCGTCGACCGGCTGTCCCGCCGCTACAGAGATTCGGCGCTGGCACAGATCGGCGGCAACCCCGAAGAGATCGAGCAGTTGCTCGACTTCGCCGTGCACACCGCGGCCGTCTCGGAGCGCCGCCGCGAAGCGGGCCAGCGCGAGCAGGCGTCGGTCGCCCTCGAGGCGGCCACCGAAGCCGTTCGTCGGGCGGAATCGCTCCTGGATGCCGTGGACACCTTCGAGATCGAAGCCCTCCGCGCCGAGTCGACTCTCGCCGCCGTGGTCGACGACTCCCGCAACGACCTGATCGAAGCGCGCCTCGGCGCGCAGACGCCGGCCGTGGTCCAGGCCATGGCCACGCTGCAGCAGGCCTTGACCGCGCTCCCCGCCTCGGGATCGCGCAGCGATCCCTTCCAGGCGCTGTCGTCGCTGCGCCAGGCCAACGCCGATCTCGACCTCGCGCGCGAGCGTGCCGCCCGCCCCGTCCCCTCGCAGGATCAGGTGGAGCACGCGATCGACGACGCCGACCGGCAGATCGCCGTCGCCCGCGGCCTCATCACCGGTCACCGCGGATGGATCGGTGCCGACGCGCGCACCCGCTTCGTCGAGGCCGAACGCCTTCGCGCGGGTCTGCCGCTCGGTCCCGTGCCCGAGGACCGGCGCGAGACGGTTCTCGCGACCGCGCGGCGCGCCGGGTCGCTGGCATCCGAGGCCCTGCAGATCGCTCAGCGCGACATCGAGCAGTCCCGCCCGAACGACTGGGGCGGAGATAACCGCGGCGGCGGGTACGGCCGCGGGGGCGGAATGGGCGGCGGCAACATGGTCGGCGGCATGCTCGGCGGCCTCGTCATCGGCTCGCTGCTGGGCGACATCTTCGACGGCTGAGCCTGCCTTCCACGGCTCGCCCCGCACGACGACGCCCCCGGTCCGAGGACCGGGGGCGTCGTGTCGTTCTCAGGTCAGGATGCGACCCCGACGGCCGGGGCGGCCTGGGTCGCCAGCGCGATCACACCGTAGTCCCAGCCCTTGCGGCGGTAGACGACGCTCGGGTGATCGGTGCGGGCGTCGATGAAGAGGAAGAAGTCGTGGCCGACGAGTTCCATGCGGTCGACGGCGTCTTCGACGGTCATCCACTCGGCGCCGAACTCCTTCTGTCGGATGACCACGGGCGAGTAGTCCTCGTCGTCGGCACCGGTCTCTTGCACGGGCACCGAACCGGTCGCGACGGCACGCAGCACCTCGACGGAGGCGGGCTCGACGTCGATGCCGGCGAGCTCTCCCGTGCCCTTCTCGAACTTCGCGCCCCGGGGGTGGTTTCGCGCGTCGATGCGCTTGTCCTTCGCGCGGCGCACCTGCTCGGAGATCTTGTCGACCGCGAGGTCGAGGGCCGCGAACTTGTCGGTGTCGGTCGCCTCCGCGCGAACGACCGGGCCCTTGCCGTCGAGCGTGAGCTCGACGGTGTCGTCTTCGAGACGACCGTTGCGATAGGAGCGGTGGGTCACCTTGACCTCGAGCGCTTGAGCGCGCGGCGCCAGGTGCTCGATGCGACTGACCTTCTCTTCGACCACCGAGCGGAAACGATCGGTGATACCGACTCCCACGCCGACGATGTTGGTGTCCATCTGTGACCTCCTTGTTCCGGGTTCCGCCCGGTCTAAGGGCGGAACATCCGTCGCCTTCAGTCATCCTTACGCTAGTAGCCCGCCACCCCCGTGTCACGTCTCAATCACCCGGGATTCACCTTCGATGTTCCTGCGACGCGGCGTGTGCGCCAGCGCCACGGCGATCACCTCGTCCGCCCCCGCCGCGCGCAGGGCGCGTGCCGCCTCGGACAGCGTCGATCCGGTGGTCACGACATCGTCGACGACCACGACGACCCCGCCCGGCACCGGTCGGGCGGCGAAGGCTCCCCCGACGTTCTCGCGGCGAGCGCTGCGACCGAGTCCCCGCTGGTCATCGGTCGCGCGGGCCACCCGCAGCAGTCGCTCGTGCGTCCACCCCGCCCGCCGCAGCAGGATGTCGAGGGGGCGGAAGCCCCGTCGCCGGAAGGCCGCACGCGTCCCCGGCACGGTCGTCACGCGCGCGTCGGTAGGCACCGTGAGACGCAGCACGGCATCGAGCGCCGGGGCCAGGTCGCGCGCGAGGCCGGTCCGCCCCTCCTCTTTGAGCGAACGGATGACGCGGGCCGCGACCCCGTCGAACGCGAGCGCGCTCGTGACCGTCATCCCCGATCCGATGGCGCGGCGGATCGGGCTCGGGGCCAGGGCGTCACGGCATCCGGCACAGAGATCGGTGTCGACGACACCGCACCCGGCGCACGCGACGGGGAGCCAGAACGTCAGGGCATCTCGCAACGACGAGGTCAGGGCGGCGGACAGTGACATGCGCTCAGCCTGCTCCGCGGCGCGAGGGCTCCGCCCGCCCCGCCGCCCCATCGGGGCGGAACTGCCCGGACGAGCGCGCTGGGGAGAAGGGTCAGGAGGTCGTGCCCTGCTGGGCCGCGAGCACGCGGATGCCGGTCGCCACCAGGGTCCACGAGCTGCCGCGACGGCTGTAGAGGCGACCGGTGTCGTCGAGGACGCGGACGCTCGTGCTGCCGGCGGCGAGAGTCGTCGCGCCGTCCGGTGCCGCGGCCTCGGTGCCCCGGCCCCCCACATTGAGCTCGCGCAGACGGCTGGCGCCGTCGACATCGGCCAGAACTCCGACCGTGGTGTCGTCGAGCCACGCCAGATCGAACGCCCCCTGCTGCGCGAACGACAGCACGTGCGGAACCCCGAGATCCACCTCGCCGCCCTCGCGCTGGATGCCGGCCACCCACACCTCGCGCGTACCCGAGACCGTCACGATCGCCGCGACCCGTGTGCCGTCGCGCGAGATCTGCATCGCACTGATTTCGGAGGCATCGGGCCACGCGTTGCCCACGTTGCGCGGAACGCCCTCGGCCGTGATGACCCGCAGCTGCGTCGGAGCGGCGCTCGGCACGCTCCAGATCGCCCCCTCGGCATCGATCGTGGGCGCGATGAGCCCCGAGCGCTCGTCGAGGAGGAAGGTGCGCCCGTCGGCGAGCGCGCTCGCGACGGTGCCCTGCTGCGTGCGGACGGCCGCCAGGCTCCGATCGGCCTCGAGCTCCACCGAGGCCGGCGAGAGCGACTCGATCGCGTCGGAGAGCCCGCCGAGCGACTCGACCGTGTCGCCGGCGAGCGCGCCGAACGCCCCCGCCGTCGTGAGCACGGCCGGAGAGGGGTCGACGCGCGTGACGCGGACCGACACCTCGGACGCGGGGACGGGAGTGCCCTCGACCGTCATCTGGACGTCGCTGATCCCCGCCGTGACGAGACTCTTCGACAGCTGGGTCTGCATGCGGTCCAGCGTCGTCCGGTCGAGGCTCAGAGCGGCCCGCGGCAGCTGCACCTGGGCGACCCCGCTCGACGAGAGCGTCACCGACCGCCCCACCAGGGAGAGCTCGTCGGGGAACGCCGTCTTGACCGCCCCCGCGAGCCACGCACTCGGCTGACCGTCGACCAGGGCCGTCGCCACCCGGCTGGCCACCAGAGCCCGCGGGAACCAGCGGACGTCGGGGACGATGAAACTCCACGTGGGATCGAAGTACGCGATGGATGCCGACTGGTAGACGGTCGGGAACACCTCCTCGTACAGCACGACCCCGTCGGGCGCCGAGGTGATGCGCCACTGATCGTCGACGCGCGCGAGGGTGAACGACAGCGTCTCCGCGGTCCCCGAGGCGGTCGGAGCGTAGGCGCCGTTGGCATCCACTCCCGCCATCGTCGTGAGCGAGACCGTCACCCCGGTGCCGTCGGCGTTCGCAGTGGCGCGGCGATCGGCCAGACGGTCGATCGTGACGCGCGCTCGCGGATCCCACTGCGTCCCGGACGCCAGGAACAGCTTCGCCGTGGCCCAGTCGTCGGCGGGACCGGAGCCGGCGCGGAGGAACCCCTCCACGATCTCGGCGGGAGACGCGTCGTCCTGCGGCCCGTCGGGGACGAACGCGAAGGCCTGCGTGTCGTCGACCTGCGGGCCGCGACCGGGGTTGACGTACCCGGAGGTCGGCAGGCCCGTGCAGGCGGTGAGCACGAGGACGAGGGCGAGGCCGACGAAGGCGATAGCGCGTCTCATGTCGTCTTCCTCACTCCCGGACGGGTGGAGATGGGCTGTGTGAGCCCGAGGGCCTCCAGGGCCCCACCCTGCTCGTCGTCGGGGACGAGCGGCAGGGGCGAGCTGCTGACCGGCTCGCCGGCCCGCGGGAGCGTGAGCACGAAGTTCGAGCCGCGTCCCGGCTCCGACCAGACCGACAGGGTCCCCCCGTGCAGCTTGGCGTCGCCGAGCGCGATCGACAGGCCGAGGCCCGTGCCGCCGATGGTGCGCACGCGCGAGGGGTCGGCGCGCCAGAAGCGGTCGAAGACGCGCTCGACGTCGTCGGGCTGCATGCCCAGACCGAAGTCGCGGACGCCGAGGGCCACGGCATCCCGATCACTGTCGACCGACACCACGATCGGGCGTCCCTCCCCGTGCTCGATGGCGTTGCCGAGAAGGTTGCGCACGATCCGGCGCACGCGCCGGGCGTCCATGTCGACCGGGGTGTACCCGCCCGGCGCGACCAGACGCACGTCCGAACCGTGCCCCTCGGCGAGCTGCTCCATCGAGAGGATGACGTCTTCGGCGAGGTGGGCCAGGCTCGTCGGCTCGAGCTCGAGCTGCACGGACCCGGCGTCGTACCGGCTGATCTCGAGCAGGTCGGTGAGCAGCACCTCGAAGCGCTGCACCTGCGCGTGGAGGAGCTCGGCCGCGCGGCCGGTGGCGGGGTCGAACTCCTCGCGCTGATCGTTGATCATGTCCGCGGCGAGCTTGATCGTGGTCAGGGGCGTCCGCAGCTCGTGGGAGACGTCCGAGACGAAGCGCTGCTGCACGAGCGAGAGGTCGGCCAGCTCCTTGATCTGCGACTCGATGCTGTCGGCCATCGCGTTGAACGAACGGTTCAGGGTCGCCAACTCGTCCTCGCCGCGCACCGGCAGGCGCACGCCGAGGTCACCCGCGGCGAGCTTGGCACTGGTCTCGGCGGCATCCGCGATCGGGGTCGTCACCGATCGGAGGACGAACCACGCGATCGCACCGATCAGCAGGACCAGGACGAGCCCGACCACCCACAGCAGCACCTGGACGAACGCGAGGGTCTGCGAGGCGCTGGTGAGGTCGTATCCCATGTACAGCTCGTAGGAATCGACCCCGTCCTCGGCGGGGAAACGCAGTTGATGACCGACCAGGATGCCGGGAACCTCACGGCCGTCGTCGGCGGGCAGCGCCACCGATTGCCACCACTGCAGATCGGGACTCGACTGCACCTGCGTGCGCAGGGCATCGGTGACCATGCTCGACTCGAAAGCCGGGGAGATGAAGGGCTGCGGGGCCAGGGGCGAGGGCGGGCCGATGCGGTACAGCGCGATGAGATCGCTCGACGACTGCTGCGACAGGCGCGTCGCAATGCCGTTCATCAACGTCTGCGCGGCGGCGGGATCGGTCGAGTCGACGGCGGCGTCGAGGGTGGCCTGGGCCGCCGCGGTGGCGCGCTGGGCCTCGAGGAGCACCTGGTCCTTGCGGGCCGTGAACAGCTCGTTCTGGATGACGAGCGCCATCGCGACGCAGGTCACGAGGATGGTCGCCGCCGTGAGCGTCACCGTCAGCACGATGGTGCGGAACCGCAGCGAGCGGCGCCACAGGGTGGCGAGGCGGTCGCGCACCACGCGCCAATCCCGCCATCCCCGCACCCGTGGCCGCGGGAGGGTGCGCACCGCCCCCGTCATGAGGGGTTCAGGCCACCGCGCCGGCGCGGTAGCCCACGCCGCGCACGGTCGTCACGATGCGCGGGTTGTCGGGGTCGGCCTCGATCTTGGCGCGCAGTCGCTGGACGTGCACGTTGACCAGGCGCGTGTCGGCCTTGTAGTGGTAGCCCCACACCTGCTCGAGCAGCATCTCGCGGGAGAACACCTGTTGCGGCTTCTCGGCCAGGGCGACGAGGAGCTCGAACTCGAGGGGGGTCAGGGCGATCGGGACGTCGCCGCGGCGGACCTCGTGCGCGGCGACGTCGACGACCAGGTCGCCGATGCGCAGCGTCTCGTCGACGGGGGCCTGCACGGGACGCAGACGCGTGCGGATGCGCGCGACCAGCTCCTTCGGGTTGAAGGGCTTCATGATGTAGTCGTCCGCACCCGACTCGAGGCCCTTGACCACGTCGGCCGTATCGGTGCGCGCCGTCAACATGATGATCGGGACGCCGGACTCGGCCCGCACGCGCGTGCAGATCTCGATGCCGTCGACGCCCGGGAGCATGAGGTCGAGCAGGATGAGGTCGGGACGCTCGGTGCGCCAGGCGTCGACGGCCTGGGCGCCGTCCGCGCAGAACACCGTGTCGAATCCCTCGGTGCGCAGCACGATGCCGATCATCTCGGCCAGCGCGGTGTCGTCGTCGACCACCAGGATCCGTGAAGTCATTCGGGTGCAGGTCTTCCGTCTCGAACCCGCTCGGGGACGGGTAGAGCGCCCCGGGTGAGGGCGCGTCGTATCGAGAGTAGTCGACCTGCCTGGACGACAGGGGTGCGTGTCGGGGGTGTGTGACACGATGAGGGCACCGCCATGTGACGAGGAGGGGCCCCACATGACCGCGTACCCGGCTTGGACACCGGCATCACGACCGGGCATCGTCCCGCTGCACCCCTACGGGTTCGGCACGATCCTGGCCCGCTCGTTCGTCGCTCTGCGGCACAACCCCAAGGTGCTGCTGGGGTTCGCGCTCGTCGTGCAGGCCGTGGCGTACATCCTCGTGACGGTCGCGATCGGCGGGGTGGCGATCGCGAGCTTCTCGCGACTCGACACCGTCGCCCCGGGCAGCGACGAGTTCGACGCGATCACCGCGGGCTCGGTCGCGCTGACCGGTATCACCGCTCTCGTGCTGGGGGTGCTGTCGGGAGCGCTCGGCGTCGTCGTCCAGGGCGTCGTCGTCGCCGAGGTCGCCCACGCGGTGGTCTCCGAGAAGCCGACCCTGCGGGCCGTCTGGGGCCGTGTCCGCCCGGTGTTCTGGCGGCTGATCGGCTACAGCGCGCTCACGATCGGTGTCGTCGTGATCGTGGTCGGCGTGCTCGCCGGGATCGTGACGTTGCTGGTGATCGCCGCGACCTGGGTCGGAGCGCTCGTCGGCGTGCTGTTCTTCCTCGCGCTCATCCCGCTCTACCTGTGGCTGACCCCGAAGCTGTTCCTCGTCCCCTCGGTCATCATCCTCGAGCAGGCCCCCGTGTTCCGGGCGATCGCCCGGTCGTGGCAGCTGACCCGGGGGCGCTTCTGGTCGACGCTCGGCGTCATCATCGTGATCTCGATGGCGTTCAGCCTCGTCGCCCAGATCATCTCGATCCCCCTCAGCCTCGTGAGCGGGTTGGTGCCGGCCATCATCGCCCCCACGGGCGACAGCGACGTCAGCACCGTCATCGGGTTCATCGCCCTGCAGGTCGTCGGGCAGTTCGGCATCCTCCTCGTCCAGTGCATCGCCCTCGTGGTGCAGTCGACCTCCGCCGTCCTCGTCTACGTCGACGCCCGCATGCGCGTCGAGGCGCTCGATCACGACCTTCAGTCGTACGTCGAGGCCCGCGACGCCGGTGCGAGCGACCTGAGCGACCCATACCTCGTGGGGGTCGGTCGCGTCGTCGAGCGCCCCGCCCCCGTGCCGTTCGGCGCCGCCCCCGCGTTCGCGGGCTACGCGCCGCCCGTGGGCGCCGCGGGTTACGCCGCACCCGCCGGATACGGCCCGCCGTCGGCCGGTGGTTACGCTCCCGCCCTGCAGGGGTACGCAGCGCCGCAGGGGTACGCACCGCCGCAGGGGCCGCCGGCTCCGCAGGGGCCCGCCACCCCGCAGGGGTATGGGCCGCCGCAAGGACCCGCGGTGACGCAGGTGCCGGCGCCCGGCGCCACGACCGAGCCCTCGCCGCCCGCAGCGGACCGCTCCCGAACGACGTGGGCCGCCCCCGGGTCGAGCGAAGACGCGTGATCCTCACCGCGCTGGCGGCGGCGTTCCCGCTGCTCCCCGACCCCGACCAGGCCCGCGAATGGGCCGAGCAGGAACTGCGCGATCCCACCTACCAGGCCGCCGAGCCCACGTTCATCGACCGCATCTCGCAGGCGGTCGGGCGGTTCCTCGAAGACCTCCTGCGCGTCCCTGAAACCGGCGGATGGGGACCGTCGGCCCTGATCGTGCTGGGCGTCATCGTGGTCGCCGCGATCATCGTCGGCATCCTGATCTGGGGCCGCCCGCGGCTGTCGACGCGCGCCACCGAGGCGGCTCGCGCGCTGTTCGACGACGACGATGCGCGCTCGGCCGACGAACTCCGCGCCGACGCCGCCGCTGCCGCCGGCAGAGGCGAGTGGGCCGAAGCGATCGTGCTGCGCTTCCGGGCCGTCGCCCGCGGCCTCACCGAACGCGGGCTCGTCGACCCTCCGCCGGGCGCCACCGTGCGCGCATTCGCCCGCGAGACGGCCGCCGCTCTGCCCTCGCTCGTCCCCCTGCTCGATCCGGCGGCGACGACCTTCGACGACGTCCGATACCTCCGCCGCCCCGGCACCGCCGAGCGCTACCGCGCGGTGGCCGATCTCGACGACGCGGCGGTGCGCGCCCGCGCTCTGCCGGTGGCACCCCGATGAGCGCGCCGACGGCAACCGCCGCTCCCGTGCGCTCCCGGCGCAAAGCCGCGCTCGGGTGGGTCGCACTCGTCGTCGGGCTCCTCGTCGTGGCCCTCGTCGGCGGCACCCTCGTCTTCGGCGGATACACGCAGCGCGCGATCCTCGATCCCGAGTCGGCGGGGCCCGAAGGCAGCCGCGCGGCCGTGCGCATCCTCGAACAGCAGGGGGTCACGGTCACCGTCGCCCGTGACCGGTCCGCCGCCGAGCGCGCCCTCGCGGGCGGCGGGGCCACCCTCGTCATGCGGGACGCGCCGATGCTGTCCGACGAGGGCCTGCGCGATCTGGCCGGACGCGCCGCGCACGTGGTCCTCGTCGAGCCCCGCTCCCGCGCTCTCGACGTCCTCCTCGACGGTTCGGCGCTCGGGGGCTTCTCCGCCGACCTGGCCACGAGTCCCGAGTGCGCCGTCCCCGCCGCGGTGAACGCCGGAACCGCCCGCGTCGGCGAGCTCCTGCGTCCCGGCGACGGCGTCGACGGGTGCTATCCCGTCGACGGCGAGTTCGGACTCCTCCGCTCCGTCGCGGCCGACGGCACGACGGTGACGGCCCTCGACGGCCTCTCGGTGCTGACCAACACCGCACTCCCCCTCGACGGCAACGCCGCTCTCACCCTCGGCGTGCTCGGGCAGACCGACTCCGTGGTCTGGTACGTCCCCTCGCTCTCCGACGCGGATCAGGGGACCACCGCCCCCACCCTCGGCGACCTCACCCCCGACTGGGTGACGCCCGCCCTGCTGTTGCTGCTGACCGCGGCCGTCGCGGCCGCGATCTGGCGCGGCCGTCGCTTCGGGCCCCTCGTCGCCGAGCGCCTTCCCGTCACCGTCCGCGCCACCGAGACCACCGAGGGTCGCGCTCGTCTGTACGCCTCGTCCAAGGACGCCGCGCACGCGCTCGACGAGCTGCGACGCGCCGCCCGCTCCCGCCTGGGACGACTGCTCGGCCTGACAGCACGCACCTCGCCGAACGACGTCGCCGACGCCGTGGCGCAACGCCTCGGCGCGGACCGCGCCCAGGTGCGCGGCATCCTCGTCGACGACACCCCCCGCACCGACCGCGAACTCGTCGCGGCGGCCGATCGCCTCCGCGACCTCGAAGAGAGCGTGCGCGCCGCCGTCCGAACCGAAGGGACCACCCGATGACCGACAGCCCCGAGACCCCCGCAGCCGCGGCCCCCGTCGCGCGCGGCGACGACCACGCGGAGCTGCGCGACGCGATGCACCGCGTCCGCCTCGAGGTCGGCAAAGCCGTCGTCGGACAGGACGGAACCATCACGGGCCTGCTCATCGCCCTCCTCTCCCGGGGGCACGTGCTCCTCGAGGGCGTCCCCGGCGTGGCCAAGACCCTTCTCGTGCGCTCCTTCAGCCGCGCCCTCGGCCTCGACACGCGCCGGGTGCAGTTCACGCCCGACCTCATGCCCGGCGACGTCACCGGGTCGCTCGTGTACGACGCCCGCGCGGGGAACTTCGAGTTCCGCCCCGGTCCGGTCTTCACCCACGTGCTGCTCGCCGACGAGATCAACCGCACGCCCCCGAAGACGCAGGCGGCGCTGCTCGAGGCCATGGAAGAACGACAGGTGTCGTCCGACGGCGAGAGCCGCGCACTCCCCGATCCCTTCCTCGTCGCCGCGACGCAGAACCCCATCGAGCACGAGGGCACCTACACCCTGCCCGAGGCGCAGCTCGACCGCTTCCTCCTCAAGCTCGTCGTCGATCTGCCCGGTCGCGACGCCGAGGTCGACGTGCTGCGGCGGCACGCCTCCGGCTTCGACCCGCGCCGCCTCGACGACGCCGGTGTCGCGCCGGTCGTCACGGCGCCGCAGATCCTCGCGGCCCAGCGTGCCGCGGCATCCGTCGCCGTCGACGACGACCTGCTCGGCTACGTCGTCGACCTCGCCCGCGCGACCCGCCAGAGCCCCTCGGTGCTGGTGGGGGTGAGCCCCCGCGCCTCCACGGGTCTGCTGGCCGCGGCCAAGGCCTGGGCCTGGCTGAGCGGCTACCCCGCGATCACACCCGACCACGTGCAGACGATGCTCGTACCCGTGTGGCGCCACCGGATCCGCCTGCGCCCCGAGGCCGAGATCGAGGGCGTCTCGGTGGATGCCATCCTCACCTCGGTCCTGCAGCAGACCCGCGTTCCCATCTGATGTTCGTCACCGGCCGTCTCGCCCTGCTCGTCGCCCTCGGCGTCGTCCCCCTCGTGCTGTTGAGCACGGGGGGGGTTCCGGCGTGGGCGGTCGCCGGCGGATGGGTCCTGCTGTGCGTCGTGCTGGCGGTCGTCGACACGACGCTCGCGGCCGATCCGCGTCGCGTCGAGATCACGCGCACGCACCCCGAGCGGGCGCTGCGCGATGAACCCGTGGCCGGCGAGCTGAGGGTCCGCAACCTCGGTACCCGCTTGCTGCGCGCGCGCGTGCGCGACGCGTGGCAGCCGACGGCCGGGGCCCCCGACGAGCGCCAGCGCTTCACGGTTCCCCCGGGCGAGCGGCGTGCCGCCCCCCTGCCGCTGCTCCCCCGCCGTCGGGGAGAGCTGCGCAGCGCCTTCGTGGTGGTGCGCGCCCTGGGCCCCCTGGGGCTGGCCGGCCGGCAGGGGCGTGTCGACGCCCCCGCCCGGATCCGCGTGCTGCCGCCGTTCACCTCGCGGCGGCATCTGCCGTCTCGTCTCGCCCGGCTCCGCGAACTCGACGGCAACACGAGCCTGCAGGTGCGCGGGCAGGGCACCGAGTTCGACAGCCTGCGCGAGTACGTGCGCGGAGACGACGTGCGCTCGATCGACTGGCGCGCCACCGCCCGCGCGGGGACCACGATGCTCCGCACCTGGCGGCCCGAGCGCGACAGACACGTCGTGATCGTCATCGACACGGGTCGGACGGCGGCAGCGCGCGTGGGCGACGGGGTGCGCCTCGACGCCGCGATGGAAGCGGCCCTGCTCCTATCGGTGCTGGCGACGCGCGCGGGCGACCACGTGCACCTGCTGATGTTCGACCGCCTGCCCCGGGCGCGCGTCACCCGCGTCGACGGGACCCAGCTGCTTCCCGCCCTGGTGGATGCCATGGCCCCGGTCGACCCGCAGCTCATCGACACCGACTGGGATGCCGCCTTCGCCCACGTCCGCGGGTTCACCGTGCGCCCGGCGCTGGTCGTCCTGCTGACGGCGGCCGACGACCCCGACGCCGCGCGGGCCTTCCTCGCCTCGCTCCCCGCGGTCGCCTCGCGCTCGCGCCTGCTGGTGGCGACCGCCACCGACGGCCCCGGAGACACCCCGGTGCACCGCGACGCGTCGGACGTCTACGCCGCCGCCGCGATCGAGCGGGCACGTCACGACGCCGAGCGGGTCGCCGCGGCCATCGTGCGCGCCGGGGGCGACGCCGTCTCGGCATCTGCCGACGACCTGCCGCCCCTCGTCGCCGACCGTTACCTGGCGCTGAAAGCCGCCGGTCGGCTGTAGCACACCCACCCCCCATGCAGCCTGCGACATATCTCGCGGCTTATCCTGGGGGGTACCCTTCCAGCCGTCGATGCGTTCCCTCCGCGCCCGGCTGCGCCGTCTACGCACAGGATGCGGGAGATCTCTTGCCAGGTAACGCCACCACGCACTTCGACGATGTGGCCCTCGTTTCGGTGGCGAGCGTCTTGCCCAGCCGCGTCACGACGTCGGACGACATCGAAGACCGTCTCGCCCCGGCGCTGCAGCGCCTGAAGCTCAAGCCGGGACTCCTGCGGCGCGTGGCGGGCGTCAACGAGCGCCGCAACTGGGCGGAGGGCGAGTCCTCCGACGAGGCGACGATCGCCGCCGGCAAGCAGGCCCTCGCCGAGGCGGGCGTCGACCCGAGCGAGATCGGGCTGATCATCAACACCTCGGTGACGCGCAAGCACCTCGAGCCCTCGGTGGCCGTACGCCTGCACCACGGCCTGGGCCTGCCGAGCTCGGCGATCAACTTCGACGTCGCGAACGCGTGCCTCGGTTTCATCAACGGCATGAGCCTGGCCGCCGGCATGATCCAGTCGGGTCAGGTCAAGTACGCCCTCATCGTCAACGGTGAGGATGCCGACGAGATCCAGGTCAACACGATCAACCGTCTCGTCCGCGAGGACCTCGACCGCGACGCCTTCATGCAGGAGTTCGCCTCCCTGACCCTCGGCTCGGGAGCCGCCGCCGCCGTCCTCGGCCGCGCGAGCGACCACCCCGAGGGCCACCGCATCGTGGGCGGCGTCACGCGCGCCGCGACGCAGTTCTACGACCTCTGCGTCGGCAGCGTCGACGGCATGTTCACCGACGCCAAGGCCCTGCTGAAGGGCGGGCTCGACCTCGTCGTCTCCGCCTGGAAAGAGGCGAAGGGCGAGTTCTCGTGGACCGGCATGGACCGCTACATCACGCACCAGGTGTCCTCCGTGCACACTTCGGCCATCGTCCGCGCCGCCAAGCTCGATCGCGAGCGCGTCCCCGTGACCTACCCCACCCTCGGCAATGTCGGCCCGGCCTCGATCCCGATTACGCTCGCCGCCGAGCAGAAGACGCTGCGCCGAGGTGATCGCGTCCTCCTGATGGGAGTGGGCTCCGGCCTGAACACCGGCATGCTGGAGCTGGCCTGGTGAGCTTCGCGCGCGTCACAGGACCCCAGGCCACGCTTCCCCCCGCGGGTCTGCCCGGGCTCGACCCGGCCCTGTCGCGCCTCGTGAGCGTCGACGGCCTCCTCGCCGATGCCGGCGCCACGCGCCTGTGGCACGTCCTCGACACGGGCGACGCCCTCGCCGAGCGCGGCCTCGAGCCGATCGGCACGATCGTCGCCGTGCACGGCAATCCCACGTGGTCGTACCTGTGGCGAGCCCTCGTGAACGCCTCCCTCGCGCGCGCCGAAGCCGGAGCGGCCGTGTGGCGCGTGGTGGCCGTCGACCAACTCGAGATGGGCTTCTCGGAGCGATCGTCGCTGCGGCGCACCCTGGCCCAGCGCATCGCCGACCTCGACGCTCTCGTCGAGGGTCTCGGCATCCGGGGTCCGATCGTGACCATCGGTCACGACTGGGGCGGGCCGGTCTCGCTCGGCTGGGCCGTGGAGCATCGCGATCGTCTCGCCGCGGTGATCGCCTTGAACACCGCCGTGCACCATCCCGAGGGGGCGTCGCTGCCGTTCGCGTTGCGCGTGGCCACGGCTCGCGGCATGCTCGCCGCCGGCACGACGGGCACGACGGCGTTCCTCGAAACCACCTTGGCGCTGGCCGAGCTCGATCCGGCGGTCAAGGCCGCGTTCCGGGCGCCGTACGCCACCGTCGCGCGTCGCCGCGGGATCGGCGGCTTCGTCGCCGACATCCCCGCGACCCCCGAGCATGAGAGCACGCCCGCGCTGCACCGCATGTCGGCGGGTCTGCGCGAGCTCGAGGTGCCCGCACTGCTGCTGCGCGGCCCGAAGGACCCGGTGTTCGGCGAGGACCATCTCGACGACCTCACCGACCGCCTGCCGCACGCGGACGTGCACCGTTTCGAGGGGGCCGGCCACCTGGTCGCCGAGGAGCGCCCCTATGCCGACGTCGTGCTCGACTGGCTCGACGAGAAGGTCGTGGATGCCGTCGCCCCCGCGACCCGTTCGCGTCGCTCCGCCGCCGCGAAGCGCGCCGCCGCCGTTCCCGCCCCCGAGGCCGCCGCCGCGCCCTCCGGCCACCTGTGGGACTCTCTCGACGCCCGGCGCGATGACGACGGCACCGCCGTCATCGACATGACCACCGAGACCGACGGGGCACCGCTGCGCGTGAGCTGGCGCCGGCTGTCCGTCCGCGTCGACGAGCTCGCCGCGGGACTCGACGCCTTCGGCGTGCGCGCGGGCGACCGTGTCTCGCTGCTCGTGCAGCCCGGCCCGACCCTCACCGCCGCCCTGTACGCGTGCCTGCGCATCGGGGCCGTGGTCGTCGTGGCCGACCGGGGTCTCGGCATCCGGGGTCTGTCGCGCGCCGTGCGCGGTGCCGTCCCCGACGTCGTCATCGGCGAGGTCGCCGGTCTGGCCGCCGCTCGCGCCCTCGGCTGGCCGGGGCGTCGGATCTCGGCAGCCGCCCTTCCCGCCGTCACCTCCCGCGCGCTCGGTGTCGAAGCGAGCCTGTCCGACCTGGCCCGCGCCGGTCGGGGCCGCGCCGTGCCCGCTGCCCCGGGCCCCGACGCCGACGCCGCGGTGCTCTTCACCTCGGGTTCGACGGGACCGGCGAAGGGCGTCGTCTATACGCACGCGCAGCTGACCGCGTTGCGCGACACCCTCGCCGCGCACTTCGGCGTCACTGCCGAAACGGGCCTGGTCACCGGCTTCGCCCCCTTCGCCCTGCTCGGACCGGCGCTCGGCACGCGCTCAGCGACGCCCGACATGGACGTGTCCGCCCCGCGCACCCTGACCGCGGCCGCCGTCGCCGCCGCCGTCCGGGCGTCCGATGCGCGGATCGTGTTCCTGTCGCCGGCGGCGGTCTCGAACGTCGTCGCGACGGCGTCCGACCTGACCCGCGACGACCGCGCGGCCCTCGAGAAGGTCGAGACGTTCCTCTCGACCGGTGCCCCCGTGAGCGTCGATCTGCTGCGCCGCGCGCAAGAGCTCATGCCGAACGCCGTGGCCCACACCCCCTACGGCATGACCGAGTGCCTGCTCGTCGCCGACGTGACCCTGCCCGAGATCGAACAGGCGCGCGGCGACCGCGGGGTCTGCGTCGGCCGCCCGCTCGGCACCGGCCAGGTGCGCATCTCGGCCCTCGACGCCGAGGGTCGCGCCGCGGGCGAACCCCGGACGGACGCCGGGGTCACCGGCGAGGTCGTCATCTCGGCGCCCCACCTCAAGCGCGGCTACTTCCGGCTGTACCTCACCGACCGCGAGGCCCGGCGCGGGCTTCCCGAACGCTGGCACCGCACGGGCGACGTCGGTCACCTCGACGTCGACGGCCGCCTCTGGATCGAGGGGCGCCTCCCCCACGTGATCACCACCGCCGACGGCCCCGTCACTCCCGTCGGGATCGAGCAGGACGTCGAGTCGGTTCCCGCCGTCGAACGCGCCGCGGCCGTGGGCGTGGGACCGGTGGGCCGACAGGTCGTCGTGACGGTCGTCGAAGCCGGCGTGCGGCGCCCCGGTCTGGCATCCCCCGATCTGACCGAGAGGGTCCGCGCGGCGACGTCGCAGCGTCTCGCGGCCGTGCTCGTGGTCCCGACGCTCCCGACCGACATCCGCCACAACTCGAAGATCGACCGGTCGCGCCTGGCCCGGTGGGCGGAGCGCGTGTTGGCCGGAGAGAAACCGACGGCGCCGTGAAGGTCCTCGCCACCGGGTCGTCCGGCTTCCTCGGCCGCGCCGTCGTTCGCGCTCTCCACGACGCGGGGCACGAGGTGCGGACCCTGCAGCGCCGCCCCTCGGGCGTCGACGGCGCCGACGACCGGCTCGGATCGGTCACGGACCCGGATGCCTTGGCATCCGCCCTCGAAGGCATCGACGGGATCGTCCATCTCGCGGCGAAGGTCTCGCTCGCCGGTGACCCCGCGCAGTTCCGCGCCGTGAACGTCGACGGCACCCGCACCCTGCTCGACGCCGCCGCGGCGGCGGACGTCACGCGCGTCGTGCACGTGTCGTCGCCCTCGGTCGCGCACGCGGGACACGCTCTGGCCGGCGTGGGCGCGGAGCCCGCTGATCCGGATGCCGCGCGCGGCGAATACGCCCGCACGAAGGCCGAGGCGGAGGTGCTCGCGCTCTCCCGCGCCGGCGGGGGGACGGCCCTCGTCGCGATCCGCCCGCACCTCGTCTGGGGCCCGGGCGACACCCAACTCATCGAGCGCGTCGTCGCCCGCGCGCGCCGGGGCACCCTGCCCCTGCTCGACGGCGGCACGGCGCTCATCGACTCCACGTTCGTCGACAACGCGGCATCCGGGATCGTCGCCGCCCTGCACCGTGTCGACGAGGTCAGCGGGCGCGCCTACGTGCTGACCAACGGCGAACCGCGGCCGGTCGGCGACCTTCTCGCCGGCATCTGCCGCGCCTCGGGCGTCACTCCCCCTCGATTCAGCGTGCCCGCGGGAGTGGCCAAGGCTGCAGGCTCGCTCATCGAGCGGGTCTGGGCCGTGCGCCCGGGTCAGGACGAACCGCCCATGACCCGCTTCCTCGCCGAGCAGCTGTCGACCTCGCACTGGTTCGACCAGACCGAGATCCGCCGCGACCTGCGGTGGACGCCGTCGGTGACGATCGACGAGGGCCTCCGCCGCCTCGCGCGCGCCTGACCCCGCGGCATCCGGCCCCTCCGCCGACCCCCGCGTCCCACTTTTCGCAGAGCATGTCCCGAAAAGGGCTGCCTGACCCCCGCCCAGACAGCCAGAAGTGGGACATGGTCCGCCCCGACCCCGGCGCTCCACACGCGCGAAAGGCCCGCCCCCGCGAGGGGACGGGCCTTCCGGGTGCCGCGGCTCAGACCAGGTCGAACCGGTCGAGCTCGGTGACCTTGCGCCACGCGGCGACGAAGTCGCGCACGAACTTCTCCTTGGCGTCGTCCGAGGCGTAGACCTCGGCGAGCGCGCGCAGCTCGGAGTTCGACGAGAACACCAGGTCGACGCGGGTGCCGATGCCGACCTTCTCGCCCGAGCCGTCCTTGGTGCCCTCGAACGCGTGCTTGCCGCTGTCGAGCGGCTTCCACGTCGTGCCGAGGTCGAGGAGGTTCGCGAACACGTCATTGGTCAGGGCGCCGGGGGTGTCGGTGAACACGCCCCAGTCGCTGCCGTCCCAGTTGGCACCGATCGCGCGCAGGCCGCCGACCAGTACGGTCATCTCGGGAGCCGTGAGCGTCAGCAGGTTGGCCTTGTCGAGCAGCAGGAACTCCGCGGGCAGACGCGCCTCGCGCGAGGCGTAGTTGCGGAAGCCGTCGGCGATCGGCTCGAGCCAGCGGAACGACTCGATCTCGGTCTGCTCCTGCGAGGCGTCGGTGCGGCCGGGGGTGAAAGGCACCTCGACCTCGACGCCGCCGGCGAGGGCGGCCTGCTCGACACCGGCGTTGCCCGCGAGGACGAGCAGGTCGGCGATAGAGACCTTCTTCTCGCCCTGCGCGTCGAACTCCGCCTTGATCTTCTCGAGGGTTTCCAGGACGGATGCCAGCTGCTCCGGGTTGTTGACCGTCCAGCTCTTCTGCGGCTCGAGGCGGATGCGCGCACCGTTCACACCACCGCGCTTGTCGCTGCCGCGGAAGGTCGAGGCGGAGGCCCACGTCGTGGTGACCAGCTGCTGCACCGACAGACCGCTGTCGAGGATCTGCTGCTTGAGGACAGCGGCATCCGTCTGATCGATCAGCGGGTGGTCGACGGCGGGCACGGGGTCCTGCCAGACGAGCACCTCGGCGGGCACCTCGGAGCCGAGGTAGCGCTCGCGCGGGCCCATGTCACGGTGGGTGAGCTTGAACCAGGCGCGGGCGAAGGCGTCCTGGAAAGCGGCCGGGTCCTCGGCGAAGCGACGCGAGATCTTCTCGTACGCCGGGTCGACGCGCAGCGCCAGGTCGCTCGTGAGCATGCGGGGCTCGCGGCGGCCGTCGGAGTGCGCCTCGGGGACCATGTCGGCTCCCCCGCCGTTCTTGGGACGCCACTGGTGCGCACCCGCCGGGCTCTGGAAGAGCTCCCACTCGTAGGCGAAGAGGATGTGGAAGAACTCGTTGTCCCAGCGGGTGGGGTGGTAGGTCCACGTGACCTCGAGGCCGCTGGTGATGGTGTCGTCGCCCTTGCCGGTGCCGTGGCTGTTCTTCCAGCCCAGGCCCTGGTCGTTGATATCGGCGGCCTCGGGGTTGGCGCCGACGTGCGAGTCGCTCGCGGCCCCGTGCGTCTTGCCGAAGGTGTGACCACCGGCGATGAGGGCGACGGTCTCCTCGTCGTTCATGGCCATGCGACCGAACGTCTCGCGGATGTCGTGGGCCGACAGCTGCGGGTCGGGGTTGCCGTTAGGGCCCTCGGGGTTGACGTAGATCAGGCCCATCTGCACCGCCGCGAGCGGCTTCTCGAGCTCGCGGTTGCCCGTGTAGCGCTCGTCGCCGAGCCACGTGGTCTCGGGGCCCCAGTACACGTCGTCGTCGGGCTCCCACACGTCGGTGCGGCCGCCGGCGAAGCCGAAGGTGGGGAAACCCATGTCCTCGAGCGCGACGTTGCCGGCGAGGATCATCAGGTCGGCCCACGAGATCGACTGGCCGTACTTCTTCTTGACGGGCCAGAGCAGACGGCGGGCCTTGTCGAGGTTGACGTTGTCGGGCCAGCTGTTCAGCGGGGCGAAGCGCTGCATGCCCGCGCCCGAGCCGCCGCGGCCGTCGGTCACGCGGTAGGTACCGGCGCTGTGCCACGCCATGCGGATCATGAGGGGCCCGTAGTGACCAAAGTCGGCGGGCCACCAGTCCTGCGACGTCGTCATGACCTCTTTGAGGTCGCGCTTGACGGCGTCGAGGTCGAGCGCCTCAAAGGCGGCCTTGTAGTCGAACCCCTCATCGAGCGGGTCGCGCAGGGCGTTGTTCTTCGCGAGGATCTTGACGTTCAGGCTCTCGGGCCACCACACGCGGTTGGCGGAGCCCTGGGTGGGGTGGGGCAGGGCGCCGGCGGGCTCGCTGTCGGCGGGGGCTTCGCCCACGGGCAGTCGGTTGTCGTCGGGGGCGGCACCATCGTGGAAGACGGGGCACCCGTTCAGAGCGTCGCTCATCGGGATCCTCTCGGTTTTTCGGCTTCGGACTTCGCCCGACAATCGGAGCACACGCCCCAGAACGTCACCTCTGCGGTTTCGATGAGAAAGCCGCTTCCCTCCGGCATGTGCAGGCACGGCGCAGACCCGACGACGCAGTCCACGTCGTCGATGCGGCCGCACCCGGTGCACACCACGTGGTGGTGGTTGTCGCCCACGCGCAGTTCGAAGGTTCCGGCGTGGCCGGCGGGTTCGATACGGCGGGCGAGTCCCGCGTCGGCGAAATCGCCGAGCGCGTTGTACACCGACTGCTTGCTCGTTCCGGGGAGGGAGCCGACGATCCGGTCGAAGACGTCGTCGGCAGTGGCGTGCGGCCGGGCGCGGAGGGCTTCGAGGACGGCGACGCGTGTCGCCGTCACCCGCAGACCCGCCCCGCGGATGAGGGCATCCGCGGGAGCGTCCGGTCGACTGTCGAGCATACGACCAGCGTATCTTTTTTTGAGTGAATCAAAAATGACACGCCGGGAAACAGACGGAACCTCGAACCTGGTTCACCCGAGTGAGCGGCTGCCGTCACCCCGCCGTCAGCGTCGGAGTGCCCGCCTCGTACTCGGTGAGGTCGCCCGTCTCGCCCACGCGCGCCGCGCGTCGACCCACGACCAGCATGTAGAAGAGGAAGATCCCGAGGGCCAGAGCGCCGATCGTGATCTTGATCTGCCACGGCCACTCGCGCGGGGTCACGAACCCCTCCACGAGGCCCGACAGGGCCAGGGCGAACACCAGACCCACGGCCACGGTCGCGAGCGACCGACCCGCCGCCGCGAGCGCCTCCGCCCGCGTCCGCCGGCCCGGGGCGACCCACGCCCAGAAGATCTGCAGGCCCGCCCCTCCCGCGACGAAGATCGCCGTGAGCTCGAGCAGACCGTGCGGGAGGATGAACTGGAAGAACAGGTCGCCGCGGTCGAACGAGAACATGATCGCCGCCGACGTCCCCACCCCCACGGCGTTCTGCATGATCACCATGAGCGGCCAGATGCCCGTGACCCCGAACAGCACGCACTGCGCCGCGATCCAGGCGTTGTTCGTCCAGACCGACCCGGCGAAGATCGCGTTCGGGTTCTCGCGGTAGTAGCTCACGAACTGCTCGTCGGCGTAGTTCTGCAGCTGACTCCTATCCCCCAACGCCGCCACGGCCGCGGGGTCGCCCGAGATCCACAGGGCGACGAGCGTCGCCACCACGAGGAAGCCCAGGGTCACGGCGAGCGTGCTCCAGCGCACGCGGTACAACGCCGCCGGAAGCTGCAGCACGAAGAAGCGCGGGAGCTGCCGCAGGACGTTGTCGCGGACGCCCGTGAGACGCAGGCGCGTCCGCGCCAGCAGGATGGAGACGTAGTCGCCCTCGGGCGTGCGTCCGGCCGAGGTCTTGATGTCGGCCAGGTCGGCCGAAGCCGCGCGGTAACGGGTGACGAGTTCGTCGACGTCGGGGCCGCTCAGGCGCTTGCGGCGGCCCAGTTCGTCGAGCCGCGCCCACTCGTCGCGCCGGGCGGCCGTCAGGGCGTCGAGGTCCATGTGGTCAACTGTACGCATGGCTTCGTCGTCGACCCCCGCTCCCGCGGTCGCCCTCGTCCACACGAGCGCCGATGAGACGCTGACCGGAGAGGCCGTCGCCCTCGACGTCCAGCCCGTCGGTTTCTTCTTGCGCGCGGTCGGCGCCGTCATCGACTTCCTCGTCGGGGTCGTCCTCCTCATCGGCGGCGCACTGCTGCTGGTGTCGATGGTCGGGGCGGGCACCCTGCCCGAGTCCGCCGTCCGGATCGGCGTCATCTCGCTGCTGGTGCTCGTGACGGTCGCGATCCCCACCACCGTCGAGACCCTCTCGCGCGGCCGGAGCCTCGGCCGCCTCGCCGTGGGCGCCCGCATCGTCCGTACCGACGGCGGGGCCGCGGGGTTCCGCCAGGCCCTCATCCGCTCGCTCACCGGGGTGCTCGAGGTGTGGTTCACGCTCGGCGCGATCGCGGCGGTCGTCGGCATGTTCACCCCGCGCGCTCAGCGTCTGGGCGATCTGCTCGCCGGGACCGCGAGCGAGCGCACGCGCACGCGCCGGCTTCCTGCTCCGGCCCCGGGCCTGCCCCCGGGCTGGGAGTCCTGGGCGGCGATCGCCGACGTGTCGCGCCTGCCCGATCGACTGGCCGTGCGCGTCGCGCAGTTCGTCCGCGGAGCCGACGCGCTCGAGCCGGCCGCCCGGGTACGCGTGGCCGCCTCGCTCGCCCAGGCCGTGCGTCCCTTCGTCTCGCCGCTGCCCCCGTCCGACCCGGAGGGGCTCGTTCGCGCGGTGTCGGCGGTGCGCCGGGACCGCGAGTACCGCGCGCTGCTGCTCGAGAACGAGCGGGCAGCGACCCTCACCGAGAAAGCCTGAGTCGCCGAAAGCCGTTGCCGCGAGCGGCTATTCCCAGCGACGCGCGCCTGAGGGACGCTCCCTCGCGAGAGCGCTCAGCGGCTCAGGTGCGCAGCGTCTCGTGACGAACGACGACCCAACCCTTGGGCACCGACAGCCGGTCGGCGTGGATCGCGCACAGATCGTGCGCGTGCGGGTCGCCCGAGGGACCGAGGGGGCCGAGGGCCGCCATCTGGTCGCCGTAGTCGTAGGTGAGGGTGCTCATCGCCTCGCGGGCGCATCCCACCTTCGAGCAGAGTCTGTCGCGCATCGCGGGTCAGCCTAGTCAGCCCCTCCGACACCGCGCGGACGCCGCGCCGCGCTTCGCTCGCCGAGCGACCGGCATGGACGGTCCGCCGATCGACCGCTCGTCACGCCTTGCGTCGACGCGGAGCCGCGGATCGCGGCGGATCCGCCCGCAGGTGATCGGCGGCGCGCTGCAGGATCCGCGCCAGGTCGGCGATGTCCGCGTCGGTGAGCGATGAGAAGAGCAGTCGGTGCAACGCATCGATGTGGCCGGGGAAGACGGCGCCGAGCACGTCGCGCCCCGCCGAGGTGAGGGCGACCACCACGCTGCGCTCGTCGTCGGGCGACGGCGCCCGCGTCACCAGACCCCGCCCCTCGAGCACCTGCGCCTGGTAGGTCAGACCGCTACGACTGTAGACGACCCGGTCGGCGAGGTCCGTCATGCGCAGGCGCCCGTCGGGACTGTCACCCAGGATCGCCAGCAGCTGGAACTGCACGTAGCTCAGATCACCGGCATCGCGGAGCTGCTTCTCGACCGCGTGACGCAGCAGGCTGCTCACTTCGGTGAAGGCGAAGTACGCCTGGAGCTGCGTGCGGGTGACTTCCGCGGTGTTCCGTGTCATGCCGGAATCCTATCTTGCTTCGAGTTCGTAGCAGTGTTAGCGTTCCGGTATTGCTTCGAATCCGAAGCACAACGCGAAAGGACATCCCCCATGAAGGCCATGCGATTCCACGAAGTGGGCGGACCCGACGTCTTGCGACTCGACGACGTCGAGCTGCCGACACCCGGCCCGGGGCAGGTGCGACTTATGGTCGCGGCATCCGCGTTCAACGCCGCCGACAACGGCATGCGCGCCGGCTTCCTCCCGATTCCCGTACAGCTCCCCCATGTCCCCGGCTACGACGTGTCGGGCACCATCGACGCGGTCGGTGCCGGCGTCGAGGGCGTCGAGATGGGTCAGGCGGTGATCGGGTTCCTCCCCATGCAGACCGACGGCGGCGCCGCGGAGTACGTCCTGGCCCCCGCCGATGCGGTCACGGCGGCTCCCCGCGCCGTCGATCTCGTCGATGCGGCAGCCCTTCCTTCCGTCGCGCTGACCGCGTGGCAGGCGCTGTTCGACGACGGCGGGCTCCGCGTCGGCCAGCGGGTGCTGATCGTGGGCGCGGGAGGAGCCGTCGGCATCCACGCTGTGCGCCTCGCCCACCGCGCGGGGGCGCACGTCATCGCCACGGCGAGCCCGCGCAGCCTCGACGCCGTCGGTGCGGCGGGGGCCGACCAGATCGTCGACCGCACGCGGGCCTCGCTGCTCGACGTCGTCGACGAACCCGTCGACGTGCTGCTGAACCTCGCCCCTCTCGATCCCGACGACTTCGCCGCTCTGGTCGGCCTGGTGCGCGACGGCGGGGTCGTCGTCAGCACCACGGCGTTCATGGCGACCCCCGGCGACGAACGCCGCGGCGTCGACGCCAAGACCGTCTTCGTCCGGGCCGACACCCCGCGGCTCGCCGCGATCGTCGCTCTCGTCGACGCGGGCGAGCTCATCGTCGCGGTGGACCGGCGCATCGACCTCGTCGACCTGCCCGCCCTGCACGCCGAGGCCATGGCGGGGCGCATCGCCGGCAAGGTCGTCGTCGTCCCGTGAGTCGATCGCGGCCCGCCTCTTCGCCCGACGCGCCGACGCCGACCCGCGGGCCGTCCGGCGTCCGCCGGATGACTTCGGGTCGGCGGGCGAACGTAGGATGAACGCATGATGCGTCGTCGGTCCCGCGAAGCGCGACCCGTGGCCCGCCCCTCGCGGCACGGTCGTCACGGCCGTGAGAATCGCAGCCCGGTCGTACGCCCGCCGTTGCCTCCGATCGACACCCGCGTCGAGAGATTCGACATCGCGGTCGGCGCCGCCGCCGAGTTCCTCCGCTCGGCCTGGACCGACCTGCGCGAGGTCTCGTTCGAGATCGGGATCATGCCTCCCGCCGCGGCCGACGGCATCCCGCGCTGGACCGTCCTGCGCGAAGAGAAGCGCATCATCCTCTACCGCGTGCCGATCGAACGCCTGGGTCACCCCCATCACGACGATGACCTGCACCGGCGGATGATGATCGAGGGCGCGGTCTTCCGGGCGGCCGCCGAGTACCTCGACCGCGACCCGTGGGACCTCGGCCCCGAACGCTTCCGCTTCTTCTGACCCGCACCGGGCGGCGCGACGCTACGGCAGGATCGTGAGCGCCGAGGCCGCGGCATCCGCCGGCCACAGGGGGTACGACGCCAGCGCACCGGCGCCCGCGTACGTGACGGCCGCGCGCACGGGCGCCCCCGTCTCGAGACGATAGACGCCCGCCGCGACCGGCACGGCGACGCTCGCGCCGGCGGCGACCGCCGTGGTCACCGCGGCGCCCCCGTCCGCGGGGGTGAGGGTGACGGTCGTGTCGGTGTCGCCGCCGGCGATCACCAGGTTCGCGCCCACGCCCGAGGCGACCGCGATCGCGCTGGGCGTCGAGACGGCGGGCGCGGGGACGTACCAGGCGAAATCGGAGCCCTCCCCGAAACCGGTGGTCGACCACGTCGACCCGACGATCGGCGCGGTGGCCGACACGTCGACCGTGTACGCGCCGGCAGCGGCACCCGACAGGTTCACCGAGGTGGGCAGCCCCGCCGTGAGGGGGATGTCGGTGGGGGCGGGAGCGCTGACCGAGGGGTCGTTCGGCACGAGCGTCACGGTCGCCGAGGCGTCGGATCCGGGAGACAGCAGGCGCAGCACCGTGCCCGCCTGGCTGGCGTCCGCGGCGGCGGGGACCTGGACGCCAGGCATGATCAGTCGCGTGTCGGCCTGCGCGAGAGGCGCGACCTGATCCACCCCGCCCGGCAGCAGCAGACGCGTCAGCTGCGCCTGCAGCGACGCGTGCACCGGGGCACCCGACGACACCACGCGCACGACCGGGCTCTCTTCTCCGAGCAGCAGACCGGCGAGGGGCACGACACGGCGACCGCCCGCGGGGACCACGAGGTTCTGACCGCTGGGCGGATCCGACACCCCCTTGGCGCCGTAGACCGACAGCTGGACGGTCGCGGGGACGGCTCCGGGATTGGCGAGGACGACCAGATCGTTGGCGCCCGTCGTGGTCGCGCCCCCGACGAGCCACGATTCCGCCAGGGGCGGGCGGCAGGCGGATGCCGCGAAACCGACGAGGTCGCTCGCGGCGGCCGTGGCGGACCCGGCGGCGGCGAGCGGGGACGGGGCGCCGTCACGGGGGGCCGCGCGCAGGGCCTCGGCGTCGCCCGAGGCGTCGGAGGTCGCCCCCGTCAGCGCGGTCGGGGAGGCGTCAGAGTCGGCGGGACCGCTGACCACCTGCTGGCCGGCCGCCGAGCTCAGCGAGCTCGCGGAGTCGGCGCTTCGCCCGAGGGCCAGCAGCGGACCGTCGCACGCGAGGAGCGTGTCGCCGGGGGCCGGCGTGGCCTGCACGCGCACGGGGGTCGCGGAGTACTGCGGCCAGGGCGCGGCGATGCCGACGACCGTGCCGATGACGGCGGCCGTCGCCACCGCGGCTCCCGCGACGACGCGGGCGCTCGTGGCGGCGACACGGACGAGACGACGCTCGCTCATCGGGATCCTCCCGGGTTCGGGCCGACGATGCGCGGCGTCCGGCGGGCGACCCGACGCGAGGCCGCGGTGGGTACCGCGAGCAGGAGCGCGACGAGCACGACACCGAGCGAACCGACGGCGACGAGTCGCTGGAGGCCCAGACGGTGGTCGTCGAGCGCGGGACGCGGCGTGATCGCCGTGTTCACCCGCCACAGGTCGCCGCGTGTGGTCGCCCCCACGGGGTCGAGCAGGTCGCGCTGGTCGAGCGAGGTGGCCGCTCCGAGTCGCGTGCCCCGGATCACGTCGTCCTCGCCGGCGGGGGCCGACTCGAGCAGCACGAACGAGATCCCGCGCGCGGCGAGCCGCGACACGACGTCGTCGGCGGAGGGGGTGACCAGGTCGGCCGCGAGGGCCGCGAGCTCGACGTCCTGATCGTCGGCCGTCGTGCGCGTTGCTTCGACGGTGCTCTGCCCCGAGAGGGTGGCGCTCCCGCCCCACACCACCTGTACGCGCAGCCCGTCGGAGCGCGGGTCGAGGACGATCGTGCCGATGTCGAGCGAACCGCGGCCCTCGGCGGCGACGAACGCCGGGAGGGTCGAGACGGGACCGTTCGTGAGGACGGAGCGGTCGGTGCCGGGGCCGGCGGTCTGCGCGGTCAGGGCTGGGGCGACCGAGACGGCGAGAGCGGCGAGGGCGAGGAGCGCGCCGACGGGTCGGAGCACGCGAACGCGCGCGGGGATGCCAGCGTCCAGGGCCACTACGGCCCCGCCGACGAGCCCGATCCACGCGAGGCTGAGACCCGCTCCCGGCCAGATCGGCACGGGCTCCGAGTGGTCGAACGACACGGCGATCCCCACCGCGGCGAAGGCGGTGGCCAGGCCCGCGACGGCGATGACGATGAGGGCGGATGCCGTTATCCACCGCGGCGTGAGCACGGCGAGAACGGCCAGGACCGCGAGAGGGGCCACGAGCAGGCCCACCCACCAGACCGGTCCCCCGGTCAGGCTGGCCCACCCGCCCGGGTCGGACGTGGGGAACCCGGCCGCCAACAGCGCGCGGCCGAGCGGCGTGGCCGAGGCCTCGGCTCCCGCGTAGACGATGCCGGGGTCGGCGAGCAGGCCCCAGGGGTTGCCGGCGCGCACCTGGGTCCACACGAGGGGGGCGAAGACGACCGCCGAGGGGATCAGGAGCCACACGACGCGGGCGACACCGCGGCCGGCCACGAGCGCGACGACGACGAGCGCCGCCGACCACAGGACCACGACCGCCGGCGCGAGCGAGGGCGCGCACGCGAGGACGGCGACGAGCAGGAGGGATGCCGCTCCCGCGGGAGCCCACGAGCGATGCGCCACGCACGCGGCGTAGAAGAGCCATGGCAGGAGCAGGTGGACGAGCACACCGGCCGGGCGCCCCTCGGTGAGGGACGCGAGGAAGGTGGGGGCGAGCGCCCAGGCGCCACCGGCGACGATGCGCAGCATCGACGACTCGGTCACGCGGGTCGCGGCGAACCACCCGCCCAGCACCGCGAGCGGAAGAGCGAGCACCCACAGCACGACGAACACGCGCGAGGGGTCACCGGGCGACAGTGTGCCGATCAGGGCGACGAGAGCCGAGAACGGGTCGGCCGGGCCGATGGCATCCAGGCCGAGGGGGCGCGCTCCCCACGCGGCGTCCTGCCACAGCTGGGCGACGTTCTGGCGCAGCGGGGCGAGCGCTCCCCCGCCGAGCACGGGCCACGCCAGCAACGGGGCGAAGAGGGCCGCCGAGACCGCGAGGGCGCCGAGCACAGCCCATGCTCCCCCGCCGACGAAGAAGCGCAGTTCCGAGCGCACGGGGGCGTCGGGGTCGGCGACGTCGCTCTCCCAGCGCAGCCGCATCTCCGAGCGGGAGACCCGGAGCGGCGCGAGTCGTGACCATCCGACCACCCGCGAGGAGCGGATGCGACGACGGGCCCGGGCGATGGCCGCCGGTCGGGCCATGACGAGCAGCGTCGCCCCCCACTCGGGGAGGACGCGGTACGGGACCTTCGAGACCAGGTGCAGGATCGTGCGCCACAGGGCGAGCGGCAGCAGCGACAGCCAGTGCAGCGCCACCGCCGGGGCGGGCGCGTAGACCAGACGGCGGTGGAGTTGCGCGGTCCGTGTCGCGAAGGCGCGGCGCCGCGCGCGGCGGCGACCGCGGGCCATCGCCGCGACCCCGTCGCCGGCGACGGCGACACGGGCGGCGGGCACGAGCGAGACGAGGTGGCCCGCGAGACGCGCGCGCACGCCCAGATCGAGCCCCTCGTCGGCGCCGCCCAGCGCGGGGTCGAGACCGCCGAGGGCTGTCCAGGCGTCGCGGCGGACGAGCAGGCCGCGGACGTCGGCGCCGAGCACGTCGGCATCGCCGTCGCGCTGTCCCTGGTCGAGTTCGCCGGCCGCGAGCTCGACGGTGCCGCCGTAGCGGTTCATGCTCACGCCCAGCGAGAGGATCGCGTCGCGGTCGTCCCACGCGACGAGCTTGGGGGCCGCGACGACCAGCGGGGGCGAGAGTTCGAGGGCGCCGGCCAGGCGCACCAGGGCGTCGGGGTCGGGCGCGGTGTCCTGCGCGAGCAGCCAGACCGCATCGCCGGTGAGGCGTGGGGTGGCCAGGGCCGTGGCGGCGGCGAACGAGGTGCCGGCCGGGGCCGTGATGACTCCCTCCGCACCGGAGGAGGCGGCGAGACGCGTCAGCGTGGGGTCGGAGCCGCACAGCACGATCGTGAGGGCGTCGACCGGGCGGGTCTGGGCGGCGAGGGCCGAGAGGGTGCGCTCCAGATGGTTCGCTGCAGGAGTGCGTCCTTCGGGACGCACGACGAGGATGGCGTGAACACGGGCGGGCATGACGCGGATCAGCCTAAGCGCGTGCTCCTCCGATCACGGACGCCGCGCCGTCGGCGCGAGGATCGCTCGAGCGGACGGATGACGCGGATCAGGCGCGACGCTTGAGCTTGCGGCGCTCGCGCTCGCTGAGGCCGCCCCAGATGCCGAAGCGCTCGTCGTTCTGCAGCGCGTACTCGAGGCACTCCGACTTGACGTCGCACGACGTGCAGATGCGCTTGGCATCTCGCGTCGAGCCGCCCTTCTCGGGGAAGAACGCCTCAGGGTCGGTCTGCGAGCAGAGCGCATCGGTCTGCCAGGCGAGTGTGTTCTCTTCGGTGGAGTCGATGTCGCGGCGGACGCCGGGTACACCGAGATCGACCGGATCGACGAACCAATTCTCCGGGACACCGGACCGGTACTGCGACGTCGCCATATCGTCCTCCGCCTCGTTCAAGCCCCCATGACGCGGTTCCGCGCAGTCATAATTACACCCGTGTCATTCCGCTGAGTCAAGTCGCGGATCGTAAACCCTCAAGGGCGAGGTGAACCTTTAGCCGCGTCCCCGGCGTGTCGCGGCTCTCACGCACCGGGCATGGCGACGAAGACCTCGCCGCCACCGTCCGCGGCGAGAGGGGACTCGTCGGGCGTGACGAGGGCGGCCTGACCCGGGAGCACGGTGATGCTCCGCCCCGAGGCGCCCGTGAGCACGGTCTCGCCCGTCACGCCGAGGGCGATCGCGACACCGCGGAGCTCCAGGCTGCCCGCGGCGCCCACCTCGAAGCGACCGAGCGCGAAGTCGGCGATCCCGGGCGCGAAGACCTCGGCGTTCTCCCCCGTCGCGACCGGGCGCAGGAACGGGGGCTCGGCCGGCCGGAAGTCGACCAGGGCAAGCAGTTCGGACACGTCGATGTGCTTGGGTGTCAGGCCCCCGCGCAGCACGTTGTCGCTCGCCGCCATGATCTCGACGCCGAGACCGGCGACGTAGGCGTGCAGGACGCCGGCGGGGACGAAGATCGCCTCCCCGCGGCGCAGCTCGACGAGGTTCATCAGCAGGGCCACCACGATGCCCGGGTCGGCGGGGTACGCCGCGTGCAGCGACCGCGTCAGGGCCAGCTCGGCGCCGAACTCCGGCGCCTCGGCCGAGGCCGCGGCATCCACGATCTCTTCGATCTCGGCGCGCTCGGCCCCGCCGAGCAGCCAACCGATCGCGGAGCGCAGCGGGTCATCGCCGACCAGGTGGGCCCGCAGGGTCTCGACGGCGGGAGCGTCACCCAGGGCCGAGACGAGGGCACGCGTGCGCTCCAGGTCGCGGAGCCCCGCGAGGGCGGTGAAGGTGTCGCTCAGCGCGACGATCACCTCGGGCTTGTGGTTGTCGTCCTTGTAATTGCGCTCCCCCGCATCGCGGGGAACCCCGGCACGCTCCTCACGGGCGAAGCCCTCGACCGCCTGCTCCTTCGAGGGGTGCACCTGGATCGAGAGGGGAGCTCCCGCGGCGAGGAGCTTCAACAGGTACGGCAGCTTCGCGGGAACACCCTGCTCGGCCGCGACGGCCGGCAGCCACGCGTCGAGCGTGCGGGCGGAGCCGTCGTGCACCTCGGCCGGCGATCCCGGGTGGTCGCCGAACCACACCTCGGCTTCGGGGGCCCCGGTGGGCTCGCGCCCCTCCAGGTCGGCGATGAGGGTCGGGCTCCCCCAGGCGTAGTCGCGGGGGGTGTTCGAGATGGCGATCAGCACGGCGTCAGCATAATGTGCGCACCCGACGGCGACGGATGCCGACCGCTACCCTGAACAGACCATGGCGATGCACACGAATCACCCGGTGTCGGCGCTGCCGACGGCACCGGCGCGCGAGACGACCGGGCACCTGCTGCTCCGGGCCTGGTGCGTCCTCCTGCTCGTGCTCGCCCTGGGCGGTGTCGGCCTCGTGCACGCCGTCGGACCGGCCGCGACCGCCGTGGTCGTGGCGGCCACCGCCGTCGTGTCGGCGGTCGTGTGGCTCGTGGTCCGCCCACCCCTCGCGGTCCGGCGACTGCCGTGGATCGCCGCCGGCTACCTCGTCTGGGCGACCGCATCGCTCGCATGGAGCGCGTGGCCCGCGGCATCCGTCCTGACTCTCCTTCTGCTGTGGATCACGACCTTCCAGGGACTGTTCGTCGGCGCCGTCCTCACCTGGAGGGATGTCGTGCGGGCGATTGCGTCCGCCGCGAAGTGGGTAGTCGGGCTCTCGCTCCTCTTCGAGATCGCGGTCGCTCTGATCGTCCGGGGACCGCTGCTCCCGGGATTCGCCGCGCCGACCGCAGGCGCGGATCCGGTCGCCCCCTGGTCCGACGGCGCCCTCCTCACGGGCGGCCGGATCCAGGGGATCTACGGCGACGCCGACCTGTTGGCGGCCGTCATGCTCGTCGCCATCATCGTCTTCGGCGTGCGGTTGGCGGCGGGGGCGCCTCGGCGGGCCCTGCTCATCGTGTGGATCGCGGTGGCCGGATTCCTCTTCGTCCGCGCCGCGTCGATCACCGCCGTCATCGCCGCGGCCTTCGTCGCGCTCGTGCTGGGGACCGTCCTGGTCATGCGGACGGCCAAGCGCCCCGGCGAGCGCACGCGGTGGTACCTGCTCTACGCCGCGATCGGGCTCGGTGGCGCGGCGGCGCTGTGGTTCGGGCGCGACACGATCTTCGAGATGCTGGGCCGCGGCGCCGACCTCACGGGTCGCGAGGGCATCTGGGCCGACGTGCTCACCCGGGCCGACCAGCATCCGTTCATCGGCTGGGGGTTCTCGACGCCGTGGATCACCACGGAGCCGCTCATCGACGGCTGGATCGTCGACCAGGGGCAGACCGTCGCCCAGGCGCACGGCATGTGGCTCGACGCGTACCTGCAGCTCGGCGGGGTGGGCGTGGCACTGCTGGCGCTCGTGTACCTCGCCTACCTGTGGAGGTCGTGGTTCTTCGCCGTCGATCGTCCCCGGTGGGACCTGCGTGCCGACCGCCCGCACTCTCCCCTCACGCTCCTGCCGACCCTCGTCGGCGCCCTCCTCGTCGCGCAGGGACTGACCGACTCGGGCCCCCTGCTGCTGTGGGGCTGGATGTTCGTGGTCCTGTTCGGCGCGAAGATCAAGCAGACCCCGCTCGTGGGGGTCGGCCCGAGCGAACAGAGCATCTCGATCGAACGCGGCGAACTGCAGCGCCCCGCGCTCTGACCGGCGAGCGTCGGACGCTCAGGGTGGCGCGGAGAGCGCCCGGTAGACTTCCCGCTGGCCGTCCGCGGCCGCGGCTCCTCGACCGAAAGATCTCTTCGTGACGTACACCCTGCAGAACGCCGTGCTGCCGCTCGACCGCGACCCCGACCTCCTCCCGTTGTACGTCGACCCCGAGACGTGGTCGACCATCGACGAGGAACCGGTGCGGGTCACCAACGTCGCCCAGCTCAGCAACATCCTCGATCGCCACCGCGCCCGCATCGTCGCGGGTCGACGCGTGTCGTTCGGCACGTACTTCAACGCCTTCCCCGCCTCGTACTGGCAGCACTGGACGGCCGTGCGCCAGGTCCGCCTCACGGTGCACACCTCGGGCGACGCCACGGTGCTCGTGTACCGCTCGAACGGCGGCGGCACCAAGCAGCGCATCGAGACCCGTGAGGTGCACGGCGATGCCGTCGCCACCTCGTTCGACCTCGTCCTCGATCAGTACAGCGACGGCGGCTGGATCTGGTTCGACGTCGCCGCCGACCGCGCGGACGCCATGTTCGAGGGCGCCGAATGGACCACCGAGCAAGAGCCGGTCCGCGGCGGCAAGGCGAGCATCGGCGTCACGACCTACAACAAACCCGACTACTGCGTCGAGACGCTGAAGGCCCTCGCCGACGCGCCCGACGTCCTCGACGTCGTCGACCGGGTGTTCATCATCGACCAGGGCACCGACCTGGTCGAGGCGCAGGACGCCTACCCGGAGGTGGCCGAGCGTCTCGGCGACACTCTCCAGGTGCTGCGTCAGCCCAACCTCGGCGGCTCCGGCGGCTTCGCCCGCGCCATGGTCGAGACCCTCGCCCGCGAGGGCAGCGACTTCGTGCAGCTGCTCGACGACGACGTGCGCATCGAGCCGGAGTCGATCCGCCGCTCCGTGGTGTTCGGACGGTACGCCTCGGTGCCCACGATCGTCGGCGCCCACATGTTCGACCTGCTCGACCGGCCCAAGCTGCACGCGTGGGCCGAGGTCGTCGACGACGCCCCCTTCATGTGGCGCGCGCTGTACCAGGAGCGCCTCCCCCACGACTTCAGCGTCGCCAACCTGCGCCAGAGCCCCCTGCTGCACATGCGGCTCGACGCCGACTACAACGGCTGGTGGATGTGCCTCATCCCCACCAGCATCCTGCGCGAGATCGGCCTGTCGCTCCCCGCCTTCATCAAGTGGGACGACGCGGAGTTCTGCGTCCGGGCTCGGGATGCCGGCTACCCCACGGTCTCCATGCCCGGTGTCGCGCTCTGGCACGTGTCGTGGCTGGGCAAGGACGACTCGATCGACTGGCAGGCGTACTTCCACGCGCGCAACCGCATCGTCGCCGCCCTCCTGCACTCGCGATCGTCGCTGGGCGGGACGCTGATCCGCCACAGCCGTCGCGTCGACCTCAAGCACCTCATGATGATGCAGTACTACCCCGTCGAGCTGCGTCACCGCGCCCTGCGCGACGTCCTGTCGGGTCCCGATCACATGCGCGCGAACCTCGCCACCGCCATGCCCGAGGCCCGGCTGGTGGCGAAGAAGCACGCCGAGACCGTCGTGCACAAGGACTCCGGCGTCCCGCTGCGCTCGCGTCGCGGCCGCCAGGTCTTCAAGCTGCTCAAGAAGCACGAGTTCGACAGCCCGACCGGCCTGTCGCTGCGCACCTTCACGGCGCGGACGCTGGTGTCGCACTGGTTCCACACCCCCAAGCCCGAGAACGTCGCGCAGCCCGAGGTCGAGTTCGGCAAGGGCGACGCGCACTGGTGGCGCGTGCCGCGCTTCGACAGCGCTCTCGTGAGCGCCGCCGACGGGTCGGGCAAGAACATCTACACGCGCGATCGCGCGATGTTCCGCCGCATGCTCATCGACAGCTGGAAGCTGCACCGCCGCCTCCAGCGCGAATGGCCCCGCCTGTCCCGTCAGTACCGCCGCGCCCTGCCCGACCTCGTCTCCGAGGCCAACTGGCGCGCGACCTTCGAGGAGCGTCCGTGACCACGGCCCCGTTCGACCCGAAGACCGCGACGATCGTCGTGGTCACCTACAACCGCACGCACCTGCTGACGCGGTTGCTTGAGAGCATCGAGCGCATGGACCCGGCGCCCGGTCGCCTCGTCGTGATCGACAACGCCTCGACCGACGACACGACCGCGGTGGTCGAGTCGTTCCGCGACCGCCTGCCCACCGAACTGGTCTACCGCCGCCTCGACACGAACACCGGTGGTTCCGGAGGCTTCAGCGAGGGCATGCGCGTCGCCTACGAACTCGGGTCCGAGTGGATCTGGCTCATGGACGACGACGTCGAGGTGGTCACCGACGGGCTCGCCCGCATGGGCCACTGGACCCCCCGCTTCCGCAGCATCCAGGGCCGCCGGTACGACTACGACGGCAGCGAGTTCTACTGGCAGTACCGGGTGGCCGAGTCGATGGCGATCCCCATCCCCTTCGCTCCGGCGGAGTTCGACGACTCCGGCTTCAAGCCGATGAACTCGGGCTGCTTCGAGGGCATGTTCATCCACCGCGACATCGTGGCCAAGATCGGCCTCCCCGATCCGCGCTTCTTCATCTACTGGGACGACCAGCTCTACGGGTGGTTGGCCTCGCGTCAGACGCCGTCGGTCATCGTGAACGAGTTCGTGCTGCGTCGCACGCGCGAGATCAAGCAGTGGGACATGGGCATCCGGCACATGAACGCCTCGAGCGACGCGTACCGGTACTACATCATGCGCAACCGCGCCTACCTGCAGAAGTACTACCGCGCGCTCGGCGTCTACCGCGCGCTGCCCTTCACCCTCGGGACGACGCTCACCTTCGTCAAGGAACTCATCCGCCTCGTCGTCGTCGAGCGCAAGATCACCGGCACGAGCCACCTCTTCCGCGGACTCCGTGACGGCCGGCGCATCCTGCACGACGCGTCGTGGAAGCCCATGCCGCCGCTGGAGCAGTCGCAGCCGGTCAGCTGAACCGATCGCGCGGCTCGACGCGGGGCACGCTCTTGCGCGCCCCGCTCAGCCGATCGTGCCCGGGAGCTGCTCGGCCAGCGACGGGCTCAACGTGCGTGCGTAGAGGCGGCTCAGGTGATTGTCGTCGCGGTAGACCGCGACGTTCCCGATCACACCGACGCAGAGGTCGTCGGGGCAGATCCACGGCGTGAGGTCGAGAAGGTGAAGACCGGCGCGGTCGAGATCGTCGGCGGGGTTCCGGTCGGCGAGCGACGCCGACCGCGGAACCGCGCAGTCGAGCGGGTCTTCCGATGCGACGACGCAGTCGTACATGTTGAACGCGAAGCGCGGGTTGTCGCGCACCCCCAGCACCTGCACCCCTGCGCCGTCCATCCGGTCCAGGAAGCGTTCGATGCCCGGACGCAAACGCTCGTCGTCCTCGCCGGCGTCAGATCGGGTCACCACGGTCAACGCCGCATCGGGCCGCACCCGTTCGACGAGCTCGATCGCCGCCTCGCGCCACCCGTCGCACCGCTCGTCCATTCCCGGCTCGTCGAGCCCCATCGAGCATCCACCCTTGATGAGGAAGACCACGCCCCATCCGTTCGCCTCGGCCACCGGAAGCAGGGCGCTCGTGATCTGTTGAGCGTGCGAGTCCCCGATCACGGCGACCGTGTGACGAGCCCGAGGTGTGCCGGTGGTCTCGGAGCAGGTCCCCCGCAACTCCTCGATGTCATTCGCCCACTCCGCCGAGCACTCGCGGTCCAGATGGACCCACTCGTCGTCGATGAGGGACGGCAGTGGAAGCAGCGGGGCATCGGCGGGAGTCCTGGCCAGCGAAGGATCGCGGAGGACTGCCGCCCCGGGATTGGCCTGCAGCGCCCTCGCCTCGATCGCTCGCTCCTGCACCCACGTCGCGGTCTGCCAGGTGCCGACCGGAACGGCGACGATCGCGACAGCGACCGCGAGAACCGCGACCGGCACCAGTGGGGAGCTGTTGCCGCGTCGCCACGCGCGGACGGGACGGTCGACGGCCCACGTCAGAACGCGAGCGAGCAGCAGCGAGAGCGCGATAATCCCCGCCCCACCGACCAGGCCCACCTCGGTGCGGCCGTTGACGATCAGAAAGGTGACCAGGATCGGCCAGTGGACCAGATACAGCGCGTACGCGTCGCGACCGATCGCCTGCAGCGGACGCGAAGAAAGCAGCGCGGCGAGCGAGAACCGGCCGGTCTCGCCCGAGCCCGACACCACGATCGCCGCCGCGCACAGCACGGGCCACAGGGCGAGGAACCCGGGGAACCCGCCCTGGACGTCGAGCACGGCGCCGAGGACGAGCAGGCCGACCAGCCCGGCCCACCCCACGAGCGTGCGCGCCACCTTCCCGAGACGCACGTGGGGCAGGGCGACGACCACCAGCGACCCCGCGGCGAACTCCCACAGCCGCGCCCCCGTGTCGAAGTACGCCAGCTGCTGAGCCGAGGCGGTGCGGACGACGGAGTAGACGAACGAGATCGCAAACACCGCGCCGAAGACCACACCGACCACGCGGTCGGGGGACCATCCGCGACGCCGGACCACGATCTGGCAGCCCCAGAGCAGGAGCACCCACAGCACGAAGGCCTGCCCCTGCACCGACATCGACCAGAAATGCTGGAGCGGGCTCGGGACGTCGGTGCGGGCGTAGTAGTCCACTGACTCGGATGCCAGCAGCCAGTTCTGCACGTACCCGAGCGATGCCCACGCCTGCTCGGCGACCGAACGCCGCATCGCCTCGGGATATACCGCCCACACCACGGCCAGGATGCCGACCAGGGTCACGGCTGCCGCCGGGAGCAGGCGGCGGAACACACCGAGCAGGTGTCGGATCGGGCGGACCGGAGCCGGGCCCGCCATCCGACGGACGAATCCGCGGGTGAGGAAGAACGCCGACAGCATCAAGAAGACGTCGACGCCGCCCGAGACCCGCCCGAACCAGACGTGGTACGACACCACCAGGAGGATCGCGACGGCGCGCAGCCCGTCGATGTCGCGACGGTACGCCCAACGCCCCTCCGCCGGCCGCTCGAGGGGCACGGGGCGGGTGGGCGACCCGAGGGTCAGATGCACGACGACGTCACGCGAGCTGGTTGTTCCACATCGAGAGGGCGGAACCGATCGCCATGTGCATGTCGAGGTACTGGTATGTGCCGAGACGACCGCCGAAGTGCACGTCCCGTTCCCCCTTGGTCAGCTCGCGATAAGCGAGCAGGCCGGCGCGGTCGTCGGCGGTGTTAACCGGGTAGTACGGCTCGTCCGCGCGCGTCGCGAAGCGCGAGTACTCGCGCACGACGACCGTCTTGTCGGTCGGATAGCGGTCGGCACGCTCGGGGTGGAAGTGCTTGAACTCGTGGATGCGGGTGTACGGCACGTCGGCGTCGGCGTAGTTCATCACGCTGGTGCCCTGGAAGTCGCCGATCGGCAGGACCTCCTGCTCGAAGTCGAGCGTGCGCCACGACAGCTCGCCCTCGGCGTAGTCGAAGTAGCGGTCCACCGGTCCGGTGTAGACCACGGGCACCTGTCCGACGGTCGCCTTCTTGTTCAACGGCTGCGACTCGTCGAAGTAGTCGGTCGAGAGCTTCACGTCGATGTTCGGGTGATCCGCCATGCGCTCCAACCAGGCGGTGTAGCCGTCGACGGGGAGGCCCTCCCACGTGTCGTTGAAGTAGCGGTTGTCGTAGGTGTAGCGGACGGGCAGACGCGAGATCACCTCGGCGGGCAGATCCTTCGGGTCGGTCTGCCACTGCTTCGCGGTGTAATCGCGGATGAACGCCTCGTACAGGGGGCGACCGATCAGGGCGATCCCGCGCTCTTCGAGGTTGGCGGCATCCTTCGCCTCGAACTCCCCCGCGAGCTCGTGCACGAGCGCACGCGCCTGGTCGGGGGTGTAGGCGGCCTGGAAGAACTGGTTGATGGTGCCGAGGTTGATCGGCAGGGGGAAGACGACGTTCTTGTGCGTCGTGTACACGCGGTGCACATAGTCGGTGAACTGGGTGAAACGGTTGACGTACTCCCACACCGTCGGGTTGGAGGTGTGGAAGAGGTGGGCACCGTACTGGTGCACCTCGATGCCCGTTTCGGGCTCGTTCGCCGAGTAGGCGTTTCCGCCGATGTGATGACGCCGGTCGATGACGGTCACCTTGCGACCCGCGGCGGCCGCGCGCTCGGCGATGGTGAGGCCGAAGAAGCCTGAGCCGACGATGAGGAGGTCCATGCAGAGAGGCATCTTTCGTGTCGACGGGTGCGCGAGGACGGAAGCCGCGCTCTCCCAGTCTAAACGGGCACCCCGCCGGGGCCTTCAGGGGCGGGTCAGCGACCGTCCGTTAGCATGGCTGACTGTCGTCGAGCGAGAAATGGGAGTGCATGAGCGATTCCTGGTCGGTGATCGTGATGCCGTTGATCGTCTCGATCCTCGCACTCACCGTCCCCGGAATCCTGGTTCTCGCGGCCGGATGGGGCGTGAGGCGCCTGCGCATCCTCGCCCTCGCGCCGGTCGTGTCGATCGCGCTCCTGGGCGTCTCCGCGACCATCGCCCCGATCGTCGGCCTCGGCTGGTCACCGCTGCCGCTGCTGATCCTGTCGGTCGTCGCTGCGGCCGCCGCGTACGGCCTGCGGCGCTGGGTCGGCCCTGAGGTCGAGGATCGCACGCCGCGCCGCGTCGCGATCGGCGGCTCGCTCGCGCTCGTCGTCGCCGCGGTGGTGATCGCGCTCCAGCTGGCATACGTGTTCGGCGCCCCCTCCAACATCTCGCAGACGTTCGATGCGATCGTTCACCTGAACACCGTGGCGTTCGCCGTGGACACCCACGACGCCTCGGCCTTCCACATCGGCGCCACCAGCGACATCGGCTTCTATCCGAACGGCTGGCACACCGTGGCGGCGCTCGCCGCCGAGGTGACGGGCGTCTCGGTCCCCGTCGCCGTCAACGCGGCGAACATCGCCCTCGGCGCCGTCGCGTGGCCGCTCTCGGTCGTCGCGCTGAGCACTGCGCTGCTCTCGGAACGCCTCGCCGTCGCCGTGAGCTCGGCAGCCCTGGCGACCGGTTTCGGCGCCTTCCCGATCCTCCTGATGTACTTCGGCGTCCTCTACCCGAATGCCATGGGGTACGCCGTCCTCCCCGGCGGCGTCGCCGTGGTCGTGCACCTGCTTCGATCCCGCGGTCTTCCGGCTCTCGTCCGTGCGGGCGTGCTCCTGTTGGTCGCCTCCGCCGGCGTCGGCCTGTCGCACCCGAACGCTTTCCTCGGGATGGTGGCTCTCGGCGCCTCCATCGCCACGGTCCAGCTGGTCACGGACGCCCTCGCGCACCGGAGCCGCCGCCGCTGGATCACGGTGGGCGTCATCCTGCTCGCCATCCTGCTCGTCCTGGTGTTCCTCTGGCGGTTCTCGCGGACGAACGCAGAGATGTCACGCTGGGCCCCCTGGCAGAGCACCGCCCAGTCGATCGGTGAAGCCCTCCTGCTCTCGCCGCACGGCTACACGATCACCATCACCGTGTCGGTCCTGGTGATCACCGGCCTCGTGACGATCCTCCGCACGCCTCGACTCCTCGTCGTGGCCGCCCCGATGGCGGTGGCGTCGGTCCTGTTCGTGCTCGTCTCGGGAACGGCCGTCGGCAACCCGATCCGCGAAATGTTGACCAACCCCTGGTACAACGACTCGTTCCGGCTCGCCGCTCTGCTCCCCGCCGCCGGCATCCCCGTCGCGGTGCTCGGTGCGGTGACGATCTGGGACCTCGCCTCGCGGGCGCTGCGCGCGCGGTCGTCGCGGCGATCGCTGCAGGTCGCGCTAGCGGTCGTCGGCGTGCTCGTCGTCTTCTCGGTCGGAGCGAGCCCGAACATCATCCGGGCCGCCCAGGAGGCGCGCGGCGCCTACGCGTTGACGCCGACCTCTCCGTTGTTGACCTCCGACGAGGAAGCCCTGTTGGAGCGCCTCCCCGTGACGACGCCGCAGGACGCGCTCATCGCCGGAAGCCCCTGGACGGGTACCTCCTTGGCGTACGCGATCGGCGACCGTGAGGTCCTGCGCAAGCATGTGTTCGGAACGTTCGGCCCCTATGAGGAGCTGCTGAACAACGACCTGCGCGACATCGAGTCCGACCCGCGGGTCTGCGAGGCGGTCGACCGCCTCGGCATCGACTACGTGCTCGACTTCGGCTCGCAGAACGTCTGGAACAACCCCGGCGTGGGACTCGACCGCAAGGGTCTGTACGACCTCACCCCCTCGCAGCACCTCGTGCTCGTCGACTCCCAGGGGCCGAGCGCCCGGCTCTTCCGTATCGAGGGGTGCTGAGTGGAGCGCTCTTCGACGGTCGCCGTCGCTTACGACTGCCTCTTCCCCTTCACCACGGGCGGCGGCGAGCGCCAATACCGCGCCACGGCCGAGGTTCTCGACGACCTGGGCTTCGAGGTCGACTACCTCACCTCGCGACAGTGGGACGGCGAGACCCCCACGGTTGAGAGTTTCCGCGTCCTTCCGATCACCCCTCGCCTGTCGCTGTACGACGACCGGGGCGTGCGGCGCATCCCCGCGGCTGTGCGCTTCGCCGCCTCGCTCTTCACCTCGCTGGTGCGCCGGCGCCGGCGATACGCCGCCGTGATCGTCAGCGGACTGCCGATCTTCAACGTCTTCGCTGCGCGCCTCGCCCTTCTCGGATCGGGGACCGCGCTCGTCATCGACTACCTCGAGGTGTGGCATCGCCGCCAGTGGGTCGAGTACGCGGGACCCGTCACGGGAACGATCGCCTGGGCGCTGCAGCGCGCCGCCGTCGCGATCACACCGGTGGCCACGTGCCACTCGCAGTTGACCGCCGACCGGCTGCGTCGCGAGGGCCTGCGTCGAGCGCCCCTCGTGAGCCCTGGTTTGATCGACGGTGCGGTGAAGGTGGCCGAGCCCGGCCCGGCGGCCCGCCCGCCCTACGTCCTTTACGCCGGCCGACACATCCCCGACAAGCGCGTGGACGTCCTCCCCGCCGCGATCGCCGCGGCCCGCGAGCACATCCCCGACCTGCGCCTCGTGATCCTCGGCACCGGTCCCAGCTCCGAAGCCGTCCGGGCCGAAGTCCGCCGCGTGGGCGGGGAGTCGTGGACCGACTTCCCCGGCTTCGTGTCCGAGGCCGAGCTGGACCGCCTCATGCACGGCGCCCTCGCCCTCGCGAACCCCTCGCGCCGCGAGGGGTACGGTCTCGTCGTCGTCGAGGCGAACGCGCACGGCACCCCCGTCGTCCTCGTCGCCGACGAGGGCAACGCGGCCACCGAACTCATCGAAGACGGCGTCAACGGCGTCGTCTCGCCCACCACTCGACCCGCCGACCTCGCCCGGGCCATCCGGGACGTCGCCGACGGAGGTGACGACCTGCGCCGCTCTTCGCGCGCCTGGTACGACACCGCCGTCGGCACCCGAACCATCCGCCGCACCGTGGAAGGCATCCTCTCGGCACTGCCGCTGCCGAGCCCCGCCACGGTGAAGACGAAAGAAGACAGCCCGTGACAACTCCCGCACCGTCCGACCTCGAGTTGACGATCCTCATGCCCTGCCTCAACGAGGTGGAGACGCTGGAGGTCTGCATCCGCAAGGCGCAGGGCTTCCTCGAGCGCAGCGGCATCCAGGGTGAGATCCTCATCTCCGACAACGGGAGCACGGACGGCTCGCAGGCCCTCGCCGAAGGTCTCGGTGCGCGGGTCTCGCACGCCCCGCGCCGTGGCTACGGTGCCGCGCTCATCAACGGCATCGAGACGGCCCGCGGTCGGTACATCATCATGGCGGACGCCGACGACAGCTACGACTTCGAGAACCTCGAGCCGTTCGTCGAGCGCCTGCGCGCGGGCGCCGACCTCGTCATGGGCAACCGGTTCCGCGGCGGCATCGAGCCGGGTGCCATGCCCCCGCTGCACAAGTACCTCGGCAACCCGGTGCTCTCGTTCATCGGCGAGCTGTTCTTCAAGCCGGGCATCCGCGACTTCCACTGCGGCCTGCGCGGCTTCAACCGCGCGCGCATCCGCGAGCTCGACCTGCAGACCACGGGAATGGAGTTCGCCTCCGAGATGGTGGTGCGCGCCTCGCTGGCCCGCTTCCGCATCGAAGAGGTGCCGACGACACTTAAGAAGGACGGGCGCTCGCGTCCGCCGCACCTGCGCAGCTGGCACGACGGGTGGCGCCACCTTCGCTTCCTCCTGCTGTTCGCCCCCCGGTGGCTCTTCGTCTACCCGGGGCTGGTCGCCTTCTTCCTCGGCGCGATCGCGGTGGGGGTGCTCGCCTTCGGCGGCATCCGCGTCGGGGGCGTGGGCTTCGACGTCACGACCATGGTCTACGCGAGCGCCCTGTGCGTGATCGGGTTCCAATCCCTGCTGTTCTTCTGGTTGACCAAGCTGTACGCCACCCAGGAAGGGTTCCTGCCCACGAGCGAGAGATACCGACGCATCGTGGCGAAGTGGTCGGCCGAGCGCGGCCTGTTGATCGGTGTGGGTCTGTTCTTCCTCGGCATCATCATCGGCATCGTCCAGGTGGCGCTGTGGGGCAGCCTCGACTTCGGTGCGCAGAATGCCGCGCAGGCCGTGCGCATCGCCGTGCCGAGCGCGCTGTTGATCATCCTCGGTTTCCAGACGGCGATGATGAGCTTCTTCTCGGGCGTGCTGACCACGCCCCGGCGCGAGCAGCGCCCCGAAGCCGTCATCGAGAGCTGATGGCCGCGCGCCGCGTCCTCGTCGACCTCCTGGGATTCACCGGCTCGCGCGGGGGCACCGAGACCTACGTCCGCGAGCTGCTCCCCCGCATCGCCGATCTTCTGCCCGACACGCGCTTCGCCGCGCTCACCGGGCGCGATGGCACCGACCGCGTGTCGGCGTTCTTCCCCGGCCACGTGCAGACGGTGTCGTGGGTGGGTTCCGACCCGGCGACGTGGGCTCTGGGCGCGGTCGCGGCGACCGATCTGCTCGCTCGGCGGGGGCGCGCCGATCTCGTGTGGGCGCCGGCGAACTTCGGTCCCGTCTTCCGCGGAGTCCCCCGGGTCGTCACCGTGCACGACGCGATCTACGACGAGGTGCCCGGCGGTCTCGCCCAGCGGGCGCAGCGGAGTGCGACCTCGCTCCTCATGCGTCGCTCGGCGCAGACGGCCGACCGAGTCGTGACGGTCTCGCACGCCGCCGCCGACAGCATCGGGCGCTTCCTCGGCGTTCCCGCCTCGCGTATCGCGGTCGTGCACAACGGCAGCTCGGAGCCGGCTCCGGTCGCCGCACCGGGCGGCATCCTGTCGACTCTGGCCCTGCCCGCGGATCGCCCGGTCGTGCTCAGCGTCGGCAACCGCATGCCGCATAAGAACTTCCCGGGGCTGCTCCGCGCCCTCGCGAGCATCGCACCCGCCGAACGCCCCGTGACCGTCATCGCCGGCAGCAAGCTGCCCGACCCGCTCGCCGACGACGTCGCCCGGCTGGACCTGGAGCGCGACGTGATCCTGCCCGGCTGGGTCAGCGACGAGCAGCTCGAGGCGCTCTATCAGCGCGCCGATCTCTACGTCTGCCCGTCTCTCGCCGAGGGCTTCGGTCTGCCGGTGGTCGATGCGCTGCGCCGACGCGTTCCCGTTCTCGCCCACGATGTCCCCGTCCTGCGGGAGGTCGGTGGCGACGCTGCCCGCTACGCCGATGCCCGGGATGCCGACACCTTCGGCGCCGCGATCACGGCGGCGCTGCGGGCCCCCGTCGATGACGTCGCGCGGGCGGACGCGCAGCGGTGGGCGTCGCGGTTCACGTGGGATGCCGCCGCCGAGGCCACCGCAGGAGTGCTCGACTCCGTCGCTGCGGGAGCTCGACGGTGACCGCCGCGCCCTCCATGAAGCGGCGGCTGCTCGGCTTCCTGCTCATTCCCGCGATCGCGGCGCTCTCGCCGCTGATCGCTCTTCCGGCCGTGACCGCCATCGCCGGTCCATCCGGGTGGGCGAGCGCGATCGCGGGCGAGTCCATCGGCACCTTCGCGGCCATCGCGATCGGCTGGGGGTGGGCCACCGTCGGACCGGCCCTCATCTCGATCGCCGGCGACGACGACGAGCGGGCCCGCCTGTACCGGGAATCGATCGCCGTGCGCCTGTCGATCTCGGTGATCGCGCTTCCCGCGCTCGCCGTCATCTGCTGGTTCGTCGCGTCGCCCGGTTCGGAATGGCTCACCATCCTGATGGGCATGCAGGGCGCGCTGATCGCTCTGTCGTTCACCTGGTTCTGCGCGGGCGTCGGCGACCCTCGCACGATCGTGATCTTCGACGCCGCGCCTCGCCTTCTGGCGAACCTCGCGGCGGCCGGTCTGGTCCTGACCACCGGGGTCGTGGTCCTCTACCCGCTCGCGGGCATCGTGGTCACCCTCGTCGGCACCTCGATCTTCACGGTGCGGTTGCTGCGGCGGCATCCGGGATCCTGGCCCCGCGTGCGCGACCTGCCTCGCCTCCTCCGGGCGAACCTCGCCGTCGCATTGAACGACGCGGGCCTGAGCGGATACTCGAGCGTTCCGGCCCCGGTGGTCAACGTCACCGCGATCCCGTCCGCTGCGGCCGGGTACGCGACGGCCGACAAGATGCTCAAGCTCGGGCAGTTCATCCCGATGACGCTCGCCAACGCACTGCAGGCCTGGGTGGGCGAGGCGCACGGGCACCACCGCGGGCGTCGCATGAGCATGTCGATCGGGCTGGCGGCAGTCGCCGGTCTGCTGGGGTGGGCGGGCTTGGCGCTGGTCGGCCCCTGGCTGACCCAGACGTTCCTGCCCGCCGCTCCCGCTCCCTTCGACATCCTGTTCGTCATGGGCCTGGTGTTCTTCTTCTTCTCCGTCCGCACCGCCGTGGCCCGCCTGGTGCTCTTCCCCGCCGGGCAGGCATCGGCGGTCATGCGCGCGACGCTGCTCGCCACGGCCGCAGGAATCCCCCTCATGATCGGCCTCGGCATCGCCTGGGGCCCGATCGGCGCGGCCCTCGGCTACGCGTTCACCGAGGGAGCCGCCGCTCTCCTGCTCACCCGCCGCTGCCTGCGCGTGCTGCACGACCTGCGCCACACCCCCGCCGAGGCCGCGGCGTGAGCCCTCACGCTGCACGCCCCCACGAAAGGACCGCGCGATGACCATCGCCGTCAACGGCCGCTTCCTCATCGACTCCTTCGGCGGAGTGCGACGCTTCGCGACCGAGCTGACCCACCACCTCGCCGAGTCCCGCGACGACATCGTGCTGCTGGTTCCGGCGTCAGCCGACACCTCCAGCGTGGAGGGGATCCGCACCGAGACGGTCGGGCGCCTCGCGGGGCCCGCGTGGGAGCAGCTCGAGCTGCCGCGCTGGCTGCGGCGGCACGGATCGCCACTGCTGCTCAACCTGGCGAACATCGCGCCGATGACGTACCGCCACCAGATCACCGTTCTGCACGACATCGCCCCCGCCATCCGCCCGCAGGACTTCACGCTTCCGTTCCGCCTCCAGTGGCAGCTCGCGGTCCGTTTCGGCATGCTCCGTCGCGGGCAGCGCCTCGTCACCGTCAGCCACGCCTCGCAGCGAGAGATCGCCGAGCGGTTCGGGGTGGACCCCACCGCGATCGAGGTCGTCTACGAGGGGGCGGACAGCCTGCCGCTCATTCCGCGGCAGACGCCGCCCGGCGAGCGCCGCACGCGCGTGGTCGCCTTCGGACGCCACGGGGCCGCCAAGAACACCCGCGCCGTGATCGACGCCCTCGCCCTCCTGCCCGCGTCATCCGACGTCGACGTGGAGTTCGTGGGCAACCTCGACCCCGAGCTGGAGCCCCACGCCGCGTCTCGGGGCGTTGCGCCGGCGAGGATCCGATGGACCGGCCCGGTGAGCGACGACGAGCTCGCGGCCGCCTTCGCCCGGGCGGACGCGTTCGTGTGGCCGTCGCTGCACGAGGGCTTCGGGCTGCCTCCCCTCGAGGCGCAGCGACTGGGTGCTCCGGTCCTGGCATCCGACATCCCCATCAACCGTGAGATCCTCGGCGATTCCGCGCGGTACTTCGCGCCCACGCAGCCGGAGGAACTGGCATCCCTCCTCTCGGAGATCTCCGACTCCCCCGCGCTTCGCGAGACCCTGTCGGAGGCGAGCCTCGCCAACGCGGAACGCTTCACATGGGATGCCACGACCACCGACTGGAACCGGATCATCGACCGCGAGGCGCGCTGATTCCCGCACCGGGCTCCCCGACAGGCAGAATCGTCTGGTGAACATCGGATTCGTCGTGACGACCCTGGGTCGCTTGGACCCCCTCCGCGCCCTCCTCACCTCCCTCGAGGGGCAGCTGCGCGACGGCGACCACGTCGTCCTCGTCGCGCAGGGGGCGCAGGACGAGGTCGCGGCCCTCGCCGCGGAGTTCGCCGAGCGCGGCGTCGCCGTGTCGGCCACGACCTCCGGACGGGGTGCGTCCCTCGGCCGCAACACCGGGGTGGCGGCCCTCCCCGCCGGTGAAGCCATCGTGACCTTCCCGAACGACAACACGACCTACCCGGCGGGAACCGTGGCCGCCCTGCACGACGCCGTCGACGACGCAACCTTCCGCGCCGGGGGGTTCACCTCGTGGGACGAGCGCGGCCCCAAGACGACGCTGCCCGAGCCGGGCACCCCTCTCGACAAGTACAACGTGTGGTCGGTGATCGAGATGGGGATCCTGATGCGTCGGTCCCTCTTCGACGCCGTCGGCGGTTTCGACGAGCGGATGGGACCGGGGGCCTCGACACCGTGGCAGGTCGCCGAAGGAACCGACCTTCTGCTGCGCGCCCTGGCGCACGAGCCGGGTCTCGTCCGCGACTTCCGATGGCTGCCGGCATCCGTCCACGTCGACGGGATCTCGACGGGATTCGGTCTCGGGGCAGCCGAGCGTCGCCGCAAGCTCCGCGCCTACGGTCGCGGCACGGGCCGTGCGTTCGCCGTGCACGGCTACCCCCTGTGGTGGCGGGCGGCGTTCACCGGCGCTGGTCTGCTCTACGGCGTCCGCAACCCCCGGCCGATCACTGTCCTGGACGGCTGGCCCATGTTCGTAGGGCGTCTCGAGGGCGCGCTGGGGAGGACGTTCGGGCAGGCCCGGATGGTGTCGACCACCCGCTGATCGGGTCCTTCCCCGGGCACCGCCGACCCCCGCTGATAGGGTGGGGAAGTGTCATCCAGAGTTCTGATCACCGGCGGAGCCGGCTTCATCGGGTCCCATTTGTCGGAACGCCTCCTCGCCGAGGGCAACGAGGTCATCTGCGTCGACAACTTCTTCACGGGTTCCCGCCGCAACGTCGAGCACCTCTTCGACAACCCGCGTTTCGAGCTGATGCGTCACGACGTGACCTTCCCGCTCTACGTCGAGGTCGACCAGATCTACAACCTGGCGTGCCCCGCCTCCCCCGTGCACTACCAGCACGACCCGGTGCAGACCACCAAGACGAGCGTCATGGGTGCGATCAACATGCTCGGTCTCGCCAAGCGCCTCCGTGTGCCGATCCTGCAGGCCTCGACCTCCGAGGTCTACGGCGACCCCGCCGTTCACCCGCAGACCGAGGACTACTGGGGCAACGTGAACCCCATCGGCACCCGCTCCTGCTACGACGAGGGAAAGCGCGCCGCCGAGACGCTCTTCTTCGACTACCGGCGCCAGCACGACCTGTCGATCAAGGTCATCCGCATCTTCAACACCTACGGCCCGCGCATGCACCCCAACGACGGCCGAGTCGTGTCGAACTTCATCGTGCAGGCCCTGCGCGGAGAACCGATCACCATCTACGGTGACGGCTCGCAGACGCGCTCGTTCTGCTTCGTCGACGACCTCGTCGACGGCATGGTGCGCCTGATGAACACCGACCACTCGGTGACCGGCCCGATCAACGTCGGCAACCCGGGCGAGTTCACCATGCTCGAGCTCGCGAACGCCGTGCTCGAGATCACGGGCAGCACCTCGACCATCGAACACCGGGAACTGCCTCAGGACGATCCCAAGCAGCGCCAGCCCAACATCGACCTCGCCCGTCGCGAGCTCGGCTGGGAGCCGACGATAGCCCTGCGCGCGGGCCTCGAGCGGACGGTGGAGTACTTCCGCGGGGTGCTCGCCTCTTGACGTCTGCGTCCTGACGACGAAAGAGCCGCCCGGTTCGTTCGCAGGACCGGGCGGCTCTCTCGTTCGTCGCGCGGGGTTACCGCGCGTCGAGGGTGATCCAGTCAGGCCCCAGCAGGTCGGCCTTCGCCGTACCGCCTGCCGTCCACGGGCGCGGCCCGATCACGATAGGCGAGGTGCCACGGTGTTCCATGAGAGTGGCGGCCCACCAGCTGAAACTCGAATTGCTCATGATCATCGCTGATCCCGACGCCATCGCCTTGATCGTGCTCCAGATCCCCAGCGAACGGTCGTCGACGAAATCGAACTCGGCCTCGACATCAGCGAGTTCGTCGCGCACCAGGTCGACCGAGTCCGAGAACACGCGCACGGGCAGGCGGAGGCCCAAATAGTCGAGCAGGCGGAGCGCACGGCGTGCGTATCCCACGGAGGCGATGAACTGACGATCCGACGGTACGGCGAGGTAATCGCCTCGCCGCAGGTGCAGCGTGATCGCCGGCTCACTCCGCATGCGTTGAAGAGTCGCAGCTTCGACGTCGGTCTCGGGCATGCCCACCATCGCCTCGAGCAGGCGGGGTCCCACGGTCGGGAAGTACCGCGGCGACTGGAAATATCCGACGAGGGTCGTCCCCGGACGAACGGATTGAATAGACGGGGAGTATCGATCGGCGTCGCGTTCGAGATGAATACGACCCAGTCGCGTCGGGAACGGCAACACGCGCTCCGACGATATGCGCACCGACCTCCAGCTCTCGCCAGGATCGAGAACCCGTGCCGGGGTGGGCAGAGCGTCCAGCTCGAACCCACGGGTCCCCGTAACGCCGAAGTGGGAACGGTCCAGGAGCAAAGGAACCCCGAGGCGCTCCGCCTGTTCCCATGCCGCGCCGAGGATGAAGAGCTGGTTGCCCAGGCCTCCGGCGATATACCCGGTGATGCCTTCGCGACGGCGGTTCATCTAATACTCCGATCTGACGACACGCGCCTGAGCCTGATCATGATTGCGGCGACGAGAACGCCGCACAGCACCCACCCCAAGATGCCGAACGCCACGAGAGTGGCGCCGAGATCGGGCAGGAAGACGAAGAAGACGGCGGCCTGGACACCGACGGCCATCACGAGTGCCACCGCCGCTACGCGAGACGCGTCCGAGATGAGCTGGATGAGCAGACCCTGGAGGATGATCCAGGGGACGTACGCGGCGGCGATGGGGACGAGCAAGGGTTTCGCCCCGGCGTAGCCGCCGGACAGGATGACGTCGATCACCGGGCCACCGACGAGCCAGAACGCCAGCAGAAGGACGAGTCCCGCAGCAGCCGAGACACCGATCGACGCGAAGACACCGACGCGGGTGAGCTCCACGCTCTCCCTGTTTCGTGCGAACCGCGGCAATAGGTAGAGCGACAACGTCGACGGAAGGATGAAAGAAGCCTTCACCAGCACGGCGACCGACGCGTACTCCCCCGCGAGAACGGGAGGAGCGAGAACGCGGAGGAAGAACACATCAGCGCTCGTCAACCACGCCAGGGCGATCGTGATCACCATGATCGTCGCGCCATCGGCGGTGAAGATCGTTCGACGCGGGGCCGGAGTCCGTCGGGCCGTGATCGCCGCCCCCACCGTCGCCAGGCCAGTCGCCGCTACGACTGCACCCGCCGCGCCGCCCACTCCCGCGCCGAGCAGCAGCGTGGGCACAGCGATGAGGACACGCAGCACGAGGGATGCCGTCGACCATCCCACCGCCGCAGTGGCACGCCCTGCACCCTGGATGCGTCCCACGTAGGCCGCGAATAGGAAGCTGAGGGGAATGCTCAGCGCCGCCGCCACCACGATGCCCAGGCTGGATCCGAGGGCATCAGCCAGTAACGGCGAGATGGCGACGACGAGGGCGCCGCCGACGAGCCCCACGATGAGGGCGTCGACGGGCACTCGCACACCCGAGCGGACCGTCATCGAGCCACCCTCCGCAGTCTGAACCGCGACGGAGTTCTGCAGTGCCGAGCTACCGATGGCCGCCACGTTGACGATCGAAAAGAAAGCCGCGAGCAGGCCGAAATTGTCGGGTCCGATGATGCGCGCCGTCACGACTTGGAACGCGAAAGCGGCAACGGCACCCACGATGCTCGCCACACCCACCGAACCCAATGCCGTGGCGTGTGATCGAACATGCCCCCAGCGACCGGAGGAGGTCACAGCTGCCCACCGGGAGTGGCCCCGGGTTCGGCTCGCGTCGCCGGGGCCGCGGCATCGCCCACGTGGAGGCTCTGAACCCCGAGCCGCTGCGGCACGGTCGTCGAGTCGCCCAGGCTGGGAACGTCCTCGAGGACGCCCGCAGCACGCGCAGCTCGCGTGCTCGTGTCCACCCCGTCGGCTCGAGGCCAGGCGAGGGAAAGGAGGAACAAAACCGTCAGGGCGAATGCGAATGTGCCCATCACCCACAGCCCCATGGGTGAGACCGGAGCGTTCCACCACCACTCGATGTCACGGTCGAGGTTGATCCCGACGCGGTCGAGGCCGGTGACGTATCGACGCAGGTTCACGTGCAAAGCGACACTGTTCGCAACGACCAGACCGACCGCCGCAACGGTCAACTGAACGCGACCCATTCCCAGGGAGGAGCGCGCGAACCCGAACACTGCAATGCCGGCGAACATGACGATCAAGGGGAAGACGTACCGGGGCTGCACCCCGTTACCGACGACGACGCCGTCATGCATGAGGATGTAGAGCGGGACAGCAATGACACCCGCGCCGACCCCCGCGAGAGCCAACCATTTGCGGGCATCGCCGAGTCGCAGCCCCCAGAACACCACGCCGGCGAACACCGTCAGCGCCGTCACCCAGACGATTCCAGGCATGTAGGTGTCGAGCCATCCCAGTCCCCACGTGCCGAGGAATCCTGCGAGAAGTTGCGGCAGCGCCTTCAGATTGATGAACAGCAGCTCGGAGAATGTGTAGGTGTCGTTCTTCACCACCGTGGCCCCGCCCACCACGGCCGACTGTCCCGCGGTGAAGAAGAGGGCCGCCGCGACGACCACCAGGCCGACCGGCAGTAGGAGATCGCGCACATAGCGGCGGTCGCGCCGGAATGCGATCACGGCTCCCGCGATGAGCGCCAGCACCGAGTACGCGGCCGAGTCACCACGAGCGCCCGCGCCGATGACGACGAGAAGGACCGTGAGGACGCCGGCGCCCGCCTTTCGCCAGCCCGACTGAACGAAGAATGCCCACACCGCGAGCCAGAGCCCGGATGCGGAGATGACCGCCCACGAGCTGGGATTGACACTCGCCACGATGAACACGCCGAGAGGTACGGAGGTGACCAGAGCGCCCCACACGAGAGCCCGTCGCCCCGCACGGGGTACGAGGACGAAGAGGAGAGCGAGGATGCCGACGTAGAGCACGGAGTTCACCGCGCGAATGGTGACGACGGCGACGGAGAGATCGTGCCCGGCGAAGGCGTGCATCACCGCGTAGTAGACCGGTGGATACGCTTCACCATTCCAGTTGCCACGGGTACTGAGCTTGTCCGACTCGGCGTCGAGTCGGCAGTTCGCCGCCTTATCGGGATCGAAGGCGAAGCAACTGGAGGCTTCGAGCACATCAGCCGGGAGCGCCCGCTCCGACGGGACTCCGGTCTGCTCGCAGAGATCCGTCGAATCGGTCGTTCCGCACCAGATGCTGGCCATGTGGTAGTCGTCGTCGGGGCTGGACCCCGGAGGCGACGACACGGCCCATGCCAGCAACGCGATCAGCGCGGCAACGACGACGATGACCGGGCGAACGGCGCGGCTCAGACGGCGGAGTCTCATGGATCCAGGCTCCTCGAGGGAATGAAAGCGGGAGAAGAAGGGCAAGAAAGGGGCGGCGCCGGCGGCACGGCTAGTCTGGGTATGTGTCTCCCTGCCCCGCTTCATGTTATCCGGCACGGTGCTCTGGACCTGAGCGTGCCGTGACCCTCGGGGGTGACGGCAGCTGATGAGCTCTGACCTCAACTCGCCGGAGCTGAGCGTGGTGATCCCCTCGTACAATTCCGCCCCGTGGCTGCCGAGCACTCTCGACACCCTACGGACGGCGATCGATCGTGCAGCCATCAGCGCCGAGGTGATCGTCGTCGACGACGGCTCCACGGACGACACGGTCGAGGTTCTGCGCGGCTGGCACGACGACACCGTCGCCCCCGTGCGGGTTCTCTCCCAGCCGAACACCGGCCGATTCGCGGCCCGGCGCGTCGGCCTCGAGGCCTCCTCCGCCTCGATCGTCATGCTCCTGGACTCACGCGTCCTGATCGATGCCAACAGCCTTGTACGCATCTGGGCTGAGGCACAGCAGGGCGTACGCGTTTGGAACGCCCACATCGAAACCGATCCCGACGCACCCCTGGTCGGTCGATTCTGGGACGTTCCGACGCGACTGTTCTGGGGGGACTACCTTCGCCGTCCGCGGGCGATGACCTTGACCTCCGAGAACTTCGACACCGCGCCCAAGGGGACGACCCTCCTGCTCGCTCCTCGCGATGTGCTCTCCGAGGCGTTCCGCCAGGCTGCTCCCACCGTCGCCTCACCGCTGGTGTCCGATGACACCAAGATCTTGCGGTGGGTCGCCGAGAATCACGGCATCCAAATCGATCCGCGCTTCACGGCGGTCTATCGACCACGGACGACCGTGACGGGATTCCTGCGACACGCCAGAGATCGTGGGACGCTCTTCGTCGATTCCTACGCGGGGACGACACCTGCTCGATCGGCGATCCTCGTCGGTTTGGCCGCCGCCCCACCGGCCGTCTTCGCACTTCTCGTCGCGCTCGTCATGAAACGGAAAGCACCCTGCGCACTGGCAGTCGTGGCCGCGGGCGGTCTCGCCGCTGCGGCGCCCGCGATCGTCGCCGCGGCCCAGCGGGCGCCGCGACGCGCAGTACTGGCTTACCTCACCTACATCGTCCCCTTCGCCGGTCCCTTCTGGGCGGGGATCGTCCGCGGCATCGTGGTACATCGCTCCGCCTTCTCGCCTTCGTCGAAAGAACCGACCCCATGATCGTCTTCATCTACGGAACCACCGCCGAGGCAATCAAGCTGGCGCCTGTGATGCGTCGACTCGACGCCCGCGGCATCGAGTACCAGCAGTGGGTGACCTTCCAGCACACTGAGGCGCTTCGCACGGCGATGCCGCAGCTCGGCCTGCGGGCTCCCGATCGCGTGATCGCGGACGGCTGGAGAGGGAAACCCCTGAAGAAGCCGATCCAGATGGTCGGCTGGATGACGACGGTCGGCCTGTGGACGCTCAAGAACCTCGGGTCGTTGCGCCGAGCGCCTCGTCCGAGCATCGTCCTTGTCCACGGAGACACCATGACGACGGTGCTCGGCACCTTCATCGGACGGCTTGCCGGACTACCCGTCGCTCACGTCGAGGCGGGATTGCGCTCGGGCGATTGGAGGCACCCTTTCCCCGAGGAGCTGGACCGCCGGATCGTCGGCCGACTGGCCGAGGTTCACTATGCACCGACCGACGAAACGGCGTCGAATCTGTCCGCCCGACGCAACGTCATCGTGACCCATGGCAACACGGTCAAGGACGCCGTCCGGGACAGCGCAGCAAAGCGCCCGACAGAGCCTCGCGGCCATGACGCTGAGGAGCCGTACGGCCTCGTGCTCCTCCATCGTTTCGAGTTCATCTCCAACGTGGCGCTCGTAAGGGACACGCTTCAAACGCTCAACGACCACAGCCCGGTCGCCCTACAGGTCGTCGTCGACTCTTATTCACGCGACGCTATCGAGAGCGTCATCGAGCAAATGGGGCTGGACCGCCTCAGCACAGCTCCGAAGCTTGAACACGCCGCCTTCGTCGAGCGCCTCCAGAACGCGCATCTCGTCGTGACCGACTCGGGCGGTGTGCAGGAGGAGACAGCGGTGTTCGGCATCCCGACGCTCATCCACCGGATGGCGACCGAGCGGAACGAGGGCTTGGGAACCAGCGCTCTGCTCTCCCGCTGGGATCAGGACATCGTGCGCCGCTTCCTGCAAGAAGCCGACACCCACCGTGCCGGGAACGACGAGGCCACGGCGTCACCCTCCGACATCATCGTCGAAGACCTCCTCGCGCGCGGGTACGGCTCTCCCGCCTGAGGATTCCGATTGTCAGCGATGTCACCTCGCTGAACGGATCTCAGGACACAGGTGGTCCGTCGCGATCCTCGGCTTCTCCCGAAGGGGAGGCCGAGGCTTCATCTATCGACGCCTGAAGCCGCTCGACCTCTGCCCGGAGGATCGCCACCTCTTCGGCCACCCGTCGGATTTCTTCCTCAGCCCGCGAAAGCTCCCAGGACAGATGCAGTGTCACGCCGATCAGAAGGGCGACGGCGAGGGCGAAAAGCAGGTTCGACGGGACGATCACGCCCAGCAGTCCCGCGAGCGCCCCGAGGAGATCGGGGAATAGCGCCAACACGAGCATGGCCGCGCCGATGAGCAACCACATGACCGCGTACTTCTCGCGAAGGTGGCGCCGCATGAGCATCGTCACGATCAGAGCGAGGATGATGAGGGCGAAAGCGATTCCCACGGGGACGATCATGCGCGCGGTCTCCGTCGTAGCGCGCCGCGCATGAGCGCGAGCGAGATGGCGAACACGGATCGCACCAGGTAGACGGTAGATCCGATGACGTTTTGACTCGGTTTTCCGTGCATGCGCGGTCGCATTGCGACCGGGACCTGGGTCACGGTGAGACCCGAGTGCACCGCCTCGACGAGAGAGTCGAGCGTGTCGCCGAGGTACTCCGCCGGGTAGTAGCGGACGTATTGCCGGATCGCCCGCTGGTTCGCGGCACGGAACCCACTGGTCACGTCGGTCAGGCGCACTCCGGCGACACGGGAGACGACGAAGGCAAGAAAGACCATCGCCCACTTGCGCGGGCCGCGGACCGAATAGTCGCCCACGTCTGCAAAGCGCGCGCCGATCGAGATATCGGCGCGCTCCAAGCCATCGAGGACCAGCCGGATGTGCTCCGGGTTGTGCTGACCATCCGCGTCCACTTGGATAGCACGGCGGTAGCCGCGTCGGTCGGCGAATGTGAAGCCGGTGCGCATCGCACCGCCGACACCGAGGTTGAACGGGAGGACGAGTACTTCGGCACCCGCCTCCTGGGCTGCGGAAGCCGTTCCGTCGACGGATCCATCATCGATGACGATGACGTCGTACAGGGGATCGGCCGACCGGATCTCTTCCACTGTGTGCCCGACGTTTCGGACTTCATTCCACGCCGGCACCAGTACGGCGACGCGATCACCCAGTTCGGTCATAACGCCTCCAGTCTAGGGGGCGGATGCCGGGAGCTCCGGGGAGCGCGTCTCCCTCAGCCGCCTCTTCGTATACTCGGGGGATGCTGAGACGAGCCCGGGCCGTCTGGCGGCACGCCCGTTCCCTGCCCCTGCTCGCCCCCGCCTTGCGCGAGATCGACCGATTGTGGTGGGCACGGACCATTGCTGCAGCCGACGTGGTGGACCTCGATTACGTGCGCGCCCAGGGCGGGCCGCGATCGAGCCGTGCGGCGATCCGGCACTACACACGCGTGGGCTACCGCACGGACTTCGCCCTCAACCCGCTGTTCATGGAGCGTCTCGTCTCGTCGCAGCTTCCCGATGCGGGCCGCGTCCCCGCCCTGTACGCCTATCTGATCAGCGATGCAGAGGACATCGAGTTGTCCGTCGCCTGGGATGCCGTCGGCTACAGCCGACGAGTGCCCGGGTCTCGACAAGCCCAAGGCCGAGAGCTCGGGCACAGTTGGCGGGCCGCGCGCTCCTCGGGGACGATCCAGTTGGGGCGTGACTCCGACGGGGCACTCGTTGACTGGAGTTCCGCCCACCGGCAGGCACGAGAAGCGGCCGCGGGACGAGTTCAACGCGAACTCCCCCCGCTCACCGGCGACGTCGTCGTGTGCCGCTTGGCTCGAGACGAGGGGCTGCCCGCGCGTCCCCTCGACGAAGCCGTCCGCGCCGCCGACGGCCTATCTGCTGCCCTCGTCCTGGCCGTCGCGTCAGGAAGCACGGAATCGGCGTCAGCGGCGGCGCTGCTCTGTGCCGCTCGGGCGCAGACGTTCCTCATGCTCGACGATGAACTTCTCCTCGAACGTGTCGAAGACGCTGCGGTCGACGGCACGACCCTCGTCGTGCGTGGACCACACAGCGAGATCCCCGCCCAGTCGCTCATCCGGCTCGCAGAATCGGCCGCGCAAGGCCCTGTCGCTCCGCTATGGCTCGGCTGGGACGGCGCGGTGGCCTCCGCCGGACGGGGTGTACACGGTGGGCGTGCGTTTCATCTTCTGTCGGGCGCCCCCAGCGAGGACGCCGTCGCTCTCGGCCCAGAGATACACCCTTGGCGCATCGCAGGCTCGACCTTCGCCCGCCGCGTGGGAGTCGGGTCGACGGCACACCGGACTCTCACGGAACTCGTCGTTCGCGCCCCCGCCTCGGACGAAGACGTGGACCGGGATGCTTCCGGAGCCTCCGATACGGACGTTCACTCCCTCGTCGCACGGCGAGGATGGCAGGTCGCCGGCTGGGGACCGTCAGGGCCGTCGTTCGTCCGTCGGCCGACCCCCGTTTCGCTTGCGGACGGTCGACGCGTCCCGTCGCTGCGTTGGGCCCTGAAGATTGCGGCACCTCCGGGCCCCCCGGGAGAAGCCTGGGGAGACACCCATTTCGCGCGGGGCTTGGCGAATGCACTGAGACGACTGGGGCAGGAAGTAGTCATCGACGCATATGCCGCACGCCACCGGTCCACGACGAGCCTCGATGACGTGGTACTGGCGTTGCGGGGTCCGGAACCTCTCGAGCCTCAGGTCGACGCGGTGTCGTTGTTGTGGATCATCAGCCACCCGGACGAGATCGACTCGTCCGATCTGGACGGGTTCGGTGCGGTGTTCGCGGCCTCGCAGGGGTGGGCGGACGAGAGGTCAGCCGCCTGGGGCCGATCGATCACGCCGCTCCTGCAGTGCACGGACGCGCGACGGTTCCAGCCTCACGGGGTCGCCCGCACAGACCGGTTCGTCTTCGTCGGCACTGCCCGGGGTATCGCACGACCGTCGGTGGTCGAGCCCGTGCGCGCTGGGCTCCCTGTCGACGTATATGGGCCCGACTGGCGGGGTTACATCCCCTCCTCCGCCATCAAAGCGACGGGAGCGCCGAACGCGGACCTCCCCCGCCTCTACGAAGGCGCGCGGGCCGTACTGAATGATCACTGGCCCGCAATGCAGCGCCACGGTTTCGTATCCAATCGCCTCTTCGACGTGGTCGCCGCGGGCGGTCGCGCCGTCAGCGACGACGTCGCGGGGATCGACGAGCTGTTCCAGGGAGCCGTCGCCACCTATCGCTCGGTACCTGAGATGCTACGAATCCTCGAAAACGACCTGGACACGGTATTACCCGCCGGTGATCGTCTGCAGGCAATCTCTGCGTCCGTGCGCCGTGAGCATTCCTTCGACGCCCGCGCGGACACATTGCTCAGAACTGCGCTGGCTCTACGTTCCTAAAGCTCGTGGACCGAGACCGAGACGTCGGCCGTGGTTGTTCCAAGGGTCTGCTCAGGCGTCTCGATGGTGAAAGTCGCCCCGTGCGAGATGCCGTGGACTCCCCCTTCTTCGGACGCGACCGCGTTCGCGTGCACATGATACGTGCCGGCGCCGAGATGGAGGGCGTCGATCCGGAATCCAACCGTCATTCCGCCGTTTATTGTCGGAAGCGCAGTCCCCAGCAGGTCGGTGTTCGACGCGAAGACCATGTGACCCAGAGGAGTGTTGACGCTGAACCCCGCGGCCCAGTTCGAGATTGCGTGATCGGACTCGAGGGCGAGTCGAACGCCGATCGTCTCCGCGGATCGAAAGACCCGGCGCTTCTCGCCGCGGTCGTCGAGGATCTCGACGCCAGCGACGCGGATGGGGGCCCGTTCCGCGGCCTCGGCGGCGCTGGCGTCATCGCGACCCTCGAGGACGTCGCGGAGGACGCCGATCGCTTCATCGACATCGCCGTCATGAACGACCTCGCCCTTGCGGAGGACTATTCCGCGATCGCACAGCTCGGCGACTTGCTGCGCGGAATGACTCACGAGGATGATCGTGCAACCATTCGCGCGGAACTGGGCGATGCGGTCCATGCACTTTCGCTGGAAGGCCTCATCGCCGACGGCTAACACCTCGTCCACGAGCAGGATGTCGGGGTTGGTGTGGATCGCCACCGAGAAGGCGAGACGTACATACATTCCGGATGAGTAGAACTTCACCGCGGTGTCGATGAAATCCGCGATACCGCTGAACTCGACGATCTCGTCGAATCGGGCATCAATCTCCGGGCGGGTCAGACCCAGAATCGACGCGTTCAGATAGATGTTCTCGCGTCCGCTCAGGTCCGGGTGGAATCCCGCCCCCAATTCCAACAGCGCCGCCATGCGCCCGCGGGTCTTGACGGACCCCGAAGTGGGGGCCACGATTCCGCCGATGAGCTTGAGCAGGGTGCTCTTCCCCGAACCGTTCGCTCCCATCAACGCGACCGTGGTCCCCGCCTCGATGTCGAGCGATACGTCCTTCACCGCGATGAAATCTTCACGGTGGGTTTTGCCTTGCCGACCAAGATGGACGATGCGGTCCTTGAGGTTGTTGTCCCGGCGGACACGGAAACGCTTACGTACGTTATCGATGCGCACGACGACGGGGGCCTGGGTGATGCTCATTACAGCTCCTGAGCGAAGTTGCCCTGCAGACGGGTGAACACCCGATGCGAGATGAACAGGAAAACGAGTCCCACGACACCCGCCGCAAGCATTCGGAGCTCCAGTCCTGGGGGATAGTCCTGTGGAGTGCCCGCGCCCCAGAAGGCCTTGTGGAAGCCGAGGATTGCGAGGGTCAACGGGTTGGCCAGGTATATCTCGAGAACCCACGACGGCAGCGAGAAGCGATCTATGACGTCGCTCACCATGCGCCACGAGTAGACGATCGGCGAAGCCCACATCGCCAGCATGAGCACGACGTCGGTGAGGTACTGGATATCACGGAGGTAAACGTTCACCGCGCTGAGCAGCAGACCGATCGCGGTCCCATAGAGGAGTACCAAACCGAGGGCGGGGAAGAACCACAGAACCTGGATGGGCTCGGGTAGCGCTCTGAAGATCAGGGCGGCGATGACGAGGACTGCCAATTGCACGAGGAACATGAACCCCGCGCCGCCGACGCTTGCGAACGGGAAGATCTCTCGAGGGAGGTAGATCTTTTTGACCAGCCCCCCGTTCATCAGGATCGAGCCGGTGGCACCGGCCACGGTGTCATTGAAGAACTGGTACAGAGTCAGCCCGGCGAAAAGGTATATCGCGAAGTTCGGGATGCCCTCTGCAGCTCTCAAGAACTGCCCGAGCACGATGAAGTACATCAAGAACTGGATCAGCGGACGGATGACCGTCCAGAGGAATCCGAGGAAACTGTCTCGGTACCGGGCCTGAAGGTCGCGACGGACGAGCAGAAAGAGGAGATCGCGCCGGGAGTACAGCTCGCGGAGCTTCCCCCCACGGCCGGGGAAGCTCATTCCTTTCGAGTCGACCGTTGAGAACGGAAGCTCTTTCAGGGCCGCGAATCGTTCTGTTTTTTCCAAGCCTGACCATCGTCTTTCGGGAGAGCTCGATCTTACCGGGCGCCGCCTGCGTACTCTCTCACGCGGCTCACAGGAGTCTCAGCTGCGCCGCGATCCGAACCGGCGACGGACCACGTCGACAATCCGGCGCGGCCGTGCGAGGACATCGCGCACCCTCTCCCACCGGGCGACCTCACCAGGCTTGTTGTAGCGCAGGTACATCCAGAAGAAGTCCGAGGCGCGCCCCGTGCCGATCCACCCGGCCCGGTGCAGGAAGAGCGTCTTGTCCCGAAGGGAGCCTGGAAGCGTTGCCGCCATCTCGTCGACCTTGAACTCGAGGGACGTGTGGCTCAGAGCGGCGTACTCGGCAGTCAGGACCGTCCGGGTATGGAAACCCAGCTCAGCCGCCGCATAGGAGGGAAGCCGTTCGAGCACGTGGGCCAGACCACCGTCCTTGTACGCGTCCTTCCCACCGAATTCCTCGTAGCGCCATTGATGTTCGGCGAGTAGCCGGAGCGCCTTGGGGCGCGCTGCATACATCGACCCGAAGGGAGCGAGCGGCGAGACGTTGTCGATCGGTACGGCGATCCCGAGCTGCGCCGCTACCCGCTCGAAGCGTGGGCGATTGCCCCACCAGGCGTGGCCCAGGGTCCCGTGTCCGATGTGGATCATCGGCGGGTAGGCGAGCCCCAGCCCCTCCTCGCGTTGGAACAGTCCGAGGAGATTGGACGCGTAGCCGGCATTCGGAAGGAGGTTGTCGAGCTGCTGGCCCTTGAAATGCTGTCCGACGGCGTAACCCTGCTGCGGCGTCCGCTTCGTGTGCACTTTCACGATGACGTCGTACGTGTCCCCGAGGATCACGTCGCGACATGCGATGAGAAACGCACTCTGGTCGCGCCCATCATTCGAGGGCAGCACACGTACCTCGGTGCGTCGTCCGGGTCGCTTCCGAGCCCGCAGAATGTCCTCGATTTCGCGAGCACGCTGGGCGTCAGGGGTCGTGACGATCAGGTCGTAATCGCACGGCAGGAGGTCCCCTCGGTCGAGGATCTCATCGGTCATGTCGACGTAGAAGATATGGGCAACGAGCGCCACACGGAGGGGATTCGCCGGATCGTAGGATTCGGTGACGTCCGGAAGGATGTCGAGCATGCCCAGATCCGTCGTGAGGTCACGCGGAGGGGAGTTCCGAGCCAGATTGGGGAGGATGAGGTCACGCGGGTATCCGTAGGACTCGACCTTCTCCATGAGCCACTTGCCGATGGAGGCCTCGTGGTCCATCGTGATGGGCCAGAAGAAGAAGGGCTTCCGCTTGACGACGGGGCAGCCGTCGTCAAGCATCTGCTCGGCGTTGAAAATGGACGGATTCTCCGTGTCGTAGCGCTCGTGGCCGAAGGCCACCCCGTGCGTGAATCCCGCGGAGGCGAAGCGCTCGGTGAACGTCACTTCGTGGAGCGTCACCGCTTCCGTCCAGTCGTCGAGGACGGGGAGCGAGCGCCAGTACTCGCGCCATACGTCAGAGGTGAACATCCGTCGACGGACCGCGATCCAGAAGGACTGAAGATGGTACGGGATGACCTCGCCCGTCCAAGACGCGTTCTGCTCGACGCGGCGGTGATCCGTGAGACCCCAGAAATCGATCTCGGCGGCGTCCATGGAAGCGAAGACGGGAGCGAAAGGACGCACCGGACCGAACCAGGTATCGTTCGTCAGCACCACTTCGTCATAGCGCGCGATCTCGTCCCCGAGGAGGTCGAGGCCGGCCTTCTGCCCCCAGATGTCCATCCCGGTGTTCTCTCGTTCCAAGACGTCGTCCGCCACCGCCTCGAGTCGCGCGCGGGAGTCTTCGAGCAGCTCTCCGTTGACGACCGCGACAATCCGATCGGCATGCTCGCGAAGACGGGACAGCGCGTGAAGGACGAAATCATCGATGCGACCGCGGCGGTCATAAATGACGTAGACGACGGCACGTGACCCCGCCTCGGGGAAACGGTCGGAACCGGACATCAGTTTTCCTTCTTGTCGGGCCGGACGCTTCGGCGAACGACGCGCCGCGCCACCCGTGCGATCCGGCCGAAACGCGAGATGGCACGCCACCAATCCGGATGCCGGTATCGAAGCCACATGCGTGCGAAGTCCAGACCACGTCCGGATCCCACCGGCCCAGCCCGGTGAAGGAGGGAGGTGTAGCCCGCCGGGTAGCCATAGGAGGTCATCGCCATGTGATCGCCGACGTACTCGAGCGAACCGTGACTCAGGCCCGCGTGCTCGCTCGTGGCCGCCGTCCGGGTGTAGTACCCGCGCTGTCCGGCCGCGTATGCATGGAGACGAGAAAGCACGGCGCTGGTGTCGGCGTCGGTTCCCCACCGCTTGTCGGCGAGCAGCCGCACAGCGTCGGGGCGGCCCCACCACATCCCACCCACTGGTCCGTGCGGGCTCGCCCAGTCCAGAGGGACGCTGATGCCGAGTTCTTCGAGTTCTCGTTCGGCTCGATCGCGCTGGCCGATCCAGCCGTCACCGAGAGTCGACATCCCGATGTGCGGCGTCGGGGGGAAGACGAGGCCCAGCTCAGCTTCTTGGCGGAAGAGCTCCACGACGTTCGCCGTATAGCCGACGCTCGTCCCGAGGATGCAGTCCAACTGCTGACGCCGGAAGTAGCGCGCCGCGTTCTGTGAGAGACGACTATCGATCCCTGTATGAAGCGCGACGACGAGATCGATCTCTTCGGAGAACACCACGTCACGGCACTCATCGAAGACGACGGCCGTGTCGGCCAGACGCCGGCTTGTCGCCGCTCGGATCTCAAGCGGCACCGAGCCGGCCGCGGACGTGGCGTTCCAGGCGCTCTCGACGGCGGACCGTGCGGATTGCTCCGACAGCGTGAAGACCGCGCGCACGAGCCCGGGGATTCGAGCGAGCCGCTCGGCGATGTCGGGGACGACATGGGTGTCGATGACGTGGACGATCGCGAGGATACGCATCGGCTCGCGCCCCGGAGCACGCTCGACGGTGGGGAGGATCTCGAGCATCGCGCCGTTCGTGTGCACGCGCTTGGGCTGACACGTGCGGGCGAGATCGGACCACATCAGCCCCACCGGGTATCCCCGGGCAGCCATCGCGGCCGCGATGCGACGCCCGGAGATCGCGTGCTGGTCGTAGAACAACGGATATCCGTCCAGCACCTCTCGAGCGACCGCGGGGCAGCCGTCCTCGATGAGCAGATCGACGTTGAACATATCGGGATGCTCAGCAGGGTAGTCTTCGCTGGCGAAAGCCGCGCCGATGCGGAAGCCCGCGCGGGTCAGCACCTCGCTCAGATGCGACTCCGTGTTGCGCACCTCCCAACTGTGCCCCGGTCGCGTGGGGAGGTCCGACCAGAACTTGTGCCATGCGGCCGAGTCCCGGACACGACGCCGGACCGCCAGCCAATAAGTGCTCAGGCGCACCGCGCCGTCGCGGCCCTCCGAACGATCTCGATGCCGGGTGTCGCGGCGATCGGTGAGCGACCACATGTCGAGGTAACGGGTCTCCATGCGCTCGATCACGGGCCCCAGGGGGCTTACCGGGCCGAACCACCCGTCGCCTGTGAGGATGATCTCGTCGAAGGAGCGCTCCCCCGGACCCCAGGCCTTCAACGCCTTGGCGTAGGCCCACAGACCGTGGACATCTGTTCCGATGTCGACGACGCGATCGACGTATGACTCTGCGAGAGAACGCCCGTCAGCGTCGAGGCCGCCGACCGCGAGAATCAGATGGCCCACGTGATCTCGCAATGCCGACAGAGAGAGGAGGGCGGCGTCTGTGAGGCGGCCGCCGCGCGCCTGGGCGACGAAGATCGCGCCGCGCGTCCCGCCGAGGGGGAATCGGACGGGAACGGTGGTGTCACTCACCCGGTCGCACCTGCCCCTGCGCCATCGCCTTGATCAGGTAGTCGCCGTAGCCGCTCTTGGCCAGACTCTCGGCACGAGCGCGCAGCTCGTCATCGGTGAGGAACCCCATGCGCCAGGCGACTTCCTCCGGGCAGCCGATCGACAAACCCTGTCGCTTCTCGACCGTGCGGATGAACTCGGTCGCCTCGCTGAGCGAGTCGAACGTCCCGGTATCGAGCCAGGCTGTCCCGCGGGGAAGAATCTCGACTTTGAGCTTGCCCTCCATCAGGTACGCCCTGTTGACATCGGTGATCTCGAGCTCTCCTCGCGGCGAAGGCTTCAGATCGCGGGCGATGTCGACCACGGTGTTGTCATAGAAGTAGAGTCCCGGCACCGCGTAGTTGCTCTTGGGATGCTGCGGTTTCTCCTCGAGCGACACCGCCGCACCCGTTGCGTCGAATTCGACGACGCCGTATGCGGAGGGATCATCGACCCAGTAGCCGAAGACCACACCGCCGTCGAGATCGTTGTACCTTCTCAACCGCGTTCCCATTCCCTGGCCGTAGAAGATGTTGTCTCCCAGCACGAGGGCCACTGAATCGTTCCCGATGTGCTCGGCCCCGAGGACGAACGCCTGCGCGAGTCCATCGGGCGATGGCTGCTGCTTGTAGGAGATGGAGACGCCGAAGGCCGAGCCGTCTCCGAGGAGACGTTCGAATTGCCCAGCGTCTGCGGGGGTCGTGATGACCAGGATGTCGCGAATACCCGCCAGGATCAGCGTGGACAGCGGGTAATAGATCATCGGCTTGTCGTAGACAGGGACGAGCTGCTTGGAAACGCCGAGCGTGATGGGGTGCAGTCGCGACCCGGTTCCGCCCGCGAGAATGATGCCGCGCATGAGGCAAGTCTCGCCGATGTGCGTGGACTGGGCCAAACCGATGCACCGCGGAACGAACGGGCGATCCCGACTAGCCTGACTTCATGCGTCTTCTCGTCACCGGTGGGGCCGGTTTCATCGGGTCCAATTTCGTGCACCACGTCATCTCGCACACCGACCACACGGTGACCGTGTTGGACAAGCTCACCTACGCGGGTAATCGCGCTTCCCTGGCCGGACTGCCCGCTGACCGCGTCCGATTGGTCGTCGGAGACATCGCCGACGCGACCGTTGTCGACCCGCTCGTCGCCGACGTCGACGCCGTCGTGCACTACGCCGCGGAGTCGCACAATGACAACTCCCTGCACGATCCGCGGCCGTTCCTCGACACGAACATCATCGGCACGTACACCTTGCTCGAGGCCGCGCGTCGCCACGACGTGCGTTTCCACCACATCTCCACCGACGAGGTCTACGGCGACCTGGAGCTCGACGACCCGGCGCGCTTCACCGAGCAGACGCCGTACAACCCCTCCTCCCCGTACTCGTCCACCAAGGCGGGTTCCGACCTGCTCGTGCGGGCGTGGGTGCGCTCGTTCGGTGTCCGCGCCACCATCAGCAACTGCTCGAACAACTACGGGCCCTATCAGCACGTGGAGAAGTTCATCCCCCGGCAGATCACCAATGTGCTGCGGGGAATTCGCCCGAAGCTCTACGGGACCGGCGAGAACGTCCGCGACTGGATTCACGCCGACGACCACTCCTCCGCCGTCCTCTCCATCCTCGACAAGGGCGAAATCGGCGAGACTTACCTCATCGGCGCCGACGGCGAGAAGGACAACAAGAGCGTCGTCGAACTGATTCTGCAGATCACCGGTCAGCCGGCGGACGCCTACGACCTCGTCACCGACCGGCCCGGCCACGACCTCCGTTACGCGATCGACTCGAGCAAGCTGCGCACCGAGCTCGGCTGGACCCCCACCTATGGCGACTTCGAATCCGGACTCGCCGCGACCATCGAGTGGTATCGCGACAACGAGGCCTGGTGGGCGCCCGCCAAAGACGGTGTCGAGGCCTTTTACGCGAGCAAGGGTCAGTAACCGCGATGTCGATCGCCTTCGGCAAGACCCTGTCCGTGCGCGAGACGCCCATCCCGGGTCTCGTCGTCCTCGACCTTCCGGTGCACGGAGATGCACGCGGATGGTTCAAGGAGAACTGGCAACGCGAGAAGATGACCGTTGCCGGCATCGATCTGCCGGACTTCGGCCCGGTCCAGAACAACATCTCGTTCAACGACGCTGTCGGCACCACCCGCGGGATTCACGCGGAACCGTGGGACAAGTACGTCTCCGTCGCTACGGGACGTATTTTCGGCGCCTGGGTCGACCTTCGTGAGGGAGAGAGCTTCGGCGCCGTCTTCACGACCGACCTCGACCCGTCGACTGCGGTCTTCGTTCCCCGCGGAGTCGGCAACTCTTATCAGACCCTCGAAGCCGACACGGCCTACACCTACCTGGTGAACGACCACTGGTCTCCCGACGCGACGTACACGTTCCTCAACCTCGCCGATGAGACAGCCGCGATCGAGTGGCCCATCCCCCTGTCACAGGTAGAGATCAGCGCGAAGGACAAGGCGCACCCCCGTCTCGCCGACGTTGTCCCCATGCCGCCTAAGAAGATCCTCATCACCGGCGCGAACGGCCAGCTCGGCCGCGCTCTCCGCGCGGAATTCGGTGAGCACCCCTGGATCGAGTACGCGACGCGCGATGAGCTCGACCTCACGTCCCCCGATCTGGATGGCGCGCGCCGCTGGCGCGACTACGACACCATCATCAACGCCGCCGCGTTCACCAACGTGGATGCCGCAGAAACGCAGGAAGGGCGCGCCCTGGCGTGGGCCGCCAATGTGGGCGCCGTCGCGGCTCTCGCACGCGTCACATCGGCGAACGGGATTACTCTCGTTCACATCTCGAGCGACTACGTGTTCGACGGCTCCGCACCGGATCCCTACGTCGAGTCATCGGCGTTCTCGCCGCTGAGCGTCTACGGTCAGACCAAGGCCGCCGGAGACGCGATCGCGTCGACGACCCCGCGGCACTACGTTCTGCGTACCAGTTGGGTCATCGGATACGGCTCGAACTTCGTCCGGACCATGGCTTCGCTCGCGCAGAAAGGCGTCGATCCGAAGGTGGTGGACGACCAGATCGGTCGACTCACCTTCACCGACGACATCGCGTCGACGATCCGTCACCTGCTCCGGACCGGCGCACCCTTCGGAACATACAACGTGACCGGTTCCGGCGACGCACTCTCGTGGTACGACATCGCTCGAGAAGTCTTCCGTCTCACGGGACACGACCCCGACCGCGTCGGTGCAGTGTCGACCGAACAGTACTTTTCCCACGCGCGAGGACCGGTTGCGCCGCGCCCCCGCAACAGCGTCCTGGACTTGAAACGCGTGCAGGCCGTCGGGGTCGAGACCCCGTCCAGCCTCGACGCCCTCGCCCTTTATCTCCGGACCTCAGCGGCCCGAGCGGTCTGAACGCAGACGCGAAGGAGGGGCGACCAGATGCCTGGTCGCCCCTCCTTCGCGTCTGTCAAGGAACGGTGACGCTGCGACAGCCCAGGAGGATGTTCGGCCCCACCCCGTTGTCGTTGATCGGGTACACACACACGTTGTGGGACCCGCGACTCGCAGGAACCGTCGCCGAGAAGCCGTGGCGATCACCGAGCCCGAACGCCGCGCCGATGTCGCCCCGCGGAACATTGGCGAGGATAGCTCGACCGACACCATCGACGTAGACGTGCACGGCGATCGGATCGGTCGTGTCGGGATCAAGAGCCCATCCGCCCACCACGACCGCGCCTGAAGTGGCACCGACGGATTCGAGATTGCCGATGGGCGGGCGGGAATGGTCGGCGACAGTGATCGATCGACAGCCGATCAGTGTGTTACCGCCGTCGCCGTTGTTGATCGCGTAGACGCAGACGTTCGATTGTCCGGGCGGTGCGGCGATTCTCTCCGAGTAGCCATGCTGACCACCCTGGAGCGGGTAGGCCGCTCCGACGTCGGGACGGGACTTGTCAGCCGTGTAGGCAGCTCCTGCGTTGCCCACGTAGATGTGGACGGGGATCGATGCGGCCGTGTCGAGATCGAGTGCCCACCCGCTGACGTTCACGGAGTTGCCGGATACTGATACGTCGTCGATGATGCCGATCGGAGCACGAGACAGATCAGGGACCGCGACGGTGACCGATCGGCATCCGAGTGTCGTGTCTCCCCCGGCGCCGTTGTTCACCGCTACAACGCAGACCTGATACGACCCTCCCATCAACGTGAGCTGCGATGCGAAGCCGTGGTTGGCCCCATAGCTCGGGTACGCCGCTCCCACGTCTGAGCGAGGAAGGTTCGCTGTAGCGTTCGAAGACTTTCCGTTGGCAGTCATCCGCACCTGGATAGGCAGTGCGGTATCAGGGTCGATGGTCCATCCGCTCGCTGTGACGACGGCGCCGTTCACCGTGATTGCGTCAAGGGCTCCGAAGGGAACGCGCCCCTGGTCGACGGGGGCCTGCACCACGACCGTCCGACAGCCCAGCTGGACATTCGCACCCAGGCCGACGTTGATGCCGTAGGCGCAGACCGTGTGCGAGCCAGGGTCAGCGGGCAGGACACCTCCGAAGCCGTGATTAGCCCCATAGGCGGGGTACGAGGAGCCCACGTCGTTGCGCGGGCTGTCGGCGGTGAGGGCAGTGCCCGCGCCGTCGATGTAGACGTGTACGGCGATGGGCGATGCCGTGTCCGGATCGATGGCCCATCCACCGACGGAGATTCCGCCGGCACGAGGATCGACCCCTTCGAGGTTTCCAAAGGGCGACCCGGCCATCGCGCTGACGCCGGAGCACTTGAGCTGCTGGTCGCGCCCCGCACCGACGTTGACGCCGGTCACGCAGACACTGTTGTTCCCCTCCTGCACGGCGGGGACGTACGCGGAGAATGCGTGGTTTCCGCCCAACGCCGGGTACGCCGCCGCAACATCGGCGCGGTATCCATCAGCGGTGACCGTGGTGACAGCGCTTTCCACGCGGATCTGGATCTGGATCGGGTTCGCCGTATCCGGATCGGCAGTCCAGCCCTCGACACGGAAGCCCCCGGGAACTGCGTAAATGGTGTCGACCGACCCGAACGGCCCCGAGGGGTTGCCCTGTGCTCGTGTGGAACCGAACCAGTCGGTGAAGGTGCGCCAGAAGTTGCGGTTGCCGTAAGCGGAGCATCCGTCACCCGTGCCGTAGAGATTGTTCAGCGCGGCCTGGTTCGGCACGTACGGGGTGTAGATGTACAGGCCCGCGGTCGCCGCGTTCTCGATGAACACACGCTGCGTGCCGCACCCGCCGTTGGGGTTGTAGAGAATGTTGTTCCACCGGCCGGACTGATAACCCCACCATGTGGGGTTGAGGCGGTAGACCTCGAACTGACGGGCCGCGTAATAGACCTGGTAGAAGAACCCGGCGGTCGCCGCGTCGCACGGAGCCGTGTCGGGGCACCCCTGACCGGTGGCGGCTGAGTAGTTCCACGATGACGGCGCCGTCGACGTGATCAGGCCCTGCTCCTTCTGAAGCAGGACGAGAAGGGCTTTCTGGCTGATGCCGCACGAGCGCGCGACCTTGTCGATGATGGTCGAGGCGCTTTCATTGGGCGCGCCCGAGTATCCATTGCAGTATTTGTCGACAGGTCGATTGTCGGTGTTCTGACGGTAGTCCTTGACGCAGGTGTAGCCCGACTGGCAGTTGCGCACTTGGCGCTCCATGAAGGCCTGGATCTCGGGGGAACCCATCGCGTTACCGTCGTAGAAGACGGAATCGTCGATGATGTTGCCGGGGTTCCAATCCGCGGCATCGGCAGCGGCGGCGGAATCGACCGGAGCGATCGTGGCCGGCAGTGCAAAAGGCGCGGCGACGAGCAACGCGAGCGCACAGGCCCACACCGCGACCGTCGCCGCGAAACGGCGCCGGCGGGTGGGACGGATCACGAGGTCGGCTCGACCGTCGTCACTGCCGACTTGGCCGCGGTCGTGCGCGACGAGTATGCGACCTGGAAAGCCGGATCGGTTTCGTGGCCGACGGCGATCGACATGAGACCGCAGTACGTCACGTCCTTACCCTCGTTCGCGGAGGAGTCCACCTTCGCCCCCGAAGCGACGAGCGTGAGGGAGCACGTCCCACCCGACTCGGAAACTCCCGGAACCATGGCGGAAACCTGCAGAGTACCGTCGCGGACCTCTGAGGTGACGATGAGGATCTCCCCGTTGAAGGGGGCGTCCGTTGCCTCGGAGCCGCCCGAGGTCGGAGTTGGCGACGGCGTCGCGGTGGCTTCCGGCGAGGTCGTGGGCGTAGCAGTGGATTCAGAATCGGTCGGGGTCGGAGCGGCAGAACCCGAGGCTCCGGCGCATCCGGAGAACGACAGCAACCCGGCGAGGAGCAAGACAGGCAGCGCGACGCGCGTGCGCCGAAGGGAGGACGAAACGGCGGCGTCGGTGGCGTACTTCACGGCAACATTATGCGGGCGCGACGAGAGACCCGCTGCCGCCCACGCCGCGAAACACCAGGTCGTTACCGACGGGATATCCGTCGACGCAGCCTCCGCACGCGCGACCACAACGGCTGGTGCGCATCGAGCTCGTGTCGAAGATCATTCCGGATCTCCGCGCGCACCCGGGCCGCACTTTCCGCAAGCCGCTCATCGACGTGCGCCTTGAGCTCCGCCTGCAACGCCGCCAGATACAGCGGCAGCCCGTCGCCCTCGCGCCCGATCCATTCGGCGAGCGCCCGGTCCCGCACCCGCCCATCGTCGACGGCGTGCACCTCGGTGAGGGCGAACATGCTGTTGGCGTCGAGGCCCGTGGCATCCGGTCTCTGCGTCCAGAAGGCGAGCGCTTCTCCCGGAAGGAAGCCGATCCCACCGTGCCGGAGGATCCGAAGGTAGAGATCCCAGTCCTCTACCGCGTCGAGCGACTCGTCGTACCAACCGATCTCGTCGTGGATCGAACGTCGATAGAGCACGGAGATGGGGACGGCTCGGTTGACGCTGAGCATCTCGGTCAGCGAGATGCGTTGCATGCCCGCCCAGAACGGTGCGCGCCCGACCTCGACCCACGCCCCGCCGCGCTTCTCTTCGTAGACGATCTCGGTCGGCACGGCGGCGGCCGCGTCAGAGGTCGTCGCGTCGAGCCACGAGACGGTTCGGGTGAGGAATTCGGGATGCCAGCGGTCGTCGTCGTCATGAAGCACGACGTACTCGGTACCGGCTTCGCGAACGCCTCGATTCGCGGCGACGCAGCGCCCTCCCTCACCGTCGACGATGTGGAGGACGGAGACCTCGAATGCGGCCTCCGCGACGATCGCCTCGACCTCGGCGGGGTCTCCCCCGTCGTTCACCACGATGACCCGGTGGTCGGCGTAGGTCTGAGCGCCGATGTCGCTGAGCGCCCGGCGGAGGAAGTCCGGGCGCCGTCGGGTACGGACGACGATCCCGACGCGCGCTGTCATGCTGTCGAGCATAGGGGCGCCCGCCTCACAGCTCCGCGTGCAGCGCCCACACCCGGTCGGCCGAGGCTCCCCAGGCGAATCCCTTGGCGCGGTCGCCGGCCAGCACGCGCAAGCGCTCGGCGTCCTCCCCGAGGGCTCGCGAGAGCGCGGCACCCAGTTCGTCGGCCGGGGCGAAGGCGGCGGCGTCGGCGAGGACCTCGTGGAGGACGGGGCTGTCGACCGCCGCGACGGGGATGCCCACGGCGAGGGCGTCGACCGCGCGCCACGGCCAGTCCGCGCGCGCGGACGAGGCCACGAACGCCGCCGCGTGCGAGAGCACGGCCGCCCGGTCCCAGCGGTCGAGCGGGCCACGGGCGTGCACGCGCCCCTCGGCCAGCCCCGCGGCGGCGGCGAGGTCGATCACGGCGGGCTCGTCGCCCTCGGGCATGTCGAGGACGACGACGTCGCCCTCCCACCCCGAGGCGACGACGGCGGCGAACGCGCTCCCGAGGGCGTCCGAGGCAGCGCTCCCCCCGGCTGTCGCGACGAAGGTCTGCGGCAGGTCGAGGGCGCGCAGGCGCCCGACGGCGTCGGAGGGCACGCGCAGTCCCGCGGCGGGAGCGCCACCGATGACGCGCAGCTTCTTGACGAGCTTGGGCTTGGCCACTTCGGCGAGGCGCTCGGCCATCGCGTGCGTGGGCACGATCACGGCGTCCGCGTGCTTGGTCACGCGCGAGAGCAGAGCGCGGCCGGCGAGGATCTCGGCCTTGGGCAGTTCCTCGGGGGTCTCCCACGCGCGCAGATCCCACAGGGTCACCACGATCTGGTGCGTCTCGTTGACGCGGTCGTGGCGCACGAGTGGCGCGAGCGGGGTCGGCGAATGGATGAGTCCCTTGCCGATTCCGGGGGCGACGCCGAGCTGCCAGGATGCCGCGAGCTCGCGGCGGCGCATCGACAGACGGGTCTCGGAGCTCAGGCCGGCGATGGCCTCGCTGTCGGGTATTCCGGGCGAGGGGACGATCGCGCCGACATCGCACCCGCGGGGGGCGGTGGCGATGAGGGCCTCGGTCAACGAGGCGGACGCTTCGGCGAGGTCGAGGGAGGTCGGGGCGACGAGCTGGTCCAGCACGACGCGCAGGGTCACGGTCACGAGGAGGGCGCCTCCGTCTCGGTCGGCGGGTGCAGTTTGTCGTGCACCATCTGCTGCACCTGGGCGTAGTCGGGATCGAACTCGTCGACCCCACCCGCCGGGGTTAGCTCGAGCGTTCCGACCGGCTGGCCCTTCGCCTCGAGGGCGAGGTTCACGAGGGTAGGGGCGATGAGCCCCTGCGGCAGGTCGGTCTCGACGATGTTGGTTCCGGCGGTGGCCACGTCCTGGAAGTGCGCGAGCACGTTCTGCGGGGTGGTCTGCGCGAGGATCGCCTCCTGCAGCTCGCGCTGGCGGCGCATGCGGTCGAAATCGCTCGTCGTGTACCGCGAGCGGGCGTACCACTGGGCGGTGTCGCCGTTCATGTGCTGCTGCCCGGGCTCGATCCAGCCGAAGGCCCAGTCGTCGACCGGCTGACCGTCGTAGGCGGGGCCGCCCTTGGGCAGGCGTTCCTTGACGTCGATGTCGACACCGCCGAGCGCGTCGACGAGGTCGGCGAAGCCTTTCATGTCGATCAGCACGTAGTACGGGATCTGGATGCCCATGATCCCCTCGGCGGCGTCCTTCGTCGCCTCGATGCCGGGCTCGGATCCCCGCGAGACCGCGTCAGGGTAGAGCTTGTTGCCGTCCTGGCACACCTCGACCTCGGTGCGGAGCTGGTTGATACCGCTGCCCCAGCCGCACGTCGCGTTGGCGTATCCGGTGTGCCCGTCGGGGTACTTGTCCTGCATCGGCCCCGGCGCGAAGGGGAAGTGCGGCATGTCGCGCGGAATGCCGGTGATCGTGGTCGCGCCCGTGTCGGCGTTGATCGAGACGACCGAGATGCTGTCGAAGCGCATGGAGTCGCGCCCCTCGCCGGAGTCGGCGCCCAGAAGGAGGATGTTGTAGTAGCCGTCGGACGGCGGGACGACGGGGGCGGACTGCGCGAACAGCTCCGAGAAGGTGTCGCGGGTCGTTCCCGCCGCCTGCGCCGCCCACGCCGCGCCCGAGCCGGACACGACGAGCAGCGCCACCGAGACGACGGCGATGGCCACGCGGGACAGAGGCCCGACCTTGACTAGTCGGACCAACCGCAGCGTGTCGATGGTCAGCACGATCCAGAGCACGGCGTACGCGATGAGCGCGATCTGCACCAGCGTCAGCGGCAGCGGCCGGAACCACGACAGGAAGTCGGGGATGAACGATCCGGTCGCCAGGGCGAACAGTCCGCTGGGCATGAGCAGGGCTCCGAGACCGGCGAGCACCAGGATCGTCCACATCGCAAGGGTGGCGCCGAGGCCGAACCGGCCGAGCCGCCTGTTGCCCGCCAGAACCTGAGCGGAACCGGGAAGGAGGAAGTTGAGCGCGACGAGCCACCACCCGCGACGGGTCATGACCGCCCGCGAGTTCGCGTCGGGGTGACGCATCGGACGCTGCTCGACGACGTGCGTCCGAGAGCGGGGCCGGGCGGCGGCGAGCGTCATAGGGAGTCCTTCAGCCGACGGTTCTTCTCTTCGACCTGCGCCTCGAGATCGCGCGCGTAGTCCTCGACGCGCTCGGCGAGCGCGGTGTCGGCGCTGCCGAGGATCCGCGCTGCGAGGAGGCCGGCGTTCTTCGCCCCGTTGATCGAGACGGTGGCCACGGGGATGCCCGCGGGCATCTGGACGATCGAGAGCAGCGAGTCGAGGCCGTCGAGCGTCGCCAGCTGCACGGGGACGCCAATGACGGGGAGGGCGGTGACGGATGCCAACATGCCCGGCAGGTGCGCGGCTCCCCCGGCCCCCGCGATGATGGCGCGCAGCCCGCGCCCACGCGCCTCGCGCCCGTAACGGACGAGTTTGTCGGGGGTGCGGTGGGCGGAGACCACCTCGACCTCATGCGGGATGCCGAACTCGGTCAACACCTCGCTGGCGGTGTTCATCACGCGCCAGTCGGAGTCGGAGCCCATGACGACGCCGACCACGGGCGTCTCGGAAGAATGCAGCGGCCGGGTCACCGGTCCAGGGTAGGGCGGCTCGCTGGAAGATCTCGGAACGGCGCGCTCAGTCGAAGAACGCGGCGGCCGCGCGACCCTCGTACACGACGTCGTCGAGGTCCTCCCCGATGACGTTGACGTGGCCCACCTTGCGGCCCGGGCGCGGGGCCTTGCCGTAGGTGTGGATCTTCGCGGCGGGGTGCGCGGCCATGGCGGCGGCGAACCGCTCGTCGAGGCCGCCCTCGGCGGGGCCGCCCAGGACGTTGATCATGACCGTCCACGGGGCCACGGCATCCGTCGATCCGAGGGGCAGGTCGAGGACCGCGCGCAGGTGCTGCTCGAACTGGCTCGTGATCGCACCGTCCTGCGTCCAGTGACCGCTGTTGTGCGGACGCATGGCGAGCTCGTTGATCAGGATGCGCTGGTCGCTCGTCTCGAACAGCTCGACGGCGAGCATGCCGGTCACGCCCAGTCCCTCCGCGACCGCGACGCCGATCTCGGCGGCGACGCGCTGGACGCGGGCGTCGGCGCGGGGCGCCGGGGCCACGACCTCGGCGCAGACCCCGCCGCGCTGCACGGTCTCGACGACGGGGTACGCGCGCACCTCGCCGGAGGGGCGTCGGGCGACCTGCTGGGCCAGTTCTCGGGTGAAGTCGACCAGTTCTTCAGCGAGGAGGGCACCGCCGTTGCCGTCCTCGGCGAGCGCGGCGAACCAGTCGTCCGCCTCGGTGGCGGCGGAGACCACCCGGACGCCCTTGCCGTCGTACCCGCCGCGCGGCGTCTTCACGACCGCTCGCCCACCGTGCGCGTCGAGGAATTCCTGCAGGTCGGATGCCGTGGACACGGCGGCCCAGTCGGGCTGAGGAAGCCCGAGCTCGGCCATCTTCGCGCGCATGACGAGCTTGTCCTGAGCGACGCCGAGGGGTGCGGGTCCGGGGTGGACGGCGACGCCGGCGTCGACCAGGGCGGCCAGCACGTCCTGCGGCACGTGCTCGTGGTCGAAGGTGATGACGTCGACGTCACGGGCGAAGGCGAGCACCGTCGCGGCGTCGCGGTAGTCGCCGACGGCGGTCGCGGCGAGTGCCGCCGACATGCCCTCGTCCTCCGCGAGGACGCGGATCTCGACCCCCATCTCCACGGCGGGCGCGATCATCATCCGCGCCAGCTGTCCGCCACCGACCACTCCGACTCGCAGCGCCATGCCGCTCCTTCCGTCGGCATCCATTCTGTCGGGCCGCCCGCGAGGGCGCGAGCCGGTCCGGATGGCCGGGCGATGGGGACCGGCGCGATCCGCCGGCGCACCTTGCGCTGAACACAACGCAGGAGATGTGCGCGCGCGACCCCGGCCGCAGCGCGATCTCGGCCGGAAGAGCGTGCGTCTCCTGCGTTATGTCACCAGGGGGCGGGTTCGCACGCCGGGGCGAGCGGTGGCCGCGACGCGGGTCAAAGCCCGCCGACGGCGCCCGAGCCGAAGGTCTGCGCGTCGCGGTGGGCGAGGATCTGGTTGACCTCGACCTGGTCGACGAGCGTCTCGTGGACGAGCACCGCGTGCGGGATGTTCTTCAGGCGCAGCGGAGGCTCGACGCCGTTCGAGAGCGAGAGCGTGCCCGCGCCCCACATCCGCTGCAGGATGCCACGCCGCATCTCGATGGCGTACCCGCGCACGTGGGAGACTTCGCGCCGGTTGGCCCCGAACGGACCGGAGCGCTCGATCACGCGGCGCGTCGTGATGGTCCAGGTGTGCGAGAGCCATACGAGGTAGGGGACGACCACGAGCAGCAGGACGAGCACGCCCGCCGCGGTCAGCAGCATCCAGTTCTCGTAGGGCGCGGGAAGGTTGTCGTAGAAGAAAGCTGTCGCCCCCGCGACGCCGATCAGGACGAGCGCCGACCAGAACAGGCGCCGCGCGTGCGAGCGCAGTCGAGCGATGCGCAACTCGGGCGCGGCCGTCCCCGGCGCCGGCATCCGCGGGCGCCCGATCGAGTTCGACGGCTGGGTCACGGTCTCATTGTGCGACGCGCGGGGCCCGGCGGGCCGGTGCCACGCGGGGCGCCTCGCCGTCAGCGGACGTGGACCACGTCTCCGGCCGAGACGACGGTCTCGATGGTGCCGGCCTCGACGACGAGGCGCCCGTCCCGGTCGAGGCGCGTGGCCGTGCCCTGGAGGGTGGAGCCGTCGGGCATCGCGACGGTCACCTCTTTGCCGACGGTGACGCAGAGTTTCTCGATCTCGGAGTGCACGCGCTCGACGTCGTCGTGCGCGAGGCGCGAGAGCATCTTGCCGAGATCCTCGAGGTAGTCGGCGAGGAGGCGGTCGTCGTCGCACTCCGCGCCGATCGCGGCGAACGAGGTCGCGGTGGTGACCGGAAGATCGGCGCGGCTCATGCGCGTGTTGACGCCCGCCCCGACCACGACCGTGTCGGCCGCGCCGGGTACGACCTCGGCCAGGATGCCGCAGATCTTGCCCCCGTCGACGAGCACGTCGTTCGGCCACTTCAGCTCGGCCGACCCGCCGTGACCGGTGAGCTGAGCGCGCACCGCACGCGTCATGGCGGCCCCCGCGACCAGCGGGATCCACCCGCGCTGGGCGATCGGGACCATCGCCGCGTCGACGACGACCGAGACGGCGAGCGCGGTTCCCGCCGGCGCCGTCCAGCTTCGGTCGAGCCGCCCGCGCCCGGCGCGCTGGTCGTCGGTCACCAGCAGCGACAGGTGCGGCCAGCCCTCGGGATCGGCGGTGACCGCCGCGATCACGTCGGCGTTCGTGGAGTCGGTCGTCTCGACGACCTGCACGCGCGGGCTGTGGGCGGCGGCGAGCGGGTATCCGGCGGCGGGGATCGGCATGAGCACACCCTAGAGAACGCACCGGTCTCGCGGCATCCTCTTGCGCTCGTCGCGGCGGCCCGACACGGGAGGACATGGGCGGATGCCACAGTGCCTCGCGCATTCGCTTGTGCGCACCCTCCAACGCGGGCGCCGACGCTGTCGCTAGGGTGGAAAGCGTGACCGACCAGCCCGATCTCTTCACCACCGCCGGCAAGATCGCGGACCTGCGCAACAGGTTCCAGGAGGCGGTCGTCGACGCCGAAGCCGCCGCCCGCGACAAGCAGCACGCGAAGGGCAAGCTCACCGCCCGCGAGCGTCTCGAGATGCTTGTCGACCCCGGCTCGTTCGTCGAGCTCGACGAGTACGTGCGCCACCGCACCTCCGCGTTCGGCATGGACAAGTCGCGCCCCTACGGCGACTCGGTCGTCACCGGCACCGGCACGATCCACGGCCGCACGGTCGCGGTGTACGCGCAGGACTTCTCGACCTTCGGCGGGTCGCTCGGCGAGGTCGCCGGCGACAAGATCATCAAGGTGATGGAGCTGGCGCTGCGCAGCGGCATCCCGATCATCGGCATCCTCGACTCGGGCGGAGCCCGCATCCAGGAGGGCGTCGTCGCCCTCGGCAAGTACGGCGAGATCTTCCGCCTGAACACCGCGGCATCCGGGGTCATCCCCCAGATCTCGATCATCATGGGACCCGCCGCCGGCGGAGCGGTGTACTCCCCCGCCCTCACCGACTTCGTCATCATGGTCGACAAGACCAGCCAGATGTTCGTCACGGGCCCCGACGTCATCAAGACCGTCACCGGCGAAGACGTGGGAATGGAAGAGCTCGGCGGAGCCCACACCCACAACACCCGCTCGGGCGTCGCGCACTACCTCGCCGACGACGAGGACGACGCGATCGACTACGCGCGCGGCCTCATCAGCTACCTGCCGGACAACAACCTCGCCGAGATCCCGGTCTACGACACGCCCTTCGAATTCGAGACGACGGATGCCGACCGCTCGCTGAACACCGTCATCCCCGACTCCCCGAACCAGCCGTACGACATCCACACCGTGATCGACGGCATCGTGGACGCGGCGGAGTTCCTCGAGGTGCAGCCGCTGTTCGCGCCCAACATCGTGATCGGCTTCGGCCGGATCGAGGGCCGCACCGTCGGCATCATCGCCAACCAGCCCTCGCAGATGGCCGGAACCCTCAACATCGACGCGGGGGAGAAGGCCAGCCGCTTCGTGCGCTTCTGCGACGCGTTCTCGGTGCCGATCGTCACCCTCGTCGACGTGCCCGGCTACCTCCCCGGCACCGACCAGGAGTGGACCGGCGTCATCCGCCGCGGCGCGAAGCTGCTGTACGCCTACGCCGAGGCCACCGTGCCCCTGGTGACGGTGATCCTGCGCAAGGCCTACGGCGGCGCGTACATCGTCATGGGCTCCAAGCAGCTGGGCGCCGACATCAACCTCGCGTGGCCCACGGCCGAGATCGCCGTCATGGGCGGCCAGGGCGCGGTCAACATCCTCTACCGCGGTGAGATCAAGCGCGCCGAAGAGGCCGGCGAAGACGTCGCGGCCGTGCGCACGCGCCTGGCGAACGAGTACACCTACAACGTGGCATCCCCCTTCCTGGCCGCCGAGCGCGGCGAGCTCGACGGGATCATCGAGCCGGCGCAGACGCGCGTCTCGATCGCCAAGGCCCTGCGGGCGCTGCGCAACAAGCGCGCGAGCCTGCCCGCGAAGAAGCACGGGAACATCCCGCTGTGAGCGACACCGTCGACCCCGACGCCCCGCGACCCATCGTCGCGGAGGTCGTACGCGGCACGCCCACCGAAGAGGAACTGGCCGCGGCGATCGTTGTGGTGAGCGAGTCCTACGTGCGCGAGGTGGCCGACGCCACGGTTCCCGACGAGACGCCGCGCTCCCGCTGGGAGCTGTCGGCTCGCGGCCTGCGCACCCCGCTGAACCGCACCGCCGGATGGCACGGTTTCACCGGCTGACACGTGTTCGAAATGTCCCCCGAAATACCTACAGACGGGCGAGGGACACTGCCGAATACTGGAGGAGCTGGAACGCATCACGCGTTCGGTCGGACCGCTCCTTAGAGCCGGATTCGACCGCGCGGACGGTTTTCGGGTAACCGTTCGCACGGGTGAGGGGCAGGCGCATTCGCCGCCCCTCACCCCCATCCTCTTCCCCCGCGGAGGGCATGGCAGCGTCGACGGACCCCCCTCACGTCGTCGCCGCCGGCCGCGGGGGCGCGCACACGCGGGGCTCGATCACAGCCGAGATCACGGTCGCGGCACTGGTTCCGCCTGCGGGTCAGCGCGGGCGACGGATCTCGCGCCAGAGGTCGACCTGATCGTCGTCTCCCCCGGCGCTCTCACCACTCGAGCGCCCGACGATCGTGACGGCGATCTCGTGGTGCGGAGAGGTGCGGATGATCACGCGCTCCGACACGGACTCCCGCAGGATGCCCGCCAGCTCGGATCGGATGCCCTTCAGATCCGCGGCGCCGAGTCCCTCGAGACCGCCCTCGTCGAACAGACTCACCGCGGACCCCCGCCGGCGCGCGGCGTCGATCTCGGCCCGCACGTCGTCGTCGAGCAGGCGGTTGCCCCGCAGCTCGTCGCGCAGGCTGGCCTCGGCGCGTCGAGCGGCCTGCTTGTCGGCCGCGCGCAGGTTGCCGCCGTTCTCGATGGTGCGGGCGAGGATGGGGCCCGCCGCCTGCAGCGCGCGCTGAACGTGAAGTCGACGCTCTCGTTGCCGGCCGCTCTGCGAGGCCTGCCACGCGGATGCCGCTTGCTGGAGCTCGGCGAGACGCTCGGCGTCCCGCGCCGCGCGGTCGAGGGCGATGGTCACGAGCTGCGCCGCGGTCACCCACACGATCGAGCCGACCAGGCCCAGGCTGAGCGCCTGCAGCGGCCCCAACCAGAACGACGTCGACACGGCGAGGATCAGCATCCCGACCCATGCGACGATGGGCCGGCGCCGCACCATGACGATGGTCATGAGCGCGCCGACACCGCCGATCACCCACGTGACGAAAGGCTGCGTGCGACCGGCCTCGGTGACCGCGAGGAACGTCGCGTTCGACACCACGATCGCCACCACGAGAGCGAGCACGACCCCCCAGGCGGGCAGTCGCGCACCCGCGGTCGGCGCCGGCTGTCCCCGCCGACCGCGCGCGCCGATCGCGAAGATCCACATCCACGTCACCGGGAGGTAGAGCACCAGGGCCGCCACGATGAGCCACCCGCGCTCGACGGTCTCGGGAGAGGTCCAGATGAGGCCGCGCGCCGCGAGGTAGGCGGTGAAGGCCAGTCCGATGACCGACAGGATGGCGCGAACGGTCACCAGCGGTCTCCGCTCTCCCACTCGAGCGTCACCGTCGTGCCACCGGCGTGCGAGTCGATCTCGCTGCGACCGCCCACGGCCGCCAGTCGCGCGTCGATCGAACCGCGGATGCCGAGTCGGTCGGCCGGGATGGCGGTGACGTCGAAGCCGGGGCCCGTGTCGCGCACCCGGACCGACACGCTTCCCGGGGAGGCGTAGCCCGTCAACTGCACCGTGAGGCCCTGCGCATCGGCGTGCTGTACGGCGTTGGCGACGGCCTGCATCGCCGCGAGGACGAGAGCGCGGGCGATCCGCCCGGGGACGTGCGGTGTGCCCTCGTCGACGTGGCGGACGACGGTCAGGTCGACCCCGAGCTCGCGAGCGGCGGCCTCGATGTCGTCGGCCAGGCGCAGCGCGGGGACCGGCTCGTCGCTTCCTTCGAGGGAGTCCTTCTCGGCGTTCGCCAACCGGGTCAGCGCCTCGCGCGCCATGCTGACGGCCAGAGTGCGCTCGCGCGGGGTCGTGGCGCGGTCCGCCGCGAGCAGGGCGCCCAGGACGCTGTCGTGCATGAGAGCCGCCACCGCGACCCGCTCGTGCTCGGTCGCGGCCGTCGCGGCCGCGGCCGCGTAGCTCGACACGGCCGACGCGCGGGCCTGGTCGACGTTCGCGGCGATCGAGCGGTACATCCAGCCGAGGGTCACCAGGACGCTGCCGAGGATCAGCGCGAACGAGACGTCGAGCGAGATCGGCAGGATGAACTCTCCCCGCCCGCCGGCCTGCAGCAGGCGCACCACCCCGAACAGCAGCGGCGCGGCGACCGTCCAGACGATCTGCAGCGAGAGGGGGAACGCGACCACGGTGGCGACCGTGGCGACGTTGATGAGGTAGAAGATCCAGGGGTTCTCGGTGGGGACCGGCGTGGGTCCGCCGGCCGTGGCAACGGGCCAGAACGCGAGGGCGAGCATGAAGACGACCGCGAAGACACCCGAGAACACCCGCGCGAAGCGTCCCACGGTGCATGCGACGATCATCGCCACCAGCGGCACGAAGACGGCGAGGACGAGAGGCATGTGCCACCCGGCCGCCTCATCTCCCGGGCCGAACGCGGCGACGAAGGCCTGCAGCCCCAGCACGAGAGAGCCCGGGCCCACGATCAGGGTGATGACGCGCTCGATCCGCGTCTGCGTGAACGACCCCTGCTCCGCCTGCCCCTCGCGGGTGTGGGGGATCCGCCCCCAGGCTTCGTCGAGCACGGACCGATGGTTCTCAGCCATGGCGGGGAGCATCATCGGGTGCGTCCTGCAGGATGCCGTCCTCCATGGCGCGCCGCAGCAGGTCGACCTTCGTCGGTGCCGGGCGCCCCACCTCGACGTACTTCACGCGGACGCGGGTGATGTTCTCCTTGGCGGTGGAATAGGCGACGCCGAGGCGGTCGGCGACGGCCTTGAGCGGAAGGCCCGCGGCGTACAGGCGCAGGACCTCGCGCTCTCGAGCGGACAACTGCGCGTCGGCGAACTCCCGATCGCCTTCGACGGCGCTCGCCCACTCGACGTTGTCGAGCACCTCGCCCCGGGCGACGGTGCTGATGGCGCCGAGCACCTCGTGCGTCGGCGACGACTTGCTGACGATCCCCGCGGCGCCCGCGGCGAGTGCCTCGCGCACCGCGGCGGCGCGGTCGGCGACGCTGTGGATGATGACGCTGGAGCCGTCGCGGACGACGCGGTCGACGTTCTCGGAGACCGTCGTGCCGTCACCGAGCGTCAGGTCGAGCACCACGACGTCGGCGGGGTTCGCGGCCGCCGCTTGACGCCAGGACAGGTACGAGGCGACGTTCGCGCCCGAGAAGACGACCTCGGTGGCCTCGGTGCGCGCGAGGGCGGCCTCCAGCCCGAGTCGGACCGACTCGTGGTCATCGATGAGGGCGACGCGCGTCATCCCCACATCGTATCGGCGCGGGGGCCGCCGCGCGGGTGAAGGTCGCGCGACCCGGCGCGTCAGCGGCGCAGCACCGTGACGGCCTCGACGTGGTGCGAGTTCGGGAAGAGGTCGACACCCCGGATGCCGCGCTCGGCGCGGTACCCGAGTTCGGCGAACAGCGCCAGGTCGCGGGCGAGGGCCACGGGGTCGCACGCGACGTAGACGACGGCGGACGGGGACAGCGCGGCGATGCCCTCGACGGCGACCCGGCCCGCACCCGCCCGCGGCGGGTCGAGCAGCACGACACCGCGCTCCAGACGCTCGCGTTCCCGCTCGGAAGCGCCGGCGGCGAGGTTCTGGACGTAGCGATCGACCCGTGCCGTCTCGGCCCGCGCCCCGACCCACTCGGCGAGGTTCTCACCGGCGTGCTCCGTCGCCCGGGGGTCGGATTCCACGCTCACCACGCGCGTCGACGACCCGCCCAGCTCGGCGAGCGCGGCGGCGAAGAGGCCGACGCCGCCGTAGAGGTCGAGGTGCATCGCCTCGGGGTCGAGGGCCTCGACCGAAGCGGTGAGCTCCGCCGTGACGAGAGAGGTCAGCGTGGACGCGGCGAGGCGGTGCACCTGCCAGAACCCGCCCGCATCGACGCGGAAGACGCGCTCACCGACGATCTCGTCGACGACCTCGGGGGCAGCGGTCGAGCGCTCGCCCTCGGGCCGTGGCAGGACGCGCACGCGTCCGTCGGCCGGCTGGACGAGGTCGACGCGCCCGGGGCGCGCTCCCCCGCGCACCTCGGCGGCCGCGCGAGCGACGCCCTCGGTCGCGAGGGGGAAGTCGGGGGTCTCGACGACGTGGTGCGACCGCGCGGCGTAGGCGCCCACCCGGCCCCGGTCATCGACGTGGAGGCTCACGCGCGTCCGCCAGCCCGTTCCGTCGACGGACTCGGGGTGATCGGCGTCGCCGGCGGGGCGCACGTCGACCGGCAGCTCGAGCCGGCCCACGCGCTCCATGGCCTCGCGGATCACGCGCTCCTTGAGGGCGCGCTGGTGCGCGAGGTCGATGTGACCGAACTCGGCCCCGCCCACGCGTTCCGCGGGATCCACACCGATATCGGCCGAACGCCAGACGTGCGGACGGCGCTGGGGAGCGGCATCCACCACCTCGACGGCCTCGGCCCGCCAGAACGCCTTCTTGCGGGTGTCGGTCAACCGCGCGCGGACGCGTTCGCCGGGCATCGTGTCCGAGACGAAGACGACCCGCCCCTCGTGCCGTCCGACGAAGACGCCGCCGTGGGCGATGCCGGTGATGTCGAGTTCGATGAGGTCGCCGTCGTGCATCCTCCGAGCCTGTCATACACGGCCGGGAGACCGCCGGGGGCGGACGCGGCGACGCCCGACCGCCCCGGTAGGAGGTCCCTGAGCTCGTCGAGGGGTCCGGGCGGCGCGGAGACCGCCGCCCCCGCACCTGGGTAGCGTTGTCGCATGCGCGTGTGCTTGGCATCCACTTCTCCCGCTCGTCTCATGCTGCTGCGCCAAGCGGGCATCGAGCCCGAGGCGCGGGCGCCCCACGTCGACGAGGAAGCCGTGATCGCCGAGGTCGAGACGGCCGAGGCCCGGCGCCTGCCCGCCCCCGAGCACGTCCTGCTGCTCGCGCGACGCAAGGCCGCCGACGTCGCGCACCGCCTGCGCGCCGAGGAGCCCAACTTCGACGGCTTCGTCATCGGGGGCGACTCGATGTTCGCCCTCGGCGACGAGATCCTCGGAAAGCCGTATACCCCGGATGCCGCGACCGCACGCTGGCGCGGGATGCGAGGGCGCACCGGGGTGCTGCACTCCGGTCACAGCGTCTTCCGCCTGTCCCCCGGCTCCGAGCCGCGCGAGGCCTTCGCCGTCGCCGAAGCCTCGGTGACCTTCGCCGCCGACGTCGACGACGCCGAGATCGCCGCGTACGTGGCCACCGGCGAGCCCCTGCTGGTGGCGGGGGCGTTCACCGTCGACAGCCTCGGCGGGGCGTTCATCGAGCGGGTCGACGGGGACCCCTCGACGGTGGTGGGCATGTCGCTCTCGACGGTCCGCCGACTTGTGCGCGAACTGGGCGGTTCGTGGACCGACCTGTGGAACCGTTCGTAGACTCCCTCACACGTTTTTCGGCGTTTCTTATCGAGGAGGGTCAAAAGGCCGGGGTAACCCCTCGCTAGGCTGGGAGGATGCCGAAGATCGCCAAGGTCCTTGTCGCCAACCGCGGCGAGATCGCCGTCCGAGTCATCCGCGCCGCCCGTGATTCGGGGAAGGCCTCCGTCGCCGTCTACGCCGATCAGGATCGCGACGCCCTGCACACCCGCCTCGCCGACGAGGCCTACGCCCTCGACGGTGCGACCAGCGCCGACACCTACCTGTCGATCGAGAAGATCCTCTCGGTCGCCCGCCGCTCCGGCGCCGACGCCGTGCACCCCGGCTACGGCTTCCTCGCCGAGAACGCCGACTTCGCCCGCGCCGTGATCGGTGCCGGCCTCATCTGGATCGGCCCCTCGCCCGACGCCATCGAGGCCCTGGGCGACAAGGTCACCGCGCGCCATGTCGCCGAGAAGGTCGGCGCACCCCTGGCCCCCGGAACCCCCGGCCCCGTCTCGGGTGCCGACGAGGTCATCGCCTTCGCCAACGAGGTCGGTCTGCCGATCGCCATCAAGGCCGCGTACGGCGGCGGCGGACGCGGGCTCAAGGTCGCGCGTGAGCTCGACGAGGTCGCCGAGATGTTCGAGTCGGCCACGCGCGAGGCGGTCGCCGCCTTCGGCCGCGGCGAGTGCTTCGTCGAGAAGTACCTCGACAAGCCGCGTCACGTCGAGACGCAGTGCCTGGCCGATGCCGCCGGCAACGTCGTGGTCGTCTCCACGCGCGACTGCTCGCTGCAGCGCCGCCACCAGAAGCTCGTCGAAGAGGCCCCCGCGCCGTTCCTGACCGACGAGCAGAACGCCATCCTCTACTCGGCGTCAAAGGCCATCCTCAAGGAGGTCGGCTACGTCGGCGCCGGAACCTGCGAGTTCCTCATCGGCGCCGACGGCACGATCTCGTTCCTCGAGGTCAACACCCGCCTGCAGGTCGAGCACCCCGTCTCCGAAGAGGTGACCGGCATCGACCTCGTGCGCGAGCAGTTCCGCGTCGCCGAGGGCGAAGAGCTCGGCTACGACGACCCGGCCCCGGTCGGTCACTCGATCGAGTTCCGCATCAACGGCGAGGACCCGGGTCGCGGGTTCCTCCCCCAGCCGGGCCCGATCCACGTGTTCAAGACGTTCGGCGGCCCCGGCATCCGTCTCGACTCCGGCGTGACCGCGGGCGACAGCGTCTCTGGCGCCTTCGACTCGCTGCTCGCGAAGATCATCGTGACCGGCCGCGACCGCGCCGAGGCCCTCGAGCGCTCGCGCCGCGCCCTCGACGAGTTCGAGGTCGCCGGCATGCCGACCGTCATCCCGTTCCACCGCAAGGTCGTCCGCGACCCCGCCTTCACCGCCGAGAACGGCGCGTTCGGCGTGTTCACGCGCTGGATCGAGACGGAGTTCGTCAACGACATCCCCGCGTGGGACGGCGAGCTCGAAGCCCCCGCCGCAGCCCCCGGCCGCCACACGGTGGTCGTCGAGGTCGGCGGCAAGCGCCTCGAGGTGAGCCTGCCCGACCGCATCACGGCCGCGGCTCCCTCGGTCGGTCGTCCGGCCGCCGCTCCCCCGTCCCGCCGCGCGCACGGCGCCTCGCCCACGGCCGGCGCCACCGGCGACGCGGTGAAGTCGCCGATGCAGGCCACCGTCGTCAAGGTGGCCGTCGAAGAGGGCCAGCAGGTCGTCAAGGGCGACCTGGTCGTGGTGCTCGAGGCGATGAAGATGGAGCAGCCCATCCAGGCCCACAAGGACGGCACCGTCGCGAGCATCGACGCCTCGGCCGGTACCACGGTCGCCGCGGGGCACCAGCTGCTGCTGATCAGCTGACGGGCCCCTCCGTTCGACACGGCGCCGCGCTCCTTCGGGGGGCGCGGCGCCGTCGTTCGTGCGGGGCGCATTCATGAGCGCGCGCTGCACCGGCAAACGCACGCGAAAGCGTTTCTCCGTGCAGGGAGCGTTTATCGACGACCCCGCCCCGCCGGGGCACCGACGGGTGACGGGTGCCGCGAGGCCGCGGCATCCGGAGGGCTCAGTCCTCGCCGGGGTCGTCGCGATCGACGATGTGCATGGCGCGCGCAGCGTCGGTGATGCTCGAGGTCAGCGAGGGGTACACCGCGAACACGCGCGCGACCTGGTCGACGGTGAGGCGGCGCTCGACGGCGATCGCGATCGGGTAGATGAGCTCCGACGCCTTCGGGCCGACGATCACGCCGCCCATCACGGTGCCGCTGCCCTCGCGGGCGATCAGCTTGACGAAGCCGTCGGTGATGCCCTGCATCTTCGCGCGGGGGTTCGCCGAGAGCGGGAGCTTGCGCACCTTGCCGGCGATCCGCCCCTCGGTGATGTCCTGCTCGCTGAAGCCGACCGTGGCGATCTCGGGCGCGGTGAAGATGTTGGCCGTGATGCGGCGCGTCTCGAGCGGGATCACGATGTCGCCGAGGGCGTGGAAGATCGCCTGACGCCCCTGCATCGAGGCGACGGATGCCAGGGGGTAGAAGTTCGTGCAGTCGCCCGCCGCGTAGATGTTGGGCACCGAGGTGCGCGCGACGCGGTTGACGCGGATGTGACCGGATGCCGTCATCTGCACCCCCGCCTGCTCGAGCCCGATGCCGGCAGTGTTGGGGATCGACCCGACCGCCATCAGGCAGTGGCTGCCCTCGATGGTGCGGCCGTCGGAGAGGGTGACGGTGACGCCATCGCCGGTGTTGACGACCGAATCGGCCCGCGCCTTCGCCAACAGGGTCATGCCGCCGCGCTGGAACACGCGCTCGAGCACGGCCGCGGCATCCTGATCCTCACCCGGGAGCACCTGGTCGCGGCTCGAGACGAGCGTGACCTTGGCACCGAGGTTCATGTACGCCGAGGCGAACTCGGCGCCGGTCACGCCGGAGCCCACGACGATGAGGTGCGAGGGCACCGACTTCATGTTGTAGAGCTGCGTCCACGTGAGGATGCGCTCGCCGTCGGGCTTGGCCGAGGGGAGCTCGCGGGGAGACGCACCGACTGAGACGACGAGGGTCTCGGCCTCGACACGGTCGAAGTCGGTTCCGCCGGCCTCGGTCGAGACCACCACGGCGCCGTTGCCATCGAGACGTCCGTGGCCCGAGATGATGCGGACACCCGCCTCGAGCAACGAGGCGCGCATGTCGTCGGACTGCTGCCGCGCGAGCGAGAGCAGGCGCTGGTTGACCGCGGCGAGGTTGATCGCCACCTCGGGGGTCAGCGGCTTGCCGCGGTCGTCCTTGGCGAACAGCTGCACGCCGAGGCTGCTGGCATTGCGGATCGCGACGGCCGCGTCGGCGGTGGCGATGAGGGTCTTCGAGGGGACCACGTCGGTGATGACGGCCGAACCGCCGACTCCCGCGCGCTCGACGAGGGTGACGTCGGCGCCGAGCTGCGCGGCGGAGAGAGCCGCCTCGTATCCGCCGGGGCCGCCGCCGACGATCGCGACGGACTGCTTGCGCTCGAAGCTCTGCACCATGGCATCCATTCTGTCAGCGCTGGGCGGATGCCGATGCGCCACACAGCTGCGCCCGACACGATGATCCGAGGTGTGTGCCGTCTGGCCCGCAGGCCCCACAGTTTCTAGAGTGGGGGAATGTCCAACAGCACCTCACACCCGCTCGACGACCCCGCGGTCGACCCGTTCGAGATCGCCGCCGCCGCGGCTGCCGACATCGCCCGCCTCTCGGGCGTCGAGCACCACGACATCGCCGTGACCCTCGGGTCCGGCTGGGGACGCGCCGCCGAGCTCATCGGCGAGGAGACGGCGTCGTTCCCCGCGACCGAGGTCGTCGGTTTCTCCAAGCCCGCCCTCGAGGGGCACGTCGGCACGCTCCGCAGCGTCCGCACCCCCGGCGGCAAGAACGTCCTCGTCATCGGCGCCCGCACGCACTACTACGAGAACCACGGCGTGCGCCGGGTCGTGCACAGCGTGCGCACCGCGGCCGCGACGGGTGCGAAAACGATGATCCTCACGAACGGCGCCGGCGGCATCCGCGAGACGTGGAAGCCCGGCCAGCCCGTGCTCATCAGCGACCACATCAACCTCACGGCCGACTCGCCCCTCGAGGGCGCGACCTTCATCGACCTCACCGACCTGTACTCGAAGCGCCTGCGCGACATCGCCCGCTCGATCGACCCGTCGCTGGACGAGGGCGTGTACACGCAGTTCCGCGGGCCGCACTACGAGACGCCCGCCGAGGTGCAGATGGCCAAGACCATCGGCGGCCACATCGTCGGCATGTCGACCGCCCTCGAGGCCATCGCCGCGCGTCAGGCCGGCATGGAGATCCTGGGCTTCTCGCTCATCACGAACCTGGCCGCCGGCATCCAGCAGACGCCCCTCAGCCACGAAGAGGTGCTCGAAGCCGGCCGCGAGGCCGAGCCCGTGATCTCGGCGCTGCTCGCCCGCGTGATCGGCGCGTTGTGAGCGCGTACGTCGACGCGGCCCGCGCCTGGATGGCGCAGGATCCGGATGCCGTGACCCGAGAGGAACTGTCGGAGCTGCTCGCGCGCGTCGAGGACGGCGATGCGGAGGCTGCGGCCGACCTCGAGGATCGCTTCTCGACGCGGCTGGCCTTCGGCACCGCGGGACTGCGCGGAACGCTCGGCGCCGGCTCCAACCGGATGAACCGCGTGCTCGTCGCCCAGGCGGCGGCCGGGTTCGCGGCGTACCTGCTCGAGCGCTCGGGCGGCGAGGCGCCGACCGTCGTGGTCGGGTACGACGGACGCCGCAACTCCGATGTGTTCGCGCGCGACTCGGTCGAGATCTTCGCCGGCGCGGGCCTGAACGCGATCCTGCTCCCCCGCCTGCTGCCCACACCCGTGCTCGCCTTCGCCGTGCGCCACCTCGGTGCGGACGCGGGCGTCATGGTCACCGCGAGCCACAACCCGCCCGACGACAACGGCTACAAGGTCTACCTCGGCGGCGCCGACGAGGGCGCGCAGATCGTCTCTCCGGCGGATGCCGAGATCGCCGCCCACATCCAGCGGATCGCTGACGAGGGCAACATCACCACCCTCCCTCGCTCGGTCGGCTACGCCAACGCCCCCGAGTCGGTCGTCGAGGCGTACGTCTCCGCCACCGCCGCGGTGGCACCCGCACCCGCCGCAGCCGAAGGCCTCAACTGGGTCTACACCGCCATGCACGGCGTCGGGTGGGAGACCGTCTCGCGCGTGTTGACCGAAGCGGGCTACCCCCAGCCCACCGTCGTCGAGGCGCAGATCCACCCCGACGGGCGCTTCCCGACCGTCGCGTTCCCCAACCCCGAAGAGCCCGGGGCCATGGACCTCTCGTTCGAGACGGCGCGCGCCGTCGACGCCGAGCTCGTCATCGCCAACGATCCGGATGCCGACCGCCTGGCCGTCGCGATCCCCGACGCCGACTCCGAGGGCGGGTGGCGACGACTGACCGGCAACGAGATCGGGCTGCTGCTGGGGTGGCGCGCGGCGCGGCTCGCGGCGGAGGGTGCGGGTTCGGGCATCGGCGGAGACGCCGGGGCGCCGGCATCCCTCGCCTGCTCTCTGGTCTCGTCGCCCGGACTCCAGGCCGTCGCCGAGCACTACGGTCTCGAGTTCCACTCGACTCTCACCGGGTTCAAGTGGATCTCGCGGGCGCCCGGCATCGTGTTCGGCTTCGAGGAGGCCCTCGGCTACCTCGTCAACCCGACGACCGTGCGCGACAAGGACGGGATCTCGGCCGCCGTGGCTCTTCTGGGCATGGCATCCGAGGCTCGCGCTCAGGGCCGCACCGTGGCCGACCTGCTGCAGGAGTTCCGCGAGACGTTCGGCGCCTTCGCGAGCGACCAGATCTCGGTGCGCGTGAGCGACGTCAGCGAGATCGCCGGGATCATGGCCGCGCTGCGCGCAGAGCCCCCCGCCGCGGTGGGCGAGATTGCCGTGTCGCGCATCGACGACCTGCTGCAGGGTGTCGACGGGTTCCCGCCGGGTGACGTGCTGCGCCTCTGGCTCGACGACGGCTCGCGGCTCATCGTGCGTCCCAGCGGCACCGAGCCCAAGCTGAAGCTGTACCTCGACGTGCGCGGCTCGTCGGCCAAGAAGGCGCGCCGGCGTCTGGAGGCCCTGCGCGCCGGGGCCGAGGAGCTGCTGGCGTCGCTGCGCTGACGGGCGTCGGCGGCCCGCGAGGGTTTTCCCGGTTTGGGGCGCATTCTGTCGTTTGGGGCGTATCTTTGTCGCCCCGAGCGACGGGATTCGCCCCAAACCGCGTTGGGGGCTATTCGGCAGCAATTCCTCCACAAGCACGATCGTCCGACGACTGTCCCCAGAAGGGGCCGACAGACGGATGCCGTCGCCCGGCGATGCGCACACTCGGATCATGCTCGCGCTCCCTCCTCTTCTGTCATGGGAGGACCTGCGGGCTGAAGGCCTCGGACCGGTACGGACGAACCGGTTGATCAAGCAGGGCGACATGGTTCGACTCCGGCCCGGCGTCTACACCCGAATCGACCCTGCGCAGCCGCCCACTGCGGAGGAGTGGATCGTCTTACGGGCTCGAGCCCTCGCCCAGACCACCTCGGAGCCTCCGCTTTTCTCTCACCTCACCGCGGCCGCCCTACACGGGCTCCCGGTTCGGGCGCCGGCCTCGACGAAGGTCCACATCACCCTGCCGCCCGAGCGGCCCGGCGCGCAGTCGCTCGTGGTCAGGCACCGCGGCGAGGTACCTGACGACGAGCAGGTGGAGCGCCACGGTGTCCGATTCACGAGCCTCGAGCGCACGATGGCCGACGTCGCGCGCACCGCGTCGTTCGAGACCGCGGTCTGCGCACTCGACGCTGCGTTCCGGCCGGTGACCGCCCCGGAACCCGGCGTGAACGACATCGCTGCGGCCGGCGAGCTGCGTGCGAGGGTGCTCGAGATCACGTCGCGCTCGGCCCATGGTCGCGCTCGTGCGCTCCGCGCCCTCGCCTTCGCCGATGGACGCGCCCAGCTGCCGGGAGAGAGCATCAGTCGCATCCGCCTCACGGAGCTGGGGTTCACCCGGATCGACCTTCAAGTGCCCGTCGCCGGCCCTTCCGGCCAGAACTACTACGTGGACTTCGGCCTCGACGACGCGAGGGCCTGGGGCGAGTTCGATGGTGAGAAGAAGTACCGCGACGAAGCGATGCGATCGGGTCTTTCTCTCGAAGACGTCGTGCTGCGCGAGAAGCAGCGCGAGGACTGGATCCGAGGGACCACCCAGCGGCCGTTCGCTCGGTGGAAATGGGCCCACCTCCGCTCGGCAGAGACCCTCGCCCAGCGGCTCAAGAGCTTCGGGATCCGCGCGCGCTGAGGCGGGCCCCCGTGCCCCCAGTTTGGGGCGGATCTCGCTGTTTGGGGCGAAATTTACCCGCCCCAAAGTGCGGATCCCGCCCCAAACCGAGGTTATCGGCCGTTCCCCGGCATGGCGCCGACATTCCGCACCCGGGCGTGATCACGCCGCCGGGCGTGACGGAGAAGGGTGGCGGCCGGGTTTGGGTCGAGATTTGTCAGTTGGGGCGTGAATATCACGCCCCGAGGTGCGAAATCCGCCCCAAACCGAGGAGGGCGACCCGTGCCGGGCCAGCCCCGCGTCAGCTCGGGGAGGCCGAGCGTCAGCCGTCGATCACCGCGACCAGTTCGTCCAGGAACGCGGGGAACGACACCGCGCGGCGGACGATGCGCTGCACGCTGTCGCGCTCGCTGAACACCTCGACGAACTGCTCGAACACCGTCTGGAAGGCCTCGCGGTCGGTCTCGCTGAAGGCCACGAGCGCCACGACCTGCACGCGACCCTCCCCCCATGCGATCGAGGGGTCGGCGATGCCGATGGCGATGCGGGTCTGGGTCGCCGTCATGCCCATCGCGTGAGGCACGGCGAGCGCGTCGGTGAACGCGGTGGACGAGATGGCCTCGCGCTCCACGGCCCGAGCCACGTAGGCGTCGTCGATCACGCTCTGCTCGACGAGCATCCCGCCGAGGCGTCGGATGACGCCGGCCTCGCCGTCAGCGGCATCCAGCCCCCGCACGAATGCCTCGGGCGCGAAGTACCGTTCGAGCTCGGCTCGCAGGCGCGCCAGACGCCGCCCGCGGCGGATACGACCGGCGGCGGCTTGCACGCGCTCGACGTCGGCGTCGGTGAGGAACGGCTGGATCCGCACGAACCTGTCGCCCGGCCGCGGCGGGTCGATGGTCGTGAGCACGAGGTCGGTCTCGATCGAATCCCACGCCGGGTCGATGCGCGTCTCGACGCCCACGACCTCGATCGCCTGGCCGAGCGAGCGGTCGACGCTCGAGCGCAGGAGCTCGTGCAGCTCGTAGTACCCGGGGCACACGATGGTCGCCGTCAGCAGCTGGTCGGCGCGGCGGCTGCGCTCGAGACGACCGCCGACGTGCATCGCGATGTAGGCGATCTCGTCGTCGAGGATCGGGATGCCCAGGCCGTCCTGCAGCCCCTTGGCGATGTAGACCGCGACCTCGAAGATCATCGGGTACGTCGACTTCAGCGACCGCGTCAGCGGATTGCGCGACCACGCCTGCTCACGCGAGCGGTGCAGAAGGTTCTGCACGTGCAGCGCCAAGCGCAGGATGAAGTCGTCGTGGGCGATGTCGACGAGGAACTCGGATGCCGCGTTCTCGACGACCCGCCGGACGGCCACCTCGACCGCCGGGTCGAGGCGGGAGCGCACGTCGTCGCCGGCCGGGGAGCCGGGTGCGACGATGCGGGTCAGCACGAGGGTCGCGAGGTGGCGCAGGTCGCCCGAACCGAGTTGCACGCCGATGTGCTTGACCGTGAGCCGGTCGAGCAGGTCGACGACGGCGGCCGCGGCATCCGACGAATCCCCGCCCGGGGAGCCGAGGGCCCGATCGCGCGTGGTGCGGTCGGCGGCGATCGCGATGTGCATCACCACGTCGCCGATGCCGATCTCGTTGACGTAGTAGCCGAGGGCGCCGAGTTCGGCGACGAGTTCGGCTTTGAACGGCCCGAACGCGCGGGCGCCGACCGACTGCTCGCCGAGCGTGCGCCGCAGGGCGTCGAGGTCGAAGAGCCCGGCGTCCATCTCGTCGTGCGCGAGTTTCGACAGGAGCCGGCGTTGGGCGACCTCGGTTCCGCGCAGGCGGGCGGTGGATGCCGAGCGCTCGAGCGTCAGCTCGGTTCCGCCGAGCAGTCCCCGCACGCGTGACAGATCCGCCTCGAGGGTCGCGGCACTCACGTGCAGGGCGTCCGCCGTGTCGAAGACGTCGATGCCGTCGGCGGAATCCAGGAGCCGCCGGACGAGGGTGTGCAGACGGTCGCGGGGGGTGCCGGCATCCGTTCCGGTCAAGGCCCGAAGGGCTGCGGCGGCGTCGGACCCGGCGCGATAGCCGAGGGGCCCGGACTCGATCGCCGCTCCGCCGGGGACACGGGCGTTGATCGCCGTGACATAGGACCGGACACTGCGCGGGGTCACCCCGAGCGCGTCGGCGAGAGACGCCGCGGTCGACCATTCCCCGTCCCGCAGCAACAGGGCCAGCAGGCGGTCTTGGCGAGCCTTCGTCGTCACGATCCGTCCTCCGCACCGCCCCGGTTGGCAGCGTTCCATCCATCCTTTCACGCCCGTCCGCACCGGGCGCGGCTCGGGACGGCGCGCGCAGGAGGCGGCTGCGGCATCCGCGTTCCGGGGGGTGGGAAACGAACCTGGTTGTCCGCTGTGAGACAGGTGCGGACAATCGAGAGGAAGAAAGGCCGGTCGATGAGGATCCTCGTGGTGTGTGGAGCGGGTGCGTCGAGCACGTTCGTCGCGCAACGCGTCCGTCGTGCTGCGCACGAGAAGGGCCTGGACTACTCCGCCTCGGCGGGAACCTCGCGGTCCCTCCCGATCGACCTCGACGCCGCCGATCTCGTGCTGGTCGGCCCGCACCTCGCCCCCGAACTCGAGCGCATCCGCCTCGAGGCCGCCCCGCGCGGCGTGACCGTCGTCCTGCTGCCCGACGACGTCTTCGCCGACCAGAGCGGCACCCGAACCCTCGCCCTGGTCGAGGACGCCTTGCGTTCCGCCCAGCCCGCGGACACGATCTGAACTCGACGGAGAGGACACCCATGCCCCACCTGACACGCACCGTCCGCATCGGATCGTCGCACGGCCTGCACGCGCGCCCCGCGAAGCTCTTCGCGCAGGCGGCGAAGGACTCCGGCATCCCGGTGACCCTCGCCAAGGACGCGGGGAAGCCGATCAACGCCGCGAGCATCCTCGGGATCATCGCGCTGGGACTCGAGCAGGGCGACTATGTGACCCTCACCGCCGACGGCGACAACGCCGAAGCGACGCTGGAGCGCCTCGCGGAGCTCCTCACCACCGACCACGACGCCGAGTAAAGGAAACACAGCACCATGACGGAACTCCGTGGAGTCGGAATCGGACTGGGCGTGGCCCAGGGACCCATCGCGCGCATGGCCGAGCCCCTGCCCGCCCCGAAGGACGCCAAGAGCGAGCTGAGCGTCGACGACGAGACGGCGCGCGTGCGCGAGGCCATCGGTGCCGTCGCCCGCGAGCTCGAAGCCCGCGGCGCCCAGGCCGGCGGCGCCGCCCGCGACGTGCTCGAGGCGCAGGCGATGATCGCCGAAGACCCCACCCTCGAAGCCGAGGTTGACGCGCGCCTGGCCGCCGGCAAGACCGGCGAGTTCGCCGTGCACGACGCCTTCGCCTCGTTCCGCGAGCAGCTCGTGGCCCTCGGCGGCTACCTCGGCGAGCGCGCCGCCGACCTCGACGACGTCGCCCAGCGCGTGATCGCGCGCCTGCGCGGCGTCGCGGCCCCCGGCATCCCCGACCCCGGTCACCCCTTCGTGCTGGTCGCGAAGGACCTCGCCCCCGCCGACACCGCCCTGCTCGACCTCGACAAGGTGCTGGCGCTGGTCACCACCGAGGGCGGCCCGACCTCGCACACCGCGATCCTCGCGCGCGAGAAGTCGATCGTCGCCGTCGTGGGCGCGGCCGGAGCGAAGGACCTCGTCGACGGGCAGTCGGTCATCGTCGATGCCGCCGCCGGCGTCGTGACCGTCGACCCGAGCGACGACGAGAGGGCGCGAGCCGCCAACCGTGCCGAGGCGCGCGCAGCCGCGGCATCCGCCCCCATCACCGACGGCGCCCTCGCCGACGGCACGAAGGTTCCGCTGCTGGCCAACCTCGGCAAGCCCGGCGGAGCCGCCGAGGCCGTCGAGCTCGGCGCCGAGGGCGTGGGCCTGTTCCGCACCGAGTTCCTCTTCCTCAGCTCCAGCTCGGCCCCCACCGTCGAGGAGCAGCGCGCGGCGTACACCGAGCTGCTCAGCGCCTTCCCCGGCAAGAAGGTCGTCGTGCGCGTGCTCGACGCCGGCGCCGACAAGCCTCTGCCGTTCCTCAACGACGCGCACGAGGAGAACCCCGCGCTGGGTCTGCGGGGCCTGCGCGCCCTCCGTGCCAGCGAGGACATCCTGCGCGAGCAGCTGACGGCTCTCGCCGAAGCGGATGCCGCGACCCGGGCGTCCGAGGCCGGCCCCGCCGACCTGTGGGTCATGGCGCCCATGGTCTCGACCGTGGAGGAGACCCGGTACTTCACCGCGCTGGCGAAGGACTACGGCCTGAAGACCACCGGCGTCATGGTCGAGGTCCCCTCGTCGGCCCTCCTGGCCGACCGCATCCTCGAGATCGCCGACTTCGCCTCGATCGGCACGAACGACCTGACGCAGTACACGCTCGCCGCCGACCGCCTGCTCGGCTCGGTCGCGTCGTTCCAGGACCCGTGGCATCCGGCCGTCCTCCGCCTCATCCGCGAGGTCGGCGCCGCGGGCCGCACGCACGGCAAGCCCGTCGGCATCTGCGGCGAGGCCGCGGCCGACCCGATGCTCGCCGTCGTGCTCGTCGGGCTCGGCGCCACCACGCTGTCGATGGCCCCCACGGCCCTCGCCGACGTGCGCGCGACCCTGCTCACCCACACTCTCGACGATGCCCGCCGCATCGCCGAGGCCGCCCTGGCCGCGGATGACGCGGCCTCCGCCCGCGAGGCAGCGCAGGCCGCCTCCACCCTCGTCCACACCCCGTAAAACCCCGGGGCGGTTCCGGCCGCCCCGTCGACACCGCGGCATCAGCCGCACCCCCCATACGGCCCCGGCCGTGCAGTCAGTCAAGGAGACACAGCAATGACGACGACGTCACCCACCAAGAAGCCGGGAGGGGCACGGATCGCAGTCCAGCGATTCGGCACGTTCCTCTCCGGCATGATCATGCCGAACATCGCGGCATTCATCGCATGGGGCTTCATCACCATGCTCTTCATCCCCGCCGGATTCTTCGGTGCCAACAGCCCCTTCGGCTGGCACTGGGCCCCCGTCGCCGAGATCCTCGGCGGAGGCGGAAACGCCGCGACCATCAACTGGCCCGGCGCGATGACCGCGCTCACGGCCAACGAAGACGGCAGCACCTACCAGGGCTACGTCGGCCTGGTCAGCGTCATGATCACCTACCTGCTGCCGCTGCTCATCGCCAACACCGGTGGACGCATCGTCTACGGCGCCCGCGGTGGCGTCGTGGCGACCATCGCCGTGATGGGCGTCATCGTCGGCACCAACATCCCGATGTTCCTCGGCGCGATGATCATGGGCCCGCTCGCGGCCTGGGTCACCAAGCAGATGGACAAGCTGTGGGACGGCAAGATCCGCCCCGGCTTCGAGATGCTCGTGAACAACTTCTCCGCCGGCATCCTGGGCATGATCCTCGCGATCATCGGCTTCTTCGCCTTCGGTCCCGTGTTCCTCGGCATCAGCGCGGTCCTCGGCAGCATCGTCGCGTTCCTCGTGCAGTTCAACCTGCTGCCGGTGCTGTCGATCATCGTCGAGCCGGCCAAGGTGCTGTTCCTCAACAACGCCATCAACCACGGCGTCTTCACCCCGCTCGGCATCGAACAGGCGGCTGAGTCGGGCAAGTCGATCCTGTTCCTCATCGAGGCGAACCCCGGCCCCGGCCTGGGTCTGCTGCTCGCCTTCACCTTCTTCGGTGTCGGTGCGGCCAAGGCCTCGGCCCCCGGCGCGATCATCATCCAGTTCCTCGGTGGCATCCACGAGATCTACTTCCCGTACGCCCTCGCGAAGCCCATGACGATCCTCGCGCTGATCGCCGGTGGCGCCTCGGGTGTCGCGACCAACATGATCTTCCAGGGCGGACTGGCCTTCCCGGCCGCACCCGGCAGCATCATCGCCGTCACCGTCGCCGCCATCGGCGCCGGTCCCGCCAACCTCCTCGTGGTCTACCTGTCGGTCGTCGTGGCCGCCGCGGTGACCTTCCTGGTGGCCGGCGTCATCCTCCGCGCCTCGCGCAAGCGCGACCAGGAGGCCGAGGGCGACAGCTTCGCCGCCGCGATCGACCAGACCGCGGCCAACAAGGGCAAGGAGTCCTCCGCCCTCGGTGCCCTCCGCACCCGTGCCGCCGGAACGACCGGCTCGGGGACAACCGAGGCGGCCGACCGCGACGTCGACGCCGCCCTCGGCGGCGCCGCCGGTGCCGTGGCGACCAAGCAGCTGAACAACATCGTGTTCGCCTGCGACGCCGGCATGGGCTCGTCTGCCATGGGCGCCAGCGTCCTGCGCAACAAGATCAAGAAGGCCGGCATCGACGGCGTCACGGTCACCAACCAGGCGATCGCGAACCTCGACGGCTCGGCCGACCTGGTCATCACGCAGAACCAGCTCACCGACCGCGCGAAGGCGCAGTCGCCTGACTCGCTCCACGTGTCGGTCGACAACTTCATGAACTCGCCGAAGTACGACGAGGTCGTGGAGATGGTGCGCGCTCAGCACGAAGCCAAGTAATCCCCTAGCACGCCAGGGGTCGGTGCGTCAGCCCGGCCCCTGGCGTCTTCCCGTCCGGCTCGCGGTTTGCGAGGCTGGACAGCACGACGAGAAAGGCGAGAACCATGTCGAACGTCCTCCGTAGCGAATCCGTCCGCATCCACCCCGGCAGCGCCACCCGCGAGGAGGCGATGAAGGAGGCCGCCGACCTGCTCCAGGCCACCGGCGCCGTCACCGCCGACTATTTCGCCGCCATGCAGCAGCGCGAAGAGACCGTGTCGACGTACATGGGCAACGAGCTCGCGATCCCGCACGGCACGAACGAGACCAAGCAGGCGATCCTCGAGTCCGGCCTGTCCGTTGTGCGGTACGACGGCGGCGTCGACTGGGGCGGGGAGCCCGTCACCTTCGTCATCGGCATCGCCGGCAAGGGTGACGAGCACCTCGAGATCCTGTCGCAGATCGCGATCCTGTTCTCCGAGGAGGACGACGTCGCGCGCTTGAAGGCCGCCTCCTCCCCCGAGGAGCTCTTCCAGGCCCTCTCGGGCTCCGTCAACGCATGAAGGCCGTCCACTTCGGCGCCGGCAACATCGGCCGGGGCTTCGTCGGTCTGCTCCTGCACGAGGGCGGGTACGACCTCGTCTTCTCCGACGTCTCGGCGGCCCTCGTCGAGGCGATCAACTCCGCGTCGTCGTACACCGTCCACGAGGTGGGCGAGGGCGGCGTCGACAAGGAGGTGACCGGCTTCCGCGCGATCGACAGTTCGGTGGATGCCGAGGCGCTCGTCGACGAGATCGCCACCGCCGACGTGGTGACCACCGCCGTCGGCCCGACGATCCTGAAGTTCGTCGCCCCGCACATCGTCGCGGGTCTCGCGCTTCGCGACCCGTCGCTCCCGCCGCTGCAGATCATGGCGTGCGAGAACGCGATCGGGGCCACCGACCAGCTGCGCGAGCACGTGGTCGAGCTCGCCGGTGAGTCCTGGGATGCCCTGGCATCCCGTTCGATCTTCGCCAACACCGCGGTCGACCGCATCGTCCCGGCCCAGTCCGGCGGCGGCGTCGACGTCACCGTCGAGCCGTTCTACGAGTGGGCGATCGAGCGGCCGCCCTTCGGCGACAACCCCCCGCACATCCCCGGGGCGCACTTCGTCGACGACCTCGAGCCCTACATCGAGCGCAAGCTCTTCACGGTGAACACCGGGCACGCCACCACCGCGTACTTCGGTGCGCAGGCGGGCATCGAGCGCATCTCGGACGCCCTGGCGAACCCCGAGATCGCGGCGAAGGTCGAGGCCGCGCTGGAGGAGACCAGCGCGCTGCTGGTCGAGAAGCACGAGCTGGATGCCGGCGTGCAGGGCGAGTACCGCGCGACGATCCTGCGCCGTTTCCGCAACGCCGCCCTGCCCGACACCGTGTGGCGCGTGGGCCGTCAGCCGCTGCGCAAGCTCTCGCGTCACGAGCGTTTCATCGGACCCGCCGCCGAGGCCGTGGAGCGGGGGCTGCCGGTCGACGCCCTGGTCGCCGCCATGGCCGCCGCCCTCGAATTCTCGGATGCCGAGGACGCCCAGGCCGTCGACCTGCAGCGCATGCTGCGCGAGCTCGACGCCGAGGCGTTCACGGCGGAGGTCACCGGCCTCGATCCGGAGCACCCGCTGTACGCGCGCATCGTCGAGATCGTCGCGGCCCGCAAGGCGGCACTGCCCGCCTGAGCCCCGCGTTACCCTCGAGAGGTGACCGACACGACCCCGTCCGACGCCGGCGGAGCGCCCCGAGCGCCCCGCCGGCGTCGTCGTCTTCTGCGCTGGATCCTCGGTGGCCTGGGCGCGATCGTGGTGCTGGTGGTGGGCGGCATCCTGATCTACAGCCAGGTGGGCGTCATGGGCGCCGAACCCGGGCCGCTGTCTGAAGCGCAGGCGAACCCCGGGCTCACCATCACCGACGACGGGTCCGGCATCGTCCTCTCCCCCACCTCGGGCGCGACCGGGCAGGGGCTCGTGTTCATCCCGGGGGCGAAGGTCGAGGCCGAGGGCTACATCGCGACCTTCGCCGACACGGTCGTCGACGACGGCGTCACCGTCGTCATCACGAAGCCCTGGCTGAACCTCGCGTTCTTCGACCCGCGTCCGCTGTCGACCTTCACGGAGCTCGCGCCCGACGTGTCGACCTGGGCGGTCGGCGGTCACTCGCTCGGCGGCGTGCGGGCCTGCCAGTTGGCATCCGACGCCGATGCCCTCGTGCTGTTCGCCTCGTACTGCGCGAACGACCTCTCGGCATCCGGTCTGCCCGTTCTGAGTCTGTCGGGTTCGGAGGACGGCCTGTCCACACCGCAGAAGATCGCGGATGCCAAGGTCGAACTCCCCGCGAATGCGACGTTCGTGGAGATCCCCGGCGCCTCGCACGCCTCGTTCGGCGCGTACGGCCCGCAGTCGGGCGACGGCACCCCGACGGCGGACCCGGCCGAGGTCGACCGCGTAATCGCCGCGCAGCTCGCCGGCTTCCTCCCCCGTCCCTGACGTGCGGTCCCGGCGGCCGGTCGTCGCGGGCAGGGCGGTGACGACCGCGCCCTCACACGACGGCGGCGCCCACCGGACCGGTGAGCGCCGCCGAAACGAATCCGCGCGTCAGCGCTGGAAACCCTCCGAGATGATTTCGATGAGTTCCTCGCGCTCCTCCACCGGCAGGAAGGCCCCGGCGGCGGCGTTCAGCTGGAAGGCCTCGAGGTCGTCGAGGTCGTACTCGAAGGCCTGAGCGAGCAGACCCAGCTCGCGCGTGAGCGTCGTCGCGCTCATCAGGCGGTTGTCGACGTTCACGGTGACCGAGAAGTCGAGCTGGTACAGCAGGTCGAACGGGTGGGCGTCCATCGTGTCGCCCCAGGCCGTGACGGCCCCGCTCTGCAGATTCGACGTCGGCGACAGCTCGAGCGTGATCTCGCGGTCGCGGACCCAGCGGGCGAGGTCGCCGAAGGTGACCTGCACCTCCTCGCCCTCGCGCGAGACGACGTCGAGGTCGTTGGCGATGCGCACGCCGTGACCGAGGCGGAGCGCCCGTCCATCGAGCAGAGCGGAGCGGATGGATGCCAGTCCCGCCCCCTCCCCCGCGTGCACGGTGGTGGGGAAGAACTGCTCGGCGAGGTAGTCGAACGCCTCGCGGTGCCGCTGCGGCAGGAACCCGTCCTCGGGCCCGGCGAGGTCGAACCCGACCACCCCGCGCCCGCGCCACGAGACCGCCAGCTCGGCGATGTCGCGGGCGTTGTCGTTGTGGCGCAGCGCCGTGAGCAGCTGACCCACGCGGATGTCGCGACCGCGCGCGTCCGCGGCATCCTCTCCCGCTTCGATGCCCTCCTGCACGGCATCCACGACCTCGTCGAGGCTGAGCCCGCGCGTGAGGTGCTGCTCGGGCGCCCAGCGGACCTCGCCGTAGACGACGCCGTCCGCGGCGAGGTCCTCGACGAACTCCTTCGCCGTGCGCACGAGGCCCTCTCGCGTCTGCATCACGCCGACGGTGACCGAGAACTTCTCGAGGTAGTCCTCGAGAGAGCCGCCGTCGATGTGGTCCGAGAACCAGGCCTCGAGACCCTTCGCGTCGTCCGCGGGGAGGTCGAGATCGACCTCGTCGGCCAGCTCGAGGACGGTCTGCGGGCGCAGACCGCCGTCGAGGTGATCGTGCAGCGAGACCTTCGGAAGATCGCGCAGTTTGCGGCCGCCGATGCGGAGGTCGTCGGATGCCATGGTGCTCCTCTTTCCGGATGCCATCACGCGGTGATGCGCTCGCGCACGATCGGGGACGCCACGGGCGCGGTGTCACCGATCTCGAGGGCACCCTCGACGGCGCCGAGGGCGCGTTCGAAGCGCGACTCATCGTCGGCCGACAGGGTGAACAACGGCTGACCGGCGGCGACCGTCTGACCGACGGTCACGTGCAGGTCGATACCCGCGGCGTGCACGACGGCGTCCTCGGCACGGGCGCGGCCCGCACCCAGACGCCAGGCTCCGATGCCGAAGGGCAGCGCCTCGACGCGCGTGACGACGCCCGAGCGCGCGGCCACCACCGTGTGCGTCTCGCGCGGCGTCGGGAGGGCGGCATCCGGGTCTCCGTCCTGCGCGCGGATCATGCGCTTCCAGACGTCCATCGCGCGGCCGTCCGACAGGGCCGCCTCGACGTCGGCGTCCGGCTGCCCCGCGAGGCTGAGCATCTCGCGCGCCAGAGCGACCGTGAGCTCCACGACATCGGCGGGGCCGCCACCGGCGAGCACCTCGACCGATTCGCGCACCTCGTTGGCGTTGCCGATCGCACGTCCCAACGGGGTGTTCATGTCGGTGAGCAGGGCCGTGGTGTTCACCCCCGAGTCGGTGCCGAGGGCCACCATCGTCTCGGCGAGCTCACGCGCACGGTCGATGTCCTGCATGAAGGCGCCGGAGCCGAACTTCACGTCGAGCACGAGCGAGTCGGTGCCCTCAGCGATCTTCTTCGACATGATGCTCGACGCGATCAGCGGGATCGCCTCGACGGTGCCCGTGACGTCGCGCAGCGCGTACAGCTTCTTGTCCGCGGGAGCCAGGCCCGTGCCCGCGGCGCAGATGACCGCGCCCACGTCGCGCAGCTGCGCCATGATCTCGTCGTTCGACAGCGCGGCGCGCCAGCCGGGGATCGACTCGAGCTTGTCGAGCGTTCCGCCGGTGTGACCGAGACCGCGGCCCGAGAGCTGCGGGACGGCGACGCCGAACGCGGCGACGAGCGGAGCCAGCGGGAGGGTGATCTTGTCGCCCACGCCCCCGGTGGAGTGCTTGTCGCCGGTGACCTTGCCGAGCGAGCCGAAGTCCATGCGCTCGCCCGAGGCGATCATCGCGTCGGTGAGCACGCGAATCTGGTCGCGGCCGAGGCCGTTCAGCAGGACCGCCATGGTGAACGCCGACATCTGCGCGTCCATGACGTACCCACGCGTGTAGGCGTCGACCAGCCAGCGGATCTCGCCCTCGGTGATGGCCCGCCCGTCGCGCTGGGCGCGGATGATGTCGACGGCGTCGTACTGCTCGGCGCTCATCGTGCCGCCTCCTCGAGGTCGCGGGGTCCGAAGGCGTCGGGGAGCACTTCGTCGATGGTCCGGATGCCGCTGACGGTCTCGAGCAGCATGCCCGGGATCGCGTGCTCGAAGAGCAGCTGACGGCAGCGACCGCACGGCATGAGCGTGCGACCTTCACCGTCGACGCAGACGAAGGCCACCAGCTGGCCGCCGCCGCTCATGTGCAGGTCGGACACCAGTCCGCACTCGGCGCACAGCGTTACGCCGTAGGAGGCGTTCTCGACGTTGCACCCCGAGACGATCCGTCCGTCGGCGACGAGCGCGGCGGCTCCCACCTTGAATCGGGAGTAGGGCGCGTAAGCGCGGTGCATGGCATCCGTGGCGGCCGAACGGAGTTCGTCCCAGTCGATGTCGGTCATCGTGGAGTGGTGGATCCTCTCGTGAAGGGAAGGGGGTCAGCCCTTGATGTAGGGCTTTCCGGCGGCCGCGGGCCCCCGGATCTGGCCGGCGAAACCCGCCACCGCGATGATCGTCACGATGTAGGGCAGCATGAGCATGAACTCGCTGGGGATCGGGGTGCGCAGCACGGTCAGCAGGTTCTGCAGGTTGGTCGCGAAGCCGAACAGCAGCGCCGCGAGCGTCGCGCGGATCGGGTCCCAGCGACCGAAGATGACGGCGGCGAGGGCGATGAAGCCCAGGCCGGCGGTCATCTCTTTGGTGAACTGCCCGACCGAGACGAGGGTGAAGTACGCCCCGCCGATGCCGGCGATGGCGCCCGCGAGCGAGACGTTCCAGAAGCGGCTCGAGTTGACCTTGATGCCGACGGTGTCGGCGGCCTGGGGGTGCTCGCCGACCGCGCGCAGACGCAGGCCCCAGCGCGTGCGGTACAGCCCCCACGCGACCACGGCGACGACGGCGTACATCAGGTAGACGATGAAGGTCTGGTTGAACAGCACCGGTCCGATGATCGGGATGTCGCCCAGCAGCGGGATCTCGATGCGGGGGAAACGCTCGGGGCGGTTCAGCACGTCTTCGTTCGGGACGAGCAGCGCACCGTAGAGGAAGCCGGTCAGACCCGTGACGAGCACGTTCAGCACGACACCGACGATCACCTGGTCGACGAGGTACTTGATCGAGAACGCCGCGAGGACGAACGCGACGAGCACGCCGCCGACCATGGCCGCGACGAGCCCGAGGAAGGGATTGCGGGTGAGGGATGCCACGAGCGCGGCGCTGAACGCTCCGAACAGGAACTGCCCCTCGATCGCGACGTTCACGACACCGACGCGCTCGCCGATCACGCCGCCCAGGGCGCCGAAGATGAGCGGGACCGAGAGCGAGAGCGCTCCGAAGAGCAGACCGGTCACGGGGACCAGTCCGTCGGCCGCGGCCCACACCAGGAACGCGAAGACGGCCAGCGCGCCGAAGGCGATCGGCAGCCAGAGCGGGGTGCGGCGGTAGCCCACGGCATCCCAGACCGACCACGCGGTGAGCAGGACCAGCAGGACGAGCACGCTCCAGCTGGTGACCGCGGTGGGAACCGCGACGCTGCCGAGGTCGATGTCGGAAGCCGGGTCGCCGAGGCGGAAGGTGCTCTGCCCGTCTCGCGGGACGAGGGCGAACAGCAGGGCGAGCAGCACGGTCACGACCGCGAGGCTCACCGCCAGCTTGATGTGGCGCACACGCACCGTGGTCAACTGGATCGCGTCATCCGCGAGATGCGTCGCGGTCATGCCGCCACCGCCTTCTTGGCCGCCTTGGCCCGGTCTTTGGCCGCGCGCTCGGCCTCGCTCTTGGGGAGGAAGAAGATCGTGCGCACCAGCGGCGGCGCCGCGATGAAGAGCACGATGAGGGCCTGCACGACGAGCACGATGTCGACCGGGATGCCCTGCGACGCCTGCATGGTGAACGAGCCCGACTTGAGGGCACCGAACAGGATGCCGGCGGCGAACACGCCCCACGGACGGCTGCGGCCGAGCAGGGCCACGGTGATGGCGTCGAAGCCGATGCCGGAGTCGATGAGACCGTCGAAGCCCGTGGTCACCGCACCCTGGATCTGGTTCATGCCGGCGAGGCCCGCGAGTCCACCGGCGAAGAGCATCGCGTAGACGTACATGCGGGGCACCGAGATTCCCGCGGCGCGCGCGGCGTGGGGGTTCTCCCCCACCGCACGGAGCCGGAAGCCCAGGCTCGAGCGCTCCATGAGCCACCAGACGAAGACCGTCGCGGCGATCACGAAGACGAAACCGAGATCGAGCAGCGGGAACTGCGGACCGAACAGCTCGGGGAACTGCGCGTTCGCGGGGGTCGCCGACGAGATCGGCTGGTCACCGGCCGGGCGCTGCAGCAGGCCCGGAGTGCGCACCATCCACGTCACCAGGTAGTAGGCGACGTAGTTGAGCATGATCGTGAGGATGACCTCGTGCGCGCCGGTGCGCGCCTTCAGCAGACCCACGATCCCGCCCCAGAGCGCACCACCGGCGATACCGACGATGAGCGTCAGCGGCAGCTGGATGATCATCGGCAGGTCGAGGTTGAACGTGACGAGTCCGGCGAACGCGCACGCGATGAGGATCTGACCGCGCCCACCGATGTTGAACAGGCCGACGCGGAACGCCAGCGCGACGCCGAGACCGGCCGCGATCAGCGGAGCCGCGAACCCGAGGGTGTTCGTGAGGGGGC
>NZ_LMKF01000022.1:1285428-1286146 GCF_001421275.1 Microbacterium sp. Leaf203 | reverse complement strand
CCCGCCGTACACCGAGTTCCAGATCGCGGCCAGCATGTCGCCGGGACGCGCGAAGAAGTACGCGGACGTCGTGCGCACCTGGTCGTTGGTGGCGGCCATCAGGATGCCGCCGACGATCATCGCCGCGACGACCGCGAGCACCGTGGTGATCCACGACGAACGCAGCAGCTCGGTGAGGAACTGGTTCGTGCGGGGCGGTGCCGGCGTCTCGGCCGGGGTGTGACCGGTCAGGGGACCGGATGCGGTCGGCAGCTGCTCGGGCGGGAGACCGGGGTCCCCGTTCGCGCCCGTGCTCGGGATGTGGCCGCTCACGCTGTCTCCTCCGCGGGCTGCTCGCCCGCCATCATGAGCCCGAGAACCTCGCGCGGGGTGTTCCCCGGCACGATGCCCACGATGCCGCCGCGGTACATCACCGCGATGCGGTCGCCGAGGGCGGCGATCTCGTCGAGCTCCGTCGACACGACGATCACGGGCACGCCCGCATCGCGCGCGGCGACGATCTGCTTGTGAATGAATTCGATCGAGCCGACGTCGACGCCGCGGGTGGGCTGGGCGGCGACGAACAGCTTCAGCGGACGGCTCATCTCGCGGGCGATGACGACCTTCTGCTGGTTGCCGCCCGAGAGGGTGCCGACCGGGGTGGATGCCGACTGCGTCCGGATGTCGTACTCCGCGATGCGGTCGCGGGCGAACGAGCTGAGCGCCGCGCGCTTGATCG
>NZ_LMKF01000022.1:1284323-1285416 GCF_001421275.1 Microbacterium sp. Leaf203 | reverse complement strand
CCCGCCGACCAGTCCGTCTTCTTTGCGGTCCTCGGGCACGAAGCCGACGCCCGCGTCGAGGATCGCGCGGACGCTCTTGCCGACGAGGTCGGTGCCGTCGAGATCGACGGTGCCGGTCACGCCGTCGGCGAGCCCGACGATGGCCTCGACGAGTTCGGTCTGGCCATTGCCCTGGACGCCCGCGATCGCGACGATCTCGCCGGGACGCACGTCGAGGTCGACGTCGTCGACGACCACGGTCCCCTCGGCGGTGACGACACGCAGGTTCCGGATGGAAAGACCCCCGGATGCCGCCGCCTTCGGTGCGTCCTTGACCACGGTGAGCTCGACGGCACGACCGACCATGAGGGATGCCAGCTCGCCGTTGCTGGCAGTGGGCTCGGCCTCGCCGACGATCTTGCCGAGACGGACGACGGTGATGCGGTCGGCGACCTCGCGCACCTCGCGGAGCTTGTGCGTGATGAACACGATCGAGGTGCCCTCGTCGCGCAGCTGCCGCATGATGCCCATGAGCTCGTCGGTCTCCTGCGGCGTGAGGACGGCGGTGGGCTCGTCGAACACGAGCACCTTGGCATCCCGCGAGAGGGCCTTGATGATCTCGACGCGCTGCTGCACGCCCACGGGCAGGTCGCCGACGAGGGCGTCGGGGTCGACCTCGAAGCCAAAGCGCTGCGCGACGTCGCGCACGTGCTTGCGGGCCGCGTTCAGATCGAGAGCGCCGAGAGCCTTGGTGTTCTCGTGGCCGAGCATGACGTTCTCGGCCACGGTGAAGACGGGGATGAGCATGAAGTGCTGGTGCACCATGCCGATTCCCGCGGCCATGGCGTCGCCCGGGCCGCGGAAACGTTGGACGACGTCGTCCAGGAGGATCTCGCCCTCATCGGCCTGGTACAGGCCGTAGAGGACGTTCATGAGTGTGGATTTACCGGCACCGTTCTCTCCGAGGAGAGCGTGGATCTCACCAGGCTGAACGACCAGATCGATGTGGTCGTTCGCAACCAGGGACCCGAACCGCTTGGTGATGCCGCGGAGCTCGAGCTTCATGCTGTGCACCCTATTCGAAGACGTTAAGAAGACGGAAAGAAACCGCGGT
>NZ_LMKF01000022.1:1278931-1284257 GCF_001421275.1 Microbacterium sp. Leaf203 | reverse complement strand
GGGGCCGCTCGGACTCCTGGTCCGAGCGACCGCGGTTGTGATCTCAAAGGGCCTCAGGCCCGGCGCCTCACGGCGAGCTGGGCGAGGTGACCTTCAGCGAACCCGAGACGATCTGCTCGCGCAGCGCCGACAGCTCGTCGGTGAGGCCGGCGGGCAGCGTGAACTTCGAGTTGAAGTCGGCCAGGCCGACGCCGTCGTTCTCGAGCGTGCCGACGTAGGGGGTCACGTCGAAGTCACCCTTGGCCGCCTGCGTGACCGAGTCGTACACGGCGGTGTCGATGCGCTTGAGGATCGAGGTCAGCACCAGGTCCGACACGTTCGGGTCGGCCTTGGCGAGGTCGGAGTCCACACCGAGCATGACGCTCTTCGAGCCGCTGTCGCGGATCGCGTCGGCGGCGCTGCTGTAGATCGGGCCACCGACGGGCAGGAGCACGTCGACACCCTGGTCGAGCAGACCCTGAGCAGCCTGCTTGGCCGCGTCGTTGGCGGCGAAGCCACCGGTGAACGAGCCGTTCTGCGCGGCGACGTCCCAGCCGAAGGTCTGGACGCTGGCGCTCTTGTCCTCGTCGTACTTCTTGACGCCGTCGACGAAGCCGTCCATGAAGATGGTGACGGGCGGGATCGGGATGCCACCGACGGTGCCGACCTTGTTCACGCCGTTCTCAGCCGAGTAGGCGGCGGCGGCGTAGCCACCGAGGTAGGCGGCCTGGACGGTGTCGAACAGCAGCGGCTTGATGTTCGGGGCGTCGGTCTTGCCGTCGTTGTCGGTGTCGGCACGGTCGTCGATGATCGCGTACTGCAGGTTCGGGTTGGCCTTGGCCGAAGCGACGGTGTCGGCGCTGAGCTTGAAGCCCACCGCGACGATGAACGTGCAGCCCTCGGCGACGAGGTTCTCGAGGTTCGGGGCGTAGTCGTTCGCCGAGCTGGACTCGACCTCGATCGCCTTGACGCCGAGCTCGCTCGCCGCCTTGTCGATGCCTTCCTTGGCCGACTGGTTGAACGAGCGGTCGTTCCACCCACCGTCATCCGAGATGATGCAGGGGGTGAAGCCCTCGACGATGTCTCCCCCGGCAGCAGCGGTCGAGCCGTTGCTCTCGGGCGCAGCGCCGCAACCGGCGAGCAGCACGGCGGCGCCGAGCATGGCGAGACCGCTGACGACGGCCTTCTTCGTGGTCTTCACGAATGGTCCTCCAAGACGGATGCCCCCAACGGGTTTGAGGGACGATCCCGTCACGTTACCTACTGTGTCGCCGCGCTTGTGCGCCGGGAGCCCCCGCGCGCGGCAATGGTTACAAAGACGCAATCTCGCGTCACGCCACCGCCACACGCCCGGACATGAACGAGACCGGATGCCACAAGGTGTGGCATCCGGTCTCAGAGGCGATCCGCGGGCCGATGTCTAGAGGACGTCGCCGCGACCGGTCAGCTTGAGCGCGTCGACGACGCCCTTCACCCGCTGGGCGTTCTCGCTCGTCGTGACCAGCAGCGCGTCCGGGGTGTCGACGACCACGATGTCGCGCACGCCGATGAGGCTGATCACGCGCTTGGTCTGCGAGACGACGATGCCGCTCGAAGCGTCGGAGAGGACGCGGGCGTCCTCACCCAGGATCGCGAGCTCATTGCGCCCCCCGGAGGAGTTGAGCTTCGACAGGCTCGCGAAGTCGCCCACGTCGTCCCAGTCGAAGTGGCCGGGGATGACCGCGAGGCGTCCCTTCTCTGCGGCGGGCTCTGCGACGGAGTAGTCGATGGCGATCTTCTTCAGACCCGGCCAGATGCGGTCGACGGCGGGGCCGCGACGGTCGCGGTCGTCCCAGGCCTCGGCCAATTCGAGCAGGCCGGCGTGCAGCTCGGGCTCGTTGACGGCGAGTTCGGCGAGGAGCACGTCGGCACGCGTGATGAACATGCCCGCGTTCCAGAGGTAGGCGCGGTCGGCGAAGTACTCCTTCGCGGTGTCCAGGTCGGGCTTCTCGACGAAGCGTTCCACCAGGTAGGCCTCGGGAGCGCCATCGACGATGAGCTCACCGGCCTGCTTGATGTAGCCGAACCCGACCGATGCTTCGGCGGGCTGGATGCCGATCGTGCAGATGTACCCCTCGCGGGCGACCGCGACGGCCTGACGCACGGCGAACTCGAACTGGCGAGTCTGACGGATGACATGGTCGGCCGCGAACGAACCGATGATGACGTCGGGCTCTCGGCGGACGAGGATCGCCGCGGCGAGGCCGATGGCCGCCGAGGAATCACGGGGTTCCGACTCGAGGAAGACGTTGTGGTCGGGGACCCCCGGGAGTTCCCGCTCGACGGCCGCCCGGTGCGCGCGACCGGTGACGACCGCGATGCGCCCCTCGCCGGAGAGCGGGCCGAGCCGGTCCCACGTGTCGCGCAGCAACGTCTGACCCGAACCGGTCAGATCGTGGAGGAATTTCGGAGCGTCGGCACGGGAGAGAGGCCAGAGGCGGCTGCCGATCCCTCCGGCGGGGATCACGGCGTAGAAGTCGTCGATAGCGGGGTCTGCCATGGCTCCGACCCTAGCGGTCGCGCCTGCGAACGCACGGGAGGTCGAGGCGGCGTCCACGGAGGGGTGAACGGCATCCGATTTATCTCGATGTCGAGAGAGTGTTAGGCGACCCTCATCCCCGCCGTTCATAGCCCGGCCGTAGTATTCAAGGGCGCCCGTGTGACGCTCGGGGCCCGTGCGAGGCCCCACACCGTGTTCGATCAGGGAGGACGACCGTGTCAGCACCAGCACGTGCCACGCCGTCGGTGAAAGAGACCACTTCGAAGAGGCCCCGCGGCACTCTGTACCGGGGCCGCGAAGGAATGTGGTCGTGGGTGCTTCACCGCATCACCGGTGTCGCCATCTTCTTCTTCCTCCTGGTGCACATCCTCGACACGGCGCTCATCCGCGTCTCGCCCGAGGCCTACGACGCCGTCATCGGCACCTACAAGAACCCGATCATGGGTCTCGGCGAGGTGGCCCTGGTCGGCGCGATCGCGTACCACGCGTTCAACGGCCTGCGCATCATCCTCGTGGACTTCTGGCCCTGGGCCACGCGCCACCAGCGTCAGCTGTGGTGGGGCGTTCTGGGCCTGTGGGTCGTCACGATGCTCGGGTTCACCCCGCGCCACCTGATCAACGTCTTCAGCGCCGTCACCGGGAGCCACTGATGTCCGTCGCCCAAGAAGCCGCCACGATCCCCGCCCCCCGCACGCCCAGCGTGCGCAAGAAGGGCTCCAACCTCGAGAAGTGGGGTTGGATCTACATGCGCGCCTCCGGCGTGCTGCTGATCGTCCTGATCTTCGGCCACCTCTTCGTCAACCTGATGACGGGCGAGGGCATCCACCAGATCGACTTCGCGTTTGTCGCCGGCAAGCTCGCCTCGCCGTTCTGGCAGTGGTGGGACGTGCTGATGCTCTGGCTCGCCCTCATCCACGGCGCCAACGGCATGCGCACGATCGTCAACGACTACGTCGGCAACGCCACCGTCCGCAAGATCCTCGTCGGATCGCTGTGGGTGTCGGCCGGATTCCTCATCCTGCTCGGCACGCTCGTCGTCTTCACCTTCGACCCCTGCCTCGGTGTGACCGAGAGCAGCTCCCTGTGGGACGTGTGCCAGGCGGCGTGAGCCGGCGGCATCCCTTCTCTCCCCTGACAGCAGAGGTATTGCACACGTGAGCACTCAGACCAGTTCGGACTCGATCGTCAAGGACGGCGTCCACTACCACCAGTTCGACGTCGTCATCGTCGGCGCCGGCGGCGCGGGCATGCGCGCGGCCATCGAGGCCGGCCCCGGCGCGAAGACCGCCGTCATCTCGAAGCTCTACCCCACGCGTTCGCACACCGGTGCGGCGCAGGGTGGCATGGCCGCCGCGCTGGCCAACGTCGAAGAGGACTCCTGGGAGTGGCACACCTTCGACACCATCAAGGGCGGCGACTACCTCGTCGACCAGGATGCCGCGGAGATCCTCGCCAAAGAGGCCATCGACGCCGTCATCGACCTCGAGAACATGGGCCTGCCGTTCAACCGCACGCCCGAGGGCAAGATCGACCAGCGTCGCTTCGGCGGGCACACCGCCGACCACGGCAAGACGCCCGTGCGCCGCGCCTGCTACGCCGCTGACCGCACCGGCCACATGATCCTGCAGACGCTGTTCCAGAACTGCGTCAAGCTCGGCATCAACTTCTTCAACGAGTTCTACGTGCTCGACCTCATCACGGTGAAGGACGCCGCCGGCAAGACCCAGGTCGCCGGTGTCGTCGCCTACGACCTGGCCACCGGCGAACTGCACGTCTTCCAGTCCAAGGCCGTCGTCTTCGCGACCGGTGGATTCGGCAAGATCTTCAAGACCACCTCCAACGCCCACACCCTCACCGGTGACGGCGTCGGCATCGTGTGGCGCAAGGGTCTGCCTCTCGAGGACATGGAGTTCTTCCAGTTCCACCCGACCGGTCTCGCCGGTCTCGGCATCCTCCTCACCGAGGGTGCCCGCGGTGAGGGCGCGATCTTGCGCAACGCGAGCGGTGAGCGCTTCATGGAGCGCTACGCCCCCACCATCAAGGACCTCGCTCCTCGCGACATCGTCGCCCGCTGCATGGTGCAAGAGGTGGCCGAGGGCCGCGGCGCCGGTCCCCACCGCGACTACGTGCTGCTGGACTGCACGCACCTGGGCGCCGAGGTCCTCGAGACCAAGCTCCCCGACATCACCGAGTTCGCCCGCACGTACCTGGGCGTCGACCCGGTGGTCGAGCCGGTGCCGGTCATGCCGACCGCGCACTACGCGATGGGCGGCATCCCCACCAACATCAAGGCCGAGGTCCTCGCCGACAACGACACCGTCGTCCCGGGCTTGTACGCCGCCGGTGAGTGCGCGTGCGTCTCGGTGCACGGCTCGAACCGCCTCGGCACCAACTCGCTGCTCGACATCAACGTGTTCGGCAAGCGCGCCGGCCGCAACGCCGTCGAGTACGTCAAGACCGCCGACTTCGTGCCGCTTCCCGAAGACCCCGCCGCCGAGGTGCGCGGGCTCATCGAGGGTCTGCGCAACAACAGCGGCACCGAGCGCATCGCGGTGCTCCGCAAGACGCTGCAGGACGAGATGGACAAGGGCGCGCAGGTCTTCCGCACGCACGAGTCGCTGGCCCACGTCATGGACGTGATCGCCGACCTGCGCGAGCGCTACAAGAACATCCACGTCGACGACAAGGGCAAGCGCTTCAACACCGACCTGCTCGAGGCCGTCGAGTTGGGCTTCCTGCTCGACCTCGCCGAGGTCGTCGTCTACTCCGCGCAGAACCGCGAAGAGAGCCGTGGCGGTCACATGCGCG
>NZ_LMKF01000022.1:1229379-1278898 GCF_001421275.1 Microbacterium sp. Leaf203 | reverse complement strand
CCCCGCCGATCACATCGAACTCGGCTGGAAGCCCGTGGTGTTCACCAAGAACGAGGCCGGGGAGCTGCGCTACCCGCCGCTGGAGAGGAAGTACTGAGATGGCATCCACCGTCATCGAACAGGTCGACACCTCGGACGAGGTCGCGGAGACCCCCGAAGACACCGGGATCCAGTCGTTCCTGGTCACCTTCAACATCCGCCGCTTCGACCCCGAGGTCGACGACGAGCCGCGTTGGGTCGATTACGACGTGGAGCTCTACTCCACCGACCGCGTGCTCGACGCGCTGCACAAGATCAAGTGGGAGACCGACGGCTCGCTGTCGTTCCGCCGCTCCTGCGCGCACGGCATCTGCGGATCGGATGCCATGCGCATCAACGGCCGCAACCGCCTCGCCTGCAAGACGCTGATCAAGGATCTCGACATCTCGCAGCCGATCTACGTCGAGGCCATCAAGGGTCTGCCCCTCGAGAAGGACCTCATCGTCGACATGGAGCCGTTCTTCGCCTCCTACCGCGAGGTTCAGCCCTTCCTCATCTCGAACTCGAAGCCCGAGGCCGGCAAGGAGCGCGTGCAGTCGATCGTCGACCGCGAGGTCTTCGACGACACCACCAAGTGCATCCTGTGCGCCGCGTGCACCTCGTCGTGCCCCGTGTTCTGGACCGACGGTCAGTACTTCGGCCCCGCCGCGATCGTCAACGCGCACCGCTTCATCTTCGACTCGCGCGACGACGCGGGCGATGTGCGCCTCGACATCCTCAACGACAAAGAGGGCGTGTGGCGCTGCCGCACCACCTTCAACTGCACCGAGGCGTGCCCCCGCGGCATCGAGGTCACCAAGGCCATCGCCGAGGTCAAGCAGGCCGTCCTGCGCGGCGGTCGCTAACCNGCGAACGGCGGGTGCGCCCGGTCCCTGAGCTCGTCTCATGGGGTCGGCGCCCCGCCGTTCGGCGTTTCCGCCCACGTTGCGCGCGCAAGTCGCCGAGATCCCGTCGCTTCGGGCATGGCCGAGGCGACATTCTCCGGCGACCCACGCGCGGGTAGAAAGGGGCCGGATGCCGTGGCTCCACGGAACGGCCGGGGCCGCGGCATCCATTCATTAGGCTTTTCCGGTGACCGATCACCGCCACGACCCGCGGCCGCTGCCCGCGGTGCGCGACGACGACAGCTCGCTACGGGAACGTCTCGAGGCGGCGCAGACGGCCGTGCGCGAGCGGTTGGACGAACCCATCGCGCGTGCCGCGAAAATCGCGGAGTGGTTCCCGATCCGCGTCTGGCGGCACTTTCTACGCCACAACGGCTTCCTGCTCGCCGCCGGCATGAGCTACCAGGCGCTCTTCGCCGTGTTCTCGGCGCTGTACCTCGCGTTCGCCGGGGTCGGGATCTGGCTGGGCGGAAGCAAGACGGCGATCGACGGGCTCATCCACATCGTCAACAGCTACATCCCCGGGATCATCAGCGAGAACGGGCTGGTCAAACGCGAGCAAGTCGAAGCCGTCGCCCAGGAGAGCGGTCGACTGCTCACCATCACGGGCATCGTGGCCGTCGTCGTGGTCGTGTGGACGGCGATCGGCTTCGTCACCTTCACCCGCCGCGCCGTGCGCGACACGTTCGGACTGCCCTTCGACCTGCGCAACTACGTGCTGCTGAAAGCCCGCGACCTGGTCGCGTCGATCCTCTTCGGCATCGCCCTGCTCGTGGGCGCACTGCTCGGCTCGATCACCACCGGCGCCGTCGATCTCGTGTTCGGACTGATCGGGTGGGATCGAGAGACCCTCGGCTGGTCGATCGGCGCACGGATCGTGTCGCTCGTCGTGGCCTTCGGCGTGAACACCGTCGCGCTCGCATCGCTCTTCCGGTTCCTCACCGGCACGACCCTCACCTGGCGCCGCGCCTGGCCGGGGGCGCTCGTCGGCGCGACCGGGATGGTGGTGCTGCAGGTCGCCGCGGGCTTCCTCTTCGTCTACACGCCCTCGAACCCGCTGCTGGCCACCTTCACCGTGCTGATCGGATTCCTGCTGTGGTTCCGCTTCATCGGCATCGTGATCCTCGTCTCGGCCGCCTGGATCGCCGTCGCCGCGGGAGACCGCGACGTGCCGCTCCGTTCTCCCGAGGACCGACTCGCGATGGAACAGGCCGCCCTCGTCATCGCCGCCCAGGTGGGGGTGCGCGAGGCGCAGAAGGAACTTGCTCTCTCGCACTGGCCGTGGCGGTGGCGGGCCAAGCGCAGACTGAACACGGCGGAGAAGCAGCTGGCACGGGCGCGGGCCGACGTCCCGGCACCGCGTCGGGTGTCCCTCATTCCGGACTGATCCGGCGGCAGGCGCCGTTGGTGGACGCGCTGTCTCGGCCGGCCGCCTGTCGATGGTCTCTCTCGGCGGGTGCTCCCTCGGTAGGCCCTCCCCCAGCGGCCCTCTCTCGGTGGCGTTCGCTCTGCAGGCCCCCCTCGGCGGGCCCGATGTCGGAGGTCGTCGATAGGCTCGTCGGGTGGCTCGTTCCGTGCGTATCGTCTCCGTCAACGTCAATGGCATCCGTGCCGCCGTCCGCAAGGGCATGGTCGAGTGGCTCGACGCCTCGGGCGCCGACATCGTCACTCTGCAAGAGGTGCGGGCCACCGCCGACCAGCTCGCCGAGGCCCTGCCGGGGTGGGAGATCGTCAACGACGAAGCTCTCGCGAAGGGGCGGGCGGGAGTCGCCATCATCAGCCGTCTGCCCGGCGTCGAGACCCGCACGCACCTCGGCCCCGAGCCGCTCGACGCGTCGGGCCGCTGGATCGAGACCGACTTCGACATCGATGGCGAGACCATCACCATCGTCAGCGCCTACGTGCACAGCGGCGAGGTCGACACCCCCAAGCAAGACGCGAAGTGGCTCTTCCTCGACGCGATGGAGCGTCGCCTCGCCGAGCTGAAGACCGAGCGCGAGCTGGCCCTCGTGACCGGCGACCTCAACGTGGGTCACCGCGAGCTCGACATCAAGAACTGGCGCGGCAACCGCAAGAACGCCGGGTTCCTCCCGCGCGAGCGTGCGTACTTCGACCGCTTCTTCGGCCCCGCGGGCGAGCAGGTCGAGGGCGTCGACGGCTCCACCGGCACGGGCCTCGGCTGGATCGACGTCGGCCGCCGCGCCATGGGCGAGGTCGACGGTCCGTACACGTTCTGGTCGATGCGCGGAAAGGCGTTCGACACCGACAGCGGCTGGCGAATCGACTACCACGTCGCCACGCCCGCCCTGGGCGAGCGCGTGACGTCGTACCGGGTCGACCGCGCCCCGTCGTACGACACCCGGTGGAGCGACCACTCCCCCGTGATCGTCGACTACACGCTCGGGCGCTGACACCGAGGGCTTCCCCGAGGACGCGGGGCGCCCGCGGCCCGGGGCGCGCGGGTGTCCGGCCCGGAGCGTCGGGGTGTCCGGCCCGGGGCGCGTCAGGCCCGCGACACCGGCATCCGGGTCGTCCTGCGCCGAGGGCGGTGTCCCAGATCGCCCGGCGGGCCGGGTGTCGGCATCCAGGAAACCGCTTCGACGGCAGGAACGTCCCGCGCACGCCGCCTAGGATCGTACGGTGACCACCGAGCGCCTCTACTCCGGAATGCAGCCCTCCGCCGACAGCCTTCAGATCGGCAACTACATCGGGGCTCTCCTGCAGTGGCGCGACCTCCAGGACCAGTACGACGCCTTCTTCTCGGTCGTCGACCTGCACGCCCTGACGCAGCCGGGCGACCCCGCCGAGCGCCGCGAGAAGACCCGCCGCACCGCCGCCCAGTACATCGCCGCCGGCATCGAGCCCTCGCGCTCGACGCTGTACGTGCAGTCGCACGTGCCCGCGCACGCCGAGCTGCAGTGGGTGCTGTCGACCCTCACGGGCTTCGGCGAGGCCGGGCGCATGACGCAGTTCAAGGACAAGTCGGCCCGCTACGGGACGGACGCCACCAACGTCGGACTCTTCACCTACCCGGTGCTGATGGCCGCCGACATCCTGCTGTACCAGACCGATGTCGTGCCCGTCGGCGACGACCAGAAGCAGCACATCGAGCTCACCCGCGACCTTGCCGAGCGCTTCAACCAGCGCTTCGGCGAGACCTTCACGGTCCCCAAGCCCGTGATCCAGCGCGAGACCGCCCGCATCTACGACCTGCAGAACCCCACGGCCAAGATGTCGAAGTCGGCCGAGTCCGACGCGGGCGTGCTGTGGCTTCTCGACGATCCCAAGGTCAGCGCGAAGAAGATCATGCGCGCCATGACCGACTCCGAGGGGTCAGTGCGCTTCGACCGCGAGGCGAAGCCGGGCGTCTCGAACCTGCTGGTCATCTACTCGGCCCTCACCGGCCGCGAGATCACCTCGATCGAAGACGAGTACGCCGGCCGCGGGTACGGCGACTTCAAGAAGGGCCTCGCCGAGGTCGTCGTGAACGAGTTCGAGCCGGTGCGCGCGCGGGCCATGGAACTGCTCGACGACCCCGCCGAGCTCGACCGCGTGCTGGCCGTGAACGCCGGCAAGGCGGCATCCGTCGCCGAGAAGACCCTCACCGACGTGTACGACCGCATCGGTCTGCTCCGCCGCGGCTGATCCTGCGTCTGTCCACCGCCCGCACGACTCTCCGAGTCGTGCGGGCGTTGCCGTTTCGGGGGGGGGCTCGACGCGCGCGGCACAACTCCTGCAGATCCCGCCTCACCCACACCCTTCGCCCGCTTGAAGCCACGATGTGCAGGAGTTGTGCGCGCGACAACGGGCTCCCCGGATCACCGCCGATGACGGGACGCGAGGCCCGCGATCGCCGCCCGCACCATGTCCGGTTGGTACAGGATCTCCTCCGCGAGGAGGCGGAGAGTCGCGTAGCCTGCCGCGGCAGCGGCTCGATCGCGCCGGCGGTCCTCACGCTGGGCGTCCCAAGAGGAGTGGTGGGCCTTGCTGTCGCATTCGATGATGAGCCACCTCTCCACGACGAAGTCGACGCGACCGACGAGGGGAATTCGGACCTGGGTCTCCCACCTCAGACCAAGGCTGCGGAGCATGAGCCGCACGATCGTTTCAGGCCCGGATTCTGCTGTGGGGTCGACGAGCCGCTGGAGCGATCGGAATCTGCGCGGCAGCCGACTGAAGACATCCGCCACCTCGCGCTCCCCGATCAGACCGGAGTTCCACGCGCTGTCCAGCGAAGCCACAAGGCTCCGCGGCGGCTGACACTGGGCGGACTGTACGAGTGCCTCTGGGAGCGGCGCATGTACCTCTCGCGGTGCCGCGGAGCTCGATCGCCAATGCGCGCGGAGGTCCGGGCCCCGGTGTGGCAGACGACTGGCCTCCCGATCGAATTGCACGTGCAGCCGCTGAGCGTCGTGGGCGAAAACGCCTCGCTCTCGGAGGAGGGAGAGGCAGTCGAGACGGCCTCCGTACTCCACCGCGCGCAGCACGTCTCGTGGACACTCGGCCGGCAGGTAGGCGTCGCGACGCGGACGAAGAAGCCGACCGTCGTCGATCGCGCGGGCGATCTCGGCACGGGTCAGGCCTCTGGCACGGAGGTCGCGATAGGAGGCGGAGGCGAGGGACATGCGTCCGAGAATTCCGTCTCGCGACGGGCCGGAACGGCCCAGGCAGACATCTGGGGATAAGTCGTACGGAGCGCGCGACACAACTCCTGCAGATCCGGTCCCCGCAGAAGCGGTATGGCCCTCAGCGGCCGATCTGCAGGAGCTATGCCATGAACACCCCCCGGTAGCGTGGCCGGATGGAACCGAAGATCCTGCGCACCGCCCGCCTCGAGCTGTCGGCGCCGCGCGAGAACGACGTCGCGGCGATCCACGTGGAATGCCAGGATGCCGCGATCCAGAGGTTCACGACGGTACCGGCGCCGTACCTCCCCGAGGACGCGGAGACCTTCGTCGAGCTGACGCGCGGGTGGTGGGCCGAGGGGTCGGAGGCGACCTGGGCGATCCGCCTCGAGGGGCGACTCGTCGGCATGGTGGGCCTGGCGAAGCTGCCCTCGGGCGGTCCCGAGAACGGCTACTGGGTGTCGCCGAGCGCGCGTGGGCGGGGGCTGGCGACCGAGGCCGCGCGCGCGGTCGTCGACTGGGGCTTCGCGCTCGAGCGTCCGGCGATAGAGCGCATCGAGTGGCGCGCGGTCGTCGGCAACGCCGGCTCGGCACGCGTCGCGCAGGCGCTGGGATTCCGCTACGAGGGGCTTCTGCGGCACGCGCACGTGAACTCCCTCGGTCGTTCCGACCTCTGGGTCGGAGGGCTGCTGCGCGACGACGACCGCGCGCCCCAGCCCTGGCGGGTGCTCGAACCCTGACGCAAGGCCCCGTGCCGATGTCGGAGGTCGGTGGCACGATGGGCGCATGCCGGAGATGCCAGAGGTCGAGGGGCTCGTCGAATACCTGCGCGGGCGGGTGACGGGGCTGCGCGTCGACAAGGCCACCGTGTCGGCGATCAACGCGCTCAAGACGTACGACCCGCCGTTGACGGCCCTCGTCGGCGCGCGCATCACGGGCGTCGATCGCCACGGCAAGTTCGTCGACGTGGCGTCCGACGCCGGCATCCATCTCGTGTTCCATCTCGCCAAGGCGGGGTGGCTGCGCTGGTACGACGCCCTGCCCACGACGATCGTCAAGCCGGGCAAGACGCCGATCGCGCTGCGCGTGGGCTTCGACGATGGCTCGGGTTTCGACCTCACCGAGGCCGGCACGAAGAAGTCGCTCGCCGTGTACGCCGTGCGCTCCCCCGCCGAGGTGCCGGGCATCGCACGGCTGGGTCCCGATCCGCTGAGCGAGGGCTTCGACCGGGCGACGTTCGGCTCGCTGCTCGAGGGCCGTCGCACGCAGATCAAGGGCGTGCTGCGCGATCAGTCGATCGTCGCGGGGGTCGGCAACGCCTATTCCGACGAGATCCTGCACGCGGCCAAGATGTCGCCGTACGCCCTGGCCGCGAACCTGTCGGAGGCCGAGGTCGACCATCTCTACAGCGCGATGACGACGACGCTGGCCGAGGCGATCGACGCGGCAGGCAAGCCCCCGGCCGAGTTGAAGGACGCCAAGCGTCGCGGCATGCGCGTGCACGGACGCCGCGGCGAGGCGTGCCCGGTGTGCGGCGACGAGGTTCGCAGCGTGTTCTTCGCCGACAACTCCCTCGAGTACTGCCCCACCTGCCAGACCGGCGGCAAGCTGCTCGCCGACCGTCGACTGTCGCGACTGCTCAAGTGACCGCATCGCGAGACGCGGGGTGCGAGACGCAGCGCCGCGGGGGCCGGAGAGAGCGACCACGAAACGTCGCCGTATGACCGGGAATGAAACCGCGAGAGGCACGTTGAGTAGGATCAGAAGTGCAAAAACGTGCTCCGGGGTCGGTGAGAATCCGAACCGGCGGTGACAGTCCGCGAACCCCTCCGCTCACGCGGTGGGGCCGATCCGGTGGAATTCCGGGACCGACGGTGATGCGAGGGTGAGCCCTCGCTAGTCCGGATAGGAGGCAGCACGGACGGCGCGACACGCCTTCCCGCTGGCCCTGCCCCGACTCCGCGGGAAGGACAAGGAAATGGCATCCGCCGTCGAGATCGACGCCATGCGGCGAGCTCTGCAGCTCGCCCGGCGCGGCCCGCGCGGGCTCAACCCCCAGGTGGGCGCCGTGATCCTGTCGCCTGCGGGTGAGGTTGTCGCCGAGGGATTCCATCGCGGCGCGGGCACCGCCCACGCCGAGGTCGACGCGCTGTCGAAGCTCGCCCCCGGTGCCGCACAAGGCGCCACTGCCGTGGTGACCCTGGAGCCGTGCAATCACACCGGTCGCACCGGCCCGTGCGCTGTCGCGCTCATCGAGGCGGGCATCGCCCGCGTGGTCTACGCGCTCGACGACCCCACCGACGCGGCGGCCGGTGGAGCCGACCGCCTGCGCGCAGCCGGGGTCGACGTCGAGGCGGGACCCGAGGCGGATGCCGCCGAGGCGCTCGTCGCCGACTGGACGCACCTGCAACGCAGCGGCCGCCCGCACGTCATCGTGAAGTGGGCGCAGAGCCTCGACGGTCGCGCCGCGGCCGATGACGGCACGAGCCAATGGATCACCGGACCCGACGCCCGCCGCGACGTGCACGCGCGCCGCGCGCAGGCGGACGCGATCGTCGCCGGCACCGGCACCGTCCGTTCCGATGATCCGGCGCTGACCGCGCGAGCGGATGACGGGACGCTGCTCGAGGACCAGCCGATGCCGGTCATCATCGGCGAGAGCGAAACGGCTCCGGATGCCGCGGTGCGCCGCCACCCGCGCGACCCCCTGTTCTGCTCGACGCGCGACCTGCGCGCGGTGCTCGCCGATCTCGCCGAGCAGGGCGTGCAGCGCGTGTTCGTAGAGGGCGGGCCGACCCTCGCGAGCGCCTTCGTGCGCGAAGGCCTCGCCGACGAGCTGCTCGTCTACATCGCGCCCGTGTTGCTCGGCGGTTCGCGCCTCGCACTCGGAGACGTCGGCGTGCCGAGCATCGACGCGGCGAAGCGCCTGGCGGTGGCATCCGTCACCTCCCTCGGCGACGACCTGCTGATCGTCGCCCGCCCAGCCGAGACCGCACCCGAAAGCACCGAGACTGTGCCCGCGACCGCGGGCGAGAACGAAGGAGACGCCTGATGTTCACCGGAATCGTCGAAGAGATCGGGGCCGTCACGGCCGTCGAGCCCTCGGGCGACGGCGTGCGCCTGACGCTGCGCGCCCCCCTGTCGGTGTCGGACGCCGGCCACGGCGACTCGATCTCGGTGAGCGGTGTGTGCCTCACCGTCGTCGATCAGGGCGACGACTGGTTCACCGCCGACGTGATGAAGCAGACCCTCGACATGTCGACGCTCGCCGACGTCGCCCCGGGCCGCGCGGTCAACCTCGAGCGCGCGACCGCCGCGCACGGCCGCCTGGGCGGGCACATCGTGCAGGGCCACATCGACGGCACCGGTGTCGTGCGCGAGGTACGGCCTGGAGCGCAGTGGAGCGTCGTGCGCGTCGGCATCCCGTCCCCCCTCGCCCCCCTCGTGGTCGACAAGGGGTCAATCGCGATCGACGGCGTCTCGCTCACCGTGAGCGCCGTGAGCGAAGCCTCCGAGCCCGAGCCGTGGCTGGAGGTCTCGCTCATCCCCGAAACCCTCGAGGCCACGACACTCGGCCGCGCCGAAGCCGGCACGCCCGTGAACCTCGAAACCGACATCCTGGCCCGTCATGTCCAGCGCATGCTCGCCTTCCGCACGACAGAGAATCCCGCGGCGACCGCCGCACAGACCGAGAGGGGCTCCCGATGAGCCTGTCCACCATCCCCGAGGCCCTGGAAGCCCTGCGTCAGGGGCGGCCGATCCTGGTCGCCGACGACGAGAACCGCGAGAACGAGGGCGACGTCATCATCTCGGCGCAGCTCGCGACCCCCGAGTGGCTCGCCTGGACCGTCCGCTGGTCCAGCGGTTACGTCTGCGCCCCCATGCCCGCCGAGTGGGCCGACCGTCTCGACCTGCCGCCCATGGTCGAGGTCAACCAGGACGCCCGCGGCACCGCGTACACGGTCAGCGTGGACGCGGCATCCGGAGTCACCACCGGGATCAGTGCCGCCGACCGCGCGCGCACCCTCAACGTGCTCGCTGCACCCGACTCCGAGCCGTCGAGCCTGATCCGCCCCGGACACGTGCTCCCTCTGCGCGCGGTGGACGGCGGCGTGCGCGAGCGCGCGGGGCACACGGAGGCCGCCGTCGATCTCATGCGCCTCGCGGGGCTCGAGCCCGTCGGTGCGATCGCCGAGGTCGTCGCCGAGGACGGCAGCATGATGCGCCTGCCCGGACTGTTCGAGCTCGGCGAGCGCGACGGCATCCCGGTCATCACGATCGAACAGCTCATCGGTCACCTCAACGAGACCGACCCGCTGCCCGCCACCGCGCCCGCCCGCCGCCGCGTGAGCCTGCGCGCCGAGTCGAACGTCCCCACCTCGCACGGCACCTTCCGCTTCCTCGCCTATAAGGACCGCATCACCGGCACCGACCACCTGGCGGTGGTCTCGGGCGACCTCACCGAGACGGCGCCCCTCGTGCGCGTGCACTCGGAGTGCCTGACGGGCGAGGCGTTCGGTTCGCTGAAGTGCGAGTGCGGGCCGCAGCTCGAGGCGGCTCTCGACACGATCGACCGCGACGGCGGCATCGTGATCTACATGCGCGGTCACGAGGGTCGCGGCATCGGCCTCATCAACAAGCTGCGCGCCTACAACCTGCAGGAGCGCGGCATGGACACCGTCGACGCCAACCTCGCCCTCGGCCTGCCCGCCGACGCGCGCGATTACGCCGCCGCCGCCGGCATCCTGACCGACCTCGGCGTCGAGAAGGTGCGGCTGCTGACGAACAACACCGACAAGGTCGCGCAGCTGCGCGGCTTCGGTCTCGATGTCGTCGAGCAGGTTCCGCTGCTCGTGGGCGTCGGCCCGAACAACCACCAGTACCTCGAGACGAAGCGCGACCGGATGGGTCACATCATCGCCGAGGACGACCTGCGCGATGCCCTCGCGCACATGAAGGAAGAGAGCGCCTGATGGCCGGCAGTGGAGCACCCGAGACCGGCGGCGTCGACGCGTCGGGCCTGAACGTCGTCGTGGTCGCGGGAACGTGGCACGAGGTCATCACGAACGGTCTGATCGCGGGCGCGAAGCGCGTGCTCGACGCGACCGGTGCGACCTACCGCGTCGTGCGCGTGCCCGGCTCGTTCGAGCTCCCCGTCGCCGCCAGCGCGGCATTCGAGGGCGGAGCGGATGCCGTGGTGGCCCTGGGCGTGATCATCCGGGGCGGCACGCCGCACTTCGAGTTCGTCTCGTCGGCGGCCACCGACGGTCTGACCCGCGTGGCCCTCGACGCCGGCAAGCCGGTCGGCTTCGGCGTGCTGACGCTGGACGACGAGCAGCAGGGCCTCGACCGTGCGGGGCTCGAAGGCTCCAAGGAGGACAAGGGCGAAGAGGCCGCGGATGCCGCGATCCGCACCGCCCTCGTTCTGCGGGAGCTGCGCGGCTGACGCGTCGTTCCTGACGGGCCCGGTGACCTCTGCGGTCGCCGGGCCCGTTCTCGTCCGAGGGGTGCAGGGGGCTGAGCCCGTCGACGCCACCGAGGTCCGCGCGTCGGGGCGCGCCCTTCGACAGCCTCAGGGCCGCTCGCGGGTCCGGGGCCGTGCGCGCGGGCCAGGAAGCGCGCGCGGTGAGGCCCCCCTTCCTGGCGGGTGACGCACCGCGTCCCTACCCTGTCGGGTATGGAGATCCTGCGCAGCGTCGTCGTCCTCGTCCACCTCGTCGGCTTCGCCATCCTCTTCGGCGCGTGGGTCGTCGAGGCGGTCAGCCGCCGGGCGCGCGTCACCTCGTTGATGAACTACGCCCTCCTCATCTCCCTGGTCACGGGCCTGGCGCTCTCAGCGCCGTGGGGCCTCGATCATGAGCTCAACTACGCCAAGATCGGCATCAAGCTCGTTGTCCTGCTCGTCATCGGCGCACTGCTGGGCATCGGTTCGGCCCGACAGAAGCGCAACGGGTCGCTGTCGCCGGCGATCTTCTGGCCGATCGGCATCCTGGCTTTGCTCAACGCCGGTCTCGCGGTGATCTGGCACTGACGACGCCGCTCGTCGGCATCCACTCAGCACGCGCATAGACTGGAGGGTCTAACGCCCCCCACTCGGAGACGTTTCCGGTGCTCCCTCGCGCGCCCGCTCACACACACCCCCGTGATCGCGGCGCGCCACCGCTGCGCCCCACCCCGGACGCGATTGATCGACCTTCTCGTCAGGCAGTCATGACCACCTCCTCCCCCTCCACCCGATCCGCTGCGGCCCCCGCGAACCCCCGTTCGCGCGTCATCACCGCGAGCCTGATCGGCACCACGATCGAGTTCTACGACTTCTACGCGTACGCCACGGCTGCGGTCCTCGTCTTCCCGATCCTGTTCTTCCCGACCGGCAACGAGACCACATCGCTGCTGCTGTCGTTCAGCGTCTTCGGCGCCGCCATGATCGCGCGCCCGCTGGGCGCCATCGTCTTCGGCCACTTCGGCGACCGCTTCGGCCGCAAGGCCACCCTCGTGGCATCCCTTCTCACCATGGGTGTGGCGACCTTCCTCATCGGCTGCCTGCCCACCTTCAACGAGATCGGCGTCTGGGCTGCGGTCCTGCTGCTGGTCATGCGTCTCGCACAGGGCTTCGCACTGGGAGGCGAGTGGTCGGGCGCGGCGCTCGTCGCCACCGAGAACGCCCCGAAGGGCAAGCGCGCCCTGTTCGGAACCTTCCCGCAGCTGGGTGCCCCCATCGGCTTCATCATCGCCAACGGCGTCTTCCTGTTCATCAACTTCGCCCTCCCCCACCCCGACGGCACCGCGCAGCGCTCGGCCGAGTTCCTCGCGTGGGGCTGGCGCGTGCCGTTCCTGTTCTCGGCGGTCATGGTGATCGTCGGACTCTGGGTGCGCCTGCGACTGGTCGAGAGCGAATCGTTCGCGAAGGCCGAGAAGACCGGCGCCATCAAGAAGTTCCCGCTCGGCGAGGCCGTGCGTCGCAACTGGAAGCAGCTCATCCTCGGCACGTTCATCATGCTGGCGACGTACGTGCTCTTCTACCTCATGACGAGCTTCACGCTCTCGTACGGCATCAAGCCCACCCTCGAGGGGGCTCAGGCCGCCGCCGAGAAGGCGGGGACGGCGTTCAACGCGGCCGAGTTCGTGCCGGGCCTGGGCTACGGCTACACCGACTTCGTGATCATGCAGATCATCGGCGTGGTGTTCTTCGGCATCTTCACGATGCTGTCGGGCCCGATCGCCGACCGGATCGGCCGTAAGCGCCTGCTCATCGGCGTCACGGCCGCGATCATCGTGTTCGGTCTGACGTTCTCGTTCTTCCTGGTGCCGCACGCCGACCCGGCGTTCACGCGCATCCTGGTGCAGTCGTTCCTCATCCTCGGCTTCATGCTCATGGGCGCGACCTTCGGGCCGATGGGCGCGGTGCTGCCGGAGCTCTTCCCGACCAACGTGCGCTACACGGGGTCGGCGATCTCGTACAACGTGTCGTCGATCCTCGGCGCGGCCCTCGCCCCGATCGTCGCTGTCGCGCTGTGGGCGGCCGGTGGCGGCAACCCGTGGCTCGTGGGCGTGTACCTCTCGGCGATGGGCGTGCTGACCCTCGTCGCACTCGTGCTCTCGCCCGAGACGAAGGACGTCGACTACGACGACAACCTCGCCGCGGGAGCGACCGCGCCGTAACGGGTTCGCTCTCGACACCGGATGCCACGGGGCCCAGGCCTCGTGGCATCCGTCGTTCGTGCCGCGGGCGGTCGGGTGGCGGGCCGGATTCCGGACAACCTGAGCGTTCGCGGCGTTGCGGTCCCGGATCGACAGGCGTGCGGCCATTCTCTCGGGAGTTTCGCACGCCATCGAGGGGACCGACCGGGGGTGTCGGTGGGGCGGGGTACGGTCGAAGCACCCCATTCCTTTCCCGAGGTGAGCATGTCGTTTTCCGCTCCCGCGCGTGGTCGGCGCGGCCGCCGCGCGCCCGAAGGCCCGCGCGCGTCGTTCCGTCAGCTGGTCCCCTTCCTGCTCGAGCACAAGCGGACGCTCGTCGTCGTCGCCATGCTCAGCGTGCTCGGCGCCGCCGCCACGCTCGCGCAGCCGCTGCTCGTCGGCGAGGTCATCTCGCGCGTGCAGAGCAGCGTCCCCCTCGGCGCCCTGGTGTGGCTGCTGGTGGCTTTCGTCGTGCTGTCGTCGGTCATCTCGGGCTTCCAGCACTACCTGCTGCAGCGCACCGGCACCGCCGTGGTCTTCTCGAGCCGGCGGCGACTCATCTCGCGCATCCTGCGCCTGCCGATCAGCGAGTTCGACGCGCGTCGCACGGGCGATCTCGTCTCGCGCGTGGGAACCGACACGACCCTGCTGTACGCGGTGCTCACCCAGGGCTTCGCGGATGCCGTGGGCAACGCCCTCATCCTCGTCGGCGCGGTCATCGCGATGGCCGTCATCGATCCGCTGCTGCTCGGGCTCATCATCGTGGTCGTCGGCGCCTCGCTCGCGGTGGTCGTGCTGCTGAGCACGCGGATCCGCTCGGCATCCGCCGATCAGCAGGCCAAGGTCGGCGAGCTGTCGTCGGGCGTCGAGCGCGCGGTCGGCTCCATCCGCACGATCCGCGCGTCGGGCGCGACCGAGCGCGAGATCGCGGCGGTGACCGAGAACGCCACGGCCGCGTACGCCGCGGGCGTGCGCATCGCGCGGGTGTCGGCGCTGATCGTGCCGATCGCCTTCGTCGCGCTGCAGGTGTCGCTGCTCGTCGTTCTCGGTGTCGGCGGGTACCGCGTGGCATCCGGCGCCATCGACGTCGCCGCGCTCGTCACGTTCGTGATCTTCCTCTTCCTGCTCGTGCAGCCTCTGGCCTCGGCGATCGGCGCGATCACCTCGGTCAACCAGGCGCTGGGGGCGCTGGGGCGCATTCAAGAGGTGCTCGACCTCCCCCTCGAAGACGACGCCGACCGTCCGTCGTCGCCTGCGGCGGTTCCGGATGCCGCGGCCCTCGCGTTCCGCGACGTGCACTTCCACTACCCCGACGACGTCGTGAAGGCGCGCGAGGCCGCCGCTGCCGAGGCCCGGTCCGTGTTGGAGCAGGCGCACCTCGAGCGGGCGGCCGACGAGACGGTCGCCGAGGTCGACGACGACCGCGACGTGCTGCGCGGGGTGTCGTTCGAGGTGCCGCGCGGATCGCGCGTCGCGCTCGTCGGGCCCTCAGGTGCGGGCAAGAGCACGATCCTCGCGCTCATCGAGCGGTTCTACGACCCGACGGAGGGAGCGATCCTCGTCGACGGCGTCGACGCCCGCGACCTCTCCCGCGGCGACCTGCGCGCGCGCTTCGGCTACGTCGAGCAGGACGCGCCGACCCTGGCCGGCACGATCGCCGACAACCTGCGACTCGCCTCGCCCGCGGCATCCGACGCCGACTGCGAGCGGGTGCTGCGCGCGGTCAACCTCGCCGATGTGCTCGAGCGCAGCCCGCTCGGCGTCGACGCTCCCGTGGGCGAAGACGGCGTCATGCTCTCGGGCGGAGAACGCCAGCGCCTCGCGATCGCCCGCGCGCTGCTGGCCGCTCCCCCGGTGCTGCTGCTCGACGAATCGACCTCGTCGCTCGACGGCGTGAACGAGCAGCGCATGCGCGAGGCGATTGACGCCGTCGCCACCGACCGCACCCTGCTCGTCATCGCGCACCGCCTGTCGACGGTCGTCGACAGCGACCTCATCGTGGTGCTCGACAAGGGCCGGGTCGTGGGTCGGGGCACGCACAGCGAGCTTGTGGCATCCACCCCGCTCTATCGCGACCTCGCGAAGCACCAGCTGTTGGTCTGAGCCGCGACCGCGGGTCAGTCGCCCGCGAGAGCATCGATCGGCGACACCGCGGTGGCCAGGCGCGTGGGCGCGACGGCGGCGACGGCGGTGAGCAGTGCCGTCGCCACCGCGACGATGCCCACGGTCGCCCACGGGATCGCGGGCAGCACGAACGTCGGTGACGAGAACTCCGGCGGGACGCCGACCGAACCGAGCAGCGACTGCGCTCCCGCCCAGCCGTAGACCACGCCGAGCACGAGCCCGAGGGCCACCGACGTCACGGTGAGGTGTGCGGCCTCGAGCAGCACCATGCGTCGGATCTGCGGGGCGGCGAAGCCGAGCGTGCGCAGGAGGCCGAGCTCCCGACGGCGCTGGATCACCCCGAGGGTCAGCAGGTTCACCAGGCCGACAGCGGCGATCACGGCCGACACGGCCACGAGCGACATCATGATCGCGGCGAAGGTGTCCATGAGCGACAGCAGTTCCTCCGGCGGTTCACCCCCGCCCGAGCTGATGAGCACCTCGCGAGCCGACTGCGACGCCACCGCGAACATCGTCACGAGCGTCACGCCCATCACGACGCCGATCGCCATGCGGCTCGATCTTTCGGGATAGCGCAGGGCGTTCTCTGCCGCGAGGCGCGCCTCGGCCGATCGGCCGAAGAGGCGTCCGGTCACCCGCAGCAGGGGTGGCATGATCACCGTCGCGCCCAGGCTCAGTCCCGTGAACGAGAAGATGCCGCCCACGAACGCGACGACCACACCGAGCGGTGACAGCAGGCCCAGAGCCACACCGGCCGCCAGGACGAGGGAGCCGCCGAGGAAAAGGATCCCCGCGACGATGCGGCGGGCACGACCACCGACGGCCTCGCTCCGATTGCGCTCGGTCGCGCCCGAGATCGCCTCGAGCGGCGTCACCTCGAGAACCCGGCGCGAGCCGGCCCAGGCGGCGGCCCACGTCGTGAGGGTCACGATGACCGCGGGCGCGACGAGCACCGGCTGCAGGAGCGCGTACTCGACGTCGATCCCCCACACGGTGCGCGCCACCGGCAGCAGTGCAGCAGCGCCCGCGGCGCCGCCGATCAGGCCCACGGCCGCTCCGATGGCCCCCACCACGAGACCTTTTCGCGCGACCCGCACCCGCTCCGACCGCGCCGACGCCCCGATCAGGCGCATCAGGGCGATCTGCCGGGTGCGCCCCGCGACGATGGTCGCGAACGTGGTGGTGGTGACGATCGCCGCGACGAACATCGCCACCCCCACCAGCAGTGCGCTGAGGATCGCCACGACCACCACGACGCTCTCGCGACCCGCGAGATACGGCGCCGCCAGCAGCCACGCGCCGATGAACCCCGTCGCGGCGATGAGCAACGTGCCGAAGCCGCTCGAGATCGCGGCGACCAGCACCGAGGCGCCGAGACCGCGCTCCGCACGCGGCAGGGAGCGCGTCCGGCGGCGGGGGCGCGACGCGCGCACCGGCCGCTCGACGACGGCGCTCACGCCCCGACCTCCGACGACAGCATGTATGCCGAGATGGCCTCGGCGCTCTGGCGCGGAGTGTCGGCCACGACGCGGCCGTCGCCGAGGAAGATCACGCGGTCGGCGTGCGAGGCGGCCATCGGGTCGTGCGTCACCATCGCGATCGACTGCCCGTGCTCCCGACTCGCCGCAGCGAGCAACGCGAGCACCTCGCGGCCGGTGCGCGAGTCGAGGTTGCCGGTCGGCTCGTCGGCGAAGATCAGGTCGGGCTGCGTCGCCAGGGCTCGGGCGATGGCGACCCGCTGCTGCTGGCCACCCGAGAGCTCATGCGGACGGTGACGCAGGCGGCCACCAAGCCCCATCGACTCGACCAGCGCGTCGATGCGGCGTCGGGCCTCGGCAGAGGGCGACCGACCGGCCAGCTCGAACGGCAGGGTGATGTTGCCGAGCACGTCGAGCGTGGGCACGAGGTTGAACGACTGGAAGACGAACCCCACGCGCGACCGACGCAGCACCGTGAGGTCGAGGTCGCTGAGGCCCGTGATCTCGGTATCGCCGATGAACGCGCGGCCCGAGGTCGCGGCATCCAACCCCGCCATGACGTGCATGAGGGTGGACTTGCCCGAACCGGACGGCCCCATGATCGCGGTGAACTCGCCGCGTCGCAGGCCGATCGTCACGTCGTCGAGAGCGTGGACCCGCGATTCGCCGGCACCGAAGGTCTTCGTGAGGTTCTGCACCCGCGCGGCCATCGGCGCGGTGTCGAAAGAGTTCTGCTGCATGAACCCGACGCTACGAATCACTCCCGACCGGCGGCATCGGCCTGACGTCGTCTCGTCGTACATCCCGGGGATGACGCTGCACCAGCGGCGGGGTGAAATGCGTCTCGAGACGGACGGGGGTCATCCCCGCGGACGACGCCCCCGCGATCCCCACTCGGTCACGATCGACCCATGACATCGCACCGCTCGTCTCCCCTCCTCCTCGCGCTCGCCGTCGCCGCGGGCGGGAGCCTCACCCTCGCGTTGGCGGGATGCACCGGCATCCAAGAAGCCTTCTCTCAAGAGGTCACCACGGAGTTCCGCGATACGGCCGAGGTCGTCGCGCAGTCCGCGACGACCGTGCCCTGGCTGCCCGCCGACGCGACCGAGATCGTTCTGAAGACCAAGCGCGACGGCGAGGTCGCCGCAGCGATCGCGCGGAGCGGCTCCGCGCTCGATCCGGCCACCTGCCTCGAGATGGAGCGTCAGTCGGCTCCGACCGTGCACATCGATGACGCCCCCGACGTCTACGCGAAGGACCGAGTGTTCGCGTGCGGGGCGTGGTCGGTGATCGCCACGACCGACGGCTGGTACGGCTGGACGCCGAACAGCCCCGGCGAGAAGGAGAAATCGCCGGCGGCATCCTGAGCGGAAACACCGACGCCCCTCCCGCGCGCCAAGAACGGGAGGGGCGTCGATTCGAGGGCTCGCCCTGTCCGCACGAAACGGTGCGGAGGGCGAGCCGGTCTCAGGAGCGCTGCAGGCGGTAGCGCAGCGCGGCGAGCTCGGCGCGCAGGGCGGCCGGCAGGTGCGAACCGAAGGTGTCGTAGAACTCCTCGGTCAGGTCGGCCTCGGCGAGCCACGACGCGCGATCGATCGAGAACAATTCCTCGAGGTCGGCGGCGGGCAGGTCGAGACCCGACAGCTCGAGGTCGTCGAGCTTGGGCAGGCGGCCGATCGGGCTGTCCACAGCATCCACCTGTCCGTCGACGCGGCGGATGATCCAGTCGATCACGCGGGCGTTGTCGCCGAAGCCGGGCCAGAGGAACCGGCCGTCGTCACCCTTGCGGAACCAGTTGACCTGGAAGATGCGCGGAGCGCGGTCGAAGCGGAGCTTCTGGCCGACCTTCAGCCAGTGGCCGAAGTAGTCGCCCATGTTGTACCCGCAGAAGGGCAGCATCGCGAACGGGTCGCGGCGCAGCTCTCCGACGGTGCCCTCCTGGGCGGCGGTCTTCTCGCTCGAGACCGTCGAGCCGATGAACACGCCGTGCGACCAGTCGGTCGCCTCGACGACCAGCGGCACGTTGGTGGCGCGACGACCGCCGAACAGGATGACGTCGAGGGGGACGCCCTCGGGGGCCTCCCAGTCCTCGGCGATCTGCGGGCACTGGGCGGCGCCGACCGTGAAGCGCGAGTTGGGGTGCGCGGCGGGGCGGCCCGACGCGGGCGTCCAGGCGTTGCCCTCCCAGTCGATGAGGTGCGGGGGCGCCTCGTCTGTCAGGCCCTCCCACCACACGTCGCCGTCGGGGCGGAGCGCGACGTTGGTGAAGATCGTGTTGCCCCAGAGCGTCTCGATCGCGGTGACGTTCGTCGACTCGCCGGTGCCGGGTGCGACGCCGAAGAAGCCGGCCTCGGGGTTGATGGCCCACAGGCGTCCGTCTTCACCCGGGCGGATCCACGTGATGTCGTCGCCGAGCGTCTCGACGCGCCAGCCGGGGATCGTCGGGCGGAGCATCGCGAGGTTCGTCTTGCCGCAGGCCGAGGGGAACGCGGCGGCGACGTGGTACGCCTTGCCCTTCGGGTCGATGACGCGGATGAGCAGCATGTGCTCGGCGAGCCAGCCCTCGTCACGGCCGATGACCGAGGCGATGCGCAGGGCGAAGCACTTCTTCGCGAGGATCGCGTTGCCGCCGTAGCCCGAGCCGAACGACCAGACCTCGAGGGTGTCGGGGAAGTGGACGATGTACTTCTCGTCGTTGCAGGGCCACGCGACATCCTGCTCGCCCGGGGCGAGGGGCGCACCGACCGAGTGGACCGTCTTGACCCACGGCGCACCGCCTGCGATCTGCTGCGTGACCGAGGTGCCCACGCGGGTCATCACGCCGATGGATGCCACGGCGTAGGCGCTGTCGGTGATCTGCACGCCGATGTGGCTCAGGGGCCCGCCGACCGCGCCCATCGAGAACGGCACGACGTACATGGTGCGACCGCGCATCGAGCCCTCGAAGACGCCGTCCAGGGTCTCGCGGATCTCGGCGGGGGCGATCCAGTTGTTCGTGGGACCGGCGTCTTCTTCGCGGTTCGAGGCGATGTACGTGCGCGACTCGAGGCGCGCGACGTCGCCGGGGTGCGAGCGGGCGAGGTACGAACCGGGACGCCACTCGGGGTTGAGCTTGATGAGCTTGCCCTCGTCGACCATCTCGCGCAGCAGGGCGTCGTTCTCGGCGGCCGAGCCGTCGACCCAGTGGATGCGGTCGGGCTGGGTGAGGGCGGCGACCTGGTCGACCCACGCGGTGAGGGCGGCGAGGCCGGGGCCTTCGACGGCGGGGCGTTCCCCGTGGCCGGCGCGAGCCACGCGGCCCGCACGGGTGACGGGCGCGGCGGTGCGCGGGGTGGAGTTGAAGATGTCGGCGAGTGCCATGTCGTTCTCCTCGGTTGAGAGCGAAATCGGTGGTCTTCCTCCATGTTGGGCGCGCGAGCGACTTCTTTCCGAGAACTTTGCCCGTAAGAATCCACGATCTTTCGATATGGTCAAGGAATGGCATCGTCGTTCGAACTCACGACCCTCGGGCACCGCATCCGGCACCACCGACTCGCGCGCGGCTACACCCTCGACGAGCTCGGTGCGATGGTCGGCGTCGCCGGCAGCCAGCTGAGCCTCATCGAGAACGGCAAACGCGAACCGAAGCTCTCCCTCCTGCAGGAGATCGCGCGGGCCACCGAGACCGAGGTCACCGAGCTCCTCTCACGGGAGCCCCCGAACCGCCGGGCGGCCCTCGAGATCGAGCTCGAGCGGGCCCAGACCAGTCCGTTCTTCCGGCAGCTCGGCATCCCTCCCGTCAAAGTGACCAAGGGAACGAGCGACGACACGATCGAGGCCGTGCTGGGACTGCACCGCGAACTGCAACGGCGCGAGCGCGAGACGATCGCGAGCCCCGAAGAAGCCCGCCGCGCCAACACGGAGCTGCGCCTGCGCATGCGGGAGATGTCGAACCACCTGCCCGAGATCGAACGTCTCGCCGAGAAACAGCTCAAGGCCGCGGGGCACTCGACCGGCGCCCTCACCCACCGCACGGTGAGCATCATGGCGGAACAGCTGGGCTTCGAACTCATCTACGTCAGCGACCTGCCGCACTCGGCGCGCTCGGTCACCGATCTCGAGAACGGGCGCATCTACCTGCCTCCCGCGTCGATCCCGGGCGGCCACGGCCTGCGGTCGATGGCTCTGCAAGCGATGGCGCACCGTCTGCTCGGACACCGCCCGCCCACCGACTACGCCGACTTCCTGCAGCAGCGCCTCGAGATCAACTACTACGCCGCCTGCTGCCTCATGCCCGAGACGAGCTCGGTCGCCTTCCTCACACAGGCGAAGAAGGACCGCAACCTCGCCGTCGAGGACTTCCGCGACGCGTTCGGGGTGACCCACGAAGCAGCCGCCATGCGCATGACGAACCTGATGACCGTGCACCTCGGCATCCGCCTGCACTTCATGCGCGTCGACGGCGACGGTGCGATCTCGCGCGTCTACGAGAACGACGACCTCCCCCTGCCCACCGACGTCACCGGCTCGGTGGAAGGGCAGATCGTGTGCAAGAAGTTCTCGGCGCGGTCCGCCTTCGACGAGCACAACCGCACCACCGAGCACTACCAGTACACCGACACTCCCGCCGGAACCTACTGGTGCTCGAGCCAGACGGGAACGACCTCGAACGGCGACTTCTCGATCACCGTGGGCGTGCCGTTCGACGACGCCCGGTGGTTCCGCGGACGCGAGACCACGAAGCGGGGCGTCTCGCACTGCCCCGACGAGTCGTGCTGCCGCCGCCCCGACACCGAAGCCGCGGAGCGCTGGTCGGGCAAGGCCTGGCCGAGCGCCCGCGTGCACCAGTACATGTTCTCGCCGCTCCCCCGCGGCATGTTCCCCGGCGTCGACGACGCGGAGGTCTTCGCGTTCCTCGACCGCCACGCGGACGGCTGACGCCGGCGGAGGCGGCACAACTCCTGCAGGATCCGCCGGATCGCAGCCGAGAGAGGCGCGAACGGAAGGCATTGCAGGAGTTGTGCACGGGTGACCGCCGAGACGCCTGGATGCCGGCGCCCCGGCGAACCCGAACAACGCGGCGAACCCGCAGCACACCTCCTGCAGGGCTGACGGGATAGAGCCGAACGGGGGCCGAACCGACGGATGTGCAGGAGTTGTGCACGGGCGACTGCGCGGATGCCACGACCCCGGGGCCCTCGCGGGGCGCCGGGGTCGTGGCATCCGGTGTCTGGTCCTGCCCGATCAGGCGTAAGGGTTGGCCGTCAGCGTGTACTTGGTCTGCAGGTACTCGTGGATGCCCTCGTCGCCGCCCTCGCGGCCGAGGCCCGACTGCTTCCACCCGCCGAAGGGGGCCGCGGCGTTCGAGACGACGCCGACGTTGAGGCCCATCATTCCGGTCTCGAGCTTGTCGATCATGCGCTGACCGCGCGCGAGCGACTCGGTGAAGACGTACGAGACGAGGCCGTACTCGGTGTCGTTGGCGAGGCGCACGGCGTCGTCCTCGTCGTCGAAGGGGATGATCGCGAGAACGGGTCCGAAGATCTCCTCGCGGAGGATGTCGCTGCCCGGCTGCACGTCGGCCACGACAGTGGGCTCGAAGAAGGTGCCGGGGCCGTCGATGGGCGAGCCGCCCACGGTGACCTTCGCGCCACGCTCGACGGCGTCGCCCACGAGGGTCTTGGCCTTGTCGACCGCGCGGTCGTCGATGAGGGGTCCGATCTGCACGTCCTCCTCGGTGCCGCGACCGATCTTCATGCCCTGCACGCGCTCGGTGACCCGGCGGGTGAACTCCTCGACGACGCTGCGCTGCACGATGAAGCGGTTGGCCGCGGTGCAGGCCTGCCCGATGTTGCGGAACTTGGCGAGCATCGCGCCCTCGACCGCCTTGTCGAGATCGGCGTCCTCGAAGACGACGAAGGGCGCGTTTCCGCCGAGCTCCATCGAGGTGCGGAGCACGCCGGGGGCCGCCTGCTGCAGCAGCTTCACGCCGACCGGCGTGGATCCGGTGAACGAGAGCTTGCGCAGGCGCGGGTCGGAGATGATGCGCTCCGACACGGGGCCGGTGTTCGTGGTGGTCACGACGTTCACGACACCGGCGGGGAGCCCCGCGTCTTGCAGGATCTGCGCGAAGAACAGGGTCGTCAGCGGCGTGAGCGTGGCCGGCTTGATGACGACCGTGCAGCCGGCGGCGAGCGCGGGGGCGATCTTGCGGGTGGCCATCGCGAGGGGGAAGTTCCACGGGGTGATGAGGTAGCACGGGCCCACGGGGTGCTGCGAGACGATCATGCGACCGGTGCCCTCGGGGTTGGCGCCGTAGCGCCCCTGGGTGTGCGCGGTGACCTCGCTGAACCAGCGCAGGAACTCCCCGCCGTAGCCGACCTCTCCGCGAGCCTCGGCGAGGGGCTTGCCCATCTCGAGGGTCATCAGCAGAGCGATGTCCTCCTTGCGCTCCTGCAGCAGGTCGAACGCGCGGCGGAGGATCTCGGCGCGCTCGCGCGAGGGGGTCGCGGCCCACGACGGGAAGGCGTCGGCCGCGGCATCCATCGCCGCGATGCCGTCGTCGACGGTCGCGTCGGCGATCTGGTGGATGACCTCACCGGTGGAGGGGTCGTTGACGGCGACGGTCGCACCGCCCGTGGCGGGGCGCCACTCCCCGTTGATCAGCAGGCCGGTGGGTACGGATGCCAGCAGCTCGCTCTCGCGCGAATCGGTCATGAATCCTCCTGGATCGATGCGGGGGTGTCCCGCCCATTCTCGTCAGCACACGGGGGTGCGCCGATATACGTGGCGTACAAAGGGGGTGGCGTGCTCGCCGCCGTGGCCAGCCCTCCCCGGGCGCACGTCGCCCCCCGTCAGCGCGCGGCCGCCTCCGCCGGCTGCGCGATCACCCCGGCGAAGAAGCGCTCCAGGCCGGCCGGATCGGTCAGCGGCAGGACGTGGGCGACGTACTGATCGGGGCGCACGACCACGACGGCTCCCTCGGCGGCGATCTCGCGCTCGGCGAAGATGTCGGCGCTCGTCCAGGCCGAGGGCGCGGCGGCGAAGACCTTCTCCCCGTCGGTCAGGCCGAGCGGACCCGAGCGCGGGCGGAACAGCTCCGGCACGTCGACCACGTCTTCCCAACGACCCGGGTACACCGCCTTCACATCGAACACCGCGTCGAGGTCGGCACCCTCGGGGGTGAAGCGCTCGACGATCTCGCGCGCCGCCGCCGCCCATTCGCGCAGCGCCGAGCCCTCGGCATCCGCGAAGGCGTACACGCGCCAGCGCCCGTCGGCCGTGGCGTGGTGACCGAGGTGCACGGGGTTGCCGTCGCACACCCGCACGACCTCGACGCTCTTGAAGCGCTTGCCGACGGGGAATCCGGATGCCAACTCCTGAGCGGGCGCGTCGGCGGTGATCGCTGAGGGGCCGTAGTGCGTCATGAAGCCCGAGGGGAACTCGGCCGTGGCCAGGTAGTAGGTCGACAGCTCCGCGGGGTCGGTGATCTCGCCGGGCTTGCGCGCCATGAGCGACGACCACTCGCGGTCGAAATCGATGAGCTGCTGGGCGACGGGGCGGCGCTCGTCGTCGTAGGTGCGCAGGAGGTCGGCGGAGGCCAGGCCGGTGAGCACGTGTCCGAGCTTCCAGCCGAGGTTGAAGCCGTCCTGCATCGACACGTTCATACCCTGCCCGGCCTTGGCGCTGTGGGTGTGGCAGGCATCGCCGGCGAGGAAGACGCGCGGGGCGTCGAGGTCGTCGACGAACCGGTCGGTCACCCGATGCCCCACCTCGTACACGCTGTGCCACGCGACCTGCTTCACGTCGATCGAGTAGGGGTGCAGGATCTCGTTGGCCCGCCGGATGACCTCCTCGATCGGGGTCTGACGCACGCGGTGGTCGTCGTCGGCCGCGACCTCGCCGAGGTCGATGTACATGCGGCTGAGATAGCCGCCCTCGCGCGGGATGTGCAGGATGTTCCCCGCCGCGGCGTTGATCGCGCACTTGATGCGCCAGTCGGGGAAGTCGGTCTCGACGAGCACGTCCATCACTCCCCACGCGTGACGGGCCGCAGCGCCGACGTGGGTGCGGCCGATCGCCTGGCGCACGCCGCTGCGGGCACCGTCGCATCCGGCGACGTACTTCGCGTGGATCGTGCGCTCCCCTTCGTCCGTGCGGACGCGCACCTCAACGGGGTACTCCCCCTCACCGACCTCGAGGCCGAGGAACTCCACGCCGTAGTCAGGGCGGATGCGCGCGGGGCCGTCGGCCGCGGCCTCGGCGAAGTAGTCGAGCACGCGGGCCTGGTTCACGATGAGGTGCGGGAACTCGCTGATCTTGAAGCCGTAGTCCTCGGTGCGGGTCGTGCGCACGATCTTGGCGGGATCCTCGGGGTCGGGCGCCCAGAAATTCATCCAGCCGATGTTGTACGCCTCAGCGGTGATGCGGTCGGCGAAGCCGAACGCCTGGAACGTCTCGACGCTGCGGGGCTGGATGCCGTCGGCCTGACCCAGCGGCAGACGCCCCTCGCGCTTCTCGATGAGGCGCGTGGTGAGCTGGGGGAATTGCGACATCTGCGCGGCCAGCAGCATGCCGGCGGGTCCGGAGCCCACGATCAGCACGTCGACCTCGTCGGGCAGGCGCTCGGGCCGGTCGAGGCCGGTGCCCGCGGCGTTCTGCACGCGCGGATCGCCCGAGACGTAGCCGTGGTGGTGGAACTGCATCGTTTCTCCTGACGTCGATGTCGAGGTTGCCCCGCGAGACGGTGTGTTCTATATTCGAACTCAGCGTTCCGCTATCGAACGAGAGGTTAGCCGAGCCATGACGCCGCGGCAAGACTCCTCCCCCGCCTCGCAGACGCTGAGTCGCGGCATCCGCCTCCTCGAAACCCTCGCCGACGCCCGCACTCCGCTCACGATCGACGAGCTCGCGGGGCGCGTCGACCTGCACCGCTCCGTGGCCTACCGACTGCTGCGCACGCTCGAACACCACGGCCTCGTCACCCGCGACGCGGCGGGAGCGGTGCGCCTCGGCACGGGCCTGGCCGCCCTGGCCGCGGGCGTCGCCGCCGACCTGCAGGCCGAGGCCCTCCCCGAGCTCACCGCAGCCGCGAACGACCTGGGCATGACGTGCTTCCTCGTCGTGCTCGACCACGACGAATGCGTGACCCTCGCGAGCGTCGAACCCCGGCACACGGTGACCGCGGTGGCGCAGCGGCCCGGGTCGCGGCATCCGGTCACCCGAGGCGCTCCCGGTCGGGCGATCCTCGCGCAGCTCCCGCCGCGTCGGTGGCCCGACGACGTCGACGCGCGGTTGGCGTCGGAGGTGGCGGATGCCGCGGAGCGCGGCTGGGCGCGCAGTCACGACGAGGTGATCCCGACGCTCCGCGCGGTGGCGGTCCCCCTGCAGGTGCAGGGCCGCGAGCCCGCGGCGGTCGCCGCCGTGCACGTGTCGACCGATCTCGACGACGCCGCGATCGCGGTGCGGCTCGAGGCGGCGGCATCCGCGATCCGGGGGGCGCTGTAGGTCGGCCGCGCGATCGTATATGATCGCTCCCGTCAGGCGCACGAGGTCGTGCGTCGCTGCTCGAAAAAGGGGCACGTAGCGCGAGACCCGCGCGAGACACATACGGCTCATTCCCGTTCCTGTTTCGCGAAAGGCTTCCGCATGCCCATCGTCTCCGCGCACGTCGCCCACACCCTCGGCCGCCACCTCGACCACGTCTTCGGCGTGATGGGCAACGGCAATGCGTACTTCCTCGACGCCCTGCACCGGCACACCGACGCCGTCTTCACGGCGATGCGGCACGAGGCCGGCGGGGTCGTCGCCGCCGACGCGCACTATCGCGCGTCGGGTCGCATCGCCGCCGCCACCGCCACCTACGGCGCCGGCTTCACCAACACCCTGACCGCTCTGGCCGAGTCGGCGCAGGCGCGCATCCCCCTGCTGCTCGTGGTCGGCGACGAGCCCACCTCGGGCCCGCGCCCGTGGGGCGTCGACCAGGTCGCGCTCGCCTCGGCCGTGGGCGTGCGCACCTACACCGTCGGCGACCGCGACGCCTCGGCCACCGTGCTCATCGCGCTCGAGCACGCGCTGACGTATCGCGTCCCCGTGGTGCTGGCGATCCCCTACGACGTGGTCACCCGCGAGGCCGGAGAGCTGACGGATGCCGGGACCGTGACGATCCCCGCTCCCCTGGCCCCGCAGGGCCCCTCGGCGAGTGCCGCGCTCGACCGCATCGCCGATGCCCTCGCCGGAGCCGAGCGGCCGTTCCTACTCGCCGGCCGCGGAGCCTGGCTCGCCGACGCCGGCCCCGCGCTCGGGCGCCTCGCCGAGACGACCGGGGCGATCACGGCATCCACCGCCCTCGGCCGGGGCATCTTCCCCGCGTCCGAGCACGACCTCGGCGTCACGGGCGGATTCGGCGCCGCGGGAGCGATGGAGCTCGTGCGCGAAGCCGACGTCGCCGTGGTCTTCGGCGCGGGGCTCAACCAGTTCACGATGCGCTTCGGCGAGCTCTTCGCCCCGGGCACCGATGTCTTCCAGGTCGACGTGGCGACCACCGCGACCCACGCCCAGGTGGGGGGATTCGTGCGGGCGGATGCCGCGGTGGCGGCCGAGGAGATCACCAGCCGCCTGCGCTCCCGCGGCGCGATGTCGTCAGGCTGGCGCGATCGCGTCGACGCCGCCCCGCTGCGCGAGCAGGAGGCGGGCGAGGGCCTCGCGCCGGATGGCCGACTCGACCCCCGCTCCGCCGCCGCACGGATCGGTGAGCTGCTGCCCGAGGACCGTGTCGTCGTCTCGGACGGCGGACACTTCCTCGGCTGGTCGAACATGTACTGGCCCGTCGCCTCCCCCGACCGCGTGATGATGGTCGGCACCGCGTACCAGTCGATCGGCCTCGGCTTCCCCTCGGTCGCGGGAGCGATCGCCGCCCGCCCCGACGCGACGGTCGTTCTCACCACCGGCGACGGCGGTGGCCTCATGGCGATCGCCGACCTCGAGAGCGCCGTGCGCACGGCCGCCGGCCACGGCATCGCGGTGGTGTGGAACGACGCCGCCTACGGCGCCGAGATCAACCTCTACGGCCTGAAGGGCCTCGCCCGCGAGCCGATGCTCATCCCCGAGGTCGACTTCGCCGCGGTCGCCCGCGGCTTCGGCGCCGAGGGCGTGGTGGTACGCGAGGTCGCCGATCTCGAGGCGCTGGCGGAGTGGACCCGCCGCGACCCCGCCGAGCGGCCCTTCCTGCTGCTCGACCTGCGCATCAGCGGCACCGTCATCGCGCCGTACCAGCGCGAGATCATCAAGGTGAACTCGTGAACGAGTCCGCGGCGGGGGCCGGTCCCGTACCGGGCTTCGCGGGCGCCGCCGGACACAGGCCCACGGGTGCTGCCTGCGTAGGGCACGACGCCTCGACCGCGTCCGCCGCGGACACCCCGACCGACACCCTCGGCGACCTCCGCACCGCCCTCGGCGACCGCCTCCTCACCGACGTGGACAGCCTCGCCGCCTACGCCGTCGACAGTTCGCGCGCGCAACCCGAGGGGCTGCCCCTCGCCGTCGTGCGGGCGACCTCGACCGGCGACGTGTCGACGGCTCTCGCGTGGGCGCACGCCCGCGGCATCCGGGTCTCCGTCCGCGGAGCGGGCACCGGGCTCTCCGGCGGGGCCGTGGCGTACGCCGGCGGTCTGGTCGTCTCGCTCGAGGCCATGAACCGCATCATCGACATCGACGTCGACAACCGTCTCGCCGACGTCGAGGCGGGGGTGATCACGGCGGATCTCGATGCCGCCGCCCTCGCGCACGGCCTGTTCTTCCCGCCCGACCCGGCGAGCGCGCAGTGGTCGACGATCGGCGGCAACATCTCCACGAACGCCGGGGGCCTGCGCTGCGTCGCCCACGGCGTGACCACCGACGTCGTGGCGGCCCTCGAGATCGTGCTCGCCGACGGCCGCGTGATGCGCACCGGCGCGCGCACACGTAAGAACACCACCGGCTACGACCTCACCAGCCTGTTCACGGGGTCGGAGGGCACGCTCGGCGTGATCACCGCTGCGACCGTGCGCCTCAAGCCCGTGCTGCCCGGGCAGCCCCGCACCTTCCGTGCGAGCTTCGACGACATCGAAGACGCCGGCCGCGCGGTCACCGCGATCGTGTCGGGCCCGGCCGCCCCCGAGGTGCTCGAGCTGCTCGATGCGCGCAGCGTCGAGATCATCGAGGCGTTCCACCCGAGCGGCCTCCCCTCGCCCGGCGCGGCCATGCTGGTTGGTCAGACCGTCGGTTTTGCAGCGCTCGACACCGCCGAGGCCATCGCCGCGCTCTGCCGTGAGCACGGCGCCGCGGAGACCGAGATCAGCGACTCCGACAGCCTGCTCGAAGCCCGTCGCCTGGCGAACCCCGCGCTCACCGCGCAGGGACTGCGGGTGTCGTGCGACGTCGGCGTGCCGGTCGCGCAACTGGCGACGGTGTTCCGCGGCATCGGCGAGCTGGCCGAGCGCCACGGCCGCCGCATCGCCGTGGTCGCGCACGCGGGCGACGGCAACCTGCACCCGACGGTCGAGGCGGGCGAGAGCCCCAAGGAGTACGCCGCGGCCGAGCTCGTGATCGACGACATCACGCGCCTCGCCCTCTCACTCGGCGGCACCATCTCGGGCGAGCACGGCATCGGGTCGGTCAAACGCCACGAACTCCCCTGGCAGCAGGATGCCGTGGCTCTCGACGTGCAGCGGGCTATCAAGGCCGCGCTGGACCCGCGCGGCATCCTGACGCCCGACCGCTCGATCTGAGGTCCGGCCCGGGCTGGCCGGGATGCTGGGCCATCGGCGCGGGTGGTCTCCGTCGCGCACGCGGGACGGAAGGCGACGCGCGCGACGCTGGGCCCCGGGCACTCGTTTACCGCAAATGGTCGACCCCACGCGCACGCGGCGACCATATGAGGCATATGACGCAGGCGACAAAATTCTCGCTTGCCGCAAATGGTCGACCCCATGCGCACGCGGCGACCATGTCAGGCAAACGACGTGGGCGAGAGATGTCGCTTGCCGCAGGTGGTCGGCATGAAGCGGGACCGAACCACCATCTGAGGAAAACGACCCCCCGGGCAGACGGCGCGTTGCGCCGGAGACCCGCCCTGTTATCCACAGATCGCGGATGCCGCGCCGACGGCCATGCGCGGTGTGCGATGTTTCGGGGGTGAGAGCTGCTCCCCTTCCCGTCGAGCTACCCGAGTCCTTCTCGGTCTCTGCGGCGAGGAATCTCGGGGTGCCGCGAAGTCGGCTTCGGGCTGCCGACCTCTCCTCTCCTTTCCACGGAGTACGGACGCGCTCTGCTCGGCCGGACGATGCGTTCGAGACATCCGTTCGACGACGGTCAGCCGCCTACGCCGCACGCATGCGGGAGTGCGAGTTCTTCTGTCTGGTCGCCGCGGCCGTGGCGTGGGGCGCGCCGCTGCCCTCATCGGTTTTCCACCTCCGCGACGGACCGGACCGGCTCGTCGAGCGTCCCCTCGATGTCGGAGTGCTCCTGCCCGCTCGCGCAGGCAGGGCGCGCGGAGTGCGCGGCATCTCGCTCACCGAGGGGATGGGCAGTGTCCGCATCGAACCCGTGAGCGGGCTGCGGGTGACGAGCCCCGCAACGACCTGGGCCATGATGGGCGCCCTGCTGCAGCGGGACGACCTGGTCGCGCTCGGCGATGCATTGGTGCGCGAGCCCATGCGCTCCGATGACCCACCAGCGCTCGCGACGATCGCCGAGCTCACGGCAGCTCTCGAGGCGGGGCGGCGGCGGGGTGCCGCTTCGCTGCGCGCAGCACTTCCCCTGGTGCGTACTCGCTCACGGTCGAGGAAAGAGACCCAGACCAGACTCCTGCTTCTGGCCGCGGGCCTGCCCGAACCGTCGCTGAATCACCCCGTGGTCGTCGAGCGCGAGGTCGTAGCCCTCGTCGACCTCGCGTTTCCGGAGCGCAAGGTGGGCTTCGAGTACGAAGGCGAGCAGCACCTCACGGACCCGCGGCAGTGGGCACGCGACATCCGGCGCTACGAGATGCTCGCCGACCTCGGATGGCGCATCATTCGCGTGACCGCGTCCGACCTCGCGCAGCACCGGAAGGAGTTCGTGAAGAGGGCGCGCGCGGCGCTCTCCCGCGGACCGCGCCGCGGTTGACGCGCGCCGTCGGCCGGGCGCCCCACGCTGTGCGAGCCACGGCATCCGCTCACGTGCCTCGATGGGCCGCCGGCCCGAGCAACACCGACCGACCATCCAGGGCAAGTGAATCGACGGGCCCCGCGTTCATTTGCCTCGAATGGCCGCCGGCCCGGGCAACACCGCCCACCTCAGGCAACCAATCGACAGGCCAAACGCTCACTTGCCTCGAATGGCCGCCGGCCCGAGCATCACCGACCATCTGAGGCAAACCAACCGACAGGCCGAGGGCTCACTTGCCTCGAACGGCCAGCCGGCCCGGGCAACACCGACCATCTCAGGCAAATAAGCCCGCCGGGCCGCTGAGCCGGCCGCGGCCCTGAACCGCGCGCCGCGCAACGCCGAACGGCCCCACCGCGCCGGAGCGCGACAGGGCCGTTCGATCGGGTCAGACCTTGGACAGCCCGCGGACTGGGCTCACCTCCTGCTCGGCCTCGTGATCAGGACCCAACGGGATGCCGCTGCGGTCGCGCAGCAGCAGCGTCGCGACGAGACCGAGCACGGCCATGATCGCCAGGTACACCGTGACCGACACGGTCGTCCCCGTCGCGTCGACGAGCGCCGTCGCGATCGTCGGGGCGAAGGCGCCACCCAGGATCGCGCCGATGGCGTAGGCGATCGACACCCCCGAGAAGCGGATGGATGCCGGGAACAGCTCGGCGTACAGCGCCGCCTGGGGCCCGTAGGTCAGGCCGAGGCCGACGGTGAGCAGCATGAGGCCGACTGCCAGCAGCACGATGCTGCCGGAGTTGACCAGCGGGAACAGCGCCATGATCGCGACGAGCATCGAGATCCAGCCGATGATGTAGGTGTTGCGGCGCCCGATCTTGTCGCCGAGCCACCCGCCGAGCCACGTGAAGATCAGCCACGTCACGGCCGAGAGCGTCACGGCGCCGAGCACGTCGGCGGTCGCGAGCCCCAGAGGGCCGTCGGGGTTGGTCGCGTAGCGCTGGATGTAGCCGCCGGTGGTCATGTAGCCCACGGCGTTGTTGCCGGCGAAGACGAACGCGGCGATAATCACGAGCAGCGAGTGCTTGCGGAACAGCTGCACGATCGGCATCCGGGTCTGCTCCTTGCGCTCGGCGAGCTCGACGAACACCGGGCTCTCCTCGACCTTCTTGCGCACGTAGTAGCCGACCAGGATCAGCACGAACGACAGCAGGAACGGCACGCGCCAGCCCCACGCGAGGAAGGCGTCACCCGGGGCGATCAGCGCCATGAGCGCGAGCATGCCGCTCGCGAGCAGCAGGCCGAGGGGAACGCCGAGCTGCGGCGAAGCGCCGAAGAGGCTGCGCTTGGTCTTCGGCGCATGCTCGACGGCCATGAGCACTGCGCCACCCCACTCGCCACCGGCCGAGATGCCCTGCAGCACGCGCAGGAGGATGAGCAGCACGGGGGCGGCGACGCCGATGACCTCATAGGTCGGCAGCACGCCGATGAGCGTGGTCGAGGCGCCCATCATGATGAGCGTCAGCATGAGCACGACGCGGCGACCGTATTTGTCGCCGAGGTGCCCGGCGAGGAAGGCGCCGAGCGGACGGAACAGGAAGCTCAGACCCACCGTGAGGAATGACAGGATCTGCGCGATCCCGGGGCCGGCGGGCGCGAAGAACAGCTGGCCGAACACGAGACCGGCGGCCGAGGCGTAGAGGAAGAAGTCGTACCACTCGACGGTGGTGCCGACAACGGTGGCGAAGACCACGCGGCGGCGGTCCTTCGGGGTGGAGATGGTGCCGGTGGGCGTGAAGCCCTGCGGCTGAGAGCGGGACATGGGGACTCCTTCGAGACGTCATCGTCAAACCCCGGGACGTCGTCGTCGGCGACGAGGCGTGGTGTTGCTGGGGCGTTGGTCATCGTATACGATTTCGAATACGACGCAAGGGAGCATCCATGACCGACACCGACCCCCGGTTCACCGCCCTCGGTGCGCGCCCCGGCAAGATCGTGGCCGTCCACCTCTCCTACGCCTCGCGCGCCGATCAGCGCGGACGCCGCCCCGCCGCCCCGTCGTACTTCTTCAAGCCGTCGAGCTCGCTCGCCGCGTCCGGCGCCGAGATCGTCCGCCCGGCCGGCACCGAACTCCTCGCCTTCGAGGGGGAGATCGCGCTCGTCATCGGCGAGCCCGCGCGGTGGGTGACCCCGGATGCCGCGTGGTCGCACGTGGCATCCGTCACCGCCGCGAACGACTTCGGCCTGTACGACCTCCGCGCGAACGACAAGGGCTCGAACGTCCGCTCCAAAGGCGGCGACGGCTACACCCCGCTCGGTCCCGCGCTCATCGACGCCCGCGAGGTCGATCCCACCGCCCTGCGCCTGCGCACCTGGGTGAACGGCGACCTCGTGCAAGACGACTCGACGGCGGGCCTCATCTTCCCGCTCGCCCAGATCGTCGCCGACCTTTCGCAGCACTTCACCCTCGAGACCGGCGACGTGATCCTCACCGGCACGCCGGCCGGCTCGTCGGTGGTCGTGCCCGGAGATGTGGTGGACGTGCAGGTGGGTGCCGGCGCTCACTCGACCGGCCGGCTCCGCACGACCGTGACCCAGGGCGCGCAGTCTTTCGACCCCGCGATCGGCTCGCTCCCCGCGGTCGACGACACCCAGCGCACCGAGGCGTGGGGCTCGGCCGAGGCGGCCGGGCTCACCCCTCCGGCCCCCGTCCTCTCCCCCGCCCTGCGCGACAAGCTCTCGCGCGTCCCGGTCGCCGCCCTCAGCGGGCAGCTGCGCAAGCGCGGCCTCAATGACGTCACCATCGACGGCGTGCACCCGCTCACCCCCGGCAGTCGCTTCGTCGGCACGGCGCGGACGCTGCGCTTCGTCCCGCACCGCGAAGACCTCTTCGCCTCGCACGGCGGCGGACAGAACGCCCAGAAGCGCGCGTTCGACGCGGTCGGCGAGGGCGAGGTCATCGTCATCGAGGCACGCGGCGAGACCGGATCGGGCACGCTCGGCGACATCCTCGCGATCCGCGCGCACGCCCGGAAGGCCGCGGCGATCGTCACCGATGGCGGGGTCCGCGACGCCGAGGCCGTGGCCGCGGTGGGCATCCCCGTCTTCACCGCGGGCCCGCACCCGGCCGTCCTGGGTCGCCGTCACGTGCCGTGGGAGACCGACGTGGCCGTCGGCTGCGGCGGTACCACCGTCGAGCCCGGCGACATCCTCGTGGGCGACGGCGACGGCGTGATCGTCATCCCGCCCGCGATCGCCGAAGAGGTGGTCGACGCCGCCCTCGCGCAAGAGACCGAAGACGCGTGGATCGCCGGTCAGGTGGCATCCGGTCACCCGATCGAGGGGCTGTTCCCGATGAACGCGGAATGGCGCGCCCGGTACGAGAGCGAGACCACCCGATGAGCGACGTCACCGCCAGCAGGAGCAAGTCGCAGCAGGCGTACCACTGGATCAAGCAGCGCATCGCCTCGCAGGACTTCACCCCCGGCTACCGCCTGGTGCTCGGCTCGATCGCCGGCGAACTCGACATGAGCGTCGTGCCGGTGCGCGAGGCGATCCGCCAGCTCGAGGCCGAGGGCCTGGTGATGTTCGAGCGCAACGTCGGCGCGCGCGTGTCGATGGTCGACGACACCGCCTACCGCTTCAGCATGCAGGCCCTCAGTCTGCTCGAGGGGGCCGCGACGGCCCTGTCGGCGCGCGCGCTCACCGCCGACGACGTGCGCCGTGCCCGCCAGGTCAACGAGCTGATGGTCGAGACGCTCGAGCACTTCGACCCGCGTGCCTTCACCGCGCTCAACCAGGAGTTCCACGCGATCCTGTTCGAGAAGTGCGCCAACCCGCGCATGCTCGAGCTCGTGCAGGCCGAGTGGGCGCGCCTCGGGCACCTGCGCGATTCCACGTTCAGCTTCGTGCCGGGCCGTGCCGCGGAGTCGGTGCGCGAGCACGAGAACATCCTCGTCCTCATCGAGAACGGCGCTCCCCTGGCCGAGATCGAGAAGGTCTCGCGCCGACACCGCTCAGCCACCCTCGACGCCTACATGATCCACGAGCACCCCGACGAAGTGCTCGGCCTCCCCGCTTTCTGACCTCGAAAGACCCTTCCGGATGCCATGACCCCGCGCCCCGACGACATCGCCGTCGCGGATCGCCTGCCACCCGGCATCCACCCCTCTTCACCGAAGGAGCACCCATGACCACCCCGCTCACCACCGCCCGCCGGATCCCGGCCGATCTGCCCGAGCTCATCCAGCACTACATCGGCGGCCGGTTCGTCGACTCGGTCGACGGCGACACCTTCGACGTGCTCGACCCGGTGACCAACCAGACCTACCTGCAGGCCGCCGCCGGCAAGAAGGCCGACATCGACCTCGCCGTCGCGGCCGCACGCAAGGCCTTCACCGAGGGACCCTGGCCCCGGATGCTGGCGCGCGAGCGCTCGCGCGTGCTGCACCGCATCGCCGACATCGTCGAGTCCCGCGACGAGCGCCTCGCCGAGCTCGAGTCGTTCGACTCGGGCCTGCCGATCACGCAGGCGCTCGGTCAGGCCCGGCGCGCGGCCGAGAACTTCCGCTTCTTCGCCGACCTGATCGTGGCCCAGACCGACGACGCCTTCAAGGTGCCGGGCCGTCAGCTCAACTACGTCAACCGCAAGCCGATCGGTGTCGCGGGCCTCATCACGCCGTGGAACACCCCCTTCATGCTCGAGTCGTGGAAGCTCGGCCCCGCCCTCGCCACCGGCAACACCGTGGTCCTCAAGCCCGCCGAGTTCACGCCCCTGTCGGCGTCGCTGTGGGCCGGGATCTTCGAAGAGGCGGGCCTGCCCGAGGGCGTGTTCAACCTCGTCAACGGCCTCGGTGAAGACGCCGGCGACGCGCTCGTGAAGCACCCCGAGGTGCCGCTGATCTCGTTCACCGGTGAGAGCTCGACGGGCCAGCTGATCTTCGCCAACTCGGCGCCCTTCCTCAAGGGCCTCTCGATGGAGCTGGGCGGCAAGAGCCCGGCGATCGTCTTCGCCGACGCCGACCTCGACGCCGCGATCGACGCGACCATCTTCGGCGTCTTCTCGCTCAACGGCGAGCGCTGCACCGCGGGCAGCCGCATCCTCGTGGAGCGCTCGGTCTACGACGAGTTCGTCGAGCGCTACGCCGCTCAGGCCGACCGCGTGAAGGTCGGCTTCCCCGACGACCCCGACACCGAGGTCGGCGCCCTCGTGCACCCCGAGCACTACGCCAAGGTCATGTCGTACGTCGAGCTCGGCAAGACCGAGGGACGCCTGGTCGCCGGCGGCGGCCGCCCCGAGGGCTTCGAGGAGGGCAACTTCGTGCGCCCCACGGTCTTCGCCGACGTGGCGCCCGACGCGCGCATCTTCCAGGAGGAGATCTTCGGCCCCGTCGTCGCGATCACCCCCTTCGACACCGATGACGAGGCCCTCGCACTGGCCAACAACACGAAGTACGGCCTGGCCGCCTACGTCTGGACCAACGACCTCACGCGCGCGCACCTGTTCGCGCAGAACGTCGAGGCCGGCATGGTGTGGCTGAACTCCAACAACGTCCGCGACCTGCGCACCCCCTTCGGCGGCGTGAAGGCCTCGGGCCTGGGCCACGAGGGCGGCTACCGCTCGATCGACTTCTACACCGACCAGCAGGCCGTGCACATCACGCTCGGCGGCGCCCACAACCCCACCTTCGGCAAGGCGCAGGCGCACTGAGCCCGCCCGACCCCCGAGCCGCCGACACACACGCAAGGACGCGAACCATGGCAAAACACACCGAAGAACAGAAGACCTCCTCCGGGTTCTGGGTGACCGAAGAGGCACCGATCCAGTCGGACAACCCCATCCCCACGCCCACCTCACCCGCGCCCGACATCCTGCGCTGCGCGTACATGGAGCTCGTGGTGACCGACCTCGCGGCATCCCGTGTCTTCTACGTCGACGTCCTCGGCCTGCACATCACCGAAGAGAACGACGAGGCGATCTACCTCCGCTCGACCGAGGAGTTCATCCACCACAACCTGGTGCTGCGTCAGGGGCCGGTCGCGGCCGTCGCGACGTTCTCGTACCGCGTGCGCAGCGCCGACGACCTCGACAAGGCCGTCGCGTTCTACGAGGAGCTCGGCTGCGACGTGCGCCGCGAGCCGAACGGCTTCACGAAGGGCATCGGCGACTCGGTGCGCGTGGTCGATCCCCTCGGCTTCCCGTACGAGTTCTTCTTCGACACCGAGCACCAGGAGCGCCTGTCGTGGCGCTACGACCTGCACTCCCCCGGCGAGCTCGTGCGTCTCGACCACTTCAACCAGATCACCCCCGACGTGCCGCGCGCGGTGAACTTCATGCAGTCGCTCGGCTTTCGCGTGACCGAGGACATCCAGGACGAAGAGGGCACCGTCTACGCGGCCTGGATGCGCCGCAAGCCCACCGTGCACGACACCGCCATGACGGGCGGCGACGGCCCCCGCATGCACCACGTGTGCTTCGCGACGCACGAGAAGCACAACATCCTCGCGATCTGCGACAAGCTCGGCGCCCTTCGTCGATCGGATGCCATCGAACGCGGCCCCGGTCGCCACGGCGTCTCGAACGCGTTCTACCTGTACCTGCGCGACCCCGACGGGCACCGCGTCGAGGTCTACACGCAGGACTACTACACCGGCGACCCCGACAACCCCGTCATCACCTGGGACGTCCACGACAACCAGCGCCGCGACTGGTGGGGCAACCCCGTCGTGCCGTCGTGGTACACCGAGGGCTCGCTCGTGCTCGACCTCGACGGCAACCCGCAGCCGGTGCGCGCCCGCACCGACTCGAGCGAGATGGCCGTGACCATCGGCGCCGACGGCTTCAGCTACACCCGCGCCCCCGAAGAGGTCGGATCGGGCGAGTTCAAGCTGGGCAACCAGCTCTGAGCCGCCAGCCCGCCAGCGCCCCAGCCAGCGCCAGCGCCCCAGCCAGCACCCGCCCCCATGTCCCACTTATGGCGGTCTGAGCCCCTCTCACCCAGCCAAATTCGGGACACGCTCCACCAAAAGTGGGACGCGTGCACAGCCGCAGGCCGTCCAGCCCACCCATGTCCCACTTTCGGCTGGTTGGACACCCCTCAGCCAGACGAATCTGGGACACGCTCCACCAGAAGTGGGACGAGGTTCGTGAGACCAACCAAGGAGACCCCATGCTCACCGACGCACAGATCGACGCCATCGCGGCCCAGCTCGCCGAGGCCGATCGCGCGCACGCGGTGATCCCGCGGATCACGGCGAGGTATCCGGATGCCGTGGTCGAAGACTCCTACGCGATCCAAGGCCGCTGGCGCGATACGCAGATCGCCGCCGGTCGCACCCTCGTCGGGCGCAAGATCGGCCTGACGTCGAAGGCGATGCAGCAGGCGACGGGCATCACCGAGCCCGACTACGGCGTGATGTTCGATGACACGGTCTACCGCTCGGGAGACGAGATCCCGGTCGCCCTGTTCTCGAACGTGCGCATCGAGGTCGAACTCGCGTTCGTGCTGAAGACCCCGCTCGAGGGTCCCGACTGCACGCTCGACGACGCCCTCGCCGCGATCGACTACGCCGTGCCCGCGCTCGAGGTGCTCAACTCGCACATCGAGCTCGAGGGCCGCACGATCGTCGACACGATCAGCGACAACGCCGCCTACGGGGCGATGGTGCTCGGCGACGTGCGCAAGCGTCCCGACGAGATCGACTTGCGGTGGGTCCCGGGCGTGCTGAGCCGCAACGGCGAGATCGAAGAGACCGGCGTCGCCGCGGGCGTCCTCGGCCACCCGGCGACCGGGGTGGCGTGGCTCGCGAACAAGTTCCACCAGCACGGCGCGCGCCTGGAGGCGGGAGAGATCATCCTGGCAGGATCGTTCACGCGCCCGATGTGGGTGTCGCAGGGCGACGACGTGCTGTGCGATTACGGACCGATGGGAACGATCTCGTGCCGCTTCGTCTGACCCCGACTTTCCGGGCCGCCCTCGCGGCATCCGATCGCCCCCTCGCGGGCATGTGGGTGTGCTCGGGAAACGCCACGATCACCGAGATCGCCGCGGGCTCGGGCCTCGACTGGCTGTTGCTCGACATGGAGCACTCCGCGACCTCGCTCGAGTCGGTGCTGACTCAGCTGCAGGTGGCCGCCGCCTATCCGGTCACCCCGGTCGTGCGCGTGCCGTGGAACGACCCCGTGACCATCAAGCGGGTGCTCGATCTGGGCGCGCAGAACCTCATCGTGCCGATGGTCTCGACCGCCGACGAGGCCCGCGCCGCGGTCGCCGCCACGCGGTACCCGCCGCAGGGCGTGCGCGGGGTCGGCAGCGCCCTCGCCCGCAGCGCGCGCTGGAACCGGGTCGACGGCTACCTCGCCGACGCCGCCGAGCACGTCTCGCTCACGGTGCAGATCGAGACGACGGCAGGCGTCGACAACGCGGCCGCGATCGCCGCGGTCGAGGGAGTGGATGCCGTCTTCGTCGGCCCCAGCGACCTCTCGGCCTCGATGGGCCTGCTCGGGCAGCAGTCGCACCCCGATGTCGTGGCGGCGGTGCATCGCGTGTTCGCCGCAGCGGCGGATGCCGGGACCCCCGTCGGCGTGAACGCCTTCGACCCCGCGGTGGCCGAGGCCTACCTCGACGCCGGCGCGGATTTCGTCGCGGTCGGCGCCGATGTGGCGCTGCTCGCCCGCGCGTCGGAGGCACTGGCGGCGCGGTTCGTCACCGCCCGCGCGGAGCAGCGCGACAGCTACTGAGCGCGCGCCGTCCCGAGGGCCGCGAGCTCGGCCCGCGTGGAGACGCCGGCTTTGCGCAGCAGATTCGACACGTGGAACTTCGCGGTGTTCTCGCTGATGCCGAGGCGTTCGGCGATCGCGCGGTTGCGTGAGCCGGCCACGACCAGGCTGAGCACCTCGCTCTCGCGGGGGCTGAGATCGACCGCTTCGTCGAGGAAGTCGGGACGCGGCGGCGGATCGAGCGGCAGGACGACCGAGAGCTCCGACCCCCACCCGGGGGTCGAGGCGACGTCGAACGCCCCGTTGAGTGCGCTGACCCGCTCGACGATCGGTCCCAGCGAGTCGTCGTGAGCGGTGAGGGTGCCTGCTCCGTCGTCGCGGATGCCGATCAGCAGGTTGAGCCCGTCGCAATCCCATTGGATGCGCACGCGGTGCGGAGCGCCCCGATCGAGCAGGGCGAGGACGGCGCTGCGGACGATCGCCCGCGCCTCGTGGGCGACTTCGCCGGGGAGGGCGCGCCCGGTCGCCGGCGGTTCGACGAACTGCACGTCGAGGTCGCCGTGTCGAACGAGCGGGCGAAGGTCGGTGCGCAACCGGGCGAAGGCCCCGGCGACGGGCTCGAGCAGGGCGCTGCGCTGTTGATCGGTCGACGTCCGCAGCACGACGAGGGCGGCCGCCGCGGTCTCCACGGCCAGGGCGCGTGCCGCCCGGTCGTCGAGGCGCGTGGAGCGCAGGATCGCCAGCACCGATTCGAGCGTCACGGCGTGGCGGTCGGCCTGCTCGGCGACGATGCGTTCGTGCTCGATGACGAGGGCGCGAGACGCGGGGGACGACAACTCGGCGGACGGGTTCACCCGCCCCAACCTAGCCCACGAGGAGCACCTACCCGATCGGGTAGGTGAACCTGTGCCGTCGACCGGCCACGCGCCCCGCTCCCCGGGCGAAGCATGGAGCCATGACTTCCCCCGACGCCGGCATCGCGGCATCCCTCTCCCGCATCGCGGGTGAGCTGACCTCCGTCGTCGATCGCCTCGCGACCGGTGACGGCGCGGACGACGTGCTCGAGGTGCTGGCCGGCGCCGACCGCGTGTTCATCCTCGGCGCCGGCCGCTCGGGCCTCGCGCTGCAGATGACCGCGATGCGCCTCATGCACCTCGGCCTCGCCGTGCACGTCGTCGGCGAGACCACCGCCCCCGCGATCCGCGCCGGGGATGTGCTGCTCACCGCCAGCGGCTCGGGAACGACGACCGCGATCGTCCGCGCCATCGAGACGGCCACCGAGGTCGGCGCCCGCATCGTGGCGATCACCACCGCTCCCGACTCGCCCCTCGGGCAGGCGGCGGACGCCCTCGTCGTGGTCCCCGCCGCGACGAAGCTCGATCGCTCGGGCAAGGCTTCCACCCAATACGCCGGCGGCCTGTTCGAGCAGGCCGTCGTGCTCGTCGGCGACGCGATGTTCGACGCGCTCTGGCAGCGCTCGGGCCTCTCGGCCGACGACCTGTGGCCCCGCCACGCGAACCTCGAATGACCCTCCACCCCGACAGTCAGGACCCCCGAATGAAGCTGCAGTTCGCCATGGACACCCTCTCCACCGAGGCCGCCCTCGACCTCGCCGCCGCCGCGGCCCCGCACGTCGACATCCTCGAGCTCGGCACCCCGCTCATCAAGAGCGAGGGCCTGTCGGCCATCACCGCGATCAAGAAGGCGCACCCCGACAAGATCGTCTTCGCCGATCTGAAGACGATGGATGCCGGCGAGCTCGAGGCCGACATCGCCTTCGGCGCCGGCGCCGACCTCGTGACGGTGCTCGGCAGCGCCGGAGACAGCACGATCGTCGGCGCCGTCACCGCCGCCAAGAAGCACGGCAAGGGCGTCGTCGTCGACCTCATCGGGGTCGCCGACAAGCCGGCCCGCGCGAAGGAGGTCATCGCCCTCGGCGTCGAGTTCGTCGAGATGCACGCCGGGCTCGACGAGCAGGCCGAGGAGGGCTTCACCTTCGCCACGCTGTTGCGCGACGGAGAAGCCTCGGGCGTGCCGTTCTCGGTCGCCGGGGGCGTCAACGCGTCGAGCATCGCCGACGTGCAGAAGGCGGGCGCCCAGGTCGCCGTCGCCGGCAGCGCCATCTACAGCGCCCCCGATGTGGGCGCCGCCGCCGCGGAGCTGCGCGCCGCGATCGTCTGAGCGCCGACGACATCTTCGACTCGACGACGGGCTGGGCGATGGTTCGCCCGGCCCGTCGTCGTGTCGACGGCCGGTCCTCGTTTCGTCCGTGCGATTCCGAGCGACCGGTCTAGCGTGGAGCGGTGACGACTTATCCGACTCTCCGGGCTCTCGCCGATCGCGCCTCGTTCTTCACCGCCCTCCGCCAGGACGCACTGGGCCAGGCGGCTGAGGAGCTCGGCGACCACCGATGGGACGTCGACCTCGCGACGGGGACGTTCGCGTTCTCGTCGACCACCGACCCGACCCGCCGATTCGTCTGCCGCGCGCACCTCATCGCGTCGATCGCCCCCGGTCCCCGCTCCGTCCTGTGGGGGTGGGCGCACCCCGCGGGAGGCGGCGATCAGGGGGTGGCCGCGCAGCTGCGCGCCTACGGCGAAACCCATGGGATCGCCGAGCTCACCTCACCCGAGGTTCCGTTCCCCGCGGATGCCCCGGGCGACGCCGACTGGATCGCGCAGGTGTCGCACGAGATCGCCGGAGCGGCCGTCGACATCACCGGCCGCTCGGCGTACTACTCCGCACCCTCGGGTGAATCCGGCACGCGCGCGGTGCTGCTTCTCGATGCCCCGTTGCCCGCGCTGACCGTCGCCGAAGCGATGATCCGGATGCCACGCATCCTGTCGACCACGACGCCCGCCGATCCGCGCGGAGCCGTGTGGAACCTCGCGCGCTTGGCCGGGTGGACCATGACGTGGACCGACGAGGCGTTCTCGGGCGCCGTCCTATCCGACTCGTCCGGCTCGGTCACCTTCGACTTCGACGAGCAGGCGCGGATCACGTCGATGAAGGCCTCCCTCGGCGGCACCGCCTGAGAACGCGAAAGGGCCGCGCTGATGCGGCGCGACCCTTTCGAACGGGAGTCAGTCCTCGTCGTCGTCTTCGTCGTCGTCGCCGATGATCTCGATGTCCTCGACCTCGAGCTCGGGCGTGAGCTGCACGTGCACGAGAGCGTCGGGGAACGAGGTCTGACCGGCGAAGACCACGATGATCGCGTCGGCGAACACGCCCACGCCGATCGCTTCGAGGTCGGTGCGCAGGTCGACGTCGGCATCGAGCTCGTCGTCATCGAGGGCGTCCTCGATGTCGCTCGAGATCTCTTCGACGATGGCGCGCCAGCGCTCCTCGCCGACCGAGAGCACGTCCTTGAGGTTGCTCATGATCGCGTCGAGGTCGGGGGCTTCTTCTTCGTCGATCTCGGGGTCGAGGTCGACCTCCACCTCGACGCCGGCGGCATCCAGGTGTCCGGAACCGATGACGCTGTCTTCGTCGATCTGGGCGTCTTCGAGCAGGCCGCTCTCGGTGACGCGGCGGAGGAGGTCGTTCAGCACGGACTCAGTCATGAGAAAACCTTGCCACGTCGCACGCGCTCGCGCCTCCCCATTGCGTGCGACGCTCCGTCTGTTCAACCGGCGGCATGGCGTGGTTCACCGTCAGGGGGTGGTGGCGCGCTCCGCCGCCTCGACGACGTTGGTCATCAGCAGGGCCACGGTCATGGGTCCGACACCGCCGGGGTTCGGCGAGACGAAGCCGGCCACGTCGGCGACGTCGGGGTGCACGTCGCCGTACACGCGCGACTTACCGGTCTCGGGGTCGGTCTCGCGCGTGACACCCACGTCGAGGACGGCCGCGCCGGGCTTGACATCCTCCGCGCGCACGATGTGTTTCACGCCCGCGGCGGCGACGATCACGTCGGCCTCCCGCAGGTGCTTCGCCAGGTCGGCGGTGCCGGTGTGGGTGAGGGTCACGGTGGCGTTGATCTCGCGGCGGGTCAGCAGCAGCCCGATCGAGCGGCCGATCGTGACGCCGCGGCCGACGACGACGACCTCTTTGCCCTTCAGGTCGTAGTCGTTGCGAAGCAGCAGCTCGATGACCCCGCGCGGCGTGCACGGCAGGGGCGTGTGGATCGGGGCGTTGACGTTGAGCACCAGACGACCGAGGTTCGTGGGGTGCAGGCCGTCGGCATCCTTCGCCGGATCGATGCGCTCCAGGACGCGATCGGTGTCGATGTGCTTCGGCAGCGGCAGCTGCACGATGTAGCCGTGGCAGGCGGGATCGGCGTTGAGCCGGTCGATGACGGCCTCGACCTCTTCCTGTGTGGCCTCGGCGGGCAGCTCGACCTGGATCGAGTTCATGCCGATCGCCTCGGACTGCTTGTGCTTCATACCGACGTACAGCTGCGAAGCGGGGTCGGCGCCCACGAGCACGGTGGCGATGCCCGGCACGATGCCGCGTTCGCGCAGGGCCGCGACGCGCTCGGTGAGCTCCGCCTTGATCGCCGCCGACGCGGCCTTACCGTCGAGAATCGTCGCCGTCATGGCATCCCTCGTTCTGTGTCTGTCGTTCATGGTGTCGCGAAGTCGCCGCCCCGCAACCCCTCGGCGATAAACGCCGATCCTGTCGAGACGCGCCGCCTCGCACCGTGTTTCGGAAGAAAGAGCGTTTGTCGCGGCTGGGCGCCGCGCGAATGCGACGCGCGGGCTGCGCGGCGGGAAGCGGGGGCCGGATGCCGGCACCCGGCGTCGCGCGAAGAGCGGCCGCCCACCGGGACGGGGCCGCCGCAGCAGCCCCGCCCCGGCCGGGGGTCACTGCTGCAGGTCGGGGTACAGCGGGAAGGCGTCGGCGAGGGTCGCGACGCGCGCGCGCAGGGCCTCGACGTCGGCGCCGGGGATCAGCGCGAGCGCGATGATGTCGGCCACCTCGGTGAACTCCGCGTCGCCGAAGCCGCGGGTCGCGAGCGCCGGCGTGCCGATGCGCAGACCCGAGGTCACCATCGGCGGACGCGGGTCGTTCGGCACCGCGTTGCGGTTGACAGTGATGTGGATGTCGTGCAGCAGGTCTTCGGCCTGCTTGCCGTCGATCTCGGCCTCGCGCAGGTCGACGAGCACGAGGTGCACGTCGGTGCCGCCCGAGCGCACGGCGATGCCGGCGTTCTTCACGTCGTCCTGGGTGAGGCGGTCGGCGAGGATCGAGGCTCCGCGCAGGGTGCGCTCCTGGCGTTCTGTGAACTCGGGCGTCATCGCGAGCTTGAACGCCGTCGCCTTCGCGGCGATGACGTGCATGAGCGGGCCGCCCTGCTGGCCGGGGAAGACCGCGGTGTTGATCTTCTTGGCCAGGTCGGCGTCGTTGGTGAGGATGAGGCCCGAGCGCGGGCCGCCGATCGTCTTGTGCACGGTGGTCGAGACGACGTGCGCGTGCGGGATCGGCGAGGGGTGCACGCCCGCGGCGACGAGACCGGCGAAGTGCGCCATGTCGACCCACAGCAGGGCGCCCACCTCGTCGGCGATCGCGCGGAAGGCGGCGAAGTCGAGCTGGCGGGGGTAGGCCGACCAGCCGGCGATGATGACCTTCGGCTTGTGCTCGAGGGCGAGGCGGCGCACCTCGTCCATGTCGATGATGCTGGTCTCGGGGTCGACGCCGTAGGCGACGATGTCGTACAGACGGCCAGAGAAGTTGATCTTCATGCCGTGGGTCAGGTGACCGCCCTGGTCGAGGGCGAGGCCCAGCAGCGTGTCACCGGGGCGGGCGATCGCGTGCAGCACCGCGGCGTTGGCCGAGGCGCCCGAGTGGGGCTGAACGTTGGCGAACTCGGCGCCGAACAGCTGCTTGGCGCGCTCGATGGCGAGCGACTCGGCGACGTCGACCTCTTCGCAGCCGCCGTAGTAGCGACGACCGGGGTAGCCCTCGGCGTACTTGTTGGTCAGCACCGAGCCCTGCGACTGCAGCACCGAGACGGGGACGAAGTTCTCGGACGCGATCATCTCGAGGAAGCCGCGCTGGCGGTTGAGTTCGCGCTCGAGGACCTCGGCGATCTCGGGGTCGACCTCGGAGAGGGGGGCGTTGAAGTACGGATCGGTCATGCGATCTCCTTGACGATGGTTCCGGATGCCGCGGGCTCGGCGAGCCCGCGTAGATACCGCATCGACCCAGGCGTGCGGTCGAATACCGTCAAGCGGTCGCTCCCCGGTGGTTCCCCACCTCAACGCCAGTCGCGACGGTGCCACTTTAGCGGGTAAACCCCCCGCGGCCCCACGCGTCGTGGCATCCACCGTTCCTCCACAGGTTCCGCCCCACCGGGGTCCGGTCCCTTCGGCCGGGCCTCGATCGCGCCGCCGTCGGCTCGACGCCGAGGGATCGCGGATGCCGCGGCCCGAGGCCCGCGTAAAATGGCGGGGTGACCGACTCCCGCAACGTCCGCGCCCAGGCGCCTCTCGCTCCCGGCATGCGCCCCCGGCCGTCGGCGTGGGAGATCGGCAGCGTCGTCTGCGGCCTGTTCGCCTTCGTGACCCTCGCGGTCTGGGGCTTCCTGGCCTGGCCGTTCCCCTGGAACATCGTGGCCGGCATCGGCGCCCCGGCCCTGGCGATCCTGGTGTGGGCGCTCTTCGTCTCGCCGCGCGCCGTTCTCGCCGTGCACCCGTTCGTGCGCGCCCTCGTCGAACTGTTCGTCTACGCCGCCGCCACGGTGGCCTGGTGGAGCATGGGTCAGGCCTGGGTCGGCCTCATCTTCGCGATCGTCGCCGTCGTCCTAGGCGCTCTGAACGGCCGCCGGCGCCTGGCATGACGCCCGACGGGACGGCGGATTCCGCGCCGTCCGCGCGCTCCCGGGCGGCGGCTGACCGCACGCTCGAGCTTCTGCGGGCCGAGCTCGGCGAGCGCGTCGACACCTCGCCCGCGGCCCTCGACGCCGCGCGGGCCGACAAGTCGGGCCACGCCGCCGAGGGACTCCCCCTCGCGGTCGTGCACGCGGGATCCATCGCCGATGTCCAAGCGGTCATGCGCGTCGCCACGGCCACCCGCACCCCGGTGGTCCCGCGCGGAGCGGGCACCGGCCTCGCCGGAGGCGCGAACACCGGCGGCGGCGAGATCAGCCTGTCGCTGCGCGGCATGGACCGCATGCTCGAGGTGCGCCCCGACGATCTGCTGGCCGTCGTCGAACCCGGCATCCTGAACGCCGATCTCAACGCACAGCTCGAACCGCACGGGGTGTGGTGGGCGCCGGATCCCGCGAGCCGGGCCATCTCGACCGTCGGCGGCAACATCGCCACCGGCGCGGGCGGCCTGCTGTGCGCGAAGTACGGCGTGGTGCGCGACGCGGTGCTCGGTGTCGACCTGGTGCTCGCCGACGGGCGCCTCCTCCACCTCGGTCACCGCAGTGTCAAGGGCGTGACCGGCCTCGACCTGACCTCCCTGGTCATCGGGTCGGAGGGCACGCTCGGTGTCGTCGTCGGCGCGACGCTCAAGCTCCGTCGCCTCGTCGAGGGCGAGCGCGTGACCCTCACGGCCCTGTTCGAGGGCGTGCGGGCCGCCGCCGTGGCGTCGGCCGCGGTCACGGCATCCGGTATCCAGCCCGCGATCATGGAGCTGATGGATGCCACGAGCCTCGCGGCCGTGCACCGCCTGCTGTCGCTGCCGGCCCCCGTCGCCGGCGCCGCCCAGCTGACCGTGCAGACCGACGGACCCGTCGCCGTCGACGAGGCGCGCGCGGTCGCCGAGGTGCTGCGCGCCGCCGGAGGCACGGTGACCGTCGCCGCCGATGCAGCGGAGGGCGAGGCGCTGCTGGCCGTCCGCCGCGCGATGCATCCCGCGATGGAGACCCTCGGCACGACCCTCATCGAAGACGTGGCGGTGCCGCGCAGCGCCCTGCCCGACATGTTCGACGAGATTGCGCGGATCGAGCGCGAGTTCGGCCTCGTCATCCCCGCGGTCGCCCACGCGGGCGACGGCAACCTGCACCCCAACTTCGTTTTCGAGGGGCCCGAGGTGCCGCCGATCGTGTGGGAGGCGGCGGAGGAACTCTTCCGCGCGGCACTGGCGCTGGGCGGCACCCTCACCGGAGAGCACGGGATCGGCGTGCTCAAGCGGCGCTGGCTCGCCGATGAGCTCGGCGACGACCAGTGGACTCTGCAGCGCGACATCGCCCGGGTCTTCGACCCGCTCGGCATCCTGAATCCGGGCAAGGTCTTCACCCCCTGAGCCGTGCGTTGCGCGGCCGTTCCGGCCGCGTCGCGCCACCGACGTGATCAGACCGTGATATTGGTCACGGTGTACGCGCAACATCCGCTCGTAGCATAGGAAGACTGACTATCGGGGGGTTTCACTTATGACCGACGGCGCACCTGGCACCGACGGCGCGACCTACGCCTGGGCACCGCCCGAGCCGACGAAGCGCAAGAACCGTTCCGGCCTCTGGATCGGCATCCCCGCCGGCGCGACGGCCGTGGCTCTCATCGCCGCCTCCCTCGTGCTGATCGCACCGGGTGCATCGGTCGCGGGCGTGCAGATCGGCGGCCTGACCGCCGGCGCCGCCGCCCAGGCGATCTCGAACCGCCTGGCCGAGACCGCGATCACCGTCGACTCCCCCGCCGGCGCTGTCACCGTCACGGGAGCCGACCTCGGCGCGACCGTCGACGCCGCCGCCCTCGCCGATAAGGCCTTCGCCGACAACCCCATGTGGAAGCCCGCTTCGTGGTTCCCCGAGGGCACCGGCGTGCAGGTGCAGGTGAACGCCGACGAGGCCGCCACCGCCCTGAAGAACCGCGCCCCCGGCACCTACCGCGCGCCCGTCGACGCCTCCATCGCGTACGACGCGGGCTCGCAGGCGTACGTCGCCACCCCCGCCGAAGCCGGCGAGGGCATCGACGTCGCCGCCGTGACAGCGGCCCTCCAGTCCGCGTTCGACGCGGGCCAGAGCACCGCGACCGTCACCGCGAGCCTCGTGCCCGTCGACGCCCCCGTCTCCACCGACGAGGCCGGCGCCGCTGTCGCCACGCTCAACGGCATCCTGGATTCGGTCGGCTTCTACGTCGGCGAGGAGCGCACCGTCCCCGTCGACCGCGCGACCGCCGCTTCGTGGCTCACGGTCACCCCCGACGGCAAGGGCGACTTCGCCATCTCGGCCGATCAGGCCGCGATCCAGTCCGCCGTCGCGGGCCTCCCGGGCGCGGTCGACCGCGCCGCCGTCAACGCCGACGTGATCGTCGACACCGGCGGAGAGGTCATCAAGGCGCTCACCGAGGGGCAGACGGGCCGCGCGCTCGGCGACACCAGTGGGGTGGCCGCAGCTTTCGCGAAGCAGCTCGCCGAGGGCAACGGTCGCTACGCCCTGCCCGTGACCGAGACGCCGTTCGACACCACCAAGACCGAGCGCCGCATCGACGTCAACCTCAGCACGCAGACCACCACGCTGTGGCAGAACGGCCAGGTGTACCGCACGTACACGATTTCGTCGGGCGCGGGCGATCACGCCACCCACACCGGTAACTTCCGCATCGGCTGGAAGACCGCGATGCAGGACATGGGCTGCGTCCCCGGCTACGACTACTGCACCAAGGACGTCCCCTGGGTCGCGTACTTCAACGGCGACGAGGGCTTCCACGGCACGTACTGGCACAACAACTTCGGCACGCCGATGAGCCACGGCTGCATCAACATGACCATCCCGCAGGCCAAGGAGCTGTACGACTGGGCCTACCGCGGTACCGAGGTCTCGGTCCACTACTGAGCCCGGGTTTCTGGAGAGGGGCGGATGCTTCGGCATCCGCCCCTCTGCTTTTCTCCCTGCGCGCCTCGCGTCTCGCGTCGCCCCGCCGCGACCGAACGCAGGACTTCCGCACTGAAGCCGGCCCAGACACTCCGCTTCCT
>NZ_LMKF01000022.1:1229155-1229371 GCF_001421275.1 Microbacterium sp. Leaf203 | reverse complement strand
TGCAATCCGGCCCGTCCGGGCCCTCCGAAGGGCCCGAGAACCGCGGGTTGCAGGAGATGTGCCGACAGCTCGGCGCACCTAGGGCCGACCGCCCAGCGCGGGAAGACCGGCTGCGCGGCCCGTGCCGAACCGTCGCTCGATCAACGGCCGTGGTCCCTGCATCCGGACACCACACAGGACTTCCGCCCTGAAGCCGGCCCAGACACCCCGCTTCCG
>NZ_LMKF01000022.1:1225575-1229137 GCF_001421275.1 Microbacterium sp. Leaf203 | reverse complement strand
TGCAATCCGGCCCGTCCGGGCCCTCCGAAGGGCCCGAGAACCGCGGGTTGCAGGAGATGTGCCCGCCGACGATCCGAGCCGCGGCCCGGACATGCAGAAGGGGCGGATGCCGTGTGGCATCCGCCCCTTCCGGGTTTCAGGATCAGCGCAGGGCGTCGACCACGGCGTTCAGCGTGGCCGAGGGGCGCATGACCTTCTCGACGAGCTCCGTGTTCGGGCGGTAGTACCCGCCGATCTCGGCGTGGTGGCCCTGGACGGCGTTGAGCTCGCCGACGATCGTCTGCTCCTCCGCGGCCAGCTTCTCGGCGACCGGGGCGAAGACCTGGGCGAGGTCGGCATCGGTCGACTGCTTCGCCAGCTCCTGCGCCCAGTACAGGGCGAGGTAGAAGTGGCTGCCGCGGTTGTCGATCGTGCCCAGGGCGCGGCCGGGCGACTTGTCGTTCTCGAGGAACGTGCCGGTCGCGGCGTCGAGGGTCTGCGCGAGCACGCGGGCGCGCTCATTGCCCGTGGTGTCGGCGAGGTGCTCGAGCGAGGCCGCGAGGGCGAAGAACTCACCCAGCGAGTCCCAGCGGAGGTAGTCCTCTTCGACGAGCTGCTGCACGTGCTTGGGGGCCGAGCCGCCGGCACCGGTCTCGAACAGGCCACCGCCCGCGAGCAGCGGGACGATCGAGAGCATCTTGGCGCTCGTGCCCACCTCGAGGATCGGGAACAGGTCGGTGAGGTAGTCGCGCAGCACGTTGCCGGTGACCGAGATCGTGTCCTCACCGCGGCGGATGCGCTCGAGCGAGTACGTCGTCGCCTCGGCGGGGGCGAGGATCTCGATGGTGAGGCCCTCGGTGTCGTGGTCGGCGAGGTACTCGTGCACCTTGGCGATGAGGTTGCGGTCGTGCGCGCGGGTCTCGTCGAGCCAGAACACGGCCGGGACACCGGTCGCGCGGGCGCGGGTGACGGCGAGCTTCACCCAGTCGCGCACCGCGACGTCCTTGGTCTGGGTCGCGCGCCAGATGTCGCCCGTGCTGACCTCGTGCTCGAGCAGCACGTCGCCGTTCGAGGCGACGACCTGAACGCGGCCGGGAGCGGCGATCTCGAACGTCTTGTCGTGGCTGCCGTACTCCTCGGCCGCCTGGGCCATGAGACCGACGTTCGGCACCGAGCCGATGGTCGCCGGGTCGAGGGGGCCGTTCGCGATGACGTCCTCGATGGTCGCCTGGTAGACGCCGGCGTACGAGGAGTCGGGGATCACGGCGAGCGTGTCGTCCTCTCCCCCGTCGGCGCCCCACAGCTTTCCGCCGTTGCGGATGAGCGCGGGCATCGACGCGTCGACGATCACGTCGCTCGGCACGTGCAGGTTGGTGATGCCCTTGTCGCTGTTGACGTATGACAGGCGGGGGCCGGATGCCAGAGCGTCGCGGATCTCGGAGGCGATGGCGTCGCCGCCCTCGACGTTCGACAGACCCGCGAGGATCGAGCCGAGGCCGTCGTTGGGGGTCAGGCCGGCCGCGGCGAGAGCGTCGCCGTGGCGGTCGAACACGTCGGCGAAGAACGCCTTGACGACGTGGCCGAAGATGATCGGGTCGCTGACCTTCATCATCGTGGCCTTCAGGTGCACCGAGTAGAGCACGTCGTCGGCCTTCGCCTGCGCGAGGGTGTCGGCGAGGAAGGCGTCGAGGGCCGCGGCCGAGAGGAACGTGGCATCCACGATCTCGCCCTGGAGGACCTTGAGGCCCTCCTTTAGCGTGGTGGTGGAGCCGTCGGCGGCCACGTGCTGGATAGTGAGCACGTCGTCGTCGCCGAGCACGACCGACTTCTCGTTCGAGCGGAAGTCGTCATGACCGAGGGTCGCGACGCGGGTCTTCGAACCCTCGGCGAACGCCTTGTTGCGGTGGGGGTGCTTCTTCGCGTAGTTCTTCACCGCGAGCGGGGCGCGGCGGTCGCTGTTGCCCTCGCGCAGCACGGGGTTCACAGCGGAGCCCTTGATGCGGTCGTAACGCGCGCGCACGTCCTTGTCTTCGACGCTCGACGCCTCATCGGGGTAGTCGGGGATGTCGTAGCCCTGCGACTGGAGCTCCGCGATCGCGGCCTTCAGCTGCGGGATGGATGCCGAGATGTTCGGCAGCTTGATGATGTTCGCCTCGGGCAGCGTGGCGAGACCGCCGAGCTCGGCCAGCGCGTCGCCGACCTGCTGCTCGGGCGTGAGGCGCTGCGGGAAGGCCGCGAGGATGCGGCCGGCGAGCGAGATGTCGCGGGTTTCGACGTCGACACCCGCCTGCTTCGTGACGGCCTGCACGATGGGCAGGAACGACGCGGTGGCGAGAGCCGGCGCCTCGTCGGTGTACGTGTAAATGATGGTGGAATCGGGCACGTCAGATCTCTCCGTAGAGGCGGCCAGGGTTGCGATTCAGCCTATCGCACGTGGGCAAAGTCTCTTGATGTCGAGATAGTTCTCGGCATCCCTCCGCCGTCCCGTGCGGACTTCTCAGCCCCGGATGCCGTGCTCTCGCGCGGTCTTCGGGTGCCCCAGGCTCTCGCGGGGAACGTCGACCGCCCGCGCCCACCCCGGTCCCTCGACCACGATGCCGCGAGCGACGAGATCGTCGATGGCGGCATCCACCTCTCGAGCGATCTCGGGCGCGACCTCTCCCCCGACCACCATCGACACGATGACGCGGCTGAGATCGTTCACCGTGCGCGTCGTGAGGACGACGACCGCCTGCATCGAGAGGGGTCCGACGCGGGTGGTGAGCAGGGACAGACCGGTCCCGTTGAAGAGCGTGTCAGCGATGAAGCTGCCACGTTCGTAGACGCTGAGCGTCTCTCCCGTCGCACCCGGGTTCGCGTGGGCCGCTCGCTCCGGCGCGGCACGCAGATGTGCGCGCTGCAGAGCCTGCTCGAACGCGAGCAGAACGGCATCCTGAACGCCCTGCGGAACGTGCACCGTGCAGGACAGGGCGATCCGGTGACGCCCCGCGCTCGTCTCGGGCGCTCGCAGGGGCCGGTCAGCATCGTGCACCCGCCCAGCGTATGCACAGGTGACGAGAACCGCATGCGACGGCATGCGATCTTGGGGGCGGGGTGGGGGTGCCGCTAGCCTGGGCCCATGGCTGACCTGCGTCTCGTCGAACTGTCCGCCGCCACGATCGTGGCCGTGAACACCCTGTCGCTCAAGCCCGGGCAGGAGCAGTTCCTCGCGCCGGTCAGTTACGGCATCGCGGCGACCGTCAGCAACCCGCAGACGTCGTGGCAGCGCGTCGTGCTCGACGGCGACGAGGTCGTCGGCTTCGTCAGCGCGAACTTCGACCCGGACGCGCACGAGGAGCACTTCCGATCGGTGCTGTGGCGCATCAACGTCGACGCCGACGAGCAGGGCCGCGGTGTCGGCAGCTACGCGATCGCCGCTGTCCTCGAAGAGGCCCGTGGCCGCGGCATGGACCACGTCGACGTCATCTACGAGCCCGGCGTCGGCGGACCCGAGACGTTCTTCCAGCGCGTGGGCTTCGAGCCCGTCGGCGAGACCGAGTATGGCGAGATCATCGCCCGCGCCAGCGTCTGACCCGTTCTCGGG
>NZ_LMKF01000022.1:1191348-1225570 GCF_001421275.1 Microbacterium sp. Leaf203 | reverse complement strand
GGGGGGGGGGCCGCTGCGCGAACGCGTCGCGCGCGGTCGCAGAGTGCTCTCGGCGATGTTCGGCAGAAACACGGATGCCACGCCCCCGCGGGAACGTGGCATCCGGTGTGCGCTGCCGTCTCAGACGAGGGACTCGCGCCAGGCGGCGTGCAGCTGGGCGAACTTGCCCGTCCCCGCGATCAGGGCGGCGGGAGTGTCGTCCTCGATGATGCGGCCGTGCTCCATCACCAGGACGCGGTCGGCGATCGCCACCGTGGACAGGCGGTGGGCGATGATGATGGCCGTGCGGTCGGCGAGGAGCGTCTGCAGCGCGTTCTGGATCTGGCGCTCGCTCGGGATGTCGAGAGAGGCGGTGGCCTCGTCGAGGATCAGAACGGCCGGGTCGGCCAGGAACGCGCGAGCGAACGAGATCAGCTGACGCTGCCCCGCCGAGACGCGGCCACCGCGCTTGTTCACGTCGGTGTCGTAGCCGTCGGGCAGCTTCGAGATGAACGCGTCGGCACCCACGGCGCGAGCGGCGGCGCGGATTTCGTCCATGGTCGCGTCGGGCTTTCCGAGGGCGATGTTGTCGGCCACCGTTCCGCTGAACAGGTACGCCTCCTGCGTGACCATGACGATCGCGCGCCGCAGATCCTTGGGGTGCAGGCGGCGGAGGTCGACCCCGTCCAGGGTCACCGCCCCCTTCGAGGGGTCGTAGAACCGCGAGACCAGTTTCGCCAGCGTCGACTTTCCGGCACCCGTCGTCCCGACGAGGGCGACGGTCTGCCCCGCCGGGAGGTCGAGCGAGAAGTGCGGCAGGATGACGCGGTCGTCGGAGTACCCGAAGGTCACCTCGTCGAACCGCACGTGCCCCTTCGCGGTCCACAGGTCGACGGGGTCGGTCGGGTCGGGAACCGTCGGCTCCTCTTCCAGAACCCCCGAGACCTTCTCGAGCGCCGCCGTCGCCGATTGGTAGGAATTGAGGAAGAACGCGACTTCCTGCAGCGGCGAGAAGAAGTTCCGCACGTACAGCACCGCCGCGGTGAGCACACCGATCTCGAGGGGCCCGGCGATCACACGACCGCCACCCCAGAGCAGGACGACGGCGACCGAGACCGCGGCGACCGCCATGATCCCGGGTTCGAACGTGCCGAACAGCTTGATCGAGCGCATGTTGACGTCGCGGTAGTCGGCCGCGAGCTTGCCGAACTCCTGATCGTTGCGGGGCTCCTTGCGGAACGCCTTCACCGCGCGGATGCCGGTCATCGACTCGACGAACTTCACGATGACCTGGGCACTGATCACGCGCGACTCGCGGTAGATCACCTGCGAACGCGAGTAGAACCAGCGCATCAACAGGTACATGGGGATTCCCATGACCGTCAGGATCAGCCCCGACTGCCAGTCGATCAGGAAGAGCGCCCCGAGGGTGAACAGGCCGTAGAGCACGCCGGACACGAGCTCGTTGAGGCCACCGTCCAGCAGCTCGCGGATCGTGTCGAGGTCGCTCGTCTGACGCGAGATGATGCGGCCCGAGGTGTACGACTCGTGGAACTCCAGGCTGAGCTTCTGCGTGTGCAGGAAGATCCGCTTGCGCAGATCGAGCATGACCGCCTGCGTGAGACGAGCGGCCACCACGACGTACCACCCGATGAGGACGGCACCGCCGATCCCCGCGAGCAGGTACACGCCCACGACGCCGATGGTCGGCATCCAGTCGGATCGTTCGATGACGGCCGGCAGGGCGTTGTCGATACCGAAGGCGATCAGCGCGGGACCGGCGACGCGCAGAGCGGTCGACACGACGAGGACGGCACCGGCGAGGACGAGCTGCCAGCGCAGGGGCGACACGAGCGTGCCGAGGAGGCGCAGCGAACGCTGGCGGATCGACCGGCTCTCGTCGCGCGTGTAGTCGGAGCGGTCTTCGCCGCTGGTTCCGGAGACGGTGGCGGTGCTCATCGGGTCGCCTCCTTGTCGGCGAGGGCATCATCGGTCATGACGGGAATGGCCCCGGTGCGGGCTTCGCGTTCGGCCTGCTCGGCCTCTTCGAGGCTCGAGATCACGTAGCGGTAGTGGTCGCTCTCGCGCAGCAGATCGGAGTGCGTGCCGACCGCGGTGATGCGACCCTCTTCGAGAAGGGCGACCCGATCGGCGAGGGTGACCGTCGACGGGCGGTGCGCGACGACCAGGGCGGTCGTCTCGCTGAGGACCTCGCGCAGGGCGTCCTCGACGAGCGCCTCGGTGTCGACGTCGAGTGCCGACAGCGGATCGTCGAGCACGAGCACGGCCGGGCGCGCGGCGACGGCGCGCGCAAGGGCGAGACGCTGACGCTGTCCGCCCGAGAGGCTCAGCCCCTCTTCGCCGATGACGGTGTCGAGTCCGTCCGGCAGGTCGTAGACGAACTGGGCCTGGGCGACCTGCAGGGCTTCGCGCAGGATGTCCTCGGCCTCGTCCGAACCAGGCGTCAGGTCTTCTCGACCCAGCAGCACGTTGTCGCGCACGGTCTGCGAGAACAGCGTCGCGTCTTCGAAGGCCATACCGACGTGACGCCGCAGCTCGGCGAGTGTGAGGTCGCGGACATCCACGCCGTCGATCAGCACGCGCCCGCCCGTGACGTCGTACAGGCGACCGGGCAGGGTCGTCAACGTCGTCTTTCCCGAACCCGTGAGGCCGACGAGGGCCATCGTCTCACCGGGGTGCAGGACCAGGTCGACGCCGTCGAGCAGGTCGCGCTCGGTGTCGGCGGCATCCTGGTACCGGAAGTGGGCGTTCTCGAACGTGAGTTCGCCGCGGGGTTCGGTGAGCGTACGGGGGTTCTCGGGGTCGACGATGGTGTTCTGCTCGTCGAACACCTCGAAGATGCGATCGGTCGCGGTGCGCGCGTCGAGGAGGAACGAGAACAGGAAGCCGATCGACTCCATCGGCCACCGCAGCACCGTGGCCATCGCGAAGAACGCGACCAGCTCGGGCACCTGCAGCTGGCCCAGCTGCGTCAGCACGATGCCCGCGCCGAGGCACACCGCGAAGGCGATGTCGGGCAGAAGAACCAGCCAGAACCAGATCCATCCGATGGCGCGGGCTTTGTCGATCTCGGTCTCGCGCAGCGACTCGGCCTGGCGGGTGAACTTCCTGAGCGCGTGCGCGCCCCGCCCGAACGCCTTGAGGACGCGGATGCCGTGGACGCTCTCTTCCACGGACGTGGCGAGGTCTCCGGCCTGGTCCTGGCTCTGGCGGGTCAGCGCGCCGTAGCGCTTCTCGAAGCGGAAGCCGACGTAGATCACGGGCGCCGAGGTGACGAGGAACAGCGCGCCGAGGAGCCAGTGCCAGCGGAAGAGCAGGACGGCGCCGATGGCGATCGTCAACATGTTGACCACGAGGAGGATGACGCCGAAGGCCAGCCAGCGGCGGAGCATACTGATGTCCTGCATCATGCGCGAGAGCAGCTGACCGGACTGCCACCGGTCGTGGAACGCGACCGGCAGACGCTGCAGGCGCGAGTAGAACGACTGACGGAGGTCGTACTCGACCTTGGTCGCCGGCGCGAGCACGAACCAGCGGCGCAGCCACACCATCGCGGCCTCGGCGAGACCGAGACCGAGCACGGCGAGCGAGCCCCACACCAGGGCTGCAGGATCGAGCGAGGCGATGGGACCGGCGACGATCTGCTCGAGCACCAGCGGGATCGCCAGTGCCAGGAGGCTCGCGATGAGGGCGGTCACGGCACCCGCGATGAGACGCGGGAGCACGGGCCGTGCGATGGGGAGAAGCCGCGCGAGCGCGCGCGGTGTCGAAAGACGGGGCGGAGGCGTAGAGGGAGTCATGATCCTCGTGGGGTCGAAGCGGGCGCCGGGATCGGGCGCGGAAAGAGGTGCCAGGGGCGCGACGAAGGTCGTCGATCGGGGCGGAGCGGGGCGCCGGAGCGCGGACGCGGAGCCCTAGGGGCGTCGGCCGGGTCGTGCAGCACGGGAGGGTGCGGCGGCAACAGGGGCGACGGGGGCGTCGGTCTGGTCCATGGCATCCTCCTTGTTCGGTGAAGCTTCCGCGGGGGGACGGCAGCCCTCCAGGATATCCCTGAGAAAACGCTGGAGGCAAGAGCGTCTTGTGACGACGGGCCGGTCAGACGGCGGATTCGCGTGCCAGCAGGCTCTCTTTCACGTGCGTACCCCAGGCGAAGCCGCCCATCGACCCGTCGCCGCGCAGCACGCGATGACAGGGCACGAAGAGGGCGACCGCGTTCCGCGCGCAGATGGACGCCGCCGCCCGCACGGCGGACGGTGAGCCGAGCGCCGCGGCGAAGCCCGTGTAGGTGAGGGGCGTTCCCACCTCGATCGCTCGCAGCGCCTTCCACCCGGCGAGCTGGAGGGGTGTCCCCCACTGCGAGACGGCGACGGCGTCGATCGCGGCGAGGTCACCGCTGTAGTACCTGCGCACCGCCTCGGCCGCCGAGGTGTCGCCGGGGCGGATGTCGGCGGGTCGTCGCTCAGGGCGGAGGCGCGCGAGGACGGCGTCGGTGTCTTCGGTCCAGCCGGATACGAGCACCCGGTCGGCCTCATCGGCGAGGATCGCGAACGGCCCGTCGGGGGTCTCGACGAACTGGAGGGTGGCAGCGGTCATGCGAGATTCTCGCTCTCGGTCTCGGGTGCGGGTGAGGAAGGCAGGACGATGTCGGTGCGGAGGCGGGGGCTTCGCCGGCGGGTCGGCGCCGCGGCGACCGCGGCCCCGGGCTCCGCCGGCGCGCGCCAGGCCTGCGTCACGGGCGCGGCGTACCAGTAGTGCGCCATCGCGTAGCTGCGCCAGGGCGCCAGCCGCTGGGACCAGCTCGTGAAACCGGCCGGATCGGAGGGGAGGCCGAGGGCCGCCGCACCGGCGCGGGCGGCCACGTCTCCGGGGAGGAGGACGTCCGGGTCGCCGAGCACGCGCATCCGCACGTAGTCGGCGGTCCACGGGCCGATCCCCCGCATCGTCAGGAGCCGCTCCCGTTGCTCGGCACCGTCGTCGCCGGCGCCGAGCTCGAGGCTGCCGTCGGCCAGCGCCGCCGCCGTCTCGACGATCGCCCGCATGCGCGCGGCGGGGCCGCGTAAGACCTCGAGCCCGCGCTCGGCGATCACCGCCGGCGAGGGGAAGAGCGTGAACGGCCGAGGACCGACGGCGGTCTGCTCGCCGAGTTCGGCGGTCAAACGCCCCTGCATCGTGCGGGCCGAGGCCACGCTGATCTGCTGGCCGATCATGGCGCGAAGCAGCATCTCGTCGGCGTCGATCGCCCCGGGCACCCGGACGCCCGGGATCGCCGCGACGGCGGGAGCGAGTTCGGGGTGCCGTGCGAGGGCCTCGTCGATCGCGAGCGGATCGGCGTCGAGGTCGAACAGCCTCCGAACGCGGGCGATGAGGGTACCCAGGTCGGCCAGGGCCGAGAGCCGGGCGCGCAGGCGAAGGCGCCCGTCGTCGGCGAGACGCACCTCGAACCACGCCGGCCCCGCCGGAAGACGCGCGACCCGCGCGAACGACCGGTCCTCGCCCTCTTCGACCCCGGGGATCGCGTGGGCCCTCATCCATCCGAACAGACCGATCGTGTCGATCGGCCCGCGGACGGGGAGGGCGAGGTCGATCTCGCCCGCCGAGGCTTCGAGCCCCGAGTCGCGCGAGCGCCGCGCGCGGACGTCGCGTGGCGGCATGCCGAACACCTCCCCGATGGTGTCGGTGAACTGTCGGACGCTCGAGAATCCGGCCGAGAACGCGACATCGGCCGACGACAGGTCGGTGCCGACGAGCAACGCCCGAGCCGTGTGGGCCCGGTGCGCACGGGCGAGGGCGAGCGGACCGGCCCCCAGCTCCGCGGTGAGCAGGCGCGTGAGGTGACGCGAGGAGTAGCCCAATCGGCGGGCGAGTCCCGGAACCCCTTCGCGATCGACGACACCGTCGGCGATGAGGCGCATGGCGCGCGCCACGACGTCACCACGGACGTCCCACAGGGGCGAACCGGGAGCAGCCTCGGGCAGACATCTCTTGCACGCGCGATAACCGGCCTCGTGCGCGGCCGCCGAGGTGGCGTAGAACGTGACGTTCTCTTCCTTCGGCGTGCGCGCGGGGCAGCTCGGACGGCAGTAGATGCGCGTGGACCGGACCGCGGTGACGAACTGCCCGTCGAAGCGTCGATCGCGCGACTGGATGACGCGGTAGCGCTCGGCGAAGCCCGGGAGGTCGGGGACGGTGGTGGTCATGGCATCCACCCTGCCACCGACCTCCGACATCGGCTGGCGGAAATCGGACACGACCGTGAGACGCCCGATCTCGGACTTCTCCCTCTGCCCGCCCGGGCGCAACCCCGATGCGATGTCGGAGGTCGTCGGTACCGTGAACACCATGAGCGAACGCGAATACGACCTCATCGTCATCGGCGCCGGCCCCGTCGGCGAGAACGTGGCCGACCGAGCCGTCCAGGCCGGCCTCACGGCTGCCATCGTCGAAACCGAGCTCGTCGGCGGCGAGTGCTCGTACTGGGCCTGCATGCCGTCGAAGGCTCTGCTGCGCAGTGCCGCCGCCCTGCGGGCCGCTCGCGACGTCGACGGCGCGAAGCAGGCGGTCAGCGGCGACCTCGACATCGCCGCCGTACTGCGTCGACGCGACACCATGACCAGCAACTACGACGATTCCGGCCAGGTGCAGTGGTTGCAGGGCGCGGGCATCGATCTCGTGCGGGGCCACGGCACGCTCACGGGCGAGAAGACGGTCCGCGTCACCGCCGCCGATGGCACGACCACCGACCTCGTCGCGCGCCACGCGGTCGCCGTGTGCACCGGGTCGGCTGCGCTCCTTCCCGATATCCCGGGCCTGGCCGACATCTCGCCGTGGACCAGCCGCGAGGCCACCGCGGTCGAGCAGATCCCCGCCTCGCTCGCGATCATCGGCGGCGGGGTCGTCGGCGCCGAGATGGCCACCGCGTTCCAGAGCCTCGGCAGCGACGTCACGATCATCGCCCGCTCTGGACTGCTCGGCGGCAACGAGCCGTTCGCCGGAGAACTCGTCGCCGACTCGCTGCGCGAACGCGGCGTCACGGTCAAGACGGGCGCCGACACCACCTCGGCTCGTCGCGACGACGACGGTCGTGCCACCCTGGAGCTCTCCGACGGCACCACCGTCACCGCTGACGAGGTGCTCGTCGCAATCGGGCGCACGCCCCGCACGCAAGACCTGGGGGTGGATGCCGTGGGTCTGACGCCGGGCGCCTGGCTCGACGTCGACGACACCCTCCTCGTCCGCGGCTTCGACTGGCTGTACGCCGTCGGCGACGTCAACCACCGCGCGCTGCTCACCCACCAGGGCAAGTACCAGGCTCGCGCGGCCGGTGACGTCATCGCTGCCCGAGCGAAGGGCGACGAGATCGACGACGCGCCGTGGGGCGCGCACGTGGCGACCGCCGATCACGACGCGGTGCCCCAGGTGACCTTCACCGACCCCGAAGTGGCCTCGGTGGGGCTCACCGCGAAGAAGGCCGAAGAGAAGGGCCTGAACGTGAAGGTCCTCGATTACGACCTCGCGAGCGTCGCCGGCTCGAGCGAGCAGTCCGACGCCTACGTGGGCAAGGCCCGCGCGATCGTCGACCTCGATCGGGGCGTGCTGGTCGGTGCGACCTTCGTCGGCCCCGACATCGCCGAGCTGCTGCACTCCGCGACCATCGCGATCGTCGGCGAGGTGCCGGTGAAGCGGCTCTGGCACGCCGTCCCGTCGTACCCGACGGTCAGCGAGGTGTGGCTGCGCCTGCTCGAGACCCTGGGGCGCGACTCGGCCTGAGTCGGGGCGGGCGTGAGACGCCGATCGGTGCTCGACCGGGCAGGGGCATGGACTGTCGCGTGTCGCTCGTCCCCCCGCCCCTCTCCCGAGGAAGTCGCACGGAATAAGGTCGCTTCATGTCACGCTCCGTCGCCCTGATCCGTGGAGTCGGTGGACCCACGGCGATGAAGATGCCCGCGCTGCGCGAAGTGCTGGCATCCGCCGGTCTGGGTGAGGTCGAGACGCTGCAGGTCGCGGGCAACCTCGTACTCGACCCGGGGCGGCGCAGTTCCGCCACCATCGCGAAGACGGTGCGCGCGGCGGTGCGGGACGGATTCGGCTTCGATCTGCCCGTCATCGTCCGCACACACGCCGAGCTCGCCGACGCGCACGCGCGCAATCCGTTCGCTTCCGATCCGGAGGGGCGGTGGGTGCAGACCGTCTTCCTCGACCAGCCCGCCTCCACGACCACTCTCGAGCTCCCTGCCGACGCGCCCGAGCAGGCCGTGGTCGACGGGCGCGAGGTGTTCGTGCGCTACCCCGGCGGCATCGGGCGGTCCAAGGTACAGGCGAGCTACATCGAGAAGCGGCTCGGCGCCATCGGTACTGCGCGCAACGCCAACACCGTCGCGAAGCTCATCGCGATGAGCGCGTGAGCGCGGTGGCATCGGTCGCGTCGAGCGACGGGGGCGCCGCGGACCCGGTCGAGCGCTGACGGATCGTCACGGCGATCGCCGCACACGCGATGACAGCCAGACCGCCCGCGACGGTCCCCAGCGTGAGCGGCTCTCCGAGCACAAGGGCGGCCCAGGCCAACGACAGCACCGGCTGGGCGAGCTGCAGCTGGCTGACACGAGCCATGGGTCCGATCGCGAGTCCGCGATACCAGGCGACGAATCCGAGGAACATGCTCACGACAGCCAGGTAGGCGAACGACCCCCACGCGGCGGAATCAGCGTTGATCGGCGTGCGGATCGCCGCGAACAGAGTGAGGCCGATCATCACCGGGCTCGACAGCACGAGCGCCCATGAGATCGTCTGCCACGCGCCGAGCTCGCGCGAGAGAACCCCGCCCTCAGCGTAACCGACGGCGGCAGCCACGACCGCGCCGAGCAGAAGCAGGTCGGTAGCGTGCAGCCCGTCGCCACCCGAGCCGCCGACCGCGAAGGCCCCGGCGACGACGGCCCCGATCACGGCCGCGATCCAGAACCCGCGGCCGGGCCGCTCGCGCGTGCGGAACACCGCGGCCACGGCGGTGGCGGCGGGAAGCACAGCGATCACGACCGCGCCGTGACTCGCGGGCGCCGAGGTCAAGGCGAACGAGGTCAGCAACGGAAAGCCCAGCACCACTCCCCCGCCGACGATGGCCAGACGCGCGGCCTGCTTGAGCGACGGCATCCGGGATCTCGTCATCGCGAGCGCGACCCCCGCGATCGCCGCGGCCACGACGGCGCGGCCCGCCCCGACGAAAAGCGGGTCGAGCTGAACGACGGCGACGCGGGTGAAGATCACGGTGAACGAGAAGGCGAGCACGCCGAGACCACCCCACACGAGGCCGCGGCGCGAGACGTGTTCGGATGCGGGCTGCATCCCTCCACCCTGCGAGATCGGGCGCACCGCCCGCGCGGTCCACTCACCCCCGCGTGGCCTGCGGCTCGCCCCTCGACCGGTTCGGGGCGAATCCCGTCGTTTGGGGCGGACATCTCACGCCCCAAACGACAAAACGCGTCCCAAAGCGGCCTCATCCACTCCGCGCGGTCCACCCCGCCCCGCGTGGCCTGCGGTCCGCGCTTCCCTCGGGTTTGGGGCGAATCCCGTCGTTCGGGGCGGACATCTCACGCCCCAAACGACGATGAGCGCCCCAAACCGCGCCCCGCGGGCCCTCGCAATGCCCCGCCCATGCCAAGGCCCACACCCCGAAACACCGCACCGCCCCGCGACCGAGGTCGCGAGGGCGGTGCGAAGCGCGACGGCTCAGTGGAAGAAGTGGCGCTCTCCCGTGAAGAACATCGTGACGCCGGCGGCGCGCGCGGCGTCGACGACCTCGGCATCCCGAACCGATCCGCCGGGCTGGATGATCGCCGAGATGCCGGCGTCGATCAGCACCTGTGGGCCGTCGGCGAAGGGGAAGAAGGCGTCGGATGCCGCGATGGAGCCGGCGGCGCGGTCACCGGCGCGCTCGACCGCGAGGCGGCAGGAGTCGACGCGGTTGACCTGGCCCATGCCGATGCCGACCGTGGCCGAGCCCTTCGCGAGCACGATCGCGTTCGACTTGACCGCGCGGCACGACTTCCACGCGAAGATGAGGCTCTCCATGTCTTCGTCGGCGGGACGCTCACCCGAGACGAGCTCCCAGTTCTTCGCGACCGACTCGATGTCGTCGGGGAAGCGGTCGGCGTCCTGCAGCAGCAGGCCGCCTGACACGAGGCGGACGTCCATGCGCTCCTGCTGCCAGTCGTTCGGCAGGCGCAGCACGCGGAGGTTCTTCTTGAGCTTGAACACCTCGAGCGCCTCGGGCTCGAAGTCCGGCGCGATGATCACCTCGGTGAAGATGTCGCGCAGGTTCTCGGCCATCTTGAGCGTCACGGTCCGGTTCGCGGCGATCACGCCGCCGAAGGCCGAGACGGGGTCGCACTCGTGCGCGCGGAGGTGCGCCGAGGCGATCGGGTCGAGGGCGTTGGGGGCGGCGACGGCGATACCGCAGGGGTTCGCGTGCTTGATGATCGCCACGGCCGGCTTGACCATGTCGAAGGCGGCGCGGAGGGCCGCGTCGGCGTCGACGTAATTGTTGTACGACATCTCCTTGCCCTGCAGCTGCGTGGCCTGGGCGATGCCGTGACCGCCGACGCGCGTGTAGATCGCGGCGCGCTGGTGCGAGTTCTCGCCGTAGCGCAGGGTCGACAGTCGCTCGGCCTGGATGGTGAGGTGCGCGGGCAGGTCGATGTCGTCGGCGAGGGTGCCTTCGGCGAACCAGGTCGAGACGGCGGTGTCGTAGGCGGCGGTGTGCGAGAAGGCGCGGGCGGCGAGTTCGCGGCGCTGCACGAGGTTCGTGCCGCCGTTGGCCTGCAGGGCGTCGATGATCGCGGGGTACGACTCGGGCGAGACGACGATGGCGACGTTCGCGTGGTTCTTGGCCGAGGCGCGCACCATGGCGGGGCCGCCGATGTCGATTTGCTCGACGACATCGTCGCCCTCGGCACCGGATGCCACGGTCTCGACGAACGGGTAGAGGTTCACGACGACGAGCTCGAAGGGGCGGATGTCGAGCTCTTCGAGCTGCGCCTCGTGCGAGGCCAGACGCAGGTCGGCGAGGAGGCCCGCGTGCACGCTCGGGTGCAGGGTCTTGACGCGTCCGTCGAGCGACTCGGGGAAGCCGGTCACCGACGAGACGTCCGTGACGGCGTATCCGGCGTCGCGCAGGAGGGTGGCCGAGCCGCCGGTCGAGACGATCTCGACGCCCGCGGCGGCGAGGGCCGCGCCGAGCTCGAGCAGACCGGTCTTGTCGCTCACCGACACCAGTGCGCGGCGGATCGGGACGATGTCTCGGGGGCGGTAGTCGGCGGGGTCGTGGCGGGGTCCGGCCATGGCGTTCGGCTCCTGTGTCTCGAGTCGGGTTCGGATGCGCGACGGGCCGGCGCCCGTCGAGCGGGTCAGGCTGTTGGGGATGCCGCGGCGGCGAGGTCGAGCTCGCCTTCGGCGATCCGTCGGACGACGTCGATGAGCAGACGTCGTTCGACGGGCTTGATGCGGTCGTGCAGCGAGTCCTCGTCGTCGCCGGGGAGCACGGGGATGCGCTCCTGGGCGAGGATGGGCCCGGTGTCGACGCCGGAGTCGACGACGATCACGCTCGCGCCGGTCTGGGTCGCACCCGCGGCGAGGGCGTCTCGCACGCCGTGCGCTCCGGGGAACTCGGGCAGGTAGGCGGGGTGGGTGTTGATGATGCGCGGTTCCCACGCGGCGACGAGGTCGGCGGGGAGCAGACGCATCATTCCGCTGAGCACGACGAGGTCGGGGTTCCACACCGACAGCTGGGCCCCGAGCTCGGCGCCCCACTCTTCGCGTGACGCGAAGGCGCTGAACGGAACGAGGAAGGTCGGGATGCCGAAATGCTCGGCGTGGGCGAAGCCGTCGGCCTCGCGATCGGCACCGACCGCGATCACGCGCGCCGGAAAGTCGGGGGCGGATGCCGCCTCGAGCAGGGCGCGGAGGTTCGAGCCGGTGCCGGAGATGAGGACGGCGACCGTGAGCACGCGCTCAGTCTACGCAGGTGCGCTCGAGCGCGCGGGCCCGCCCGAACGGGACGGCGAGGGCGCGGCGAGGTCCGAGCGACCGGTCCGGGCGGCCCTGTCGATACGAGCACGGGAACCTCCGCGGCGCGGAGTGGTGGTCGTCAGCCCTTGTCGCCGGGTTCTCCGCCGTGCTCCGACCAGGCCGCGCGGATCCGCGCGCGCACCTCGTCGTCGGTGAGGTCGTCCGACGCCCCCGCACTCTCCGCCGACGTCACCGGGGCGGACGGCGTCGGATCGGAAGCGGGGGGAAGGGGCACCGAGCGCGTCGACGCTCCCCCGCCGGCCCGCGAGGACGACGTCTCGAAGTCCGAGGCGCCTCCCCGTGTCCCGAGTGCGGTGTCGGTCGCGACGGCATCCGGATCGCGGTACGAGCTCGGCCACACGTCGTGGGCGATCCCCGCCCCGAGCCGGGACCCCGTCGGGGTCGGACCCGTCGCGTGTTCGTCACGGTCGAAGGGCACGTGCTCGCGAGCGGCGAAGGAGAACCCGCGGTCTTCGCGCTCCTCGAACCGGTCGTCGCCCTCGTCGGCCCCGAACCTCGGGCTCAACAGCAGGATGGCGAGGCCCACGAGCACCTCCAGACCGAGAGTCAGCGCGAGCGGTCCCGGCTGCGGGCCCGTGTCGACGAGCCGGCCGGGCCCCATCGACCCCGACGAGACGACGGCGGCGAGCGCCCCCATCCCGCCGGTGAGCGCGGCGACCGCGACGGCCAGCACAAGCCGGGGCCCGAGGGGCTCGGGGCCGGTGGTGAACGGCATCCGGGATCGGAGGATCCACCCCGTCAACGCGCCCACGGCGACGGGCAGCAGGGCGAGGAGCAGCAGCCACGACGACGTCGAGTCGGGCACCGCCCCGAGCACCGGGATGCCGGGGAGCGCGCCGACCTGCGTCGCGGCCGGGGTCACCGCGGTGTCGGTGCCGAGGGCGAATCCGGGACCGGCGGCGAACGACATGCCCCACAGGACGAGGGTCGGGAGGTAGAGCAGTTGACCGAGCGCGATGACGGTCGCGCCGATGAGGTCGGCGTTGCTCGCCTGGTAGAGGCCGATGACCTGCGAGGCGCGGGCGATGAGCCCGGCCACCACGACCACGGCGCCCACGCCGACGAGCCCGAGGGTGGTGAGCGCGAGTCCGCGCAACGCGAGTCCGGGCACGGGCGCCCAGGCGGTCGGCATCCGCTCGATCCTCTCGCGGAGGGCGTCGACCGGACCGTCGTCGCCGACGCGCCACGCGCCGACCAGGGCGCCGATGAGCGAGGGGACGAGGAAGATCAGCGAGGGCAAGAGGATTGCGAGCCAGGTCTCGGATGCCACGAGGGCTGCGCCCGAGGTGAGCGCCACGCCCGCGGAGAGGGCCGCGAAGACGAGCGATCCCGAAATCCATCCGGTCAGCCCGCCACCCGCCTCGGCCGCACGTGCCCCCGAGCGGGCCGCGAAGAGCCCGGTGAACGCCGCGAAGGCGAGGGGCGCGAGCGAGAGCGTGAAGGTCGCGAAGGTCGGGTCGATCCCGGTGACGGCCAGGTACGCGTCGGGCAGCGTGACCGTCACGGGGACGAGGTGGCCGAGGTGCCACACCGCGGCGGCAGCAGGCCAGAGCGCTCCCCAGTCGGGGCTGCCGACTCCGAAGACCCAGAGCAGCGTGAGAGGTGCGAGCACGACCGCGATGCCACCCGCGGCCGCCAGGACGGCGTCGAGGGCGGCGAGGAGTGCGATGAGGAGGCGATGCATGGGCGAGAGGAACCCTACCCGCGACGCGCGTGACCGCCGCTCAGGCGCGGCGGCATCCGCCGCACGGAGGAGTCGTCGCTCGAGGTGCGGGCACCCGCCGGAACGGGTGCCCGCACGACCCGGGTGTCATCCGAGCGACAGGGCCGTCCACGACACCGGCGGCAGCGTCACGGTGAGGGTTCCCGCCGAAATCGTCGCCGTCTCGTTGGATGCCGGCGCGACGCGCTCGGGGTCTTCGAGCGTGTTCGCGGCGGATCGGTCGTCATCGGCGAGCGTGTGCGACTCGAGGACCGCGATCTCTCCGAGCGCCGAGACGTCGATCGTCACGTCGAGGGCCTCGGTGGTCGAGCGGTTCACCAGGAACACCGCGCTCCGGCCGGTCTCGGCGTCGTGCGTGGCCACGGCGTCGACCAACGGAACCTCGCCGTACGCCGCGGTCGTGTAGGTCGGCGCCTGCAGATCGAGGCGCAGCGCCTCCCCCTGCGCCAAACGCGAGGTGATCGAGAACGGGAAGAACGTGGTCTGCTTCCACGCGATCCCGCCCGGCTCCGTCATGATCGGCGCGATCACGTTGACCAGCTGGGCGAGAGAAGCGGATGCCACCCGGTCGGCGTGCTTGAGGAGCGAGATCATGAGGTTGCCGAAGACGACGGCATCCAGCACCGAGTACGAGTCTTCGAGCAAGCGCGGGGCGACGGGGAAGTTGTCGATTCCGGAGAGCTTGTCGACCTCGTGGTAGCGGTCGATGTACCAGACGTTCCACTCGTCGAACGAGATGTCGATGCGCTTCGCGGACTGCTTGACCGCGCCGACGTGGTCGGCCGTGGCGACGACCTTCTCGATGAACCCGTCCATGTCGACCGCCGAAGCGAGGAAGCTGTCGACGTCGCCACCGCGCTCCTCGTAATAGGCGTGGCACGAGATGAGGTCGACGTCGTCGTAGGTGTGCGTGAGCACGACCCGCTCCCACTCGCCGAAGGTCGGCATGTGAGCGCTCGACGAGCCGCAGACCACGAGCTGCAGGTCGGGGTCGAACATGCGCATCGCCTTGGCCGCCTGCGACGCGATCTTGCCGTAGTCGTCGGCGGAGCGGTGGCCCAGCTGCCACGGGCCGTCCATCTCGTTGCCGAGGCACCACATGCGCACGTCGAACGGCGCCGAACGACCGTTGGCGATGCGCTGGTCGCTGAGCGCGGTGCCGCCGTGGGCGTTGGAGTACTCGAGCAGGTCGAGCGCCTCGAGTGTCCCCCGCGTGCCGAGGTTGACGGCCATCATGAGGTCGGAGCCGACCTTGTCGAGCCACGACGAGAACTCGTGCAGGCCGATCTCGTTCGTCTCGGTCGAGTGCCACGCGAGGTCGATCCGGCGCGGACGCTGCTCGACGGGACCCACGGAGTCCTCCCACCGGAAACCCGAGACGAAGTTGCCGCCGGGGTAGCGGATGGTGTCGACACCGAGCTCCTTCACGAGATCGATGACGTCCTGGCGGAAGCCCTCGGCATCCGCCGTCGGGTGACCCGGCTCGAAGATGCCGGTGTAGATGTGGCGGCCGAGGTGTTCGACGAACCCGCCGAAGATCTTGCGCCGGATCGGGCCGATGACGGATCCGGGGTCGATGGTGAGACGTGCGTCAGGCATGGGTGAGCTTTCTGTGGTCGTGCGAGAAGAAGAGGTCGGGGTGCGCAGGGGCGTCACTTCACGCTGCCGAGCGTCAGGCCGCCCTGCCAGTAGCGCTGCAGCAGGAGGAACGACAGCAGCAACGGCAGCACCGAGATGAAGGCGCCCGAGGTGATGAGGTTCCACACCTGCTCGCCGCCGGCACCCGCGTTCGACAGCGCGAGCCAGCGGTTGAGCCCCACGGTCACCGGAAGGGTCTCGGGATTGGTGAGCATCGCGAGCGGCAGGAAGAAGTTGTTCCACGTGCCCACGATCGACAGCAGCAGCACCGTGACGATCGCGGGACGCAGCAGGGGGACGACGATCGTGGTGAACGTGCGCCACTCCCCCGCGCCGTCGATGCGCGCGGCCTCGAGCAACTCATCGGGCACGGTGTCCTGCGTGTAGACGCGCATCAGGTAGACGGCGAACGGGTTCAGAAGCGAGGGCAGGATGACGGCCCATCCGGTGTTCACGAGGCCGTACTGGCTGAGCAGCATGAACTGCGGGATGACCAGTGCGGTCAGCGGCACCATGACCGACCCGAGGATCATGCCGAACACGAACCCCCGTCCGCGGAAGCGGTACTTCGCGAAGCCGTAGCCGGCGAGCACGGCCACGATCGTCGCGCCGACCCCCGACACGAACGAGTAGACGAACGAGTTGCCGAGCCACGTCCAGTAGATGCCGCCCTGGTGCTCGAAGAGGCCCGCGATGTTGGCGAACAGCTGCATCGGATCGTCGAACCAGAACGCGGGGCTCGAGAAGAGTCCGCCCGTGCTCTTGGTCGCGGCGACGAACAGCCACCAGATGGGGACGACGAAGTACAGGGCGAGCACCAGCAGAAGCACGTGCGAACCGATGCGGCGTCCGCCCTGGGCGACGCGGGCGTTGCGACGCGCCTCGCGGCGTGCCGAGCGGTCGGGGCGACCCGCGCCGGCGGTGACGATGGTGCGCGTGCGATCGTCTCGCGCGGTGGTGGGGACGGCCATCACTTGAGTCCGTTCTGCTTGCGGGTGAGGAAGAGGAAGCCGAACGAACCGATGAAGACCACGATCGCGAGCGAGAACGCGATCGTCGAGGCGTAGTTGAACTGGCTGTAGCTGAAGGCGAGGGCGTACGCGTACATGTTCGGCGTGTACTCCGCCGGCAAGGCCCCGGAGGCGATCGAGCGCAGGACCGTCGGCTCGGTGAAGAACTGCAGCGTTCCGATCAGCGCGAAGGTGATCACCATGACCATCGACGAGGCGATCATCGGCACCTTGATACGCGTCGCGATCTGCAACCCGCTGGCGCCGTCGACGCGCGCGGCCTCGTAGATCGAGGGGTCGATCGAGCGCAGCGCGGCGTAGATGACGATCATGTAGTAGCCCGACCACTGCCAGGTCACGATGTTGACGAGGCTGCCGAAGATCGCGCTGCTGGCGAGGAAGTCGGGGGCGTCGAGACCGAACAGCCCGAAGATCGTGCCGGCCGGGCCGAAGCGGGGGCTGTAGAGGAAGCTCCACATCAGCGCACCGATGACGACGGGGATCGCGTACGGCGCGAAGATCAGCAGGCGCGACGCCTTCGCCAGCCAGGTGCCGAGCGTGTCGAGCACGAGGGCGGCGACGAGCGCGACGAGCAGCTGCGCCGGGATCATCACGACCGCGTACAGCGCGACGCGACCCAGCCCACCGAGGAAGAGCGGATCGGTGAAGGCCTTCAGATAGTTGGCTGCTCCGACGAACTTGGTGCCCGTGGCCAGCGTCGAGCTGAACAGGCTCATCCCGAAGGCGTAGATGAGAGGAAAGATCAGGAACGCGGCGAAGATCACGAGGAACGGCGTGATGAACAGCCACCCGACGCGCTGTCGACGCGCGTGTCCGGTGGCGCGGCGCCGCGACGGCGTCGTGAGGGTGTGCGTGGCCATGGGGTCTCCCGGTGGGACGGTGGCGAGAGGGATGGGGCGGACGGTGGGCCGACCGTCAGGTCGGCCCACCGGGGACTCACTTGATCGTGAAGCCCTGCTCCGTGGCGTACTGCTCGAGGCTCGACTGGAGGTCGTCGAGCGCAGCGGAGGCATCCTTCGAGCCGTCGACCGTCACGGCCGTGACCTGCTGCTGGAGCTGGTCGTAGGCGTAGTTCTGGAACGGGCTGAAAGTGAAGCCGCTGTAGCCTGCGGCCGCGGGTAGGAAGACCTCTTTGTTGATCTGCTGGCCACCGAAGAAGGGTGATTCGAGCTCACGGAAGTAGTCCGAGTCGAGGATGGGCTTCCACAGCGGGAAGAGCGCTGCCTTCTCGATGCCGATCTTCCACGCCTCTTCGGTGCCGAAGACCTCCTTGGCGACGGTCGCCGCGGCCGCCTTGTCCTTCGCCTGGCTCGTGACCGCGAAGGTCGAGCCGCCCCAGTTGACCTGCACGGGCTTCGCGGGGTCCCACTGCGGGATGGGGGCCGCGCGCCACGTGGCGCTGTCGTCGGTACCCTCGAGTCCCTGCAGATAGCCGGGGCCCCACGCGGCGGCGACGTAAATGGCGTAGGTGCCGTCGACCAGCTTGGTGTTGTAGTCGGCGGTGAACGCCTCGTCGGTGGCGACCAGGCCCTTCGACGTGAGCTTCTGCCAGTACTCGAGCACGTCCTTCGACCCCTGGTCGTTGACGTCGATGCCGATGTCGGTGGGGGCGGCGCTGTCGTAGGTGAACGGCTTCGAGCCCGCCTGGGCGAACAGGGCCTGCGTGAACGCGCGACCGTTGGGTGGGAAGTTGGCGAGGACTCCGGGGGCTCCGGCGTCCTTGAGCTTCTGCGCGGCGTCGGCGAACTCGTCCCAGGTGGTCGGAGCGGCGATGCCGTACGTGTCGAGGATGTCCTGACGGTAGAGCATGCCCATCGGACCGCCGTCGACCGGGATCGCGTAGACCGCGTCGCCGCTGGAGACGTCCTTCCAGGCGCCATCGGTGTAGTTGCCCTTGACGTCAGCGGCACCGTAGGCCGACAGGTCGACGAGCGCGTTGCGGATCGAGAAGCTCGAGAGCACCTCGGATTCGAGCATGATCACGTCGGGGGCTCCCGAGCCCGACTCGATCGACGTCGAGAACTTCGTGTATTCGTCGTTGCCCTGCCCGGCGTTGGTCCAGCAGATCTGCACGTCGTCGTGGTTCTGGTTGAACAGGTCGACGACCTGCTCGAACGACGGGTACCACGCCCAGACGCTCACCTGCGTGGCATCCGGCTTCAGGATCTCGTTGGTGCACGAGGCAGCGGCGGACCCGGATGCCGAGCTGCATCCGGTCAGTGCGGCCGCGGCCACGGCGACAATGCCGAGACCGGCGAAGACCTTGTTCTTCATGGGCTGTGTGTTCCTCTCGCGGTGCGAAACACCGGTGTCTCTCGGAGATGGATCGGCGCAGCCCGGCGCCTGAAGAGTGCCGCTCTGCACGATTTACAACGTTGGAAGTAAACGTTGTAAAAGGATGATGCCCGTCGGGCGGCGCACTGTCAAGCGCCGTGTCTGCGACTCAGCGCAGGCCGGGCGCCGATTCGCGCTCGACCAGGCGATAGTCGGCGAGAAGCAGCTGCGGAGCCGGCGCCTCCGAGGGCCCGGCGATGCGCGCGAGAAGCGTCTCGACCGCGGTCCGCGCGATCCAGTCCTGGCCCGGGTCGATGGTCGTGAGCGACGGGATCGAGTACTGCGCCTCGTCGAGGTCGTCGAAGCCCACCACCCAGACGTCGTCGGGCACGAGTCGCCCTGCCTCTTGCAGGGCCCTCATGGCACCCAGCGCGAGCGTGTCGTTGAGCCCAAGCACGGCGTCGAAGTCGACGCCTCGGCGCAGCAACTCGCGCATCGAATCGGCTCCGTTCGCGCGATGCCACATGGTCGTGTACCCGACGATGTCGTCGTCGTACGCGACCCCCGCCTCGTCGAGCGCCTCGCGATAGCCCCTCAGGCGGAGTCCGGCCGAGCCGATGACCTCGCCGTCGTGGGCGCCCACGAGGGCGATGCGCCGACGCCCGCTCTTCAGCAGGAATCGCGTCGCGTCGCGCGCGGCGTCGACGTTGCGCATGGTCACGTGGTCGGTCGGTCCGTCGAAGATGCGCTCACCCAGCAGCACCATCGGGTAGGTCACCTCGAGCCGATCGACGTCGTCCTGCCCCATTCCGAGGGGGCTGAAGATGAGCCCGTCGGTGAGCTTGAGCCGCGGCGAGCGCAGCAGCTCGATCTCGCGCTCCCGGTCGCCGCCGGTCTGCTCGACGAGCACGACCACCCCCCGCCGTTCGGCCTCGGCGATGACGATCGCGGCGAGTTCGGCGAAGTAGCTCAATGCCAGGTCGGGCACGGCCAAGGCGATGGCGCCTGTGCGTCCGCTGCGCAGATTGCGCGCGGTCAGGTTGGGCGTGTAGCCGAGTTCGGCGATGGCCTGCTCGACCCGTTCGCGCGTGGCGGGGCGGATGTTCGGCCGATCGTTGATGACGTTCGAGACGGTCTTGATCGACACCGAAGCCAGCCGCGCGACGTCATGCAGGGTGGCCGTCATCGGATCTCCATGGGCTCACTGTACAACGTTGTACAGACCGCTCCGCCACCGTGCGACGGGTCAGCTCTCACCATTGTGCGCGACCGTCTGCAACGAGAGCGGCACACGCGCATCGCGCCACCGCTCCCACACCACCGTCGCCAGGCGCGGGTCGGCGCCGATTGGGGCGGTGGTCAGGTCGGCATCCGCCTTCTCGATCACGCGCGAGAAGTGGCCCGGAGCGAGGACGTAGCTCGCCGCGACCGTGCGGCGACCGTCCGCGCGTGCCGTGGCCACGGCATCCGGAATGCGGGGATCGGATGCCGCGGCGTAGGCCGTGACGACGGGACCGGTGACCCCGGCTTCGGCCATCAGCTCCGCCATGCGTTCGACGTCGACCACCGCGCCCGGGCGGGTGGACCCCGCCGCGGCGAGCACGACGGTGTCGTCGGGACCGGCTCCCGCGGCGCGCACGCGATCGGCGAGGATCTCGGCCAGCACCGGGTGGGGTCCGAGCGCGGGGGCGACGGGCAGTCCGTCGGCGGCCTCCACCAGGTCGACCTCGGTGTGGTACCCGGTCGAGAGCAGCAGCGGCACGATGACGATGTCGTCGGTGCGTTCGCGGGCTGCGGCGACCACGTCGGTGACGTACGGACCGTGCACGTCGACGTAGGCCTCGTGCACCTCGACGTCGGCGGGAGCTGTCGCGCGCAGCACCTCGAGCAGCTCGCGCACGACGACGCGGCCCTCTTCGAACCTCGTGCCGTGGGCGCAGGCGATCAGTACGGCGGTCATGCGTCCTCCTCATCGATCACGTCGAGCCGGTATCCGCGCTTGTAGACGGTACGGATCAAGTCGAGCCCGCCGAGCGCCTCGCGCGTGCGGGCCACGGCGACCTCGACGGCGTGGCCACTGGCCTCCGCGCTCGACAGCGCGGCGATCAGGTCGGCGCGCGAGACGACCGCCCCGGGGTTTCTGGCGAGCGCCCGCAGGATCTCGACTCCGGTGCGCGGCAGGGGCGTGAAATCCCCGTCGAGCACGATTCCCGATGAGCGGATGCCGAGGCGCCCGACCGTCGTGGGAATGAGCGCCGCGTCCGCCCCGCCGTAGTGCGTCACGACCGCGCGCACGAGCGCGCCGAGGCGCCCGCGGTCGGGGATGAGCGGGGTGATGCCCGCCTCGAGGAGGGGACCTGCGGTGATCGGCCCGACGGCGGCGATGAGTACGTGCCCGCGGGCGGCTCGCGAGGCGACTCCATTGAGCGCCTCGGCCCGCTCGGCGGCGAGGATCCACTCCCGCGCGGCGGGGGCCGAGGTGAACAGCACCGCGTCGATCTCTCCCCGCGCGACCTGCTGGGTCGACGCGGCGACGACCTCGGGGTCGGGCGGCGGACCCCACCGGTAGATCGTGAGGCTGGTCACGCGCGCGCCGGCCGCCTCGAACGCCTCGTCGAGGCCGTCGGCGCCGGAGCCGTGGTGCTGCACAGCGACGTGCAGTCCCTCGATGCCCTCGGCCACGAGGAAGTCGCGCAGTTCGGCGGCGGTCTCGCTCTCGGCGACCCAGTCGGCCTCGAACCCGGCCTGCTGAATGGCGCCGCGCGCCTTGGGACCGCGCGCGACGATGCGCGCGCCGTCGAGCACGGGCGCGAGCGCGTCGTGCAGACCCGCCTCGTCGGCGGTCTCCATCCACGCGCGGAACCCCACACCGGTGGTGGCCACGACGACGTCGGGCGGGTCGTCGACCAGCGACCGCGTCTGCGCGATCAGTTCGTCGTCGTCGACGTGCGGCACGATCGTGAGGGCCGGAGCGACGCGCACGCGCGCGCCGTGGCGCTCGAGCGCGGCCGACAGCTCCCCCGACCGTCGATCGACGGGAAGCAGCACGGTGCACCCCTGGAGCACCGTGCTGATCGTCCGCGCGGGTGTGGTCACCCGATGCCCTCGCTCTGGCCGACCGCGACCGCGCTCGACGTCGCGGGCGCCTGAGTCGCAGCGGGCGCCGCGACCGCCGCGGAAGCAGGCTGGAGCGACGCCGCCGCGGGCGCCGAGACCGGCAGCAGCAGGTCGGCCCGGGCGACCTCACCGAACACGAGCACCGCGGGGTTCGCGAGGCGGTGGGTCTCGGCATCCGCCATCGCCGTTCCGAGCGTGGTGCGGATCGTGCGCTGAGCGGGCGTGTGGCCGTTCTCGACGAAGGCGACGGGCCGCGTCTCGGGAGCACCGGCGGCGCGGGCCGCGGCGACGAAGCGCGGCAGGGCGCTCACGCCCATGAGCGCGACGACCGTGGCGCTGTCGTCGCGCAGGGCGGCGAGGGTCGCTTCGCTCGGAGTGTCCTGACCGTTCACGACATGCAGGGTACCGGCGACGCCCCGGTGCGTCACGGGAATGCCCGCGGATGAGGGAACGGCGATCGCGCTGGAGATACCGGGCACGACCTCGACCGCGATGCCTGCCTCGCGGCACGCGATGACCTCTTCGCCGCCGCGGCCGTAGACGAACGGGTCGCCGCCCTTGAGTCGGACGACGCGCAGCCCGCGAGCCGCGCGGTCGACGAGGATCGCGTTGATCTCGTGCTGCGGCACCGGGTGGTGCTGCGGCCGCTTGCCCACGTCGATCAGCTCGACGTCGTCACCGAGTTCGGCGAGCACGCCGGTGGGTCCGAGCCGGTCGTGCACGACGACGTCGGCCTCGGCCAGCAGCGCGCGGGCGCGCACCGTCAGCAGGTCGACCGGGCCGGGACCGCCGCCGACGAGCGCCACGCTCCCCACGAGCGGGCGACGTCGGCGGCGGAGCGGAAGGGCGCCTTCGGCGAGGCGCTGGGCGATGGCGTCACGCACGGCGACGCTGCGGCGGGGGTCGGCTCCCGCGGTGGAGACGACGCCGACCATGACGTCGCCACTCGTGGTCTCGGCGGCCAGGCGCGCGGTGCCCTTGCCGCCGTGGCCCGCGTTGACGCACCACACGCGGCGCGCTTCGGCTGCGGCGACGACGGCTGCGTCGACGGATGCCGCGCCCGTGGCCGTGTGGCAGAACCAAGCGTCGTCGAGGTCGGTGTCGGCGAATCCCCTTGCGAGCCACTCGATGTCACCCGCGGCGGCGAGCGCGGCGAGACCCGGCGTCATCACGGGTGCGACCACCCGCACCCGGGCGCCGGCGGCCCGCAGCCGTGCAATGCGCTTCTCGGCGACGGAGCCGCCGCCCACGCACACGACGAGCTTGTCGGTGAGGTCGAGTCCTGCGAGAGCGATCATCGGGCGTCTCCTTCTGCGGGGTCGGCGTGCGCGGGGTCGGCGTGCGCGCTGCTCGCCGGCGCCGAGGCGGTCACGAGCTTCACGAACACGTCACCTTCGGCGACCGCCACCGGGTGCACGGCCACGGTCAGCTGTTCCTTGCCCTGCGTATCGAGGCACGCGCCGGTACGCAGGTCGAACACCTGCTTGTACATGGGCGAGGCGACGGTCGGCACTCCCCCGCGGTCGCCGACGATCCCGCGCGAGAGCACGGCCGCCCCACTGAAAGGGTCGATCTGGTCGGTCGCGAAGATGCGGCCGTCGAAGGCCCGGAACAGCGCGATCTGCCGGTCGCCGAGCAGGGCCGCCGCCCCGCGCTCGACGAGCAGGTCGTCGACGCGGCAGACGCGGGTCCAGCCCTGCGCCGCCGGCCCGTCGGGGGCGCCGGTCGAACTCGACGTCATGGCCGGGGTCCCGGCATCCGGAGTCGTCTCCATCAGGGTCATGACCGCACCGCCAGCGTCGTGCCACCGATGAGCACCGCGCCCGACGCGCGCTCCTCTGCCGTGGCGGGTCGGGCCTGGCCGCGCTCGGCGACGTAGGCGAGCGAGGGGTCGGCCTTCTCGGGCGCGTTGACGAAGCTCTGGAAGCGCTTGAGCTTCTCGGGATCGGCGAGGGTCGCGGCCCACTCGTCTTCGTAGGCGTCGATGTGGGATGCCATGGCCCGGTCGAGATCGTCGGCGATGCCGAGCGTGTCGTCGAACACGACGCCCTTGAGTGCTTCGAGTCCGCCCTCGTATTCCTCGACCCAGGGCGCGGTGCGCTGCAGCCGGTCGGCGGTGCGGATGTAGAACATGAGGAACCGGTCGATCGCCCGCAGCAGCCCCTCGTCGTCGAGGCCCTCGGCGAACAGCACCGCGTGGCGCGGGGTGAAGCCGCCGTTGCCGCCGACGTAGAGGTTCCACCCGGCCTCGGTCGCGATCACCCCGATGTCCTTGCCGCGGGCCTCGGCGCATTCGCGCGCGCAGCCCGAGACGCCGAACTTGAGCTTGTGCGGCGAGCGCAGGCCCCGATAGCGCAGCTCGAGCTGCACGGCCATGCCGACCGAGTCCTGCACGCCGTAGCGGCACCAGGTCGAGCCGACGCACGACTTCACCGTGCGCAGCGACTTGCCGTAGGCGTGTCCGGATTCGAAGCCGGCGTCGACGAGGCGCTTCCAGATGTCGGGCAGCTGGTCGAGGCGAGCGCCGAACAGGTCGATCCGCTGTCCGCCGGTGATCTTCGTGTAGAGCCCGAAGTCGCGCGCAACCTCGCCGATCACGACGAGCCCCTCGGGCGTGATCTCGCCACCCGGGATGCGCGGGACGACGCTGTAGCTGCCGTCGCGCTGGATGTTGGCCATCACGTGGTCGTTCGTGTCCTGCATCGTCGCGAGCTCGCCGTCGAGCACGTGCCCCGAGTAGAGGCTGGCGAGGATGCTCGCGAGGGCCGGCTTGCAGATGTCGCAGCCGCGGCCGGTGCCGAAGCGCTCGACGATCGAGGTGAAGGTGCGCAGCCCCGAGACCCGGACGGCGTCGAACAGCTGCGCCCGGGTGAACGAGAAGTGCTCGCACAGGCCGTTGGAGACTTCTTTTCCGGATGCCGCGAGCTCGGTCGCCACGAGCTTCTTCACGAGCGTGAAGCACGAGCCGCACGCGGCCCCGGCCTTGGTGCAGGCCTTGACCTCGGCGGCATCCGCGCACTGGTGTTCGGTGACGGCCTCGCGCACGGTTCCAGCGGTGACGCCGTTGCACGAGCACACGATCGCGTCGGCGGGCAGGTCGCCCTGCGGGGCGGGGGCGAGGTCGGAGGGCATGAGGTAGGCCGCGGGGTCGCCGCCGAGGGCACGGCCGACGAGCGGACGCAGCGAGGTGTACGCCGAGGCGTCGCCGACCAGGATGCCGCCGAGAAGCGTCTGCGCGTCGTCGCTCAGCACGAGCTTCTTGTAGACGCCCGACACCGGGTCGGCGTAGGTCACGTCGAGGGCGTTCGGCGTCTCGGCGAACGCGTCGCCGAAGCTCGCGACCTCGACGCCCGAGAGCTTCAGCTTGGCCGAGGTGTCGAACCCGGGGAAGGCGGCGTCGCCGCCGAGCAGGCGGGTCGCGGCGACCTCGGCCATCGCGTAGCCGGGGGCGACGAGGCCGATGCACTGCCCGTCGAAGCTCGCGACCTCGCCGATCGCCATGATCGAGGGGTCCGAGGTGTCGCAGCCCTCGTCGATCACGACACCGCCGCGGGCATCGACCCGCAGCTCCGCCGCACGGGCGAGTTCGTCGCGCGGCCGCACGCCGACCGTGAAGACCACGATGTCGACGGCCTCCCACGTGCCGTCGCGCAGCTCGAGGCCGCACACGGCGCCGGTCTTGTCGGCATCCACCCGGGTCGTCACCGAACTCGTGCGCACCTCGATGCCGCGCGCTTCGATGAGCCGCTGCAGGGTGCGCGCCCCGCCCAGGTCGAGCTGGGCCGACATGAGGCGTTCGTTCGACTGCAGCACGAACGGCGAGACGCCCTCGGCCTGCAGCGCCCCCGCGGCTTCGAGTCCGAGCAGACCGCCGCCGACGACCGCGCCGCGCAGGGGGCGGCCGAGCTGCGCCGAGCGCTTCGAGACCCAGGCGCGCATGCCGGCGACGTCGTCGAGCGTGCGGTAGACGAAACACCCCTGGTGGTCGAAGCCGTCGAGGGCAAGACGAGCGGCGAACGACCCGGTCGCCAGCACGAGGCGGTCGTACGCGTGCGTCGAGCCGCCCGCCGTGGTGACGGTGCGCGCCGCGCGGTCGATCTTCGTGACGCGGGCGTCGGTCTTCACACGCACCCGCTCGTGCGCGAGCACCGCGGGGTCGAGGGCGAGGTCGTCGGGGGTCTTGCCGCTGAAGATGCCGGTCAGGCCCACGCGGTCGTACGGCCCGCGGGCTTCGTCGCCCAGCACCGTGACCGACCAGCGGCCCTCGGTGTCGCGGCTTGTGAGGCTCTCGACGAAGCGGTGGGCCACCATTCCCGCACCCACGACCACGACGGATCCGGATGGAGCGGGGTGGAGCATGCCGTCACCGTACGCGGCGGACTTTGCCGACGCGTCAGCGGCGTGTTTCGTTCCGATTGCGGGGTTCGAGCGGGCCATGCCCCGACGCTAGGCAGCCGAGGTTTCCCCCGCCCTCGCGCCCGCGTTACCCCGGGCGAACGTTTCTCTCACGCGGCCGAGGGCTCGGTGTGAGGTTTGGATCCCGGCATCCGGACCTCTGATCCCCGTTGCGCGTCGACCCCACACCGTCGGGTGTCCGCAACACCCGGACGAATTCTCGATCCGTCCGGGTGTCGTGGACACTCACGCGGATGAGCGATCGAGAGGACTTACTCGACCGGCTCCAGCACGAACAGCTCGATGCGACGGTCGGTCTTCTTCTGGTACTCGTCGTAGTCGGGCCAGACCTCGGTCGCGTAGCCCCACCACTCCTCGCGCTCGGCGCCCTCCGCCTGGTGCGCGTCGTACTCCTTCTTCACGTCGCCGTCCTGCAGGGCGACGCGGGGGTTCTTGACGAGGTTGTAGAACCAGGCGGGGTGCTCAGGGGCGCCGCCCTTCGAGGCGACGACCGCGTACTTTCCGTCGTGCTCGACGCGCATCAGCGCGGTCTTGCGCAGGCCGCCCGTTTTGGCACCGACGGTGGTGAGGACGATGATGGGTACGCCCCGCATGTCGGCGGACTCTTTGCCCCCCGTGGCTTCGAAAGTCTCCGCCTGCTGGCGGGCCCATTCGCTGGTGCTGGGTAGATACTCTCCTGAGAGTGACATAGCTCACACGATACGTCGGCGTCTTCCCCTCCGGTCTAGTCCCTCCCTCTTTTTCCTGGAGCCTTCATGAGCGCTTCCGCTCCCGAGACCACGGCCGTCCCCGAACCGAAGAACGCCTTCGACAGGTTCTTCGAGATCACCGCCCGCGGTTCGACCGTCGGCGGAGAGATCCGCGGCGGCGTCGTCACCTTCGTCACGATGGCGTACATCGTCATCCTGAACCCGATCATCCTCTCGGGCACCCCCGACGTCGCGGGTAATGCGCTCGGCTTCTCACAGGTCGCCGCGGTCACCGCACTCACCGCGGGTGTCATGACGATGCTGTTCGGACTGGTCACGCGTCTGCCGTTCGCGTTCGCCGCGGGTCTCGGCATCAACTCGTTCCTCGCGGTCGGCATCGTGGGTCAGGTCACATGGCCCGAGGCGATGGGTCTCGTGGTCATCAACGGCCTCATCATCGTGCTGCTCGCGGTCACCGGCCTGCGCCGGATGATCTTCGAGGCCGTGCCCCTCGCGCTCAAGACGGCGATCACGGTCGGCATCGGCCTGTTCATCGCGTTCATCGGTTTCGTCGACAGCGGCCTGGTCACCTCGACCGGCCTCAGCTCTCCCCCGGTCGGTCTCGGCGTCGGCGGCTCGATCACCACAATCCCCACTGCCCTGTTCGTGCTGACCCTCGTCATCACCGCCGTGCTCCTCGTCCGCAAGGTCAAGGCCGCCCTGCTGATCGGTCTGCTCTCGGGCACCGTCATCGCCGTGATCGTCCAGGCCGTCACCGGTCTCGGGGCCAAGGCCGACGGCAACCCCGGCGGCTGGGGCCTGAGCGTCCCCACCCTCCCCGCGCAGTGGGTGAGCCTCCCCGACCTGTCGCTCGTCGGTCAGGTCGACCTGGTCGGATCCTTCGGGCGTATCGGCGTGCTCGCCGCGCTCATGCTCGTCTTCACGCTCGTCTTCACGAACTTCTTCGACGCCATGGGCACGATGACCGGCCTCTCGCGCGAGGCGGGCCTCGCGGCTCCCGACGGCACCTTCCCGCGCCTGCGTTCGGCGCTGGTGATCGAGGGCATCGGCGCCGTCGCGGGTGGAGCGACGTCGTCGTCGTCGAACACCGTGTTCATCGAGTCGGGCTCCGGCATCGGCGAGGGTGCCCGCACGGGTCTCGCGAACGTCGTCACCGGCGGCCTGTTCCTCCTCGCGATGTTCTTCACTCCGCTGACGAGCATCGTCCCCACCGAGATCGCCGCCGCAGCCCTCGTGATCGTCGGCGCGCTGATGATGGCGCAGATCCGCCACGTCGACCTGAGCGACATGTCGGTGCTCATCCCGGTGTTCCTCACCGTCACCGTGATGCCCCTCACCTACTCGATCGCCAACGGCATCGGCGCGGGCTTCGTCAGCTGGGTCCTGATCCAGGCGCTGTCGGGTCGCGCGCGCCGCATCAGCCCGCTGCTGTGGATCGTCGCCGCCGGCTTCGTGGTCTTCTTCGCCCGCGGTCCGGTCGAGGCCCTGCTCGGCTGAGCCCGGTGCTCTCAAGGGGCTCGGATGCCACGGCATCCGGGCCCCTTTTCGTCGCCGCCGCGGGCCGGGTGCGCGTCGCGGCCCCACGCGTCGCCCGCCCCGCGCCCGGCCGCCGTTGCGCGCCGCGCGGCGCGACCGGCCCGTAGCCCGAAGACGCACCCGTTCGCCGAGACCGCACCCGTTTCCCACCCATCCGATGCGTCCTCGACGATCGCGTACGTCCTCACGCGGTCCACCCCGCCCCGACCAACCGCCGCGTCTCGCTACGCGCCGCCCCCGACCCGCCGCCCCGAAGACGCACCCGTTCGCCGAGACCGCACCCGTTTGCCGCCTATCCGATACGTCCTCGTCGAATCAGTGCGTCCTCGCGCGGCCCATCCCGCCGCCCCAGGCGCCACCGCCCAGCCCGCGCCCGCCGGGCACGCGAAAGGGCCCGGATGCCATGGCATCCGGGCCCCGCAGAGAGTGCTCCTTACAGGCTCTCGATGATCTCGCGCATCAGGGCGGCAGCCTCGGACGGCGTCTTGCCGACCTTGACGCCGGCGGCCTCGAGGGCCTCCTTCTTCGCCTGAGCGGTTCCGGCCGAGCCCGAGACGATGGCGCCGGCGTGGCCCATGGTCTTGCCCTCGGGAGCGGTGAAACCGGCGACGTAGCCGACGACGGGCTTGGTGACGTTGGCCTTGATGAAGTCGGCGGCGCGCTCTTCGGCGTCTCCACCGATCTCACCGATCATGACGATGGCCTTGGTCTCGGGGTCGGCCTCGAACGCCGCGAGGGCGTCGATGTGCGTCGTGCCGATGACCGGGTCGCCGCCGATGCCGATGGCGGTCGAGAAGCCGAGGTCGCGCAGCTCGAACATCATCTGGTAGGTCAGGGTGCCCGACTTCGACACGAGGCCGATGGGTCCCTTGCCGGTGATGTTCGCGGGGGTGATGCCCACGAGCGCCTCGCCGGGCGTGATGATGCCGGGGCAGTTCGGGCCGATGATGCGGGTCTTCTCGCCCTTGGCCTTCGAGTACGCCCACGCCTCGGCGGTGTCGCCGACGGGAACGCCCTCGGTGATCACGACGAGCAGGGGGATCTCGGCGTCGATGGCCTCCACCATCGCGTCCTTCGTGAAGGCCGGGGGCACGAACGCGATCGACACGTCGGCGCCGGTCTCGCGGATGGCTTCTTCGACCGACGCGAAGACGGGCAGCTCGACGTCGTTGCCCGACGCGTCCTTGTGCGAGACCGTGGTGCCGGCCTTGCGGGCGTTCACGCCACCGACGACCTGGGTGCCGGCCTTGAGCATGAGGGCGGTGTGCTTGGTGCCCTCACCGCCGGTGATGCCCTGGACGATGACCTTGGAGTCCTTGTTGAGGTAGATCGACATGTTTCTGTCCCTATCCCTTACGCGTTGGCCAGTTCGGCGGCCTTGTCGGCGCCCTCGTCCATACCGGCGGCGAGGGTGACGAGCGGGTGGTTGGCGGCGGCGAGGATCGCGCGACCCTCTTCGACCTGGTTGCCGTCGAGGCGCACGACGAGCGGCTTGGTGGCGGTGTCACCGAGGATCTCGAGGGCCTTGACGATACCCTCGGCCACGGCGACGCACGAGGTGATGCCACCGAAGACGTTGACGAAGACGCTCTTGACCTGCTCGTCGCCGAGGATGACGTCGAGGCCGGCGGCCATGACGGTCGCCGAGGCGCCGCCGCCGATGTCGAGGAAGTTGGCGGGCTTGACGCCGTTGTGCTTCTCGCCGGCGTACGCGACGACGTCGAGGGTCGACATGACCAGGCCCGCGCCGTTGCCGATGATGCCGACCTGACCGTCGAGCTTGACGTAGTTGAGGTCGTGCTGCTTGGCCTTGGCCTCGAGCGGGTCGGCGGCGTCCTTGTCTTCGAGCGCCTCGTGGTCGGGGTGACGGAAGCCGGCGTTCTCGTCGAGCGAGACCTTGCCGTCGAGGGCGATGATGTCGCCGTCTTCGCTCTGGATGAGGGGGTTCACCTCGACGAGCGTGGCGTCCTCGCCCTTGTAGACGTTGAAGAGCTTGACGAAGACGTCGGCCACCTTGGGGGCCAGCTCGTCGTCGAACTTCGCGGCCTTGGCGATCTCGAGGGCTTTCTCGGGCGTGATGCCTTCGATCGGGTCGACCTCGATGCGCGCGAGCGCCTCGGGACGCTCGACGGCGAGCTCTTCGATCTCCATGCCGCCCTCGACGCTCGAGAGCGAAAGGTAGGAGCGGTTGGCGCGGTCGAGCAGCACCGAGAAGTAGAACTCCTTGGCGATGCGGGCGCCGGCGGCGACCATGACGCGCTTAACGACGTGACCCTTGATGTCGAGGCCGAGGATGGCCTGGGCCGCCTCGAACGCCTCGTCGGGGGTCTTCGCGACCTTCACGCCGCCGGCCTTGCCGCGGCCTCCGGTCTTGACCTGAGCCTTGACGACGACGACACCGCCGAGCTTCTCCGCGGCCGCCTTCGCCTCCTCAGGGGTGTCGGCGATGATGCCGGCGAGTACCGGCACCTCGTACTTTTCGAACAGATCACGTGCCTGGTACTCGTAGAGATCCACGGACAATCCTTCGCTGGGCGATCGGTGGTGGGAGGAGGCGAACTCTCTCGATATCAAGAGATCTTCGCCAGTCGACAACCCTACTAGACGGGGCTGGAGACCCCCGACCCTTGCCCCTTCGATGGGAGGGGCACAGAGCACAGAACATGCCGCGGCGCCAGTGCCCCCTCCCGCTGGATGAGCGCCGACATACCTCGAGAGCATCGGTTGCCCCGCAGCAATCTGCTCGTCACCGAGTTGATCGCCGTCTCGACGCTCGTCGGCTCCACCGCCTCGCGCTACCGGACGATCGGCGTCTCGCTCGCCGTGGGCATGATCGTGACGGGCTTCATCGGCGGAGTCGCGATCGACGACGGAACGAACCTCACCGCGCTGTGGATCTGGGGCACCCTGAGCGCTCTGTGCATGGTCGGTCTCTACGTGATGTTCATCTTCATGATGATGCGCGCCCGTCGAGAGATGGCCGGGTCGTCCGCGCTCCCGACCTTCCATCTCACCATCGCGCTACTTTGCGTGATCTGGTTCGCCTGAACCATCTGTGCCAGGTTGGGGGGCATGCCCCCTCGCCCGGACCCGCGCACGACGCTCGTCGTGTTGGCATCCTTCGCTGCTCTCGGCCTCACCGGCTGCACCGCGACGATCCCGGGTGCCGCTTCCTCACCGACCGCGACACAGGCGGCGCCCGCGGCGATCGACACCGTGGAGATCACCTTCGTCGCGGACGGCGAGAGGCGCACGGTATCGGCGGGTGTCGGCGACGGGCTGCGCGCGTGCGATGACGCGCGTACGCGGGTGACGGCCGATTCGCCGAGCCCGAATGCCGGCGTGATGGTGCCTCAGATCGGGGATGCCGAGGACGCAACCACCGTCTCGGCCTGGGCTATCGACGGGTACGCCGTGCAGTTCCTGGGCGAGGGAGAGGTCACGGTCGCCGACGACGCCTTCCGCGGCACCGAGATCCACGGCACGGCGAACGCCCTCCCCGTCGAATCCGACGCCGCTCTGAAGATCGGCGACCTGGATCTGCGAAAAGCTCCCCCCGTCGAGGCGACACTGACGTTCGCCGTCGCCTGCCCCGCTACCCGCTGACCGCATCCGTCGCGAAAGGACCCGAGATGCCTTCCGCCGTCACCCTCATCCGTGCGACCGCACTGTCCGACGCGGCGGAGTACGCGTACGCCGCCACCGCTCCGGCGAACGCGCGGCTGATCTTCCTCGCCGGATCGTGTCCCCTGAACGACGACGGCTCGACCGCCGGCATCGGCGACTATGCGGCGCAGGCGGCGAAGTGCATCGAAACGATGACCGGCGCCCTGCGAGCGGCGGGCGCGGAGATCACCGACGTGATCAGCACGCGCGTGCTCGTGGCATCCACCCGTCAGGCGCATCTCGTCACCGCCTGGGAGGTCGTGCGCGACGCCTTCGGCGACCACGACGTTCCGAGCACCCTTCTCGGTGTCACCGTCCTCGGCTACGACGACCAGCTGGTCGAGATCGAGGCGGTGGCCGCGGTCGTGGACTGATCGTCGGATGTCAGCCCGCCACCGCGTCCACCACGGGGGCGATCTGCGGTGTCCCTCTTCGCGATGCCGATCCGACCCCACTGCGCGACCACCGTTCACGCGGCTCCGACGTCGACGAGCCACGGCCGCCTCGCGCCCCACCGAGGCGCGGCTGCCTGACGACCGCCCCTCAGGGTTCGGAGTACCTCCGCGTGGAGATGGGGCCGGAGCCGAACCACGCGAAGGCGATGAGCACCAGCGCCCCTCCAGACAGCACACCGTCAGCGATACCCGCCGGAAGCATGAAGACCATCAGGACAAGCGTGACGACGCACATTACAAGGGTGATTCCGAGACCCCAAAGACGGTCGCACAGGATGCCGATACCCCCGAGAACCCGGAGGGTGCCGAAGATGCCACTCATGATCATGAGCAGGTAGAGGTTGTTCTGAAGATACGGCAGGGCGAACTGGAGATGGGTGCCGACGTCATCCTGATCGAGGCCGGTCGCCACGAGAACCGGGAGTGCCAGCAGCGCACCCAGCTCCATCACCACGCCTTGAGCGATGACGAGCCACGCCGCGACACGAAAGCGCGCATCGACTCGGCCCGCGACGCCAGTCGATGATGCATCCTCCGTATCGGGCGCCCACTGCTCGGGGGCCGACGGACGTTTCCTCATGAAACGACGGCGAGAGGAAGGAATTCGCATGCTAGGGGGCCAGTGCCACCGCGATCGCCCTCGGAGCGTGTGAAGTCGCGGTTCACCGCGCCCAGCCGTCCGAATTTCACCCCCGGGTGAGTACGGAAGAGCAGTCGCGTCAAAACCGTCCACCCCTCGCACGGTTTGCGGCGTTGGCTCCGTGCGAACGCCGCCATTGACCGCTCGACGAGCACCACGTCACTCGGCCGCGGGGCGCGCTATCATCATCGCCGGGAGGACTTCGCATGTACACATGCCCTATACGGCGTTTGCAGATCGGAGCGGCTTTGTGGGCGGTCACTCTTGTTCTGCTCCCACTGCAGATGGCGGTCGCTCTTCAGTGGCCGAGCGGGTACTCGATCGCCGACAACGCGATCAGTGATCTCGGCGTCACAAGCTGCGGAGTCTTCTCGGATTACGCCGCCACCGCACGCCTTATATGCTCTCCGTGGCACGCGGTGTTCAACGGCGGGATGGTCGTATCGGGTGCGTTGATCACGGCGGGGGCGGTTCTGCTCGGCGGCTCGTGGGGCGGCCGCACAGGCCGAACGGGGTCGGTGCTCGTCGCGGTGTCGGGAGTCTTCGTCATCCTGGTGGGTTGCTTCCCCTGGAACACGTTCCCCGATCTCCACGATGCCGCAGCCCTCGGGCAGGCGCTGACGCAATGGTCGGCCATGATCCTCCTGGCGGCCGCCGCGGGCCGAGGTGCTTTCCGGGCGCTCACGTTCGCCACCGTCGCCGTGTCTCTCGCGTCTTTCGTGGTGTTCGTCGCTGGCCTCGATGGCGGACGATCGCCGCTCCTGCCCCTGGGAATAGCGGAGCGGCTCGCTTTCGACACGCTGACGTTGTGGACGGCAGCCGTCGGTGTCAGCGTGGCGACTCAGATCGCGCGCCGAACTCCGATGACGAGGGATCTGCGGCCGTCGTCTGCCGCGCCGAAGACGACCCCCTAGATCCACCCCCGCTCGCGCGCGTGA
>NZ_LMKF01000022.1:1190953-1191266 GCF_001421275.1 Microbacterium sp. Leaf203 | reverse complement strand
GCCACGTCATCCGCGGGCCGCGACTTGGGGAGGAACCCGCTGACCCCGGCGCCGAGCGCGCGCTGCAGCACTTCGACCCCGACCGTGAGCGGCTCGAACGTGTCGGGAACGGCTACCGCCCGCGCGGTCCCGGCGGGAACGACGCCTCGTCTCAACGACCTCGACATGCCAGGCGGCGAGCGCGTCGAAGCGACGGCGACCTTCTCTGCCGACTGCCCTGCGCCTTGACTAGTTCCGTAGCTCTGGTGACGGCTAAGGCGAAGACGCCGGAGCCGAAGAGGCCCCCGACGACTGTTTCTTCGAGCTCGCGGTT
>NZ_LMKF01000022.1:1188001-1190940 GCF_001421275.1 Microbacterium sp. Leaf203 | reverse complement strand
GGGTCGACGTACCTCCGCCCGGCCGCGACTTCACGGATCACGGCCGCCACGTCATCCGCGGGCGAGGAGCTCCAGGCTCCGCCAACCGTCATCGAGTGCGGTCACCGCAGCCCCGCCGATGACCACGCCGGCGCGCTCGATCTGCGACGCCTCGACACCCAGAGCGCGCACCACCCCGTCCTTCTCTTCAACCTCGGGGACCGGCTGCTCCCCCGGCTTCAGCCGGGCGTCGCGCAGACTGCGGCGGAGGCCGCTTCCATCCGCATCACCACGTGGGGCGATCAGCTGCCTCCAGCTCCGCCCCACGCACATCGCTTAGCCCGCGTCGAGCATGAACTCGATCCGGATGCCGTCGATGCTGACGCTGGTCGAAGGGAGCCATGGGCATCACCCTCACGTCATTTCTCGTCATAGCGACAGGTGACCGTGCCCGAGCCCGAGCTCTCTTCGACGGCGACCTTCCCGTTCCAGACGATCTGGCAGCTGACGTTCTGATCCGCGGCGTCGGCGGGCACGGTGATCGTGATCTCCGCCCATGAACCCGAGGTGTTGAATTGAGCACGCCCCTCCGGGCCCCACTGAAGCGTTCGCTGCTCGGTGGCGTTCGCGAAGGTGACCGTGTTGTCTTGCGGACCCGTGCCCCTCAACTCGACGCTCGCAACGCCGAGACCGGCGATGGTCACAGCGAACACGCCGATCAGGACCACGTCCACGATCAGAGCGACCAGCGTCGAGACCAGAGCCGCGCGTCCTCGCGCCTTCTGTCCCGGCTGTCGACGTGCACGGACCGCGAGCACGATGCCCGCTGCGGCGAGCACCAGCGCGATCACAGGCAGCACGACCAGTCCCGGGCGGGCGAGGTAGGGCACGACCAGCAGTCCGGCGACGATGGCGCTCGCGATGCCGACGATGAGAGCTGCAACACTCTGGCGTCGGCCCGTCGGCTGAGCACCGGGGACCCGTGTCGCGGACTCGTTCGACATGGTGACCTCCGTGAATGTGAGGAGCGGGTTACGTCATGACGATGCCTCGAAATCCGCGAGGCATGTGCCTACTCTAGTGAGGGGCGCATCTTCGCGTCCTTCGATCAACTAAGCCAGCGGGGGCGTAATGGCTGACTACGGCGACTTAACGACCATCATCGGGCAGATGAATCGTGCCGCCATCGACTGTTGGATGGCGGATCAGGATTTCTTCCCCACGTGGGGGTACGAAGAGACCTACACGAAATGGCATTTCGCCCCGTACCAGTACTTCCGCCCTGCCGCGGACGGTTCGGGCGGCGGCGACGGAGTGGGCTACGACGTCTCGTGCGCTGACGCGTTCGACGGCATTCGCTCCTCCATCGACAGCATCGTCTCGAAGTGGCATGGCCTGCCCGACGGTGCGGGGGCGAGGGCGTACGCCGACGCGGGACGTATCACCGCCTCGCTCCTCGGCAGCAACGGTGCGGGGTCCTCCGTGCAGAACAGCGGGAGCATCTCGACGTCGTCGGGCACGATTCAGGACGTCGTCGTCGGGAATATGGAGGGAGCTTTCCGACGGCCGTTCCTGAGCAAGTACTTCACGGCATTTTCAAGCGTTCAGAACGGCTTGGGGCAGGCGGCGGTCATCCTCGCGGCCAATTACGCCGCCCAGCAGGCGATGTGGGGCGCGGTGAAGGCCGATGTCGCGACGATCTGCGACAACGCTCGCCTCGCGTGGGAGAAGCAGGCGGCAGAGGAATCGGCCGCAAACACGACATTTCAGCTGCAAGTGGTGGGCGCCGTCGTCACGGCCGTCGCTGCCGTTGTGACCGCACCGGCCGGACTGACCGGCGCGGTGGCGGGTTTGAGCGCGACATCGGCAGGCATCAGCATGGCCCTGTCCGAGGTCGCCAGAGACGGCATCGACATCGGCGGCGAGTCTTACGAGGACATTCTCGCCTCGCTCAGCGACGCGCTGGACAAACTGAACGCCACGATCACCACGCAGGAAGAGATCCTCAACGATGCGATGCAAGAGGCCATCGCGGCGATGACCTCAGACGCCCAGAGCTACAACCTCGACGCATTCCAGCTTGGGGAGTACCCGCTCGGCGACGGATCGATGCGGATGGATGTGACGGACGCCGGCATCGTGTCGGACAACATGCGCTTGGTGCACGAGGAACTCGCCGAAGCGGCGTCGGCCATCGGGACGGGACCGGCGTCGAGCCCGACGCCACGCAGCGCTGGGATCGGCGTCGCCCCCACCGGAACCCACGCGACAGCCAGTCAATTGCACGGCCTCACGTCGAAGTACCTGCAGGACACCCGGGACGAGTACGAGAGAGGGCACCGGCTCTTCGACGCCACCGTCGCCGACTTCTTCGCCACCGACGCGGCGGCATGCCAGACGGTGCAGCAATTGCTCGCCGACGAAGCACTGACAGGACAGTCTTGATGAGCGATCTGACGAGCAGGGTCTTGGGGCCGATCGACCTTGACGGCGGCCCTGGTGGCGGGGCGATGGAGTGCGATGTGCCCTTCGGATCTCGCCTCGTTCCGACCCGTCTCGAGATTGATTACCCGGGTCGCCTCAACGAGAGGATGATCGAGGACCTCGACATCGTGTTGGAGCACCTCGACATTCCCGACCGCCTGGCGCGCGAGGCCATCGCCCGTGATGTGCTGCGCGACGGCACCGCGCCGCACCGCCTATTCACCTCTTGGGCAGGCCGAACCGCCGTCGGCACCGAGGTCGTGGCCTCCTTCGTCGCCGCCCTGCGACCGACGCACATGCTCATCACCCCTGACGGTGGCCGCGTGAATCGCGATCGCGTCGTCCTCCGCTACGGACTCGACGGGGCGAGGGACGAGGTGACGGTGCGCCTTCCCTCTTCCCCCACCGGTCCTGAGGTCGATCGAACGCTCCGCCGCGCCGGCTGACCTCAGATCCACCCCCGCTCGCGCGCGTGG
>NZ_LMKF01000022.1:1171119-1187912 GCF_001421275.1 Microbacterium sp. Leaf203 | reverse complement strand
GCCACGTCATCCGCGGGCCGCGACTTGGGGAGGAACCCGCTGACCCCGGCGCCGAGCGCGCGCCGCAAGACTCCGGGCCGTGCGTGCCGCGTGACGATCACGCAGCGCGAGGGCACGCTCCGCAGGATCTTCGCCGCGGTGTCGACGCCGTCGAGCCCGGGCATTTCGAGGTCGAGCAGGCACACGTCGGGCTTCAGCCGCTGCGCCTCGGTCACGGCGCTCTCGCCGTCGCGGCATTCGGCGACGACCTCGAGGTCGTCCTCCAGTCGCAACAGCGCGGCGAGCGCGGTGCGGATCATGTCCTCGTCGTCGGCGATGAGCACGCGGATCATGCGAAAACCTCCTCGGGCACGCGAACCGTCACGCGGAAGCGGTCGCCGAGGCGGGTGGCATCCACCGTTCCTCCCACAGAACCCACGCGTTCGGCGATGCCCGACAGTCCCGCCCCGTCGCCGACGGGAGACGCGGCACTCCGCGAGTCGTTCTCGACGGTCAGCACCCAGGCTCCGTCGTGGCGGGCGAGGGAGAGGGATGCCGACACCCCACCCCCGTGTTTCAACACATTCGTCGTGGACTCGCGGACGACGGGTCCGAGCACGTCTGCGGGCGCGCGTTCGGCCTCGGTATCCACCAGCAGGTCGACGGTCAGCCCCGCCGCGCGCAACAGGTCGGCGGCGTTGGCGAGTTCGTCGGGAAGGGGCACTCCGCGGAACCGTGCGGCGAGGTCGCGCGTGCCGCGACGGGCTTCGTCGACGCTCGCGCGAGCCGCGCGCACCTGTTCGACGGCGGCATCCGGGTCCCTCCCCATCATCTTCTCGGCGAGCTCGAGCTGCAGCGCGATTACCTGCAGGTGGTGGCCCTGCAGGTCGTGCAGGTCGCCGGCGAGGCGCAGGCGCTCTTGTGCGGCGGCGAGACGCCCCTCGGCGCGGCGGGCGCGGTCGAGTTCGCGCACGATGTCCCACCACCACAGCGAGGTGGCGGTGAGCGGGGCGAGCATGGTGGCGAACAGCGGCAGGGCGAACGTCAGCGAGATGTAGCCGTCGGGGCTGAGCCGCGTCGCCTCGATCACCCACACCGCGATGACGATGACGAGCATCAGCGCGACGAGCCGCACCCGGATGCCGCCCCGCCACCGCACCGTGCACAGCGCCTGCGCCGCGAGGGCTGCGGCGAGCAGCACCGACCCGGCGCCGATGCCGAGCACGACGGCCGAGGCGACCCCGAGCAGCACGAGGGGCCACACCGGCCTGCGCGCGGAGTCGTCACCGTCGTCGAGGGGTTCGCGCCGGTAGTGGATGAGGAGGAGGACTCCGGATGCCACCGACCCGGCCGCCCCGACCAGCACGAGGACGATGTCGAGCGTCGTCCCCCGCAGCACGACCACCAGCGCCCACATGAAGACCGCGAAGACGTGGAGGAACAGGATCGACGACGCCGTGTACCACCAGGTGACGCGGACGTCACGGGCGTACGTCGCCGCGGGCGTGGGGACGGGTGCGGGGGCGGGGGCGCTCACACCCGTCACTGTACGGGCGTGACATTCGTCACGGGTGGGGCGGCGAATCGTCCCGCGGAGCGGCGTGCGCGGCGATTAGCGGTAGCTGTCGGGCAGCTCCGGCGGCACCCGATCGCGGTCTTGCGCGGTCTCGACCGACGTGGGCTCCGCCTTCAGCTGCAGCGAGGTCGACGGCGTCCAGCCGTAGAAGGCCGACTCGACGGCGCCCGCGTCGATGACGGGGCGGATCGCCTGGCGCACGGCGTCCTTCCGGCGGCCCGCGCGGCGGCGTCCGCGCACCATGCCGAGACGCACGAGTACCCCGACCGCGATGGCCGCCCAGAAGAGGTATTCGATCCACACGAGGAAGCTCGGCATCGTTGCTCCTTCGGATCGGCCGCGGTCTCTTGCGGGGGTTGCGACGATACGCCACGCGCGCGGCGCCCGAAAGGGCGACCCTGACATTCGTCACGGGTGCACCCTCGCATCCTCCCGCTCGCTCGTGACACCACGACACTGCCGCCGCGAGCCGCTCGTCGGTGGGATGGAATCACCGCGGAACACGCCGCGAACTCATCCCCCAGGAGTCCTCATGTCGAACCCCGTCTCCGACCTCATCCTCGGCTTCCAGGGCCTCGTCGCCGACGTGCCCGACCTCGTCCAGCCGCTCATCGTCGCCCTCGCCGGGGCCGTGCCGTTCATCGAGGGCGAGGGTGCGGCGGCGATCGGCATCCTGGGCGGCATCCCTCCCGTCGTCGCCGCTCTCGCCGGCGCGATCGGCAATCTGCTCTGCGTGGCCGTGGTCGTCTTCGCGTCGTCGCGCGTGCGCACCGCCGTCACCACCCGCCGCGCAGTCGCCGAGAAGCCCACGTCGGCCCGCCGAGAGAAGTTCGAGAAGGCGTACCACCGCTACGGGACCCCGGGCGTGAGCCTGCTCGGCCCGCTGCTGCTGCCGACGCAGTTCACCGCCGCGGCCCTCACGTCCACCGGCGTTCCGCCGATGCGCGTCATCGCCTGGCAGGCCGCCGCGATCGTGCTGTGGACGACGGTGATCACGCTGATCATCACGGGCGTGATCCGCGCCGTGGCGTGACGAGAGCAGGAGAAGGGATGCCATGTCCGGCGTCTCGAAGACGGGCGGATCGTCGAGCACGGGGACGTCATCCAAGAGGTTCCGGAGCAGGCCTCCAACGACAACACCATGTTCTCGGGCACCGCTCCGCCGCCGCCTCGGGTGCCGGCATCCCTCCGCTGTGGTTTCCGGAGGGATTGCTAGCGTGGAGAAGAAGAGGAGGCCGGATGCCAGCGGAGCGAAAGGTCGTCGGTCCGTGCACCGCGTGGCCCGACGACAGTGCCTTCATCCGCGAGGTGCTCGATCGTATCGGCGACAAGTGGACGGTGCAGGTCATCACCACCCTCGGCGACCGGGCGCTGCGTTACTCGGATCTGATGGCGAGCATTCCGGGCATCTCGCAGCGCATGCTGACCGTCACGCTGAAGGCGTTGGAGCGCGACGGGCTCGTCGTCCGCCGGGCGTACGCCGAGATGCCGCCGCGCGTCGAATACGAGGTCACCGACCTGGGTCGGTCGCTGCAGCGCGCGGTGATGGGGCTGGCGCAGTGGGCGGCCGAGCATCATGACGCGGTCGCCGAGAATCGGGAGCTGCACGCCCGGATCGGAGTCGGCCGAGCGGGGTCCGCGAACACGGACGCCCGCCCGGTCTCGTAGGCGCCAGCGCTCAGCTGGTCACGACGATCTCGTGCTCGGCGCGGTCGGTGTGCAGGTTCCAGTACAGCGGCGCGATGTCCGACGGCGAGCGGCTTGGAATGCGGCTGTCGGCGGGAGCCTCGTCGGTCATCCACACGCCGATCGCCACGTGCGCCAGGTGGACGCCGGTGTCATCGGAGGCCAGGGCCGTTCCACGGTTCAGCGCCCAGTTGCGCAGGGCCGCACCGCCGGCGGTGACATTGCCGTACATCGGCACGGGGCGCACCGAACCCGCTCCCGTGGTGACGAGGATCGTGCCGTGGCCTGCGGCCTGCATCGACGGCAGGACGGCGTCGACCGCCGCCATCGCTCCATAGAGGTAGTACTCGATCTGCGGCTGCACGTTCTCGGGGGTCGCGTCGCGGACGTCGACCGGGGCGAGAACTCCGCCCGCGGTGTCGGAGGGCGAGTACTCCAGCACGTCGATCGCGCCGAAGCGCTCGGCGGCGGCGTTCAGGGCGGCGACCAGGCTCGGGCGATCGAGCACGTCGGCGGCGAAACCGGCCGCGGTGATCCCCTCCGCACCGAGGTCGGCGGCGAGTCGATCGAGCTTGTCCTGCGTGCGGGCGATGAGGGCGACCGAGAAGCCCTCACGACCGAAGGTGCGGGCGATGGCGAGTCCGAGGCCGGGACCGGCTCCGACGATGGCGATGGTGGGCATGGGTTACTCCTGTTCGGGCGCCGTCGAGACACGCGACGCGGGGGTCGTCGTTTTACCGCACTGACAGTGCGTCACGCCATGGTGCGACGCGAAGAATGCGCCTACAAAAGGCACTTCGAGGTGCCTGACGGGCGTGTCCGGACGGATGCCGCCAACCCCGGGCGACCGACTCAGCGAGGTCATAGCGAAGACCTGGCTTCGCGCAACCGGGGCCCGAGGCTCGTATGCCTGGATGGAAGGAACCCCGCCCGGATTCGAGAGGACCCGCAGCCCGATGCCGCAGCAGACCGTGACCCTGACTCTCGGAGAACCGATCTACGTGCAGGCCCTGTATTACACGGCGATGTTCTCGCAGAAGCCGTTCCGCGAGGCACTGCTGGTCTACCGCCGGGGTGGGACGTACACGATCCTCTCCCCCGGCGAGGATCACCACGGGTGCTGGGTATCGGCCACGGCCCCTCTCGATCCCCCGCGGCACGTCTCGTTCATGTCGTGGCCGTCCGCCGACTGGGACCACGACATCGCCGCTCACACCCTCACCTTCGCGCCCGACACCGGCGCGTTCACACAGGAGTTGCGCCTGCCCGGCGAGCCCGTTCCGCGCGCGCAGCACGGATACGCCGTCGCCGTGCCGTCGCCCGACGAGATCGATCCGGGTCTCGGGTGGGAGGTTCTGCGGGAGCGGTACGCGGCGACCTTCGCGGCGCTACACGACCTCGTCGGGGTGCGGGGCGCGGGCGGCTGACCACCAGCCAGCCCCGTTAGTCTCGACCCATGACCTGCACCGCTCGCCCCACCTTCACCGAGATCCACGAGTGGGTGACCGAGTACGAGAAGCACGACACTGTCGCCCACGCCACGGTTCACGTGCTCCGCCAGGACGACCCCGAGCACCTCGAGTCCGGCATGGTGGCGATCCACCTCAACCACGGACCCGCATCGATCTCGTTGAACGTCGACTGCGAGCGCACGTGGACGGCCTCTCTGTCGGAGCGCTCCGGCGAGTTCCCCCTCTCGGGCGGCAACCTCGTCGCCCTCGGCGAGGAGCTGTACACGACGGGCAAGCTCTGCGAATTCCTGCAGGCGCGCACCGACGAAGCCGCCGCCGCTTCGTGACGCACGGCGAGCTGCCACACATCGAGCCCGGCATCTACGAGCACTTCAAGGGCCAGCGCTACGAGGTGTTCGGCATTGCGCGGCATTCCGAGACCGAAGAGGTCTTCGTCTCGTACCGCACGCTGTACGGCGACCACTCTCTGTGGGTACGCCCGATCGCGATGTTCACCGAGCACGTCGAGCGGGACGGGTACTCGGGGCCGCGGTTCCGGCGCATCGAGTAGCGGGGTGCTCGGGCGGCCCCGGATGCCGATAGCTCCATGCCCCGCACGATGCCCTGAGTAAGCGGAGTGCGTGCGCGTGAAAGCAAGGATTGCGACGAGCAATCCGGCGCGGTCCTTCGCTGCCGGGCAGGTCGATCGAGTGCAACTTTGCACGTCAAAGTCTTTCCACATGATCTACATAGCGCATTCACCAGGACTACGGCATAATCACGAGAGCGAGCGTGGGGGGCGCGTTTCGTGGATGCCGCTGGGGCGGTCTCTTCGTTCACTTTTCCCGGTATCAAACGTGCGCGCTCGGTCGTACGTCCTTCAGTCGATGACGCACTGAGCGCGGATGCGTTCGCGCACATCTCAGAACCGAAGGAACCCGATGACCGACAACAACCCCACTTATGCCGCCGGCTGGTACGCCGACGTCAACGCCCCGGGCACCGAGCGCTACTACGACGGCGCCGCGTGGACCGAACATTCCCGCCCGACACCGACCCAGGCGGCGGCTGATCCGACTCCGTCGACCACTCAGAATCCCGCGGCAAAGGCGCCCTGGTTCAAACGAAAGGCGATTGTCATTCCGGTCGGCGTTCTTGCTGGCCTCATCGTCGTAGGAAGCATCGGCGCCGCGATGGGCGGCGGAAAGCGCGAGCCTGCCGAGGCCGCAGGGAAGCAGGTGGCCGTCGCTGCCCCGGTCACCGAAGAGGTCGCCGCCGCGGACGTCTCCGTCCCCGAGACGACGGGCCTGTCCGCGAAGGAAGCCGCCGCTCTCATCGAGAACGCGGGCCTCGAGTTCGAGTTCTCGGCGGACAAGGGCGTTGTGCTCGATCGCGACAACTGGACCGTCCTGAGCACGACGCCTGCGTCGGGCGCAACCGTCAAGACCGGCGACACCATCGTGGTGAATGTCGAGAAGAAGGCCGCGGCGGCCGCGCCCGCGCAACCCGCCGAACCGGCCAAGCCCGCGGAGCCCGACAAGCCCTCGATGACGACGGCTCAGTCCAGCGCGGTCCGTTCGGCAGAGTCCTACCTGAAGTTCAAGGGATTCTCGCGCGCAGGCCTCGCCGAGCAGCTGACGAGCGAATACGGCGAGGGCTTTGCCGGCGAGGATGCCGAGTTCGCCATCGCGTACATCGAGTCGGCCGGCAAGGTCGACTGGAACCAGGAGGCCGTCGAGTCCGCGAAGTCGTACCTCGAGTTCAAGGGATTCTCGCGCGACGGGCTCTTCGATCAGCTGACCAGCGAGTACGGCGAGCAGTTCACTGCCGACCAGGCGAACTTCGCGCTTTCCGCCGTCGGACTCTAATCCCCGTGGAGGGGGTGGCGCGGGCGCGTCATCCCCTCCACGCTTTCGCGGGGGTGTGGACCTTGCACGCCCGATCGCGATGTTCACCGGGCACGTCGAAACCCCACGGGTACTCGGGACCAAGGCTCGGCCGCGTCGCACGGGCCGGATGCCGATCGCTCCGGGGAGCCGCAGGAGGGCTAGCAATGCCCGGCAGACCAGAAACCGTCGGCCTCTGCGGTTTGGCTCGGTTTGCTGACCCCTGCTGCGACGAACCGGGAGCTCACTCTCGTGGTCGTCATCGGCCCCACGCGCCGGTGGATTAACCTCAGCCGTCACATCCACTCACTCACTAGGCGGCTCATCTGCACCGGCGTGGCCATGGCGATATCGAGCGACGCTGACCAACCAGCTGAAAGCTCTGTCAACCGCGCGCCTCTCGCGCGTAGCATCGCCGGTACGCCGGAGTCCCTCCGCGGCATCCGGTCCCTCCGAACCGACGAGAACACGGGAGATCCAGATGGACACGATGGCGATGATGAAGTCGATGGACATGGGCGAGATGACCATGAACATGGATGCCATGCAGGAATGCATGCAGTCCCTCAACGCGTGCGCGATGGCCGCCGCCATGTGCGCCGGCAGCGACATGATGCACGGCGCCGAGATGGCCACGTGCTGCGCCATGTGCTCGAACATGGTCGAGATGGCGCAGGCGACGATGCACATGATGATGCGTCCGGCCGGCATGAACATGGACGTGATGAGCGCCATGATGACCGCCTGCATGACCATGGGCAAGGCGTGCGCCGCCGAGTGCCGCGCGCACGGCGACATGGACGAAATGTGCCGCTACTGCGCCATGGCCTGCGACGACATGGTCATGAAGTGCGAGGCAATGATGGCCTCGATGACCGCCTGAGTTCTCTTCTTCGCGCGGCCGCTGACGTTTCGTCGGCGGCCGCTCGGCTATGCGGCGCGCGGTGACGAAGAGACTGCGAGCTCAGCCAGGCGACACCGGTCTCGCCGTGCCATCACTCCGCGCTGAAAGCCGGGTCGAGAATCGCGGCGACACGCGCAATCTGAGCGTCGAGGCTTTCCTCACACACGTGTTCCAGCCGTTCCTTCCGGCGCCATGCCACCCATTTGCGTTGGCTCACAGCTTCGTATCCGTCCAGAACCGGGCCGATGGGCGTGAGCTCGACTCCGCGGAAGCTCGCGACAGCCTGAGCTGCCTCGCGTAGATCCGAAAGGTTGATCCCCGCTCCGCCGAGAGCGACGATGTCGACGTAGTCACGCCACCGAGTGCTGGTAATGCCTCGCTCGAGAATCGTCACGCCTTTTTCTGCAATCGTCGATTCCGGGGCATACCCGACGATGGTGATGGGATCCCCGAGAATGCGGGGTAGCGCCACCTCCCGCGGGGCGGGAATGACCGGATCACCGGTAGAGACATCCCACGCTATGACGCCGCGCCAACTGCCGATTGTCACGTTGAGGCGGATACGCACGCCCGGATAGCTCGCGTCTTCTCGGATGTCTGTCAGGGCGAGAGTGGGCAGGAGAAATTCGACGCCGTCCTCCGCCTCGACGGCGGCGATGTCCTGCACGACTCGCCGCAGGTGCGCCGGAGCGACGTCCGCAGCGATCGCATTCGAGTCCGCATCCTTGGTGGGACGGCGGACGCCATATGCCCCGAGGAGCAGTCCGCCTTTGAGCACGAAGTCCCGCGCGTGCACGGTCACCGCGAGCCTGGCAACGAAGGACTCGAGCGCATGACGAAGAAGGTATTCCTGAGTAGCCACGGGCGTGCCGGAGGTCGCTGCGTCCGCTCGAGCAGCCGCCTGGATCGAACGGAAGGCCTCGTCGCCGTTCACGCGAGCATCTCGAGAGCTTCGCGCACGGGGGTGGAGCTACGCGGGAGCATTCCCGCGACCTTCATCAGACTCGCCGCCTTTCCCCCGCGCCGCAGCCACTCCTTCAATGCGTCTCGCGGGGTTTCGTATCCGACCGTCGCGCGGAGACGGAAGCAATCGACGATCGTCCGCTCCGGCGTGTAAATCCCTATCGACTGCGAGCTCCCGGGGATCGGCACGCGCTCACGTTCAACGGCAAACGTCGCAGCATCGAATCGGTGCCAGTGGATGGCAGCGTTCGAGACGGGAGCACGCGTGCCGCGTGGAATGGAGACATCGAGCGCCGAGGGAATGGTGTCTGTGAGGTCGTAGAAGGCGAGAGCAGAAACAAGACAGATGGTTGCCTCAGGGCGCCGCGTAGAGGCTTCGAGCTGGTCCCAGTCGGACGCTGCCGCCGACGCCCCAGCGGGCACATACAGCCCCCGCGCGATGCGCTCCCACGCTCCGCTCTCGACTCCGCGGTAGAACCCGGAGCGACTCGACGCGGCCTGCGCGCCGGTCGTCGGCGTTACGACATCCATTGCGCCTCCCGTGAACCAAAACGTTCACAGATAAGCTTACCTGGTAACGAATCATTTCACCTCAAGCCGCCGAGCACCAGCGAGGCGGTTGACTGTTCATCAGCGGGAGGCTCGTTGCGTGAGCGCCGCTCCCCGGTAGCGCCCGCGACCGTGGGCGTTCTGCCACACGCGTGCCGCCGACGCGTCGGCGGCGGTCTCTCGGTTATGCGGCGCGGGCGGTCGTGATGATCGCGGACGCGCTAAGCAGTTCGGCGACCGGGTGGTACGCCACCGGCTCCCCCACCGCGATGTCGACGGCCGGGCCGACTACCCGCAGCTGCACCGTGCTGCCGTTCAGCAGCGCGACCGTCGCGGTCGAGCCGTCGGCTTCGAGGACGAGGCCGTCCCACCACGCAGACGGGTTGGAGGCCGCCATGCAGCGCTGGATCGGGTGGACTGTCGACGAGATCGTGCGGGACATGGCTTCACCTGCCTTCGGAGTGGTTGGTGTGATGAAGCTACGGGATGCCGTGGGGGCGGGCGATCTGGGGCGTAGTGGGGCGTAACACCGTGGGCTCATGTCGCCCGGCACGTTGTCTCCGACTACTACAGGATTGAAGAATTTGCCCTCCGGATGAGTTCGATAACTGCCGTCACCTTTTCTTGTAGGTCCAGCGGCCAATCGCCTCCCGGCACCTCTACAACGGCTTTGGCAATGGCCACCTTACTTGGACTCTTCACTCCGACACGGGCCGCCGCTAGCGGATTGTCCCAGCGCCCGTACGAACTGAAACTCGCCCCGGACACGCTGGGGTGCGCCTCGACTACGGCGGAGTTGAGCCGCGCCTCATCGACGTAGTTCTCGATTGTGTACCCGGCAGTCACCCAGGCCAATCCCGCCAAAGGATCCCCCTCCAGCTCTCTGACTACACGTGACTTGGCGGCGCTGAGACCCGCGTCCGCAGAATCTCTGTCCGAATCAATGAGGACGACCATGTATCTGTTCAAGTTGCGCAAAGATACAAATTCCTCTACCTCGTCTGCGTCTAGCGGAGATAGGGAACTCAGAAGCGAACCCCCGTAGAACATGATCGAGTAGTGCGTCCCCTCAACAAACTCAGCTGGCGCCAACTGCTCGATCCAATGCTTCAAATAGACCCGGTCAGACGGGCCCTCGACCCAAATGACCGCATTAGCTTGCACGAGATCGGACGGCCTGTATCCCAAATCGGCGCAAATTGAGCTTCGCGCACTAGCTGATCCGGCGAATCTCAGCTTGGACTCATTACCCTCTCGCTCGATGTGGAAGATTGAGCCAATCGAAGAGTCGAGCAAATGCGCCGAGTGGGTGGCAATAAAGTATTGGTTGCTAGTTTCCAGAGCCAAGTACTTTAGAAGCTTCCTTTGAAGCACAGGATGAAGGTGAAGCTCCGGCTCCTCGATGCACATGACAGCGTCCGTTGTCACCGTCGCCGCCGCCGCCAAGATTACGACTTCGTGGACCCCCGTCCCCATGTTCTCGATGGGAAGCGTTTGCCCACCTTGCGTGACATGGATAGTCGCCACATCGTGGGGAATATCTATCGACACTGATTCGTCGTCCAGCACGGCGCGAACAAAGTTTTGCAGCGCGCGGAAGATCTCTCTGTCTGACAGGTCTTGCGTGGATGGGCTCTGCAACCGCTGCAGCCGCCGGATGATGTTCGTTCCATTGAGGTCGAAGCTCCCCTCGCCAACCCCCGATATGGAACGAACTCCATCGACCATGAGCACCGGGGGCAGAACGGGACGCCAGCCCTCAATGGTGCGGAGCACTCTGAAGGCATCCTCCCCGCGCCCGCCGCCGCCCGACGAGGTGAACTCTAGCGACAATTCTCGCGCTAACGCCGTGTCTCCGATTTCGTTCGCAATGGCTCTGAGTCCTGCGTCGTTAACAGTGTCATTCAATCCAATTGGCCACCAGAACCCGTTCTCACGTTCCTCGCCAAGGGAGAACGCAGAATGAGACAGGAACTCAATCACTCGCTGCGATCGACTCTGAATAGAGTTTTCGGAGATCCACTGCGTCACGTCATCCACCGAAAAGTATGACCAAGCCCGGAAAATCTCGTCGCGGCCGAGCGGCCTGTCCAACGTAGTGAGCGCGGCGTCCTCACCGCGGAGTACCTTTCTCACAACCCGAAGAACGTTCGACTTTCCGGCGTTGTTCTGGCCTACGATGAGGTTCACTTTGCCGACCGGACGGATGACGGCCGGTTGAGGGCCAAAGAAGCTCCTGTAGCCGACGAACGCGAGGCCCTGAACATGATTCACTCATCCATCATCTCGGACCCGACCTCCCCCCGAGGGCTACGTTGATTTTGAGGGGTTGGCGACCCAACCTCTGATGAGCGACCCCGTCAGAAGAGCAGCGGACTATGAGTTCCGAGGGTTGAGCCGATCCGTCCGGTCCATGTAACGCCCACGTAAACTCCCCCTCTCCCCCGCCCCCACCGCGGGTGAGCACATCGTTACTCCCCCGCCCCTCCCGACGCGGTCCCGGGTAACGCCCCGTTCCTACGCTGGCGCCACGTCCCGCCCATGCGGGGCGCTGCACCTCCCCGCATCGCCCACCGGAGGACTCCGTGACCGTCACCGACCCGCGCCCCGAAACCGCCCTCGCGCCCGCAGCGGACAGCACCCTGAAGCACCGCCCCGGCCGCTGGATCGACAACTGGAACCCCGAAGACACCACGCAGTGGAACACGGAGGGCAAGGCCATCGCCGCCCGCAACCTGCGGTGGTCGATCTTCGCCGAGTTTCTCGGGTTCGTCGTCTGGCAGCTGTGGTCGGTCGTCGTCGTCTCGCTGCCGGCGGCGGGCTTCCAGCTGTCGACCGGCGAGATCTTCTGGCTCATCTCCATGCCGAGCCTGGTCGGTGCGACGCTGCGCATCCCATACACGTTCATGGTTCCGCGCTTCGGTGGCCGCAACTGGACGATCGTCTCGGCCGGCCTCCTGCTCATCCCGAGCATCGGACTCGCGATCGCGGTCAGCAACCCCGCGACCCCCTTCGGCGTCCTGCTGCTGATCGCGGCCCTCGCCGGCTTCGGCGGCGGCAACTTCGCCAGCTCGATGTCGAACATCACGTTCTTCTACCCGGCGGCGCAGAAGGGCTGGGCGCTCGGACTCAACGCCGCCGGCGGCAACCTCGGCGCCTCGGTTGCCCAGTTCGTCGTCCCGATCGTCATCACGGTCGGCGCTGCCGCAACCCTGAACCTGCCCCTCGCGGGTCTCATCTGGGTGCCGCTGATCCTCGTCGCGATGGTGGGCGCCTACTTTCGCATGGACAACCTTTCCGCAGCCAAGGCCGACATCGCGGCATCCCTCGCCGCTCTGAAAGAGCCGCACCTGTGGATCCTCGCCGTCCTCTACATCGGAACCTTCGGCTCGTTCATCGGCTTCGCGGGCGTCTTCCCGAAGCTGCTCGCCGACACCTTCCCCGACTTCAAGGGAATCGCGATCGGCACCGCGACCGTCACCCTCGCCTTCCTCGGCGCCCTCGTCGGCTCGCTCGCCCGTCCCTACGGCGGCAAGCTCGCCGACCGCTTCGGCGGCACGGTCATCACGATCGGCGCATTCACGGTGATGGGTCTCGGCATCCTGAGCGTGATCCTCACCCTCCCGACGCAGAACTTCGCGATCTTCCTGCTCTGCTTCCTGGTGCTGTTCGCGGCGGCGGGCATCGGCAACGGCTCGACCTACCGCATGATCCCGACGATCTTCGCCCTCCGTTCCAACGGCGGCATCGGCGCGCAGCGCAAGGCGGCCGCGGCCCTCGGCCTCATCTCGGCGATCGGCGCGTACGGCGGCTTCTTCATTCCGCAGGTGCTCGGCTTCTCGAAGACCACGTTCGGCTCGTACGTCCCCGCCCTCGGCAGCTTCGTCGCGGCGTACGTGATCTTCCTCGCCCTCACCGCGGGCGTGTACCTGCGGATGTCCAAGAAGACCGGCACCCGAATCTGACGCTATGAGCTCCGCCGACACCCACTGCCCCTACTGCGCGCTGCAGTGCGCCATGACCGTCACCCACCAAAGTGAGACGACGGTCACTGGCCGCGACTTCCCCACCAACCGGGGAGGACTCTGCGCGAAAGGCTGGACGTCGGCGGAGCTCCTCGCGTCTCCCCAGAGACTCCGGATGCCGCTGCTCCGCCAACCCGACGGCACCCTCGCCGAGACCACCTGGGATGAGGCACTGGATGCCGTGGCCCGGGCCTTCCGCGAGACGAAGGCCACCCACGGCCCCGACGCGAACGCCATCTTCGGCGGCGGCGGACTCACCAACGAGAAGGCCTACCAGCTCGGCAAGTTCGCCCGCGTCGCCCTCGGCACCTCGCGCATCGACTACAACGGTCGCTTCTGCATGTCGTCGGCGGCAGCGGCATCCAATCGCGCTTTCGGCATGGACCGCGGCCTGCCCTTCCCGGTCACCGACCTCGACGGCGCCTCGACGATCCTGCTACTCGGCTCGAACGTCGCCGCGACCATGCCGCCCTTCCTCGCCCACCTCGCCGGGGCACGAGCCGCGGGCGGCCTCATCGTCGTCGACCCGCGCCGCTCGGCCACCGCACGCCTCACCGAAGACGGCGCCGGCACGCACCTGCAGGCGGCTCCCGGAACCGATCTTCCGCTCCTGCTCGGCCTCACGCACATCGCGATCGCCGAGGGCCTCGCCGACCGCGCCTATATAGGGGAGCGCACGAGCGGGTTCGATGCCCTGCGCCGCAGCGTCGCGCAATGGTGGCCCGAGCGGACGGCATCCGCCACCGGAGTTCCCGCCGCCGACCTCCGAGCCACCGCGCGTCGCCTCGCCGCGGGACGCGCGTTCATCCTCACCGGGCGCGGCGTCGAACAACACGTCGACGGCACCGCCACCGCGACCGCCGCGATCAACCTCGCCCTCGTGCTCGGCCTCGTCGGCCGCGAGGGCTCGGGCTACGGCACGCTCACCGGCCAGGGCAACGGACAGGGCGGTCGCGAGCACGGCCAGAAGGCCGACCAGCTCCCCGGATACCGCTCCATCCGCGACCCCGACGCCCGCCGGCACGTCGCCGGGGTCTGGGGCGTCGATCCGGAGGAAATCCCGGATGCCGGCATCCCGGCCACCGCCCTGCTCGGCGAACTCGGCGGGCCGGTCAAGACACTGCTGGTCGCGGGCTCGAACGTCGTCGTCTCGGCACCCGACGTCGAGGCCGTCCGCGCGCGGCTCAACGCCCTCGACACCCTGATCGTCTGCGACTTCTTCTTCTCCGAGACCGCCGAGCTCGCCGACATCGTGCTGCCGGTGCTGCAGTGGGCCGAAGAGGAGGGCACGATGACCTCGCTCGAGGGTCGCGTGATCCGCCGCCGCCGCGCACTGCCCGGCCCCGAGGGCGCCCGCAGCGAGCTGTGGATCATGGCCGAGATCGCGCGGCGTCTGGGCGCGGCATCCACGTGGTCGACCGATCCGGCCGAGGTCTTCGACGAGCTCGCCCGCGCATCTGAGGGCGGCATCGCCGACTACTCCGGCCTCTCGCACGCGCTGCTCGACACCGGCGTCGAGGCGTACTGGCCCTACCGCTCGTCGGGCACACCGCGTCCGTTCACGGAGCGTTTCGCCCACGCCGACGGCCGCGCGCGGCTCGTCCCCGTCGAGGCGAATCCCCCGACCCCCACCGACCGCGGCGCCGACCTCACCCTCACGACCGGCCGCTACCTGCAGCAGTACCAGTCGGGAACCCAGACCCGCCGCGTGACCGAGCTCCACAATGCCCGCCCCGAGGCGCGGCTCGAGATCCATCCGGCGACGGCGTCTCGGCTCGGCATCCGCGACGGAGTTCTCGTCGCCGTCTCGAACGCGCGCGGCACGGTGCGCGCGAGGGCGAGCGTGACCACGGACATCCGCCACGACACCGTGTTCCTGCCGTTCCACTACGCGGGCGAGGGATGCGCCAACCGCCTGACCGAGGCGATCGTCGACCCGACCTCGGCCATGCCCGAGTTCAAGCGCACGCGTGTTCGGGTGGAGGCGATTCCGGATACCACGACCCCGGCGACTCATCATGTTGCGGCCGCGCCGGTCGTCGTGGCGGAGCACCCGGGCGTGGCGCCTGTGCTCGTCGGTTTTGCGGGAGGTGCGGCGCCGGGCGCGTCGTTGGCGAGCGCGGCGTCGCTGAGCGGACCGTCGTCGAGCACCGCGTCGTCAAGCTCTGCATCGTCGCGTACCGAGGAGGAGACCCATGTCTGAGCGTGTGGTGCTGGTGGGCTACGGCCCCGTCGGGGCGCGGCTGGTCGAGGGGCTCCTGCCCGCGGTGCGCGAGGGGCGAATCGAGCTCACCGTCGTCGGCGCCGAACCGCACGACGTGTACAACCGCGTGCTGCTCGCCGAGTACGCCGTCGGCCGCACCGATCGCGACGGGCTCGACATGAGCGACCGCCGCGTCGCCGAAGACGCGGGCGCGCGATTCGTGCTCGGGACGACGGTGGTCGGCGTCGACCGCGACCTGCGCGTGGTGCGCCTGCACGATGGCATCCGGATTCCCTACGACCGACTCGTGCTCGCCACCGGCGCGCGGGCGAACGTGCCCACGCTGGCCGGCCTCGAGCGGGCGCAGCGGCACCGATCCGCGCGGCCGGCCGACCCCTCCGCACTGGATCAGGGAACCGCGCCGCTCCCCCGCGGCGTCGTGGCGCTTCGCGACCTCGCCGATGCCGAGCACGTGCGCGCGGCGGTCTCGGCCGGTCAGCGCATCGTCGTGCTCGGCGCGGGAGTGCTCGGCATGGAACTCGCCCTCGCCGCCGCCGAAGCGGGCGCCGAGGTGGTCGTCGCGTACCACTCAGCCGCCCCCATGAACCGGACGCTCGATGAGAACGGCGGACGCGTGCTCGCCGCGGCGGCGAGCGCCGTGGGCGTCGAGATGATGCACCACGCGCGCGCCGAGAGCATCGTGCAGCGCTATGACGATCACGGTCAGGCCTGGTTCGACGGACTCGTCTGCGCCGACGGCAAGGTGCTCGCGGGCGACCTACTGGTGCTGTCGTGCGGCGTCGGAGCGAGGACCGAGCTCGCGTCGGTCTCGGGCCTCGCGACCTCGGCCGGCGTGCTCGTCGACGCCTCGTCGCGCTCGTGGACCGATCCGAACGTCTTCGCCATCGGCGACTGCGCACACGTCGCCGATCCCGCCGATGCCGAGCCCGACGGCCGCGTGCCCGGCGGCCCGAGCGGACTCGTCGGTCCCGGCTGGCGGCAGGCCGACCGCCTCGCGGCTCTGCTGTCGTCGGGGGTCGAGGGACTCGCCGCCGTCGAACGCCCCGGCGTGGTGATGCTGAAGGCCGAGGGCATCGACGTGGTCGCCGGAGGTGCGGTCGACGCCGATCCGTTCTCACACGCTCCCGGATGCCACGGCCCCCAGGTCACGCTCTGGGCCGACCCCGCGCGCGGCGCCTACGTGAAACTGGTCACCGTCGAGGGCGTGCTGACCGGCTTCGTCGCGGTCGGCATGCCGCGGACCGGAGCCGAGCTCACGTTGCTCTTCGAGCGCGGGTCGGAGCTGCCCGCCGACCGCTCGTCGCTTCTGCGCCTCGACGCGGCGGATGCCGGTATGCCCGCGGTAGGCGACCCCTTCGCCGCGGATGCGACCGTGTGCTGGTGCAACGGCGTGAGCGCGGGGGCGATCCGCGAGGCGGTGGCCGTGGGCGAGCCGACGGTCGCGTGCGTGAAGTCCGCGACCCGCGCCGGCACCGGCTGCGGCGGCTGCGTGGGGCGCATCACCGAGCTGCTCGCGCGCGAGGCCGTTCCGGCGTGAGGACGTAGCTCAT
>NZ_LMKF01000022.1:1141405-1171064 GCF_001421275.1 Microbacterium sp. Leaf203 | reverse complement strand
ATCCGCCTCACGTGCCCCACATGGCTGCCCGCGCACCCCACACCCACCATTCGCGGCAACTCACCGCCGCAGCAGCGGGGTCGCGGCATCCGGAATCTCCTCATGACCGCCCGCCACGCGCGATACCGCCCCGAAACGCGACGGCAGTACAGTTCACGCATGCCTCCGATCGAGAACCTGCTGGCGTTCGTCGCGGCGTCGTTCGTGCTCATCGTCATCCCGGGTCCCGGCGTGCTGTTCGTGATCGGGCGCTCCATCGCACTCGGCCGCCGCGCGGGGCTCCTCAGCGTGCTCGGCAACGCGATCGGCAACATCCCCGCGATCCTCGCGACGGCGTTCGGCATCGGGGCGATCGTGGCCTCGTCGATCGTGGCGTTCACCGTGCTCAAGATCGTCGGGGCGGCGTACCTGGTGTGGCTCGGCATCCAGGCGATCCGTCACCGCCGCGATCACGTCGCCGGCCCCGCGCCGAGCCCGAAGTCGCGCTGGACCCTCCTGCGTCAGGGCTTCGTCGTCGGCGTCACCAACCCCAAGACGATCGCGTTCTTCGTCGCCGTGCTGCCGCAGTTCGTCGACCCGCACGCGGGAGCCGTGTGGCTGCAGCTGCTCGCCTTGGGCCTGATCTTCCAGGTGCTCGCGCTGGTCTGCGATTCGACCTGGGCCCTCGCCGCCGGCACCGCGCGCACGTGGTTCGCGGGGTCGCCGAAGCGCCTGTCGGCCCTCTCGGGCACGGGCGGGTTCATGATGATCGGCCTGGGCGGCGCGCTGGCGCTGACCGGCGCGAAGAGCTGACGCCGGGCCCTCGAAACTGCACTTCGCTGACAACTCAGCATCATCCTGCAGCGAATGTGTCAGCGAGATGCAGTCTCAGCGCCGCGTCGCGACCGCCACGTCCTCAGCGCCCGCGCACACCCAGATCGGCGGATGCCGCACCCTCGAGCCGCGTGCCGTCCGGCGCGTAGCGCGAGCCGTCGACGGGGCTGTCCCAGGAGCGTTCCGCGTCGTTCCAGGTGAGCGGGGCCGGGGCGACCACCGCGCGCGTCTGTCCCTCGATCGTCGAGACCGCCGCGGTCCGGAGCCCCTGCCGCGACACCAGACCGGCGCCCTCGGCCGGGCGCTTCACCGGCGCCGGAGCCGCCGCAGCGAACGCCCCCGCGGCCACGCCGACGCGCCGCCCCGCCTCGCCGATCCCCCGGCCGAGGTCGGCGGGAACGGTCATGCGGGTGCCGATCGTGCGCATCCACTGCGGGCGGTCTCTGCGCGAGACCCCGCGGATCTCGTCGGTCAACCGCATCGCGGCGGCGGGGCCGTTGGTCAGCCCCCACCCCGCGTATCCGGTGGCGAAGCGGAGGCGTCCGAGGCCCCTCGGCATCCCTCCGACGAAGGGCACGAGGTTGTGCGATTGGTAGTCCTGGCCCGACCAGCGGGCGATCTCGGCGCCGATCGGCAGCGTGCGGCGGGCCCAGGCGGCGAGGCCTTCGGCGAGAGCGACTTCCGAGGGGGCGGAGCCGACCGGATGCCGTGCCCCGGTCACCAGCAGAACACCGCGTCCGAACGAGGACGGTGCCGCGACGACGCTGCGGCCGTCGGCGCCGACCTCGCTCCACATGCCGCCGGGGGCCTCGGCATCCCCCTCCATCTCGAACGCGATCGCCCACGAACGCAGCGCGCGCGTCTTGAGATCGTAGAGGCCGCGGCGCGCGATGGGCGTGCCGGTGGCGAGCACGACGGTGTCGCCCAAGATCGTGCCGTGGTCGGTGTCGACGCGACCGGTGGGGAGGGCGTGGACGTCGGTCACGCGCACGCAAGTGTGCAGCGTCGCCCCGGCCGCGAGGGCTGCTTCGGCGAGCGTGCGCGAGAGCGCCGCGGGGTCGAGGGCGAGCTGGTCATCGAGGGCGAGGGCTCGCACGGGCGTGCGACCGCCGAGGTCGGAGGGGGCGTCTTCGCGGACGGAAAGCCCCGCCTCGCGCGCGGCGTCGCGCACCGCGTCGATCGCCGAATCGGTGGCGATGCCCCGACCGAACGTGAAGGCGGTGCGCCGGTCGGCGGCGGCACCGGCGCGCTCGGAGAGCCACTCCTGCCCCGCGCGATTCGCGTCGACGTAGGCCTTCACGAGTCCGGCGGGGTGATGCGCGCGAAGCGCCGCGAGGGTCGTCCCCTGCAGAAGGGATGCCATCCCCACCGACGTCCCGGTCGCCCCCTGACCCACCTCGCCGGCGTCGACCAGGGCGACGTCGACTCCCGCTTCGGCGAGCATCACCGCGGTCGAGAGACCGGTGATCCCCGCCCCGACGACGACCACATCGTGCCGCGCGTCGGGTTCGAACGGCGTCCCGTCGACGGACGTCTGGTCGCGGTGCCACAGGGAGGAGGTCATGCGTTCATCCCATCGCGGGCGCGGGGGTCTCGGCATCCGGTTGCCTCCATCGCCCGGATCGTCTACTCCCGCGTGAGGGGTCGACCACGGTCGCCTGGAAATGCTCTCGGCGACACTTCTCGACCTCTCACGCGCGCGAAGGCGGGCCGCGGATAGGCTCGGGGCGTGACCGACAGCGCCGCCCCCTCGAGCCGGACGGCCGTCGTGTCCGCAGCGATCGACCTGTTCGTCGAGCACGGCTACGACCAGACCTCCGTCGAGCAGATCGCGCAAGCGGCGGGAGTGTCGCGGTCGACGTTCTTCCGGCAGTTCGGCGGCAAAGAAGACGTCGTCTTCGCCGACCACGAGGTGCTGCTCACCGAGACGCGCGCGTACCTCGCGCAGCCGCACGACGACCCGTGGGCGGCGGTGTGTGAGGCATCGGTGCGGGTGTTCCGGCACTTCGCCGCCGACCCCGAGGTGGCCCGGCGCCGCTACGCGATCGTGCGGCAGATCCCGGGCCTGCGCGACCGCGAGATCGTCACGGTGTTCCGCTACGAACGCCTCTTCGACGAGTACCTGCGCGAGGCGCTCCCCGGACTCGACCCCCTGGATGCCGTCGGCTTCGCGGCCTCGGTCACGGCGGTGCACAACCACGTGCTGCGGCGGCTGATGCGGGGTGCGCGGGTGCCGGCATCCATTCTTCGTCGCGCCCTCGACGACGTGCTGCGCCGCTACGGCGTGCACCCCGACGGGGACGATGCGGCCGGAGACGACCTGATCGTCGCGGCGTTCCCGCGGCGCATGCCCGCGGCCGAGGTCACGCGGCGGCTGCGCGGGGCGCTCGGGGACTGAGTTCGGGGCGCGGCGCTCGGGGCTGAGCGCGGGGGTGCGGCCGCTCGCTCGACCGCCCCGCCTGACCGTTGAGTGTCCGAGACGCCCGGACACTTCCGAAAATCGTCCGCGTGTTCTGGACACTCATCGGGCGATGAGCTACCAGAACCGTGACACCGAGTACCAACATGCGCGATACTGGGACCCATGACCATCGACGCCGATGCCCGCACGCTCCCCGGTGAGCGCGTCGCCCGCTACGACCTGCTCGGTCGCCGCGACACCGACTACTACGCGGTGTTCGCCGACATCCCCGACGCTGACCGCGCCGTGTGGGACACCGCCAAGGCCTTCGCCGACGAGGTCGGCACGCGCATGCAGGGCGAATGGGATGCCGCGAGCTACCCGATCGACCTCGTGAAGCGCATGGGTGAGCTCGAGCTGTTCACCGACGGCATCGAGCACGACGAGCTGCCCTACACCTCGCCCCTCGCCGCGGGTCTGGTCAACATGGAGATCTCGCGCCACGACGGCTCCCTCGCCACCGCCCTCGCCGTGCAGGGCGGGCTCGCACTGCGGACGCTCGCGTTCTACGGCTCGGCCGAGCAGCAGCAGCGCTGGCTGAAGCCCCTCGCCGAGGGAACCGTGCTGGGCGCCTTCGCGCTGACCGAGCCCGACCACGGCTCCGACTCCGTCTCGCTCGAGACCACCGCGACGCGCACCGACGACGGCTGGTCGCTCAGCGGCACGAAGAAGTGGATCGGCAACGGCGCCTCCGGCGGCATCACCTTCGTGTGGGCACGCGTCGAGAACGAAGGAGGCGACGACCACGGCAACGTGCGGTGCTTCCTTGTCGAGCAGGACACCCCCGGCTACACGGGCACCGTCATCACCGGAAAGGTGTCGCTGCGCGGCATCCACCAGGCTCACATCGCGATGGACGACGTGCGTCTTCCCGCGGATGCCGTGCTGCCCGGCACCCACACCTTCAAGGACGCGTCGGTCGTGCTCTTCGCCACGCGCTCGGGTGTGGCCTGGTCGGCGCTCGGCCACGCGACCGCCTGCTACGAGATCGCGCGGACGTATGCCACCGAGCGCATGCAGTTCGGAAAGCCCCTCGCGAAGTTCCAGATGGTGCAGGAACGCCTCGCGCAGATGCTCGACGAGCTCACCGCGATGCAGCTGTACTGCCGTCGTCTCGCCGACCTCGAGTCGTCGGGAGGCCTGCGCCCCACCCAGGCGTCGCTGGCGAAGTACCACAACACCCGCGCCGCGCGCCGGGTCGCCGCGATCGCCCGCGACCTGCTCGGCGGTAACGGCATCCTGCTCGAGAACGGCGTGATGCAGCACATGGCCGACATCGAGGCGATCCACACCTACGAGGGCACCGAGAGCGTCCAGGCGCTGCTGCTCGGCCGCGACATCACGGGCATGAGCGCGTTCGTCTGATCCCGGATGCCGGGTGACCGGCGGCCGACTCCACTCAATGACGTCGCGCGCGTTCGGTCCCGGATGCCGTGGCCGGACTGAGCGGGCCCGCGCGGGCCCGCGGCCCGCGGAACGCCGGGGATCCCGGCATCCGTCGCTCTATCCGCCCCCGGGATGGCGCGCAACCTCCGCACCCATGTCGGAGGCCCCCGCTACCTTGTGAGCATGGGCCTGTTCTCTCGTCACCCCGCGCCGCGCGACGCCGTCAACTCCGTCGCGCAGGCCGTCCAGACTCCGCCGAAGAGCCTTTGGGCCGACGGGTTCGGCCGGCTCGCGGTGCGGGCCGTGCAGATCATCGTCGTCGTGGTGCTCGTCGCGGGGATCATCTGGGGCATCCAGCAGGTGACGCTCGTCATCATCCCGCTGGTACTCGCGCTCATCTTCGCCTCCGCCTTCGGCCCGGTCACGATGTGGATGCGCCGCAAGGGCGTGCCCTCGGTCATCGCGACGCTGCTCACTCTGCTCGCCGTTGTCGTCGTGCTCGCCGCGCTCGGTTGGCTGGTCGCCAACGCCGTCATCAACCAGTGGGACTACCTCAGCTCGCAGGCTGTTCAGGGCTTCGAGCAGGCCCAGGACTGGTACCACACGCTGCCCTTCGCGATCTCTCAAGACCAGGTCAACCAGGCGATCCAGGGCATTCAGGGCTTCGTCACGAGCTCGTCCTTCGGCACCGGTGCACTCGCCGGCGTGAGTGCGATCGCCTCGTTCGTGACGGGCTTCGTGCTGATGGTCGTCATCCTCTTCTTCTTCCTCAAAGACGGCCCCCGCATGTGGGAGTTCGTCCTGCGTCCGTTCCACGGCAGCGACTACGAGCGGGCCCGTCGCATCGGCGACAAGACGGTTACCGTCCTCGGCTCGTACGTCCGCGGCACGGCGTCCGTCGCCGCCGTCGATGCGATCGGCATCGGCATCGGCCTCGCGATCCTGCAGGTGCCGCTCGCGCTGCCGCTGGCCGTGCTCGTCTTCCTGCTCGCGTTCATCCCGATCGTGGGTGCGGTCACCGCCGGCATCCTGGCCGCGCTCGTCGCGCTGGTCACCAACGGTCCGATCGTGGCCCTCATCGTCGTCGGAATCGTCGTGCTCGTGAACCAGCTCGAGGGCAACTTCCTCCAGCCGGTGCTCATGGGTCGCTCGATGAAGCTGCACTCGTTCGTCGTGCTCGTCGTGCTGGCCGGTGGTACCGCGATCGGCGGCATCCTCGGCACCCTCCTGGCCGTGCCCCTGACCGCCGTGGTGTGGGGCATCATCACCGTCTGGAACGGCCCCGACAAGCCGGCCGAGTGGGCGCGCCGCAAGAAGCGTAAAGATCCCGTCCCCCTGTCGGGTAACGAGAGCTGACGCCCGTGCCGTACGACATCCCGGCGCCGATGCTGGCGAAGTCCGTTCCCGAGGTGCCCGAGCACGCGAAGGTCGAGGGCGGCTTCAGCTACGAGCCCAAGTGGGACGGCTTTCGCGCCCTCATCTCGTGGGACGGCACCGACGTCGAGATCGGCAGCCGCGGTGCCAAGCCGCTGACCCGATACTTCCCCGAGCTCGTCGCGGCGTTCGCCGAGCTGCTGCCTGAGCCGTGCCTGATCGACGGCGAGGTCGTCGTGGCCCGTGGCGCCGAGGGCGAGCAGCGCCTCGACTGGGAGGCCCTGTCGCAGCGTATCCACCCCGCGGCCTCGCGAGTGAACATGCTCGCCGAAGAGACCCCCGCCATGTTCATCGCGTTCGACCTGCTCGCCCGCGGCGACCGCGACCTGCAGGACGAGCCGTTCTCCGAGCGGCGGGCGCAGCTCGAAGACCTGTTGGGTGCCGTGCCGCATCCCGTGCACGTCACGCGAACCACCGACGACCCCGACCTTGCCCGCCGCTGGCTCGCCGAGTTCGAGGGCGCCGGCCTCGACGGCGTGATCGCCAAGCCCCTCGCCCAGCCGTACGCGCCGAACAAGCGCACGATGTTCAAGATCAAGCACGCCCGCACCGCCGACGTGGTCGCCCTCGGGTACCGCATCCACAAGTCGGGCGAGGGCGTGGGTTCGCTGCTCGTCGGCCTCTACGACGACGAGGGCCGTCTGCACGGCGTCGGCGGCGTCTCGGCGTGGACCGACAAGCGCCGCAAAGAACTGATCGACGAGCTCGCGCCCCTCGTAGAGCGCGACGCCGACGGCGAGGCGGTGGTCGGCGAGACCGACCGCTCGCGCTTCTCGGCGTCGAAGGACGTGTCGTTCGTGCGGCTGCGCCCCGAGCTCGTGCTCGAGGTGCGCTACGACCAGCTCGAGGGCATGCGCTTCCGCCACACCGTGCAGTTCGACCGCTGGCGCCCCGACCGGGACGCGCGCTCCTGCACCTTCGCCCAGCTCGAGACCGTCACCTCGTACGACCTGGGCGACGTGCTCGACTGAGACCGGCTGCTCATCGAGCTGGCGGTGCGGTCGGGGTACGGCATCCCCCGGCTGTGGTCTGTCCGCGCGGGTCACGAGAACAGGGGATGCCACCGGAACAGGCCGAAACCGGCGCAACCGTCCTGCTCTCACGGCAGTGTCCTGTTCCGGTGACAGCGACCGCGGGCGCTACCCCGCGGCATCCGCCTCCCGTGCCGCCCGGCGGGCGATCACCACGACGCCCGCCGACGCCCCGGCGAACATGGCGGCGAGGATCGCCCACCCGCCCGTCCCGAGGTCGATCGCCGTCAGCGTCACGACGGCGGGCGCGATCATCGCCCCCACCGCGTACCCCGTGCCGTAGACGCCCTGGTAGCTGCCCATACGCTCCTGCGGGGCGAGGTCGAAGCTCAGGCTCCAGCCCGCGGCGCTCGACATGATCTCGGCGAGCGAGTGCACGACGGCAGCCGCCAGAAGCACCACGATCACCAACGTTGCGGGCCCCCAGCCTTCTCCCCCGACCCATCCGGCGCCCGCCCACAGCGCGCAGGCCGCGACCATGAGCCATCCGGCTCGCGTCATCGCGCGTCCCGCGCCGGCGAAGGTTCCGGTGCCGCGGCTCATCCGCACCTGCAGCAGCACGACGACGATCGTGTTGACCAACAGGAGCGGGCTCACCACCACGTCGGCGGCGATCGTGTGCGACACGACCCACAACGGCACACCGATTTCGAAGACCCCGAACTGGATGCCGAAGACCCCCATCAGAGCGGTCAGCCACAGGAAACGCGGGTCGCGGTAGGGACTCCGGCCCGCCGCGGCGGGGGCCGTCGAGTCAGGTGCCGTGACCACGACGTCGACGCGCGCCGGGTCCAGGCCGGCGACGAGCACCGCGGAAGCCAGGAAGAGCGACCCGGCGAGAGTCATCGTCAGGTGGAAGGCGAACGGTGTCCCGAGGGCGAGGGGAATGGCCGCGACCGCCGTACCCACACCGATGCCGACGTTGGTCACGGTCCGCATCGTGGCGCGGATCCGCACGCGATCCTCGCCGCGGAACGCGCGGCCGACCACGGCGGAGCGCACGCTTCCGCCGCCCTGCTGGGCGAGCAACACGAGCGACGCGACGACAACGAGCGTGGGCAGATCGCGCACGAAGAGGTAGCCGATGAGGGCGCTCCCCTGCACGACGTGCAGCACGACGAGCATCGTCCGCGCGCTGAAGCGATCGGACAGGTGCCCGAAGACGAGCGAGCTCACGACACCGACCGCGCCGGCGATCGTGAGGCCAATTCCGACCGTGACCGGCTCGAGGCCGACGATGAGCGTGAGGTAAAGCGTGGTGAGGGTGAAGAACGCGCCGCGACCGAGGGTGTCGACCAGGGTGATCGTCAGCAGACGTCGGAGCGTCTTGTCCGTCTGAACGAGGGTTCTCAGGGGGACGGTGGGGATCGTGCTGGTCACGTCTCCATTGATCCAGGCACGGCAGAGTCGTTCAAGCGATGTAGCGTGGGGCTTCATGATCCGATATGAGTTGGACGCCGCCGACATCTCGGCGATCCGCTTCGGCATCTCGCCGTTGTCCGAACTCGGGCTCAGTCTGCGCGCGCTCTCACAGCCCGACGGCTTTCCGCTGCAGCGCCCGTGGCTCGAGCGGATCGCGTCGGTGCGTCCCCTGCTCGATCTCGAGGTGCTGCTCGCGCTCGTCAACGACCGCAAGTGGACCGCCGACTTCGTGAACCCTCGGCCGGCTTCTCCGCTGACCTCTCTCGATGACGAGCTGACCGCGCTCGGACGGATCACCCGCGCCCACTTCACGACCGACCTCGAGCGCGTGCACGGAGAGGTGCCCACGGTGTTCCGGGGCCGACACGACCTGGTCATCGCCCGCCTGCAACGCGCCCTCGCCACCATGTGGGACCTGTGCTTCGCCCCGCACTGGGCGCGCATGAGCACCGTGCTGCGCGCCGACATCGCCTACCGCGGCCGCATCGCCGCCCAGGCCGGGATGGGCACCGTCCTCAACGGACTCTCGGATGCCGCCCGCTACGACGGCCGCCACCTCGACGTGCGGCTGTGGAACCCCGAGATCCGCCGTCGCCCGGTGCGCGGCGACGGGCTCACTCTCGTCCCCTCGATCTTCACGGTCCGCGTCTCGACGCCCATCGACGACGACCTGCCGCCGACGGTGATGTACCCGGCCCGCGGCCAAGGGGCGATGTGGTCGACGAGCCGGCAGCCCGCGCCTGACGCCGTGTCCGACCTGCTCGGGCGGACACGCGCCACCTTGCTGGCGGCCCTGGGCGAGCCGGCATCCTCCACCGATCTCGCCCTGCAACTGGGCGTCTCGACCTCCGCGATCAATCAACACCTGCGCGTGATGGAGCGCGCCGGGCTCTTGAACCGAGCGCGCTACGGCCGCGCGGTGCTGTACTACCGCAGCGCCGCGGGCGATGCGTTGACGCCCTAGGCCTCCGGGTTCTTCGCCCGAGACGGCTGCACGCGCGGCGGCTCCCCCGGCATCTTCGGGAACTCGGGAGGGAACGGCAGCTCCCCCAAACCGTTGTCGAGGTCACGCTGCCACCACTCCAGCAGGGTGTCGATGCGTCCGGGCTTGTCAGCGAACCCCTTCCAGGGATTACCGACGGATGCCAGTCGCTCGGGGATCGAGCGCACGGTGAACGCGAGCGGGTCGAGGTCGTCGAGCTCGTCCCAGGCCACCGGGGTCGACACCGTCGCGGTCGGCAGGGCCCGCGGCGAGTACGCCCCGGCCATGGTGCGGTCGCGGTTCGCCTGGTTGAAGTCGACGAAGATCCTCGCGCCGCGCTCCTCCTTCCACCAGTTGGTGGTCACGGCATCCGGCATCCGTCGTTCCAGCTCGCGTGCCGCGGCGATGACCGCATGCCGCACGTCGAGGAACTCGTGCGTCGGCTCGATCGGGCAGAACACGTGCAGGCCGCGGTTTCCACTGGTCTTGATCCAGGGCTCGAGCCCCGCCTCGCGCAGCACAGCGCGCAGCTCGTGAGCGGCGGTGACGGCCTCGGCGATGCCCGTTCCCGGCTGCGGGTCGAGATCGATACGCAGCTCGATCGGGTGGTCGGGATCGGTCGCGAGTGAGGCCCACGGGTGGAACACGATGGTGTTCATCTGCGCCGCCCACACCGCCGACGCGATCTCGCCGAGGAAGAGCTGCGGATGCCGGCGCCCGCTGTTGTACGTCACGATCACGGCCTCGACGAAAGCGGGCGCACCCTTCGGCGGGTTCTTCGAGAAGAAGGCCTCGCCGCCGACACCCTCGGGAAAGCGCTCGAGCGACACCGGCCGGTGCCCGTTCGCGGCGATGAAGGGGTCGGCGACGGCGATGAGGTACTCGGCGAGCTCGCGCTTGGTGATCCCGACCTCGGGCCACAGCACGCGGTCGGGGTTCGAGATGCCCACCTCGCGCTCGCCCTCGAGTCCCGGAACGGTCAGCGTGATGCGGGGGGATGCCATGACCCGACGCTAGTGCGCGGGCCGGGGCCGTGTCTGCCCCGTTGCGGGCATTCGGGCGGGGCTCCGCTTCTGCGGGGTGTCACTGCCGTGGGGCACCCCTGCCGTGGGGCGCCGCGGCCGTTCCGGGGCACGTTTCGTGGCCCCGGGGCGCGAGAAGTGGCCCCGGGGCCACGTACGCACAGCACCGACGCCCCGCGGCGGGCGTGTCCAGCCCGAGCCGCGGCATCCGCCCCGGTCTTACGCTCGATACATGACTTCCGCCGCCGCCCGCTCCGCCCTCGACATCGCCGACTGGCGCCGCCGCGTGTTCGCGCTGTACGACGCCGTGCGCGAAGCCGACGATCCCGAAGACGCTCACGAGCTCTGGCGGATCGAGCGCGACGCGCTGTTCGCCGATCACCCGGCCACTCCCCTGCTTCCGGAACAGCGCGAGGGCTTCGTCGGGCTGCCGCTGGCGCCGTACGACGCCGCGTGGCGGTTCGAGGTCCCGCTGCTCGACGCCGACGAGGCGTCGTTCGTCGCCACGACCGGCACCGACGGCGAGGTCGGGTTCGAACGCATCGGTCGCGTCGAGCTCCCCGACACCGGCTCGCTCGATGTGTGGCGGCTCACCTCGTACGGCGGAGGGTTGTTCGTCCCGGTGCGGGATGCCGCGGCCGGACGCCCCGGCGGCACGTACGGCGGCGGGCGCTACCTGCTCGACACCATCAAGGGCGCCGACCTCGGCCGCGGCACCGCCCCTGACACCCTCGTCATCGACTTCAACTTCGCGTACAACCCGTCGTGCGCCTACGACCCGATGTGGGCGTGCCCGCTGGCCCCAGCCGGCAACGTCCTGCCCGTCGCGGTGCCGGTCGGCGAGTTGTACGGGGTCTGACACGGACGACGGCGGGCCGCCCCGAGAGGGAGCGGCCCGCCGTCGTTCGTGTCTCAGGCGGTGGGTTCGGCGCCCTCTTGCGCGAGGGCGATCACGGGTGCGAGCTCGTCGCGGTCGATGCGCATCCACGGTCCCGCCGGGTCGATCAGGATGCCGGTGAGCCCGGTGTCCCCGGCCAGCGCCTTCGCGAGCTGGTCGCGCTTGATGGGCAGAGGCTGGTCGCCGCGACCGAGGGCGAGCAGTTCGAGCGGGTGCGTGAACACCTCGAGGAAACGCTCGCCTGTCGCCGAGCGCGACTCGGCGACGCCGATCGGGCCGCCCTCTTCGGAGCGGTTCACGCCGATCCACAGCGGAGCCTCGGCGACGATCGCGTCGACGATGGTGTATGCCGTCGAGTCGTCGCGGGTCTCGCACAGGGCCGTCTTGATGCGGAGTTCGGGGTCGACTTCGGCGACCATGCGCTCGAGCAGCGCCTTGGGGAGCACCGCGCGGTTCGCGCCCGACGCGGGGTCGAGGATGATGCCCGCGTAGGGACCGGCGAGCACGTGACGCAGCAGGGCCATGACCGGCTGCCCCATCGCCGAGGTGTCGCGGTCGCCATCGGCGTCGACGCTGGCGCGCAGCGCCAGTCCACCGCTGTAGGCGAGCACGAGCTGCTCGTCGCCGTTGTTGGCCACCGCGAGCGGCAGGTCTTTGCCCTCGGCCAGCAGCGCGCGGGCGTCGCCCTTCACCCGCAGGAAGACGTGCCCCTGCAGCAGCTGACGCGCGATGTTGAGCAGCTGAGCGGGCTCCGGCTGCCCCTCGATCTCAGCGAGAGCGTTGCCGAGCAGCACGTTGTCGCGCAGCCCCGGCACCGTCTCGGGCGCCTCGGGGGCTTCCATCGCGCCGGGCTGACGCGCCGAAGGGCGAGCAGCGACGGGCGGGGTCGACGACGGTTCGGGGGTGTCGGGGCCGGCACCCACACCACGGAACGACGACATCGAGATGCCGACGGTGGGGGCGGCCTCGGCCGAAACCTCCGGGGCCGGAGCGGCGTCGCTCGGGCCTGCGGGATCGACGGGCTGTTCGCCCGGCTCGATCGTGGTGTCGGGCCGGTCGACCGATGCGTCGTCGGAGTCGGACTTCTTGCGGCGCGAGAAGAGAGCCATTGTTTCAGCCTAGCCGGGGCGCTCCCCCGCCCGGTCCGCCGGGCGCGCATCGTGGGGTCGGCAGATGCGGCCCGTGGAACTGACGGGGCGCCCGTGACGCGGGCTCGGCGGGCTCCGATTCACGTTTGGGGCGGGATCCGTAGCTTGGGGCAGCATTTTCACGCCCCAATCGACAGGACACGCCCCAAACCGAGAATCTCATCGCCCGCGGCCTTGTCCCACCTGCGTCGCGACCACCCCACACGAGCGAACCGCGGCTATGGGGCGCCGCACGTGCAACGGGGTGCACCGCGCACGCCCCGGTGCACGGAACGCGCCCCGAACCGCCCCGCGCGCTCGGAAAACCGCTCGCACGCGGGAGACCCCGGCGCCCGCCGCCCAACCCAGCGCCCAGCGCCCAACCCAGCGCCCGGCGCTCAGCCCAGCGCCCGGCGCCCCGGCGCCCGCCGCCCGCCGCCCGCCGCCTACAGCTTGGTGATCGGCGCGATCTTGACGAGCAGCTTCTTCGGGCCGACGGTGTCGAAGCGCACGTGCGCGACGCGCTTCGCGCCCTCGCCGGTCAAGGCATCCACTCGGCCCTCACCGAAGTCGTCGTGCCGGATGCGGTCACCCGACGCCAGCTGCATGTCGCCGTTGTCGCGGACCTTGGCCGGGATGCGGTTGGGGAACTTGCTCGGATCGGCCGGCGCCCGCTTGGGCAGCGGCACCAGGTCGTCCCCGTACCGGCTTCCGCCCCCGGGCTGGCCGGGGCGGCGTCCGCCGCGGGCGTTGAGCGCGCGCGACTGCGAGCCGCCACGGCCGTTGACGTCGCCCGGCGACTGCCGCCAGTCGATGAGGTCGGCGGGGATCTCCTGCAGGAACCGGCTGGGCATGGCCACCGTGACCTCGCCGAACTGCGCTCGAGTCATCGCGAGCGAGAGGTGCAGGCGCTTGCGGGCGCGCGTGATGCCGACGTAGAACAGCCGCCGCTCCTCTTGCGGACCGCCCGGCTCGTTCGCCGAGATGCGGTGCGGCAGCAGATCTTCTTCGACGCCGGTGAGGAACACCGCGTCGTACTCGAGGCCCTTCGCCGTGTGCAGCGTCATGAGCGACACCGAGCCCGACGCGTCGTCGAGGTCGTCGGCATCGGCGACGAGGGTGACCTCGGTCAAGAAGTCGATGATCGTGCCCTCGGGGTTGTTGCGCGCGAACTCGCGGGTCACGGCGACGAGCTCGTCGAGGTTCTCGAGGCGAGCCTCGTCTTGCGGGTCTTTGCTGGCGCGCAGGGCGTCGAAGTATCCGCTCTTGTTCAGCAGCAGCGTGAGGCCTTCGGTGACCGAGGTGGAGGGGGCGAGCTCTCCGGATGCCGGAAGCATGATCGCCGTGGCCTCGGTCAGCACCGCGTCGAGCTGATCGATGGCCTTCTGCAGCTTCGGGCCGACGCCGATCTGGGCCGAGTTGGCGAGGGCATCGCGGAACGTGATTCCGTGCTCGGCGGCGTATCGCGCAATGGCCGTCTCAGTGACGTCGCCGATGCCGCGGCGCGGACGGTTGAGGATGCGGCGCAGCGCCATGGAGTCGGCGGGGTTCGCTACGGCGATGAGGTACGCGAGCGCGTCTTTGATCTCGGCGCGCTCGTAGAACTTGGTGCCGCCCATGATCTTGTATGGCACCGCGGAACGGATGAAGATCTCTTCGAGCGCACGGGACTGCGAGTTGGTGCGGTAGAACACCGCGACGCCGGAGTACGGCAGCCCCTTCTTGTGCAGCGCCTCGATCTCGTCGGCGACGAACTGCGCCTCGTCGTGCTGCGAGTACCCGGTGAACCCGATGATCGGGTCGCCCGCGCCGACGTCGGTCCAGAGCTTCTTGTCTTTACGGTCGAAGTTGTTCGAGATGACCGCGTTCGCCGCCGAGAGGATGTTCTGCGTCGAACGGTAGTTCTGCTCGAGCAGCACGACCTTGGCGCCCGGGTAGTCGCGCTCGAACTCGCTGATGTTGCGGATGTCGGCACCGCGGAACGCGTAGATCGACTGGTCGGAGTCGCCGACGACGGTCAGCGAAGCGGCGTCTTCGCCCGCGGGCTCGGCGTCGAAGATCATCATGCCGCCGGACGAGAACGGCTCGGCATCCGATCCCGGAGGCCGCGTGAGCTCGTGGATGAGCGCGTACTGCGCGTGGTTGGTGTCCTGGTACTCGTCGACGAGGATGTGGCGGAACCGCTTGCGATAGCGGTCGGCGACCTGCGGGAACGCCCGGAACAGGTAGACCGTCTGCGCGATGAGGTCGTCGAAGTCGAACGCGTTGGCCCGCTGCAGCTCGCGCTGGTACGAGCCGAAGATCTCGACGAACACACGCTCGGCGGGGTCGCTCATGTTCGCGGACCGCGCGTAGGACTCGGCATCCGCCAGCTCGTTCTTCAGCTTCGAGATGCGGCTCTGCGTGCCGGCGGGGGTGAGCCCGAACGAGTCGCCCTCGTGCTCCTTGACGAGGCGCTTGATGAGCGCGCGGGAATCGCCGGAGTCGTAGATCGTGAACGACTTGGTGAAACCGAACTGCTCGGCCTCTCGCCGCAGGATGCGCACGCACGCCGAGTGGAACGTCGAGATCCACATGCCGTCGGCCTTCTGCCCGATCAGCTGGTGCACGCGCTCGCGCATCTCGCCGGCGGCCTTGTTGGTGAAGGTGATCGCGAGGATCTGGCTGGGATACGCCTCGCGCGTGCGCAGCAACGACGCGATGCGGCGCGTGAGCACGCTCGTCTTGCCGGAACCGGCGCCCGCGACGATGAGCAGCGCCTGGCCGCGATAGGTCACGGCCTCGCGCTGCGGACCGTTCAGCCCCTCGAGGAGGTCGGCGTCGGGTCGGGATGCCGACGGTCCGGGACCGTCGACGATGAGAGGCGTGGAGGCGTCGGTCATGGCGTGGTCAAGTCTAGGCGGGGCCTCCGACATCGGCCCCGTCGAAGGCCACGCCCGCGGGTCCTCGGCGTGCAACCGTGGACCCGCCGCGGATCGCGCCCCGGGGCCACGAACGACGCCCCGGGACCGGCCACCGGCCCCCGCACCCCAGCTCTTCGGCCCCTGCGGACGCCTCAGCTTCGCGCTTCGCCCGCCGCACCCGACGACAGCAGCGACTGGGCGCGCGAGAAGTGTTCGGCATCCACCGTCACGTCCCAGCGCTCGGCTTCGAAGCCCTGCACCGACGAGAAGTCGCGGCGCCCTCCCGTGAACGAGTGCCCGACGAAGCCGAAGACCGCGCCCCACACCGCTCCGAGCACGAGGCCCAGGAGCACGAACCCGAGGAACCCTCCGACGCTCAGCAGACCGATGAGGACGCCGATCATGAGGCCGAACCACGCACCCGAGGCGGCACCGAGACCCGCGGCGCGGCCGCGCGTGAGGCGTCCGGTCACCTGCTCGACGATGCGCACACCCGTTCCCACGATCGCGGTGTGCTCGACCGGGAAGCCGGCATCGGACAGGCGGTCGACGGCGGCCTGCGCCCCGGTGTAGTCGCTGAAGCTCGAGAGGACGCGGCGCTCGGGCGTGGCACGGGTGATGTCGGACATGGCGGGTTCCTTCCCTCGGTGACCCCACGCTAACGACGCCGCCCGCACCGCGCGGGGCGGTTGCGCGCGGCCCGGGCCCCGGTTAGCGCCGAAGAGTCACACTCCGGATGCCGTTCAGCCAATACCGCGATGATGGATCCATGCGGCTGATCCTCAACGTCCTCTGGCTCGTGCTCTCGGGCTTCTGGCTCTTCCTCGGCTATCTCGCCGCGGGGATCGTCCTGTGCGTCCTCATCCTCACGATCCCGTGGGGGATCGCGTCCTTCCGCATCGGGCTGTACGCCCTGTGGCCGTTCGGCCGCGAGATCGTCGCGAAGCGGTCGGCCGGCGTCGGCTCGTTCCTCGGGAACGTGGTCTGGGTGATCCTGGCGGGCTGGTGGCTCGCCCTGGGGCACATCTTCACCGGGCTGCTGCTGTGCGTCACAATCATCGGCATCCCGCTCGGCATCGCGAACTTCAAGCTCGTTCCCGTGTCGCTCATGCCGCTCGGCAAAGAGGTGCGCGAGATCGGTCGCGGCGGACCGTTCGACCAGACGCTCGGCCGGTAGGGCTCAGCGCGCGGAGCGCACGTACACCCGGCGGGGCAGGGCGAGCAGGATGCCGACCACCGTCGCGATCCCCCCGATCACGGCCGTGACGGTCATGAGCTCGACGGGGAACACCCCGTCGCGCACCCCGGTGAAACGGGCCAGATCCCAGGGCAGGATGCCGATCTGCTCGTTCCACGAGCGCAGCGCGTCCCTCGCGCCCACCACGGCGATGGTCACCGCGGGCAGGGCGTACCCGACGCCCATGCCGGCGAGCGCGACGCCGGCCGCGCGGCGGCGACCCAGCTGCGCCGACAGCGACCAGCCGGCCACGACGAACACCCACGCGACGAGGGCGACGGCGATCGCGAGGTAGAGGATGCGCACCCACGGTTGCGCCCAGAGCGCCTCCCAGATCCCCTCGGGACCCGACAGCGATACGGCCAGCAACGCCACCACGCAGCGCAGCACGAGCGCGCCGCCGACGGCCGCGATGATCGGCCACGGCGAGCGTCGCCCGAGAAGCAGACGCACCGCGGCGGCGAACAGGAGCCAGCCGGCCACGGCGATGGCCATTCCCCACAGCCCGTCGCGCGGAGTCTGCACGACGCGCGTGAGCACGAGCAGTCCGCCCGGCACGAGGATCATCAGCAAGCGGTCGAGCGGCAGTAGGCCGAGGCTCGATTCGCGCGCCCGCCAGGGTCGGGTCGACGCGATCCACGACGCGCGCGCGGCGGCGGCCCCGGGGCGGCGGACCAGACGGGTGCGGGCGGCGACCGCTCCGATCAGCAGCCAGACCACGCCGAGGGCCAGGAGCACGCGGGCGATCCATTCCGTCGCCGGGTCGACCGTCATCTGCTCTCGCGCGAACGGGTCGACCATCACGGCGAGAACCGTGCCGATCGCCAGGAGGATAGCGGCGACGCTGAGGGCCAGGATGCCTCGCCCCGCCGTCGTCGCCATGTCCCTACGTTACCCGTCGGATTCAGGGCTCCCGACCGGTCAGCGGTGAGCAGCGGCACGGGTGAGTTCGCGCGAGCGCCGGGGTGCCGGCATCCCTCTCCGAACGGCGATCCAGGATGCCGACACCACGCGCGCCCGCGACGGGACTCAGGCCTTGTCGTGCAAGGTCACGTGGTACCCGTCGGGGTCGGCGAAGGTGAAGGTGCGTCCGAAGGGGCCGTCGATCGGCTCCATCACGATGCGGTGCCCGTCGGCGACAAGTGCGTCGTGCATCTGCTGCACCTCGGTGCCGTGGAGCCACAGAGCGACGCCGACACCGGGCTGGGCGACCCCGGTGAGGTCGGTGCCGGGGGCGAGGTCGCGCAGCGCGAAGGCGATCGGCGCGGTGTCGAAGACGACCGCGTGGGGCGGGCCGGCGGGTGAACGGCGCAGGCCGAGGTACTTCTCGTAGAAGGCGTGCGAGGCGGCGAGATCGCGCACCTGCAGTGAGATGAAGTCGGGTCCGGTGACGGGCATGAGAGTCTCCTCGCGTGTCAGTTATCTGACACCCACTGTATGTCAGAATACTGACATGACGCAAGAGGCGATCGACCTGGACACCTCCCTGGGGTACCTCCTGAAAGAGGCGGCGAGCGCTCTGCGCGCGGCGATGGAGGACGTGCTGCGCCCCCTCGGAATGACGATCACGCACTACTCCTGCCTCGAGCTCCTCGCCCAGCGGCCGGGCCTGTCGAACTCCGAGCTCGCGCGAGGGGCCTTCGTCACCCGGCAGTCGATGAACGTCCTTCTGCAGAACCTCGAACGCGAGGGCGTCGTCGAGCGCGCCGACGCCGCCCCCGTCGGAAAAGCCCTCCCCACGCGGCTCACCGCGAAGGGGCAGCGATCCCTCGATGCGGCGAGCGCGGCCGTCCGCTCGGTGGAGAAACGCATGCTGAGCGGAATGACGGATGCCGAGCAGACGGTCGCCCTGCACGCCCTGCGGTCGATGGTGACGTCGCTGCGCAGCTGACCCACGCCGAGAGCCGGATTGTGTAACAATCCATCCATGCTTCCCGCCCTCGCGATCGTCGCCGCGGCGCTGTGCTTCTCGACCACCGGCACGGCGCAGGCTCTCGCGGGCGTCGACGCCTCTCCCCTCGCGGTCGGAGCGGCGCGGATCGTGGTGGGAGGCGGCATCCTGGGCCTTCTCGCTCTCGCCCAGCGTTCGCCCGGCCGCGCGCGCAGCGGATCCCGCGCGTCCACCGCGGCACTGATCGCCGTCGGAGCCCTCGGCGTCCTCGCGTACCAACCGCTGTTCTTCCTGGGCACGCGCGAGAACGGCGTCGCCATCGGCACGGTGGTCGCCCTCGGCTCGGCACCCATCGCGACCGGGATCGTCGATGCCGTCCGCCTGCGCCGCGCTCCCACGCCGCGCTGGATGCTCGCGACCGCCGTCGCGCTGATCGGCGTGGTCCTCGTGTCGGGCGTGACGGGCGGGGCGACCGCTCTCGCGCCCGGCGGCCTGCTCGCTTCGGCCGGCGCGGGAATGTCGTACGCCCTCTATACGGTGTGCGGCAAAGCACTGATCGAGAGGGGGTGGAACTCCACACGGGTCATGGGAGCGGTGTTCGGCGTCGCCGCCGTGGCGAGCCTGCCCGTCCTCGTCCTCGCCGGGACGTCGTGGCTGCTCACCCCGAACGGCCTGGCCCTCGCCCTCTGGCTCGGGGTCGTGACCACGGCGATCGCGTACCTGCTGTTCGGATGGGGGCTCGCCCGCCTGAGCGCCGTCACGGTATCGACCCTGACCCTCGCCGAGCCCCTCGCCGCCACGCTTCTGGGCCTGTTCGTCTTGCGCGAGCACCTCACTCTCGTGAGCGGCATCGGCCTGGCCCTCATCGCGGTGGGTCTCGCCGTGGTGTCGGCTCCGTCTCGCAGGCGTGAGGAGGTTCCGGATGCCACGGCCCGCGCGTGACACCAGTGACGGCGCCGCGGCGGGCACAGGCGAGACGCACTCGCGCCGCCGGGGAGCGCCCCTGCCCGGACCCCGCACCGCGGACGCCGTCGCCGACACGCTGCGCGCCGCGATCCTGTCGGGCGAACTCGCCCCCGGCACTCCCCTGCGCGAGGAGGAGCTCAGCGCGACCCACGGCATCTCGCGGCACACCGCCCGCACGGCGCTCGCCACCCTCACGGCCGAGCGGCTCGCCACGGCCGAGCCCTACCGCGGCGTCCGGGTGTCCCAGCTCGACGACGACGCCCTGATCGCCCTTCAGCAGTTGCGCTGCGCTCTCGAGACCGAGGCGCTGCGGATCGTGCGGGATCGCGGCATCCACCTCTCCGAGGTCGACGACGCCCTCGACGCTCTCGCCGACGCCGAGTCCGAAGGCGACTGGACAGGAACCCTCGACGCGCACGCCCGCGTGCACCTGGCGTTGGTCGCCGCGGCGGGGTCTCCGCGCATCGCCGAGGAGTACCGCCGCCTCGACGGCGAGATGCGCCTGCTTCTCACGCACGTGCGGCCCGCCTACGCTCCCGGGGCGCTGACGGCGGAACACCGCGCGTATGTCGAAGCGGCGCTCCGCGATCCCGAGCGGGTCGTGCGCGCACACCTCGAGCACTCCACGAGGGCGATCATCGACGGGCGGTCCGGGCGCTGATCGAGGCCCCACCGCCACACGGCGACACATCCCGTCACCTCGCGCAACGCCCCTTCGTCGCTCGCGCGCCCCGGGTTAGCGTGGGGGCACATCGCGGCGATCCGGGCGGTCCCGGGCCTCGGCTCATAACCGAAGGCGTGGCGGGTTCGACTCCCGCCGTCGCGTCGACACCCCTCGGCAGATCGACGGATCGCTAGGGTATATCACGGAGGTATAGCCGTGACCCGAAGCTTCGACCGCAGCCGCGCGTCGCACCTCGTGCGAGCTGCGCGCCTCGACCGCAAGATGTCTCAGGCAGATCTCGCGCGAGCGGCCGGGATGAGCCAGCCCAATGTGGCGGCCATCGAGAACGGGACGAGAAACCCCAGCGACGACGCCTTCGAGCGCCTGCTGCGGGCCGCCGACTACCGACCCAGCCTGGCCGTCGAAGAGAACGCCGAAGCGATCGTCGAGGCAGGGCGGCGGCACGGACTCCGCGACATCCGCGTCTTCGGTTCGGTGGCGACCGGCGCCGATCACTTCACGTCGGATATCGACCTTCTCGCTCGCGTCGACGCAGGACGCGGCTATTTCGACATCGCGGCCTTCACTCACACCGTGGAAGAGCTCACGGGCTTTGCCGTCGACGTGATCGTCGATGACGAGCACCGGCCTTCCTTCCTCGACTCGACGGCGTGGGCCGCCCTGTGACGGAATCCGAGTCGCAACCGGCCGCGCGCTTTCGACGCGCTCCGAGGGCGGAGCAGCCCCCTGCACCGCATGCCCAGGCGAACTTCCTCGAGAGCGTCGACGCGATCGAGTCTTTTCTCGGCCACGCGACAAGCGAAGGAAGAAGCGCGTTCCGGCGCACCTCGCCGTCGTACGCGTCCGGCTCGATGGCGATCATCCGAGCCGCAGCGCTCTTCGAGACCGACGAGTTCGCGTCATTCGTCACCGACACCCCCGCCGAGGTCGCCACCGCCCTCCGGACGATGCGCAACATCGCGTCCCATGCGGGATACCGCGCAATGAACGACGATCTCTTCTGGGTCACGCTGACGGTCGAGCTTCCCCCGCACATCGCCTCGTGGCGACGCGCGGCCGAGGACTCCCCGTCACACTGACCCGCGGCGCTCCTACGCCTCCGCCGGCAGCGTTCCACCTCGGGCGGGACGCCTCTTGCGTACTTCGCGCAGCACGATCTGCTCGGGGCACACCGTCGACAGGAAGTCGCCCACCGACAGCGCCAAGCGCTCACCCACGAGCGAGTACAGGATGCGGTTCGCGTCACGCCGCTCGGAGACGAGACCGGCTTGGCGCAGCACGCCGAGGTGCCGAGAGATCGTGGGCCCACTGGCATCGAACCGCGCCGCGATCTCACCCGCGGCCATCTCGCCGCCCTTCAGGTCTTGGAGGATCTGGCGGCGCGTGGGGTGCGCGAGAGCCGCGAAGATGTCGGATGCCGCGTCGGTCACGAATCTGAATATAGCACTGGAGCTAAATTGCGTGTAGCTTCTTCGCTAAATAGCGAAGGAGATCCGATGAGCACGCAGACCGACACCCTGGGCCGATGGACCGCGAGCAGGCGCCCCGTGGCCCCTATCCCCCGGATGGCCGCGACGATCGCACAGCGAGTGCTCGTGAACTACCGCGTCGACCCCGACGTCGCCCGGTCGCTCCTGCCCGACGGCATCCGCCCCCAGCTCGTCGACGGGAGCGCCGTCGCCGGCGTCTGCCTGATCCACCTCACCGCCTTCCGCCCCGCGTGGTTCGCTCCGGCGATCGGGCATCGCAGCCGCAACGCCGCTCACCGCATCGCGGTCGAGGGGGACACTGCCGAGGGCCCGCAGACCGGCGTCTACATCCCCCGTCGCCACAGTTCATCTCTTCTCGCACGACTGGTCAGCGGACGCGTCTTCCCCGGAACGCACGCCCCCGCGAGCGTCGACTTCCGCTCCACCGCCGACGACCTCGAGGTTCGCGTCGGGGCCGACGACCTGCGCGTCCGCGTCGCCGCGCGCCGGGGTCCCGGCATCCCGTTCCGCAGCACCCTCTTCGAGACCCTCGAGCAGTCCTCGACCTTCTTCCGGAAGGATGCCGTGGGCTGGTCGCCCACCCGCTCGGGTGCACTCGAGGGGCTCCGACTCGACACCGACGCGTGGAAGGTCGAGCCGATCGACGTCACCGCCCTCTCGTCGACCTTCTTCGACGAACTGCCCGACGGCGCCGCGCAGTTCGACCACGCCCTCCTCATGCGCGACGTGCCGACGCGGTGGAGCAGCGTTTCGACACCCGCGACGATCTCATGACTGCTGTCAGACTGGACGCATGACCTCCTCCGCGCCCCAGGATGTGCCCGTCGGCAGCGAGGGCATCCGCCTCGGCCAGTTCATGAAGTTCGCCAGCATCCTCGACTCGGGCGGAGACGTCAAAGAGGCCATCATCGACGGCTACGTCGAAGTCAACGGCGAGGTGGACCGCCGCCGCGGCCGCCAGCTGCAGGTGGGCGACGTCGTGACCTTCGAGGGACGCTCCTTCCGCGTGCAGGCCTGACGCGACCCGACATCGGCGCGATGAGCCGTCCCTCGTCACGTGACGCGGCCGCAGCTCCGCCGCAACAGCGCTTGCGCACTGTCCTCCGCTCCGGAAGCGTGACCCGCATGGACAATCGCGAGAACGCCGCCGCCGCTGAAAACTGGATCGCTCGTTACGTCCGCGCGTGGTCGACGAACGACCCGGACGAGATCCGCTCCCTTTTCACGGAGCAGGCCGAGTACCGCGACGGGCCGTCGACCCCTCCCTGGGTGGGTCGCGACGCGATCGTCGACGCGTGGCTCGCTCAGAAGGACGAACCGGGAACGTGGTCGTTCACGCACGAGCTCGTCGCGGTCGACGGCGATGTCGCCGTGATCCGCGGGTGGACGGACTACCCCAACGCCACCGCGAAGGCGAGACACTACGACAACATGATGGTCATCCGGCTCGCCGAAGACGGTCGTGCCGCGCTCTTCACCGACTGGTGGGTGGCGTCGACACCATCCGATTCGTGAACGGATCCGTTCTGCCCACCATGTCGGTGTGTTGACCCCCTCCTTCCGCGTGCAGGCCTGACCTGGCCCACGCGAAAGGCCCGCCACCCCGACGGGGGAAGCGGGCCTCGGTGCACCCCGCGCTCGTGACACGGGAGGCCGCTCGAGCTCAGTGCTCGTCGTAGTGATCCGTGTGCAGCGCGTGACGGTGGCCGTCGTGCACGTAGTCGGCGTGGTCGTCGTGCGTCACCTTCTCGTGGCCGCAGTCGTCGCCGTGACGGTGCTCGTCGACGCCGTGCTCGGCCTTCGACTCGTGCTCGTCGTAGTGATCGCCGTGCAGCGCGTGGTGGTGCGTGCCGTGCACGTAATCGATGTGATCCCCGTGCTCGATCTTCTGGTGGCCGCAGTCGTCGCCGTGCGCGTGCTCGTCGACGGAATGCTCGGCGTGGGTGTCGGCAGTGCTCATTGTTCGTTCCCCTGATCGGTCGGTTCGGTGACGTGGGCGATCGCATCGAGCACGACGTGAGCGACGTGCTGGTCGGCGAGGGCGTAACGGATCTCTTTGCCCTCGCGTTCCGAGCTCACGAGTCCCGACTGCCGCAGGGTCCGCAGGTGCTGCGATACCAGCGGCTGCGAGAGTCCGGTGCGCTCGGCGAGCGCCCCGACTGTGAGTCGTTCGCGGCTCAGCAGCCAGACAAGCGCGAGACGCGACTCGTTGCCGAGGACCTTGAACAGCTCGGCGGCATCGTCGAGCCCGGCGATTGTGTCCACATCAGGTAGACCACCACACACATGCACGAATTGCAATGTGTTTACGCTTTCGGGAACGGTTCTCGTTTCCGTTATCGCCACACCGGGGCGATCACCCCTGCCGCCCCTTGAAGCGGGGGTTGAGCTTGTTGATCACGAACACCTTGCCGCGTCGGCGCACGACCTGCGCACCGGGCTGCTTCTTCAGGGACTTGATCGACGCGCGGACCTTCATGGCATCCTCCTTGTTGATAACTGTTCTCAATAACAAGCTAGAGTGTCCCCACTCCCCTGACAAATGAGAGGTGGATGCCATGCCCCGCACGATCGCCATCATGGGCGTGTGCGCCCCCGAGCGCCGCACCTACGCGGAACGGACCGCCGTCGCGCTGTCACGCCCCCTTCACCTGCTGCGCTACGCCGACCTGCGCGTGTCCCACGCGCTCCCCCTCCCCCGCCCGCGGGCGAACGACGCGCAGACCGTGGTCGACCTCGGCACCGACGTCGACCTGATCCACGCGATCGCGGCACGCGGCGGGTCGGAGGTCGAGGCTGTGTGCGTGGTCGACGCCCGCCACATGATCGGCGACCTCCTCGACGACGCCGCGCTGTCGGCATCCGCGAAACCCGGCGACACCCGCGGTGACATCGGCGCCCGGGCGCGCCAGGCGGCGCTGGTATTGGAACTCGCGACGCGCATCGTCTGGGTCAACTGGGAGCAGGTGCCCACGCCGGCGCTCGCCGTGCAGATGGCGCTGGCGTCGCACCTGAACCCCGCCGCCGTCGTGCGCCTGTCGCGCGACCCGCTCAGCGACCTGCGCTCGGCCGCGACGCACGAGGGCGAGATCCTCGAGCGGGCGGGGTGGGTGCGTGCGTTGAACGGCGAACACGACCCGTACATGCGCGACAACCGCGTGATGACGCTCACGTACGAGCAGGTGCGGCCGTTCCACCCCGCGCGCCTCTCGGCGACCCTCGATCGCCTCGACGCCGGCGCGGCCGGCCGGCTGGTGCGCTCGGCCGGGCTCTGCCGCCTGGCATCGCGCCCCGGCATCCTGGCCCGCTGGGAACACGTCGGATCCGCGATGTGGATCGAACCGCTCGGCGCCGACGACGGCCGCATGGGCCTGGGGCAGGAGATCGTCTTCACCGGTCTCGACCTCTCGGCGCCGAAGCTCGCGCACCTCCTCGACCACGCCGTCCTGACCGACGAGGAGTTCGCCGGCGGCCCCGCGACCTGGCTCGCCTTCGCCGATCCGCTGCCGGCATGGCCGGCGGTGGAGTCATCGATCCCGGATGCCACCGACTGACCGTGTCAAGCCGGTCGCCCGCACCGCCCGGTGAGAGGAACGTGAACGCATGAGCACTCCTGACATCCCCTCCCGCCACTCCGACGATGCCCGCGCCGACTCGGCCGCCCCCACCGACGCCGTCACCGACGAGGTCCGCGAGGACGCCGCCGAGGCCGAGGAGCACGTGAACCTCGACGACCACACCGGCGACGCCCTCGACGGCGACGCCGCTCCCGCCGACGACCCCGGCTTCCCCGCCGCCGAAGGCCACGCCTGACCTCCCCCGCGCACGAGAGGGGCGCCCGTCCTGCTGCGGCAGGGGGCGCCCCTTCGTTCGCTCGGCCTCGATGACCGGCGGGTCGCTAGGCGATGCGCGTCCCCGGAGGCAGCCTCTTCGCCGGCGTCTTCGTGCGGGAGATGCCCCACGCGAGCAGCCCACCGGCCAGCAGCAGCTGGAAGAACAGCCCCACGAACCAGCTCGGGGTCGTCCCCGCGATGCGCTCCTCGGTGCTCGGGTAGTCGTCGACGTTGAGACCGCGCGACAGCGTGCACCCGTCGTACGACGTGGTCTCCTCGGGCGACAGCTGCGCGGAGCGGACCCCGGCGGCGATCTGAGAGAACAGATCGGTCGGGTTGCCGTTCTCGTACGTCGGCGGAGTCGCGTCGGCGAGGATGACGAAGGGGTTGGCCGCGAGGATCCACCAGACGCGATCGAACCGGGGCTGCTCGGAGACGTAGCTCGACTCCACGCACGGCAGCTCGTCGTAGCTCGGGCAATTCGGCGAGGTCGAAGGCGAACTCAGGTCGCACCCCAGGGGCACCGCGTTCCAATCGACGTCGCGACTGATCGTCGTCGTCTGCGTGCGCAGAGCAGCACCCCCGAGCCCGAACGCGATGAGCGTGCCCACCGTCAACGCCGCCACCAAGAGATACGTCGACGCGACCGAGAAGATCGGCCGGGCGATCACCGCGCTCAGCCCCACCCCGATCGCGGCCACGACGCCGACCTCGATGATCAGGATCAGCAGCGAGGTGACGATCGCTCCGGGGTTGAGCTCGCCGGCGAGGGTGGCCACGACGAGGAACGGCAGCGCCACGACGAGGAACGCCAGCCCCGAGATCCACGCGGCGAGGAACTTGCCGATCACGATCTCGCTCGTGGTGACCAGGGTGACCTGCACGGGCGCGAGGGTCGCGGCATCCCGATCGCCGTTCACCGCGCTCCCGCTCAAGGTGGGCGAGACCAACAGCGTGAGCAGCAGGACGAGCAAGATGACGAGCGAGAAGAACCACTCGCTGCCGCCCGTGGTCAGCGAGAACGCGGCGAACGAGAGGCTCAGCAGCGCCACCAGGATGACGGCGAAGATGCCGAGGAGCACGTACCACCCGACGGAGCGCACGCGCTGGCGCAGCTCGATGCCGATGATCGTGCGCAGACGATGCAGGTTCACGAGGTGCTCCCGTCGTCGGTGCGATCGGCATCCGTCACAGGATGCGCGGCGGGCGGCGCCCAGGAGCCGGGCGGAGAGGCATCTCGCGGCCCCGCCGGGCCATCGGGGAGGTCGGGTGTCGGAGGCGAGGCCTCGGCCCTCAGGTCGAGGAACGCGTGCTCGAGGTCGCCCACCGCCGGGGCGAACTCGACGATCGGGAGCCCCGCGCTCACGAGCGAGCGCAGCCCCGCGACCGCCGCCGCCTCGTCGGAGAAGGGCACGAGGACGTCGCGCCGGTCGACCCGCACCTCTTCGGCCGTCCGCCCGAGGGCGGCCGCGATGTCGCCGCGCACGGACTCGGTCGACCGAGCGAGGTCTGCGGCGACACGCACACGCCACACCCGCACGCGGGTCGCCGCGGCGGCGACGCGATCGGTGCCGACGGTCCGCCCGTCGACCATGAACACGGCGTCGTCCACGACCTCTTCGAGTTCGGACAGCACGTGGCTCGAGATGAGGATCGTGCGCCCCTCGCCCGCCAGCCGCCGCAGCAGCACGCGCAACGCGATGCGCGCCTGGGGGTCGAGGCCCGACGCCGGCTCATCGAGCAGCAGCACCCGGGGGTCGTGCACCAGAGCACGCGCGAGCGCCAGTCTCTGCTTCTGCCCGCGAGAGAGCACGCGAGCGGGCGAGGCGGCGAGCGCACCGAGGTCGACGAGTTCCAGCAGGTGGTCGGCCCGTGCACGCGCATCCTCGCGCGACAGGTCGTACAGCTGCGCGGTGGCCACCAGCACCTCGCGCGAGGTGAGGCTCGGCCACGCGCCCAGAGAGTCCGGCATCCATCCGAGAAGGCGACGCGCGCCGGCCGGGTCGGAGACGGGGTCGATGCCGCCGATGCGCATCTCGCCCTCATCGGGCCGCAGGAGAGAAGCGAGCATGAGCATGAGGGTCGTCTTGCCCGACCCGTTGGGCCCGACGAGCCCGGTGACCCGGCCGGGCAGGGCCGTGAACGTCACCTGTTGTACGGCGTGCACCGCACCGAAGGACCGTTTGACTCCTGCGACGTCGATACCGGCATCCATAGCCTCACCATAGAGGGAGCCCCCGACACCCCCGAGGGCCACGGACGTCGATCCCCCATCCGTCCTCGGCGATTCCGCGGCGCGCCCGGGATTCGCGCGCGCTCACTGCCCGCGCGTGTCCTCGACGTGATTCAGGATGCCGCGAGCGCCCACCCCAGGGCATCGCCCGACGCCCACGCGGTGCGGACGGCGGCGCTGTCGCCCCACGCGTCCCCGCACGCGGAGAGCCCCGGCGAGCGGAAGAACGGCTGCCCGGTCGTTCCGGCGGGCCGGGCGAAGGTCCAGCGATGCGCGTGCGTCGACACCGGCTGGACGTCGATGCGCAGCAGCCGCCGGGTCGCCGCGAGCACCGGCGCGATCGCCGACTCGGGGTCGTCGAGGTGCTGTCGGGCGCGGTCCGCCGTGGTGTGGACGACCAGCACGGGGGCGTCGTCGCCGCGGCGATCGCCGTCGTCGGCGACGAAGGACACATCCGCGTCGCCGTCGGCGAACGCGCTGTGCAGGTCGGCATCCCACTGCCGTCGATCCCACCGCAGGGCGACGGCGATCACCGGTTCCCACTCCTGCGCCCCGCCGGGCGCCTCGCCGGTCAGCCGTGCCGCCTGCGGGGCCGGCATCGCCAGGACGACCTCGCCCGCCTCCTCGCCGTCGACGCGGAACGGCGCCGCGCTCTCGACGACGCGCTCCGACGAGACGTCGAGGCCCTCGGCCAGGTCGAGGGCGAGCGAACGCAACCCGGCGGGAGCGGCCCACCGCATCGGCCCGGGCTTGGGCGTCCACCCGCCGTCGGCGTCGATCACCTGGAACGTGTCGGTCCACGGCCGTGCGAGCTCGCGCTCCTCCCAATCGGCGACGACGCGCGCGAAGCCCTCGGCCTCGCCGACCACGAAGTACGAGGCTCCGAGGTCCACGGGTCGACCGTCGATCGTGCGGCTCGACAGACGCCCGCCCACCCGGCGCCCGCGATCGAGCACGCGGACCGAGCGACCCGCGTCCTGAACCGCCCGCGCGCACGCGAGGCCCGAGATCCCGCCGCCGACCACCGTCACATCCACCGTCATGCGGCCATCCTGTCGGCTGCGGGTACGCCGGGGGGTCGGGGTTGCGCGGGCCGGAACTCCTGAGGATCGTCGCCTCGACGCCATCCAGGAGCTGCAACGCCCGGCACGTGGGTCGGGACTCAGGAGTTTCGCGCCGTCCCGAAGAACCCGACGCCCAGATCGGGATGATCCACGAACACCCCGTCGAGCCCGGCATCGCGCAGCACGGCCCACTCGCCTCGCCAGTCGCCGAACGCCCCCTCACCGCCCGGCCCGCGAAAGACGGGTAGCAGGAAGGCGTTCTCGGGTCGGCACGTCCAGGTGAACACCCGCAAGCCGCGATCCTGCGCCTCGCGCACGAACCGCGCCGGCCCCCGCGCGACGCCGCGTTCGTTGGACGCGAGCACCGAGCGCTTGTCCGGACTGATGCCCTGCACCTCGCCGGCGAGGGCATCGAGACCTGCCGCGGTCCGCATCGAGGCGTACGAGGCGGCGTCCGCCCCGTCCCGCTCCCGCAGATCCCACGGCGTCCCCTCTGCTTCGATGAGTTGCACGAGCGGAACCCGGATGCCGCGCTCTCGCAGCCGCGCCAGGACCAGGGGCTCGAACGACTCGATGACGAGCGCGTCCTCGGCATCCCACCATCCCGCGGCGCGCAGCTCGGCGTCGACGAGCTCGGCCAGGTCGAACCCGAGGCGGGCGAACGACGCCGCGTGCTTGATCTCGAGCACCACCGCCACCCCGCCCTGCCGGGCGAGGTCGAGGACGTCGCGAAGGCGCAGCACCGGTTCGGTGTCGTCGTGCGCCGCGCTGTCGGGGCGGA
>NZ_LMKF01000022.1:842261-1141381 GCF_001421275.1 Microbacterium sp. Leaf203 | reverse complement strand
CCAGCCGGTCAGATGCTCGCCGTCGACGACCTTCGAGGTTCGTCGCCCGGCGAACGCCGGTCGCGTCGCCACGTCCGTGGTGCCCGAGATCTCGTTCTCGTGCCGCACGACCAGCACGCCGTCCTTCGAGGGGACGACGTCGGGCTCGACGGCATCCACCCCCTCCGCGATCGCCCGCAGATACGAGCTGCGAGAGTGCTCGGGCAGGTACCCGGGCGCACCGCGATGACCGATGACGAGAGGCACCTCGACACGCTAACGGCACCGGGTGAACAGCGAGTGCGCTCAGAGCAGAATCCCAGTCAGCACAAGGAATCCACCGCCCCGCTCGGCTAGTGTTGTCTGACAGCACGGTGCTGTGATCACCATCTTTGGAGTGTGAGTTCCCGTGGCCCTCAACAACCCGGCATTCAACAACCCGGCGTTCCAGGACCCTCGAGCCGGTGGCGCTAACACGCGCTACAGCCCGCCCCCGGCCGTCGATCCCGCCGCCGCCGCCTCGATCGAAGGCGCGTACGCCGCCCCGTCGGCGAGCGCCGTCGAGACCGGTCGCATGACGGTCGAAGACACCGTCATGAAGACCCTCGCGCTGTTCGGCATCCTCGTCGTGACCGCCGTCGTCGGCTGGATCTGGTCGATGGCCGGCGTCAGCGCCGCCAACCCGAACCCGAGCGCCGCCCCCATGATCGTCGGCGGTCTCGTCGGCTTCGTCCTGGCGATGGTCGCGACATTCAAGAAGAAGCCCTCCGTCCCCGTCTTCATCGCCTACGCGGCGTTCGAGGGTCTCTTCGTCGGTGGCATCTCGGCCTTCTTCGAGTTCATCTTCCCCGGGATCGTGCTGCAGGCGACGCTGGCGACCCTATCGGTCGTCGGCGTGACGCTCGCGTTGTTCGCCAGCGGCAAGATCCGCGCCTCGGCCCGCGCCACCAAGATCTTCATGATCGCGATGGTCGGCTACCTGGTGTTCAGCCTGGTCAACCTCGGTCTGATGCTCTTCAACGCCCCGATCGCCGGTGGCGCGTTCGGCCTCTACAGCGAGATTAAGATCCTCGGCATCCCACTCGGTGTCATCATCGGCGTGCTCGTAGTCATCATGGCCGCGTACTCGCTGGTGCTCGACTTCGACCAGATCCAGCGCGGCGTCCGCAACGGGGCTGCCCGGGTCTACGGCTGGGTCGGCGCCTTCGGCATCATGGTCACCGTCGTGTGGCTGTACGTCGAGATCCTGCGCATGATCGCGATCCTGCGCGGCAACAACTGACGCACTCGCCGTACACGAAGGGCCGTCCCGTTTCGGGGCGGCCCTTCGTCGTGCAGGCCACACCCCCGCACTCCGCCCGCAAGGGGTGCGAATCCCGGATGCCGCGGCGCTAGCCTCGCGCCATGAGTCCCGCGAAGACGCCGCCCGAGATCATGGATGTCGACGGCCACGAGGTGCGCATCACGAGCCCCGACCGCGTCGTCTTCGCCGAGCCGGGGCTGACCAAGCTCGACCTCGTGCGGTACTACCTCTCGGTCGCTGAGGGCGCCCTGCGCGGAGCGGGCGGTCGACCGATGGTGCTCAAGCGCTTCTCGAAGGGTCTCCACCAGGAGCCGTTCTTCCAGAAGCGCGTCCCCGAGAACCACCCCGACTTCGTCGACACCGCGACCCTGCGCTACGCCTCGGGCACCTCCGCCGAAGAGACGGTGATCCGGGATGCCGCGGGCCTGGCCTGGGTCGTCAACCTCGGCTGCCTCGACCTGAACCCGCATCCCGTCCGCGCCGAAGACCTCGACCACCCCGACGAGCTGCGGGTCGACCTCGACCCGATGCCCGGCGTGGATTGGTCGCAGATCGTCGACGTCGCGTTCATCGCCCGCGATGTGCTCGAAGACCACGGTCTCGTCGGCTGGCCCAAGACCTCGGGCTCGCGCGGCCTCCACATCCTCGTGCGCATCCGCCCCGAGTGGGACTACACCGACGTCCGTCTCGCCGCCGAAACGCTCGCGCGCGAGGTCGAGAACCGCGCGCCGGGACTCGCGACCGCCCGCTGGTGGAAGGAGGAGCGCGGCGAGAGCGTGTTCGTGGACTTCAACCAGAACGCCAAGGACCGCACGGTCGCCTCGGCGTACTCGATCCGCGCGCTGCCCGATGCCCGCGTCTCGACTCCCCTCACATGGGACGAGGTCCGCGACCGTCGCCCCGAGGAGTTCACCGTGCTCACGGTGCCCGACCGGTTCCGCAGCATCGGAGACCCGCACGCGGGCATCGACGACGCCGCGGGGTCTCTCGACGCCCTTTTGTCCCTGGCGAAACAGCTCGGCCCCGCCGAGAAGCCTCCGCGGGAATCCGACGGTTCCGGACGCCGCGCCTCGACGATGCCGCTCGTCGAGGTCGCGCGCACCAAGACCAAGCCCGAGGCCCTCGACGCTCTCGAGACGTGGAAGCAGCGGCATCCGGAAGCGACATCGCAGCTTCACCCCGCCGATGTCCTCGTCGACGCCATGCGCGGGTCGAGCTCGCTCTGGTACCGGGTCCGCGTGAACCTCCAGCACGTTCCGGATGCCGAGCGCCCGGCCCAAGAAGATCTGATCGCCGACTACGACCCCTGGGCCGGCCGCTCCGCCCCCTGATCCGGCGTGAGCGAAGCGACCAGGTGGCGCCGGCCGTAGCGGTACGCCTCGTCGATGTCGCCGCCGAGACGGAAGGCCCCGGCGAGCTCCATCGTCACGAACCCGGTCGCCCACGCGGTGAGCAGCCTCGCCGCTTCGAGCGCATGAGCCTCGCCCACGGCGATGGTCGTCGCGCGCAGCACCGGGGCGCTCGTGGCAGCGAGCCGGTCGGCATCGACCACCGTCGTGAACAGCAGGCGGAACGCCTCGGGCCGGCCGCGCCCGAACGCGCGGAAGGCGACCAGTAGGTCGTCTAGGCCTCCGGATGCCGCCTCGAGCCGTGCCGTCAGGTCGTCGGCCGCGGCCGCTCCGACGAGCCCGAGCAGGGCCTCGCGGTCGCGCACCCTCTTGTACAGCGAGGGAGCCTTGACCCCGACCGCCTGAGCGACGGCCTGCATCGTCACGGCGCCGGGTCCGCCCTCTTCGAGCAGTCGCGCGGCCGCCTCGACGATCTCCTCGAGCGACGTTCTCTCCGGTGTGGGCACGAACCCTCCTCATGGCTACGGATATAAGCTATCATGGCTAATTGTCATAGCCATCCAGAAAGGCACCCCGTGAGACTCGCGCCATCGCTCCACCGCATCGGCAACGACATCGTCGCCTCGTACCTCATCGTCGCCCCCGAGGGCATCACCCTCGTCGACGCCGGCCTCCCCGGCATGTACGCCGACCTTCGCGCGGAGGTGGACGCGATCGACCGGTCGCTCGACGACATCCGCGGCGTCATCCTCACCCACGGCGACAGCGACCACGTGGGCTTCGCCGAGCGCCTCCGCCGCGAGCGCGGCGTGCCCGTCTTCGTGCACGCGGCCGACGCCGATCGCGCCCGCGGCGGCGACAAGCCCAAGAGTGCGATGGGCCCGTTCCGCCTCGGCCCGCTGCTGCGCTTCGCCGCCTTCGGCATCCGCAAGGGCATGCGCCCGCAGTGGCTGACCGAGGTGCGCGAGGTCGCCGACGGCGAGACCCTCGACCTGCCCGGGAGCCCCCGCATCGTCGGCATGCCCGGCCACTCCCCCGGCAGCGTCGCGGTCTTCTCCCCCGCGGTGCGCGCCGTGTTCGTCGGCGACGCCCTTACGACGCGCCACGTCCTCACCGGTCGCACCGGACCCGGACCCGCGCCCTTCACCGACGACCCGACCGAGGCGCTCGCCTCGCTCGATCGCATCGCGGGACTGGATGCCGACTGGGTCCTGCCCGGCCACGGTCCGGCCTTCCGCGGCTCTCCGGCGGATGCGGCGGATGCGGTGCGGACGGTCGCGCGCGGCTGAGCCGGCGCGGACCATGTCGGTCGGAGCGGACGCGCCGCCCTCCATCGACGGCCCGGTGGAGGCACTTTCCCCATCGATCGTGTCGGGGGCGTGGGCGCCGAGTGGGTGCTGCCCGGCGTACCGCGGCTCTCCGGCCGATGCGGCAACGCGGTGCGCAAGGTCGCGCGGCTGTCGCGGGCGCCCGGCGTCAGCGCCGGCGCGGCCTCCCCAGCACCTCGCGTGCGGCCGCGGCGAGCGTGCGCATCGCGCGCGCCGGGCCCACGGCCTCCGCCGCGTGCCGCGCCTCGGCCGTGAGACTCTCGCGCAGCCCGTCGTCCGTGAGCACCCTCCGCAGCGCGTCGACCAGAGCGTCGTCATCACCGTCCGGAACCAGGATGCCCCCACCCGACGCGAGCATGTCGCGCGGGCCGTACCGGATGTCCCACGCCACCACCGGCGTGCCGTGCGCGAGCGCTTCGGCGAGGGCGAGCCCCTGCCCCTCGAAGGCGGACGTCGTGAGGTACACCGCCGCACGGTCGAGCACGGCGCCCGGGTCGGTGGTCAGCCCGGGCAGCGAGACGGCGTGCTCGAGTCCGCGCTCGGCGACGAGGGCCTCGAGCGCCCCGCGCTGCGCCCCCTCGCCCCAGAGCTCGAGTCGGGCGTCCGGCACGTCGGCGAGAACGCGCGCGAAGGCCTCGATCGCCCGGTCGAGCCGTTTGCCGGGGGCGAGCCGCCCCAGCACCACGACAAGGCCACTCTCGCGCTGCGACGCCGGCACCACGGCATCCGAAGCCTCCACCCCGTGCGGTGCGACCACGTCGTTCGCGGCAGTGCCGAAGCGCGCCCGCACGTCGTCGCGTTGGTACGCGGTCGGCCACAGCACGGCGTCGAATCGCGGTGAGATCTCGAACCATCGCGTCCACAGAGGGTTCAGCTCGGAGTCGGCCTGGAACGGCGGCTCGAGATGGATCGTGTGCACGGTGTGCACGATCCGCACGGCGTCGTCGCCCCAGCCCGCGATGAGCTCGCCGAGCTGCCTGGACTCGCAGATGACGACGATGGGTCGGTCGTTCTCGGCGCGGAGCCGATCGGCCAGGTCGGTCAGCCACGCGCGGTACAGCGCCCCGAATCCGTCGATCACGCCGACGGCTTCGCCCGCGGCATCCCGGATCACGATCGGCGCGGTCGTGAGGTGCCAGTCAGGGTCGATGACCACGGGCAGCTCGACCGCTCCCCCGGCCACGCTCCGGTACTCGAGCGCCGGATCGGCGTCGCCCGCGTGCGCCACTTCGCGCAGCCATCCCGCGGCTCCCCCGTCGGCGTCGACGGCCTCGTCGAACAGGTTGCGAAAGATTCCGGATGCCGAGGCCGCCCCCCGCTCGACGAAGGTCGCGCGCTGCGCGGAGTGGGCGTCGGCGTCACCGGGGTCGACGGTCAGCAGCAGCGGTTCCGCACCGGCATCCGCCATCTGTCGCGCACGCGCGAGGGTCGCGATCGTGTATCCGCCGTCGAGGTCGGGGATCAGCCGGCTCGACAGGATGAGGTACCACGCGTCGGGGAAGTCGCCGGAAGTCACGCCCTCATCTTCCCCCACCCGCCGCGCGCCCCGCGGCATGCCGGAGCCGCGGTCGCCCCGACGTGCGCATCGGGGCGCGGGCGGTGGCCCCGGGGCGCCGCCCATGCAGTTGCCGACCTCGCCGGGGCGCCGAGCGTGGCCCCGGGGCCACCTATGAACGTGGTTCGGGGCGCATCCCGTCGTTCGGGGCGCATTTCTTTCGCCCCGAACGAGAAATCCCGCCCCGATCCCCACAGCCCGGGCAGGCGGAGCGCGCACCTCGCCGCGCACGCGAGGCGAAGTGGCACGCCCTCCTGAGTCGATCGGGGTCGGGGCCCTCCCCCTACCTCCGCGTCCAGACAGCGCGCCGCCGGCGCCGGACGGCGAAGGGGCACCGTCTTCGGGTCGATCGGGGTAGGGGCCCCGCTCTCGACCCGAAGGCGGTGCCCCGGAGCCGGCCGACGACGTCGGCGCGGGAGCAGGCTAGATGCTCACTCCCACTCGATCGTCCCCGGCGGCTTCGACGTCACGTCGAGAACCACGCGGTTGACGTCGCGTACTTCGTTGGTGATGCGGTTCGAGATCTTCGACAGCACGTCGTAGGGCAGGCGCGTCCAGTCGGCGGTCATCGCGTCTTCGCTCGAAACGGGGCGCAGCACGATGGGGTGGCCGTAGGTGCGGCCGTCGCCCTGCACGCCGACCGAGCGCACGTCGGCGAGCAGCACGACGGGGCACTGCCAGATCTCGTTGTCGAGGCCGGCCTTGGTCAGCTCGGCGCGCGCGATGGCGTCGGCCTCACGCAGGATCTCGAGACGGTCAGCGGTGACCTCACCCACGATGCGGATGCCAAGGCCGGGCCCCGGAAAGGGCTGGCGGCCGACGATCGCTTCGGGCAGTCCGAGTTCGCGCCCGATGGCGCGCACCTCGTCCTTGAAGAGGGTGCGCAGCGGCTCGACGAGCTCGAACTGCAGGTCTTCGGGCAGGCCACCGACGTTGTGGTGGCTCTTGATGTTGGCGGTACCGGCTCCGCCGCCCGATTCGACGACGTCGGGGTAGAGGGTTCCCTGCACGAGGAAGCGCACCTGCTCGCCCTCGGCCTTCGCCTCGGCGACGAGGTCGGCCTGCACCTTCTCGAACGCGCGGATGAACTCGCGGCCGATGATCTTGCGCTTCTGCTCGGGGTCGCTGACACCGGCGAGGGCGTTCAGGAACGTCTCGCGCGCGTCGACGGTGATGAGCTTCACGCCGGTCGAGGCGACGTAGTCGTTCTCGACCTGTTCGCGCTCGCCCTGGCGGAGCAGCCCGTGGTCGACGAACACGGCGATGAGCTGGTCGCCGACGGCCTCGTGGACGAGAGCGGTCGACACGGCGGAGTCGACGCCGCCGGACAGCGCCGAGATGACCCGGCTGCTGCCGACCTGCTGGCGGATGCGCTCCACCTGCTCGGCGATGACGTTTCCGCTGTTCCAGTCGGCCGGGAGTCCTGCAGCCTTGTGAAGGAAGTTCTCGAGCACGTGCTGACCGTGGTCGGAGTGCTTGACCTCGGGGTGCCACTGCACGCCGTACATGCGGCGCGCGTCGTTCGCGAACGCGGCGACGGGGGTGTGCGCCGTGCGGGCGAGAACCTCGAAGCCCTCGGGGGCGCGCGAGACCTGGTCGCCGTGGCTCATCCACACGTTCTGCTCGGCGGGCTGACCCTCCAGCAGCGTGCCCTCGGTGACGACCGTGGCATCCGTCGCTCCGTACTCGCGGAGGCCCGTGTTCGCCACCTCTCCGCCGAGTGCTTTCGCCATGACCTGGAAGCCGTAGCAGATGCCGAGGGTCGGGACGTCGAGGTCGAAGACGCCGGAGTCGAGGCTCGGGGCTCCCTCTTCGTACACCGACGAGGGGCCACCCGACAGGATGATGCCCACGGGGTTCTTCGCCGCGATCTCTTCCGCCGATGCGGTGTGCGGGACGATCTCGCTGTACACGCCGGCCTCGCGCACGCGGCGCGCGATCAGCTGAGCGTACTGGGCGCCGAAGTCGACGACGAGGACGGGGCGCTGGGACGTTTCGGTCTGTTCGGTCACCGGTTGCCTTCCGGGGCGGGAACGGGAGCGGAGGCCTTCGCGGCCTCACGCTCGGCGAGGTAGGCGCGCACGCGACGGGCGGTGCGCACCTCGAGGATGAAGGAGAGGAACGGCACCACGCCACCGAGGGCGAGGAAGACGAACCGACGGAACGGCCACCGCATGAGGCTCCACACGCGGAAGCACGAGATGAGGTAGACGACGTAGAACCAGCCGTGGACCACCAGGATCGCCAGCGAGATGTTCACACCGTCGCCGGTCGACAAGATCGAACACCCGTTGCCGCCCGGAACGAAGAGCGAGAACCACTGGCAGTCGGGGCCGGGCACGGCATCCGCGAACCACAGGAAGCCACCGGATCCGCCGAGGAACAGCTCCACGTGAATGGGCGTGTACTTCAGGATCATCTCGGCGACCAGCAGAAGCAGGCCGACACCCGTGATGATCGAGCAGATCTGGTAGAACTTCAGGGCTCCGCGGATCGCCGGGAAAGAGGCGAGCTTGGGGGCGCGGGGCATGGAGGCCAGTCTAGTCGCGGGATTCCGCGGCTCCCGCCGGACTGCTCGACGCGGAGCTTTCCGCGACGGCCTCGGCCTGTTCGTCCTCGAGATCCTCGACTTCCTTCTCCCACGCGTCGCGCGCGAGGCGGTACCAGAGGTAGAGCGCGAAGCCGGCGAAGATGGCCCACTCGGCGGCGTAGAAGATGTTCAGCCAGTTGACCCGCGAGCGTTCGTCGGGCGCCGGGGAGGCGATGGCGTCGAGGGGGCCGATCGGCGTCTGCGAGGCGATGTACTGGCGGTAGACGTCGAGGTTCTGGGTGTCGTGCCACCGGCCCAGCAGCATGGCGGGCGACATCTTCACGAGGGTGAGGGGGTCGGCATTCGCCGGCGGTATCGACGCCCCTTCGTCGGAGATGAGTCGTCCCGTCACGTCCACGACCGCTGTCGGGTCCGCTTCGGCCTGGGCGCGCAGCTCGTCGGCGGCGGCGTTGGCCTCATCGAGGCTGCTCGTCCATCCGGTCGCGACGGCGATCGACGTCGGTGTGGTCGTCCTCGAAACGCGCAGCTGACCGGTCACCCAGTAGCCCTGCACGTCGTTGTTGAAGCGGGACGAGACGACGATGAAATCGGATGCCACCCACGTGCCGCTCGTCTCGACCCGCTGACCGACGAGAGGTTCCGGCAGGTAGTCGCCGGGCTTCACGACGTCGGCGAGAGGTTGCACGACCTCGGTCAGCCCCGGCTCGGGAGGGGAGGTGTCGACCGCGCGTCCGAGCTGCCACTGCCCGAGCCAGGCGAGCACGCCCGCGACGACGAGCGAGAACGCGAGGAGCGCGATCCAGCGCGGCCGCAGCATGACCTCGCGCAGCGTCGGCGGGAAGATCTGCGGCGGTGCCGGCTCGGTCGTGGGGGTGGAGGTCATGGGGCTTTCGGGGTCAGTGCCCGTAGGGGGCGACGACGACCTCGACGCGCTGGAACTCCTTGAGGTCGGAGTATCCGGTGGTGGCCATCGACTTCTTGAGCGCACCGATGAGGTTGGCGGTGCCGTCTGCGACGGGGGCGGGGCCGTAGAGGACCTGCTCGAGAGGACCCACGCGGTCGACCTCGACCCGGCGCCCGCGGGGAAGCTCGGGGTGGTGGGCCTCGGGACCCCAGTGGTACCCGCGCCCGGGGGCGTCGGTGGCGCGGGCCAGCGCGACACCGAGCATGACGGCGTCGGCACCCATGGCGAGGGCCTTCACGATGTCACCCGAGGTGCCCACGCCGCCGTCGGCGATGACGTGCACGTAGCGTCCGCCCGACTCGTCGAGGTAGTCGCGTCGGGCCCCGGCCACGTCGGCCACGGCCGTCGCCATGGGCGCGTGCAGCCCGAGGGTTGCGCGCGTCGTCGAGGCGGCGCCGCCGCCGAAGCCGACCAGCACGCCCGCGGCACCGGTGCGCATGAGGTGGAGGGCCGCCGTGTAGGTGGCGGCGCCGCCCACGATGACGGGGACGTCGAGGTCGTAGATGAACTTCTTGAGATTGAGGGGCTCGGCCACCTTCGACACGTGCTCCGCCGACACGGTGGTGCCGCGGATGACGAAGAGGTCGACGCCCGCGGCGACGACGGTCTCGTACAGGTCGTTCGTGCGCTGCGGGGTGAGGGCCCCGGCGACGGTGACGCCCGCGGCGCGCACCTCGGCGAGGCGGTCGCGCACGAGCTCGGGTTTGATCGGCTCGGAGTACAGCTGCTGCATGCGGCGCGTGGCGTCGGCCTCGGGCAGCGTCGCGATCTCGGCCAGCAGCGGCTCGGGGTCGTCGTAGCGCGTCCACAGGCCCTCGAGGTCGAGGACGCCGAGCCCACCCAGGCGCCCGAGCTCGATCGCGGTGCGCGGGCTGACCACGGAGTCCATGGGCGCACCGAGCACCGGGATCTCGAACGGGAACGCGTCGATGGTCCACGCGGTCGAGACGTCTTCGGGGTTGCGCGTGCGCCGCGACGGCACGACGGCGATGTCGTCGAAGGTGTACGCGCGGCGGGCGCGCTTGGCGCGGCCGAGATCGATCTCCATGGTCACCCGACCAGCCTACCCGCGCCCTCCGACATCGCCGTCGGCCGCGTCGGACTCCCCCGCAGACGCAGAGGGAGGCGACAACGGGTCGTCCGATCCCCGCAGGAGTCGCGTGAGAAGGCCGTCGAAGGCGAACAGCAGGAAGCCGATCGAGCCGAGTACCGGGCTCAGCACCATCGCCGCGGCGCTCAGGATGACCGCGCTGAGGCTCGCGCGGCCCAGTCGCCGCGCATCGTCCCGCGTCAGGTCGGCGATCGCGCCCGAGCGCACGGCCCAGGCCCACTGCAGCCACCCCATCACGATCGCGAGGAAGAAGTTCACAGGGAGCAGAACGCGCCCCAGCAGCAGGTCGGAGTGCGAGGTGTCCAACGACGACGTGAAGGGCACGAGCACCACCAGCAGCAGCCGGATGTTGTTGATCCACATGCCGGTGTCGTCGATGCGCACGATCCACTCGAACTGCCGCACGTGGGTCATCCACATCACGCACAGGATGAGGAAGCTGATGACGAACGAGAACAGCGGGTGCGCGAGATCGAGAAGCCCGCGGGCGAGTTCGTCGTCGGTGGTGGGCGAGCCCAGCGACTGGTCGGTGAGCCCCAGCACGAGCAGCGTCGCCGCGATGGCGAAGACGCCGTCGGTGAACGCCTCGGTCCGCCGCGCCGACATCGACGCCGCCGGGTGACTGCGCCGTCGGATCATGCGCACAGCGTAGCCGCGCCCATCCGGCGCGTCACCGCGCCCGCACGACCCGTTTCTCGTCCCACACGGGCTCCGCCGCCTCGTACACCTCCCCGTCCGAGCCGAACACGACGAACCGGTCGAACGACCGCGCGAACCACCGATCGTGCGTGACGGCGAGGACGGTGCCCTCGAACCGCGACAGCGCGTCCTCCAGCGCCTCGGCCGAGGCGAGGTCGAGGTTGTCCGTCGGCTCGTCGAGCAGCAGGAGTGTCGTGCCCGAGAGCTCCAGCAGCAGCACCTGGAACCGCGCCTGCTGCCCGCCGCTCAACGTGTCGAACGCCTGCTGGGCATGCGCGATGAGGCCGTAGCGATCGAGCGCCGAGCTCGCGGCATCCCTCGGCATTCCCGCCCGGTTGTCGTCACCGCGATGAAGCAGGTCCAAGAGGGTTCTCCCGACGAACTCCGGATGCCGATGCGTCTGGGCGAACCACCCGGGGACGACCCGGGCGCCCAGGATGGCGCGACCGGAGTGGGCGACCCGATCGAGCGCGGCGCCCACGGTGGTGACGTGCCCGAGACGCGCGTCGGGGTCGGTGCCTCCGCCGGCGAGAAGACGCAGGAAGTGGGATTTGCCCGACCCGTTCGAGCCGAGCACGGCGACGCGATCGCCGAACCACACCTCGAGGTCGAACGGCTTCATGAGCCCGGACAGCTCGAGCCGCTCCGTCACCACCGCGCGCTTGCCCGTGCGCGCTCCGCGGAGGTGCAGCTGCAGATCCTGCTCGGGCGGGCGCTCCTCGGGCGGTCCGGCCTGCTCGAACTTCGACAGGCGCGTGACCGCCGCCTGGTAGCGCGAGGCGAAGCCGTCGTTGGCGGCCGCGGCCACCTTCATGCGGGCGACCAGCGCGCGCAGCTTCTCGTGCTCCTCGTCCCAGCGGCGACGCAGTTCCTCCAGGCGGGCCATGCGGTCCTCCCGCGCGGCGCCATACGTGCCGAATCCCCCGCCGTGCACCCACGCGGTGCTGCCCGCGGCTCCCCTCTCGAGGGTGACGATGCGGTCGGCGGCGCGGGCGAGCAGTTCGCGGTCGTGCGAGACGAGCAGCACGGTCTTGGCCGTGGCTCGCAACTGCTCCTCGAGCCAGCGCTTGCCGGGCACGTCGAGGTAGTTGTCGGGCTCGTCGAGCAGGAGCACGTCGTCGGGTCCGCGCAGCAGGCCCTCCAGGGCGAGCCTCTTCTGCTCGCCGCCCGACAGCGTCGACAGGTCGCGGAACCGCGCCCGCTCGTACGGCAGCCCGAGGGCGGCCGTCGTGCAGGTGTCCCAGACCGTCTCGTGCTCGTAGCCGCCCGCGTCGGCGTAGTCGGCGAGCGCCGAGGCATACCGCAGCTGGGTGTCGAGGTCGTCGCGCTCGATGAGGGCGTCCTCGGACGCCTCAAGTTCGATCGCCGCACGCCGGATGCGGGACGGCGAGACGGACACGAGGAGGTCGTGGACGCTCTCTTCGTCGCGCCCGTGCCCGACGAACTGGTCCATCACTCCGAGCGAGCCACCCATCGACACGACACCGCCATGCGCCTTCTCGTCACCGCGGATGATGCGCAGCAGCGTCGTCTTCCCCGCGCCGTTGGGACCGACCAGAGCGGTCGTCACCCCCTCGCCGACGCGGAACGTCACCTCGTCGAGCAGGGGCCTGCCGTCGGGCAGCGTGAACGAGAGGGCGGCGAGGTCGAGGTATCCCATGGCGAATTCCGGGTCGGCCGCTCGTGGCGGCGGAGGCGACGTGCGGATGCCCACGGCAGTCCCCCGTCGGCCCGCGGCTGGCGAGCCGGCCAGCTTATCGGCATCCGGATGCCGTGTCCCCAGCGACCACCCGGGCTTCGGGCGCTACCGCCGAGGAGCCGCGGCGAAACGACTACGGGCCGGGCAGTCGCCTGCCCGGCCCGTTCGTGGGGAACGCCTACTTCTTGTAGTTCGGCGCTTCGACGACGATCTGCACGTCGTGCGGGTGCGACTCCTTGAGTCCCGCCGAGGTGATGCGGACGAACTTGCCCTTGGTCTTGAGCTCCTCGACCGTGCGAGCGCCGACGTAGAACATCGACTGACGCAGCCCGCCGATGAGCTGGTAGGCCACGGCCGCCACGGGGCCGCGGTAGGGCACCTGGCCCTCGATGCCCTCGGGGATCAGCTTGTCGTCGCTGGGGACGTCGGCCTGGAAGTAGCGGTCCTTCGAGTACGAGGTCTTCTTGCCGCGCGTCTGGAGCGCACCGAGCGAGCCCATCCCGCGGTACTGCTTGAACTGCTTGCCGCCCTGGAAGACGATCTCGCCCGGCGACTCGTCGGTTCCGGCGAGGAGCGAGCCCAGCATGACGGTGTCGGCGCCCGCCACGAGGGCCTTGGCGATGTCGCCCGAGTACTGCAGGCCGCCGTCGGCGATCACGGGCACGCCCGCGGGGATTGCCGCCTTCGCCGCCTCGTAGATCGCGGTGACCTGCGGCACGCCGACGCCGGCCACGACGCGGGTGGTGCAGATGGAGCCCGGTCCGACGCCGACCTTCACGGCATCCACCCCCGCGTCGATGAGCGCCTGGGCGCCCTCGCGCGTCGCGACGTTGCCGCCGATGACGTCGACGTGGTCAAAGGTGGGGTCGGCCTTCAGGCGACGCACGATGTCGATCACGCCGGCCGACTGCCCGTTCGCGGTGTCGACCACGAGCACGTCGACGCCCGCGTCGCGCAGGGCCTCGGCGCGCTGCCACGCGTCGCCGAAGAAGCCGATCGCCGCGCCCACGCGCAGGCGCCCCTGCTCGTCCTTGGTGGCGAGCGGGTACTTCTCGCTCTTGTCGAAGTCCTTGATGGTGATGAGGCCGGCGAGCTTGCCGTCGTCGTCGACGAGCGGGAGCTTCTCGACGCGGTGCTTGGCGAAGGTCGCGATGACGTCGTTGGCGTGGATGCCGACGTGCCCGGTGATCAGACCGTCCTTGGTCATGACGTCCTTGACCTTGGTGGTCTGACGCTCGAAGCCCGAGACGAAGCGCATGTCGCGGTTGGTGATGATGCCGACCAGCACGCCGTCGGGGTCGACCACCGGCAGACCCGAGATGCGGTACTGCGCGCACATCGCGTCGACCTCGGCCACCGTGGCATCCGGGTTCGTGGTGATGGGGTTCGAGACCATGCCCGACTCGCTGCGCTTGACCTGGTCGACGATGCCGGCCTGGTCCTCGATCGAGAGGTTGCGGTGCACGATGCCGATACCGCCCTGGCGCGCGATCGCGATCGCCATGCGCGCTTCGGTGACGGTGTCCATCGCGCTCGAGAGCAGGGGCGTCGCCACCGTGATGCGGCGGCTCAGACGCGACGACGTGTCGGCCTCGCTCGGGATGACGTCGGTGTGGCCGGGAAGCAGCAACACGTCGTCGTAAGTCAGTCCGATGAATCCGAACGGGTCGTGCTGCTCCATGAATCCTCCTGCGCGCGCGGCGCCTGCTCGAAAAGGGACGTCGTCGGCTGGGGCGCGTGCGAGGCGCTCCGCCTGAAAGTGTAAGCGCCGGAGGGGCGTCTTTTCTTCCCCGCCCGCGCGGTATACCCCACCCTGCGCTCTTCCCTCTACCCCCGTTCCGCATTCTCGACGGCGCCGGAAATGCGCAACGCACAGCGAATCCATCGCATCCAGGTATCGTTCTCGCATCGACTGCTGCGATGGAAACAACGCGGCAATATTCCCGGACTACGGTGTCCGGGCGGCGACGGTCCACGTCGTCGAACGACCAGGAGGTTTCGTGACCACTCGGCAAGCATCCCCACGGATGCCTCGCCGTCGACGCTCGATCTTGACGCTGTTGTCAGGACTCTTCGCTGCCGCCCTGGTGCTCGGGTTCGCCCCGGCATCGACGGCAGCCGTCAACGATGAGGATCTTCCCTATTCGATCACGGTGAACGTGCGCTCCGAAGGTGAGCCCGTCGCTCAAGCGAAGGTGACCGCCACAGACGGTTCCTTCACCGGCGAGGCCACAACGGACGAGCGCGGTCGCGCGACGATCAAGGTCCCCACGAAAGAGGGGGCGTGGACGGTCGACCTCGACCGCAACTCGCTCCCCTCGGGAGTCACCGTCCCCGACGGGCAGGAGTTCGAGCGGCAGGTGCAGTTCGGCAGCTCCAGCACCGTCTCGAGCAACTTCACCCTCGGCGCCGCAGAGCGTCAGACGGTCGGCTTCATGGACCAGCTGCTCTCTCGCACGGTGAACGGCCTGAACTTCGGCCTCATGCTCGCCCTCGCCGCGATCGGCCTCTCCCTCGTGTTCGGCACGACGGGCCTGTCGAACTTCGCGCACGGCGAGATGGTGACCTTCGGCGCCATCGCCGCCCTCTTCCTGAGCGCCGGCACCGGGTGGTCGATCTGGATCGCCATCCCGCTCGCGGTGATCCTCTCGGGGGTCTTCGGACTCGCGATGGATGCCGGGATCTGGCGGCCCCTCCGGCGCAAGGGCCTCGGCATCGTCCAGCTCATGATCGTCTCGATCGGTCTCTCGCTCGCGCTGCGCTACATCTTCCAGATCTTCATCGGTGGTGGCACGCAGCAGCTCCCGGGGGCGTCGAGCGACATCATCCCGGGCCTCGGGTCGATCCGCATCAGCGTCACCGACCTGACCAGCATGGGCATCTCGATCGTCGTCATCGCGGCGTTCGCGTGGTTCCTCACGCGCACGCGACTGGGTCGCGCCACGCGCGCGGTGTCGGACAACCCGTCGCTGGCCGCTGCGAGCGGCATCGACGTCGACAACGTCGTGCGCATGGTCTGGATCCTGTCATCGGCGCTGGCCGGTCTCGCGGGCGTCCTGTGGGCCTACTTCCGCCCCGGCATCCGCTGGGACATGGGTTCCGGCATCCTGCTTCTCATGTTCGCCGCCGTCGTGCTCGGCGGACTCGGTACCGCGTTCGGAGCCCTCATCGGCTCGATCGTGGTCGGCCTCCTCGTCGAGGTGTCCACCCTGTGGATCCCCTCCGACATGAAGTATGTGGGCGCCCTCGTCGTGCTCATTGTCATCCTCCTCTTCCGGCCGCAGGGCATCCTCGGCCGCCGAGAGCGAATCGGGTAGGTAAACCATGGACTTCCTGCAGATCCTCTCCAACACGGCCTCGCAGATCCTCGCGCCGGCCACGTTCGGTTACGCCCTCGCCGCCATCGGCCTGTCGATGCACTTCGGCTTCGCCGGCCTCCTCAACATGGGCGTCGCCGGCTTCATGGCCATCGGCGCGTACGGCTTCGCGATCTCGATCCTGACGTTCGGTCTCGCGTGGCCGATCGCGGCCCTGATCGGTTTCGCCGCCGCCGTCGTGTTCGCGCTCATCATGGGCATCCCGACGCTGCGACTGCGAGGCGACTACCTCGCCATCGTCACGATCGCGGCCGCCGAGATCCTCCGTCTGGTGTTCCTGACCTCGACCTTCCGTGGCGTCACGGGCTCGGCCGACGGTCTGTTCAACTTCCAGTCCGGCTGGCGCGGCGAGAACAACCCGCTCCCCGCGGGCGACTACGGCTTCGGCCCGTGGACCTACAACGCCAACCGGTGGTACGTCATCATCCTCGGCCTGCTCGCCGTCGTGGTCGCCGTGCTCCTGGTCTGGATGCTCATGCGCAGCCCCTGGGGTCGTGTCATCCGCGGCATCCGAGAAGACGAGGACGCCGTGCGCGCGCTCGGCAAGAACGTCTTCGCCTTCAAGATGCAGGCGCTCGTCATCGGCGGCGTGATCATCGCGGCGGGCGGCATCATCACCGCGATGGACACGAACGTGAACCCGAACGTGTACGTCACGTCGCAGACGTTCTTCGTCTACACGGCGTTGCTCCTCGGTGGGGCCGCGACGATCTTCGGCCCGGTGCTCGGCGCGGTGCTGTTCTGGGTCGTGCGCGCGTTCCTGTCGAACCTGCTGCCGGCGCTGTCCTCGATCGGACTGCTGCCGTTCCTCACCGCCGACCAGTCCCAGATGCTCGTCTTCGTCATCGTCGGCGTCGCGCTCATGCTGCTCGTGATCTTCCGCCCCCAGGGAATCCTGGGCAGCAAGAAGGAGATGACCTTTGTCCGATGAGTCCACGCCGGTCGTGCCCAGCGCTCCCGCGCAACGGGTGAAGGCGACCGGACTGCACAAGGGCGAGATCGCCCCCGGCGTCGCCAAAGTCGATCCGATCATCGTCGCCGACAACGTCCGTCGCGACTTCGGCGGCAACACCGCCGTCGACGTGAAGCACCTCGAGATCCCGCGCAACGCCATCACGGCGCTGATCGGGCCCAACGGTGCGGGCAAGACGACGCTGTTCAACCTGCTCACCGGTTTCGACAAGCCCAACAGCGGCCAGTGGTCGTTCGACGGTCGCAACCTCGCCGGTATCCCCGCGTTCAAGGCGGCCCGGATGGGCCAGGTCCGTACGTTCCAGCTCACCAAGGCGCTGGGCCTTCTCACCGTGCTCGAGAACATGAAGCTGGGCGCCACGAAGCAGAAGGGCGAGAGCCTGCTCTCGAGCATCCTCCCCTTCGTCTGGCGCAAGCAGGAGACCGCCAACGACGAGAAGGCGCGCGATCTGCTGAAGCGGTTCAAGCTCGACTCCAAGGAGACGGACTTCGCCGCGTCGCTCTCGGGCGGTCAGCGCAAGCTCCTCGAGATGGCGCGAGCGCTCATGAGCGACCCGACGCTGGTCATGCTCGACGAGCCGATGGCCGGTGTCAACCCGGCGCTGACGCAGTCGCTGCTCGACCACATCCTCGACCTGAAGGATCTCGGGATGACCGTGCTCTTCGTCGAGCACGACATGCACATGGTCCGCCACATCGCCGACTGGGTCGTGGTGATGGCCGAGGGCAAGATCGTCGCCGAGGGACCGCCCGACACCGTCATGAAGGACCAGGCCGTGATCGACGCCTACCTCGGAGCCCATCAGGACGTCGACCTCGGCGTCGTCACGGGTCGCCACGAGGGGACGGTCGATTCGGCCGCCGCCGCCGAGCTGCTCGAGACCGCTCAGCAGGTCGACGCCGCGATCGACAACGAGTCGTCGCACGAGAAGGAGGACGGTCGATGACCGCCAACGTTGTCGAGCTCCGCGACGTTCACGCCGGCTACCTGCCGGGCGTGAACATCCTCAACGGCGCCAACCTCACCGCCGCTCCCGGCGAGCTGATCGGCATCATCGGCCCCAACGGCGCCGGCAAGTCCACGATGCTCAAGGCGATCTTCGGTCAGGTGAAGGTGCGCTCGGGCTCGGTCCTGCTGCAGGGCGAGGAGATCACGGGGCTGCGGGCGAACAAGCTCGTCGCGAAGGGCGTCGGGTTCGTCCCCCAGACGAACAACGTCTTCCCGAGCCTCACGATCGCCGAGAACCTGCAGATGGGTCTCTACCAGCGGCCGAAGGGGTTCAACGAGCGCGTCGACTTCGTCACGAGCATCTTCCCCGACCTCGCCAAGCGCCTGAAGCAGCGGGCGGGATCGCTGTCGGGCGGTGAGCGCCAGATGGTCGCCATGGGCCGCGCGCTCATGATGGACCCGAAGGTGCTGCTGCTCGACGAGCCGTCGGCCGGTCTCTCTCCCGTCCGTCAGGACGAGGCGTTCATCCGCGTCTCCGAGATCAACAAGGCCGGCGTGACCTGCATCATGGTGGAGCAGAACGCCCGCCGCTGCCTGCAGATCTGCGACCGCGGCTACGTGCTCGACCAGGGCCGTGACGCCTACACGGGCACGGGTCGCGAGCTCATGGACGACCCGGCCGTGATCGGTCTGTACCTGGGCACGCTCGGCACCTGAGCCGCGCTCCCGCCGGAAGGCCCGAGTCCCCCTGGGGCTCGGGCCTTCTTCGTTCGGTGAGGCTGCGCTCCCCCGCCCCTGCCGACGAGCAGCGCACCCGTGCACCCGATGCGGCCGCGGGCTCCGCCATCCGCTTCCGTCGACGAGCCGACTCGCGCATCCGCCCGTCGCGCGGTGAACCCGGCCACCCGCCCCGCCGAAGAGCGGCGCGCTCGTCCGTCCGTCGCGGCCTCGGGCTCCGGCATCCCTCCCCCGCCCGTCCGACTCGACACCGGCGTCGAGCCCGCGGAACCCGGATCGCGCCGTCCGCGTCCTACGACCCCCGTCGGTGACCGATCCGGGAAGCCCCGACGCCCTACCGATGGGCGCGTCCCTCGTCCGCGGGTCCTTTCCGGATGCCGCGACGTCCCGCCCCCGTTCCGCCCCTCGCCCGCGGGTCCGCTGCAGACCCCACCCACGCCCGGGAACGGCCCTCGGCGCCGCTGCGCGCACGACAAGAGGCCCCGGGACCGAAGTCCCGGGGCCTCTCAGAGGGAACCGATCAACCGGCGCGGAGCCAGCTGTAGTTGTTGTCGTCGCCGTACTCGAAGACACCGATGGTGGCCTGCGTCGGGTCGCCCACGTCGTTGAACGTGATCGGGCCCGAGACGCCGTCGTAGTCGGCTTCGCCGCCGCCGACGATGATGTCGGCGCACTGGGCGTAGCTGGTGCACTTCGTGCCGTTGCCCGAACCGCCCGAGACCGCCTGCATGTTCGCGGCCACGTCGGGACCGGCCGCCGAGCCCGCCTTCAGCGCCGCGAGGGCGAGGAGGACGACCGAGTCGTACGACTCGGGGGCGTAGGTGTAGTCCTCGAGCTTGGCGTTGCCCTTACCCGTCCAGAACGAATCCAGCGTGCTGCGGAAGGTCGCCGTCGAGTCGGGGTCGACGCTGGGGTACGTGCCCTTGGCACCGGTGAGGGTGCCGTTGGGGAACTGCGTGCCGAAGTTCTTCAGGTTGCCGTCGACGAAGAACAGCTTGTCCTTCGCGAAGCTGGCCGTCAGGTCGGGGATGATCGTCGAGACCTCGTCGAACGTGATCAGGGCGATCGCGTCGGGCTTCTGGGCCAGGACGTCCTCGATCTGCGCCGAGAAGTTCGTGTCACCGGTGTTGTAGAGGCTGGTGGCCACGACGGATCCGCCCGCGCCCTCGAACGCCTTCTTGGTGAAGCACGCGAGGCCGGTGCCGTACGAGTCGTTCAGCACGATCATGCCGAGGGTCTCGTTGCCCTCGGAGGCGATCAGGTTGCCGAGAACCTCGCCCTGGAGCACGTCCGAGGGAGCAGTCCGCCAGTACAGGCCCTTGTCGTTGTAGCCCGTGAAGGCCGCCGAGGTGTTGGCCGGCGAGATCTGAACGGCGTTGGCCGCGATGACCTGGTCGATGAACTGCAGCGAGGTGCCCGACGACGCCGCACCCACGATGGCCGTGGCACCGGCGCCGAGCAGGCGCGGGATCTCGGTCTCGTAGGCCTTGTTGTCGGTGTCACCCGAGTCGCCCTGGATGAGGTTGATGTTGACGCCCTTATTGGCGGCGTTGATGTCGGATGCCGCGAGCTCGGTGCCCGCGATCTCGGGCGGGCCGAGGAAGGCGAGGTTACCCGTGACGGGCAGGGCCGTACCGATGTTGTACGTGAGGTCCTTGGCGGGGCCGGTCGAGGTCGACGAGTACTCGGGCGTGTACGAGGCGGGTTCGGCGGCGTTGCAGTCGATCGGGAAGTCGCCCCCACCGGCGGCGTTGCCGGAGTCGGACGGAGTGCTGGTGCCGGTACAACCGGCGAGGACGAGCGCGGTGACGCCGACCACGGCGAAGCCGCCGATGATCTTCGCCGCACGCGAACGGGAGAGGACACTCATATGGGTGCTCCTTGGTGAGGTGGAACCGCGCGGATAACCCGCTCGGATTGTGACAAACCTAATGGCGCACTTGTAGCCGTGATGTTGCAATGTGTTAACGGTCGATTACGCGACCTAATCGTTACTTTCGCGCGGCAATTGCGGGCCGAGAAACGAAGGAAAAGGCGTCACACGGGCTCGACGACATCGACCGGAGCCCGCCGATGACGACGCGAAGCGACGACGGAGTCGACGCTGAGGATCGCGAGAGCCGCCCAGACGAGGGCGAAACCGACCCAGCGCTCCACCGTCATGGGCTCGTGCAGCACCCACACCCCGATCGCGAACTGGATGATCGGCGCGACGAACTGCAGCAGGCCGATGACGGTGAGAGGCACGCGTCGCGCACCCGAGGCGAACAGCAGCAGGGGGACGGCCGTGACGGCCCCCGCCGAGAGGAGGAGAACCGTGTGCAGCGTTCCCGCCGTGCCCAGGGTGATCCCCGTGAGGTTCGCGACGAACACCAATTGGATGGCGGCGACCGGCAGGAGCCAGAGCGATTCGAGGGTGAGCCCGCTGACGGCATCCACCGCCGGCCCGATCTGCTTCTTCACGAGACCGTAGAAGCCGAACGAGAAGGCGAGGGTCAGCGCGATCCAGGGGAACGCGCCGTAGCCGATGACGATCACCGCGACCGCGACGACGGCGAGGCCGATGGCGATCCACGGCACGAGGCGAAGCCGCTCGCGCAGCACGATGACTCCGAGCAGCACGGTCACGATCGGGTTGATGAAGTAGCCCAGGCTCGTCTCGATGACCCGATCGGTCAGCGCGCCGAACAGATAGGTCTGCCAGTTCACGTAGATGAGCACGCCAGCCACCGCGGTGAGCCCCATCAGACGCGGCTGGCGCACGATCGCGAGGAACGGCCGCCACATGCGCAGCACCGTCAACAGCAGCAGGCAGAAGACGAACGCGAGGATGATCCGCCAGGCCACGACCTCGAACGGGCCGGTGGGCTTGAGCTGCAGGAAGTAGATCGGCAGGACGCCCCACAATAGGTAGGCGCCGAGGGCGTACAGCGCACCGCGGGTGCTCCCACCGGTCGGAGCGGAGGGAGCGGAGGTCACCGATCCAGCCTAGGGCTCCGCTCGCGCGTCGGGCCGCCGACCATCGCGCCTTTCCTGCCAGAGGGAGCCGATGAGCGCCGGGGACGACGAAGGCCCCGGATGCCGTGGCATCCGGGGCCTTCGAACGATCTCACTCGATCAGCGGACGACGACCGCCAGGACGTCGCGAGCCGAGAGCACGAGGTACTCCTCGGCGCCGAACTTGACCTCGGTGCCGCCGTACTTGCTGTAGAGCACGCGGTCGCCGACGGCGACGTCGAGGGGGACACGGTTGCCGTTGTCGTCGATGCGGCCGGGGCCGACGGCGACGACTTCGCCCTCCTGCGGCTTCTCCTTGGCGGTGTCGGGGATGACGAGACCACTCGCAGTGGTCTGCTCAGCCTCGACCTGCTTGATGACGATGCGGTCCTCGAGCGGCTTGATGGAAACCGACACGGTCTACCTCTTCTTTCTCGTTACAGAAGACTTGTCAGCACTCACGCGGGGAGAGTGCTAATTCGAGTGTAGAGAAGCGCTGGCACTCACGCAACGCGAGTGCCAGCAACGACCCGCGCCTAGGCTGAATCGGTGGACACCACCGAGCTGACCGCCCTGCTCACACCCGAGGGCCTGCGCCTCCTCGACGAGGTGGGCGCCCTCGACTCGACCGACGAGGTCGCCCGAGCCGTGTCGCGCCTGCGAGCCGCCGGGCACTCCCCCGATCTCGTCTCGGCCGTCGTCGGGCAAGCGCGCCTCCGCGTCCGTGCGGCCGCGAAGTTCGGCCCCTTCGCCGAGCGGATGCTCTTCACGAAGGCCGGCCTCGAACAGGCCACGCGCCTGTCCATCGCCGCCCGACACGCGGGTCGCTTTCGCGCCGCGGGGATCGACCGCGTGACCGACCTCGGCTGCGGGATCGGCGGGGACGCCCTCGGGATGGCGGGTCTCGGCGTCCGGGTGCACGCCGTCGACGCCGACGAGGTGACCGCCGCGATCGCCGCCTACAACCTCGCCCCCTTCGGCGACGCGGCCACGGTGCAGCACGCGCGGGCCGAGGACGTCGACCTGAGCGGGACGGATGCCGTCTGGCTCGATCCCGCGCGCCGCACCGCGGGGCACGCCGAGACGCGACAGGTGTCGTCCGCCGAGTGGTCGCCGTCTCTCGAATGGGTCTTCGAGCTGCTGAAGACGAAGCCGGGTGGGGTGAAGCTCGGGCCGGGATTCGACCGCACGCAGATCCCCGACGACGTCGAGGCGCAGTGGATCAGCGCCGACGGCTCGACCATCGAACTCGTCCTCTGGGCCGGATCCCTCGCCCGCGCGGGCGTGCGACGCGCCGCACTCGTGGTGCGGGGCGCAGACGCCTGGGAGCTCACCGCCCCGGCCGACAGCGCCGACGTCGCGGACCGCGAACTCGGCGCGTTCGTCCACGAGCCCGACGGCGCCGTCATCCGCGCACGGCTCATCGGCGAGGTCGGACGAGCCCTGGATGCCGGCATGCTCGCGCCCGGCATCGCGTACCTGACCTCCGACGCGGCGTTGACGAGCCCGTTCGTGTCGTCGTTCCGCGTGCGCGAGCAGCTGCCGGCCGACCCGAAGAAACTCGCTCAGGCCCTCCGCACCCGGGGCATCGGCACGCTGGAGATCAAGAAGCGCGGTGTCGATGTGGATCCGGCGGTGCTCCGCAAGAAGCTCGCGCTTCGCGGGGACGCGTCCGCCACGCTCATCCTCACGCGCGTGGGGTCGAAGCGGCTCGCCCTCCTGGCCGACCGCGTCTGACGACCCGGGTCACCCGACCAAGAGCTGCGAGAAACCCCAGATCAACCATCCGACGCTGAACGCGATCGACACCACCGCGAGAGCGAGAGCCCAGACGGCGACCCGTCGGCTGTCGTGCGCCCGGCGGAGGGAGACGGTCGCGAGGATCGCCCCGACGACACCGATCGGCACCAGCCACCCGGTGAACAGCGCCGCCGCGAGGGCGATGATCGCCACCCCCAGGCCCCAGGGCGCGACGGACGGCGGCTTCGGCGGAACGGGCGGCGCGTACGGGATCAGATGATCGCCGAACGCGGCCATCTCGAGTTGAGCGGTCGGCAGGCGACCGTCGTCATCGTCACCCGCGTCGGGGGTCGTCATCTCGGAACCCGCCGCCCGGACGTCGGCGGGCAGAGGTGGCACGGGAGGCAGCTCGACCGCGGGGGCGACGTCCTCCTTGCGGGCCCGACGCGTGGGCGGTGGCACCTCGGTCACGGGGTGGCTCCCGCGCGCGGCGCCGGGGTCTCGGCATCCGGATCCTCCGCCACCTGGATCTCGGTGACGGGGAGCGTCGAATCGGCCCCGAAGGCGAGGGTCGAGGGGCGACGGCCCGACGAGATGAGCTCCGCCGCGAGCGCAGCGATCATCGCGCCGTTGTCGGTGCACAGCCGCAGCGGCGGGATGCGCACGGCGACCCCGGCGGCCGCCGCACGCTCGAGAGCGACATCGCGCAGGCGCTTGTTGGCGATCACGCCACCGCCGAGCAGCAGACGCGGCACGCCGTGCCGCGCGCACGCGTCGAGGGCCTTCGTCACGAGCACATCGACGACGGCCTCGCGGAACGACGCGGCGACATCGGCGACCGGAACGGGCTCCCCCGCGGCCTCGTGCTGCTCGACCCAGCGCGCCACGGCTGTCTTCAGCCCCGAGAACGAGAAGTCGTAGCGGTGGGATGCCATGTCGGAGGCGCGGGAGAGGCCGCGCGGGAAGCGGATCGCCGTCGGGTCGCCCTCGGCCGCGGCACGATCGATCTCGGGGCCACCGGGGTACGGGAGCTTGAGCAGGCGGGCGACTTTGTCGAACGCCTCGCCGGCCGCGTCGTCCATCGTCTCGCCGAGGAGCTCGACGTCGCTCGTCAGGTCGCGCACCAGCAGGAGCGAGGTGTGCCCGCCGCTGACGAGCAGGGCGACGGTCGGGTACTCCAGCTCCCCCGCGTCGGCGTCGAGGATGTCGGCGGCGATGTGCCCGACGAGGTGGTTGACGGCGTACAGCGGCTTGTCGAGGGCGACCGCGAGCCCCTTGGCGGCCCCCACGCCGACCATCAGGGCACCCGCCAGGCCCGGCCCGCTCGTCACCGCCACGGCGTCGAGATCCGCGAGGGTCACACCGGCCTCGGCGAGGGCCGCGTCGATCGAGGGCTGCAGAGCCTCGAGGTGGGCGCGCGCGGCGACCTCGGGCACGACCCCGCCGTAGCGGGCGTGCTCGTCCATGCTCGAGGCGATCGTGTTGCTGAGCAGCTGTCGACCGCGCACGATCCCGATACCGGTCTCGTCGCAACTGGTCTCGATGCCGAGCACGAGAGGCGCGTTCATCAGCACCAGCCCTTTCCGGTGGTGGTCGGGGAGGACGGCGCCTCCGCGCCGTCGACGGGCGGAGAGCTCTCGGTCGAGGCGGATGCGGGGGCCGTCGGCTCCGCCCGCCGGGCGACCCAGCCGCGCAGGTTCAGCTGCATGACGATCGCGTCGACGTCGTCGGGTTGGTAGTAGCGGGGGCGACGCCCCACCTCGGCGAACCCCTCCGAGAGGTACAGCTTCTGTGCGACGGAATTGTCGGCGCGCACCTCGAGGAACACGTCGTGGACCCCGCGGCGCGCGGCCTCGTCGAGCAGAGCGGTCAGCAGGGCTCGGCCCCGCCCCCGACCCCGCGCGGCCTCGGAGATCGTGATGGTCTGGATGTCGGCATCCCGAGCCCCGTGCACAGCGCGCAGACCCGCGTAGCCGAGGACCCGCCCTGCCTCTTCGGCGACGACGTACCAGCCGTGCGGCGACGCGAGCTCCTCGCGCATCATCGCCGGGCTCCACGCGTCGGTCGGGAACGAGGCGTGCTCGAGCGCCATGATCCCGTCGAGGTCGGCGACGGTGGCGGTCCGCGTCGCCATCAGCTCACCCGCTTCGGCGCGTGGGCGGCGACGACGTCGGGGCTGCGCAGGTACAGGGGCTCCGAGTCCGCGAGCGTGCGGCCGGCGTCGAGGGCTCGCGCCGCGGCGAGCGCGATCATCGCGGCCGACACGATCGTGGCATCGTACCGACGCGCACCGGCCGCATCGAGCCGGGCGTCGAGGTCGTCACGGGGGCTCAGCTGCGCACCGGAGACCCGAACGGGAAGACCGTCGTCGTCGATGCCCTCGTAGACGCTGTAGGCGAACTCCTTGCGGCGTGCATCGGTGACGACGGCGAACCGACCGGTATCGCCGCCCGTCAACGCGTCGGAGAGGAGGACACCGAGGGCGATACCGTCGTGGCTCGGCACGGGCACGACCGGCACCCCGCGCCCGAGGGCGTAGACGCGGGCCGTGGCGATGCCCACCCGCAGCCCGGTGAAGGGTCCGGGGCCCATGCCGATAGCGACGTGCGTGGGGGCGGGCGCTCCGGCGGTCGCGCGGACCAGCAGATCGCCGATCACCTCCGCGTGGCCGAGGGGATTTCCGCTCTGCTCGTCGGCGAGCACTTCCCCGTCGCGGGCGATCGCGGCGACGGCGGTGCCGAGCGAGGTGTCGATGCCGAGAATCACGGTTCCAGGGTATCCGCCCCCTCTCCACGGCATCCGACCGCGCCCTCCGCTCCGAAGAAAGGGCATGGATGCCGACGACCTCGCGCTGCGGCGCGTCGTGGTCCCCACCGGGGTGGGGCCGCTGGTGGTGCACGCCGGCCGCCGGTCGGGCAGCCCCGTGGCGACGATCCTGGTGCACGGCGCCGCGGGGTCGTGGCGCACCTGGGGTGCCCTGATGGCGGCATCCGACGGGCTCCGGCTCCCCCTGTCGGACATCGTCGCGATCGACCTGCCCGGCTGGGGCGAGACGCCCGGGCCCGTGCCGGAGCCGGCCGAGATCGCCGTGGCGGTCGCCGCGGCCGCTCGCGCGCTCGGCTACCCGCGTTGGCGCGTGGTCGGGCATTCCCTCGGCGGAGTGATCGCTCTCGACGTCGCCGCCCGCTTCCCGCGCGAGACCGTCGCGGTCGGGGTCGTGTCACCGAGCGGAGCGGGAGCGCGGGCCATCGCGCGGCACCCCGTCCGCAGCGCCGCCCGGCTGCCCTGGCTCGCGGGGATGGTGCTCGCGATGCGGGTGCTGCGCGGACTCGGCCCCCTCGCCCGCCCGTTGCTGCGCCTGCTGCGTCGTACCGGCGCGTTGCGTCGTCTTGCGCGACCGCTGTTCCGGCACCCCGAGCGTGTGAGTCGGTCGGTGACCGACGACCTCGCCGAAGAGATCCGCCCGTCGGCCTTCCTCGCCGCGGCGCACCTCTCGACCGGCCACGACGACGGCGTCTGGCGTCGGATCACCTGTCCGGTGCGATCGGTGCGGGGCGCGCACGACGTGTTCGTCGCCGAGCGCGACGCTCGGGAATGGGGGCGCCTCATGAACGATTACGACGATCGCGTCCTCGACGACAGCGGGCACTTCGCCCACGTCGAGCAGCCGGTCGAGACGCTCCGGGCCCTGCGCGAGGTGTGGGCGGCGGACCGCGCTCCGGCTCCCCGCGGAGGATCCGGGCGCCCCCGCTCATCCATCGCGCGGCGCTCGAACCTCAGGGGCGACGCGAGATCGTGACCCGGCGCGGGGCATCGGCGTCGAGTTCGACGGTGTGCACCGCGATCTCGCCGCACGCGTTGTCGACGCCTCGGCCCCCGACCTGACGATCGATCTCGATCTCCCACCACGAGTCGGCGAGGTATTCGGCGACACCGCGACCCCACTCGACGATCACCGCCGACCCCGCGACGTCGATGTCGAGGTCGTCGAGCTCAACGGCGGCTCCGAGCCGGTACGCGTCCACGTGCACCAGCGGCGTCCCGCCGACCAGGGACGGGTGAGTGCGGGCGATCACGAAGGTGGGGCTCTGAACGGGACCCCGGATGCCGAGACCCTCGCCGATACCTCGGGTCAGGGTCGTCTTTCCGGCGCCGAGGGGGCCGGTCATCACGATCACGTCACCCGGCTCGAGAGCGCGGCCGATGCTCCGTCCGAGCTCCTCCATGTCGCCCGGGCCCTCGACGATCCTCTCGCCCAGCACACTGTCGGGAACGCTCACGCGCGGACCTCCCGTCGGGGCACGCGCGCTCCCACGCGCGTGACGATCTCGTAATCGATGGTGCCGGCGGCATCCGCCCAGTCCCGTGCGGCGGGGACGCCCAGCGTCGGATCGCCGAAGAGCACCACCTCGTCGCCCACCGCGACCGGGTGATCACCCACGTCGACGACGAACTGGTCCATCGCGATCCGACCCGCCACCGTGAAACGGCGACCGTTGATCGACACCGGCCCGCGCCCCGAGGCCTGCCGGGGCACGCCGTCGGCGTAGCCGAGCGGCACCAGGGCGAGCGTCGTCTCGCGCTCCGTGCGGTGGTCGTAGCCGTACGAGACGCCCGTGCCCGCGGGCACGCGCCGCACCGCCGCGACCGCGCCGCGCAGCGTCATCGCGGGGCGCAGCCCCAGGTCGGCGGACGAGCGGTCGTCGAAGGGCGAGATGCCGTACAGGCCGATGCCGATGCGGACGCACCCCAGGCGGGTCTCGGGGAGGGCGATGGCGGCGTTCGTGGCCGCGAGGTGGCGCAGCGGGGGGTTCAGCCCCACCGAGGCGGCCAGCACGACGCCCTCTTCGAACCGCGCGAGGGCGGCACGATCGTCGTCGACACTCGTGTTCGACAGGTGCGAGAACAGACCGACGACCCGGAGCCGCCCGATGCGTTCGAGTCGCGCGGCCTCCGAGAACACCGTGCGCCAGTCCGCCGGGGCGATGCCGTTGCGCGACAGCCCCGTCTCGATCTTCAGGTGCACGGCGGCGGGGCGCTCACCGTGGGCCGCGTCGGCCGCGCGCAGAAGCTGGTCGATGTCGGAGATCCCCAGTTCGACCTCCTCGCGCACGGCCTCGACGAAAGAGGCCCCCGGCGCGTGCAGCCAGGCGAACAGGGGCGCCGTGATGCCCGCGCGACGCAGCGCCAACGCCTCGTCGATGTCGGACACGCCGATGCGCGTCGCTCCCCCGCGCAGAGCAGCGGCCGCGGCGCGGTATGCCCCGTGCCCGTAGCCGGCGGCCTTGACCACCGCGATGATCTCGGACCCCGTCAGCGCGCGCAGGTGACGCACGTTCTCGGTGATCGCGTCGACGTCGATGACGGCTTCGCGCAGCACTCCCGGTTGCATCGTCATGCGCGGTCCTCTCGGAGGGGCGGGATTCGGGATGCCGACGACTCGGCGCCGACACGCGCCTCGGCGATGACGTACGCCGTCGCCAGGCCCGCGTCGTGCGACATCGACAGGTGCAGGGCGGTGATGCCCCGCGCGGCGACCGTCGCGGCGGTCTGTCCGCTGAGCGAGAAGACGGGGCGTCCGGACGCCTCCGAGGTGACCTCGATGTCGGTCCAGTGCACGCCGTCCGACCCGCCGAGCGCCTTGATCAAGGCCTCTTTCGCGGCGTACCGGGCAGCCAGGGAACGGGGCTTCAGCACGCGCTCCGATGCCGAGAACAGACGAGGGAGCAGCCGGGGCGTCCGCTCCAGGTGCTCCTCGAACCGCGGCACGTCGACGAGGTCGACGCCGATACCGACGATCATGCGCCCTCCCCTCCTGGCATCCCTCTATTCTGCCGGTGCCCACCGACACCGAGACGACGAAGGGGCCGGATGCCACGGCATCCGGCCCCTTCGACGCGAGGTCTACTCGACCGTCACCGACTTGGCGAGGTTGCGCGGCTGGTCGACGTCGAGACCCTTCGCCTCGGCGAGGCCCATCGCGAAGATGTGCAGCGGAACGACGGCCAGGAGCGGCTCGAAGAGGGGGGCCGCGAGCGGGATCCGCAGCACCTCGTCGGCGGCGGGCAGCACGGCGACATCGCCCTCTTCGGCGATCGCGATGACGCGGGCGCCGCGGGCGCGGATCTCCTCGATGTTCGAGACGACCTTCTTGTGCATCTCGCCCGAGCCGCGGGGGCTCGGAACGACGACGAACACGGGCTGGCCGGGCTCGATCAGCGCGATGGGGCCGTGCTTGAGCTCTCCGGCGGCGAAGCCCTCGGCGTGGATGTAGGCCAGCTCCTTGAGCTTGAGCGCCCCCTCGAGGGCGATCGGGTAGCCGACGTTGCGGCCGAGGAACAGCACCGAGCGGGTGTCGGCCATCCAGTGCGCGAGCTGCTCGATGCGGGCCTGCTCGGTCTCGAGCACGCGAGCGATCTTGCCCGGGACGGCCTCGAGCTCGGTCACGGCTTCGACGGCGACCATCGGGTCGATCGCGCCGCGCACGCGACCCACGTGCAGGGCCAGCAGGTACAGGGCGGTGATCTGCGCGACGAAGGCCTTGGTCGAGGCGACGGCCACCTCGGGACCCGCGTGGGTGTAGACGATCGCGTCGGACTCGCGCGGAATCGTCGCCCCCTGCGTGTTGCAGATCGACAGCGTCTTCGCACCGCGCGAGCTCGCGTACTTGACGGCCATGAGCGTGTCCATGGTCTCGCCCGACTGGCTGATCGACACGACCAGCGTGCGGGGGGTGAGCACGGGGTTGCGGTAGCGGAACTCGTGCGCCAGCTCGACGTCGACGGGAACACGGGTCCAGGTCTCGAGGGCGTACTTGCCGACCATGCCCGCGTAAGCGGCGGTGCCGCACGCGATGACGAGGATGCGATCGATGTCGGCGAGGAAGTCGTCCATCCCCTCGAGTTCGGGGATCTCGACGCGGCCCTCGTGGATACGGCCTCGGATGGTGTTGGCGACGGCCTCGGGCTCCTCCGAGACCTCCTTGGCCATGAACGACGACCAGCCGCCCTTCTCGGCGGCCGACGCGTCCCACGTGACCTCGAAGGCTTCGACCTCGACAGGAGCGCCCGAGAAATCGGTCACCTCGACACCTTCGGGGGTGATCGCGACGATCTCGTCCTGGCCGATCGCGAGCGCGTTGCGCGTGTGCTCGACGAAGGCGGCGACGTCGGAGCCGAGGAAGTTCTCGCCCTCGCCGAGACCGATCACGAGCGGCGAGTTGCGACGCGCACCGACGACGAGACCGGGGTGGTCCTCGTGCATCGCGAGGAGCGTGTAGGCCCCCTCGAGGCGCGAGACGACCGAACGGAAGGCCTGCACGAGGTCCTTCGTCCGTGCGTACTCGCGGCCGATCATAACCGCCGCGACCTCGGTGTCGGTCTCGCTGCGGAAGGCGAAGCCGTCACCCACGAGCTCGCTCTTGAGCTCGGCGAAGTTCTCGATGATCCCGTTGTGGATGACGGCGAGCTTGTCGTCGTCGGCCAGGTGGGGGTGGGCGTTGGCGTCGGTGGGGCCACCGTGCGTGGCCCAGCGGGTGTGGCCGATGCCCGTGGTGCCGTTGGGCATGGGCGTGGACTCGAGGTCGTCACGCAGGACGGCGAGCTTGCCCGCGCGCTTGCGCATGTCGAGCTGGCCGTCGCCGTCGATCACGGCGATGCCGGCGGAGTCGTACCCCCGGTACTCCAGACGCGACAGACCCGCCAGAAGGATGTCCTGGCTCTGCCGAGGACCCACGTAACCGATGATTCCGCACATGGGGTCGAGTCTACGTGGCGGGGCTGAGCAAACCCCTCCGCACCGAACCGACGCGCGAACCCAGCCTGTTCCACGACCCGTCGCGGACCAGGAGCAGGTCGAGGGCGATCATCGCGAGCGAGAACGGCCACAGCCCCAGCAGGATCGCGATGCTCAGGTGCATTCCGGTGATGACGAACACCGCCGCGCAGCGCGTCGGCTTCCACAGGATGAGCACCGGAAACAGCATCTGCACCCAGAGCGCGGTCCAGGTCGCGAGTGCCACGACGGGCGCCGACTGCCAGGCGAGCTGGCTCAGGGCGGGCAGGACGTGGAACTGCTCGATGCTCAGCGCGTAGTAGATCGCCGTCCCGTCCAGCCATTCCTCCCCCTGGAACTTCAGCACGCTCGAGACGAGGTAGACGAGCAGGATCTGGAACACACAGAGGATGAGCGCCGTGTTGTGGGCCCAGATCGCCAGCCACGGCGGCACCCAGGTCGGCATCCGTCCGGAAAGACGGGAGGGCCGGATGCCGCGGCGCCGGCGCATCCACGCATCCACCGAGAAGTGCCGACTCAGGTCGGCGAAGACGACGAAGAAGAGCACGATCCGCATGAGCGTGTCTCCGCCGTTGCCGAGCAGCATGCTGTTGGTCGAGAGCCCCACCCAGAACACGAGCAGGACCGGGGTCACCCACCGCGTCTGGAATCCCACGACGAACAGGATCGCGAGAGCCAGCAGCACGTGGAACGAGAGGTCGAAGACCACCGCGTTGTCTTTCGGGAAGAGCATCCTCAGCGGTTCCCACCACCCACGCCGGTTGGCTTCGGGGTCGACCCACCAGGCTCCCGCACCCCAGAGGTAGTGGCGGTCGGCGTAGCTCGGCACCAGGACGATCAGCATCGCGACGCCGAAGAGCACTCGAAGGACCGAGAAGCCGATCGTCGAATGCTTGCGCCCGGTCAGCCAGATCTGCAGGCGCGGCCACAGCGTCGAAGGCGTGACGCGGTCCCGCCAGCCGGTCGTCGCGATGGTCTTCTCGTCGTCGACGGATGCCGATCGGCTCATCGTCCCGTGTACCTCTCGATGACTTCGTCGTAGATGGCCTGCACCTCATCCGACGGCGCGACCGCAGGTTGCCGCCACCCGAACGTCGTGTACGAGGGTTCCGTCTGGCGCTCCGTGTCGAAGCGGTGGAGGAAGTCGTTCGGCCGATCGTGCTCGATGCGCCACCGGACGCGCTCGACATCGTGGTCGACGTACGCACTGCCGAAGGCGGACGAGAAGCGCACGAGCATGTAGTCGTACCGCAGGTAGCTCACCAGAGCGGCGCGGCTGCCCCCGAGATCGTCGAGCTCCTCCAGCAACGCCGACGGGTCCATCGGCGCGAAGGCGCCGTCGTTGACGCGGCGGATGAAGGTGTCGCGCACGCGATCCCTCTGGTCGGCGCTGAGCGCCTGGTACCGCGTCAGGTAGGTCTGAGCGGCGTTGAAGCTGTTCTTCGAGATGCGAGAGGGAGTCGGGATGCCGCGCGCCGCGGAGAACTCCGCGGCGGTGACGTCGACCCATTCGCTGCGCTGGAGCTCCCCGTTCTCCCGCCACTGCACCTGGATCTGGAGCGAGCGGTTCACCTTCATGATGTTCGGGGCAAACACGTTCCACCGTTGCTGGAAGTACGGGGCGAAGGCGGCCGACACGGCGGGACGCGTCGGGCTCGAGGGGATCGTGAACGACACCGCCACGAAGGCGTAGCCGAGGACGATGGCGAGGGTCATGGCGGCGGCGACCGCCGCCATGACCCCACCCGACCGCCGGGCGGAGGAAGGCCCCTCCGACACCCCCGCTTCGGGGGCCTCCTCCGCCGTGGTGGTCACCGTCAGCGCTGCTCTCCGCTGGCGCTCCGTCGACGGAGGGTCCACAGAGTCGCACCCGCGAGGATCAGTGCCGCAGCCAGGCCGCCGGCCAGAGGACCGTTGAGGTCCAGACCGGTGGCCGGGAGCGAGGAGCCCCCGCCGTTGCCCGCGGCGGCGGGCTGCGCCGTCACGGTGAAGGCGGTGTTCTCGCGCTCGGTCGGGAGTTCACCCGTGACCGAACCGCGCACGTCGACCCGGTGTGCGCCGAGCTCGAAGTCGGCGCCGACCGCGAAGGTCATGCGCGCCGTACCCGAGCCGTCCGCGGTCACCGGAGTGAGCTCGAAGGGAGTCGAGTTCACCGTCGCCGAGACCGTCTCGCCGGGCTGGAAGCCCTGGACGACCACGGTCTGGCTGACGCCGGTACCGCGCACGATCTGCGGGAGCAGCACGTCGGCACGCGCTTGCGTGGTGACGTCGCCGTCGGTCGCGTCGGCGTCCACGGCGTCAGCGTCCGCGGCGTCAGCATCCACAGCGTCGGCGTCCGCGGCGTCAGCGTCCGCGGCGTCAGCATCCACAGCGTCGGCGTCCGCGGCGTCAGCGTCCACGGCGTCTGCATCGGCTGCGTCGGTGTCCGTCGCGTCAGCATCCATCGCGTCGGTGTCCGTTGCGTCAGAGTCGGTCGCATCGGCGTCCACGGCGTCTGCGTCCACAGCGTCGGCGTCAGCGTCCGCGGCGTCAGCGTCGGTCGCATCGGCGTCCACGGCGTCTGCGTCCACAGCGTCAGCGTCAGCGTCCGTGGCGTCAGCATCCATCGCGTCAGCATCCGCCGCGTCAGCATCCATCGCGTCAGCGTCAGCCGCGTCAGCATCCATCGCATCAGCGTCCACGGCGTCAGCATCCATCGCGTCAGCATCCATCGCGTCCGCGTCCGCGTCGGCGTCAGCCGCGACCGCGGTCACCGAGAACGAGGTCGTGTCGACCGAGCCGTCGATGTCCTGGATCGCGGTCACCGTGAAGCCGCCCACCGGAACCTCCGCGAAGGAGACCGACCAGAGGCCGAGTCCCGAGACGGTCGTCGTCTGCGCGCCCAGGGTCGGGATCGAGACGGCGATCTCGGCGCCGGCCTGGCCGGAACCGGTCACAGTCACCGAGCGCGTGGCATCCGGCTCTCCGACCTCGTACTCCGTGCCGGCGATGGGTGCCGTGATGTCGACGGCCTCGGCGAGCACGACGCTGAACGCGACGGTGTCGACCGAGTCGTCGGCATCCTGAGTCGCCGTCGCCGTGTAGTCGGCGATCGACAGACCGTCGAACACCACGTTCCAGGTACCGTCCGGGGCCGCGGTCGTCGTCTCGACGGCGCCGTTGTCGAGCTCGACCGTGACGGTCGCCCCCGGCGAAGCCGTTCCCGAGACGGTCACCGTGGTGACACCCTCAGCAGAGCCGACCGCGATCTCTGTTCCGTCAGCGGGCTCCTCGATCACGACATCGGGCGTCTCGGCGATCGAGAAGTCGACCGTGTCGATAGACCCGTCGAACTCCTGCGTCGCGGTCACCGAGTAATCGCCGATGGGCAGGCCCGGGAACGTCGCCGTCCAGGTTCCCTCCGCGGTCACGGTGACCGTCTGGGGGGAGCCGCCGACCTCGACGTCGACATCCGAACCCGCGTAGCCGGTTCCGGTGACGATCACGTCCGAGGTGTCGTCGGCCCCGGGGACGACGACGATCTGGTCGGGGGTCGGAGCGGTGATGACCACGTCCGGGGCCTCGATGACCGAGAAGTCGACGGCCGCGGTGGTGCCGTCCGCATCCTGAGTCGCGGTGGCCGTGTAGTCGCCGACCGGGAGGTCGGGGAACGTGACCGTCCAGGTGCCCTCGGGGGTGACCGTGGCGTCCTGATCCTCCTGACCGGGGATCGAGACCGTGATCACGGCCTCGGGCTCGCCGGTACCGGAGACGGTCACGTCCGAGACGTCGTCGGCTCCGGGAACGACGAACTCGTCGCCGCTCTCGGGAGCGGTGATCGTCACGTCGGCGTTCTCATCGAGCGCGTTCGGTCCGACGGTGGCGTTCGCCAGTTCGATCGTCGTGGCCGCCGAACCCGGCAGGACCGTCACGATGGCCCCGGTGATCGAAAAGACACCGTCGGCAGTCGTCGACTGGTTGTTGACGGTCACGCTCGCGACGGCGGGAAGCACGGCGCCCAGCGCGGGCGAGAGCAGCGTCGCCACCGGGGTGACGGTCGTGTCGACCGCAGCGCCGACGTTCCCGATCACGGTTTGCACCGGAGCGAGGATCGCGCCCGCCACGACACCGAGGCCGACCGGAAGGGTGATTCCGCCCAGCACCTGGATCCCGGAGGTGTTCCCGTCGAGCAGCTGCCCGATGGTGGTGTTCACGCTGAGGACCGGGATCTGCGGGGTGATCAGGGTCGGCGGGATGACGACCCCGCCGAGGACCGAGAGACCGCGCACGGCGTTCAGGACGGCCGTGTCGATCCGGTCGGTGAGGCCGCTGACGGCGTCGACGACGGCGGCCTGGATGTCGGGCAGTGTCTGCGATCCGAGCAGTTCCGTCCCCGCGGGGAGGCCGTTGAGACCGGCGATCTCGTCGAGGTCGACCGTGATCTCGCCCGTCCCCAGGTCGATCACCACGCCGGGGTAGTCCTCCGAGGTGATCTGGCCGGTCAGGAGACCGCTGATCGCGTCGGTCAGGCTGGTCGTGCCCACCTGCAGGTTCGCCTGCACGCCGAGGAGTCCGAGGGCGCTGCCCACAGCGGTGTCGACCAGACCGTCCACCCCGTCGAGCGAGTTCTGGAGGCCTGCCACCGCGGTGTTCAGCTCCGCGGTCAACGTCGACAGCGTCGCGCTTTCGACGACGAGCTGACCGCCCGCGATCGTGTAGCTGCTCGTCGCGTCGTCGGGAGCGTCCTGCGACGCCCTCGCCGACACGGCGCCCAGGGTCAGGTCCACGGCGGCGATCTCGTCGACGAGCTCAGCGGCCAGGGATCCCGCGAGGGAATCGACCGCGCCGCCCAGACTGATGCTCAGCGGGCCGGTCGCCGGGCCGCCGGTGCCGATGACCCCGCCGTCGCCCACGGCGCCCGAGGCCCCGACCGACGAGCCATCGGGATCCGCGCTCGCGTACTGGCCGACGACGCCGAGCGATCCGAAGTCGATGGGAACCTGGATGCCGCCGGGCACGGTGACGTTGATCACGCCGAGGGCCGTGAGGTCGAGCGTGTTCTGGTCGGTTACCGTCAGGACGGACCCGGCGTTGGTGGCGACCGCGCCCTGGATCTGCGCCAGGTCGTTGAGATCGACGAGGCTGAGAATCGACCCGCCCACGAACGTGCCCGAGGCGTTCGACAGGTCACCGGGGGCGGCGTTCGCGGCGGTGACGCCGCCGAACAGGCTGAGAGAGGCGGCCCCCACCGCCGCGGCCGTCTTGACCGATGCCCGTCCGATCCGGGAGCGCGTCCACAGCGCACTCCGACTCCGTGTGGCGGTCCGTCCGGGCGATGCGCCGGACGCCCCCTGATTCGCGCGATCCATAGAAACACTCCTGTACGTGGTGCTCGGGACGCGCGTGTGCAGCGCCCTCTGCGGCCTTCCGACAGCCGTACGGGACATTCAAGGGGGCTCGGAGAACCCTGAGAACACGCTGAGCTACGGGGATCGGTACGGGTCCGCGCTCCCGGTAGTACCGAGGTCGACGGGCATGCGACGGCGCACGCGAATCGCCCGGATCGACAAGCGGCCGGGCCGAAGCAACCCGCGATCGACGCCGATACCGGTGGCCCTCGGTATACCGACTCACTACCGTGCCCGCACCACGGCGGGCACCTCAGAGCTTGCGGAGCAGGACCGTTTCGACGGTGTGATCCGCACCCTTCTGCAGCACGAGCTTCGCGCGGTGTCGCGTCGGAAGCACGTTCTCTTCGAGGTTCGGGAGGTTGATTTCGCGCCAGTATCCGAGCGCTCGCTCGACGGCCTCTTCATCGCTGATGTCGGCGAAGACGCGGAAGAACGACGTCGGGTTGGTGAAGGCGTTGTCTCGGAGCGCGAGGAACCGGTCCACGTACCACCGCTCGATGTGCGCGGCGTCCGCGTCGACGTAGATCGAGAAGTCGAACAGGTCGCTCACCGCGACCTCGTTCGGAGACGGCGGCGGCTGGAGCACGTTCAGGCCCTCGACGATGACCACGTCCGGCCGATGCACGGTCACGTGCGCGTCCGGCATGATGTCGTATCGCACGTGCGAGTAGAAGGGCGCGCGCGCCTCCTCGGCACCGGACTTCACCTCGCTGAGGAACTCGACGAGCGCCCGCCGGTCATACGACTCGGGGAATCCCTTGCGGTCCATGAGGCCGCGGCGTTCGAGCTCCGCGTTCGGGTAGAGGAAGCCATCGGTGGTGACCAGCTCGACGCGAGGGGTGTCGGGCCAGCGGCTCATCAGCTCGCGCAGCAGTCGCGCGATCGTCGACTTCCCGACGGCCACGGATCCCGCGACCCCGATGACGAAGGGGGTCGTGGCGTCCGGTTCGCCGAGGAAGCTGCTCGTATCGGCGCCGAGGCGGCGCGTGGCGCGGGCGTAGAGGCTCAACAGCCGGCTGAGGGGGAGGTAGACCTCGGCGACTTCGCGCGGATCCAGCCGGTCGCCGATCCCGCGCAACTGGACGATCTCGTTCTCGGTCAGCGGCTGTGTCAGCCCGCCGGCCATGCGAGCCCAGTCGTCGCGGTCGATCTGGCGGTAGGGGCTCAGCGACGGTGCGGGAGCGGTGGTCTCGGCTGCGGACACCCGCTCATGCTACCCGGGGCGCCGCCCTCCCCCGCGGTCGGAGCCGTGCGCACCGCGCCCACTACGCTCGGACCGTGCGCTTGGGAGTCCTCGACATCGGTTCGAACACCGTCCACCTGCTCGTCGCGAACGCCCGAGCGGGAGGGCGCCCCACTGCCACCACCTCGCACCGTTCCGTGCTCCGCCTCATGCGTTATCTGCTGCCGGACGGATCGATTTCGGCAGAGGGTGTGCAGGGACTGGTGGATGCCGTGACCGCCGCGCGCGATCGCGCTCGCGCCGAGGGGGTCGACGAGTTGCTCGCCACCGCGACCTCCGCGGTCCGCGAGGCGACGAACGGCGACGAGGTGATCGCCCTCATCGAGGAGGCGCTCGGACAACCGCTCCAGGTCCTCGGCGGCGAGACCGAGGCACGATTCACCTATCTCGCGGTCCGGCGCTGGTTCGGGTGGTCCGCGGGGCAGATCCTTCTGTTCGACATCGGTGGGGGATCCCTCGAGATCGCCGGTGGCGCGGACGAACTTCCCGACCTCGCCGAATCGGTCCCGCTGGGAGCGGGGCGGTCCACCGTGCAGTTCCTGCCCCACGATCCTCCGAGCGACGACGAGATCGATGCGCTCCGCCAGCATGCGGCATCCGTCCTCGCTCCTGTCGCCGAGCGATTCGCGGCGCTCCCCCGCCCCGATCACGTGGTGGGGTCGTCGAAGGCGATCCGATCCCTCGCGAAGTTGGCGGGCTACCCCGTGCCGGGGTGGTCGGGGATCGATCGCATGGTGCTCCCGCGCAGAGAGCTGAAGGACTGGATCCCGCGCCTGGCCCGCATCCCCGCCGATGCGCGCGAAGCCCTGCCGGGCATCACCGCCGACCGCACCTTCCAGATCGTGGCCGCGGCGATCGTCGTCGAGCGCGCGATGAAAGCCCTCGACGTCGAGGAGCTCGAGGTGTCGCCCTGGGCCCTGCGCGAGGGCGTCCTGTTGCGCTACATCGAATCGCTCGAGTACTGAGACGACGAAGGCCCAGGGCTCCGATGAACGGAGGACCCTGAGCCTGTCGAAGGGAACGGGACCTACAGCGCCAGACGTTCCCGGACGACGTCGGCGAGCCGGTCGGCGTGCGCGCGTGCGGTGTGTTCGTCGGCCGCTTCGACCATCACGCGAACGAGCGGCTCGGTGCCGGACGCGCGCAACAGCACGCGGCCCGAATCGCCGAGTTCGGCGGTCGAGACGGCCACCGCCTCCTGGACGCCCTCGTCGCTCACCCCGTCGCGGTCGACGCCGCGCACGTTGACGAGCACCTGCGGGTAGACGGTCATGATCGAGGCGAGTTCCGCGAGGGTCTTGCCCTGGCGGGCCATCTCGGCCACCAGGTGGAGGCCGGTCAACAGCCCGTCGCCGGTGGTCGCGAACTCGCTCATGATGACGTGCCCCGACTGCTCGCCGCCGAGGGAGTAGCCACCCTCGTTCATGGCCTCGAGCACGTAGCGGTCGCCGACCCCGGTCTGCAGGACCCGGATGCCATGGTCTTCCATGGCGCGGTGCAGGCCGAGGTTGCTCATCACCGTCGCGACGAGCGTGTCGTCGACGAGCGCACCGCGCTGCTTCATCGCGACCGCGAGGATCGCCATGATCTGGTCGCCGTCGACGATGTTGCCGTGCGCGTCCACGGCGAGGCAGCGGTCGGCGTCGCCGTCGTGGGCGATGCCGACGTCGGCTCCCAGACGGACGACGGCTTCAGCGAGCACGTCGAGGTGCGTGGAGCCCACGCCGTCGTTGATGTTCAGACCGTCGGGCTCGGCCCCGATCACGGTGACCTGGGCACCCGCGTCCTTGAAGGTCTCGGGCGAGACCCCGGCCGCGGCGCCGTGCGCGCAGTCGAGGACGACGTGGAGGCCGTCGAGACGGTGCGGAAGCGACCCGAGGAGGTGCAGCACGTAGCGGTCCTCGGCGTCGGCGAAGCGGCGGATGCGTCCGACGCCCGCGCCGGTCGGCTGCAGGCGCTCCCACTCGAGGGCGCGCTCGATGCGCTGCTCGACGATGTCGGGGAGCTTCGTTCCGCCACGGGCGAAGATCTTGATGCCGTTGTCGGGCGCCGGGTTGTGCGAGGCCGAGACCATCACACCGAAGTCGGCGTCGTGATCGGCGATCAAGAAGGCCGTCGCCGGGGTGGGGATGACGCCGGCGTCGAGGACGTCGACGCCCGAGGAGGCCAGTCCTGCGGCGACCGCGGCCGAGAGGAACTCTCCCGAGACGCGCGGGTCGCGCGCGACGACGGCCGTGAGTCGACGACCCTCGGCCTTTCGCGCCTCCGCAGAACGGCCCTGGCCCAGGACGACAGCAGTCGCCTGGGCCAGGTGCAGCGCAAGTTCGGCGGTGAGGAGGCCGTTGGCCAGCCCCCGCACCCCGTCCGTGCCAAAGAGAGGCATACGGAGGTTCGAACTCAGCGCTTGGAGTACTGAGGCGCCTTGCGGGCCTTCTTGAGACCGGCCTTCTTGCGCTCCTTGACGCGAGCGTCGCGCGAGAGGAAGCCGGCCTTCTTGAGGGTCGGGCGGTTGTTCTCGGCGTCGATCTCGTTGAGCGCGCGGGCGATGCCCAGGCGCAGCGCGCCGGCCTGACCCGAGGGGCCGCCACCGGAGATGCGCGCGATCACGTCGTACGAGCCCGCGAGCTCGAGCACCGTGAACGGGTCGTTGATCAGCTGCTGGTGCAGCTTGTTCGGGAAGTAGTCCTCGATCGTGCGGCCGTTGACCGTGATCGTGCCCGAACCGGGGACGAGACGCACGCGGGCGATGGCCTGCTTGCGACGGCCCACGGCTGCGCCGGGAACCGAGAGCACGGGGCGCTCGGTGGCGACGGCCGACTGCTCGGCCGGCGTCTCGGTGCTGTAGTTGCTGGAGTCGATGTTCGACACTGTTTCGTCCTTATCCGGCGGCGCTTACTGGGCGACCTGGTCGAAGGTGTATGCCGTGGGCTGCTGGGCACCGTGGGGGTGCTCGGCGCCGCGGTACACCTTGAGCTTCTTGAGCTGCGCCGCGCCGAGGCTGTTCTTGGGCAGCATGCCGCGGATGGCCTTCTCGACCGCGCGGACGGGGTTCTTCTCGAGGAGTTCCTCGTAGTTGACCGACTTGAGGCCGCCCGGGTAACCCGAGTGACGGTAGGCCATCTTCTTCTGGAGCTTCTGACCCGTGAGCGCCACCTTTTCGGCGTTGATCACGATGACGAAGTCGCCGGAGTCGATGTGGTTGGCGAAGGTCGCCTTGTGCTTGCCGCGGAGGAGGACCGCCGCGTGCGAGGCCAGACGGCCGAGAACGACGTCGGTGGCGTCGATAACGACCCACTCGCGCGTGACCTCAGCGGCCTTGGGGGTGAAAGTGCGCGTCACAGTAGTGCTGCTTTCTTGATCGAACGGAGGAGTTCGTGAATCCCGCTCCGGTGGTCCGTTCACCGCTTGAGGGCGATGGAACAGGGCCGGTGGAGGGCTCACGTTCGGGTGACCCGCTCGCAGAGAGGCAGGCACCAAAGATCAAGACTACGTCATCCGGATGCCATGACCAAACAGAACCGATCGCGCCCAGTCCACCCCCGGGAGGGCCCCGGAGTGTCACCCAGCGCCTCACCCGCTTGCTCGGACTTCTGCCCCGAACGCCGTGATGCCCCGTCACCGATGAGGCGACGAGGCATCATGGCATTCGCTCATGCCCTCCGCGAGTGCGGGCGAGAGGTGAGGGCGTGAGCGGAGGCGGGTTCAGCGCTTCAGGAAGTCGAGAAGCACGCGATTGAACTCGTCGACGTGGCTGACGTTGACTCCGTGCGGAGCACCCGCGACGACGTGGAGCTCGCTTCCGGCGATCGCCTCGTGGGTCCGTTTGCCCGAGCCCTCGAAAGGGACCGTCGCGTCGCTGTCGCCGTGGATGACCAGGGTGGGCACCGTCACGTTCGGCAGGTCGTCGCGGAAGTCGGTGGTCGCGAACGCCTCCATCGCCTTCAGCGCGGCGTGGTGGTCGGCCTGGTTCGCCAGGCGCTCGGCCTCTGCACGGTCGGCCTCCGAAACCATGAGCTCCCCGTCGACCGAGAAAAAGTCGGTCGTGAACTGGTGGGAGAACGCCTCCTGGTCGTCCTTCAGACCCTGCTTCATCCCGTCAGCGGTCGCGTCGTCGAGCGGCCCCTCCGGGTTGTCGTCGGTCTGGGCCAGGTAGGGCGGAACGGCCGCGGCGAAGACGACGCTGTGCACGCGGTCGGAGCCGTGACGCGTCAGGTAACGAGCGACCTCGCCGCCTCCCATCGAGAACCCGACCAGGGTCGCATCGCGCAGGTCGAGAGCCTCCAGCACCGCCTCGAGGTCGTCGCTGAACGTGTCGTAGTCGTACCCGGTGCGCGGCTTGTCGCTGCGACCGAATCCGCGCCGATCGTAGGTCACGACCCGATATCCGGCACCCTCGAGGGCGGGGACCTGGTGCGCCCACGACTCGCCGGAGAGGGGCCAGCCGTGGATCAGGACGACGGGGCGTCCGGTGCCGCCGGTGTCGTCGACGTGGAGGTCGATGTCGGTCAGAAGTCCGTGGTGTGCAGTGATCTCGCTCATGGACGTCATGATTCGAGTCCCGCCTGAATGTTCGGCACCTGTTGACGGCTTGCGGCTCGCTTGATATGCCCGCGCTACGCACACGTCACGGTCGACGCGCAACACCTCGGGAGGGCGCCCGGCCGCTGACTAGCCTTCCCCCATGGCCCCGAGTCGCATTCCTGCCGCCGCCCTGTTGCTCGCTGCGGTCGCCCTGGTGGCGAGCGCCTGCGGTTCCGACACCTCCGGGAGTGCCGCCGCGAACGATCGCGAAGCCGTTCGCGCGATCACGACCGCCGAGTCGACCGCGGGCGGACGAGCCTTCCAGCTCGAGGCGGATGACGGGGCGTGGGAGGTGCACGTGGCATCCGGCGATCGCGAGGTCGAGGTGCGCGTAAGCGCCGACGGAGGTTCGGTGCGTTCCTCCTCGGACGGTCGGGCCCTCGACGCCGAGGATCGCGCGGCGCTCGATGCGGCGAGCACCACCCTCGCCGATGCCGTCCGCATCGCCGCCGCCCAGGGCACGGGCGGCGCCGTCGAGGATGCCGAACTCGAGCGGGACGACGCCACCGCTCGCTGGAGCGTCGACCTCGCGGGCGACGTCACGGTGCGCGTCTCGGCGGCCGACGGCAGTGTGGGCTGAGCAGAATCCGCGCATCCACGCAAGCCCGCCGGCCTCTGCCGGTGGCGAGCGCGGCGCTCATTACACTCGGCGCATGAAGCACGCCCCCGACGCCGACGGCCACAGTCCACGCGCCCGGGTGACCCCGGGCGACACTCTCTCACCCGCCGGGGCGGTGCGCCGATGAACGACCTCGTCCTCAACATCGTGCTGGTCGTCGTCTTCGTCCTGATCGGCGGGGTGTTCGCGGCCACCGAGATGGCGCTCGTCACCTTGCGCGAGAGCCAGGTGAACGCCCTCGCGGCCCGCGGTCGCCGCGGCCAGAAGGTCGCCGATCTGGCGCGCACCCCCAACACCTTCCTCTCCGCCGTGCAGATCGGCGTGACGGTCGCCGGATTCGCCTCAGCGGCGTACGGGGCCTCCTCCATCGCCCCCTCGGTCACGCCGTTGTTCACCGGTCTCGGTCTCGAGCAGGGGGTCGCCGCCACGGTCGCGACCATCGCCCTCACCCTGGTCATCGCGTACCTGTCTCTGGTTCTCGGCGAACTGGTCCCCAAGCGGCTCGCCATCCAACGCAACGCGGCGTTCGCGTACGCGGTCGCGCCGGTCCTCAACGGCTTCGCCACGCTCATGCGCCCCGTCATCTGGCTGCTGTCGATCTCGACGAACGTGCTCGTACGCCTCCTCGGGGGCGACCCGAACAAGACCGGCGAGGAGCTCACCGAAGAAGAGCTCCGCGACATCGTGTCCAGTCACGAAGGACTCCCCGCCGACGAGCGGCGCATCCTCGACGACGTCCTCTCGCTCCGTGATCGCCACGTGAGCGAGGTCATGCGGCCCCGCCTCGAAGTGGTGACCCTCGACGCCGGCGGCACGGTCGCCGAGGCCTACGAGCGGGTCCGCGACCTCCCCTTCTCGCGCTACCCGGTCGCGGAGCAGACGATCGACGACGTCGTGGGTTTCGTGCACGTCCGGGACCTGACCGACGATCCCGAACGCGCGCTCAGCGCCGTCATGCGCGAGATCCGGTACATCCCCTCCACCGCCCGCGTCCTCCCGACGCTCACGTCCATGCGCGCGGACGGGAGCCACATCGCTGTCGTCGTCGACGAGTACGGGGGGACGGACGGCATCGTCACCCTCGAAGACCTCGTCGAAGAGGTCGTGGGAGAGATCTTCGACGAGTACGACACGGATGCCGAACAGCCGCTGTCCGAGGGAGAGCACGGCACCGTCGAGGGGCGTTTGAACCTGCAGGACTTCGAGGAGGCGACGGGGGTCCCGCTTCCGCGCGGGGCGTCCGACACCGTGGCCGGCTTCGTGGTCGAGCGGCTCGGCCGCCTGGCCCACATCGGCGATGTCGTCGAGGTCGAGGGCGCGACACTGAAGGTGAGCGCGGTGGATCGTCGCCGGGTGGCCGAGCTGCTCGTGACCCGGCATCCCGTCGACGAGCCCGCGGAGGAACGCGACGGCTCGACCGCCGACTGATCGCCCGGGGCGGGCCGAGGACGCGAGCTCGTCAGCCCGCACGGGTGGTGGTCAGGCGAGGTCGCCGGCGAGCGGGGCGATCGGCCCGCCCAGGTCGAAGTGGTGCCCGTTGATGGCGAACAGATCCCGGTCCCCGTCGGGGAGGAACCCCGGGGGCGCGGCTGCGCTCGCGTCACTGCGGCTGATCATGGGACCCATGCTCCGTCGTGACGGGGCTCGATGTCAGGGCTTGACATCGTCGGCGTGGGGCTGATCCTCACGATTCAGTTGTGCGCAATTGAGTTGTGTGCAATAGTTTTCGCATGCCCGCCGTCGACCAGCTCGTGTGCTTCGCGCTCTACGCCGCCAACCGCACGACCACGCAGGCGTATCGGGCGCTGCTCGAACCGTGGAACCTCACGTACCCGCAGTACATCGCCCTCGTGACGCTCTGGAACGACGGCGATCAGACGGTCGGCAGTCTCGGCGAGGCCCTGCAGCTCGATTCCGGGACCCTCTCCCCCATGCTCGCCCGCATGGAAAGCGCCGGCTATCTGACCCGATCACGTCGCGCCGATGACGAGCGCGTGGTGTCCGTCACGCTCACCGCCCGCGGCACCGAGCTGCGCACCGAACTGGCCCACATCCCCCGGTGCATCGCCGCGGGGTCGGGGATCACCGACGCCGACAGCGCCCGAGAGCTCATCGACGCACTGCACCAGCTCACCGAGGCCATGAAAGGCCTGCGAGACCACCCCGACGAGGTGCGCGACGCCGACGCGGCGCGACACCCGGCCTGACGGCCGCACCCCCATCCGTCCCCAGAAAGGAACACCATGGACGTTCTCTACACCGCCGAAGCCGTCTCCACCGGCCAGGGCCGCCTCGGCCACGTGACCGCCGGCACCTACCTCGACCTCGATGTCGCTCCCCCCAAGGAGCTCGGCGGCTCCGGCGCCGGCACCAACCCCGAGCAGCTCTTCGCCGCGGGATACGCCGCCTGCTTCCACAGCGCGCTGCACTCCGTGGCCCGCGCCCGCAAGGTCGCCATCGCGGACTCGTCCGTGGGTGGCCGCGTCCACATCGGTCCCAATGGCCAGGGCGGCTACCAGCTCGCCGTCCTGCTCGAGGTCGTCCTGCCCGGCATCGAGTCCGAGCTCGCTCAGCAGCTCGCCGACGAGGCGCACCAGGTCTGCCCGTACTCGAACGCGACGCGCGGCAACATCGAGGTCACCGTCACCGTCTCGGAGGACTGACCTCTCCCCGACCCCGGGGCGAGGCGCTGAGCCCCACGTATCGTGCCTCGTCCCGGCCTGCCGCCCCGTATCCCGCGGGGCGGCTTCGTCGTATCGGCGTACAGTGACTGGCGTGATCCGGGTTGTTGTCGTCGACGATGAGGCCCTCGTCCGCTCCGGCTTCGCCTTCATCCTCAACGCCGCCGACGACATCGAGGTCGTCGCGGCCGTCGACGGCCCCGACGCGCTCGACGCGATCCGCGCGCTCCGCCCCGACGTCGTGCTCCTCGACATCCGGATGCCGGGGCTTACCGGCCTCGAGATCCTCGCCGAGGTGCGAGGCGATGACGATCCGCCCGTGGTCGGCATCCTCACGACGTTCGCGGCGGACGAGTCGATCGCGAGAGCCCTGAGAGAGGGCGCGACGGGTTTCCTCGTCAAGGACACCGACCCGGAACACCTCGCCGCGATGGTCCGCTCTCTCGCGGCCGGCGGCGTCGTGCTCTCTCCGGAGGTCTCTCGAACCCTCGTCGACGGGTTCTCGGGCGGCCCCGACCTCGACGCCGCGCGCCGCGTCGCTCTCCTGACGGAACGCGAGCGCGACGTGCTCGAGTGCCTCCCCACCGGAGACTCCAATGCCGAGATCGGGCGCCGGCTGCACTTGAGCTCCGCCACGGTCAAAGACCACGTCAGCTCGATCCTGAGCAAGTTGTCGGTCTCGTCCCGGGTCGAGGCCGCTCTCATCGCGGAGCGCGCGGGCTCTCCCGCTTCGCGACGCTGACCCGCCTCGAACCGCGAGGCGTCAGGTGAGGCGCAGCTCGGCCTCGGTCTTTCCGTACGAACGACGCAGCCACTGCCCGAACCCCGGCTGCGCGAGGCAGGCGGCGGCGCCGTCGCACGTGACCACCGGGTCCTGGGCGGCGTAGGTGGCGTACACGTCGACCTTTGCATCGAGAGCGTCACCCTCGACGTTGACCGGCTCGTGCTGCGAGGGATACCCGATGTAGTACGTGACCGCTTCCGGGGCGATCCCCGACACGGGGGCGACGGCGCGGACGAGCGAGCCGACGCACGAGTGGTCGGGGTGGTCGCCGCGCGCGAAGGCGCTCTCGTGCGGGATGTTGGTCGTGATGTGGTCGGGGCGACCCGCGTGGATGAGCTCGGCGACCGTCTCGGCCAGTCTGCTCGCGTCGAGCGTCGGCCCGTCGTCGATCGGGGCGAGCGCGGGGACCGTGCCGTTGATGAGCTGGGTGAGTCCCGCTTCGCCCGTGGTCGCGAACCCCTTTCCGCTGAGGTTGCCGTCGGGGAGGCGCAGCACCGTGATCGACAGGCGCGGGTCATCGGACGGCACGAATCGGGTGACGCGTGCACCGCTCCGGAGGGTCAGTTGGGCGGTGTTCCACGGCTGCGTGCTGCCGCGCATCTCGTCGTACGCGGCCCGGATGCCGGCCTCGCGCTGCTTCGCGTAATCGAGGCCGCGGCCGGCGTCACCGGCGGTGACGAAGATCGTGCGCAGGGTCGCACCGGAGCCGATGATTCCGGCGAGGTGCGGGTTGGCGAAGATGATGTCATCGTCGGCGTGCGCCCAGACCGCCACCGTGGTGTCGCTTCCCGGCTCCTCGGAGGCCGGTGACACGGGCCGCGGTGAGGCTTCGGGCACCGGGACGATGGGGCTAAGTTTCACCCAGGTCCCCTCCGGCGGCGCTGAGCGACGGATCTCGCGGTAGACGAGCGCGCCGCCGCCGAGCGCGGCGAGGCCGCCCACGGCGATGCCGCCGAACACGAGGGCTCTGCGGGAGATCCCGGAGCGACGCGGTGCCGCGGAGTCGACGGGTGCCTGATCGGCGCCCGAAGGCTCGTCGATGTCACTCACGGCGACTCCGTCCTGTACTTCGCCCCCCGGCGACGGATTGCGGGTTCCCCCTCGCCCTCGGGCGCCTTCCGACGCTATCGCGACGGTGCCGGTTTCCGGATCCGAAACCCCGCAGCCCCGCCACCCGGCGGGGTGGGGTGAAACCGATCGGCGGATCACGCTCCCACACGGGCGGCGCGATGAGGACGCCGCGCACCGTACGCATCGGCGATCCTCAGCGCGCACCTAGAGAGGGTGACGACACTCGCCCTATGCAGACGTCCACACCGCCGCGGTCATTGTCGCCCGTAGCCCTGCGCATCCGCGCCGTCCTCAACGAGTGGGATCCCATCGGGGTCCACCACATCGGTCAGGGCTGGCCCGATGACGAGTACGACGACCTGATCCTGCCGATCCTCGAGGCACTCGACACAAGGCCCTCGGTCGATGAACTGGCCGCGGAGCTGCGGACGGTCGTCGAGAACGACTACGGCCTTCCTGCTCCCGAGGGGTGCCGCGAGACCGCGCACTCTCTTCTCCGCCTGCACGGCTGAGCGCTATCCGGCGTCGGGCCGGGATGCAAGCCCTGCTCCCCGGCCACCGGGCGGTTCTAGCGTGCCTGCATGGCTGATCTCTCCCGACCGCAGACCCCCGATCCGTACCCGCTCCTTCCGTCCGTGCCGTCCTTCGCGGTGACCAGCGACGACATCGCCGACGGTCAGCCCCTGAAGGACGCCCAGGTCGCCGACAAGGGCAACACCTCCCCGCACCTGGCGTGGTCGGAGGTCCCGGAGGGCACCAAGTCCTTCGTGATCACGGGCTTCGACCCCGACGCGCCGACCCCGAGCGGCTTCTGGCACTGGGTCCTGGTCGACGTTCCGGCGGATGTCCGCGAAGTGGCCTCGGGCGCCGCTTCCGGAGAGCTCCCGGGCGCGGCCTTCCACGTTCGCAACGACGGCGGCGAGAAGGGGTTCCTCGGGGCGGCTCCCCCGCAGGGCGACCAGCCCCACCGCTACTTCTTCGTCGTGCACGCCGTGGGCGAGGAGACGCTCGGCGTCGACTCGGATGCCTCCCCGGCCGTCGTCTCGTTCAATCTGGCGTTCAAGACACTGGGGCGGGCGATCCTGCACGGCACCTACCAGCACTGAGGATCCGGACCATGACGAAGCGCAACGAGGGTTTCGACAAGGACGAGACGGTCGCCGGAGTCGAGGAGCGCGTCCAGGCGCGCTTCCCCGACGCCCAGCCGGAGGTGGTTCACGAAGAGGCCGTCGTCGCGGTGGACAAGTACGCCGAAGCTCCCGTCAAGGACTTCGTCGACATCATCGCCGAGCGTGAGGCCCGCGCGGCCGTCGAGGAATCCCTCGCCGCCGACTCCTGAGTTCGGGCATCGGGACCGATTTCACCCCATCTGCAGGTCGGCGTCGGCCTTCGGATAGGACCGTTGCAGCCACTGGCCGAACTTCCGGGTCTTCAGGCAGGCGCTGCGATCGGCGCACCGGACCACCTGATCCTGCTGCGTGTAGATGCGGTAGGTGTCGACCTTGGTGTCGAGCACCGCGCCCTCGAGATTCGCCGGCAGGTTCTCGGAGGGGTACCCCACGAAGTACCGGATGCCGGGCCCCACCGCCGCGTCGGAGGTCAGTGAGTCGCGGATCAGGGTTCCCACCGCCGAGTGATCCGGGTGGTCCCCGGGGGCGAAGGCGCTGCCACGCGGGATATGGGTGAGCGTCCCTTCCGGGTGGAATGCCGACACCAGCTCCCGGACGGACGCGATGAGCTGATCGCGGGTCACGGCCGGTCCCCCGTCGACGGGTGCGAGGGTCCCCGCGGCTCCGTCGTAGAGCTTGCTCAGGGTCGCGTGCGCCGTCGCGTCGAATCCCTCGCCGGTGAGGTTCCCGTCCGGGAGGCGGAGATACAGAACCGACAGGCGCGGATCGTCCTTCGGAACGAGCCGCCGGACCTGCATTCCCGTGCCGAGCGTGATCTCGGCGGCATCCCACTCGCCGTCCTTGCCGCGCATGGCGTTGTACGCGCGCAGGATGCCGAGCTCCCGCGCCGCCACGTAGTCCAGGCCCTTACCGGCGTCGCCCGCGGTCACGAACACCGTCCGCACGCACCGACCGGCGGCGATGGCGTCCGAGATGGTCGGGTTGGCGAAGATGATGTCGTCGTCGGGGTGCGCCCAGATGGTCATCAGGGTCGACGCCCCCTCGCATCCCTGCGCGGCGGGCGACGACGGGACGGGCGGGGGCGGCGGCGGGATCGTCGCGGTCGGCGAGGCCGACGCGGACGGCGTGGCCGTCGTTGCCGCCGCGGACGGGGTCGGCGTCGACGCGGGCTCCGGACGGAACAGTGCGAAGGCGAAGACGCCGCCGACCGCCAAGACCACCACGGCGGCGATCGCGATCGCGACGACGAGGCCGGCCTGCACCCGACGGGGGCGAGAAATCGACGACGAGGCGCGTGGCATCGGAACCTTTCGGACGGGGTGTGACGACCCCACCGTGCGGCACGATCTCGAGACAGCCGAGTTCGGCTGATCCGCGCCCGAGTGTAGAGGAACGTCGATACCGGACCAACACGTCATCCGCCAGGTGAATTGCAAATGCCTATCGTTCAGGTTTCCTACGTATGACAAGAGATGAAGGGTGACTTGACGGGTGAATTTCGCCTGTTACTGTTCGCGGGAGGGCTCCCACGCACGCGTGGGATTGGGGGGGGAGGAAGAGACATGGCGATGTCTGACCTGCGCCCCGGCGCGTCCTCCGCAGATGCGGATCCGGTCGGTGCCACCGCCCCGGCATCCCGGACCGTATCGACCGAGGTCTCCGCCGGAGTGACACCGGTGACGGCACCTCCCCCGTCGCACGTGAAAGACCGCTGGCGCGGTCGGTACCGGCGTAATCTGGTCCTCACCGACTTCGCCGCGCTCGTCTGGGTCGTCTACGGCACCCAGCTGCTCTGGTTCGGCCTCGGGAATGCGCAACTCGCCGCGGGCAGCGATAGCCGCATCAGCGATCTCTCTTATTGGGCCTTCTCCGCCATCCTCATCGTGACCTGGATGTGGGCGCTCGCCTTCGTCGAGTCCCGCAGCGACCGGGTCATCGGCACCGGCTCCGCCGAGTACGTGCGCATCGCCGACGCCAGCTTCCGCCTGTTCGGCGCCGTGGCGATCATCGCCTTCCTCACCCAGATCGACGTGGCCCGCGGTTACCTGCTGGTCAGCCTGCCGTCCGGCATCCTGGTCCTCTGCTTCACGCGATGGATGTGGAGGCAGTGGCTCGTCGTGCAGCGCTCCCGCGGTCGGTACTCCGCGCACGTCCTCCTCGTCGGTTCACTCCCCTCGGTGACGCAGCTCGCGCGAGAGTTCGCCCGCACGCCCAGCGCCGGCTACCGCGTCGTCGGCGCGTGCGTGCCTCACGCCAAGACGGCCGACACCATCCCCGGCACGGAGATTCCGATCATGGGACACGTCGGCGACGTGTCGCGGGCCCTGGCCGCGACCGGGGCCGACACGGTCGCCATCACCAGTGCCGACGAGCTGCCCGCCGAGAAGGTCAAAGAGATCTCGTGGAGCCTGGAGGCGGGTCGCCAGCACCTCGTGCTCGCCCCGAGCATCGTCGACATCGCCGGGCCGCGCTTGCACACCAGGCCCGTCGCCGGTCTCCCCCTCATTCACGTCGAGACGCCGAAATTCTCGAGGGGACAGAGTTTTCTCAAGAGATCCGTCGACCTCGCCGCGGCGAGCCTCGGGGTGGTGCTGCTCAGCCCCCTGCTGCTCTTCCTCGCCATCGCCGTGCGATTGTCGAGCGAGGGGCCGGTCCTGTTCCGCCAGACCCGCGTCGGCTTCCGCGGCCGCGAGTTCACCATGTTCAAGTTCCGTTCGATGGTCGTCAACGCCGAGGAGCTGCGCGCACAGTTGACCGCGCAGCAGCGGGATTCCGGCAACGAAGTGCTGTTCAAGATGAAGAACGATCCACGGGTCACCCCCATCGGCAGGGTGATGCGCAAGTTCAGCCTCGACGAGCTTCCTCAGCTCTTCAACGTGGTGGGTGGCTCGATGTCGCTGGTCGGACCGCGCCCCCCGCTTCCCTCGGAGGTGGCGGTCTACGCCGACCACGTGCACCGGCGGTTCCTCGCCAAGCCCGGCATCACCGGCCTCTGGCAGGTCAGCGGGCGGTCCTCCCTGTCCTGGGAGGAGTCCGTACGACTGGACCTGTCGTACGTGGAAAACTGGACCCTCCTGGGCGATTTCGTCATCCTCGGCAAGACCGCCCGCGCGGCACTCGCTCCCGGCGAGACCGCGGCGTGACCGTCGCCACCACCCCGTTCCGGTTTCCGGACCGTCGCCGTCGGTTCTCGCCGCGGATATCTGAAAGGCTTTGATCGTGCGTCTGTCTGTCGTGGGTTGCGGATATTTGGGAGCTGTTCACGCGGCGGCGATGGCCTCCATCGGCCACGACGTGGTGGGCATCGACGTCGACGAGCGCAAGATCGCGACGCTCTCGCGGGGAGAAGCACCGTTCTTCGAGCCCGGCCTGCAGCAGATCCTCACCGAGGGGATCGCCTCGGGACGGCTCTCGTTCACGACGGACATGTCGGCGGCTCGAGGTGCCGCGGTGCATTTCATCGGCGTCGGTACACCCCAACAGGCGGGCGGCCACGCTGCGGATCTGACTTACGTGGATGCGGCCGTCGACGCGCTGCTCCCCTTCCTCGCCCCCGGCGACGTCGTCGCGGGCAAGTCGACCGTTCCGGTCGGCACCGCCGCCCGTCTGGCACCCCGGGTGTCCGAGCGCGGCGCGGTGCTCGTCTGGAACCCGGAGTTCCTGCGCGAGGGCTGGGCGGTGCAGGACACCATCGACCCCGATCGGCTCGTCGCCGGCGTTCCTTCGATCGACGGCTCTCCGACGGCGGAGGGTGAGCGCACCGCACAGATTCTGCGCGAGGTCTACCACCCCTCGATCACGAAGGGAACGCCCTTCATCGTGACCGACTACGCCACGGCCGAGCTGGTCAAGGTCGCGGCGAACGCCTTCCTCGCCACCAAGATCAGCTTCATCAACGCGATGGCCGAGATCGCCGAGGTGACGGGGGCCGATGTGACCACGCTCGCCGATGCCATCGGCCACGACGCCCGCATCGGGCGCCGCTTCCTCGGAGCCGGCATCGGGTTCGGCGGAGGGTGCCTCCCCAAGGACATCCGGGCCTTCTCCGCCCGGGCCGAAGAACTGGGCCGCGGCGAGTCCGTCGCCTTCCTCCGCGAGATCGACGCCATCAACCTCCGCCGCCGGGACCGCGCCGTCGAGCTCGCGACGACCGCTCTCGGCGGAAGCGTCTTTGGAGCGAAGATCGCCGTACTGGGAGCGGCCTTCAAGCCGCACAGCGACGACATCCGCGACTCTCCCGCGCTCGATGTGGCCGTTCGGCTGCACGGGCTGGGGGCCCAGGTCACCCTGACCGATCCCGCGGCGATCGAGAACGCGCGACGGGTGCACCCGCAGCTCACCTACGACACCGACCTGGACGCCACCCTCCGCGACGCGGACGCGGTCATCGTCGTGACGGAGTGGGACGAGTACCGACGCGAGCTGAGCCCGGAGCACGCCGCCTCGCTCGCGCGAGGTCGCGTCGTGATCGACGGACGCAACTGCCTCGACCCGGCGGCGTGGCGCGATGCCGGCTGGACCTATCACGGCATGGGGCGCCCCTGACCCGGACACGGTCCGCCTGAACGTGAACGCGTCTGCTCCGAAGGGCGTCGCGCCCCGCGCGCGCGATGACAGACGTCGGCGCCGTCGACCTTTCCTCCACGGCGCGTGACGAATCAGCCGCTCGCCACGTCTCCTTGGTGACGGATCTCGCGCCGAGGGCCCCCTCCCGGCGGAGTGCATCGAGATCCTCGACGACAAGGAGGATGCCATGCGCAACAAGCTCATCGTGATCGGCGCCGTCGCCCTGATCGCCTACGCGGTCGGCACCCGGACCCCGCGCGTCCAGGTGAAGAACCGGGAGTCCGTCGGCCACCAGATCGTCCGACTGTGGAACGACCCGCGCGCCCGCAAGCGTCGCCACAAGGCGGCGAAGAAGGCTGCCGCGGCTGCGGAGAAGCGCGCGAAGAAGACGTTTCACGACCTCCGGAAGTGATCCGCCCGTCCCTCGAACGGAGGCTCCCCATGTTTCGTTCCTCCTCGAGCGGGACCCTGCTGCAATCGCGGCGCAGCGTCATCGCGGGAGCAGTCGGGGCCGGCGCCGTCGCGATCATCGCGCTGGCGCTGTACCTGCCACTCGTCGGCTTTCTCGGCGGGGCGACGGCGAGCACAGCCGGTATCGTGCCCTTCCCCGCCCTCAGCGTCCTCGCGGTCACCGTCGTCGGTGCCGTCGTGATCGCGGGGCTTCTCGCCCTCGCGATCACGCGGCACCGGGCACCCGCCGCATGGACGCTGGCGGTCATAAGCGTTCTCGTGGCGCTGGCCGTGACGGCCTTCCCGCTCGTCGCCGTCGTGCTCGGATCGGCCCAGCGCGTCGGCGAGATCGGACCCGTCGTCGCGATCCTGTGGGAGCAGGTGTCGGGGATCTTCTGAGCAGCGGCCTGTGGATAACACAGGTGCCCGCACATGCGCATGTCAAAATACCTCATGTCCATCTTGGCCTCCGGCGACCGACCCGTGTTTCAGGATGACGGCGACGACGAGATCGCGGGCTTCGCCCCCGCCTGCGCGTCCTGCGGGGGCGTGACCGAACCCGTCCAGCGAGGCTCTGCAGCCTGGTGGGCCTGCCACCGCTGCGGGCTCGCCCGGATCGCCTGAGCCTCGCCCGGCTACGCTGACCACGTGATGGCCAGCCTCCTCATCTCGATCACCGCCGTCGTCTCGGCGCTCCTCGTCGGTTTCGTCGCGCGTCGCGTCCTCGGCACGGCGGTGGGCTGGCCGCGCAGTATCGTCGTGGGTCTGCTGGTCTTCCTCCTGGGAGTGCCCTCGGCCGGATGGACGCTGCGACAGACCGGGTTCCCCGATTCCTCGGCATCCATTCCCGCGGAGGACGGCTGGATCTGGGCGGGCCTGATCGCGCTCTCGCTGGCATGGGTCTTCGCCCTCGGCGTCGCCGCCCTCGTGGCGAGCGAGGCGATCTTCCCGACGCGCCCCCTCCCGAATCCGATCGACGTCGTGCGGGCAGCGCTCCGCCAGCGCAAACGGACCCGGCGATACCTGGAGATCCTCGCGATCGCCTCTCGGCACGGGGTCGGGTGGCTCTTCCACGGCGGCCGCGCGCGCGTCGAGGAGCAACTGAGCACCTCGGAGGAACGGGCGCGAGCCATCGTGGCGACGATCAACGATGCCGGGGTGAGTTTCGTCAAGCTCGGCCAGGTGCTCTCGACCCGTCGTGACCTCGTTCCCGAGCCGTATCTGAGCGCCCTCGCCTCCCTGCAGACGAGCGCGACGACGCTTCCCTGGGAAACGGTGCGCGCGGTCATCGAGAGCGACCTCGGCCAGTCGATCGATGCGGTCTACGCCGAGGTCGACCCGGTCCCCCTCGCCGCCGCCTCCGTCGCACAGGTACACCGCGCGCGGCTGCTCGACGGCACCCACGTCGTCATCAAGGTCCAGCGGCCCGCCGCGCGGGCGCAGGTGGAGGCGGATGCCGACATCATCGGCCGCCTCGCGCACCGGGCCGAGGCGCGCACACGCGTCGGACGCGATCTCCGCATCGAATCGGTCGCCCGCGGCTTCACCACCACCCTCCTCGAAGAACTCGACTACCGCATCGAGGCCCGCAACACGCAGATGATCGGTTCGACCCTCGAACTGATCGATCGCGCCGAACCCGGACGCCGCGGGCTCGTGAGCGTTCCGCGCATCTTCTCCGACGCGTCCGGCCAACGCGTGCTCACGATGGGTCTCGTCGACGGAACGGCCTTGAGCGACGCGGCGCCGCTGATCGCCGACCTCGATCCGTCGCAGCGCGATCGCCTCGCCGAGACGCTCATGGCGACCGTCCTCGAGCAGATCCTCGTGTACGGGGTCTTCCACGCGGACCTCCATCCCGGCAACGTGCTGCTGAAGAGGGACGGGACCCTGGGGCTCATCGACTTCGGCGCCGTCGGCGTCATCGAGCGCAGTCGACGTCAGCACATGACGGCTTTCCTCCTCGCCGCCCTCAGCGAGAACGACGTCGCGGCGACGGACGCCCTGCTCCTCATCGTCGATGTCCCCGACGACGCCGACCTCGACGCCTTCCGACACGACGTGGGAGTGGTCCTCACCACCGAGCACCTGCGCACCAGCGGGCACGGATCGATCTTCACGCGGATGGTCGACGTGATCCGCCAGCACCACATCGCTCTGCCCGGCGAACTCGCCTCGGCCTTCCGGAGCTTCGCCACGCTCGAGGGGTGCCTGCGCGTCATCGTCGACGACTTCGACATGGTCGGTCGAGCGCTCCCACTCATGCCGAGCCTCCTTCGTCGGACGGTGTCGGTCAAGCGCATGGCCACCGACCTCCAGGCGCAAACGGTCATCGCCCTCGCTCGCCTCGAGCAGATCCCCCGTCGCCTCGACGCCCTGCTCACCGGTGTCGAGAAGGGATCCATCGGGATCACGTTGCGCAGCGCCGACGGCGAGGACGTCAGCGGCATCCTCGGCCGGGCGACGGGTGAGATCGCCACCACGCTCGTCTCGATCGCCGCCGTGGTCCTCGCCGTCGTCCTGGTGATCGCGGGGGGCGGGCCGGTCCTCGGCGGGTCCATCACCCTGTTCGCCGTCCTGGGCGCCGTCGTCGGCCTGTTCGGCTTCCTCGGCCTCTTGCGCATCGTGCGCAGGACGTTCGGCCGCCGCGGCTGACTCGTCGCGGACCGACGAACGGTCCCGTCGACGCCTCCGCCGTCGGCGCGCTGTCCTTCCTGCGCAGGAGATCAGTGGGACTCGGGTTCGGGAGCGAGGAGGGCGACGAGTTCCCCCTCCTCCTGAAGACCGATCGCGAGTTCGCGGACCGCGCTGACCGGGAGGGAAACGGACGCCCCGATCCCGGTCTCCACGATCACCCACGTCTCGGCATCGGTGGTCCGTCGCAGCAGACCGATCTCCACCTCCGCGAGGAGGCCGGGGCCGAACCCCATCGCGTCTCGCACCCTCGCGCTGACTCCGACGCCTGCGCTGCGGTGATCTTCGTCGTCGGGATGAGCGGTCGAGCCGTGCTCTGTGACGCACCAGCGGAAGGCACACCTTCGGGCACCGGAGGTCCGTTTGGCGCGAGACTGCCGAGTCATGCATGACACCTTTCCGTCGGGGTCGCCGCGGGCGGCGAACCGAACACTGGTGGGCACGAACGCATTACATCGCGAACCTCCGACACCGCCGTCACCGTCCGGGCGGGAGCCCCTTCGGCGGGGTGGGGATCAGGTCGGGCAAAGCGATCCCGAGGACATCCGACAGGGCCACCAAGGTGCGCAGACGCGGGTTCGCGGCGGTCCCGGGATTGGACTCCCCCTTCTCGAGCTTCCGATAGGTGAAGGTCGCGAGCCCCGCTTCGTGGGCGACCTGCTCCTGAGACATCTGCTTCTCGGCGCGGGCGCGGAGCATGCGCACGCCCAACTCGCGGGCGAACTCTGTCCAGGGGTCGGGCGCGTCGTTCATGAGACCAGCTTGATCGGAAGTCAACGCTCACATGAACATGCATACATGCCCGGCCGGTGGGCGCGACCCCCATGGTGGGGGTCGAGGCGGGCGGAGGACGGGCGGCCGGAGGTGGAACGCGCCAGGCAGTCTTCGTGTCGTCACCCGACCGCCCGTGCCCCGCGCAGAGAGCGAAGCCCCCGGAATGGAGCCCGAGCCGGTCATTCCCGCGTACCCGCCCCCGCGCGGCGCACCAGCCCAGGGGCGCCGGCGCCGGGGCGGCACCACGCCCCCGCGCCCGCCCACTCCCCTGATCAGAGCGCCGGGAGGCCACCGTGCATCGGACGCGGATCGCGAGAGACGGCGAATATTTCACCCGCGGCATCACCCGGACGACCGACGACGGCTCACCCAACGCCCCCTCTTCCGAGCACGGCGAGGCGACGCCGCTCTTGACGCGAGAACGGCGAGCGACCAGGCGAAGGACGTACCGGCCCGAGAGGGTGATGCGGAGGGGGTGAATCGGGGATGACGCGGGGGATGAAACCTGCGAGATTCGTCCGACCATCGTGCGCAAAACCCGCAGGATCTTCTCGACGGGGTGGGAGTTCACCGCGTCGACCGCAGCCCCACCTCAGAAGGGCGGCAGTCCTTTCGCTCCTGGAGGTCCCGATGTTGATCGGTGTAGATGACATGGTGATCGGCGTTCGAGCCGCCCGCCGCACGAGCCGGTTCTGGGCACCGCGTCCACAGGCGCTGGGCCGTCTCGAAGCGGCATTGCGCACCGATGTCGTCCTGCTCCGTGGACCGACCGGCGTGGGGAAGACCGCGCTGCTGCGCCAATTCGCCGACGCTCTTGCCTCGGACACCGAGCATGGCGTACAGCTCATCGACGGCGCCCTCACCTCGCCGGAATCCCTTCCGCATATCGCGGAGGCATTCGCAGACGGGCCCGCCTCCCATGTTCTCCTCGTGGACGATCACGTCGAAGGACGCGGGGTTTCGACCCACCATCTGCTCGATCTGCTGCGCGCCGACCGCAACCTTCGAATCGTCGTCGCCACCCGTCAGCCGACGGGTTTCGAGAATCCCCTCGTCGCACTGGAATTCGATGTGCAGGCGCTCCCCTCAGGAGACCTGCTGATGACCCGGGAAGAGGTCGCATCGGTCCTCGCCGTGAACGGGGTCGAGTCGACCGATACCGCCACCGACGAGCTCGCCGCACTCACGCACGGGTGGCCCGCCCTCGTCCAGCTGGCCAGCACTCGGCTCCGCCTGGAGGGCCTCCCCCTCCACACGCGCGGCGAAGCCGCCACGGCGGCCGCCTACGCGAGCGCCGCGCTCACCCGCGACATGGAGGCGCGATTGGGCGCACCGGTCACGGACGATCTCCGCCTCCTCGCTCTCGCCCCCTACGTCACCGAGCCCCTCGCCCGCGCCCTCGGCGTCGAGTCGCAGAATGGGGCCACCCCCGATCTTCTCGATCGGCTCCAGAGCGCGGGTGTGGTCTGGCCCGGCACGACGCGCGCGCTGTTGGCCGAGCCGATTCGCGAGCGGTGGTTCCAGGAGATCGCCGCGAAGCAGCCTTCCCGGGTGTCCGCAGCCCGGCTCCGGCTGCTCGAGCATCTCGTGTCGAACGGCGAGTCCCTGCTGGCGACCCGGCTCGCCGCGGACGCGCGACAGTGGACGACCCTGGCCGGGATCCTGCGCAGGTCGGGGTCCGAGGTCTGGGCGCGCAGCGCCGACGGCTTTTCGAGCGCCCTCGCGCGGCTCCGATCGAGCGCGTCCTCAGCTCCGGTGGTCGTCGAGGCACTGCTCTCCCTCGACCCCGAGACCGCTGTGTCAGCAGAGACACCCTCGCTCGTGGCCTCCGCTCTCAACCGCCTGTCCGACGTCTCGAGCGTCACAGCGGGCCGCCCCGACGCCCTGATCATCCGTGTGAGTCTTCTTCGCGCCGCGGGGCGATTCGCACTCGCCTCCGAAGCGTCGGACATGCTTGCCGACGCCCTCGGCCGCGCGCGAGATCTCAAGCTCGAGACGAAGGCCGAGGGGTGGTATCAGGTCGCGATGACCTTCCTCGCCATGGGGCAGCTGCGCGCGGCGAGCGAGTGCATGTCACGGGCCGAGCAGACGGCGCTACCTGCGCAGCGGCTGCGGGCGCGCGGCGCCCTCGCCGTCATTGCTCTGCTCGAAGGTGACGTGCGCACCGCGCGAGCACTCGTCGAGGCGGAGTGCTCGGACACCTGGGTGGCGTCTCCCTGGGGTGAAGGCCTCCGACTGGCGTCCGCGTGGGTCCTCCTCGAGACCGGCGAAGCGGAAGAGGCGCGCCCGCTCTTCGACGCCCTGTCTTCCACCGCCGCGGCTCGCGAACTGTGGCCCTACGCGGCGTCGGCCCACGTGCTGACGCTCCTCGTGTCGGGCGCCGCATCCGACGCGCTCGAAGTGCTGCGCACGTGGACGACAGCAATACGCAGCACACCCCCCTCGCACTTCCAGTCGACGCTTCTCCTGACGACGCGAGCGAAAGTGCTCATCGCGCTCCGGCAAGCACGGGACGCTCTCGCCCTGTTCGAGGGCCCGTTCATGCTCTCCCCCCTCACCGCTCCCGCCATCGCGCTGTCTCAGCTGTACGCCGGGCGAGCGCACGACGCCTTCGTCCTGAGCATCAAGTGGGGCCGCCAGCACGAGCCCTCCCCACGCACGACTCTCGAGAGCCTCGTCGTCAGTATCGTGGCCGAGGTGCGCTTGCGTGGGGCCGCCTCCCGCCGCCCCACCCTGGAGCGCGCCGAAGCGCTGAGTATCCGACACGATCTGTGGAGCCCCTGGAGCGCGTTGGCGCCAGAAGATCGCGCGGTGGTCGCGAAGACGCTGTCGTCCACGTCGCGCGCTCACATCGAAGCGCGCGCGTCTTACTTCGTGTCATCGGCGAGCGTGCCTCAACTCACCACCCGCGAAAAGGTGGTGTTGGACCACCTCACACCGTCGGCGACGATCGCCGTCATCGCCCGCGAGCTCTCCGTTTCCCCGAATACGGTCAAGACGCAGCTGCGGAGTCTTTACCGGAAGCTCGAGGCGTCGGATCGGTCGAGTGCGATCCGAGCGGCCCACGCGTGGGGACTCATCGAGAGCCCCGAGGACGTGTGACGGAGCGGTCGCGCCGATGACGGCGAGCTCGTCCGATCAACAGGCGCGCGACACCGAGAAGGATGATCGCGAGCACGATGCCGGGGAGTGTCAGCGGTACGCCCGCTGACCGGACAACCGCGAGGATGACGGCGAATGCGGCCAGGGGTGCAAGCCACCCCGCGATGCGCCGCAGTCGCCGGAACGCATCTCCTGGGGTACTCACGCGCGCACGCCGAACACATCCGGGTGGCTTCGCCGAATGTCAGAGGCGACCTGCAGGCCCCAGACCCCGAACCACGCGATGGCGAGCGTCGCGGCGGCGAACTCCAGGTTGCCGCCGAGCACCGTGTCACCACGGGAAAGAGCGATCATCGCGCCGGTCAGCGATGTGGCACCGACCGCGACGAGCGTGAAGACGGAGGCCGCGCGCATCCAGGGACGCCGAGGCCTCGCGGCAACCTGTCCCATGGCGACGATCGCCGACAGGAACCCGAGGACGGCGAAGGAGATGTGGATCAGGTCTTGGGGAAGGGCGCCCTCGGTGAAAGGAATGGGGCATCCGGGCGAGCAGGTGACGACGGATGCCACGGCGAAGCACAACCCGCACACGAGCAGCGTCGTGGCGACGGGCCACCCGGCACCGTAACCTTCGCCCCGCCCGGCGAGCGATCTATCGAGCAGGACCGTGGCGATCGCGAGCAGAAGCAGCGCCGTGTTGAACAGGGGCGCGGTGGGCATCGCCGTCGCACCGAGCTGACTCACGTACTGCACACCGGGCTCCCAGAGGCGGCATATCCAGATGAGCGCAGCGCTGACGAAAGCGGCCGAACCGCCGATCGTCGCCGCGAGGGCGGGTGGTGCGCTTCGGAGCCCCTGCGCCCGAGCGAGGGGCCGCTCGGCGGTTTCGGTCATCGGCTCCTCCTGCAACGGGCTCGGCCACCCTATCGCTTCGATCGCGCGCACCCGTCATCGATGGCCGCATCAGCCTCGGCGAAGAGGTGTCCCTCCGTGAACGCCGGCCGATGAGCTCGTTCCGGCGGGGAGAGCCTCGGCCTCACGGAAGAGGTCAGCGTTGCGCGCGGGCCAGCCCCCGTGACGTCGGGAATGGCCCCGACTCGCGTCTGTTCACGCCGCTCCTCCCGGCACTCGTCTAGGCTGGCGTCACGTCCGCATCCGGAGGGGTCCGATGAATTCGCGATCACCACGTCCGATGGGTTTCGCGCTCTGCGTCGTCGCAATGGCCGTTCTGGCCGCCCCGACCCTGGTCTTCCCCGCCGATTCGCCCACCGGGCCCCGACTGATCTTCGGAGCCCTGGGAGGGGTCTGCTTCGCGGTCGCCGTTCTGCTCGTTCGAAAAGAGCCCGCGGCGCGGGGGCCCGTCGACCGGTCAGGCGAGGACGTCACCGAGAACCGGGAACCGGAGGATCCCCCGGGTCGGTGATGCGGACCGTCCCGTGGGTGCGTCCCACGTTGGGGTTTCGGTCATGACTGCGCCCTGAAAAGTCTGGCGATCGTCGCACTGCGGCTGACCTCGCGGAGGAACTGCATCCCGCGGACGGCCGGGTTCTCGCGACGATCCCGGGCGTGGCCGCCCAATGCCGACCGCGCCGCATCGGCGTGGGCGAAGGTGCCGATGTGCCGCCCGTGCGGGTCGAAGGCGAGGAACGTCCCGAGGGAGCGGCGATCGACGTACCCGGCGAAGTCGCCGTCGCGCGTGGCGACAGAGAGGTCGGCGTCCACCCGTGACCAGACGACCGCCCCGTTGGACGCGTGCGGCGCAGAAGGGGTCACGCCGCGCGGACGAGGGAACGCGTCGACTTCGACGCAGAGGCCGACACCCGCGGCGGGACGACTTTCTCCGCGGGCTCCTCGAGGGCGATGTCGAGGCTGAGGCCGCGCGAGGAGTTGGCATCGTTGGCCATGCGCCTGAGAAGGTTCTGGTCGAGCGCCTCCGGCTGCTCCGAGTCGAAGACGAACCGCAGAGGAATGGACGGCTGCAGCCAGATCGTCGATCGTCCCACCGGCTCGTCGGCGCCGTGCACCCACGAGAGCGTGAAGCTCTCACCGCGGCGGAGCTTGGTGGCGACGACCACCTTGACGTGCGCCAACATGCGGTCGTCGATGCGGATCGGCTCGGTCGTCGTGCCGTAGTAGAGCTTCGCCATGATGTACCCCTCTGCTCGTTGCTCACTGATGAACTTACTAGGTAGACTAGCGAATAGGCAAGCGAGATATTAGGAGATCGATGTCCAGCGAGCACGCGGCACCTCCGTCGTACTGGTACAGCGACAGCGTCGAAGACGAGCGCGGGGCGCGCGTCATGGAGGCGATGCGCGCGTACCGTTCAGCGGAGATGGCGATGCGTCGCCGCACTCAGGACTCCATGTCGATGGGCGAGAACGAACTCCTCGTCCTGCGCTTCCTCGCGAGGGCCAGCGGCGCGGGCCGGGACGTCACCCCCATCGACCTCGCCCGCCATCTCGGAGTGTCGACGGCGTCCGTGACGGCCCTGCTCGATCGGCTCGAGCGGTCGGGGCACCTCCGGCGCACGCCGCACCCCTCCGACCGCCGCAAGGTGGTCATCACCGCCACCCCGCACGCCGACGAGGAGATGCGCGAGACCCTCCGGTCGATGCACGCGCGCATGATGCAGGCGACCCGCGGGATGTCCGAGAGCGAGACGGTGGCCGTGACGGCGTTCCTCCAGCGCATGCGATGCGCCGTCGCCGATGCCTGCGAGGTCTCGGGCCGCTCCTGCTGTGCGCTGTTCGCTCCCCCTGTTGCCGCGCCCTCGATCCTTCGGACGGTCGCGGCGGCCACCCCCAGCGCCGCGGCCTGAGCGCTGCGTTCCCTCGACCGCGCACCAGACTCCGCCGCAGGGGGGATCCGCTCGCAACGGGCGGCCGGATAGCGTCTGAGCATGCCGAGCCTCGCCTCTTCGCCTTTCCGGGTCCGCCGCTCGTGGGCGGCCTTCGCCATCGTCGCGTTGGCGTTGCTCATCGCGCTCGCATCGCCTCGTCCCGCTTCGGCCGATACGAGCGACTTCACCTTCGACTCCTTCGACGCGCAGATGACGCTCACTCGGGCGGCCGACGGTCACGCCGAGCTCGCGGTGACCGAAACGCTCGTCGCGCGGTTCCCCGACGAAGACCAGAACCGCGGCATCATCCGGTCGATACCCGATGACTACGACGGGGTGCCCCTGCAGACCCGTGTCGTCTCGGTCGTGGACGCCGCGGGCGCGGCAGTTCCTTTCGAGGTCGAGTCCGACCGCCGCGAGGTGAGGGTGCTCACCGGCGACGACTCCTACGTCCGTGGCGTGCAGACGTACGTGATCTCCTACACGCAGCGCGACACCATCCGCTCCTTCGCGGATACGGACGCCGATGAGTTCTACCGCGACGTGAACGGCACGCAGTGGGAGCAGCCCTTCGGCGCGGTCTCGGTGCGCTTGTCGGTCGACGCGGCGCTCGTCCCCTTCCTGCGAGAGGGGGCGGCCGCCTGCTACGTCGGCTCGGAGGGATCGGACCGTCGGTGCGACATCGCGAGCGGATCCGGCGCCGCCGGCGTCGTGTTCTCGTCGCAGGAGCAGTCGCTCGGCCCCGGCGAGAACCTCACCGTCGCCATCGGGTTCGCCCGCGGGACGTTCATTCCCGGGGAGGTGGTGCGAACACCCCTCGAGCAATTCTCGGTCGACGCGGCCCCCGCGCTGGCCGGCAGCTCGATCGCGGCGGTGGGGATCGGCCTCGCGGGGGTCGGCGTCGCCGCCGCCGCTCGTCGGCGCGGTCGCGATGCGGACGGACGCGGCATCATCGTTCCCGAGTACGGGCCGCCCTCCGGAGTCGACGTGATCGAGGGCGCCGAACTGGTGCACCGGTCGGGTGCCGGCATCCCGGCCGCCCTTCTCGACACTGCCATCGCGGGTCATCTGCGCATCATCGAGACACCGGGGGAACCCGGCTCGCTCGAGCTCGAGTTCGTCGACGACGCGGGGGCGACACCGCTTCGGGCCGCCGTCGTCCACGCCGTCTTCGGCGACGCCCCGGCCGCCGGGCAACGAGTGAAGCCCGGGCCCGCCCGTCAGGATGTCGCCCTCGCTCTGCGGCGGCTGCCGGCCGCGGCCTCGGCGGAGCTCCGCTCGCGCGGCTGGACCGAGAAGCAGAGACCGGGCACCGCGATCCTCGCCGCGGGCAGCGTCGTCCTGGCCTTCGCGATCTCGGTGGCCGCCCTGGTCCTCGCCGCAGCGGGCAGCGCACCGGCCTGGTGGCAGATCGTCGCGATCCCCGCGACGGTGGTTCTCGGCATCCTGACCTTCGTCGTCCTGCGCTATCGGGATCGGATCACGGATGCCGGAGCCCCGGCACGCGATCACCTTCGGGGCCTGCGCGACTACCTGAGCCTCGCCGAAGCGGATCGCCTCCGCGTCCTGCAGAGCCCGGAAGGCGCCGAGAGGACCTCGCTCGACCCGGGTGACCCGACGCAGGTGCTGCACCTGTACGAACGGCTCCTCCCCTGGGCGGTCGTGTGGGGCGTGGAGAAGGAGTGGGCCGAGGCCCTCGACACCCGCGTTCGCGAAGCGGGCGCGGATCTGGGGTGGTACAGCGGCGGCAGCGGGTTCTCGCCCGTAGCCTTCACGGGCATGATGGGGTCGCTGCACACGGCGAGCGCCCCGGCCGTGGCGACGACGAGCGGGTCGGGGAGCTTCTCCGGCGGCTCGTTCGGCGGCGGCTTCTCGGGCGGGGGAATGGGCGGCGGAGGCGGCGGAGGGCGCTGAATCGACCGGTCACTCCGCGGCGCGCAGGACCTCGGCGATCACCCGCGGATCCCCCAGGACGCGGAAGTGCCCGCCGCGCGCCAGGACGATGTTCCTCGCCCCCGCGAGCTCGCTCCCCTCGGGGATGTGGGGGTCGAACGGGCCGAAGATCGAGACGATGCGGGTGTTCACGTCCGCCGAGGCGGCGAGCGCGCGCATCGTCGCGTCACCCGAGGCGAAGGCACGCAGCGAGGGGGTCGGCATGAGCCTGCTGTATCGCGACCCGCCGAACGGGGTGGCGACGGCGACCATCCCCCGCACGCGAGTGCCCGCGGGGCTGAACGCCATGACGTGCTTGCCGATGAGCCCGCCCTTGCTGTGTGCGACGAGCAGCACGTCGTCGAGGCCGCGAGCGATCAACAGCTCTGCCACGCGTCCGGCGGATTCGGCGATCGGCCGACGGTTGCCGCCGAGCTCCGTCACGACGTGCACGGGATGGCCGCGGTCGTGAAGGGCACGCGCGAGCGGCTCCATGAACCGCCACGTCTCGTAGATGCCCGGAAGCAGGACGATCGGGGTCCCCTCCCCCGCGGCGAGCGAATCGGGGGCACCGCGATCCCGTAGAGCGCGCGCCTGCGCCCGCACCGCGTAGACGTAGTCCTGCGCCCACCACCCGGCATCGCGCGCGGCGACGCGCACTCGTTGCGGCAGGGTCGTCACGGCATCCCTCGTCATATCCCCATCGTGTCGCGCTCGGGACGACGTTACGGGCGGGTTGCCGCGCACATCGGCTCGTGCGACACAAGCCCGGGATCGCGGGAAGGGCGCCGACCGTACCGTGTGGCCATGGACATCTCAGACATCCGCTGGAACGAACCCGCCCGCCAGAAGATCCTCGACGACGCCGACGCCGTCCTGCGCGAGGCCGTCGTCGCGATCGCCCGGGACAGCGAGGGCATCTCGTCGGACGAGGCCTTCGCGCAGATCAACGCGCGCATCAAGGATCGCTTCATCGATTACGAGCCCGGCCCCGACATCCGCACCTACGCCGACGCGATCGCCGCGGGCGAGATCCCCACGACATCCTGAACCCCCGAGCGACGAAGGCGGTCCCGCGAGAATCCGTGGGACCGCCTTCGTATCGCCTGAGAGAACGCGACCGGAGTGAGGCACCGGCGTAGCCTGCCGGTACCCGGCCCCGGCATCGCCGGCGCGGATGACGCCACTTTCGGCGTCCCCGACGACTCCCGCCCGTCGAGCCCGTCCCCCACTCGGCTCCGGACGGGAGCCGTCGTCCGCCTAGCGGTCCTCGCCGTATCCGCGAATGCTGCGGAGGTCGTCCTTCAGGTCCTGCTGCGCGGGCTCGTCGTCGTGAACGGCGGCGTCCGCCGCGCGCTGCTGCTGCGCTCCGGCCTTCTTCTCCTCCACGCCGGCGTCGGTGGCGCCGTCCATGACGGGGGCGTCCTGCGTCTCTTCACGATCGGTCATCGTCGTCCTCCTCGGAATTGGTCCTTCCCGGCATCCTGTTGCTTCCGCTCCCACGAGAGCCGGGGCTTGCGCCGCCCGGCCGCGGGTGCTCAGGACCCGTGATGCCCGGGGTGGCGCCGCTCGAGAGCGGCCCCTTCGACGTCGACGTCGGGAACGATCCGGTCCAGCCACTTCGGAAGCCACCAGGCGGACCCGCCGAGGACGTGCATGATCGCCGGCATGAGCAGCATCCGCACGATGAACGCGTCGAAGAGCACGCCGAGCGCGAGACCGAGGCCCATCGACTTGATGATCACGGAGTCCGAGGCGATGAAGCCCGAGAACACCGCCACCATGATGATGGCGGCCGCCGTCACGACCGTGCGCCCGGCTCGGAAGCCCTGGGCGACGGCCACGCGCGGCGCCGCTCCGTGCGCCCACGCCTCGCGCATTCCCGTGGCCAAGAACAGCTGGTAGTCCATCGCGAGCCCGAACAGGATGCCGACCAGGATCACCGGCAGGAAGCTCAGGATCGGGCCGGGGTTGTGCACGCCCAGCACGCCACCGAGCCACCCCCACTGGAACACCGCCGTCACGGCGCCGTAGGTCGCGAACAGCGACAGGACGAACCCGAGGGTCGCGATCAGCGGCACGAGGAGCGAGCGGAAGACCATCACCATGATGAGGAACGACAGCCCCACCACCACGACGAGGTAGATCGGCAGGACGCTCGCCAAACCCTCGGAGATGTCGATGTTGATCGCCGCGGCGCCCGCCACCCCCAGGTCGATGTCACCGTCCACGGGCGGGATCGCCCGCAGGTCGCGCACGAGCTGTTCGGTGGAGACGGCGTTCGGCCCCTCCTTCGGGATGACCTGGAACGCCGCGAGCGTGCGGTCGTCGGAGACCGCGACCGGGGCGACGGCGGCGACATCGTTCTGCGAGAACAGCTCGCGGGCGACGTCGAGCTGGATACCTCGCACCTCGTCCTCGGCGGTTCCCCCGGGAAGGGCGGCGGTCACGAGCAGCGGGGCGTTCGCACCGGCACCGAACGCCTGCTCCGTCCAGGTGAAGGCCTTGTACGCCGTCGAGTCCTCGGCCTCCGATCCGCCGTCGGGAAGACCGAGGCGCATCGACAGCGCGGGGATCGCGACGACCAGCAGGACGATCGTGGCCACGACCATCGTGACGACGGCACGGAACGTCGACATTGGCTTCACCCCGGCCGCGGCGACCGGGACGGCACCCGTGCGAGCGGCGCGTCGAGGGTGCTCCTGGACGTCCGAGGGCGCGATGCCCTCGCGGGCCGCCCGACGAGGGTGCGCTTCGGCCGCTGCGGCGACGAGTCGCCCGCGCGCGCGTCGGCTCAGGATGCGCGTTCCCGCGAGGCCGAGCAGGGCCGGTGTCAACGACACGGCGATGAGCACGGCGACGAGGACGCTCACCGCACCCGCCGTCCCCATCAGCCCGAGGAACGGGATGCCGGTGATGTTCAGCGCCAGGAGGGCGACGATGACCGTGGTGCCGGCGAACACCACCGCATTGCCGGCGGTGCCGTTGGCGAGGCCGATCGAGTCGACGACGTCCGCGCCCTGCAGGAGCTGGCGCCGGTGCCGATACAGGATGAAGAGCGAGTAGTCGATGCCGACGGCCAGCCCCAGCATCACGCCCAGGATCGGCGTGACGGATGCCATCTGCACCAGACCCGAGAACGACAACGTGGCCATCGCGCCGATCGCGACCCCGACCAGTGCGGTGATGATCGGGAACGAAGCCGCCAGGAGGGATCCGAGGACGACGATCAGAACGATCGCGGCGATCGCGACGCCGATCGCCTCGCCCACGCCGAGGATCTCCGGGACCCCCTGCGAGATCTCGGTGTTGAAGGCGACCTCTACCCCATCGACGGGCGCGGCGGTGAAGTGCTCGACCACGGCGTCCTTGGACGCCTGCGAGAGCTCGAGACGGGGTTCGCTGAACGAGACGTTCACGATGGCCGTTGATCCGTCCGCCGCGACCAGGCGGATGGCATCCGCGAAGCCGAGCAGCTCCGACCCGTCATCGAGTTGCGTCTGTTGGGCGTCGATCTGCGCGAGGCCGTCGCTGAGCTGAGTCTGCTGCTGCTCGAGGCCGGACCGCTGCTGGTCGATCTGCTGCTGCTGCGCCTCGAGGGCCGTCAGCTGGGCCTGCTTCTGCGCGGCCGGGAGCGGCGCGGATTCGATCTGCGCCTTCGCCTCATTGAGCTTCTGCTGTCCCGCCTCGAGCTGAGCCCTTCCGGCGTCGAGCTGTTGCTGACCGGACTCCGCCTGCGCTCGGGCCTGGTCGATCTGCTGCCTGCCGTCGACGACCTGTTGCCGCTGCGCGTCGAGCTGCTGCTGGGCGGTGAAGGGGTCGGTGACACGGGCTACGTCGGGGAGGTCACCCGCCGAGGTCACCAGCGCCGAGATCGCGGTCTTCTGCGCGTCGGTGAGGGGCGAGCCGTCATCGGTACGGAAGACCACGGCGCCCGAGGCGCCCGCGAAATCAGGAAGCTCCCCCTGCAGTTCGGAGATCACCTCTCCGGATGCCGTTCCCGGGATGTCGAAGCTTGAGCTGAGGCCTTTGAATCCGACGAGGAACCCGCCCACGACGATCCCCAGGATGACCAGCCACGCGACGATCACCGTCCACGCGCGACGAGCCGCGAATGTTCCGAGGCGGTGCAGCAGTTCAGCCATGCGGGGTGTTCCTCTCGTGCGGTGCGCGCGAGGGAGCACCGTCGGCTCCGACAAGTCCGGGCAAAGATAACACGCACCGTCTCGTCTCGCTTTGCCCCGCGATCGTCCAGAATGTGTGACATGACTCTTCCGCGCAGTGGACCCGTGCGCAGCGAGGCGGCGCGTCTGGCGATCCTCGACGCCGCGGTGGCGCTCTTCGTCGAACGCGGATACGACCACCTCACGGTCGAGGGCATCGCCCGACGCGCGGGCGTCGGCAAGCAGACGATCTACCGCTGGTGGGCGAGCAAGGGCGACGTCATCGCGGAGGCGATTCTCGAGGGCCGCCTGCTCGGCGGCCGACGCGAGCTCCCCGACACCGGCGACCCGCGCACCGATCTCGCTGCGTGGCTCATAGATCTGTTCACTCTGCGGGCGAGCGCGGACGGCGAGGGGATGCTGCGCTCTCTCGTCGCTGCGGCCGCCGGCAGCGCCGAAACCGGCCGGCGGCTCCGCGCGGAGATCCTCGCTGCCCCTCTCGTCGAGAGCCTCTCGCAGGCCATGGGCGGCGTCTCGGGCCCGCGGCTCGACGCCGCCGCCGACGCCCTGGTGGGGGCGGTCATCCTGCGCGCCCTCAGCCGCGAGCAGTTCGACGCCGCCGACATGCTGGCCCTCGTCGACGCCGTCGTGGACGGCGCTCCCCCGCGTTGAGGCGCATCGCCGTCGAACGCCGGGGTCCGGCATCCACCCCCGGGTAGCACAGCGGGCGGATCGTCGTCCAGTCCCGGAACGCAGAGCCGGATGCCGTAGAATCGAGCCCAGCAAGGGGAGTACTCCCACCGCGACGTTCTCGTCAATACGGATCACGCCATCGTGAGCCCGGGACGTCGGCCCATCTCGCCGGGTGGAGGAGACCTTGGTGTCTTGCCGTACACCTATTTCCCTTGGAGGCCGCCATGGGCGTCACCCCTCTGATCTGGATCATCACGATCGCGATCACCATCGCCTTTTTCGTGTTCGAGTTCTTCGCGCACGTCCGAAAGCCTCACGAGCCCTCGATCGCCGAATCCGCCCGCTGGTCGGCGTTCTACATCGGCCTCGCGCTCCTGTTCGGCGTCGGCATCGGCGTGTTCTCCGGTTGGACGTTCGGTGGGGAGTACTTCGCCGGTTATCTGACCGAGAAGGCGCTGTCGATCGACAACCTCTTCGTGTTCCTGATCATCATGACCGGGTTCGCCGTGCCGAAGATCTACCAGCAGAAGGTGCTGATGATCGGCATCGTGATCGCTCTGATCATGCGCGGTGCCTTCATCGCCGTGGGCGCCGCCCTCATCGAGAACTTCTCCTGGATCTTCTACATCTTCGGCGCGCTGCTGCTGTTCCTCGCCTATCGTCAGGCGTTCGCGCACGGTGAGAGCGACCCCGCGAACGGCAGATTCATGAAGTTCGTCCGCCGCGTCCTGCCGGTGAGCGAGGAGTACAACGACGACAAGCTGACCGTGCGCAAGAACGGCAAGCGATTCGTCACCCCGATGCTGCTCGTGATCATCGCCATCGGCTTCATCGACCTCGTCTTCGCCGTCGACTCGATCCCCGCGATCTACGGCCTGACGAACGAGGCGTACATCGTCTTCACCGCCAACGCGTTCGCGCTGATGGGTCTGCGCCAGCTCTACTTCCTCATCGGCGGCCTGCTCGAGCGCCTGGTCTACCTCGCGCAGGGCCTCGCGGTCATTCTGGCGTTCATCGGCGTCAAGCTCGTCTTCCACGCTCTGCACGTGAACGAGCTGCCGTTCATCAACGGCGGCGAACCGCTGCTGTGGGTGCCCGAAATCCCCATCTGGTTCTCGTTGCTGTTCATCGCGGCGACGGTGGCAGTGGCGACCTTCCTCAGCCTGCGCAAGACCCGCAACGACGACAAGAAGAAGGAGCGGGAGACCTTCGAGGGCGAGAAGGTCATCCACGCTCCCGAAGACTGACCTCGTCACGGAGGGCCCGCGGCGCGCACCGCGGGCCCTCCGTCGTGTCTGCCGCATCTGCGTGGCGAACGCAACCCCGGCGAGCGCGCGATTCCCCCGCCCTACCGTGGCCGACATGACGCGATTCGGCTACACCCTCATGACCGAGCAGAGCGGCCCCAAGGCCCTCGTCGACTACGCCGTCGGTGCCGAGCGCGCCGGCTACGACTTCCTCGTCTCGAGCGACCACTACTCCCCGTGGCTCACCAGCCAGGGCCACGCGCCCTACGCCTGGACGGTGCTCGGAGCGGTCGCACAGGCCACCACCGACGTCGAGCTGATGACGTACGTGACCTGCCCGACCGTTCGCTATCACCCCGCGGTGGTGGCCCAGAAGGCCGCGACCCTTCAGCTCCTGTCCGACGGTCGTTTCACTCTGGGCCTGGGATCCGGCGAGAACTTGAACGAGCACGTCGTGGGTGAGGGGTGGCCCGCCGTCCACGCGCGTCAGGACATGCTCGTCGAGGCGATCGAGATCATCCGCGCGCTGCACACGGGCGACCTCGTCACCTACGACGGCGAGTATTTCCGCGTCGACTCCGCACGCGTGTGGGATGCCCCCGACGGTGGCGTCCCCATCGGTGTGGCCGTGTCGGGCGAGCACTCGATCGAACGCTTCGCCCCGCTCGGCGACCACCTGATCACCACGGAACCCGACGGCGATCTGATCGCCGGATGGGATGCGCACCACGAGGGCACCTCGCGGAAGATCGGCCAGATCCCGATCAGCTGGGATCCGGACAAGGATGCCGCGGTGGCCCGCGCCCACGATCAGTTCCGGTGGTTCGCCGGCGGCTGGGCGGTGAACGCCGACCTGCCCACTCCGGCCGGCTTCGCGGGTGCGTCGCAGTTCGTGCGGCCCGAGGACGTCGCGGAGTCGATCGCCTGCGGCCCGGACCTCGACGAGCTCGCCGAGAGCGTCCGCCCCTTCATCGACGCGGGGTTCACCGACATCGCGATCGTCCAGGTGGGCGACGAGCAGCAGCAGCGCTTCGTCGACGAGATCGCGGCCCCGCTTCTCGAGAAGCTCCGCGCGCTGTGAGGGGTCGGGGTGCGCACTGCGCGCACCCCGGCATCACGCGCGTCCGACGTACCCCGCCTCGGCGACCCACCGCTCGAGCTTCCAGACGGGGAAGCGGAAAATCCGGGCGACGGTGACCACGTCGTAGTCCGCCTCGGCGACGGCCGCGACCGCGAATTCCCGGAGGGAGCGGAACTCCCGACCTGCGAGAACCCCCTCGCGCAGATCGGAGAAAGTCCGCGGTTCGCGGGCGACACCCGCATCCTGAGCGACGAGGACGTAGCGCGAAGTGGGCGGGGGCGCGTCGCTCTCGGCCACGAGAGGAGCCGGAGGCGCCACGCCGATCTCCGTTCGGACGATCGTGGCGGTGGACGCGGGCGAGACGACCGTCGTCGCCGCCGGGGCGCTCCCCATCCACGGCGCCGGAGGAAGAGCGCCTCCCCACGACTTCTCCGTCGGTTCGATCGGGGGTGACGCGGGCGCAGGGTCGGCTCGCGGCGGCGTGACGGAGGTCGTCTGCGGCGCCGGGGTGCCTCTCACCCACGGGGCGGCGGGGAGCTCCCCTCCCCAGATCACCTCACTGGGCACGACATGGGGGCTCGACGCGGGCGCGGGCGCGGCCGACGTCATCCACGGCGCCGGAGGGAGGTCCCCGCCCCAGGTCACCTCGCTCGGCACGACGTACGGGCTCTTGGGTTCTCGATCGCTCCGGTCCCGAGCCGTCTCGCCGAACAGCTCCGACAGATCGATCTCGAAGGCTTCCGCGAGAGCGACGAGGGTCGCCAGCGAGGCCGTGGTGCGTCCGGATTCGATCGCGCGAACACGCGACTCCGAGATCCCGGCTTCGTACGACAGAGCCGTGACGGACAGGTCGCGCTCGCGCCGCAGACGACGGACTCGGTCAGCGAGGGTGTTCAGGACGGCGTCGAGGCGGTCGTCGACGGACATCGAGGTCACCTTCCGGCCTCAGTGCACTGCACCGATACCGCGCCCCGCGCGGGAGATGGCCCCGAAGGACGCCGGTCTCGAGTCGGAGAACCCGCCTCGACCGCGCCGTGTGATCGTACCGACACCGTTCTCCCCCTCAGGCACCAAGCCGTCGACTCATGTCCGGGGGAGACACTGAACACTATCGCGTCCGACGAGCGCCGTGTGAACGCCGCGCGCACCCCCTCGTGTGCGCCCGCTCCGCCGGCGCCGGCCCACCGGACTGACCGCCGACGACTCGTGGGCGGTCAGTCCGGTTCGTCTTCACGCGCCGTCGCGCAGGTCGCGGAAGAACGTGTCGACGTGGGCGCGCAGCGCCTCGACCCGTCGATCGCGAGCGGCCGCGGCGTCGTGCCCGAGGTAGGCGGGCGGATCGAGCCGCCGAACATTCCGCGAGCACTCGAACCGCGCGCACACGAGGGTTCCGACGGTGTTGCCCGCGCGCCCGGCCTTCCCGGCGCGGCGGGCGGCGAAGAACACGACGTCGTTCGGCAACGTCACATCGGAGCACCACGAGCATTGCGGGCGCGTGCGCGTCGGTTGCTCTGCTTGTCGCAGTTGAAGACCGACGGGGCTCCCGTCGATGTCGGCGACCACGAATCCGAGGAGCGGGGTCTTGGCGTCACGCCAGCCGAAGTAGTCGAGGCGGTCCCACGGAGCCGCGTCGAGGTCGGTGGGGATGACGATGGAGCTGCGCTCACGCGTGGAGACGTTGACGAAGCTGGAGCGGAGATCGGAGGCAGAGAAGGCGTGCATGGAAAGTCCCGTCGGTGAACCGCGTCGCGCGGGGCGGAGCGGCGACGAACGCGCGGGAAATCGCGCGGCGATAGGCCCGCCTCGAGAGGACGGGCGAGGTGGGCGCGTGCGGCGAAGCCGAGCGCCCGCGCCGGTCACCCGGCGAGGAAGGCGGCGTGCACGGCGCCTGTGCCGTCGGCGCTCCGCGCGCCGACGACCCCCTCACGCCCGGAGGGCATCGACGAGGTGACGGGGGACATGGACCCCACCATACGCCTCTCAGCCTCGGAAAACGGCCGAGCCGAGGACGCGCTCGACGGTCATCTCCAGGACGACCCGATCGGGGTTGACCCGCGGCTGCCGGTAGCGGGCGGCGTACAACTCGACCGCGTGGCTCACGGCATCCGGATCATCGCTCACCCGCGCCGCACCCTCGAAACTGATCCACTTCGCCCCGTCGACCGAGCAGATGGAAGCCCGACCACTGCGGTCCGCGTTGACGAACTTCTGCGTTCCCCGCGAACCGATGACGCGGACGACGCCGTCCTCGTAGGTGAAGCCGACCGGAACGGAATGCACCCGCCCCGACCGCCCGATGGTCGACAGGGTGGCCAGGTGGTATTCGCGGAGGAACTCGAAGGCGTCGTCGGTCAGCACGATTCCAGGGTGCCACGTCCCACGAGATCCGTGACCGTCTTCGTCGCAGCGTCCCACCGGCGGATGCCGACCGCTCGCGCTGCGAGATCCTCGCCGCCTCGTTCCTCGAGCACGCCGAGCGCGTCGCCCAGGCGCTCCAGCGGCACCCGCCGGGCGAGTGTCACGTGCGCCGTCCACGCGCCGGGAACCGAGTGGTCGACGTCGGCCCCCGGCCCGGCGAGCTCGTGGACTCGCGCGTGCAGCGAGAGGAGCTCCTCCGTCGGGACCACGGAGCGTGCGATGACCCGGTTGCGTCCCCTCCCGAACAGGACGGGGGCCCCGAGGCGGAGCGCGAGCGGAAGAGCCGCCTCCAGGGGCGCGACATCGAACGGCGCCAGGTCCGGTCGGACGAGGAGGGTCACGTGGGGGCGGTTGCTCTCGCCACGGTGACGGGCCTGACTGGGCAGGTCGGCGCTGACGAGGGCGTCCCACTCTGCGCGGACGGCGGAGTCGGTCTCGTCGTCGAAGACCAGCTCCAGGCTGACCACATCCGTCATCGTCGCTTCACCGGGTGGACCACCACGCGGCCGCCACCAGGACGGGCTGGAAGAACAACCGCCCGAAACGCTTCTGGTCGGTGTCCAGCCCGAACGCCGAACGACCCTTGCGCCACTGGTCGATGTTGCCGGGGAAGATCGCCACGAAGAAGGCGGCGAGCGCGGCTCCGATCCGACGCCGCTCCTTCGGGAGGACGAGGAGCGCAAGCCCGAAGGCCGCCTCTACCACGCCGGATGCCACGACCACCGCGTCGCGATCGAGCGGACCGTTCTCGACCAGCACGTCGGGCACCTGGGCCTGGAAGTCGCGGCGGGCGAAGGTCAGGTGCGAGACACCGGCGAACAGCATTGCCAGGGCGAGAGCCCAGCGCACGACAGATTTCATGGAGACACCGTACGACGGTCCTCGGTTGCCGCGGGCAGGCTTGACGCCACGTTCCGGCGCTCCCGCGCTCCCCTCACCGATCGCTACGGCACACGTCCCGATCGCGCAACCCCAGGCCGCCGACGGCGCACGGCGGTTGACTGGCATCACGGACGAAGGAGGTGCACCGTGACCATGACCGATACCGCGACCCGCGAGAGTCGAGAGCAGGATCTCGACGCCCTCCTCGTGCGCGCAGCCTCGGGCGACTGCGACGCCTTCGTCGAGTTCTACGACGCCACCTCACCCCGCATCTATGCGGTGCTGCTCTCCCTCACGGGGATCGCGGCGCGCGCCGACGCGCTTCTCGAGGGCATCTACGTCGAGGCGTGGGAACGCATGCGCGGGCGTTCGGCTCCCCCGTGCCCCGGCATGGAGTGGATGTCGGCCATCGCTCACCGCCACGCCACGGCGTCGCGGTGAGTCTCAGCGGGCGTCCGCGACGAGTGCAGCGGTGCTGTCGCCGAGATCGAGCGTGAGACCGCTCGATGAATTCGCCGCGTTCGCCAGGCTCTGTAGCACGGCGGGGTCGAGCACCTCGGGCTCCGCAGACCCGAACACGAACCGCAGGGGAATCGACGGCTGGATCCAGAGGGTGCTCCGCCCGGCGGGTTCATCCGATGGATGCCGCCACGAGACGGTGAAACTCTCGCCGCGACGCAACTTGGTCGCGATGACGACCTTGACGTGGGCGAGGACGCGATCGGGGATGCGGATCGGACTCGGAGAAGATCCGTAGAACAGTGAGCCCATCGGCGTCTCCTTCCGGGTGGTTCCGGTCCCCTGATCATACGAGATCCGCCCGGCTGAGCACATGAACCGAAAGGGAAGTCTCAGCGTGATCTCCCTTGTCGGACTCGAGCCGGAATGCATCGTTCGGCTGGAATCTCGGCGACCTAACTAGAATGCCTACACGGGGGCTCTACCCCGAGGAGACTCATGACGCTCGAGACGCAGGACGATCACGCGATGACGGCGGCGCGCGCGGTCGAAAGGCTCCGCCTCGCGGAGGCCCGGCTCGCTCGGCGGCGGCAGACGGATTGCGGTCCCAGCGAGAACGCCCGCGCGGCAATGCGTCTGATCCTGGAACGCGCCGACGCCGGAGTCACCGTCACCCCGACGGAGATCGCCCAGGCGCTCGGAATCTCCACCGCCTCGGTCACGGGGATGCTGGACCGCCTGCGCGCGGGCGGGTTGATCGATTTCGTCGCGAACCCCTCGGACCGCCGGAGCAAGTTCGTCGTCCCCTTCGATCGCGGCGCCGATCCGGATGCCATCGACCCGGTGACCGCGCGCATCCGCGAATTCGCCCTGGGCCTTCCGGAAGACACCGCGGATCAGCTCGCTGTGTTCCTGGACCGTGTGCGCGAGGTCGTCGACGCCGAGTGCGCCTGAGGGAGCTCAGCCCACCGAGGCGGAAACCGCGTCGGGGTCGGGCTCGGCCGTGATGCTCAGTCCCTGCGGGGAACTCGCCTCGTCCATGAGAGCTTCAACCCACCGACGATTGAGCTGCGGCGCTCGACTGCCGTAGAAGTGGAAGACCAGCGGGATCGACGGTGAGATCCAAAGCGTGCGGGTCCCGCTGCCGTCCCCCATCGGGAACTGGAACATGAAGGGTTCGCCGCGGCGCAGCTTGTTCATGAAGACCACTCGGAGGTGGGACAGGGTCCGATCCTCGATGTCGAAAGAATGCCCGAGGGTGTTGTAAACCAGTTTGCCCACGGCCACAGTCTATAACGCTTCACCCCCTTAACTACCTCGGCACTGGCCCCGCTCACCTCGACTAGAGTCCTGAACGTGGCGAGATCACCCCGGCCGAGGCGGCCCCGACGGCGGGTCCCGCGCGCGCTCATCGTCGCCGGCGCGATCGTCGCCGTCGTCGCTCTCATCGCCGGAATCGGCGTCGTCGGGAGCCTGGTCACGAACCTCTTCCAGACGCTGTCGGCGAAGCCGCCGGCGGTCGGCACCCGGATCGTCGCGCCGGACGAGTCGAAGGCCGCGCAGGCCGCACGCTCGGGAGAGGGCGACACCGACCAGGTCGCGGCCGCGCAGTGGCTCTCCACGCAGCCCACCACGTACTGGCTGACGCCCGAGCTCGACCCCATCGATGAGGTGTGGGACCGAATCGCTCACCTCGCGGCCGAGGCGCGAGACCAGAAGGCATCCATCTCGGTCGCGGTGTACGGACTCCCGGACCGCGATTGCGGCAATCATTCCGCGGGGGGCCTCGACCCCGCGTCGTACGCGCAGTGGACCAAGCGCATCGGCGACGCCCTCCGCAACGCCTCCGACATCCAGAAGATCGTCGTGCTCGAGCCGGACTCCATCGCCCTGTCCTCCTCGTGCGGGTCGGTGAGCGATCGCGCGGGCTATCTGCAGCAGGCGGTTCAGAACATCCGTGGAACGAACACCTGGATCTACGTCGACGGCGGCCACTCCGCGTGGCATCCCGCCGCCGAGATGGCGAGCCTGATCCAGGCGATGGGAGTCCTCCCCGACGTCCGAGGCGTGGCCCTGAACGTCTCGAACTACCAGGACACCGCCGCGGAGTTCGCCTACGCCCACGAGCTGTCCGACCTTCTCGGCGGAACTCACGCGGTCGTCGACACTTCGCGCAACGGCGCAGGCCCCGCCGGGTCGGAGTGGTGCAACCCCTCGGGCCGCCTGGTCGGCAGCCCCGGCGGCTCCTACGGCGATGGAGTGGTCGACACCAACCTGTGGATCAAGCCGGCCGGTGAGAGCGACGGCGAGTGCAACGGGGGTCCCGTCGCCGGCGCATGGTGGCCGGCCGCAGCGGCGGAATTGACCCGCGAACAGCGCTGACCCAGGGGTCGACCGCGACCGTGCCGGGAAGTGTGTCAAAATTGCGCTCGTCGCGCTGCGACACCGCGACTCGGGGGAGAACGCGGGCACGGTCCCGTGCGAAGCCGGAAGAGTGGGTGACATGAGCGACAGCACCGAGATGCTGAAGACAGCCGTAATCGTGGAAGACGATCCCGATATCCGCCACCTGCTGGTCGAGGTGCTCGAATCAGCGGGCTTCTCCACCGTGTCCGTCGGCAACGGGATCGACGGGGTGCGCGCGGTCATCGCCTATCAACCGCTCATCACCACGCTGGACGTGAACATGCCCGGCATCGACGGCTTCGAAGCCGCGCGCCGGATCCGCCAGCAGAGTGACACCTACATCATCATGCTCACCGGTCTCGAAGAAGAGGCCGACGTGGTCCTCGGTCTCGGCGCCGGCGCCGACGAATACGTCGTGAAGCCCTTCCGCCCGCGCGAGCTGCGCGCGCGCATCGAGGCGCTGCTGCGTCGCCCCCGGGGCGGAGAGTCGGCCGTCTCGTCGGCACCGCGCCAGGACAGCGTCGGCCCGTCCTTCCCGGCGGGCCGCTCCGAGGTCCCCAGCGTGCAGCCCGCCGCCACCGGTCCCACGGCGGCCGTCATCGTTCCGTCGTCGCAGGGACCGGAGCCTCGACAGGCCGCTCCGGGCGGAGAGGTCGTCCCGCGGTCGGCACCGGGAGAGCTCACTCCGACCGGCGGCGCCTGGGTCGCGCACCGCGACCTGCTCCTCGACCCCGACAGCCGGCTCGTCCGGGTCGGTGGGGAAGAGCTGGAGCTCACGCGGACCGAGTTCGACCTTCTCGCGACCCTCATGGAATCGAAGCGACGCGTCCGCAGCAAGGCCGATCTCACCCTCGTGCTCCGCGGGGAGTCCTACGTCACGAGCTATTTCGTCGGCGAGGCGGACAAGCGCGCGATCGAGGCGCACATGACGAACCTGCGTCGCAAGCTCGGCGACAACCCCGCGAACCCGCGCTACATCGAGACCGTTCGCGGAGTGGGCTACCGGCTCACCTCCGAGCTGCTCGCGACGCCCTGACGCTCCGCGCATACAACGGATGCCTCGACCCTCCCCAGGGCCGAGGCATCCGTTTTCTCTGATGCGTTCGGGCGTATCAGACCGGGTGTCCGTCAGACCTTGAACCCGTGGTGGCGACGGACGAGCTTGGAGAACATGAGGAGCGTCTGGAGGACGGTCACGACGCCGACGATCGGCCAACCGATCCACAGGATCGACGACTGCACCATCGGACCGACCATCACCCAGATCACGGCGAGCGCGATCGCGACGGCGACCAGCACGACCATCGGGGTCCAGTGGCCGAGACCGCCACCGCGTTCGGCCTTGGCCTGCATGGCCCAGTTGTCGACCTTCTTGCGCGAGAGGAATCGGGTCCAGGAGCGCACGAAGTGGCTGATGCGGATCCACATGAAGATCTCGGCAGGGAAGAACAGGACGGCGAAGAGCACGTCCGTGCGATCGACGTTCTTCATCGTGCGGGCGATGCGCAGGTTCAGCAGCATCGCGATCACCGGCGGGATGAGCCACAGCGGCGAGAACACGAAGGCGCCGATCGAGAGCGAACCCGCCAGCAACGTGAGGAAGGCCACGCGGACGAAGAGGTTCGTGAGCATGCCGAAGTTCTCGAACCAGCGCAGGCGCAGGTTGGGGTGGAACGGCTGGCCCTTCGTATCACCGCGCTGGCCCGGCCACATCAGCTCGATGGCACCGTAGGTCCACTTCACCTGCTGGGCGTCGTAGCCGGAGAGGGTGGTCATGCCGCCCACGTCGGCGCGGGCGTACGGGCTGATCTTCGTGAGGTAGCCCGCGCTCTTGATCTGCAGGGACAGCAGCGAGTCCTCGACCTCGGAGTCCTTCACCCAGGGGGTGGACTGGTGGTTCTGCTTCATCGCGTCGCGCAGGGCGTTCGTCGAGAAGATCGAGAACTGCCCACCGAGCACGGCCATGTTTCGGCCGCGGAGCATGTTCTGCAGGTTGAACGCCGCGAACTGCGTGCGCTGACCCGCGGTGAGGAACCGCGCGACGAGACCCTTGATGGGCTTGTCGTCGATCGTGTAGATCGCCGAGATACCACCGATGCGCGAGTCCGAGATCGCCTCGGTCTCGAGGTACTCGACGGCCTTGGAGTCGGCGATGGTGTCACCGTCGACGCCGAGGAGGTAGTCGTACCCCTCGACGAGCGAGTAGCCGTAGTTGAGCGCGCCGACCTTCTTGTCGGGGTTCTTCCCGATGTCGTGCACGAAGACCTCGGTGAACTGCTCGCCGAGTTCGGTGTGCAGCTCGTGCGGTCCGCTGAACTCCGACGCGATCTTCACCGTGGCATCCGAGGTGTTGTTCACGACAACGTGGATGACGTCGGGCACACGGGTCTGAGCGAGGAGGGCCTCGATCACGTCCGCGATCGACTCCTCCTCGTTGTAGGCCGGGATGACGCAGCCGATGGTGGACCGGTGCACGGAGGTGTTCTCCAGCACGGCCGCGAAGTCGTCGGCGAAACCGTGCTCACCCGCGGCCTCGAGCGCACCCTGGTGCATGTCGAAGTCCCTCGTGTGGGGGGTGAAGCTGCGCGCATCAGTCATGGCGGTGTCTTCCTGTCGGTTCTCGCGGCGTATCGGCCGAGTCCTACTCTGATAGGTTCGCCGCAAGACGACCGCTGTACACGACCACCGTCGCCGCAAGATTTGCTCAAGATTGCGGCGGCACCCGAAGGAGACGTCCGTCCGTGATCGTCCTCGCCCTGCTGGCATCCATCGCCGCCGCGGGAGTCGCCCTCACGATGCTCTTCCTGGCCCACGGTCGACCCGACGACGATCGGGGCGGAGAACGCGCCGACATGGTCCGGTACTTCGGTATGTCGGCGATCGCCGCCCTCGTGTGCGGGGCGATGAACGTCATGGAGACCGCGTGGGACTCGGTCGCCGCCGCGGCCGCCGGGAACGCGACCAACATCGTGGCGGTCGGACTGCTGTGGGCCGGCGCACGTCGATTGAACGGTCGACGTGCGATCGGCGCCGTGAGCACGGGCGCCGGCGGCATCCTCCTCTTCGGCCTGACCTTCCTCGTCCCCCTGGACGACGCGACTCTCCTCAAGACGGCCGGTCTCGTCGTGTTCTCGGCGCTGTGCGCGCTGGAATGCGCGCGCCCACCGGTCGGGCAGCTGGGCGGGGCCCGGCTCCTCTCCTGGACGTTGAGCCTCTACGCCGCCTACAACCTCGCCCGCCTCACCGTCGCCGCCGCCTTCGGCATGGGGCCGCTGCTTCGGCCCGGGCCGGTATCGGCTGAGACCACGGCGGCCGTGAGCGCGGTCGCGATCGCCCTGGTCTCCGTGGGCGCCGTCTGGGTCGGTCGGCAGCTCGACGACGACCCCGCGCCCGGAACGCGGGCCTTCGCGCGGGGAGCCCTCCGCCGTGAGACCAGTCGCCTGCTCTCGGAGCACGCCATCATCCGCGCGACCCTCGTCCGCGTCCCCGAGATCGACCTGATCCGCGCCGCCCACAGCGGCGAGCGGGGAGAGACGATGCTGCGCACCGTGGCCGACGCCGCGATGGATGCGGTGCCCGGTGCCGTCACCGGGATGCCGGCGCGCGACACGGTGTTCGTCGTCGCCCCCGCAGCGACGGACGCAGCCGGGGTCGAGGAGTCGCTGCGCAACGCCTTCGCGCGCCGGATGCCGTCGATCGATTACGACGACGTCCCCGATCTCGCCTTCGAGCACCATCTACTCAGAGACGTCGACGACCTCTCGTGGCTCATGGAGAGCCGGCGGTCGCGACCGCGTCGGACGCAGTCCGGAAGCGACTGAGTCCGACACGCAGGGTCAGCCCTGGTTCGTCGTCTGTCCCCAGCCGGGCGCGCGTCCGTTCGTGCTCGATGTGCCCGTGCTCTGCCCGTTCGTGGACTGTCCCTCGTCGGCGAAGATCGCGATCGGGAGGTACTGGTAGACGGTCTGCTGGCTGAACGAGGTGTCGGTGTTGGCCGTTCCCTCGACGGCGACGTTCAGCGCGAACTCCAAGGTGATGCCGTAGGTATCCGTCGGCAGCTGCCGGATCGAGGTGGTCGGCACGAGAAGACCACCCTGGAAGCTGTTCAGAAGCAGTCCCCGGTCGGAGCGCAGGGTGTCGGAGGGAACCAGGGTCCGCGGGTCGGCGCTGAACTGGAAGGGACTCGACACCTGGCCGCTGGTCTGCGCGGTCTGCGAAGTGATCGAGATGGACGAGACGTAGACGCGACGCTTCTGGGCGAGGACGGCCTTCTCGTCCACGCGGTTGTCGACGATGTTGACCGCGAACCCGAGCTGCTTCTCGTTGGTCGCGGTCCACTCCATCGTCCGCTTGGGATCGACCGCCCAGACGTCGAGGCGCAGCTCGAGGCCGTCCGCGACTTCCGACGTCAGACGCACGGACCCGTCGTAGGTGAACTGCGAGTCGAAGGGCTTCGTGCCCGCCGACGACTGCGGCACGGGTGTGGGGACGACCACGGAGGCGTTGCTTCCGGCCTGTCCGGGGAATTGTCCGATGGCATCGGCGATCTGGCTGCAGCCGGACAGCATCGTCGGGACGACGAGGGCGAGGGCGACGGCGGTTGCGGCTACGCGTGCACGACGGCGAGAGGGCATGCTCACAGGTATCTCCTGAGGAACGAGCGCGAAACGCGCGAGAGGTCGATGATCGACCATCACGCTGCAGGATGCAGGCCTCAGGGGGAGTCTGACCGGGCGACGCGATCGGGATCACGCGCGGCGAGCAGAGACAGGATGGCGCGCAGAAGACTACACCACTCTCTATACACTCGGAGAATGGCATCCTTGAGGAGCGTCCCCCCGGCGGTTCCTCCGGAGGGCATTCCCGACGACGACACGACGAATCCGGGCAGTCGCACGCGTTCGGTGTGGCTCCTGCAGTTGGTGCTGGGCGCGAGTGTGGTCATCACGGTGCTGCTGGTCCAGGCTCTCGAGCCCTCCCTCTTCTCGCTGTGGCCGTTCTCGTCCGGTGTGGGCGTCATCATCGCGCTCACGGCGATCGCCATCGTGGTGCCCTGGCAGAAGTTGCCTCGGTCGGCGGTCGCCGCGATCCCGTTCGGCGACATCATCGGCATCGGTCTGCTGAGCTTCGGAACCGACCTCCGCTTCGGTTACTTCTGGGTCTTCCCCATCATCTGGATCGCCACCCACTTCACCCTCGTCTACCTGATCTCGGCGATCAGCGCGGTCGGCGTCATCATCGTCGTAGATGCCACGGTGAACGCGTCCGGCCCGGTGACGGCGCTCCGACTGATCGTCGTCCTCCTGTCGCTCGCCTTCATCGCCATCACGTCGTTCCTCTCGGCCCGGCAGACGAGGGCGTTCAAGCAGCTGCTGCGACGGCAGGCCAGCCGTCTCCAGGGAACTCTCCAGCGCGTGTCCGGTCAGGAACGGCGCGTCTCGCAGATGCTGAACGGGCTCGACACCGGCATCGCGCGCCTGTCGGTGGACGGCGAGGTGCTCGCCCTGAACGACACCTACGTCGCCCTCTACGGGGTCGAGCGCGACGAACCGCAGCGCCCCGGGTCGGCTGTCGAATACGCGACGCTGAGGGGCGAGCCCCTGCCCGAGGCGGAGCGACCCTTCGCGCGGGCGTCGCGGGGCGAGCAGTTCGACGACGAGCGTGTGTGGCTGTTCGATCCGCACGGGGAGTGGCACGCCCTGTCCGCCTCGACCCGACGACTCATCTCCTCAGACGAGCCCGAGAGCACGCTGCTGATCGTGCACGACATCACCGCACTGATCGAGTCGGAGCGCGCCCGTGAACGCCTCGCCGCCACGGTGTCCCACGAGCTGCGCAACCCGCTGACGGCGATCATCGGACACGCGGATCTCGCCCTCGACGATCCGAACCTGTCCCCCAAGGTCCGGGAGCAGCTCGAGGTGATCGCTGGCGCCGGCGAGCGGATGCAGAAGCTCATCTCCGAGATCCTCGCGACGTCTCGAGGTGTGTTCCGCGAAACCTCCTCCCCCGTCGCCGCCGACGCGAGTCGGATCATCGCGTCGTCGCTGGCGTCGTTCCGCCCCGCGGCCGCAGCGCGTCGGGTGAGCGTCGTGGACGATCTGCCGGAATCGGCCGAGGTCGGAGGAGACGCCTTCCGTCTCCGCCAGGCGTTCGACAACATCCTGAGCAATGCCATCAAGTACACCCCGGCGGGGGGAACGATCCGCATCTCGGGCGAGGTCTCGGAGGAGGACGTGATCCTGAACTTCGCGGACACGGGGATCGGCATCCACCCCGATGACCTCGAGCGCGTCTTCGATCCGTATTTCCGCGCGCAGTCCGTCCGCGAGAGCCCCACACCCGGGACCGGGCTCGGAATGGGCATCATCCGCAGCATCGTCGAGGATCAGGGCGGTTCGCTCTTCCTCGAGAGCGAGCTGGGCGCAGGCACGACGGTCACGGTGATCCTGCCCGCCCGCGCCGAAGCCGGAGCCGCCTGATGCCGTCGGACGTCCTGTCCAATCTCGGTTTGGCGCAGGCGACGGTCGCGACCCTCGGGACCGTGATGATCATCGGGTTGGGCTTCTTGCACCGTCCCTCCCGATCCGCGCTGCTGTGGTCGCTGGCGTTCGTGTTGGCGATGTCGAGCACCTGGGTCTCGGTCACCGGGGCGATCCTCGAGGACGAGACCGTCCGTCGCGCCGGCCTCGGTCTCATGCTGGGGGCCCCCGCCCTCATCTGGTCGGGCTTCCGTGCGCGTCGCGGGGCGCGCGCCCTTCCCTGGGTCGGGGCCGCCCAGGCCGTGGCGACGGCGCTCGTGTTCGTCCTCGTCACCGATCTCAGCGCCTACGGTCTGGTGTTCCGCTTGGCGTTCGTCGGCTCCTCGGTCTTCGCGGGTCTCACCGTGTGGGAGTTGCGTCTCGCCGCCGACCGCCTTGAACGCTTGGCGCTCCCCCTGACGGTCGTCTCGGCCGCCTTCGTGGCGCTGGGGGTCGGGACGCTCATCTCGGGGCTCGCCGCGCCCACGACGCTGGGCGATCTCGAGCTGCCGCGAGTCCTCAACGGGCTGGGGATGCTGATCTTCCTCGTGTGCGCCACGGTCTCACTGCTGTATTTCACCTCGGTCTCCCCGAGTGGCCGACGCGCGGCATCGAGCTGGCCGCACTTCGTCGTCACCGCCACCGACCGCCTGTCTCGCGCGGAGCGCGCGCACGAGGAATCGTGGGCCGTCTTGAGCGTCCGCCTCGACGACCCCGCCCAGCTGCGCAGTGCTGCGGGCGAGAGCGGTTGGCTCAGCCTGGTCGCGCAGTTCGAGGCGATCGTGGCCGATACCTTTCCCGCCGAGGCGGACTTGGGCCGGGAGATCCGCGGCCGCGTGGTGGTCGTCGTCTCCCGTCCGGACTCGGTACTCCGCGAGCACGTGCGCTCCGTCCTCCGCCGGGTCACCGAACTCGACGTCTCCGCCTTCATCGACATCCAGCTCTCCGCGAGCGTCGGATGGGTTCCGGCGGCGACCGGCGGTTACGATCTGACCTCGCTCATCGCCGCAGCGGACGCGGCGGCCGGGGAGGCGACGCGCCACGGCGGCGACCGGTGGGAGCGCGTCAGAGCCTGATCAGCCGCCGGTGCTGGCGTCTCCGCCACCCGCGATCGCCACGGTGAGCGAATCGCTGGCCGTCTGCTTCGCGAACTCGTTCGACGTGGGGGTGGTCTGAACCAAGAACTCGAAGGTGAACTGAAGGGTGACGAATGTCGCCTCCGCCGGAACCTCTCCGACGTTGAACGTCTGCGAGTAGCTGTACGGCGAGAGGACCAGGTAACCCGGAGCATCCGTCTGGTCGCTCTGGGGCGAGAGCGCCGCGAACGACTGCGACGCGTTGCCCGGTACCGCCGTCATCGTTGCCCGCTGCAGGTACACCTTCTGCCCGTCGTTGGGCGTCACCGTCGTCTCCATCGAGAGGTTGACGGGCTTGAGAGCTGTCGCCGTCCAGCGGTCCATCGAGAGCGTGGACCAGTAGTTCACCGTGGCGGCGACGGATCCTGCCGTGAGCGAACGTTGCGTGGACCCGCTCGACAGGTCGTTGCGGACGGGCTGCGGGGCCGTCGTCATCGTGGCCGTGGGCGACGCGGACACGGGCGCTTGACCGCCACCCTGAGCCCACGGAGGAGCTCCGCACCCGGTGAGACCGAGCACGGCCGTCACCGCCACGGCCGTGACGAAAACCGCTCTGCGGCGACGCGCTGCGAGACGCATGAATCCTCCCCCGGACCTTTCCCCCCAGTGTAGGTGGCGTGGAGGCGGGTACCGCCGACCACAGGTGCTGGCCTCGTTGGCGCCGGGGGCGCGGGATTCATCGCCGTACCGGTTCACAACGCCGCGAAGCTGTGGCCCTGCGTCACCTCTGCGGTGATGAGGATGGGCAGGTGGTCGCTGAGCCCCTGGGGCAGCGTCTTGATGTGCGCGATGTCGAACCCGATCGACGTCGCGAAGTCGTAGTGGCCCCGGAAGAAGCGGTAGCGGGTGTACGTGCGGGCATCGCTGAGGGTGAGCTCGTACCCCTGGTCTCGCACTTTCTGCCCCAGGTTCTCTTTGAACACCGGGTAGTTGTAGTCGCCCACCATCAGCGCGGGCAGACCGGGGCCGAGGTTCTGCAACTCGGCCAGAGCGGTGCGGATCTGGTGGCGGCGCAGGGAGTTGAGCGCGGTCAGCGGCGCCGCGTGGAACGACGCGACGATGACGTCGCGCCCGCCGTCGATGTCGCGCAACCGCACGCCCAGCATGCGCTCCTCCGCGGGCTTGAGGACGTAGTCGTGCAGGGACTTCTTCAGCCCGATGGCACGGACCTCTTCGGCGCGGAAGGTGTTCTCGCGGTAATAGACGGCGAGACCCAGGCGGTTGCGCTGAGTCGCCTCCGCGAGCCGGAGACCACCGATGTGCTCGGGGATGTCGGTGGAGTCGCACTCCTGCAGGCAGAGCACGTCGACCTCGTGCGTGTCGACGAGGGCGACGAGCTCACCGGCGGCGCGGTGCTTGTTGAGGTTGTACGAGATGACCTTCATGGCCCACACAGCATACGACCGGCGTCGAAGAGCGGGGCGAGGGTTGCGCTCACGCCGCCCGAGGCGGATTCAGGATGCCGCGTCGTCGGCGTCGCGACGGTTGCGCGTCTGCTCGGCCCGCGCGGCGAGTAGGTCATCGGCGGGGTAGCCGACCTCGGCAAGCACGAGACCGCGGGCTGCCAGCACCTTGGTCTCTGGAATGCGCAGGCGCGCGTCCCGGATGGCGACGACGTCGTCGACTCCGATCCGCCCCTCCCCCACGGCGACGCACGCGCCGACGAGGGCGCGCACCATGCTGTGGCAGAACGCGTCCGCGCGCACGTTGGCGACCAGCACACCGTCGTCACCGCGCCGCCAGTCGTATTCGAGCAGGGTCCGGATCGTCGTGGCCTCCTCGCGCGCTTTGCAGTACGCGGCGAAGTCGTGAAGTCCGATCAAGCGCCCCGCGGCGGCATCCATCGCCTCGACGTCGAGCGTGCTTCGCAGTGTCGTCGTCCGCAGCCGGTCGAGGGGGTCGTAGCCGGTCGTCGCGTCGGCCAGACGGTAGCTGTACCGGCGCCAGACGGCCGAGAATCGTGCGTCGAACCCTTCGGGGGCGATCGAGGTGCGACTCACCGTCACGTCGGGATACGCACCGAGGACTCCCCGCACGCGGCCGGCGAGGGAGGCGACGGCATCCCCCTCGTCGTTGTCACGCCTGCGGCGGGGCAGACGGGCCGCCTGCTCCTCGTCGAGGTCGAGATGCGCGACCTGCCCGCTCGCGTGCACACCTGCATCGGTGCGCCCGGCCACGATCAGTCGCGGTGAGCCCCCGACGATGCGCTCGAGCGCGGTCTCGAGATCGCCCTGCACCGTGCGCAGCCCGGGCTGGCGGGCCCAGCCACGGAAATGCGAGCCGTCGTAGGCGATGTCGAGACGGATGCGCACGCCTCCAGCCTACGAGCGCCGAGGGGCGCTCGCGAACGCGAGCGGGCGACAACCGTGCGCGAACGACGAGGCCCCCACCCTGATCGGGTGGGGGCCTCGTACGAGCGAGAAGGCTCAGGCCTTGGCGTCGTCCTGGACGGCGTCGTCGGCGGCGGCCTCGGCGGCAGCGCCCTCCTCGGGCGACTCGGCGCCGGCCTCGGCGGCCTCGTCGTTCGAGGTCTCCTCAGCAGCGGTCTCGTCGGCGGTGGGCTCCTCGGCGGCGGCCGGGGCGGCAGCGGCGGCGGGGGCCGCAGCGGCCTTGTTCGACGCCTTCTTCGCGACGGGCTCGAGCACGAGCTCGATCACGGCCATGGGGGCGTTGTCGCCCTTGCGGTTGCCGACCTTGGTGATGCGGGTGTAGCCGCCGTCACGCTCGGCCACCAGGGGCGCGATCTCGGTGAAGAGGGTGTGCACGACCTCTTTGTCGCCGATGACGCTCAGCACGCGACGACGCGCGTGGAGGTCGCCACGCTTGGCGAAAGTGATGAGGCGCTCAGCGAGCGGGCGGAGGCGCTTGGCCTTCGTCTCGGTCGTCTTGATCGACTTGTGCGTGTAGAGGGCTGCCGCGAGGTTCGCGAGAAGCAGACGCTCGTGGGCCGGGCCGCCTCCGAGGCGGGGACCCTTCGTGGGCTTGGGCATGTCTTATTACTCCAGGAGAAGGTTCGGTCGGGTCCGACGGGGTCAGACGGTTTCTTCGTCGTAGCCGCTGTAGAACTGAGCGCCGTCGAAACCGGGCACCGAGTCCTTGAGCGACAGGCCGAGGGAGGTGAGCTTGTCGCGCACCTCGTCGACCGACTTCTGACCGAAGTTGCGGATGTTCATCAGCTGCGTCTCGGAAAGGGCGACCAGCTCCGAAACGGTGTTGATTCCCTCGCGCTTGAGGCAGTTGTACGAGCGGACCGACAGATCGAGGTCTTCGATCGGCATCGACAGCTCGTTCGAGAGGACGGTCTCGACCGGCGCGGGGCCGATCTCGATGCCCTCGGCCTCGACGTTCAGCTCGCGGGCGAGGCCGAAGAGCTCGACGAGGGTACGACCGGCGGAGGCCACGGCATCGCGCGGGGCGATGGAGGCCTTCGACTCGACGTCCAGCACCAGCTTGTCGAAGTCGGTGCGCTCACCCGCACGGGTGGCGTCGACGCGGTAGCTGACCTTGAGCACGGGCGAGTAGATCGAGTCGATCGGGATCTGACCGGCCTCTGCGTACTCGTTGCGGTTCTGGGTCGCCGAGACGTAGCCGCGGCCACGCTCGATCGTCAGTTCGAGCTCGAACTTGGCGGTGTCGTTGAGCGTCGCGATGACCAACTCGGGGTTGTGCACCTCGACACCCGCGGGAGCGGAGATGTCGGCGGCGGTGACCTCACCGGCGCCGGTCTTTCGCAGGTACGCCGTGATGGGCTCGTCGCGCTCGCTCGAGACGACCAGCTGCTTAATGTTCAGGATGATCTCGGTGACGTCTTCCTTCACGCCCGGGATGGTGCTGAACTCGTGCAGGACGCCGTCGATGCGGATGCTCGTGACGGCCGCGCCGGGGATCGACGACAGGAGGCTGCGACGCAGCGCGTTGCCGATCGTGTAACCGAAGCCGGGCTCCAGCGGCTCGATGACGAAACGGCTGCGGAACTCCCCGATCTTCTCCTCGGTCAGAGTGGGACGCTGTGCGATGAGCACTATGTGTTCCTTTCGATCACGTGCCCGCTATATGACACGTGTAATGGGGTGAGGTGTTGAGTTGTACTCGCGGGATGCCAGGTGACCTCGACGGTCGCTCGGGGCATCCGGAAGTCTGAATCGCGCGGGAGCGCGGCGTTCCCGGGGAGTGACGAGCACTCCCCGGGAACGAAACGCATCAGACGCGGCGACGCTTGGGCGGACGGCAGCCGTTGTGGGCCTGCGGCGTCACGTCCTGGATCGAGCCGACCTCGAGGCCGGCCGCGGTGAGCGAACGGATCGCGGTCTCACGACCCGAACCCGGACCCTTCACGAAGACGTCGACCTTCTTGACGCCGTGCTCCTGCGCCTGGCGAGCGGCCGACTCCGCGGCCATGCCGGCGGCGTAGGGCGTCGACTTGCGCGAGCCCTTGAACCCGACACCGCCGGACGAAGCCCAGCTGATGACGGCACCCGAGGGGTCGGTGATCGAAACGATGGTGTTGTTGAACGTCGACTTGATGTGGGCCTGACCCACGGCGATGTTCTTCTTTTCCTTGCGGCGCGGCTTGCGCGCGGCGGACTTGGCCTGTGCCATGTGCGTTCTCCTGAATCCTGACGCTCAGCCCGCGGCTTAGCGCGCCTTCTTCTTGCCGGCGACGGTGCGCTTGGGACCCTTGCGGGTACGCGCGTTCGTCTTCGTGCGCTGACCGCGCACCGGGAGGCCGCGGCGGTGGCGCAGGCCCTCGTAGGAACCGATCTCGACCTTGCGGCGGATGTCGGCGGCGACCTCGCGACGGAGGTCACCCTCCACCTTGTAGGTGCCTTCGATGTGGTCGCGCAGAGCGACCAGCTGGTCGTCGGTGAGGTCCTTGACGCGGATGTCCTGGCTGATGTCCGTTGCGTTCAGGATCTCGACGGAGCGGGTGCGACCCACGCCGTAGATGTAAGTAAGTGCGATCACCACGCGCTTGTCGCGCGGGATGTCGACGCCGGCGAGACGTGCCATGCGGCTCTCCTCAGAGTGTCGTGGAGGTGTGGAGCAGGATCGGTGCTCGGGCCTCCGACCCGAGGTGTCCCCCATCCGCTTCGCGGAACGGGATCTGATCCTGCCGTTGTGTATTCAGTTGGAAAAGGTGTCGAGCTGGAAGCTCAGCCCTGGCGCTGCTTGTGGCGCGGGTTGCTCTTGCAGATCACCATCACGCGCCCGTGACGACGGATCACCTTGCAGTGGTCGCAGATGGGCTTGACGGAGGGGTTGACCTTCATGATGTTCCTGATTTCGCTGTCTTCGAGACCGCGGAAGCGGCTCGTTACTTCTCGGCCGGACTCAGCGGTAGCGGTAGACGATACGACCACGGGTGAGGTCGTAGGGGCTCAGTTCGACGACGACGCGGTCCTCCGGGATGATGCGGATGTAGTTCTGCCGCATCTTGCCCGAGATGGTCGCGAGCACTTTGTGCCCGTTCGTCAGCTCGACACGGAACATCGCGTTGGGCAGTGCTTCGGACACCGTGCCCTCGATCTCGATGACACCGTCTTTCTTCGCCATAAACTCGCTCACGCTCAGTTGCAGACCGGCCGGTCTGCGGTGGATGGGGATTCGGTGCTTCGACACGCCAATGAAGGCGCAACGCACCAAAGATCAAGCATACGTGGTATCGCCTGACCCGGCAACTCGCCGGGAGTGTCGTCAGCCGTTGAGGCGGGCGACGATGTCCTTCTGCGGGTCGCCGGACAGGTCGGTCTGGTTCTGCAGGACGGTGCCGTTGACGGCGATCGTCGGCGTGGCCACACTGGTCGCGTTCGGCTGCAACGGGGTCTTCTGCGTCATCGCCGTCACGAACTTGGTGTACGTGCCCGACGTGATGCAAGAGGACACGGCATCCGATGCTCCCGCTGACGTCGCGATCGAGGCGAGGGTCGCGTCATCGAGGCCCGCGGTGTTCTCCTTGGGCTGCTGGGCGTAGAGCGCCTTCACGAACGCCGGGATGTTCGCGGAGTTGTCCACCGCGACGCAGTACGCGGCGTTGGCCGCACGCGTCGAGTACTGGGTGCCCTGCGAGAGACGGTCGAGGATGGCGATCGGGTGGATCTTCAGCGTGATCGTGCTGTCGTCGACGAGCTGTTGCAGGGTCGGGCCGTACGCCTGCTCGAACGAGTTGCACACGGGGCACATGAAGTCGATGTAGGTGTCGACGGTCTTCTCACCCGATCCGACGGAGATCGCACCGGTCTCGGTGTCGACCGCGGAGGCCTGCGGCAGCGTGCCGGGCGAGGTCGCCTGGCTGTTGGCGAACCACACCACTCCCCCGACGATCAGGACCACGACCAGAGCGGCGGCGGTCACCCCGATCGCGAACCAGTTTGTGGTCTTCCGCGCGGCGGCCATCATCATCAGTCGATCTCCTTCGGCACCACACCGAACGGCGCCAGTTTCTCGGCACCGCCGTCATGCGCGGTGAGGACCCAGATGCCTCCATCATGCACGGCGACACTATGTTCCCAATGGGAGCCGGCCGTGCCGTCGACGGTCGAGACGGTCCACCCATCGTCCTCGGTGAACGTCTCCTGGTCGCCGATGACGACCATGGGCTCGATCGCGACGGCCAGGCCGGGGCGCACCTCGGGTCCGCGGTCCGGAACCGCGTAGTTGAAGATGCTCGGCGACTCGTGCATCTTGCGGCCGATGCCGTGACCCACGTAATCGCGCAGGATGCCGTAGCCCCCCGCGGGCGCGTGCTCCTGGATGTACTGCTCGATGGCCGCGCCGACCTCGGCGAGGTGGCTGGCGCGGCTGAGCGCCGCGATCCCCGCCCACAGCGATCCCTCGGTCACCTCGGACAGTCGCCGACGCGGTGCCACGAGTTCTTCGGGCGCCTCTCCCGGCACGATCATCGTGAAAGCGGAATCGCCGTTCCATCCGCGGAACTCCGCTCCCGCGTCGATCGAGAGGATGTCACCCGCCTGCAGAGGACGATCGTTCGGGATGCCGTGGACCACCTCCTCGTTCACGGAGGCGCAGATGGTGTGCCGATAGCCGCGCACCATCTGGAAGTTGGACACCGCTCCGCGCGCCGTGATCAGCGCGGACGCCGCCGCATCGAGCTCGAGCGTCGTGACGCCCGGCGCGATCAGTGCGCGGACGGCATCCAGTGCATCGGCGGTGATGAGTCCGGGTTCGACCATCGACCGCAGCTGCGCGGGCTTCTTGTAGATCGAGGAGCGCAACCCCACGTCAGGCGGCCGGTGTCGCGGCGATGCCGCGCGCTTCGAGAGCAGCGAAGATCCGGGCCGTGACCTCGTCGAGGCTGCCCACCCCGTCGATCTCGTCCACGATGCCGCGCGTGCCGTAGACATCGAGAATGGGGGCCGTCTCGCGCTCGTAGATCCCCAGACGGGTCGCGATCGCCTCTTCGGTGTCGTCGGCGCGGCCCTGCTCGGCGGCGCGGGCGGTGAGACGCGACAGCGACTCCTCTCGGGGCACCACGAGCGCGATCACGGCATCGAGGGACTCGCCGCGGCCCTCGAGGAACTCGTCGAGGTGCATGACCTGCGCGAGGTTGCGGGGGTACCCGTCGAGGAGGAATCCCTCGGCGGCGTCGTCCTGCGCCAGACGGTCGCGTACGACGGCGCTGGTCAGCTCGTCGGGAACGAGGTCGCCCCCATCGATGATGGACTTCACCTGAAGGCCGAGCTCCGTGCCGTCCTTGACGTTGGCGCGGAACACGTCACCCGTGGAGACGACCGGGATGCCGAGGGCGTCGCCGACGCGGACGCCCTGGGTTCCCTTGCCCGAGCCCTGCGGCCCGACGATCAGAAGGCGAGCGGTCATCGCAGCAGCCCTTCGTAGTGGCGCTGCTGAAGCTGCGCGTCGATCTGCTTCACCGTCTCGAGGCCGACACCCACGATGATGAGGATCGAGGCTCCGCCGAAGGGGAAGTTCTGGTTGGCGCCTACCGTGGCCAGCGCCACCAGAGGCAGCAGCGCGATCAGACCGAGGTAGATCGAGCCCGGCAGCGTGATGCGGGTGAGCACGTAGTCGAGGTACTCGGCGGTGGGGCGACCGGCGCGGATGCCCGGGATGAACCCGCCGTACTTCTTCATGTTGTCGGCGACGTCGACCGGGTTGAACGTGATCGCCACGTAGAAGTACGCGAAGCCGATGATCAGGAGGAAGTACACGAGCATGTACAGCGGGTGGTCGCCACGCGTCAGGTACTGGGAGATCCAGGTCACCCACGGGGCCGGCTCCTGGCCCGCCTGCGGCTGGTTGAACTGGGCGATGAGCGCCGGGATGTACAGCAGCGACGAGGCGAAGATGACCGGCACGACACCGGCCATGTTGACCTTGATCGGGATGTACGTGTTCGTGCCGCCGTAGGTGCGGCGTCCGACCATGCGTTTGGCGTACTGCACCGGGATTCGACGCTGCGACTGTTCGACGAACACCACGAGGGCGACGATCACGATGCTGACGGCGAGCACGAGGAGGAAGACCTCGACGCCGCGGGCGTTGAGGATCGAGATCATCGCGCCGGGGAACGTGGCGGCGATCGAGGTGAAGATGAGGATCGACATGCCGTTGCCGACGCCGCGCTCGGTGACGAGCTCGGCGAACCACATGACCAGGCCGGTGCCGGCGGTCATCGTGATGATCATGAGCAGCTGCGCCCACCAGATGTCGTTGGTGAGGAGCTGCTGGCACTCGGGCACACCGGCGGAGCCGAAGAGCTGGCCCGAGCGCGCCACCGTGACGAGCGTCGTCGACTGCAGAAGAGCGAGCGCGATCGTGAGGTAGCGGGTGTACTGCGTGAGCTTGGCCTGACCCGCCTGGCCCTCTTTGTAGAGGGTCTCGAAGTGCGGGATGACCACGCGCAGCAGCTGCACGATGATGGTCGCCGTGATGTACGGCATCACCCCGAGGGCGAAGATCGACAGCTGCAGCAGAGCGCCACCGGAGAACAGGTTGACCAGGGAGAGCAGACCCTCGGTACCACCCGACTGGTTCAGACACTGCTGAACGTTCGGGAAGTCGACGAAGGGCGTCGGCACGTGGGCACCCAGCCGGTAGATGGCGATGATGCCCAGCGTGAAGGCGATCTTCCGCCTCAGGTCGGGCGTGCGGAAAACCCGCGCGATGGCGCTGAACAAGGGAGATTCCTCCAGAACGATCTCGGCACGCGACGGGGCGCACACCAAATCAGACTAACCCAGAAGGGGCCGACGGCCGTAAGGCCGCCGGCCCCTCCAGGGTCGGGCGTCAGTTGACGGAGCCGCCAGCGGCGACGATCTTCTGCTCAGCGGAGCCGGAGACCTTGTCGACCGAAACGGTCAGCGCGACCGAGATGTCGCCGGTGCCGAGCACCTTGACCTTCTCGTTCTTGCGGACGGCGCCCTTCGCCACCAGGTCGGCGACGGTCACGTCGCCACCCTGCGGGTAGAGCTCGCCGAGCTTGTCCAGGTTCACGACCTGGTACTCGACGCGGAACGGGTTCTTGAAGCCGCGGAGCTTCGGGGTGCGCATGTGCAGCGGCATCTGCCCACCCTCGAAGCCGACCTTGACCTGGTAACGGGCCTTGGTTCCCTTGGTACCGCGACCCGACGTCTTACCCTTCGAGCCCTCACCGCGACCCACACGGGTCTTGGCGGTGCGGGCGCCCGGGACGGGACGCAGGTGGTGGACCTTGAGCACGCCGGGGCGCGCCGCGGGGGCTTCCTTCTTCTCGGCCGTCTTACGAGCCGATGCCTTCTTCGGGGCGTCGACCGTGGCGGTCTCGTCCTTCTTGGCAGCCATTAGTCGATCTCCTCAACCTTGACGAGGTGGGCGACGGTCTTGACGTAACCGCGCGTCTGCGCGTCGTCGGGACGGACGACCGAGTCGCCGATCCGCTTGAGACCGAGCGAACGCAGCGTGTCACGCTGGTTCTGCTTCTCGCTCACCTTGGACTTGATCTGCGTGACCTTCAGACGCTCGGCCATCAGGCACCTACCTTCTGAGCGGCGGCCTCGGCGCGCACGAGGCGGGCCGGGGCGACCTGGTCGAACTCCAGGCCACGGCGGGCGGCCACGGCGCGGGGCTCCTCGAGCGACTTCAGCGCCTCGACGGTCGCGTGCACGATGTTGATCGTGTTCGACGAGCCGAGCGACTTCGAGAGGACATCGTGGATGCCGGCGCACTCGAGGACGGCGCGGACGGGACCACCGGCGATAACACCGGTACCGGCAGCGGCGGGGCGCAGGAGCACCACACCGGCAGCGGCCTCACCCTGGACGGGGTGGGGAATGGTCGAGCCCGAGCGGGGGACGCGGAAGAAGTTGCGCTTGGCCTCTTCGACACCCTTCGAGATGGCGAGGGGGACTTCGCGGGCCTTGCCGTAACCGACACCCACGACGCCGTTGCCATCGCCCACGACGACGAGCGCCGTGAAGCTGAAGCGACGGCCACCCTTGACCACCTTCGACACGCGGTTGATCGTCACGACGCGCTCGAGGAACTGGCTCTCGTTGCGGTCGCGCGAACCACGGTCGCGCTGGTTGGTGTTGCGCTCGCGACCACCGCGACGCGGCTCGCGCTCACGCTCGGCGGGGGCCTGAGCCGCAGCCGCACCCTCAGCCGGTGCAGTCTGCTCGGTCACTTCGGTCTCCTTGTTGTCACTCACAGGTTCAGCCCTCCTTCGCGAGCTCCGTCGGCGATCGCGGCGACACGACCGGCGTAACGGTTACCGCCGCGGTCGAACACGACGTCGGACACGCCGGCGGCCTTCGCACGCTCGGCGACGAGCTCGCCGACCTTGCGGGCCTTGGCGGTCTTGTCACCGTCGAAGCCGCGCAGGTCGGTCTCGAGGGTGGAGGCGGAGGCCACGGTGTGGCCCTTGCTGTCGTCCACGACCTGGACGAAGACGTGGCGAGCGGAACGCGTCACCACGAGGCGGGGGCGCAGCTCGGTACCGACGATCTTCTTGCGAAGACGAAGGTGGCGACGCGAGCGAGCGACGGACTTTGTCTTGACAGCCATGGCTACTTACCACTCTTTCCGGCCTTGCGGCGCACGACCTCGCCCGCGTACCGCACACCCTTGCCCTTGTAGGGCTCGGGCTTGCGGATCTTGCGGATGTTGGCGGCGGCCTCGCCGACGGCCTGCTTGTCGATGCCGCTCACGGTGACCTTGTTGTTGCCTTCGACCGTGAGGGTGATGCCGGCGGGCGGGTCGATCAGGACGGGGTGCGAGAAGCCGAGGGCGAACTCGATCGAGCTCCCCTTCTGCGCCACGCGGTAACCCGTACCGACGACCTCGAGGCCCTTGGTGTAGCCCTCGGTGACACCGATGATGTTGTTGTTGATGAGAGTGCGGGTCAGGCCGTGGAGCGACCGCGACTCGCGCTCGTCGTCCGGACGCGTGACGAGAACCTGGTTCTCTTCGACCGCGACCTCGAGGGGCTGGGCAACGGTGAGCGCGAGCTCGCCCTTGGGGCCCTTGACGGAGACCTCCCGGCCGTTCACCGAAACGGTGACACCGGCGGGGATGTCGATGGGAAGACGTCCAATACGCGACATGTCAGATCACCACACGTAGGCGAGAACTTCTCCGCCCACGCCCTTCTGCTCGGCCTGACGGTCGGTGAGGAGACCGGAGGAGGTGGACAGGATGGCGACGCCGAGGCCACCGAGGACCGTGGGGACCTCGGTCGACTTCGCGTACACGCGGAGGCCGGGCTTCGACACGCGCTTGATGCCGGCGATCGACCGCTCGCGGTTCGGGCCGTACTTCAGCGTCATGTTGAGGGTCTGGCCGACGCGAGCGTCTTCGACGCTCCAGTCGGCGATGTAACCCTCCTGCTTGAGGATGGCGGCGATGTTCGTCTTGAGCTTGGAGCTCGGCATCGACACGGAGTCGTGGTGCGCCGAGTTCGCGTTGCGCAGACGGGTCAGCATGTCTGCGACCGGGTCTGTCATCGTCATGTGTTGCTTCTTTCGATCATGAGGTTTCGACTGCCGTTACGCGACAGTCGACCTTCTATGAGGGGCCCCCGGAAACCCGGGGGCCCGAGGTGTCAGGCCTGCGCGTCGGCCGACTGGAAGGGGAAGCCGAGCTGGCGGAGCAGCGAGCGACCCTCGTCGTCGGTCTTGGCGGTGGTGACGATGGTGATGTCGAAACCACGCACGCGGTCGATGCGGTCCTGATCGATCTCGTGGAACACGGACTGCTCCTGGAGACCGAAGGTGTAGTTGCCGTTGCCGTCGAACTGCTTGGCCGACAGTCCGCGGAAGTCGCGGATGCGGGGCAGGGCGAGGTTGACGAGGCGGTCCACGAACTCCCACGCACGGTCGCCACGGAGGGTGACGTGCGCACCGATGGCCTGGCCCTCGCGCAGCTTGAACTGCGCGATGGACTTGCGGGCCTTGGTGACGATGGGCTTCTGACCGGTGATCTTGGTGAGGTCGTCGACCGCACCATCGATCACCTTGCTGTCACGAGCCGCCTCACCGACACCGGTGTTCACGACGACCTTGACCAGACCGGGGATCTGCATGACGTTCTCGTAGCCGAACTCGTCCTGCAGCGCCTTCTTGATCTCGGCGTTGTACTTCTGCTTCAGGCGGGGCTGGATCTTGCCAGCCGCCGCGGCAGTCGAGGTGCTCATGTTCAGAGGTCCTTGCCTGACTTCTTCGCGAAGCGCACGCGGACGGTGCGCTTGACGCCGTCCTTCACCTGCTCCTCGACCCGGCGACCGACACGGGTCGGCTTCTTGGTCGAGGGATCGACGATCGCGACGTTGGAGATGTGGATCGGAGCTTCGAAGGTCTCGATGCCGCCGGTCTTGGTGCCGCGCTGGGACTGACCCACGCGGTTGTGCTTGGTGACGTAGTTCACGCCCTCGACGATGACGCGGTTCTGCTCGACGAGGACCTCGAGGACCTTGCCCTGCTTACCGCGGTCGCCGCCGCGCTCGGGCTTCGCGCCCGAGATGACCTGAACCAGGTCGCCCTTTTTGATTTTCGCCATGATCAGATGACCTCCGGGGCGAGCGAGACGATCTTCATGAACTTCTTGTCGCGAAGCTCACGGCCGACCGGTCCGAAGATACGGGTGCCGCGGGGCTCCCCGTCGTTCTTCAGGATCACGGCGGCGTTCTCGTCGAACTTGATGTACGAGCCGTCGGGACGGCGGGTCTGCTTGACGACACGGACGACGACGGCCTTGACCACGTCGCCCTTCTTGACGTTTCCACCGGGGATCGCGTCCTTGACCGTGGCGACGATGACGTCACCGAGGCCGGCGTAGCGACGGTTGGAGCCGCCGAGCACGCGAATGGTGAGCAGCTCCTTGGCGCCGGTGTTGTCGGCGACCTTCAGCCGGGATTCGTTCTGAATCACTTTTTACTCCTTGGATTCCAAGTAAGCCGCGAGGCTTACTTGGCCTTCTCGAGGATCTCGACCAGGCGCCAGCGCTTAGTGGCGCTCAGCGGACGGGTCTCGTTGATGACGACGAGGTCGCCGATGCCCGCCGAGTTGGACTCGTCGTGCGCCTTGACCTTCGAGGTGCGGCGGATGACCTTGCCGTAGAGCGGGTGCTTCACACGGTCCTCGACCTCGACGACGATGGTCTTGTCCATCTTGTCGCTGACGACGTAGCCACGACGCGCCTTGCGGTAACCGCGGGCGTTCTCGTCGCGAACGTCGTTCTCGGAGTGCTCGTGACCGGCGACCTGCGCCTCGGCCTTCTTCGCGGTAGCCATTACTCCGCCTCTTCCTTCGCGGCGTCGTCAGCGGAGTCCGCCTTCTTCGCCTTGCTCTTCTTCGCCTTCGTCGCCTCGACCGGGGCCGGGGTGGCGCGGATGCCGAGCTCGCGCTCACGGATCACGGTGTACAGACGCGCGATGTCGCGCTTGACTGCACGGATGCGACCGTGGCTCTCGAGCTGGCCGGTGGCCGACTGGAAGCGCAGGTTGAACAGCTCTTCCTTGGCCTTACGCAGCTCCTCGACGAGGCGCTGGTCTTCGAACGTGTCGAGCTCGCTCGGGGCGAGCTGCTTGGTGCCGATCGCCATTACGCGTCGCCCTCCTCGCGCTTGATGATGCGTGCCTTCAGGGGCAGCTTGTGAATTGCTCGGGTCAGAGCTTCGCGAGCGAGCTGCTCGTCGACGCCCGCGACCTCGAAGAGGACGCGGCCCGGCTTGACGTTCGCAACCCACCACTCGGGGGAACCCTTACCCGAACCCATGCGGGTTTCGGCGGGCTTCTTCGTGAGGGGGCGGTCGGGGTAGATGTTGATCCACACCTTTCCACCGCGCTTGATGTGACGCGTCATGGCGATACGAGCGGACTCGATCTGACGGTTGGTCACGTAAGCGGGGGTCAGCGCCTGGATCCCGAACTCACCGAACGACACCTGGGTGCCACCGGTGGCCTGGCCCGAACGGCCGGGGTGGTGCTGCTTGCGGTACTTGACCTTGCGGGGGATGAGCATTACGCCGACGCTCCTTCTGCCACGGGGGCCTCGTTACGAGGGCCACGACGACGGTCGCCGCCGCGGTCGTCACGACCGCGGGACTTGGGCGCGTTGGCCTGCTCGCGGGCGAGCTCCTTGTTGGTGAGGTCGCCCTTGTAGATCCAGACCTTCACGCCGATGCGGCCGAAGGTGGTCTTGGCCTCGTAGAAGCCGTAGTCGATGTTCGCGCGCAGGGTGTGCAGGGGCACACGGCCTTCGCGGTAGAACTCCGAGCGGCTCATCTCGGCGCCGCCGAGGCGGCCCGACACCTGGATGCGGACACCCTTGGCACCGGCACGCTGAGCGCCCTGGAGACCCTTGCGCATCGCGCGACGGAACGCCACGCGAGCGGTGAGCTGCTCCGCGACACCCTGAGCGACCAGCTGAGCGTCGGCCTCGGGGTTCTTGACCTCGAGGATGTTCAGCTGGATCTGCTTTCCGGTGAGCTTCTCGAGGTCGGCACGGATGCGCTCGGCCTCGGCGCCGCGGCGACCGATCACGATGCCCGGACGGGCGGTGTGGATGTCGACGCGGACACGGTCACGCGTGCGCTCGATCTCGATGTTGCTGACACCGGCGCGGTCGAGCGAGGTGGTCAGCAGGCGACGGATCTTGATGTCCTCGGCGAGGTAGTCGGCGTAACGCTGACCGGCCTTCGTCGAGTCCGAGAACCACCGCGACACGTGGTCGGTCGTGATGCCGAGGCGGAAGCCGTACGGGTTGACTTTCTGTCCCATTACTTGCTCGCCTTCTTGTTGGCGCGAGCCGGGGCCGCCTCAGCGGTCTCGGGCGTCGCGAGCACGACCGTGATGTGGCTCGTGCGCTTCTTGATCTGGAAGGCGCGACCCTGAGCGCGGGGCTGGAAACGCTTGAGCGTCGTGCCCTCGTCGACGTACGCGTTCTTCACGTACAGGTCGGCGTCATCCAGGTACTCGTTCGTCTTGTCGGCCGTGACGCGAGCGTTCGCGATGGCCGAGGCGACGAGCTTGTAGATCGGCTCGCTCGCGCCCTGCGGCGCGAACTTCAGGATCGCGAGGGCCTCTTCGGCCTGCTTGCCCTTGATGAGGGCGACGACGCGACGAGCCTTCTGAGGGGTCACGCGGATGTGTCGCACACGTGCGATGGACTCCACCATTTCTCTCTCCTCCTCGGTCGCCTTAGCGGCGACGGCCCTTCTTGTCGTCCTTCACGTGGCCGCGGAAGGTGCGGGTGGGCGAGAACTCGCCCAGCTTGTGGCCGACCATGGTCTCGGTCACGAACACGGGGATGTGCTTGCGACCGTCGTGCACGGCGATGGTGTGTCCCAGCATGGCGGGGATGATCATCGAACGGCGCGACCAGGTCTTGATGACGTTCTTCGAACCGGCTTCGTTCTGCGAGACGACCTTGCGAAGCAGGTGCTCGTCGACGAAGGGGCCCTTCTTAAGGCTGCGAGGCATCTTCCTCTACTCCTACTTGCGCTTCTTGCCGGCGGTGCGACGGCGGACGATGAGCTTGTCGCTCTCCTTGTTCGCGTGGCGGGTGCGGCCCTCGGCCTTACCCCACGGCGACACAGGGTGACGACCACCGGAGGTCTTACCCTCACCACCACCGTGCGGGTGGTCGACCGGGTTCATGGCGACACCACGCACGGTCGGGCGGACGCCCTTCCAGCGCATGCGGCCGGCCTTGCCCCAGTTGATGTTCGACTGCTCGGCGTTGCCGACCTCGCCGATCGTCGCGCGGCAGCGGACGTCGAAGTTGCGGATCTCGCCGGAGGGCAGACGCAGCTGCGCGTAGGGGCCGTCCTTCGCGACCAGACGCACGGAGGCGCCGGCCGAACGGGCCATCTTCGCGCCGCCACCGGGACGGAGCTCGATCGCGTGGATCACGGTACCGGTGGGGATGTTGCGCAGCGGCAGGTTGTTGCCGGGCTTGATGTCAGCACCGGCACCCGACTCGACGACGTCGCCCTGCGACAGCTTCGCCGGAGCGAGGATGTAGCGCTTCTCACCGTCGGCGTAGTGCAGCAGCGCGATGCGCGCGGTGCGGTTGGGGTCGTACTCGATGTGAGCGACCTTGGCGTCGATGCCGTCCTTGTCGTTACGACGGAAGTCGATCAGACGGTACTGACGCTTGTGTCCACCACCGATGTGGCGGGTCGTGATGCGGCCCTGGTTGTTGCGGCCACCGGTCTTCGACAGCGGGCGCAGCAGCGACTTCTCAGGCGTCGATCGGGTGATCTCGGCGAAGTCGGCCACCGACGAGCCGCGGCGACCGGGGGTCGTGGGCTTGTACTTGCGAATAGCCATTGTTCTTGTCCTCTATCCCGACCGTCAGCCGACAGACGTGAAGATGTCGATGGTGCCCGACTTGAGCGACACGATGGCGCGCTTGGTGTCCTTGCGCTTGCCGATGCCGAAGCGGGTGCGACGGGCCTTGCCGACGCGGTTGATCGTGTTGACCGAGGCCACCTTGACGCCGAAGATCTTCTCGATGGCGAGCTTGATCTCGGTCTTCGACGAACGGGGGTCCACCAGGAAGGTGTACTTGCCCTCGTCGATGAGCGAGTAGCTCTTTTCCGAGACGACCGGCTTCAGGATGATGTCGCGCGGGTCCTTGTTGACGGTGGTCATGCCGAGACCTCCTCGGTGGCTGCGGACTTCGACGCGACGAACGCGTCGTAGGCGGCCTTGGTGAAGACGATGTCGTCGGAGACGATCACGTCGTAGGTGTTCAGCTGGCCGACGGTCAGCACGTGGACGTACGCGAGGTTGCGGACGCTCTTGATCGTCAGCTCGTCGTCGCGGTCGATGACCACGAGGACGTTCTTGACGGCACCGAAGGCCTTCAGCGCGGCGGCAGCGGCCTTGGTCGAGGGGGCACCCTCGATGGCGAAGCTGTCGACGATGTGCAGACGCTGCCCACGAGCACGGTCGCTGAGCGCACCCAGGAGGGCGGCCGCGATCATCTTCTTGGGGGTGCGCTGGCTGTAGTCGCGGGGCTTGGGGCCGTGGACGATGCCACCACCGGTCATGTGCGGCGCGCGGATCGAGCCCTGGCGGGCGTTACCCGTGCCCTTCTGCTTGAAGGGCTTGCGACCGGCACCGGAGACCTCGCCACGACGCTTGGTCGAGTGCGTGCCCTGGCGAGCCGCAGCGCGCTGCGCCACGACGACCTGGTGGATCAGCGGGATGTTCGTCTTGACGTCGAAGAGCGCGGCGGGCAGCTCGACAGAGCCGGCCTTCTTGCCGTCGGCCTTCACGACGTCGAGCGCGAGAGTCGAGTCAGCCATGATCAGGCACCCTTCACTGCGTTGCGGACGTAGACGATGCGGCCACGAGCACCGGGGACGGCGCCCTTGACGAGCATGAGTCCCTTCTCGGCGTCGACGGCGTGCACCGTGAGGTTGAGGACGGTCACGCGCTCGCCACCCATACGGCCGGCCATGCGCATGCCCTTGAAGACGCGGCTCGGGGTCGACGAGGCGCCGATCGAGCCGGGCTTGCGGTGGTTGCGGTGCGCACCGTGGGATGCGGAGACGCCCTTGAAGTTGTGACGCTTCATGACACCGGCGGTGCCCTTGCCCTTGCTGGTGCCGACGACGTCGACCAGCTGGCCGGCCTCGAACAGACCGTCGACGGTGAGCTCCTGGCCCAGCGCGTAGTCTGCGGCGTCAGCCGTGCGCACCTCGGTGAGGTGGCGGCGAGGGGTGACGCCCGCGGCGTCGAAGTGAGCCGTGAGCGGCTTGTTCACCTTGCGGGGGTCGATCTGGCCGTAGCCGATCTGAACGGCGTTGTAGCCGTCCTTCTCGAGCGAGCGCAGCTGGGTCACGACGTTCGGTGCGACCTCGATGACGGTGACGGGAACGAGCTTGCCGTTCTCGTCCCACACCTGGGTCATGCCGAGCTTGGTGCCGAGGAGGCCCTTGGAGATCTTGGAGTTGATGTCAGCCATGTCGAACCTCAGAGCTTGATCTCGATGTTGACATCGGCAGGAAGGTCGAGGCGCATCAGCGAGTCGACGGCCTTGGGCGTCGGGTCGATGATGTCGATGAGGCGCTTGTGGGTGCGCATCTCGAAGTGCTCGCGGCTGTCCTTGTACTTGTGGGGCGACCGGATGACGCACACGACGTTCTTCTCGGTCGGAAGGGGAACCGGGCCCACCACGGTGGCACCGGCACGGGTCACGGTGTCGACGATCTTGCGCGCCGACGAGTCAAGCCCGGCGTGGTCGTACGACTTCAGGCGAATGCGGATCTTCTGTCCCGCCATTGTCTGCTCTCTCTCTTTCTCGCGTCTTACCCGACCTGGGGCATTGGACGCACGGTGGCGCTTTCGCGCCCTGGCACTTCCCCTCGCTTTCGCGAGAGATGCTGCACCGCTGTTCAGCTGTGAAACCGGATGCCATGGCATCCGGCCCGCCCCTCGCACGCACGCGCGCGAATCTCACGAGGAGATGAAGGGGGTTCGGTGTGGTGTTCTGCTGCCCGCGGCCCAGGACCCTGCGCTGACGCGCCGCCTGTGCACTGCCGAGACAGTGATCCTGGCGCACGCCGAGCGCGCACCGGAATGTGGAACTGGACTAGTCTACGTACCGCTCGGGCGAGTCGCAAACCCGGGCGTGTCGCGCCCGGCCGATGCACAGCAAACCGCAGTCCGAACGACAGCGGCGCCGCCCCGATGCTCGGGGACGGCGCCGCTCCGGGCTGCGTTCGTCAGGCGTTGCCGATGTGCTTGTCGACGTTCGCTCGGGTCTCGTCGACCTTCGCGTGGTGTTCCGCGGGAACGACCTTCTTGATGGCGTCGGCCGCTCCGTCGAGCACCTTGTCGCTGACCTCTTCGGCCTTCTCGCTCTTCAGAGCCTCTTCGATCTTGTCGCGGTTCTCGTCCAGGAGCTTTTTGCCCTTGGCGATGATGTCGTCCACTCCCATGCGCATCTCCTTCGCAGACACGGCCGGCGATTCCGCCGACTCTCGCCTCATTGTGGTCACGGACGGGCGTGGAACGGAACCCCCGGCTTCGGAGATCGCACTCGAGGGAGAATCCCCCGCGGGAACGACAAAGGCCGGGCCCGAAGGCCCGGCCTGTGCCGAGTGAAGTCTGGAAGGACTTACTTGAGGATCTTGGTGACGGTACCGGCACCGACGGTGCGGCCACCCTCACGGATCGCGTAGCCGAGGCCCTCTTCCATGGCGATCGGCTGGATGAGCTCGACCGACATCTCCGTGGTGTCACCGGGCATGACCATCTCGGTGCCCTCGGGCAGCGTGATGACGCCGGTCACGTCGGTGGTGCGGAAGTAGAACTGCGGGCGGTAGTTCGTGAAGAACGGGTTGTGGCGGCCGCCCTCTTCCTTGGACAGGATGTACGCCGTGCCCTCGAAGTTGGTGTGCGGGGTGACCGAACCGGGCTTCACGACGACCTGGCCGCGCTCGACGTCGTCACGCTTGGTGCCGCGGAGGAGCAGACCACAGTTCTCGCCGGCCCAGGCCTCGTCGAGCTGCTTGTGGAACATCTCGATACCCGTGACCGTGGTCTTCTGCGTCGGGCGGATGCCGACGATCTCGACCTCGGAGTTGATCGCGAGGGTACCGCGCTCGGCGCGACCCGTGACGACCGTTCCACGACCGGTGATGGTGAAGACGTCCTCGATGGGCATGAGGAACGGCTTGTCCTTGTCACGCACCGGGTCGGGGATCGACTCGTCGACGGCTTCCATGAGCTCGACGATCGCGTTGACCCACTGCTCGTCGCCCTCGAGAGCCTTGAGACCCGAGACGCGGACGACGGGGGCGTTGTCGCCGTCGAAGTCCTGCGACGACAGCAGCTCGCGAACCTCGAGCTCGACGAGCTCCAGGATCTCCTCGTCGTCGACCATGTCGCTCTTGTTCAGTGCGACCAGCAGGTAGGGAACGCCGACCTGCTTGGCGAGCAGAACGTGCTCACGGGTCTGAGCCATCGGGCCGTCGGTGGCGGCGACCACGAGGATCGCGCCGTCCATCTGAGCGGCACCGGTGATCATGTTCTTGATGTAGTCGGCGTGACCGGGCGCGTCGACGTGAGCGTAGTGACGCTTCGGGGTCTCGTACTCGACGTGCGAGATGTTGATCGTGATACCGCGCTGACGCTCTTCCGGCGCCGAGTCGATCGACGCGAAGTCGCGCTGAACGTTGGTGGCCGACGGGAACTTGTCGGCGAGCACCTTCGAGATGGCAGCGGTGAGCGTGGTCTTGCCGTGGTCGACGTGACCGATCGTTCCGATGTTCACGTGCGGCTTGGTCCGCTCGAACTTGGCCTTAGCCACTGGGTCCTCCTCAGGACGTTGGTTGCGAGGTCTCGGGCACTGGATTGCGACCGGTTCTTCGCGGGGATGGTTCTCAGATTACTAGAGAGTCGGTATTCAGTTTGAGCGGATGCCGGGAACCTGAGCAGAACCCGGGGTTCCCGGCATCCGTGAGAGCGGTTTTACTCGCCCTTGTTCTTCTGGATGATCTCGTCGGCGACGGCCTTCGGGACATCGGCGTAGCTGTCGAACTCCATCGAGTAGACGGCGCGACCCGAGGTCTTCGAGCGCAGGTCACCGATGTAGCCGAACATCTCGGACAGCGGCACGTTGGCCCGGACGACCTTGACGCCGGCGGCGTCTTCCATCGACTGGATCTGGCCACGACGCGAGTTCAGGTCGCCGATGACGTCGCCCATGTACTCCTCGGGAGTACGGACCTCGACGGCCATGATCGGCTCGAGGATCGTGGGGTTCGCCTTGCGGACGGCCTCCTTGAAGCCCATGGAGCCGGCGATCTTGAACGCCATCTCCGAGGAGTCGACGTCGTGCGAGGCGCCGTCGAGGAGGATCGCCTTGACACCCACCATGGGGTAGCCGGCGAGCACGCCGACGTTCATGGCGTCCTGGAAGCCCTGGTCGGTCGGCGAGATGTACTCGCGCGGGATACGACCACCGGTGACCTTGTTCTCGAACTCGTAGGTCTTGTCGGCCGTGACCTCGAGGGGCTCGATCGCGAACTGGATCTTCGCGAACTGACCCGATCCACCGGTCTGCTTCTTGTGCGTGTAGTCGTGACGCTCGACCGACTTGCGGATGGTCTCGCGGTACGCGACCTGCGGCTTTCCGACGTTGGCCTCGACCTTGAACTCGCGCTTCATGCGGTCGACCAGGATGTCGAGGTGCAGCTCGCCCATGCCCTTGATGACGGTCTGACCGGTCTCGGAGTTCTGCTCGACGCGGAACGTCGGGTCTTCCTCCGCGAGCTTCTGGATGGCGACACCCAGCTTCTCCTGGTCGGCCTTGGTCTTGGGCTCGATGGCGACCTCGATGACCGGCTCCGGGAACGTCATCGACTCGAGGACGACCTGGTTGGCCGGGTCGCACAGGGTGTCACCGGTGGTGGTGTCCTTGAGGCCGATGACCGCGTAGATGTGACCGGCGGTGACCGAGTCGACCGGCATCTCCTTGTTGGCGTGCATCTGGAAGATCTTCCCGATGCGCTCCTTTTTGCCCTTGGTCGCGTTGACGACCTGGGCGCCGGAGTCGAGGTGACCCGAGTACACGCGGATGTAGGTGAGGCGACCGAAGAACGGGTGCGTCACGATCTTGAACGCGAGAGCCGCGAAGGGCTCCTCGCGGTCGGCGTGGCGCTCGATGACGATCTCTTCGTCCTTGGGGTCGTGGGCCTCGATGGCCGGCACGTCCAGGGGCGAGGGGAGGTAGTCGACGACCGCGTCGAGCATGGGCTGCACGCCGCGGTTCTTGAACGCCGAACCGCAGAGCACGGGGTAGAGCTCCGAGTTGATCGTCATCTTGCGGATGGCGCCCTTGATCTCGGCGACCGTGAGCTCCTCGCCACCGAAGAACTTCTCGAGGAGGGCGTCGTCGGACTCGGCGACGGTCTCGAGGAGCTGCTGGCGGTACTCGGCGGCCTTGTCGGCGAGGTCGGCCGGGATCTCCTGGATCTCGTACTTGGCGCCCATGGTCACGTCACCCTTGGCGTCGCCGGGCCACACCAGTGCGCGCATCTCGACGAGGTCGATGACGCCGACGAAGTCGTTCTCGGCACCGATCGGCAGCTGGATGACCAGCGGCTTGGCCTTCAGGCGGTTGACGATGGTGTCGACCGTGAAGTAGAAGTCGGCGCCCAGCTTGTCCATCTTGTTGACGAAGCAGATGCGGGGAACGTCGTACTTGTCGGCCTGACGCCACACGGTCTCGGACTGGGGCTCGACGCCCTCCTTGCCGTCGAAGACGGCGACGGCGCCATCGAGCACGCGCAGCGAGCGCTCGACCTCGACCGTGAAGTCGACGTGACCGGGGGTGTCGATGATGTTGATCTGGTTCTTGTCCCAGAAGCAGGTCACAGCAGCGGAGGTGATCGTGATGCCACGCTCCTGCTCCTGCTCCATCCAGTCGGTGGTCGCCGCACCATCGTGCGTCTCACCGATCTTGTGGTTGACGCCCGTGTAGAACAGGATGCGCTCGGTCGTCGTGGTCTTGCCGGCATCGATGTGGGCCATGATGCCGATGTTGCGGACCTTGTGAAGGTCGGTGAGCACGTCTTGTGCCACGGGTGTCTTCCTTACCTGTTGGGAGGTTGATGCCGGGCCCATCGGAGGGTCCGCGACCGGGGTGCGGTCACGGACCCTCCGCGGGTTTTACCAGCGGTAGTGCGCGAAGGCGCGGTTCGACTCGGCCATCTTGTGGGTGTCTTCGCGGCGCTTGACCGCGGCACCGAGGCCGTTCGAGGCGTCGAGGATCTCGTTCTGCAGACGCTCGGTCATCGTCTTCTCACGACGACCCTTCGCGTAGCTCACGAGCCAGCGCAGCGCGAGGGTGTTCGCACGGTGCGGCTTGACCTCGACGGGAACCTGGTAGGTCGAGCCGCCGACGCGGCGGCTCTTGACCTCGAGGGTGGGACGGACGTTGTCGAGCGCCTTCTTGAGCGTGGCGACGGCGTCCTGGCTGTTCTTCGCCTCGACACCCTTGAGGGCGTCGTAGACGATCGACTCGGCGATGGACTTCTTGCCGTCGACGAGGATCTTGTTGACCAGCTGGGTGACGACGGGAGCGCCGTACACCGGGTCGTTGACGACGGGACGCTTCGGGGCAGGACCCTTACGAGGCATGTTTCTCAGCCCTTCTTCGCGCCGTAGCGGCTGCGAGCCTGCTTACGGTTCTTGACAGCCTGGGTGTCGAGTGCACCGCGGACGATCTTGTAACGGACACCGGGGAGGTCCTTGACGCGACCGCCGCGAACCAGCACGAGCGAGTGCTCCTGCAGGTTGTGGCCCTCGCCGGGGATGTAGGCGGTGACCTCGGTGCCGTTGCGCAGCTTCACGCGGGCGACCTTGCGCATGGCCGAGTTCGGCTTCTTGGGGGTCGTGGTGTACACGCGGGTGCACACGCCGGCCTGCTGGGGGTTCGACTTCAGCGCGGGAGCCTTGGTCTTCGAGACCTTCGGCGAGCGGCCCTTGCGAACCAACTGCTGAATGGTTGGCACGTTCTCTCCTTGATTGGCTGGACGTTCCCTCGCGGTGGCGCCCAGGGTGCTGCACGGTGACAGCGTCGTGTCTCCCCCGTCATGTCGCTCATCTTGCGATTCGTGACGTGTCGGGCTCACGTGTGATCCACCGCGCGCCAGAATGATCTTGCGCGATTCGTGGTGGATATGCCGTGGGGGCGACCTGTTCGCAGGCCGATCCCTGAGATGGTGCGAGCGTTGATCCGAACGACTCACCCGAAGGCATGACGCACGGCGCGCGTGAACGCACACCCGGTCAATGATACGCGTTCCCCGGGACGTGGGCAAACGAGTACGGGTCCGGTCACTGGGAGTATCCCGGATGCCGAGCCCCTCAGCCTGTCAGCAGCAGGACGGCCCCGACGATCGAGGCGACGAGCACCACCGCGATGACCGCGACGAGGACGATGACGCGGCCGGCGCCCCGGTTCGCGCGCGGACGGACCGTCCCGATGTCCGGGGCCGACGGCGCTCGGACGGCGGCGACACGCTCGACTCGCGCGGGCGCGTCGCGTCGCGGTTCGTACGACTCCGTGGCGAGGGCGTCGGGGACACGGGCATCGCGAACGGCGCCCTCGACCACCGGTTCCGTCCGTCCCCCTGCCGCTTCGCGGCGACGACGGCGCGAGCCCGAGGCGGTCTCGTCGTCGACGTCCGCGGCGGGACGAGCGCGCGTGGCCTCGTCGAGCGGATCCGGGTCGGAGCTCCGGCGACGGGTGAGCTCATCGGGGACGAGGCCCTCCGCCTCCGGCGTCGATCGACTCCGCGTCGCCTCGTCGGGAACGGCGGCGTCGAGCGGGGGAGGCGTGGCGGCGCGCCGCGGAGCGGTGGTGCCCACCTCGTCGTCGGCGGGACCGGCCCGGCCGGGAAGTGCGGATCGCGTCGGGGGCGAAGCGATGGTCGCGTCGTCGACGACCTCACGGTGCGAGACGACCGTCGCGTCGTCGGGAAGATCCACCCGCGACCGCGACATCTCACCCGCCGGCACCTCCGCGCGCGACACGATCGTCTCGTCGTCCGGAAGATCCACCCGCGAAGCCGAGGGCTCCTCCACCGGCACCTCACGACGCGACACGACCGTCGCCTCGTCCGCAAGGTCCACCCGCGAATCCGAGGACTCCTCCACCGTCGCCTCACGACGCGAAACCACCGTCGCCTCGTCCGCAAGGTCCACCCGCGAAGCCGAGGACTCCTCCCCCGGCGTCCGCCGCGAGACGAAAGTCTCGTCCTCGGGGACGTCGGCCGCAGACCGAACCGTGTCGTCGTCCGGGGTGTCCCGACGGGAGAGGACCGTCTCGTCGGCGAGCTCGTCGTCCTCCGCCGGCGCCGGGGTCGGCCACGATCGGAGTCGCCCTGCCCAGAGCGTGACCTCGTCGGGGTCGTCCGGGCGGTCGTACGGGCCGCTCACGCGTCGCTCCGCGAGAGGCGCACCTCCGCGTCACCGAGGAAGAAGCGCTCACCGGCTTCGATCTCCTCGCCCGGAGGGGCCTCGACCTCGGTACCCATGAGCGTGGCGAAGAGGACGCCGTTGGTGGAGTGCAGATCGGTGACGTACCAGGTGTCGCCGCGGAGCTCGAGACGCGCGTGGGTCTTGGAGACCGTCCGCGTCTCGTCCGAGATCGGCACGAGCTGCGCATCCGGATAGGCGGAGTCGGGGCCGGGACGGCGACCCAGGATCACCACCGCGGAGGTGAGATCGACGGGCGTGCCACTCGGCGGCACGAGAGCCCACGGGATTCGCTTGCGACGCGTGACGACGGTCCGATCGAGGGCGTCGAAGTCGTCCTCTGCCGACACCGCCGGAACCTCGGGCTGCGTGTAGAGCGCCGACACCGACGTGCGCGCGGAGCGGGGGGAGCCGGCATCCGGAGCCTCAGCCACCGCGGAGACCGCCTCGGACAACTCGGGGAACTCGTCGAGGGCCGCGGCCACCGAGGGGCGAGGAGCGGGGACCGCGTCGGGTGCGGGGCGAGTGAGGGGCACGTCCGCGATGGGCGCGGATGCGGCACCCTGCGAGGAACGACGCGGCGGGTTGGCCCACGGAGCGACGGGGTCGGACTCCTCCTCGACCTCGTCGGCCGGAGCGGGCGAGGGCGTCGGTGCGACCACGGGCGGCGCCCAGGTGGGGACGGCCGCCGGAGCGTCGGCGACGTGGGAGCGGGGAGCCTCGGGCGCTGCGGACGGAACCGGCGGGGCGGCGGGGGCGGCTGCGGGACGGTCGTCCTCGACAGGTGACCCGTCGCGCAGGGCATCGAGCACGTCGAAGACGGACGTCGCGGGCGCGGCGTCGCGGGCCTGCCCGACCCGCTCGTCCTCTGCACGAGGGCGCTCCGCCGCGGGGGCGGGGACGTGAGCCGGCGGGGCCCAGTCGTTCACCGAGGGAACCGCGTCGGCGAGCGACGGCGAGGGAGCGGCGAAGGGGAGGGTGACCGGGGCGGACACCGGCGCGAGCGGCGCGGAGGGAGCCGCGGCATCCGGGGCGGGAGCCGAGGGCCCCTGTTCCGGGGTCCATCCGCCGATGAGGGGGACGTACGGGCCGTCGAAGTCCTTGCCGCGCCGGACGGGAGCGGAGTTCTCGTCGGGGCGGCTCGTACGGCGCTCCCCGTGCCACCGCGCGGACCCGAAGCCCAGGATGCTCGCCCAGATGACGGGGAACAACGCCCCCACGACGGTGAGGCCCGCTCCGACCCCGAACCCCGTGTTGATGCGATGCACCGCCACGATGAAGACCGCGATGAAGGCGATCCCTCCGAAGATGGGCACGAGGTTCAACAGGATCAGCCACGGCGAGAACCCGCCGAGCTTGAGCACGGTGGCCCCGTTCAGGACGGGCACCCACGCCTTCCAGGCGGGTTCTCCGACCTTGCGGAAAAGCGCCGCGAGGGCGAGAGCGAGCCAGACGTACAAGACGACGACGAGGGCGAAAGACGTCGCCCCGAGCACCACCATGGTCGAATCGTTCATGTCGTGTCGCGTTCCACCAGGGCGGTGGAGCGCTTCCCCCTCTCGTCGCGGTGCGGCGACCCCCGCCGCGAAGGGCGTGGAGCGAGGAACCGCAGGAACGATCTCAACGATACGGCCGCACGCAGGCGCCGCCAGAAGCCCCGCTCACGGGTGAGAGTACGGCGTTCCTCGTCGACGATGCGCCAGAACGCCTCCACCTCGTCGGAATCCACCTGCTCCGACGAGAACACGGCCCGGTCGGCACCCTCGGCGAGAAGCGTTCCGGAGGGGGTGGCGAAGGCCTCCGCCACCTCGCGACGCGTCGGCGCGCGCGGAACGGTGCGACCCGCATCGACGCCCGCGTCGACGTACTCGTCCCAGCCTCCGGCGATGGCCGTCCGCGGATCCGCGTCGCGGCGGCGCCCACGACGGCGCACCGCCTTGGCGATGACGACCGCGAGGAACGGGCCGAAGAGCACGAGCAGGACGAGCAGCGAGATCCCCGCGATGCGCAGGCTCGCCCATAGCCAGGCGAGGTCGACCCCGTCGTCGGTGCGCGGGTCGTCGTTCTGGGCGTTGTCCTCCTGGACCGGCTCGGGAGGCACGACCTCCTGAACGGTGTCGGGCCGCACCTCCGTGACGTTCTCGGGATCCTGCTGCTGAGTGACCTCGAGGCTCGGCGACTGCTCCCACTGCGGGGTGACATCGATGGGAGCCCATCGGCCGTCGGATCCCTGCACCTCGGTCCACGCGGTGAGATCGCGCGCTCGACACTCCCCCGCCTCGCAGGTGGAGAGCTTCGCGTCCGTGGACACCAACCGCGTGCCCACGACCACCCGAGCCGGGAAGCCGAGCTCGTGGGCGATGAGCGCCGTGGCGACGGCGAACTGCTCGTCATCGCCGACGGCGGCGACGAAGTTACCCGAAGCGGCGGCTCGCGGGTCGTCTTCCCGCTCGAGCAGACGCTCGAACATGCGGTCGATACGGGCCAAGGAATGTCCGGACGCGCTGGGCTGGAGCTGATACCCCTGCAGACCGGCCGCCCACTTCGGCGTCGGCCCACCCTCCGGGGCGAGGCTGTGGCTGAGGTAGCCCCGCTGACGGAGCATCTGGACCAGGCTCTGCAGAGCCGCGCCGTCGTTGCCGCTGGCGTGTTCCTGGACCCAGCGACGGAGGTTGTCTCCCCCGGAGACGCCGTCTCCCGCGCCCGGCGGGGTCATCGTGGCGAGGTCGTCGGTGACGGGCTCGACGGCGTCGAGGCGGTAGCGATCCCCCTCGACGAGCCCGCCGTCAGCGGTCTGCACGCCCGCCTCGGCGTCGGAGCTGTAGTAGAACCGGTCGGCGAGAAGGCCGCGGCGGTCTCCCTCGAACGTGGCGGACGCGAGACGGCCGGCGGTCGGCATCCAAATGCCTCCGAGGTCGACGATCTCGACCTCCGCCTCGACGGGCCTACCCTCCCCCGCATCGCGCGTCGACGGAAGGCGCACGAACCCGGCACCCTCGTTGCCGGAAGCCCGGAAGATCTCGCCGTCGTAGGCGTCGAGGGTCGCGATGCGGATGCGCTCGGGCTCCGCCCCCGTCCCGCCGACGCGGAACAGCACCTGGTCCGAGCGCGCGTCGGAGAACATCGAGCGGTACTCCGACAGGGGACTCACGGCCTCGGCGATCAGTCGCTCCGGACCAGCGGCCGATCGGAGGACCTGGCGATCCGCGTCGCGCGCGGCCGCAGGGACCACGGCGACCGTGACGGCCACCGCGACCACCAGCATCCCCGCGCCGAGGCCCAGCCGTCGGCGATCCGCACGCGAGCGTCCAGGGCCCACGGGAACGGCCGAGACGTCGCTCGCTCGGCGGAGGGCTCGCCCGCGCTCGTCCTGCGCCCTCCACGCCAACCACAGCACCGAGACCAGCAGGGCGCTGAGACCCACGAACGTCTCCACCGGCGCCGGCAGGTCGAACGAGCCGATCGATAGGGGCGCACTGGTCGAGGTGCGCCCGAAGAAGAGGCCGAACCCGGTCATGCCCAGACCGCCCACGACCGCGAACGGTGCCCAGCGATCGCCGCGGGTGGCGAGAGCGAAGGTGAGGGCGGTTCCCACGAGGAAGATCACGAGCGCGGGGATCAACAGGTTGCGGTAGGCCCCCACCGGCAGATCGACCGTGACGAGGTCCTTCCAGGCGACGATGATGCCCGCGAACGACTCGCCCAGGCCGCGCAGGACGTCGAGGGGAGAGGTGAGCCGCGAGGGGACGGCCAGCGGAACCGCGAGCACCGTGAACGCCCCCAGCAGACCGGCCGCGAGGATCCACCCGCTCCACCGGCGCCACGACACGACCCCCACGACCGCTCCGGCGACGATGACCGACACCGCCACCAGCAGCAGGAAGGAGCCCGACGCGTAAACGGGCCAGGCGGCGACGGTGGCCAGCGCGACCGACAGCACGGTGTAGACGGCAGCGGCCGCATTGCGCGGCAGGTTCGTCCCGCGCCGGCGCATCCCCGCGCGCGTGCTTCGACGCCCGCTCACGAGGTCGCCCCCCTCACCAGCAGACCCGAGAGGTCGTCGAGGGTGCCGATGGTCAGCACCGTCAGGCCCGCGATGTTCTGCATCCGCGGGTGCGCGCGCTCGTCGCAGATCACGGCGGCGACGGCCGTGTCGGCCGGGAACGCGAGGGCCGCCTGGCGCAGGCGGCTGAGCGGCACTGCGGCGCCCACGACCACGAAGGCGATCGAGAGGCGTTCGTTCGCCTCGGATGCCAATCGGCAGACGTCCTCGACGGGCATGGTGTTCTCGTGCCGCTCGATCGCGCTGAACCCGTCGAGCATCGTGCGCGGGGCCACGACGGGGATGTGACGAATGGCGCGCAGGCGCCCTTTCACGACACGCGGGATCTCGGACCCGGTGACGATGTCGATGTCACGCGCGTCGCGCACGGCCCGAAGGCCTAGGGAGGCCGCGGCCGAGACGGCGAGCTCGTACTCGTCGGCGTCCGTGTACTCCTGCGTCGCCGCAGCGAGCACGACCGCCATCCTCGAGCGGCGCGACTCTTCGTACTGCCGCACCATGAGCCGGCCCGTCTTCGCGGTGGACTTCCAGTGCACCTGCCGACGGGAGTCCCCGGGGACGTACTCGCGGATGGCGTGGAACGACATGTCCGCATCGACCAGTCGGCGCGTGGCGTTGCCCTCGAGGTCGCGCACGAGACCCGCGCTCGTGGAGGGCAGCCCCACCGTGCGCGGGTGCACGAACAGGTCGTGCACGTCGTCGAAGGCGTGCTCCCGACGAAGCAGGCCCACGGGGTCGCTGCGCACCGTCGTGACAGGCCCGACCCGGACGACTCCGCGCGGGAGCGGGGGGATCTCGAGCGGTTCCGTGGAGCTCTGCCCGGGGCGGAGGAAGGGCACCCCGAACTCCACGAGGCCCCGACCGACGGGGATGTCGAGGCGGCCGGGCAGCGCGGGACGCGCGCTCTCGTTGCGCACAACGATCTGTCCCGTCACACCGTTGCCGGCGGTCACGCGCTCGTGCTCGAGCGCCAGGTCGACCTCGTAGGCCCGAGCGCCGAACAGGAACGGCACGCTCATGACCAGCAGGATCAGGGCCGCGCTGCCCGCGACCATCCACTCGACCCACCCGAACAGCACGCCCAGCAGCAGGCCGACCGTCGCGGCGACCACGACCACCACCCCGGCGGGACGCACGGTCCGGCCAGCCCATCGCACCGCGGCGGCGACGGCCTCGGTCGTGATCCGCCACCACTCCGCGACCTGGACCACCGCACGCACGATCCGACGCTGTCGACGGACCGAGGTCGACGTGACCGAGGTGCGCGAGCCCGTCACCATGGTGCCCGCCGAGGTCCGCGTGAGACGCGACTCGGTCAGATTCAGATCGGGCACGGCTCACCCCCCGAGCGGGGTGCGGACGCCACGGGACGCGCCACCGTCAGGCGCTCTCGCGCTGCGAGGGCGGCTGGGTGTCGAGGAGCACCTGGCCGACGACGGCCTCTTGGGTGACCCCGTCGAACTCGGCTTCGGGGTGCAGGATGAGCCGGTGCGCCAGCACCGCGACGGCCAGGGCCTTGACGTCGTCGGGGGTGGCGTAGGTCCGCCCCTGCGACGCGGCACGGGCGCGCGTGGCGCGCGTGAGGGCGAGGGCCCCGCGGATGCTCACGCCGAGGCGGACCTCGTCGGCCGTGCGGGTGGCATCCACGAGACGCGCGATGTAGTCCAGCACGAGCGCGTCGACGTAGACGGATGCCGCGAGGTCGGCCATTCCGACCAGGGCCTGCGGCGTGATGATCGCGCGCAGCTCGGCCGTGGCGACGGGCGCACCGTCGAGGATGCGGACGGTCGCCGCGTGGTCGGGGTACCCGAGCGAGGTGCGCAGCAGGAAGCGGTCGAGCTGGGCCTCGGGGAGACGGTAGGTTCCCGCCTGCTCGACGGGGTTCTGGGTCGCCAGGACGAGGAAGGGCACGCCCACCTCTCGAGAGACGCCGTCGATGGTGACCTTGCCCTCTTCCATGACCTCGAGCAGCGCCGACTGGGTCTTGGGGCTCGCGCGGTTGATCTCGTCGGCCAGGACGATGTTCGCGAAGATCGGGCCCGTGTGGAACTCGAAGGTCCCCGTCTTCTGGTCGTAGACCGTGATGCCCGTGATGTCACCGGGCAAGAGATCGGGGGTGAACTGGATGCGCGTGTTCGTGCCCTGGACCGACGACGCGACCGCCCGCGCGAGCGAGGTCTTGCCAGTGCCGGGGACGTCCTCGAGGAGGACGTGGCCGTCGCTGAGCATGGCGGTGAGCACCAGCTCGACCACGTGCCGCTTGCCGAGGACGGCGCGCTCGACGTTGTCGGCGATCTGCGAGAAGGTCTGGGAGAACCAGGTGGCCTGCTCCTGGGTGATCGTCATGTCGAAATCCTTCGGTGGGCGAGAGCGGGAATGGGGATGCCGGGAGGGCTCAGGACGAGGGCTTCGGGGCGGAGGCGCTGGGCTTGCATTCGCCGCCGAAGTCGGTGGACGCGGAATCGAGGTTCCAGCCCTGAGCGGACCAATCGACGGTGACGCGGATTTTGTCGACGCTCGCGGCTTCGGCGGGGACGGCCGTTGCGGCCGCACCCTCGGCACGCGGGAGCTGATTGCCGTTCTTGTCGAAGTAGCGGGCGTTGTCGTAGTTGAAGGTGACCTTGGCTTTGTCATTGCTCGAGGAGCCGTTCGCGGAGAGGGTCTTGCCGCCCTCGCAGCTCGCCACCTTCCATGACGCCTGGACCTGGTACGGGGCGCTCCCACTCGCAGGTGTCACGGCGCCGTACTGCGACTGGGTACCCCACACCTGGTGCTGGAAGTACACCTGGATCTCCGGGTCGCGGTCGAAGATCGTGTTACCCGGACCCCAGTTGACGAATCTCTTGTCGTTGAAGCGCGGCGGCGGATCGCCATCGTTGATGCGGTCGATGTACCACCGTGCTTCATTGCCCTTGATCGTCTCTTTCGCTCCGACCCGGAAGGTGTACCCCTTCGGCGCCGCCTTGCTCTGCTCGGCGTTCACCTGCTGGTCCAGGCTCACCGAGCCGTACGACCGGCCGTTGAACCACGACTCCGCGCACATCGTGAACGTGTACGTCTCGCCGTCGCCGAGTGCGGTGAATCTCTGGGTGTCACCACCGCTGCGGGGGATGCAGGGCAGCCCCTTCTGCACGATGTTGAACCGCACCTCGGAATCCGTGCCGTTCTGCTGCGCGGTCGCGCGGGCGTCGACGGTCGAGGTGCCGTTTCCGTTCGAGGTCGAGGTCAGCGTGAGGGTCGGATTGGTCGGTGCCCCGACGCCGTGCGCGATAGCGCTCAGCTGATTGCCCGCCGAGGCGCCACCGAGACCCGGAGGCACGGTGAAGCGCGAGATCGGGGTGACGGTGACCTGCGTCGACGAGTTGGAACCCACGCGGAAGCGGGCGACCTGCACGACCTCCTGGTTGCGGCCGACGCTCACTTGGATCTTGTCGCCCGCGGCGCTCGCGATCTCGAGGGTCCCCGTCTCGGCGCTGTCGACGCCCTTGATGACGAGGTCGGCGAGGTTTCCCTCTCCCCCGGTCTGCGTCGGCGTGAAGTCCATGCCCTGCGGTGCGTTCGGCGGGCGGTACGCCCACCCGGTCGTGCGCACGGCCGCCTTGGACTCGCCGACGCTGTTCACCGCGGTCACGACGTACTCGCGCTGTTCGCCGTTGGGAGCAGCGATCGGCGGACAGGTGCCGTCCGCGCCGCACTGGCCGACGACCGCGCCGTTGGACCGCACGGTGAAGCCCGAGATCGCGGGGTAGGCGCGTCGCGCCTCGCCCGGATCCACGCGGAGGGTGAGGGAGCCGTCGGCGTAAGCGGTCTGTCGCACGCTCCCCGGCGGGCGCGGGAATCCGAGCAGGTCGAGCACCACGCGGGCGTCGCGCGTCGACGCCGTCGTGCGCCCCTGCGCGTCGCGGAGCGTGACGCTCGCGCTGCAGGTGGCGCCGGGGGCGTCATCGCTCCACGAGGCGACGATGCCCGAGGCCGAGGCGACGCCGAAGCTCACGCCGGCGCAGGCAGCCGTCGGGCGCACGTCGACGACCTCGAGGGGCGTGCGCGGCAGCGGGTTGACCTCGCCGCTCGTTCCGACGACACCGATGGTGCAGCTCGAGCCCGAGGCCTGCGAGCACTGCTGCGACGTGGTGCCTCCCTGCGGAAGGGTCGAGGGAGCAGCACCCACGCGCAGCACCAGGCGCGCCGGGGCGACCGCGTTGTGGCTCGTCACCGAGATGATCGCGGCGTTCTCGGTGCCGGGAACGGAGCGGTCGTTGCCCGTGACGGTCACGATCGACCCGTCGAGCGACACGCCGAAGGCGGATCCGCCGTAGTCCAGGGCGTAGCGGATGCCGTCCCAGTCCTCGCGACCCAGCTGCCAGCTCGTCATATTGCGCAGATCGAAGGTGGCCGTCTCACCGGGCCCGACCGTCAGGGCTCCGGGCTTGAGCTCGGGCTGAGGGTCGCGCGCGACGATGCCGATGGGCACCGACACCACCGTCCATTCCTCGGTGCCCGCGATGCGCACCGGCACCTGGCAGGCATCGGTATACGGGGAGCCGGCGCCGGCGTCGTAGCGGACGACCGTCCCCGTAACGGAGCACCGTCCTTCGGCGCGCACCCCGGTCGCCGAGACATCGCTGCCGACCTCGAGCGTCGCCCGGCGTGGGAGCGCGACGAGCCCTGCCATGTCGAACTCGACCGAGGCGAGCTCGTCGACGCGCTGAGCGGCGCCCGGGCGCAGGGAGAGACTCAGGTCGTCGTCACCGGGGACGCGCAGGAACGCGTACGTGGTCACGTCGGAGTCGCCGACGCGGCCGGTGATGGCGAACGGGATCACGCGTCGCGTCGCGGGCAGGGTGCCCGAGATCTGGCGACCGTTCAACGTGACGTCTGCGGGCGTGCCCCACAGCGAGACGTCGAGGTCGCTGACGTCACCGCCGGACCACGTTGCTTTGCCCGCGAGCACATCGACGCCGGAGGTGAAATCGTCGCGGTTCTCGACCGTCAGCACGGTGTCGGTGACGACGGGATAGTCCGGCACGTTCTCTCGGACGACTTTGACCACGATGAGACCGCGGCCGGTGTTTCCCGAGTCGGAGGCGACGTCGTAGAGGAACGACATCGTTCCCGGCTGTTCGCCCGCCTCGATGACGACGCCGGTGTCGGACACCGCGTCGATGTATCCCTTGAGGCGGGCGTATTCAGGGTTGTCGCTCTCGTCGACGAGCTTCTCGGGCAGGTCCGGACGGACGCCGGTGAGCGTGAGCCGCCCCTGCGTGGGGTCGATGTCGTTGGCCAGCGGGCTCACGCGGATCGTACGGTCAGCGCCGGCCTGCACCTGCACGTAGTCGGTGAAGGTGATGGGGCTGGGGTTGGCCTGCGCATCGAGCACGCCGATGCGGACGGTCCCCTCGCCCGTCGCTCCCGAGGAGTCCGAGACGCGGTACCGGAAGGACACCTGACCACGGTCACCGGGGACCGAGGAGTACAGGATGCTGGACCCGTCCGGCGAGATCGAGGCGGTGCCGCGGTTGGGCTGCGCGACGATCCGGTCGAGCGTGACGGCGTCACCGTCGGGGTCGACACCGAAACCCTTGAAGTCGATCGAGGCGGTGCCGCCGCTGAGGACGCGGCCCTCGAGGGTGTCGGGCAGGGGGGCGCGGTTCGCCTCTCCGCCCAGGACCGTGACGTGCACGGTCGCTTCGTCCCAGAGAGCCGGAGTACCGGTCGTGTAGACGCGGTACGTCACCTCGTACGAACCCGGCGTCGTCGGGGCGAGGTAGCGCAGCACTCCCCCGGAGGTGAAGGCGAGGGCATCGCTGGCCGGCTGGGTCTGCACGCTCGAGGGGTCGAGCGTCGGGCGTCCGCCCGCCGGTGAGATGTCGTTGTCGAGGACGGGGATGTCGATCTGCGCACCCACGCGCACCGTGACGTTGTCGTCGACCGCGATCGGAGCGATCTCGGGGGCCGGCGGGAGCAGATAGACCGTCGCCTCACCCGTCACCCGCGAGCCCTCGTCGTCCGTTCCGTCGCTGACGGTGTACGCGACGGTGCCGAGCAGCCCCGCCGAGCCGTCGGCGGTGCTGCCCGAGACGCGCAGGTCGTTCTGGCCCACGGTGTCGACGGTGAGCGAGGCGCCCTCCTGGGCCGTCCCGGCCACGTCGCTGAGCAGGAGCACGCGACCGGTGGGGTTCGACACCGCGCTGAAGACGTCGAGCGTCGCGTCCTCCTGAGGCCGGACGAACGCGACGACCGGGGAGGTCGCCAGCTGCGCCGGCGCGTCAGCGGGGAGCAGGGTGATGCGCGCGGTCCCCGTCGCGTCGCGACCCCCGCCGTTGACGGTGAAGTCGACGCGGTAGACGCCGGGCTGGTTCGCCGAGAAGTCGAACGTGGTGCTGCCGCCGACCACCGTCGCGGTGGCGGTGGCGTCGTCAAGGACCCGGACCGAGGTGAGGCTGACATTGCCGGCGGTCCCGGTCACGTGGGGGCCCACATCGACCGCGACCGACGACCCGACCGTGTCGATCTTCGCGAAGGACTGGACGGCCAACGTGGGATCGGGAGCCACGCGGATGACGAGGGGCTTGGTCGTCACGGCCCCCTCGGTGTCGGCCACGGTGACGTCGAGCTGGATGTTCTGCTCTCCGCCCGAGCCGTCGTCGGCGTGCTGGTAGACCACGTCTCCCGCGGGGGTCGCGGCGACCGTGCCCACGCCGCCGGGGTTGTCCACCGAGAGCAGCAGCAGCGGGTCGCCGTCGGGGTCCACCCAGCCGGGCAGGACGGGGACCGTGATGGTGCCGCCGCGAGCGACCTCGGGGGTCGGCCAGGGCTGCAGGCACTTGTCGACGCCGCACCACACGGGTGCCGCGTTCGACGAGGGCGCCGAGACCGAGAGGGTCACCGAGGCGGGGGCGGAGTTCAAGCCGTCGGCGGCGGTACCGTCGGTGACCGCGTACGAGAAGGTGGCGCTGCCGGTCGCGCCCGGCGCGACGCGCACGGCGAGACGCTGACCGGCGTCGGTCACCGTGAGGGTTCCGAAGCCCGGATCGAGTCCCGTGACGCTCTCGGCGATAATGCTGAGGACGTCCTCGTTGGGGTCGTGGTCGTTCAAGAGCACGGGGAGCGTCGTGAGACGACCGGGCCGCACGCCGAACGAATCGGGTTCGGCGATCGGCGGCTTCGGGTCGAGGACGACGCTCAGCTTCTCGTCGCTCTGCACGGCGGTCTGCTCGGTGCGGTCGTCGAGCGACCAGTTCTGGCTGGACGCGACGAGAGCCCCGTCGGGCACGGTCCAGACCCACCCCGTGCGCGTCTCGTTCAGGATGACGGCGTGGTCGGTCGCGACGAAGACCGGCCGCCGCTGGTCGGGCATGGTCGCTCCGCCGTAGTCGAGGTCGGTCTCACCCTGGTCGGAGCGCCACAGCGTGCCGCGTGCATCTCCCGGCAGGAGCCAGGCGGCGTACGCGACGCCCTGGTGCGACAAGGGGCGGGCCGGCTGGCCGAGGACGTTGCCGCCGCCGCCGACCTCGCGCCGGGGCTCGGAACCGTCTGCCGGGATGCTCCACAGCGACTGGTCGTCGGCCACGTACACCGCGCGTGCGTCGGCGTCGGCATCGGCGACCACGAGCTGATCGGCCGCGTCGATGGTGACGGGGTCCGCGCCGCGGACCCATACTCGCCCGGCGTCCGCGTCGACGAGCACCCAGGTGTCCCCGGCCGCCGAGAGGACGGGAGCCGCGAGCTCGGCCTCGAGCGCGTCGCGGCCGCGCAGCTCGTCGGCGTCGATGTCGTACCGGATGACCGAGCCGTCGGCGGACGAGTAGGCGAAGAGCATGCCGCGGGCGTCGAGGGCGATGGCATCCGCGGTGTAGGACGGCGCGTTCTCGTCCTGCGATGTGTCAAAGGGGTCGAGCTCGGTGGGCTTCTGCCCCGCCTGGCTCAGGCGGCTCGCGAAGAGCGTGCCGGTGTCGGTGCGATACACCGCGTAGTCGCCCGCCGTGACCACCGATGTCGTACCGGGCGGGGTGTCGGGGGCGGCCTCGAGCTGATCGTCGGACAGGTCGACGGGCTGAGCCTCGTTGATCCGGGTGAGCTTGCTGAAGCTGTCGGTGAAGAGGTAGGCACCGTCACCGCTCTGCACCACCTGGCTGGGGTTGCCCGCCGTGCGCACGGTGTCGAGTTCGCCGACGGTGGTGTTCACGCGCGCGTAGCGCTGGCCGTCACCGGTCTGCAGCGCCCACACCGACGTGTCGACCTCGGGGGTCTGCTGGGCGTCGAGACCGGGCCACACGATGCTCGCCGTGATGACGAGGGCGGCGGCGGCGAGGGTCGAGGCCAACCCCGCGATCGTCGAGCGCTTCACCGGAGGACTCCCGTGGCGAACAAGGCGGCGACGACGACGGCCCCCGCGGTCACGAGCGTCGCCGAGGCGAGGATCCACGGCAGCGCCTTGGAGCCGGTCGAGGCTGGCGCGGCGATGTCGGTGTCTTCGTCGCGGACATAGCCCGCCATGCCGGAGGTGCCGCGGAGCTTGCGCCCACCCTCGCGCTCGATGCGCGACCGCGCCGGGCCGCGCAACGTCCCGTCGGCGAAATCGACCGCCCGAGCGGCGGGCGCCCACTCGGCGGCGGGGACCTCGAGCGGCGTCGAGGGCAGGCCGCTCTCGACCTGGACGGCCTGGAGCGCCTCGCCGAACTCACGCGCGCTGGCGTACCGGTCGGCGGGGTTGCGGGACATCGACTTTGCGAGCACCGCCTGCAGCGAGGCGGGGACGTCGCTGCGGGTGATGTCGGTGTAGGTCGCGCGAGCGATGCGGCGTCGCAACTGCTCGCGGGAGTTCTGCCCCTTCTCGCGTCGTTCGAAGGGGCTCTGCCCCGCGAGCAGAGAGTAGATCGTGGCGCCGAGGCTCCACACCTCGCTCGACACGGTTCCGGCCGTCTGCTCGGCGACGACCTCGGGAGCGCTCCACGGCACCGACATCGCCAGCATCTCGTTCGCCCCCTGGCGCACGAGGGACGAGGAGATACCGAAGTCGGCGAGGACGGGGGCTCCGAACGTCGTCACGAGGATGTTGCTCGGCTTCACGTCGCGGTGGATGAGTCCCGCGTGGTGCGCCGATTCGAGGGCCCCCGACATGCGGACGCCGATCGAGAGGACCTCGGGCACGGGCATGCGCTCGACGCGGTAACGCTGAGCGAGCGAGCCCGGGCAGAACTCCATGACGATGTACGGCCGGCCGTCGGCCGAGATCCCCGCCTGGTAGACGGTGACGATCGAGGGGTGGGCCGAGAGATGGGCGAGGACGTCGGCCTCGGCATTGAACATGCGCAGCAGATCGGTGTCGCGCACATCGCTCGGAAGCACCTTGACCGCGACGTCGCGGCGCGGCATGTCCTGTCCGTAGAGGAAGACGTCGGCGAATCCTCCGGACCCCAGTGGTCGGATGTACGCGAGCCCGGGCAAGATGGGCGGCGACGACGGCAGGCGCTGCGGCATCGAGCCCCCTCCCCCTGAGACGCGTCCGCGACTCGATAAGCGGACAACCCGTTGATGCTAACAAAAGCGCGGCCTCCCGCCGTGCCCTTGTGAACAGAGCTTCAGGATGCCGGAGGCTCCACGTCGCGCGGATCGAACGGCGCATCGAGCGAGCGGGTGAGGTCGTCCAGCAGCGCGGCGATCTGCGGCTCGACGAATTCCGCCACCGCCGCCTGGATCCGGAGGCGGTGATGGAGGAGGATCGTGCACACTTCGCGGCCGATCATGTTGGCGTAATCGTCGGCGAGGCCCACCTCTTGTCGCAGCGCCGCCTTCGCGGCATCCGACAGCGGGGGAAGAGCGGGGATGGCCGCATCCTCTTCGGCCGCGAGGCCCGACAGGGTGAAGAGGAAGGGTGATCCGGGCTCGGGGTCGGGGTCGAGCGGCATCCCGTCGAACTCGGGTTCGAGTCCCTCGGCCGGACGGTAGGAGCGTCGTCGGTTGCGTTCGGCCTGCTGGTCGAGCTCGGCCTGCAGCATCGGGAGGTTGCGGGACGTGTACTCGGCAACCGCATGATCGACGATCGCCTTCACCCGCGTCGACAGGCCATGCTGCACCCCGTGCGGAACATCGGACCCGAGGCCCGCGGCCGACAGGACCGGCGAGCCGAAGCACCGACGGCACGGAGCGACACGTCCGCGGTGGTTCGCGGGCTCCCACCGGGGCAGCCAACGGAGCCAGGCGTCCACCGCCTGACCGACCTGGCTCTCGAGCGACCGCTCCACGCCCCTACGCTAGCCCGACACGCCCGGGAACACGCGGATGCGGGCGGACCCGCGCGTCACGGGTCGCTTCACGGGCCCTCGTCCTCGTCTTCCCAGCGCCAGCGCGGGCCCGTCGTGCGGGCCCGCACCAGCAGGATGCCGAAGAGTCCCGCCAGCACAGCCGCGCCGGCCACCACCGGACCGGGGAATCCCAGCGCGACGCTTTGCGCCGCGGCGACGCCGCGAACCGGATCGGCCCCGCTGACGAGAGCGCCGAGCACGACCCCGAGTACTTCGCCCAGATAGGCCGCGATGGCGCACGGGACGGCGGTCAACCAGCCGGGCGGATCGGCCCGAAGGCCCCACCACAGCGTCGCCGCGAATCCCGCGAGGGCCAGCACCTGACCGATGACGCCGGGGATCGCGCCGAGACCGCCGACGGGGATGACATCGGCATCGACGACGAGGCTCGTCACCCCGAGGCCGCCGATCGAGAGGGCGATGAAGACGACGGACGCGAAGACGACAGCGACCGGCGGGGAAACCCCCGCCGGTCGCTGTTCGTTGGTCATCGACTCCGGCTCAGCGCTGCGAGAGCTGCGGACCGGCCTCGAGGGTGCGCTCGTACTCGCGCTGGGCTTCGGCGTTGATCTCGGTCACGCGGCGACCGCGTGCCGACACCCACGAGCCGAACCAGATGGTGAGTTCGCGGCCGAGGACGAAGGCGACGATCGCGAGCGGGGCGAGGACGTTGTTCTGGAGCAGTTCGACCGACTGGCGGGGGGAGATCTCCCAGAACGGCGCGGCGAAGAGGGCGCCGAGCAGGTGCCCGGCCCAGGCCACGACACCGACGACGAGACCCCAGACCACCCAGTGACCCCAGCGCCCACGGTTGATCAGGGCGCCGAGGAACCAGAACCCGAAGTAGAACGCCACGGTGGGCACCCACAGGTCCCACGTGGCCAGCGCCGAGAGGGCCGCCTGACCGAGGTCGGCGGTGGCGGTGCGGCCGGTCAACAGCCCCAAGCCGAGAGTCGCGGCGAGATACAGCACCGCGAAGACCAGAGCGGCGAGAAGGCCGATGGCACCGGCCGCACCCCGGTTGTTGCGGGGACGAGGGGCTTCGGGCGCCTGCACGAAGATCGGCTGCGCCCCGCCCACCGTGCGGGTGGGCTCTTCGGCGACGGGAGCGGCGGCGGCCGCGGCGGCGGCACCGGCGGCGGGGTACGCCGTCGTGCTCGCGTCGTCGTAGCGCGACGTCGCGGTCGTGTCGTCGTGACGGACGTCGTCGCGGCGGACGTCGTCGCGCCCCGGCTCCGCGGAGGCGGCGTACGCAGCCCAGCGGGCGTCTTCGTCCTCGAGGTCGACCGACCCGGAGGACGCCGTGGACCCCTGCGGGGCGACCGGCGACGCGTCGTGCACGACGGGAGCCGCGTGCTCGCTGCGGGCCGTCGTCGGAGCGGAGGCGGCGTGCTCGTGCGCCTCACGCTCGTCCCACGCGGCTTCGGCCGTCGCGGGGTCGACCGCGTCGCGGCGGGCGGCCTCGGCATCGGCGAGACCCTCGTGGGCTCGGCCGACGACATCCTGCGCTTCGTCCTTCGGCTCGACGACGGGGTCGCCGTACGAAGCCTTCGGTTCAGCGACGGGGTCGCTGCCCGACGTGTTGTCGCTCATGGGGTCTCCTCACGCGGTGCTTGCCGCGCAAGGCTAACCCGGGTATCCCGCGGCGCCGTGCAGGCGTGCCGTGGGATGTCTTTCTCGACCGTGTCGGTGGGGCGGCTTAGGGTGTTCCCATGTCCCGTCGCCTGCTCCGTCCGGCCGTCGCAGCGGCTCTCGCCGGCGCCACCCTCCTCGCGCTGAGCGCGTGCGCCCCTGCCGCAGACGACGCCGCGCCCACCCCCGCGGCACCGGTCGTGTCGTCCAGCCCGACCCCCATCCCGACGATCACCCAGACGGCACCGGCCGTCCGCATCCCGGCCGACTGCCGCTCGATGCTCTCGGCCGACGTCCTGGCTCAGCTCGGCCAGACTCCGTTGAACGACCCCGCGCTCGGGCCCTCGGGCGTGCAGTCCGACGGCTCGCTGATCTGCATCTGGCGCGATCCGGCGGCGGACACCACAGGCCTCGTCACGCACATCTCGCGCATGGACCGCGGCCCCGCGCTCGACATGCTGAACGGTCTCGTCGACACCCAGGGCTTCAGCTGCTACACCCCCGACGCGGGGACGCGCTGCGAGAAGACCTGGATCAACCCGACCTACCCCGTCAACGACGGTCGGACGCTTTACTGGCGCGACGGCGTGTTGATCGACACGCAGTACTCGAACCTCGCCCCCACGGGATACACCGGCAGCATCATCGCGTCCGTCTTCGGCGGCTGACCCCGCGAGGGGGCTCCCCCGTCACTCGCCGAAGAAGGCGTGGGATGCCACGATCGCGGCGTACCCGTCGGGCATCCACCCGGAGAGCGTCGACGACACCCACCGGTCGGCACGCAGATCGTGGACCTCGTGGAGCTCGCCCGAGGCGCGTTCGCAGTGCGTGGTGTCGGCCGCGACCGCGCACGTGAAACCCTGTGCGGCGAGCGTGGTCGAGACCGCTGCGGCCCCCTCGGGCGTCACCGTCGAGACGGTCGTCTCGATCGAACGCCCGGCTTCGCCCCGCCAGTGGCAGGTGATCACGACCGTCGGAGCGGCGGCGGCGACCGCCTCGGGCGTCGACGCCGGCGCGGTACGCCGCTGGGAGAGCAACGCCTGTGGAGACCACACGAGGGAGGACCACAGCGGTTGCGAGTACAGGTGTCGGCAGTCCGAAGCCGGCGCGGGAGGGGTGGTCTCGACCGCCGCGTGCCGCCCCGTGGCGGCCCTCAGCGTGTCGCCCACGAATCCCACGGCCATCGGCACGCCGGGGGTGGCGATGACCACCAGAGCGGCGACGGCGGCCGCGCACAGCAGACCCGCCGGCCATGCCAGCCACAAGCTGCGTCCCCCGATGCGGGCCATGCGTTCCTCCACCACAACGGTAGGCGCACCGAGGTGCCTCCCCCGCGCCTCGACACGCCGCGAGCACGACGAAGGCCCCCGGCGTGAGCCGGGGGCCTTCGGGGATCAGGATGCCGCGCCGGGGCGTGGCATCCCTCCCGTCGAGTTCGGGAGGACGGGCGACCCGCCCTCCCGAGCCTCGATCAGTTGTACGTGCCGGGCGTGAAGTCGTCCGTCGAGAAGCTGTCGAAGTCGACGTAGCTCAGGTCGGCGTCGCTGTACGCGCCGTCCGAAGCGAAGATGCGGTTGGGGTACCGCTCGCTCTTCGCCTCTTCCGTCGCCTCGACCGTGACGTTGCGGTACTTCGCAAGTCCGGTTCCGGCGGGGATGAGCTTTCCGATGATGACGTTCTCCTTGAGGCCGACGAGCGGGTCGCTCTTGCCCTCCATGGCCGCCTGCGTCAGGACGCGGGTGGTCTCCTGGAACGATGCCGCCGACAGCCACGACTCGGTCGCGAGCGACGCCTTCGTGATACCCATCAGCTCGGGACGACCCGACGCGGGACGCTTGCCCTCGCCGACCGCCTCGCGGTTGATGGTCTGGTAGCGCTTGAAGTCCACCAGCTCACCGGGCAGCAGATCGGTGTCGGCGTGATCGACGACGGTGACCTTGCGGAGCATCTGTCGGACGATGACCTCGATGTGCTTGTCGTGGATCGGCACACCCTGCGAGCGGTACACGCCCTGGACGCCGTTGACGAGGTACTTCTGCACCTCGCGGGCACCCTGCACGCGCATGACCTCCTTGGGGTCGAGCGTTCCGACCTGGAGGGGCTCGCCGACCGAGACGTGCTGGCCGTCCTCGACCAGGAGCGTCGCGCGCTTCAGGACGGGGTAGACCACCGGCTCGTCGCCGTTGTCGGGCGTCAGGATGACCTTCTTGGCCTTGTCGGTCTCGTCGATCGTGATGCGGCCGTCGGCCTCGGCGATCGGCGACGCACCCTTGGGGGTGCGGGCCTCGAAGAGCTCCTGCACACGCGGAAGACCCTGCGTGATGTCGTCCGCCGAGGCGGAACCACCGGTGTGGAAGGTACGCATCGTCAGCTGGGTACCGGGCTCACCGATCGACTGGGCCGCGATGATGCCGACGGCCTCGCCGATGTCGACGATCTTGCCGGTGGCGAGCGAACGGCCGTAGCACTTCGCGCAGACACCGACCGCCGAGTCGCAGGTCAGGACGGAGCGGACCTTGATGGTCTCGACACCACCCGCAACCAGCTTGTCGATGAGCACGTCGCCCACGTCGTCGCCGGCCTCGGCCAGCACGGTGCCCTGCGCGTCGACGACCGCCGTGGCGAGCGTACGAGCGAACACCGAGTTCTCGACGTTGGCGTCCTTGACCAGCGAACCGGTCGAGTCGGCCGCGGCGATCGGGAGCTCGAGGCCCTTCGACGTGCCGCAGTCCTCCTCGCGGATGATGACATCCTGCGAGACGTCGACCAGACGACGCGTGAGGTACCCCGAGTCGGCCGTACGGAGGGCCGTGTCGGCCAGACCCTTACGGGCACCGTGCGTCGCGATGAAGTACTCGGCGACCGACAGACCCTCGCGGTACGAGGAGATGATCGGACGCGGGATGATCTCACCCTTGGGGTTGTTCACCAGGCCTCGCATACCCGCGATGTTGCGGATCTGCAGCCAGTTACCACGGGCGCCCGACGAAACCATGCGGTTGATGGTGTTGTCGGCGGGGAAGTTGTCCCGCATCGCCTTCTGGACCTCGTCGGTGGCCTCGGTCCAGATCTTGATGAGCTCCTGACGACGCTCGGCGTCGGTGGTGAGACCCTTCTCGTACTGGCCCTGGACCTTCGCGGCCTGCTTCTCGTAGCCGGCGACGATCTCGGCCTTGTTCGGCGGAGTGAGGATGTCGCTCAGCGCCACCGTGACACCCGAACGGGTGGCCCAGTAGAAGCCGGCGTCCTTGATCCGGTCGAGCGATGCTGCGACCTCGACCTTGGGGTACTCCTCCGCCAGCTTGTTGACGATCTGCGACAGCTTGCCCTTGTCGGCCTGCTCGCGAACGAACGGGTAGCCCTTGGGGAGCGTGTCGTTGAAGATCGCCTGTCCGAGCGACGCGTCGACGAGACCGTGCACGTCGTAACCCTCGGGCGCCTGGCCCTCGAGGAACGTCAGGCCGGGGATGCGGATGCGCGCCTTGGCCTGCAGGTCGAGGGTGCCCTCGTCCTTGGCCAGGATCGCCTCGCCCACGGAACCGAACGCGCGGCCTTCGCCCTTCGCACCCTCCTTGAGGGTGGTGAGGTGGTGCAGACCGATGATCATGTCCTGCGAGGGCAGGGTCACCGGGCGACCGTCCGACGGCTTCAGGATGTTGTTCGAGGCGAGCATCAGCACGCGCGCCTCGGCCTGGGCCTCGACCGACAGGGGCAGGTGGACGGCCATCTGGTCACCGTCGAAGTCGGCGTTGAACGCCGCGCACACGAGCGGGTGCAGCTGGATCGCCTTGCCCTCGACGAGCTGGGGCTCGAACGCCTGGATGCCGAGACGGTGCAGGGTGGGTGCACGGTTCAGCAGCACGGGGCGCTCGCGGATGATCTCCTCGAGCACGTCCCAGACCTCGGGACGGTAGCGCTCGACGGCGCGCTTGGCGGCCTTGATGTTCTGCGAGTGACCGAGGTCGATCAGGCGCTTGATGACGAACGGCTTGAACAGCTCGAGCGCCATCTGCTTGGGCAGACCGCACTGGTGGAGCTTGAGCTGGGGTCCGACGATGATGACGGAACGGCCCGAGTAGTCCACGCGCTTTCCGAGCAGGTTCTGGCGGAAGCGACCCTGCTTTCCCTTGAGCATGTCGCTCAGGGACTTCAGGGCGCGGTTGCCGGTACCGGTGACGGGGCGACCACGGCGGCCGTTGTCGAACAGCGCGTCGACGGCCTCCTGCAGCATGCGCTTCTCGTTGTTGACGATGATCTCGGGAGCACCGAGGTCGATCAGGCGACGGAGGCGGTTGTTGCGGTTGATCACGCGACGGTAGAGGTCGTTCAGGTCGGAGGTCGCGAAGCGGCCACCGTCGAGCTGGACCATGGGACGAAGCTCCGGCGGGATCACCGGGACGACATCCAGCACCATCGAGGCCGGGCTCATGCCGGTCTGCAGGAACGAGTTGACGACCTTGAGGCGCTTGATCGCGCGGATCTTGCGCTGGCCCTTGCCCTCAGAGATCTGCAGGTGGAGGCTGTCGGCCTCGGCCTGCAGGTCGAAGGCCTCGAGGCGACGCTTGATCGACTCCGCGCCCATGTGGGCCTCGAAGTACTGACCGAAGCGGTCCTGCAGCTCGTGGAACACGTCGTCCTCGGGCTTCAGGGCGCCCACCTCGAGCGTGCGGAAGTCCTCCCACACGCGCTCGAGCTTGGCGATCTGCTCGTCGGCGTTCTTGCGGGCCGCCGTCATGTCCTTCTCGGCGGCGTCCTTGACCTTCTTCTTCTGGTCGGCCTTGGCACCCTCCGCCTCGAGGGCGGCGAGCTCCTCCTCGAGCTTGGCGAGGCGGGCCGCGACGCGGGCGTCGCGACGGTCGCCGAGCGTCTTCAGCTCGAGGCGGATGTTGTTCTCCTGCGTGGCCAGGTCGCGGTGACGAGCATCCTCGTCGACCGAGATCACCATGTAGGCGGCGAAGTAGATGACCTTCTCGAGGTCCTTCGGCGCCATGTCGAGCAGGTAGCCGAGGCGCGAGGGCACGCCCTTGAAGTACCAGATGTGCGTGACGGGCGCGGCGAGCTCGATGTGGCCCATGCGCTCGCGACGGACCGAGGACTTGGTGACCTCGACGCCGCAGCGCTCGCAGACGATGCCCTTGAAGCGCACGCGCTTGTACTTGCCGCAGGCGCACTCCCAGTCGCGGGAGGGTCCGAAGATCTGCTCGCCGAAGAGTCCGTCCTTCTCGGGCTTCAGCGTGCGGTAGTTGATCGTCTCGGGCTTCTTGACCTCACCGAAGGACCAACGACGGATGTCGTCGGCGGTGGCCAGACCGATACGGATCTGATCGAAAGTGGTTGATTCGAGCACTGGTTCTCCTGTGTCGGAATTCTCTGAAATCTGAGCTGGGTCGCTGAGCTGGAAGCTCAGATCTCGTCGATCGACGAGGACTCGAAGCGGCTGGAGATGTTGATGCCGAGTTCTTCCGCAGCGCGGAAGGCGTCGTCATCCGTGTCGCGCAGGTTCACCGCGGTGCCGTCGGCCGAGAGGACCTCGACGTTCAGGCAGAGCGACTGCATCTCCTTCATGAGCACCTTGAAGGACTCGGGGATGCCGGGCTCCTGGATGTTCTCGCCCTTGACGATGGCCTCGTACACCTTGACGCGGCCGAGGATGTCGTCGGACTTGATCGTGAGGAGCTCCTGCAGCGCGTAAGCGGCACCGTAGGCCTCGAGCGCCCACACTTCCATCTCACCGAAGCGCTGACCACCGAACTGCGCCTTACCACCGAGCGGCTGCTGGGTGATCATCGAGTACGGGCCCGTCGAACGCGCGTGGATCTTGTCGTCGACGAGGTGGTGCAGCTTCAGGATGTACATGTAGCCGACCGAGATGGGCGCCGGGAACGGCTCGCCGGAGCGACCGTCGAACAGCAGCGTCTTACCCGTGGAGTCGACCATGCGGTCGCCGTCGCGGTTGGGGATCGTCGAGTCGAGCAGACCCGCGATCTCGGCCTCGAAGGCGCCGTCGAACACCGGGGTCGCGACCTTCGTGCCGGGGGCGGCCTCGCGAGCCGACTCGGGCAGCTGGGCGGCCCACTCGGGGGTACCCTCGACCTTCCAACCCTGCTGGGCGATCCAGCCGAGGTGGAGCTCGAGGACCTGACCGAAGTTCATTCGACCGGGGATACCGAGCGGGTTGAGGATGATGTCGACCGGCGTGCCGTCGGGCAGGAAGGGCATGTCCTCGATCGGGAGGATCTTGGCGATGACGCCCTTGTTGCCGTGGCGACCGGCGAGCTTGTCGCCCTCGGTGATCTTGCGCTTCTGGGCGATGTAGACCACGACGCGGCGGTTGACGCCCGAGCCGAGCTCGTCGTCTCCGTCTTCGGCGTTGAACTCCTTGACGGCGATGATCGTGCCCTGCTCGCCGTGGGGCACCTTCAGCGAGGTGTCACGGACTTCGCGGCTCTTCTCGTTGAAGATCGCGCGGAGCAGACGCTCCTCGGCGCTCAGCTCGGTCTCGCCCTTGGGCGTGACCTTGCCGACGAGGATGTCACCGGGGCGGACCTCGGCGCCGATGCGGATGATGCCGCGGTCGTCGAGGTCCTTCAGCAGGTCGGGGCTGACGTTGGGGAGATCACGGGTGATCTCCTCCTTGCCGAGCTTGGTGTCGCGCGCATCGACCTCGTACTCCTCGATGTGGATCGACGACAGCGTGTCGTCCTTCACGAGGTCCTGGCTGAGGATGATCGCGTCCTCGAAGTTGTGACCTTCCCAGGTCATGAACGCCACGAGGAGGTTCTTGCCGAGCGCGAGCTCGCCGTTCTCGGTCGCGGGACCGTCGGCGATGACCTCGCCGGCCTCGATGCGCTCGCCGGCCGAGACGACCACGCGCTGGTTGTAGGACGTGCCCTGGTTGGAGCGGTCGAACTTGCGCAGGAAGTAGTCCTGCGTGCCGCCCTCGTCGAGCTGGATGGTCACGACGTCGGCCGAGACCTCCAGGACGACGCCCGACTTCTCGGCCGTCACGACGTCACCGGCGTCGATGGCCGCGAAGCCCTCCATACCGGTACCGACGACGGGCGACTCGCTGCGCACGAGCGGCACGGCCTGGCGCTGCATGTTCGCACCCATGAGGGCGCGGTTGGCGTCATCGTGCTCGAGGAACGGGATGAGCGAGGTCGCGACCGACACCATCTGGCGCGGCGAGACGTCCATGTAGCCGATCTCGTCGTTCGGGAAGAGGTCGACCTCGCCACCCTGACCACGACGGGCGAGGATGCGATCCTCGACGAAGTGTCCGTCGGCCTGGAGGGCGACACCGGCCTGAGCGACGATGTGGTCGCTCTCTTCGCTGGCGGTGAGGTAGTCGATCTGGTCGGTCACCCGGCCGTCGACGACGCGACGGTACGGGGTCTCGATGAAACCGAAGGCGTTGATGCGGGCGAACGAGGCCAGCGAGCCGATCAGACCGATGTTCGGGCCTTCAGGGGTCTCGATGGGGCACATGCGGCCGTAGTGCGAGGGGTGGACGTCGCGGACCTCGACGCCGGCACGCTCACGCGAGAGACCGCCGGGGCCCAGCGCCGACAGGCGGCGCTTGTGGGTCAGACCCGCGAGCGGGTTGTTCTGGTCCATGAACTGCGACAGCTGCGAGGTTCCGAAGAACTCCTTGATCGCGGCGACGACGGGGCGCACGTTGATCAGGGTCTGCGGCGTGATCGCCTCGATGTCCTGCGTGGTCATGCGCTCGCGGACGACACGCTCCATGCGCGACAGACCGGTGCGGACCTGGTTCTGGATGAGCTCGCCGACGGCGCGGATACGACGGTTGCCGAAGTTGTCGATGTCGTCGGTGTCGAGGCGGATCTCGGCGGCCTGGCCACCGCGGACGCCGTCGAACGTGACGTCACCGCGGTGCAGGCGGACGAGGTACTTGATCGTGGCGACGATGTCGTCGACGGTCAGGACCGAGTCGCTCAGCGGCTTGTCGAGACCGAGCTTCTGGTTGATCTTGTAGCGACCCACCTTCGCGAGGTCGTAGCGCTTCGAGTTGAAGTAGAAGTTGTCCAGCAACGCGCGCGCAGCCTCGGCGGCGACCTGCTCGCCCGGACGCAGCTTGCGGTAGATGTCGCGGAGGGCGTCTTCCTTCGTGAGGATCGTGTCCTTGGACAGCGTCTCTTCGATGGAGTCGAAACCGGAGAACTCGGCGAGGATGTCCTCGCTGGTCAGGCCGAGGGCCTTGAGGAAGACGGTGACCGACTGCTTGCGCTTGCGGTCGATGCGCACGCCGACCTGGTCGCGCTTGTCGATCTCGAACTCGAGCCAGGCACCACGCGAGGGGATGACGCGCGCCGACACGATGTCCTTGTCCGAGGTCTTGTCGGGCGTCTTGTCGAAGTAGACACCGGGCGAACGCACGAGCTGCGACACGACGACACGCTCGGTGCCGTTGATGATGAACGTGCCCTTGTTGGTCTGGAGCGGGAAGTCGCCCATGAAGACCGTCTGGGTCTTGATCTCACCGGTCTGGTGGTTCATGAACTCGGCCTCGACGTACAGCGGGGCGGCGTAGGTCTTGCCGCGCTCCTTGCACTCCTCGATCGAGTACTTCTCCGGCTCGAGGTAGGGGTTCGTGAACGAGAGCTGCATGGTCTCGCTCAGGTCCTCGATCGGCGAGATCTCCTCGAAGATCTCCTCGAGTCCGCTGATCTCGGGGACGTCGGTGCGACCGGCGGCCTGAGCCTCGGCGACGCGCGCCTTCCATGCTTCGTTACCGACGAGCCAGTCGAACGACTCGGTCTGCAGCGCGAGCAGATCGGGAACGGTCAGCTTGTCGGAGATCTTCGCGAACGAGAGGCGAGATGCGCCGCGTCCGCTCTTCGGGGTGGTGGTGGTGGATGCGTTGCTCGCAGCAGCCAAGGGAATAACCTCCAGAAGCCCGGGCGAGGGGCTCGTGATTCCTTGTCGTCAGGTGGAGTGCGTTCCTGCCCCGATAACCTGCACGTCGCACACCGCGGTGAAGCGGGGACGCGCAGGCTCAGCCGACCACCATATGAGGGCAGGGGGAATCGAGGAGCGCAAAGTCCAAGCATACGCGGGAGGACTCGCCGTGTCCAGTCCAATTCTTGACGCGTTCTCGGACCTGCGGTATAACCGCGTGCGCTCGCCCGGCATTCCTCGCTCCCGCCCCGTCAGGCCCGGCGAAACCGCACCCGGTCACCCGGCCGCACCTGTGCGAAAGCGTCGAGGGCGGCATCCGGGATCACCCCGATCACGGGATAGCCCCCGGTCACGGGACCGTCGGCGAGCAGGATCACCGGGCGCCCGTGCGGAGGAACCTGCAGCACTCCCGGACGCATGCCCTCGCTGGGGAGTTCGTCGCGACGGGTGCGCTCGAGGACCGGACCGTCGAGACGGATGCCGATGCGGTCGATGTCGGTCGACACGGTCCAGGACGCATCGGTCAGCGCATCGACGGAGGCGGGGGTGAACCAGTCCGCCCGCGGCCCCGGCCGGAGCCCCACCTCGAGCACGGCTGAGGGAATCGACCAGGGGAACCCGTCCACCGCGGGCACCTCCCCGGTCGCGAATCCCGCGTGCACGAGGTCGCCGGCACGGAGGGGTGGAGGGCCGAGTCGCGCGAGAACGTCGGTGGAGCGCGAGCCGAGCACGGACTCGGCGGCCACTCCCCCGCGGACGGCGAGGATCACCCGCAGGCCCGCGCGGGCGGGGTCGATCGTCAGCTCTGCACCCCTCGCGAGCCGCACCGGCGCGTAGGCGGAGACGCCGCGCCCGTCGACGCGCACGTCGGCGACAGCACCGGTCACCGCGACCCAGCAGTCGTGTACGGCTCGCGCCGAGAACCCGCCGAGCGTGATCTCGAGAGCCGCCGCGCTCTCAGCGTTTCCGACGAGACGGTTCGCGATGCGCAGGGCGCCGCGATCCAGAGCGCCCGAGCGAGCCACCCCCAGCGCCGCTCGACCGGGTCGGCCGAGGTCCTGCACCGTGACCAGCGGACCGGGGGCGAGGATGCGGAGCGCCGGGCCCGGCGCCGCCCCGGCGGTCGAGGAACGCGCCACATGGGGCGAGGAATCACCCGCGGACGAAAAGGCCGCGGCATCCGGTCGTCCGCTCGTCGGAGTCGTGTTGTCGGGCTCCCGCGGCCCGACGACGTGCGCGCGCTCGCGGAGCGGGACGAACCGCACGCGGCTGCCAGGCGCCAAGAGGACGGGGTCGACGGCCTCGGGGTCGAAGAGGACCGCATCCGTCGACCCGATGAGCCGCCAGCCGCCCGGGGTGTCACGGGGGTAGGCCCCGCTGAACGCCCCCGCGAGACCCACGGCTCCGGCGGGGACGCGAAGGCGGGGTCGGTCGAGTCGAGGGACGTCGAACGGCCAGTCCGCACTCACGAGATAGGCGAACCCCGGCGCGAAGCCGGTGAAGGCCACCATCCACTCCGCGGCGCCGTGGCGCGCGATGAGTTCGTCCGCTCGAATGCCGAGCAGCTCGGCCGTGTCGTCCAGGTCGGCGCCGTCGTACCGCGTCGCGATCTCGACGAGGGGGCCGGGTCGGGCGGCATCCGGATCCCCGGTCGCGGCCGCCCGGACCCACGCGGCGACCGCGGACGCCGAGGTGCGGAGCGGATCGAAGGCGATGAGCACGGTGCGCGCGGCGGGCACGAGATCGTCGACGCCGTCGAGCGGATCCGCGGCGAGCGCGGCGTGCAACCGCACGACAGCGGACAGATCGGCGACCTCGGCCAGCACGGCCCTCTCGCCCATCGCCCGCAGCGTCACCACGGAGCGCGCACCTCGACACCCGCGTCGTCCAGGGCCGCGCGCACGGCCCGCGCCATCGCCACGGCGGCGGGAGTGTCCCCGTGCAGGCACAGCGAGGCGGCCTCGACGGCGAGCCGCGTCCCGTCGACGGCCTCGACCTCTCGGTCGCGTACGAGGAGCACCGCCCGCTCGGCCACGAGGGCCGGGTCGTCGACGAGCGCGCCGGGAGACCCTCGGGGCACGAGCGTCGCCGTCGCCGTGTACCCCCGGTCGAGGAAGGCCTCGGGCACGAAGGGGAGACCCGCGGATGCCGCGGCCTCGGCGATCGCGCCGGGAAGGCCGAGGATCGGGAGCGCGCGTCCGAGCCGCGCGGAGTGGTCGGCCACCGCCGCGACGACCGCGTCGGCCTGCCGTCGGTCGACGGTGACCGCGTGATAAAGCGCCCCGTGCGGCTTGACGTACCGCAGGTCGGCACCGGCCGCGGCGAGCGCGGCGATCTGCCCGATCACACTCGCGCGGAGATCGGCGGAGCCGGGCGAGCGGGCCACGCGACCGAAGTTCTCGCGGTCCTCGTACGAGGGGTGTGCGCCGACGGCGACCCCGAAACGGCCCGCCCTCTCGACGGAGGCGCGCATCGCGCCGGCATCCCCCGCGTGCCCGCCGCAAGCGATGCTGGCGCTGGAGATCACCGCGAACATGGCGTCGTCGTCGGCCGTCGGCACTCCGTCGACGGTCTCGCCCAGGTCGGCGTTGAGATCCACCCGCATGCGGCCACGGTACCGCCGCCCCGAGGGCCTAGCGTGGGTTCATGGCCCGCATGCGCATCGAACCCGACGACGCCCCGACCGCGCGGCTGTCCGACGGCGCCCTCGCCCGAGTCTCGCCCTCGGGGTTCGTGTCGGGATGGGAGCTCGTCGTCGACGGGACACCCCAGTCGCACGTCGACCTCGACGACCCCACGCACCTGCACTTCGAGTACGTGGCGCGCATGGGCGCCGTGATCGATCGACTCCGGATGCCGGGACAGCCCCTCACCGCGGTCCACCTCGGCGCGGGCGCCCTCACGCTGCCGCGCTACGTGGAGGCGACCCGACCGGGCTCGCGCCAGCAGGTCATCGAGCTCGAGCCGGCGCTGTGGGACCTCGTGCGCGAGAACCTCCCCCTCCCCCGCGGCGCGTCGATTCGCGTGCGCATCGGCGACGCGCGTGCCGGGCTGTCGAGACTGCCGGCGGGGCTCTCGGGTGCCGTCGACCTCCTCATCAGCGACGTGTACTCCGGCGCGCAGACCCCCGCCCACCTCACCACCGTGGAGTTCTACCGCGAGGCGGCGGCCCTGCTCGCGCCCGAGGGGGTGCTCCTGGTGAACGTGTCCGACGGACCCGGACTGGCCTTCGCCCGCCGCCAGGTCGCCACGATCCGCGAGGTCCTGCCCGAGGTCATCGTCCTCGCCGAGGTGCAGGTGCTCAAGGGACGCCGATTCGGCAACCTCGTCGTCGCCGCCTCCGCAGCGACCCTGCCGGTCGAGTGGCTCCCGCGACTGATGGCGGCCGGCCCCCACCCCGCCAAGGTCTCTCAAGGCGCGGAGATCGAGGAGTTCATACGCGGGTCGCGACCGGCCACGGACGCCGATGCGACCGCGTCTCCGAAGCCCTCGGCATCCCTGTTCGAGAGATGATCCCGGCGTCTTCGCCGCCCGACCGCGTGGCGAGGCACCCCTCGACGCCCGTGCGGCGCACACTGGAAGTCCTGCCGGAACGAGAGGAGCGATGGTGAGCTACATCCACGGGTACGACCCCGACACTTTGCGCGAGGTCACCGACTCCCGTGAGTGCGCGGAACGTCTCGAGGAGATCGGTTCCCAGCGCAGCCTCCACGCCCTCCTCGAGCGGGTGTGGCTCCTCAAGGTGCTCGACCGATTCGACGAGGCGCTCGCGATCTCGGAGCAGTCGGTCCGGGTCGCCCGCATGGCCGGCACCCGTCGCGATCTGCTGCGCGCGCGCATCCTCCACGCGACGATCATGCAGTGCCGCGGGGCCTACGCCGCCGCCGAGCAGGAACTCACCATGTGCGCCGAAGAGGCCGAGGGGCAGGGTTGGGCGAGCATCGCCGCCTTCGCCCTCCAGCACCGCGGAAAGGTGCACTACGACGAGGGCGACTTCGACGCCGCCCGCCGCGACTTCAAGCAGGCGCTGTTCCTGCGGCAGAACGCCGGCGCCACCGACGCGCAGCTCGAATCGACCCTGCTCGCGATCGACGCCGCGGAGCGTCGCCGCACGCGCGAGGTCGTCGCGAGCTGAGTGTCGTAGGTCCCTTCTAGGCTTCCGCTCATGTCCGATCTGCAGCGCGTCCGCATCTGGGCCGAGGCGTTGATCGCCCTCCACCTCGATCCGTCGTGGACCTTCGCCTTCGACAACGCCAAGCGGCGCGCGGGCCTGTGCGACTACGGCCGTCAGCGCATCAGCGTCTCGCGCTACCTCTCCGCGCGCTACGACGACGACACGAATCACCAGACGCTGCTGCACGAGATCGCGCACGCCGTCGCGGGCCCGGCCGCGGGGCACGGACCGGTGTGGAAGCGGACGGCACGCGAGCTGGGTTACGTGGGCGGGACGACCCACGCCGGCGAGACCGCCAACGAACTCGCCCCGTGGGTCGGCACGTGCCCGGCGGGCCACGTCGCCTATCGGCACCGGCGTGCGACCCGGCCCACCTCGTGCGCGAAGTGCGCCCCGTCGTTCGACCCGCGTTTCGCTCTGTCGTGGGTGCACCGCGACATCAGCCGCGCGACGCGGCTCGCGGCCTCGACACCCCGCTAGGGCGAGGGCTCAGGCCGAGACGATCACCCCGTCGCGCAGGATCGGGACGACGGATGCCGCATCGCGCGCGGCCGAGGCGAGCACCGCCTCGCGTCGACCGTCGGCGGCGAGGGCGCGGCCGGTGCCGCTGGCCGTCAGCAGGTGCCGGACCGCTCCGCCGAGGGCGCGGAATCCTTCTCCCGCGACGGCGGCGTCGGGAGAGGCGTGGTCGATCCCGAGATCTCCAAGAGCGGCGATGACGGCGCCCGCGCCGAGCAGGTCGTCGACGGCGAAGCGGAGGCCGTCGTCGTCGGGGTAACCGGCGGCGACCACGGAGATGCTGGTGCGCTCACCTCGCGACCGCTGCACCTCGAGCACGTGGGCGGCGACGGCGGCCGCGTTGCGCAGTCCGCCGACGACGACATGGGCGCCGTCGCTCCCCGCCGCGAGCGCGAGTCCCGCGGCCTCATCACCCTCGAGGGGGAACGTCTCGCCGTCCTCGATCGCGTCCAGCGCGCGCATCGAGAGCCCCAGCGTTTGCACGATGATGGCGATGTGAGCGGGGGCGAGACGCTCCAGCCCCGAGCGGCCCCAGTCCAGACGCACCTGGTAGTCGGACTGGGCGAGGGCGGGAGAAGACGGCATCCCTCGATCGTAAAACGCCCGGAGTGCACCCCTCGCGTCAAGCCGTGCCCACCGACGGCCCGGATCGGGCACGATCGAGGTCATGCGCATCCTGCTGAAGTTCGTCATCGACTGCGACCCGGACGCCGCGTGGCGGGCACTGCACTCCCCCCGCGCCGTCGCGGAGCTGTACGGTCCGCTCCTCGACGTGGAAGCTCTGGGCGACATGCCGACCTCGTTCTCATCGGGCGACGACGTTCCCGTACAGATGAGCGTCGCAGGCCTCGTTCCGGTGGGTCGCCAGCTCATCTCGGTCGCCGACCGCGAGACGAGCGACGGACACGGGCGCGTCCGCGTCTTCCGCGACTGGGGCGTTCCCCTGACCGGACCGCTGTCGGTGCTCGACGTGTGGGATCACCAGATGGCGGTGTCGGCCGCCCCCGGAGAGCCCGGCCGCACCCTCTGGCGAGAGAGACTGACCATCGGCGGCGCCGCGGCCCCGGCCCTGTGGCCGGCGCTCTGGGCGACGTGGCAGTGGCGCGCGACGCGCATCAAGGCCCTCGCCCCCACGTGGGCGCACGACCCGGAGAACGACGACGCCTGAGGCGCCCGCCGCTCAGGCGAGGCCGTGGCGATAGGCGAAGACCACGAGCTGCACGCGATCGCGCAGGGCGAGCTTGGTGAGGATGCGACTGATGTGCGTCTTCACCGTCGCCTCGGAGAGGAACTCGCGCTCCGCGATCTCGGCGTTGCTGAGCCCCGCCGCGGCGAGGGCGAAGATCTCGCGTTCGCGATCGGTCAGCGCGCCGTAGGCCGCCGGAACCGGCTCTCCTCCCCCGCCGTCGGCGATGTGGGCGAAGAGCTCGCGCGTCGCCTCGGCGGCGATCACCGCCGAGCCGGCGTGCACGGTGCGCACCGCCGACAGCAGGAACTCCGGCTCGGAATCCTTCAGCAGGAACCCGCTGGCCCCGCCCTGGATCGCGCGGGCGGCGGCCTCGTCGAGGTCGAACGTCGTCAGCACGACGACCCGCGGCGCGTCGGGCTCGCGCAGGATCTCGGCCGTCGCCGCCAGACCGTCCATGACCGGCATCCGCACGTCCATGAGCACGAGGTCGGGGCGCGTGGAACGGACAACCTCGACGCCCTCGCGGCCATCCGACGCCTCCCCCACCACCTCGAGGTCGGGCTGCGAGTCGATCACCATGCGGATCCCGGCGCGGAACAGGGCTTGATCGTCGACGAGGACGATGCGGACGGGGGCGGTCATGACGACGGCTCCTCTCGCGGGTCGGGGGTGGCTCGGCATCCACTCTGCCCTCTCGCTCGGGCGTTCACAGCGGGGAGCCGATCGGGAGGGTGGCGCGCACGACGAACTCGCCGTACTCGGGCCCCGCGGTCAGGTGACCGCCGACGAGCTGCGCACGCTCGCGCATGCCGATCAGCCCGTGCCCGCCCGATGGAGGGCTAGCCGGAGCGGGGACGGATGCCGTGGCCCGGGCATTGCGCACCGAGGCGACGACCCGGTCGGGCCACCATCCCAGGTGCACGCGCACGCGCGGGTCGACTCCGTGCCGCAGGGCGTTGGTGAGCGCCTCCTGCATGATGCGGTAGACCGCGAGCTGGATGGCCGCGGGGGGCTCGCCCGGGGGCAACGGGTCGACCTCGACCTCGAGGGCCACGCCCGCCGCCCGCATCCGCTGGAAGAGGGTCTCGAGGTCGGCGAGAGTCGGCTGAGGCCCCTCGGCCTGCGAGTGCCGCAACTGCGTGAGGAGCAACCTCACGTCGGCGAGCGCGGCGCGCGCGGTCGACGAGATCGTCGTGAGCGCCTCGGCGCTCGCCCGCGGATCGGATGCCGCGGCGTACCGGGCACCGTCGGCCTGGGCGATGACCACCGCCAGGGAGTGCGCGACGACGTCGTGCATGTCGCGGGCGATGCGGACACGCTCCTGCTCGGCGATCGTCTCGGCCTCGGCCGCCCGCTGAGCCCGGCTGTTCGCCGCAGCCCTCATGGCCGTGCGCACCAGTGCACCCGAGACCCAGGCCAGCATGAGCGCGAAGCCCGCCGCGAGGAAGAGCGCAATGACGGCGAACCAGTCGTTCCCGTTCGGCGGGGCCTGCAGCCCGCGACCCACGAGGTACAGCGGAACCACGGCCGCTCCGACGATCGCCGAGACGAAGCCGAACCAGAACACGCGCCGCGAGCCGTACGCCGACGTCGTATACAGGACGGCGAAGATCGCGAGGTCGGACGGCGACGGCTGCCGGCCGAACCCCATCTGCGCGAGGGCGGCCGCCCACGCCACGCAGAGGGCGAGGCCCGGATGGAGCCGTCGCAGAGCCACCGCCCCCGCGAAGGCGAGCGCGATGAAGAATCCCGCGACGTTGTCGATCGGGGTGGCGCTCGCGACGAGCTCGATCGCGATGGCCACCAGGAAGAACACCACGGCGATACCGAGGTCGGTGACCAGCTGATAGCGGGTGAGCGGGCGCAGAGCGAACATCACGGCCACGCTACGCGGACCGACGGGGGCGGGGCATCCGTCGCGGGATGTATCCCGCCGTCAGCCGTCGTGCGGATGGCCTCGGGACCAGGTCCCGTGGCCGGGGGTCACGCCGGGTAGTCGGCGGGCTCGATCGGTCGCGCCTCGAAGAACGTCTGGAGCACCACGGTCGTGCGCGTGTTGACCTGCGCCGCGGCGCGGATGTCGCGGATCAGCTCTTCGAGATCGCGGGGCGTCGGCACGCGGACGAACAGCATGTAGGCCGCCTCGCCCGCGATGGAGTGGCACGCCTCGATCGGGGTCAGGTGGGCCAGCAGCTCGGGGGCATTGTCGGGCTGCGCGGGATCGAGGGGCGTGATCTCGACGAACGCGGCGAGGGGTCGCCCGAGGGCCTCGGCATCGAGGATCGGACGGTAGCCCTTCACGATGCCGCGTGCCTCGAGTCGGCGCAGACGGGATTGCACCGCCGACACAGAGAGCCCGACGCGCTCCGAGAGGTGCGAGAGCGTCGCCCGCGCGTCGAGGGAGATCTCTCGCACGATGGCCGCATCGACGGAGTCCTCGAGGCGAGGGGCGCGGGATGAGGCCTCGGTCATGCGGTCGACAGTATCAGCGGCGCCGCGGGCCGCTCTGGCGGAATCCGTAAGTTTTCCGTTAGAATCCAGGTTTAACAGGAATTTTTACAGCACAGAATGGAGGATGCCATGACCATCGCCACGCCCACCCGTGCCGCCGACGATCTGATCGCCGACCACGGCGTCGACACGGTCGAGCAGACCCCCGCCTGGATCCAGCTGAAGAGCGCGGCCACCGCCCTGCAGGCACTTCAGGCCAAGGACGGGTCCATCGAGGACACCGCCGCGGCCGCACCCCTGCTCGACGACCTCATCACCGCCATCGAGGCACTCGCCCCCCTCTTCCCCCACGACCGGTCCTACCTCGCGGCCTCCGTCGCCGACTTCCGCCGGTGGCGCGACGCCGGCCTCGGCGTGCCCGACTTCCTCGACTCCCTCGTCGCCTTCCAGCCCCAGGAGCACCGGGTCGACGGCATCCGCCACCTTGTCGTGTTCCCGATGTACACGCAGAACGGCTCCAACGAACGACACGTCGAGGCGGTGCTCGTCGAGGCGATCTGGCCCGAGTTCATCGCGCGACTCGAGACCGAGTACACCAACCGTCTGTTCGTCTCACTGCGTCTGATCGACTTCACCTCGGGCTACGACACGAACTCGGCCGTGCTCTTCCCCGAGACCGTGGCGATGCGTGAGATTCCGACCTTCACCTGGGGCGCGATCTTCCAGGACCGCGAAGCGGCGCGGTACCGCCGCGTGACCCGCGCCGCTGCCGAGATCACCAAGCTCGACCTCCCCGAGGCCGCCGCCCGCATGCTCGACGACCAGTCGCTCACCGAGCAGACGTTCGTGATGTGGGACCTCATCCACGACCGCACGCACATGCGCGGCGACCTTCCGTTCGACCCGTTCATGATCAAGCAGCGGATGCCGTTCTTCCTCTACTCGCTCGAAGAGCTGCGCTGCGACCTCACCGCCTTCCGCGAGTGCGTCTCGCTGCAGGCGCGGCTGTCGGCGCGCGACGACCTCGATGCGACCGAGAAGGCGATGCTCGAGCACGCCGAGCTCGTGCAGTACGCGGTGATCTTCGACCGCATCTTCCGCTTCGCCATCACCGGGTCCCGTGTACGCAACTACGACGGCCTCGGCGGACAGCTGCTGTTCGCCTGGCTGCACCAGCACCGCGTGCTGCACTGGACCGACACGTCGCTCGCCTTCGACTGGGACGAGGTGCCCGGCGCGGTCATCGCCCTCGCCGACGCGATCGACGAGCTGTACTGGCGCTCGATCGACCGCCCCAAGGTCGCGCACTGGCTCGCCGCATACGATCTCGTTCGCGGAGTCGTCACACCCCACCCCGCCTCGGTGTGGGCGCGCGGACTGTCCGACGAGGTGCTCGCGGGGCTGCCGAAGGGCTACACCGACGCGGTGCTCGACGACGAGTTCCCCCTGTCGATGTTCTTCGAAGCGCTCGAGAAGAAGATGCGCCCGGTCATCGCGTCGACCGCGGGCATCCGCGGGACGGACTGACCGTCGCATGAGCTCCCTCGCGACCGCACCCGTCCCGCACGAGCGGGTGCGGGGACGACTCGTGCTGCTGGCCGGCGGAACGAGCGCGGCCGGTCGCGCGTGTGCGCTCGCCCTCGTCGAGGCGGGGGCGCGCGTCGTGATCGTCGGATCGAACGCCGACCGCCTGGCCGCTTCCGCCGCGTCCGCCCCGGGGGCGGCGACCGACCAGTGCGATCTGACCGATCCGGATGCCGTGGCGGACCTGCGCGCGCGCGTGAACGACGCGCATGGCCCGGTCGACGGTGTCGTGCACCTCGTGGGCGGGTGGCGCGGCGGAGGCGGGCTGGCCGGGCAGAGCGACGAGGATCTCGCCGTGTTGCTGCGATCGTTCACCGCACTGCGGAACGTGAGCCGCACCTTCGACGACGATCTTCGCTCCTCGGATGCCGGACGCCTGACGATCGTCTCGTCCACGGCCGTGGCGCGGCCCCTCGCCGGGGGCGCCAACTACGCCGCGGTGAAGGCCGCGAGCGAGGCCTGGACGCGGGCCGCCGCGCAGGGCTACGCGAAGCACGCGCGAGACGGGGGACGCGAGCTCTCGGCCGCCGGTGTGATCTTCCGGGTGCGGAGCCTGGACGGTCTCGAGCACGCCCTGGCCGCGGCCGTCGTGGCCCTGTGGGACGACGACGCCGCGGCGTGGAACGACGTCGTCATCGAGATCGAGGCCGGCGGCTAGACCGCACCCACCTCGGCGTTGACCTCGGCCGTCCGGTACTGCCGGGAGAGCGTCCGGTACGAACGCGTGGCGAAAGCCAGCGCACCCGCGATCACCATCACGACCCCCGAGACGGCGAACACCAGCGCGATGCCGCGGGACTCCCCCTCGCCGAGCAGCCAGCCCCACGTCGCGCGGCCGTCGTCTGCGTCCATGTACGGGATGATCAGGAATTGCGCGATCGGCGCGATGAGGAACGACGTCACGGGCGCCGCAGCCGACTCGAACGCCGCGGCGAAACCGAAGACGCGCCCCTGGGTCTCGAAGGGGACGACCTTCTGGATGACCGTCTGCTCCGCCGCCTCGACCGGTGGGATGAGGGCCATGTAGACCCAGATGCCCACCGCGTACAGCCACCACCATTCGCGCAGGGTGAAGAGCGCCCCCAGAGCCCCCATCGCGATGACGATCCAGAGCATCGTGCGGATGGGGTTCTTTCCGAGGCCGAACTTCGCGACGAGACCACCGCCGACGATGAATCCGGTCGCGGTCACCCCGAGGACGATGCCCCAGATCTGCACGTCGAACATCTCGAGGCCGTACGGGTCCATGAGCGCCATGTACACGCCGCCGATGAGGTTGTTGAACGTCGAGAAGACGATGAGAGCGAACAGGCCCGGGGCGCGGCGCACGGCCCGGACCGCCCCGCGGAGATCGACGACGGGACCGGGAGCCGTGCCGGCGGCGGGGCGCTCCTCGGGGATGCGGATCGTCAACAGGTGGGCGAGCGCGAGGACGGTCAGCGCCAGCGCGATGGCGAGCGTCCATCCCATGCCCAGGAACCCGACGGACAGCCCGCTGAACACGCTCGTCACCACGAACGCGAGGCCCTGCACGGTGCCGACCAGGCCGTTCGCGTTGGCGTGACGCTCGACGGGGACGAGGAGCGTCACGGTCGTCGACAGAGCGATGTTGCGAAGGTTCTCGATCACGGCCCCGGCGAGGATGATGCCCGAGAAGAGCCAGAACCACGGTCCGCCCAGGTCGAGGAGCGCGGCCTCGGGAAACGCCAGCCAGAGCGCCCCCGCCAGCAGGAACGCCACGAGCGTCACGAACCCGGAGACCACCATGACCCGGTGCTTGCGATGGCGATCGACGAGCGAGCCGAACACCATCGCGAACACCGCGAGGAGCAACATGTACGCACCGCCGACGATGCCGGTGGCGAGGACGGAGCGGGTCTCGAGATAGACCCAGAACGTGAGGGCGAACCAGAGGAAGCTCGTGGTCACGTTGGCGGCGGCAGTGTTGACGAGCACCGCGAGAAAGGTGCGGCGCCCGGACGACGCGACCGCGTCGAGCGGGGCGGCGGGGGCCGGACTCTCGGACATAGCGCCACGGTAGACCGGGGGTCCGACATTGACCAGGGGCCGGTCGAACGGCGGATCCTCGGGGTCAGTCGATGAGGCTGCGGATGTCCGCCGCCGTCAGGCGGGTGCCGCCACCGAACGTCTCGCCCTCGCCGCCGTCGAGCACACGCGAGAAGAGCTCGGCCTTCGTCTCGCGCAGGGTCACCACCTTCTGCTCGATGGTGTCGGCGGCCACGAGCCGGTACACGATCACGGGACGGGTCTGCCCGATGCGATGCGCACGATCGATGGCCTGGTCTTCGACCGCGGGGTTCCACCACGGGTCGAGGAGCACCACGTAGTCCGCCTCCACGAGATTGAGGCCCACTCCGCCGGCTTTGAGCGAGATGAAGAACGCCGGGTCGTCGCCCTCGCGGAAGCGGTCGATCTCGACCTGTCGGTGCGGGGTGGCACCGTCGAGGTAGCCGGACGGAAGACCCGCTTCTGTGCATCTGTCTCGAGCCGCGCGCAGGAAGCGCGTGAACTGGCTGAGGACGAGGACACGGTGTCCCTCGGCAGCGGCCTCGGTCACGAGTTCGACGAGGGCGTCGAGTTTGGCGGACGGAGCCTCTCCCTCGTCGACCAACGCCGGATCGAGAGCGAGCTGGCGCAGCATCGTCAGCGAGCGGAAGATCGCGAAGCGATTGCCCTCGGCATCGTCGAGCAGGCCCAGGAGGCGTTGACGCTCGCGATGGAAGCGCCGGTCGTACAGCTTGCGATGCGTCGGGTGCAGGGTCACCTCGACCACGGTCTCCTGCTTCGAGGGGAGCTCGGACGCGACGAGTTCTTTCGTCCGTCGCAACAGGAACGGGCGGATCCGTCGGCGGAGCAGGTCGAGGCGCGCGGAGTCGGAGCGCTTCTCGATGGGCGTGCGGTACATCGCGGTGAAGGACTCGCGAGTGCCCAGAAGCCCCGGCGCCACGAGAGACATGAGGGCCCAGAGTTCGAGCAGGTTGTTCTCCATCGGCGTGCCCGTGATGACGAGCGTGAAAGGCACCGAGAGAGCGCGCGCCGCGCGGTAGCCCCGCGAGGAGGGGTTCTTGATCTGCTGTGCCTCGTCGAGCACGAGTCCCGACCACTCGACCTCGGCGTACTGCTCCTGCTCGAGACGGAACAGCGCATAGCTCGTGACCACCACGTGCGCACCCGCGGCGGCCTCGGAGAGGGGGGTGGAGCGTCGCGCCTGCGTCGAGGCGATGGTCGCCACTCGCAGTCCCGGAGCGAATGCGGCGCACTCGCGAGCCCAGTTGCCCACGACACTCGTCGGCGCCACGATCAGGAACGGGGCCATCTCGGGGTCGGACTCGCGGGCGACCTCCATCATCGCGATCGCCTGCACGGTCTTGCCGAGGCCCATGTCGTCGGCGAGGACGCCCCCGAGCCCCTGCGTGCGGAGGAAGTGCAGCCAGTCCAGGCCCGAGCGTTGGTAATCGCGCAGGGTGGCGCGCAGACCCGCGGGGGACGCGACAGGGGAGAGAGCCGCCTCGTCGGTGAGACCACGCACGCGTAGCCACCACTCCGCCTCTTGCGCCGCGAGGAGGCCGAGCTCGGATAGGTCGTCCCAGAGACCGACGTTGTAGCGGTTGAGCTTTAACGCGCCGTCCGGGCGATCGGCGAGTGTCCGCGCCTCGTCGATGACCGCGCGGAGACGGTCGAAGGCGGGGGTGTCCAGTCGGACGTATGACCCGTCGTCCAGGAAGAGAGCCCGGTCACCCACGACCAGTGCGGTGTAGAGCGCGGAGAAGTCGACCTCGGTCTCGCCCACCGTGACGCGCGCGTGCAGGTCGAACCAGTCGCTGCCGTCGTCGTCACCGGTACGAAGCTCCACGGAAGCCGGCTCGGCCGCCGCGCGAGAGGGCGCGGCGCCGTCGGCGACGTTCACTCGGACGTGAGCCAGAGTCTGCAGCCGCGGCACGCCCTCGGCGACGAAGATCGCCGCGTCCGCGGGAGTCCACGCCCGGGGCGGGGTGGTACCCGAGGGGAAAGGTTGCGGAACGCCGACGCCCAGCTCGGTCGCGATGGCCGCCACGGCGTCCCACACCGCGGACTCGTGCGCCGCGTCGCGCCGGCCGTTGGTGGACGACCGATCCCACCGGACGGTGATGGACGCACGACCGCCTCGGTGGCCGAGGTCGAGCTCGAGGACCGGACGTGGCGGAGGCGGCAGGTCGACCGTGCCCCTCGGGGACACCACGGGGGCCTCGAGCTGCAAGCGCGGAAGGTAGTCGTGCATGAACACCTCGGAACCCCCGTCGACGGCGAGGGCGCCAGGTCGCGCCAGCAGCCCGCGGACGGCCCCCGTCACCGGCGTCGCCAGGCGCGCGATGCTGAACCTCTCGTCGTCGCCGTCGCGATCCGCCACGAAAGCAACGGCGACGGCAGGGTCGCCCACCACCCACGACGGCAGCGACGCGACGTCGTCGTCGACACCCTCGAGGATCCCTCTCACGTGCAGGGCCGAGCCGCGTCGGTCGACGGCGACCGCCGCCGTCATTTCGGGCTCGAGAATCCGCACCGGGTGATGTGCGCCCGAGGCCGCCACGAGTGGCACCCCGGCCGCGATGACGGCTTCGAGCTGCATCCAGAGGGAATGCGGGGGGACGGCGGAGAGCGGCATCCATTCGTCGGAGAGGAACGCGCCGTTCCCGGAGCGGCCAAGGCGGCCCAAGCTGTCGAGGGCGGCGCGCGCCCGCGGGTCGGCGGAGAGGAGCGACAGCCCCGACCATCCGGCGCGCCCCTTGATCCAGGTACCGCGCGTCCCCCGCATGCCGGGGCGGGCGGTGAGCGTCAGCGCGGTGCTGCGTCCGTGGCCTCCCCCGCGCCGGATGGCGAGGAAGAGGCACAGGTCGACGGCCTGCTCGTCGTCGACCCGGGCGCCGACCGTGAGCAGTTCGTCGAGGGTGCGCTGCCACTCGGGGCGCGGCGGCCGGCCGGCCGAGATCATCCGGTCGAAGAGCACCACCGCTGCGGCGCACGAATGCTCGCACTCGGGACCACGGCCGCACGAGCACCAGCCGGACACGCGCGTGAAATCCGTGGGCACGCGCAGTTCGAGGTGTTCGTACCCGGCTGCCCCGAAGGACTGCGCGGAGACGACGAGAACGCCGTCGAACGCCTTCACGTCGCCGACTTCGACCGAGCCGTAGATGAGGAGCCGGTCGGCGCGCGACATCGCCGCCGGGGAGAAGATCTCGCCGGCGATGCTGAGCGCCTCGGGGTCCATGTGCACTCCGCCATTCTTCCGGGCCCCACCGACATCCCGGCGCCGCCGGGGAGGCGAAAAGGGAGAACGCTCCGAGACGCATCCCTGGGGAGGAGGGTCATGTCCCCCGGTCGTTACGCTGGAGGAGTGACCACCCTCCACGATTCCTCGGTGCGCGGTTTCGCCTCCGACAACTACTCCGGCATCCACCCCGATGTCCTCGCCGCGATCTCCGCCGCCAACGAAGGCCACCAGGTCGCCTACGGCGAAGACGTCTACACCTCCCGCCTCCAGGAGCTGTTCGTCTCGTTGCTCGGCGACGGCGTCGAGGCCTACCCGGTCTTCAACGGCACCGGCGCCAACGTGGTCGGCCTACAGTCGATGCTCCCCCGCTGGGGCGCCGTGATCTCGGCATCCACCGCGCACATCAACGTGGACGAGGGCGGCGCTCCCGAGCGCGTCGGCGGCATCAAGCTGCTGACCGTCCCGACCGACGACGGCAAGCTGACCCCCGAGCTCGTCGACCGCGAGGCCTGGGGATGGGGAGACGAGCACCGCGCGCAGCCGCTGGTCGTCTCGATCACGCAGTCGACCGAGCTCGGCACCCTCTACACGGTCGACGAGATCCGCGAGCTCGCCGCCCACGCCCACGGCCACGGCATGCGCCTGCACATGGACGGCGCGCGCATCTCGAACGCCGCCGCGGCACTTGACGTTCCCCTGCGGGCCTTCACGCGCGACGCCGGCGTCGACGTGCTGAGCTTCGGGGGGACGAAGAACGGCGCGATGATCGGCGAGGCCATCGTCGTGCTCGACCCCGAGGCCTCGACCGGGCTCACGTACCTGCGCAAGCTCGACATGCAGCTGTCGAGCAAGATGCGGTTCGTCTCGGCGCAGCTGGTCGCCCTGCTCGAGAACGACCTGTGGCTGAAGAACGCGCGTCACTCCAACGCGATGGCGCAGCGCCTGCGCGAGGGCATCGAGGCGGGTCTCTCCGACGGCTCGATCCAGGGCGTCGAGTTCACCCAGCCGACGCAGGCCAACGGCGTGTTCGCGATCCTGCCGGCCGGCGTCGCCGACCGCCTGCGTCAGAGCTTCCGCTTCTACGACTGGGACGAACTGCGCCGCGAGGTGCGGTGGATGTGCTCGTTCGACACGACCGAGGCCGACATCGACGCCTTCATCGCGGCGATCGCCCGCGAGACGACGGCCTGAGCTCGCGCCCCCACGCGCTCACGTCGCACCCAGGGCCGCGGCATCCGGAAAGGGATGCCGCGGCCCTCGACGTTCACGCGCCGGCGAGCCAGTCCCGGTAGGCGTCGAAGGTCGGCTCACGACCGAGGAACGCCTTCACGAGGTCGCGGGCGTCACGGGTGCCGCCCGGTTCGAGGATCTCGCGCCGATAGCGCGTGGCCGTGTCGACGTCGAACAGGTCGTCGCCGAAGGCCGACAACAGGTCGCGGGCGATCACGAGGCTCCACTGGTACGTGTAGTAGCAGGCGCCGTAGCCGGTCAGGTGTCCGAACCCGGCGTATGAGTGCGAACCGTCGAGCGGCGTGACGGGGCTCGCGGCGCGGTAGTAGCCGTCGACGGCTGCGGCGAGGTCGGCGGGCCGGTCGACGTGCAGGCGGTAGGAGGTCGTGGCGTGGCCGAGCTGACGCGTGACCTCCAGGGCCCGGCCGAAGGCGTCGGCCGTGCGCATGCGTGCGACGAGGTCGGCCGGGATCGGCTCGCCCTCGTCGTTCACGGCGAAGGCGGCGAGCGCTTCGGCATCCCACGCCCACTCCTCGAGCAACTGGCTGGGGGCCTCGACGAAGTCCCACTCCGTCGCTACGCCCGTCCACCGCGCCCACTTCTGGTGGCCGCCGAGGATGTCGTGCACGAGGTGACCGAACTCGTGGAAGAACGTCACCACCTCGTCGTGCTCGAGCAGGCCGCGCGAGAAGTTGCACAGCAGCACCGACTCGGGCAGCGACCGACCGGTGATGCCCGGGGCCAGACCGAAGCACGCGGCGTGGTTGTACTTGCCGTCGCGCGGGTGCAGGTCGAGGTGGATGCGCCCGAGGCGCTCCTCGCCGCGCACGACGTCGTAGGTGCGCACGTCGTCGTGCCAGGAGGGCGCGTCGACGGGGACGTACTCCACATCGAGCAGGCGCGCGGTGGTCGCGAGGACCCCCTCGAGCACGCGGTCGAAGCGGAAGTACGAGCGCACGAGCTGCGAGTCGACGTCGTACTCCTCGCGCTTGAGGGCGCTGAGGACGTACCAGAAGTCGGCGATCGTGACGGCGTCGGCGGTGGGCTCGTCTCGGCGGAGACGCTCGAGCACGCGGTCGTACTCGACGGCGGCGGCGGGAGCCACGGCATCCGCCACCTTCTCGAGGAAGGTCTTCACCGCGGCCGACGAACCGATCATGCGGGTCTCGGTCTCGTAGTCGGCCCAGTCGCCGTATCCGAGCAGCGCCGCGCGCTCGGCACGGACGGCGAGCATCTCGGCGAGCACGGGCTCGTTCACGGGCCACGCGAGGTCGTTGTACGCCCCCATGAGCTCGTGGCGCACCGCGCGGTCTCGCGCGTACTCGCGCACCGGCATGAGGTCGGTGTATTCGGTGGTGAGCGTCACCATCCCGTCGGCATCGGCCGGGTGTTCTGCGAGGAAGTCATCGGGGAGACCGTCGAGCGACGACGCGGGCACGCGGATCTCGCGGCGGCCCTCACGGATGTTGCGCGAGAAGGTCAACGAGAGCTCGGTGTCGCGGTCGGTCAGCTCGCGCACGCGCTCGCGGTCGGCCTCGTCGAGGTCGACGCCGCCGCGACGGAAGTCGCGCTGGATCTGGGCGAGCAGGCGCTGCTCGTCGGAGTCGAGTCCGTCGGCGGTGGCATCGGCGAAGACGCCCCACAGCGCGCGGTCCAGCAGCCGGCGTGACTGCACGGCGTCGACCGCCTGCGCCTGCTTCTCTGCGGCGTCCCGCACCTCGCCATCGGGATGCGATTCGCTCACCAGGTGGGAGGGCGCAGCGGCCTCGCTCAGGGCGATCTCGGCCTCGTTCCACAGCGCGAGACGCTCCTGCAGCGGGAGATCGGCCTCGGCGGTGAGCCGGGCGTCGATCTCGGCCACGCGCGCGAGGCGCTCGGTCGGACGGTCTTCGGCGAATGCTCGCCACCCGTCGAGGTCGCGCGGAAGGGTCAGGGGTTCCAGGGGAGGATGCGGCATGCTTCGACCCTAGGCAGGGCCTCCGACACAGGCAATCATCCGAGCGCCGGAACCCCGTCCTCCCGGGTCAGCGCAGGGCGCCGACCGATGCGAGCGCCTGACGGATGAGGGTGCCGCGGCCGCCCTCCATCTCATCGGACAGGGCGTCGGATGCCGCCTCTTCGGGCGACAGCCACGTGACCTCGAGCGCGTCCTGGCGCGGTTCGCACGTACCCGTGACGGGGACGACGAAGGCGAGCGCCACCGCGTGCTGGCGGTCGTCGTGGAACGCGCTGACCCCGGGGAGGGGGAAGTACTCGGCGACCGTGAACGGCGTGGGCGAGGGCGGAAGCAGCGGGAAGGCCATCGGTCCGAGGTCGTTCTCGAGGTGCCGGAAGAGCGCGTCGCGCACCGTCTCGCCGTAGCGGACGCGGCCCGAGACGAGGGTGCGGGTCATCTCGCCGAGCGGGGTGGCACGCAGCAGGATGCCGACCTGGGTGACGGCGCCCATGCCATCGGTGCGCACCGGCAGGGCCTCGACGTAGAGCATCGGCAGGCGTCGCCGCGCCTCGGCGAGTTCGACCTCGCTCAGCCAGCCCGGGTTGGGGTTGGGACCCCCCTGAGCTCCTGAGAAGGACGCCGAGAGCGGCTCGCGCTCATCGCCGTTGTCGCCGGGTTCGGGATCGGGAGTGCGCACGGGCATGCTCCCTGTATATCAACGCTCCGCTCCGGATGCCGCGTGTCCGACCCCGCGGGGCGATGTCGGAGGCCTTTGCGACAATGGCCGCATGAGCACCACGCCCTCCCTCGATTCATCCGTCGTGCAGTGGTCGGTGCCGCCCGCGGAACGCGGCGACCGACCGGTTCTCGTGCTGCTGCACGGCTACGGTTCCGACGAGAACGACCTGTTCGGTCTCGTGCCATATCTCCCCGACGCCTTCGTCGTCGCGAGCGTGCGCGCTCCGCTGTCCCCGCCGTGGCCCATGCCCGGGGCCTCGTGGTACCCGATCGAGGGCCTCGACGGCCGCGATCCGGCCGCCGTCACCCGCGCGGCCGACGCGGTGCTGGCCTGGATCCGCTCCACCGTGGGCGAGAGTCCCGTGGGACTGCTCGGGTTCTCGCAGGGTGGGGCGGTCGCTGTGCAGACACTCCGTGTGAACCCGGATGCCGTGTCCTTCGCCGTCGTCCTCGCCGGGTACGCCGCGGGTGGCGAGCTGCCCGGCGATGCCGTCCTGGCGGAGCGGCGCCCTCCGGTGTTCTGGGGGCGTGGCGCGGCGGACGACGTGATCCCGCCGCTGCTGATCGACGCGACCTCGCAATGGCTGCCCCGCCACAGCGAGCTCCGAGGCCGGGTGTACCCGGGCCTCACCCACTCCATCTCCCAGGACGAGCTCGACGACGTGCGCACCTTCCTCGACGAACGGCTGGCCGACCGCGCCGGTGCCGCCGCGCACTGACCGCGGGGGTATCGCGCGGGCCGAGCGTCGGCTATCGTGAATGCTCCTGTCCCCGAGAACGAGGTCTCCTCCGGTGAAGAACGTCGACGCTTCCGCGCCCCTGTCCGCGCGCTGACCCGTCGACCCGCCGTCCTCTCGGCATCCCTCCGCTGATGCGGACGGGTCCGGTGTCCGCGCACCCCGCGTCATCGGAGTTCCGTCTTGTCATCTTTTTCTCCTTCCCTCGTTTTCGACCGCGTCCGCCTCGTGTGGCCCGACGGAACCGTCGCCCTCGACGGGATCTCGGGGGCGATCGGGGTTGGCCGTACCGGTCTCGTCGGTCGCAACGGCGCCGGCAAATCCACGCTCCTCCGGGTGGCTTCGGGGCATCTCACCCCCACATCCGGCACGGTCTCGGCGTCCGGTGAGGTCGCGATGCTCCCTCAACGCCTCGCCGCTGACCCGCATCGTTCCGTCGCCGCCCTTCTCGGCGTCGAAACGGCTCTCACCGCACTTCGCGCGATCGAGTCGGGCGATGTCGCACCGCACCACTTCGACGCCGTCGGCGACGACTGGGACGTCGAGGCGCGTGCCCACGCCCTGCTCGCCGAGGCGGGTCTGGCACCTGATGCGCTCGATCGAACGGTCGGAGAGCTCTCGGGTGGCGAGACGATGATGGCCGCCCTCGTCGGGCTCCGCGTCCGCGCGGCCGGGATCACGCTCCTCGACGAACCGACCAACGACCTCGACGGCGACGCGCGGGCGCGTGTGAGCGATCTCGTGCGGGGGTGGTCCGGCACGCTGATCGTCGTCAGCCACGACATCGGCCTGCTGGAGCTGATGGATGCCACCGCCGAGCTGTATGACCACACTCTCAACGTGGTCGGCGGCCCGTACAGCGCGTGGCGCGCCCACCGCGACGCGGAGCAGGAGGCCGCCGTACGCGCCGAGCGCGACGCGGCTCAGTCACTGCGCCGTGAGCGCCGGCAGCGCATCGAGTCGTACGACAAGCTCGCCACGCGAGCGCGCGTCGCGCACAAGGCGCAGGTCGAGAAGCGGGTCCCCAAGATCCTCGCGGGAGCCCGAGCCGACGCGGCCCAGGTGAGCGCGGGCCGGTTGAGCACCGAGGTGAGGGGGAAAGAGGATGCCGCGCGCGCGGCGCTGAGCGAGGCGTCGGCCCGTGTGCGCGATGACGACGTGGTGCGCATCGATCTGCCCGATCCGGGCAATGCTGCGGGCCGGCGCATCATGTCGCTGGGCGACGGTGAGCGCGAGTGGATCGTCACGGGCCGCGAGCGCGTCGCTCTGGTGGGGCGAAACGGCGCGGGGAAGACGACCCTCCTCGAGAACCTCGTCCACACCGTGGCCGCGGAGGGACCGATCCACGCCCGTGCGAGCGTCGCGCACGTGGGCTATCTGCCGCAGCGCCTCGACGGCCTCGACGACACGGCATCCGCCCTCGACACGGTGTGCGCGGCGGCGGCGAGTGTGCCCGTTCCGCTCGTGCGCGATCGACTGGCGCGGTTCCTCGTGCGCGGCGACGCGGTCACCCGACCGCTCGGGTCGCTGTCGGGAGGGGAACGCTTCCGCGTCACCCTCGCCCGCGTGCTGCTGGCGGACCCGCCCCCGCAGCTGCTCGTGCTCGACGAACCGACGAACAACCTCGACCTCGACACCGCCGACCAGCTCGTCGCCGCGGTGCGGGCTTATCGCGGGGCGGTGCTCGTCGTGAGCCATGACGACGCCTTCCTCTCGCGGCTCGGGCTGGACCTGCGGCTCGAGCTCAGGGAGGGGAGGTTGCGGGAGGAGCCGGTCTAAGCGGGCGTGTGGGCGGCGCCCTCCGGCCGGGAAGAGGCGGTTTCCGCGGCGGGCGAACGTCAACCCCGACCCGATGTCGGAGGTCCGGGAGAGGATGTCGGCATGGCCGACGTGTTGGAGAGATTCGGTCCTGCGACGCAGGACTGGTTCCGTGGAGCGTTCTCGGCGCCGACCAACGCTCAGAAGGGCGCGTGGGAATCCGTGTCGTCGGGCCGCAACGCGCTCGTGGTCGCGCCCACCGGTTCGGGAAAAACGCTGTCGGCCTTCCTCTTCGCGATCGACCGGGTGTTCCGCGAGAAGGGCCCCGAGGTTCCGGATGCCGCTCCCGCACGCCGCGGCAAGAAGGCCGCCCCGAAAGCACCGCCGACCACCACCCGCATCCTGTACATCTCGCCGCTGAAGGCCCTCGGCGTCGACGTCGAGCGGAACCTCCGCTCGCCTCTCGTCGGGATCGGGCAGTCCGCGCGCCGTCTCGGGATCGAGGTGCCCTCGGTGACCGTGGGCGTCCGCTCGGGTGACACGAGTTCGAGCGACCGCCGCAAGCTCGTGACCGCGCCTCCCGACATCCTCATCACCACGCCCGAGTCGCTCTACCTCATGCTCACGAGCCAGGCGGCCGAGACGCTTCGCGGCGTGCACACGGTGATCATCGACGAGGTGCACGCGGTCGCGGCCACCAAGCGCGGCGCACACCTGGCCGTGAGCCTCGAGCGGCTCGACGCCCTGCTCGACGCGCCGGCTCAGCGCATCGGACTCTCGGCGACCGTGCGTCCGATCGACGAGGTGGCCCGCTTCCTCGGCGGAGCGCAGCCCGTCGACATCGTCGCCCCCAAGGCGACCAAAGCCTTCGACCTCTCGGTCGTGGTGCCGATCGACGACATGCTCAACCCGCCGCCGCCCCCGGGGTCGCCGGCTCCCGACGAAGCCGGTGACGGCGAGTGGTTCTCCGAGCGCCCCGAGAGCACCGAGATGGCCGGCTCGGTCTGGCCGCACGTCGAAGAGGCCATCGTCGACCGCATTCTCCAGCGCCGCTCGACGATCGTGTTCGCGAACTCGCGGCGTCTGGCCGAACGACTGACCGGTCGACTCAACGAAATCTACGCCGAGCGGCAGGGCATCGACGTGCCCGAGCCAACGGTTCCGGCCGCGACGATGGCGCAGGCGGGCTCGTCAGCGGGCGTCGCCGCGATCCTCGCCAAGGCCCACCACGGCTCGGTGTCGAAAGAACAGCGCGCCCAAGTCGAGGACGAGCTCAAGTCGGGAGCGCTGCGCTGCGTCGTCGCGACCAGCAGCCTCGAGCTCGGCATCGACATGGGCTCGGTCGACCTCGTCATCCAGGTCGAATCGCCGCCCAGCGCGGCATCCGGCCTCCAGCGCGTGGGACGCGCCGGCCACCAGGTCGGCGAGGTCAGCCGGGCGGCCCTCTTCCCCAAGCACCGCAGTGACGTCCTCCACACCGCCGTGGTCACCGAGCGCATGCTCGCCGGGCGCATCGAGGCCATCTCGGTCCCGCAGAACCCGCTCGACATCCTCGCGCAGCAGACGGTCGCCGCCTCGGCCCTCGGCGCGATCGACGTCGAGGAGTGGTTCGAGACGGTCAAGCGCAGCGCGCCGTTCCGCTCGCTCCCCCGGTCGGCGTACGAGGCCACCCTCGACCTCCTGGCCGGTCGCTATCCCTCTGACGAATTCGCCGAGCTGCGCCCCCGCCTGGTCTGGGATCGCGACGCCGGTACCCTCACCGGCCGGCCCGGAGCGCAGCGCGTCGCGGTCACCAGCGGCGGAACGATCCCCGACCGGGGCCTCTTCGGCGTGTTCGTCGCGGGCGAGTCGCAGAACGCCCGCGTCGGAGAGCTCGACGAAGAGATGGTCTACGAGTCGCGCGTCAACGACGTCTTCACCCTCGGCACCACGAGCTGGCGCATCGTCGAGATCACCCACGACCGCGTCAACGTGCTGCCCGCCTTCGGCCAGCCCGGCAAGCTCCCGTTCTGGCACGGGGACGGCATCGGTCGCCCGGCCGAACTCGGAGAGGCTCTCGGCAAGTTCTCGCGCGACATCGCCGGCGCCGACCGGGGTAAGGCCGAGGAGCGCCTGCGCGAATCGGGCCTCGACGACAACGCCATCACCAACCTGCTGGCGTACTTGGCCGAGCAGCGCGAGGCCACCGGCAGCCTCCCCACCGACAAGACGCTGACCGTCGAGCGCAGCCGCGACGAGGTCGGGGACTGGCGCATCATCCTGCATTCCCCGTACGGCATGCAGGTCCATTCCCCCTGGGCCCTCGCGGTGAACGCCCGCATCCGAGAGCGCCTCGGCGTCGAGGGCGCGGCCGTGGCGAGCGACGACGGCATCATCGCCCGAGTTCCGGATGCCGCGGCCGAGCCGCCCGGGGCCGACCTATTCGTCTTCGAGGCCGACGAACTCGAGCAGATCGTCACCGACGAGGTGGGCGGATCCGCGCTGTTCGCCTCGCGCTTCCGGGAGTGCGCGGCCCGCGCGCTGCTCCTGCCGCGCTTGAACCCGAACCGCCGGTCGCCGCTGTGGCAGCAGCGGCAACGCTCCGCTCAGCTGCTCGAGGTGGCCAAGCGGCATCCGGCATTCCCGATCATCCTCGAGACCCTCCGCGAAGTCCTGCAGGACGTCTACGATCTGCCCGCCCTTCTGCGCGTGACCCGACAGATCGGCGAGCGCAAGATCCGCCTCGTCGAGATCACCACCTCGCAGCCGTCGCCCTACGCCCGAGATCTGCTCTTCGGCTACGTCGGCGCCTTCATGTACGAGGGCGACTCCCCGCTCGCCGAGCGTCGTGCCGCGGCCCTGTCGGTCGACCCGGCACTGCTGAGCGAGCTGCTCGGCAAGGTCGAGATGCGCGAGCTGCTCGACCCCGACGTCATCGCGCAGTTCGAGCGCGAGGCCCAGCGCCTCGATCCCGACCGTCGGGCCCGCGGCGTCGAAGGCGTGGCCGATCTGCTGCGCATCCTCGGTCCGCTCGACGCCACCGAGGTGGCCGCGAGGCTCGACACCGAGGGAGACGCGCTCGCCGAGGCCGAGCAGCACCTCGCCAGCCTGGTCGATGACCGGCGCGCCATCCGCGTGACGATCGCGGGCGTCTCCCGCACGGCTGGGATCGAAGACGCCGGGCGACTCCGCGACGCTCTCGGCGCGGCGCTGCCGGTCGGCATCCCGAACGCGTTCCTCGAACCGTTCCCGGATCCGCTCGGCGACCTCGTCGCGCGTTTCGCTCGCACGCACGCGCCGTTCACGACCGATGCCGTCGCCGAACGCCTCGGCGTCGGCGTGGCGGTCGCGCGGCTGACACTGCAGCGCCTCGAGTCGCAGGGGCGTCTGTCCAGCGGTTTCTTCCTGCCCGAAGCCTCGGGCGGAAACCGGGGCGACGAGACCGAGTGGTGCGACGTCGAGGTCCTCCGGCGACTGCGCATGCGCTCCCTCGCGGCCATCCGCGGCAGTGTCGAGCCCGTTCCTCCGGCCGCGTACGCGCGCTTCCTCCCCATCTGGCAGCACCTCGGGCGCCCCCTCGAGGGCATCGACGGGGTGCTGGCGGTGATCGAGCAGCTCGCGGGTGTCCCGATCCCGGCCAGCGCCTGGGAATCGCTCATCCTGCCCTCACGCGTCACCGACTACTCCCCCGCCCTGCTCGACGAGCTCACCGCCACCGGCGAAGTGGTCTGGTCGGGGCACGGCACCCTTCCCGGTCGCGACGGGTGGATCGCCTTGCACCCGGCAGAGGCAGCGCCCTTCACCCTGCAGGATCCCGAGGACGCCGACGACCCCGCACCCGACTCGCTCGAGGCGCGCATCCTCACCGCGCTCGAGGGCGGGGGCGCCTACTTCGCCACCCAGCTCACGCAACTGGCCGGAGCTCAGAACGAGCAGTCCGTCAACGACGCCCTGTGGGCCCTCACCTGGGCCGGACGTGTGACGAACGACACCTTCGCCCCGGTCCGCACCCTGCTGAGCGGCGGCGGTCAGTCGCACCGCGTGGCACGGCGCGCCCCCCGCGCGCGCATGTACCGGGGCGCCACCATGCCGCGCGCGACCTCCGCGCCGCGACCTCCGTCCCTCGGCGGTCGATGGTCGCTGCTGCCCGAACGCGAAGCCGACCCGGCGGCCCGAGCCACGGCGACCGCGAGCCTCCTCCTCGATCGCTACGGGGTGGTGACGCGCGGGGCCGTGCAGTCCGAGGGGGTTCCCGGCGGCTTCGCGCAGGTGTACCGCATCCTCGCCGGCTTCGAAGAGGCGGGCCACTGCCGACGCGGATACGTGATCGAGAAGCTCGGCGCGGCGCAGTTCGCCGCCTCCGCCACCGTCGATCGCCTGCGCGAGTTCGCAGCGGTCGCGGACCCGCCACCACTGCGGACGGTGACGCTCGCCGCCACCGACCCCGCCAACCCGTACGGAGCCGCCCTCGGATGGCCCGCGATCGAAGGGGTCACCCACCGACCGGGCCGCAAGGCCGGAGGTCTCGTCGTGCTCGTCGACGGCGAGCTGACCCTCTACCTCGAGCGTGGGGGGCGCAGCGCCCTCGCCTTCACCGACGCGGAGCCCGCGCTGCAGGCGGCAGCACGTCACCTCGCCGAGACAGCGAAGAAGAGACGGCTCGAGACGCTCACCGTCGAGCAGGTGAACGGCGAGTTCGTCTACGGCACCGCGGTCGGCCGGGCGCTGCGGGAGGCGGGATTCGTCGAGTCCCCGAAGGGGCTGACCCTGCGGAAGCTCACCGCGGGCGACACCCTGCGCGAGGCGGCTCGTGCCTGAGGGCGACACCGTGTACCGCGCCGCGGCGAAGCTCTCCGCGGCGCTCGCGGGCAAGGTGGTCACGCGGTTCGACATCCGCGTGCCCGGAAGCGCCACCGCGGATCTCCGCGGCGAGACGGTGCACGAGGTGGCGGCGCGGGGCAAGCATCTCCTACACCGCATCGGCGGGTACACGCTGCACTCGCATCTCAAGATGGAGGGCCGGTGGGACGTCTATCGGCCGGGAGAGCGCTGGCGACGCCCCGCTTTCAAGGCTCGGGCGATCGTCGGTGTGTCGGGCGCGGACGCCGTCGGCTTCGACCTGGCCATGGTCGAGGTTCTGCGCACGGCCGACGAGCACACCGTGATCGGGCACCTCGGTCCCGATCTGCTCGCCGACGACTGGGACGAAGCCGAGGCCGTGCGACGCGTGTCCGCCGACGAGAGGGCCGCCCACGTTGCTCTCCTCGACCAACGGAACGTGGCGGGGTTCGGCAACGTCTATGCGAACGAGCTGCTGTTCGTCCGCGGTATCGCGCCGACCACCCCGGCCACCGAGATCGATGCCCAGGCGACCATCGCCCTCGGCGAGCGCATGATCCGCGCCAATCTTCCCCGTCCCGAGCGCACCTTCACCGGCGACAACCGTCCCGGGCGGCGCTTCTGGGTGTACGGGCGCGAGGGGGCACCGTGCCGCCGCTGCGGCACTCCCATTCGGGCCACCTCACTCGGCGCCACCGCGACGAGCGAACGGAACGTGTACTGGTGCCCGACCTGCCAGCCAGGCTGACCGGGCGAGGGCGGGCGTGAGCAACTGATTCGACGGCGCATGTCAACCCGCCCGGCTCGCTTCGTCGAGCATGCGAAAACAGGGGGACAACTCCGCGCCGCACCCCGACGCTTCCCTTTCCTCGACATCGAGGAAACCGATCACGGTACCGGCGACGAAGAAGCATTCGAGGGAATGAACGCCATTCCCGACCCGTTGTGATACACGTCGGCTCAACCCGATGGCCGACCGGAGGGGATCGTGGGAAAGAACTACATCGACATCGAAAACGACCACGGCGAGACGCTGCGTTACCGCAAGCACGTCAATGGTCGCGGACTCGTCGCGCACGGCGCGAAGGTCCACCCGTCGGCGCTGGTCGAGAATGGCGCTTACGTCGAACCCGGCGTGCAGATCGCCGCGGGTGTTCGTGTCGGCCGCGGTGCCTGGATCGAGTCAGACGCCGTGATCGGCCCGGAGGCCCACATCGAGCCGCACGCGCACATCTGCGCCGGAGCGGTGATCGGCGCGGGCGCCCACATCGGCGTCCGCACACAGGTCGGCCACAACGCTCGGATCGCGGTGGGCTCGCTCATCGGTGACGACGAGATCATCAACGACGGTGAAGCGGTCGCCACCGACCGGCGGGGCCTGCGCCTGGCCGCCTGACCATTGCCCGAAGGGCGCAACGACCCGCACGACTCCTCGGAGCGTGCGGGTTTTCGTTTGCGCCGGCGGTTCGTCCGCCTCAGGCGAAGATCGCCAGGATCAGGCCGATGAGCGGCAGCGTCCCCTGGATGCTCGCGGGGCGGAGGTACTTCTTGCCCGAGGTGACGAGAACGAGCGCTGCGGCGAGCATCGACCCGAGCGAGAAGATGAGCAGCGTGCGTCCGGCGACGTCGCCGATGCCGTTGACCACCCAGAACACGATGCCGATCGCCGCGCCGACCGCGAGGAAGAGGTTGTAGAAACCCTGGTTGTACGCCATGGGCTTGGTCACGTCGGCGGCCTGCTGGTCGGCGATGCCGAAGACCTTCCACGTCTTCGGCTGCGTCCACCGGACGCTCTCGAGCACGAAGATGTAGACATGGAGCAGGGCTGCGAGTCCCGCGAAGACGAGCGCCAGGATGCCGATCACGCGTCCAACGTTAGTCCCGCGGCTAGCCTGGAGCCATGGCGAAAGGCAGCGGGTCCCGCGGACGAGGTGGCGCGCCTCGACGCGCCGCCGGCGCGAAGTCTTCGGCGGCGGGACGGTCGCGCTCACCGAAACGGAAGCAGAAGGCCGAACGCCCCGCTCCGCCGCCCCGCGAGGAGCCACGTGAATTCGTGCTGGGCGCGATCCCCGGCGCGACGCCCGGCAAGTGGATCGGGCTGTGGCGCGAGCGGATGCCGCACGTCTCCCTCGAGCTCAGAGAGATCGCCGTCTCCGCCCAGCTCGAGGCGCTCACCGAGGTCGATGCGGCGCTCGTCCGCCTCCCCGTCGAGGAGTCCGACGATCTCCACGTCATCCCCCTGTACGAAGAGGAGCCCGTCGTCGTCATGTCGACCGACTCCGATCTGACCGCCGCCGACGAGCTCGACATCGCCGACCTGCGTGGCGAGGTCGTCATCGCGGCAGCGGACGACGTCTTGCACCTGTCCGTTCCGGATGCCATCGCTCCGGCGTTCGCGCCTCCGAGCCACACCGCCGAGGCGATCGCGACCGTCGCCACGGGGGTGGGGGTGGTGGTCGTGCCGATGTCGCTCGCTCGTGCGCACCAGCGACGTGACGTCGAATACCGCGTGCTGCGCGATGGCCCGCGCTCCACCGTCGCCCTTGCGTGGCTTCGCGACCGCACGACCCCGGATGTGGAGACGTTCGTGGGCGTCGTGCGCGGTCGCACGGCGCGATCGTCCCGCTGACCCTGCGTCCGTGAGGGCCGCGCACCCACGTTTCGCCGCGTGTCACCCCCCGATCCGACGCGAGAGCGCGCGCGTAGAATTCCGGGATGACCGGTTCTCTTCTCTACGTCTGCGTCCGCCCGCAGCGTGAGGCGGCCGTGGCCGAGTGGGCGTCGTTCCGCGACGGTCTCGGCGTGCGCGATGAGGACCTCGTGCACCACGATCTCGTCCGCGCTCCGCTCCCTGAAGACCAGGACCGATACGCGGCGGTGGTGGTCGGGGGCAGCCCTTTCAACGTCACCGACCCCGACAAGACCGACGACCAGCGTCGTCTCGAGCGCGATCTGGAACGCCTCGCCGCGGTGGCGATCGAGGGCCGCACGAACGCACTGTTCACCTGCTTCGGCATCGGCGTCGTGACGCGCCTCCTCGGCGGTCGTGTGAGTCTCCTGCACCCCGAAGGAACGGGTCCCACCGACATCGCGCTCACCGCGGCCGGCCGAGACGACGAGCTGTTCGGCATCCTGGAACCTCGCTTCGAGGCGCTGACCGCGCACAAAGAGGGCACGGCGACCGTGCCGCCGAGCGCCGTCCTGCTCGCCGAGAACGACGCCTGCCCCGTGCAGGCGTATCGTGCGGGGGCCGGGCTGTGGGCCACGCAGTTCCATCCCGAGCCGACCACCGACGCCTTCGTGGAGCGAATGGTCGTCTATCGCGAAGCGGGCTACTTCGATGCCGACGCGTTCGATGAGGTGTCCGCTCACGTGCGTACCGCCTCGGTCGAGCAGCCGACGCGCTTGCTGCGCTCGTTCGCCGCGCGTTCCGTCGCGGCCTGATGCGGCCGAGCCCCCGGTGGGGGCTCGACCGAGGGGGATCGCGGGGCGGCGGCGCCGTCCGGGCTGATGTCAACCCCGAGAGCCACATTTACCTAGCTTTTCTAGTGTTCTAGATATGAACGCAACAGCTCAGTGGCGGGGCTCGGACCTCGCTCGTCAGATCGTCGTCCTCTCCGCGGTGTCGTTCATGCTGATCGCGGCCGTCATCGGCGCGGGCGCCTTCGGCAACACCGCCGTGCAGGACCAGCAGGGCGGCGCGCTCAACACCGACGGTTCGTACCTCGCGCCCGCCGGCCCCGCGTTCTCGATCTGGTCGATCATCTACCTCGGCCTGATCGTCTACTCGATCTGGCAGGCACTTCCGGGCCAACGCACGAACCCGCGGCAGCGCGCCCTCGGCTGGCTGATCGCCCTGACGATGACGCTGAACGGACTGTGGCTCGTGGCGGCGCGCTTCGGCACGCTCGTCCTCACCGTCGTCGTGATCGTGCTCTTGCTCGCCGCTCTCGGCTGGACCTTCCGGATCGCCGTCGCCACGCGCGAGCCGCGCGGCGGTGTCGTCGACTCCGTGCTCATCGACGGCGTCACGGGCCTGCACCTCGGCTGGGTCACCCTGGCGACCGTCGCCAACACCGCCTCGTGGCTGACGACCATCGTGCCGGCCGAGTGGGAGAGCGCAGCGGATGCCATCGGCATCGCGGTCCTGATCGTGGTGGCCCTCATCGGCCTGGCGATCGCGTGGCGCAGCTCGTGGCGCGTGACACCCGCGATCGCCCTCGCGTGGGGTTTGAGCTGGCTCGCCGTGGAGCGCTTCACCGGGGAACCGCAGAGCGGCCCGATCGGTGCGACCGCGATCGTCGTGGCCGCGGTCGTGCTGCTGCCGCCGGCGATCGTCAGCGTGCTGCGTCTGATCCGGCCGAGCGTCGACTGAGCCGGATCCGCCCGGCGGTCTCGCCGTCGACGGTTCTGCGCGCGGTCGCAGCCCTCAGAAGCCTCGACCGAGGTCGATCTGACGCTGGATTTCCTCACGGGCTCGGCCGAGCTCACTGTCGGGACGATGGCGTGACGCGCCTCGCGCTCCCCCCGATCGGTTGACCGCGGCGAGGATCACCACGGTCACGGCGATCACCACGAGACCACTTGTCGATAGAGCTGCGACGAGTCCGGCATCCATGTTCCGCTCCTTCGGGAGATGACGGCCCACGCTTCCACCCCCCGCCGGGGAGGTCAACCCCGCTGGGCGTACGCCTCCGACGCCTCGTGCGCAAGCGGATCGGATGCGAGGGGCGCGGGGAGTGTAATCGGGCGGTGGACTCGTTGCCGTTCTTCCTGCTCGTCGTGATCTTCGTCGCCGCGGCGGCGGTGGTGTGGGTCGCCGGGATCCAGCTGTTGAAGGCGACCGACGTGCTGGATGCCCGGTTGCACCTGGGCAGCGCGCTCGGAGGCCTGATCGTTCTCGCCGTGGCGACCAACCTGCCCGAGATCGCGATCACGGTGTCAGCGGCCGTGTCGGGCAACCTCGAGGTCGCGGTGGGCAACATCCTGGGCGGGATCGCCCTGCAGACGGTCGTGCTCGTGATCCTCGACGCCTTCGGCAAGCGCGGCCGCGGCGTGAAGCCGCTGACCTACCGCGCGGCATCCCTCACCCTCGTCTTGGAGGGTCTCGTCGTCGTCGCGATCCTCGCCGTCGTCATCGCGGGGAGCCAGCTTCCGAGCGGGCTCGAAGTGCTGCGGCTCACCCCCGACGTCGTGCTGATCGCCGCACTGTGGATCGTGGGGTTGGTCCTCGTTCAGCGGGCCGGGAAGCACCTGCCCTGGCACGAGGACGGGCGAGCACCGGATGCCGCACCGAAGCCGCAGAAGAAGGATCCGGCGAAGGCGATGAGCACGAAGAAGGCGGCCCTCGTCTTCTCGATTTCCGCCCTCGCCACCCTCGTCGCGGGCGTGGTGCTCGAGCGCGCGGGAGATGCGGCGTCGTCGCAGATCGGGCTGTCGGGGGTGCTCTTCGGGGCGACCGTGCTCGCTCTCGCGACCTCTCTTCCCGAGATCTCCACGGGCCTGCAGGCTATCCGTCAGGGCGACGACAACCTCGCGATCAGCGACATCTTCGGCGGCAATGCCTTCTTGCCGGTACTCTTCCTGCTCGCGACCGTCATCTCGGGCGCGGCGGTGCTCCCTCAGGCCAACGGAGCCGACATCTACCTGACGGCTCTCGCCGCTCTGCTGACCCTCGTGTACGTGGTCGGCCTGATCTTCCGCCCGCAGCGACGCCTGCTCGGGATGGGCGTCGACTCGTTCGTCGTCCTCGTGCTCTATGCCGTGGGCATCGGCGGCTTGTTCGCCATCTCCGCCTGACGGGGCTCAGCCGGCCGTCAGCTCGACCACCACCGCCTGCTGGGGGTTCTGCACGGGCGGGCGGATCCCGGATGCCGCGAGCTGGCGCCCGGTGAGCACGGTGTCGTGGTGGGCCCACGGCAGGGGCGACTGAGCGGGCTCCTGCACCAGACCGCCCGGCGTCACGAGCCGCACCCGGTACGCGCGGTCGGGGTCGAGACCCGGCAGGCGCACGCGCCCCGCGGGCGAGGCGATGAGGGTCTGCGTCTGCGCGATCGTGAAGAAGGCGTGATCGCGATCGGCCGCGATCACGCCGCGCACGTCCAGGCCGGGGTCGACGACGTCGACGTTCACGAGACGCCCCGTCGCCACCAGCGGTCGCACGCGCCGCGCGAGAGCCACCCACTCCCCCACGACGGCGCGGTCGCGCTCGTCGAGCGTGGTGAGGTCCCACTCGATGCCGAAGTGCCCGAACAGCGCGACGGCTCCGCTGAACGCGAGCGAGACCGTGCGGCTCGTCGAGTGCACGTGCGGGGTGGTCAGGTGCATGCCCATCATCTCGGGCGGCACCACCAGCGCCGTGTAGCGCTGCGTCTCGAGCCGCTCGACCGGGTCGAGGCAGTCACTCGTCCAGATGCGGTCGGTGCGGTCCAGGATGCCGAGGTCGACGCGCGCCCCACCTGAGGCGCAACTCTCGATCTCGAGACCCGGGAAGGTCGCCTTGAGCTCGTCGATGAGCCGGTACACGGCGAGCGTGTGGGCGTGCACGGCCGAGCCGCCGCCGGGGCCGGTCGCGGCATCCACGAGATCCCGATTGTGGTCCCACTTCACGTACGCGATCGGGTAGGCCCGCAGCACCTCGGTCATTCGCTCGAGGATGTACGCGTAGGCGCCGGGGTGGGCGAGGTTCAGCACCTGCTGCTGGCGTGCCGACGGCGGGAGCTCGTCGCGTCCGCGCAGGATCCACTCGGGGTGCGCGCGGGCGACGTCACTGTCGGGGTTGAGCATCTCGGGCTCGAACCACAGCCCGAACTCCATGCCCAGGCCCGTGACGTGGTCGGCGAGCGGGCTCAGCCCTTCGGGCCACACGCCCTCGTCGACGAACCAGTCGCCGAGGCCCGCGGTGTCGTCGCGACGGCCGCGGAACCACCCGTCGTCGAGCACGAACCGCTCCACGCCGATCTCGGCGGCAACGTCGGCGAGCTGCCGCAGTTTCGGCAGGCGGTGGTCGAAGTACACCGCCTCCCACGTGTTGAGCGTGATCGGGCGCGGGCGCTCGGGGTGCTGCGGCCGGGCGCGCCAGGTGTCGTGGAAGCGCGCGGCGAGCTGGTCGAGACCGTCGCCCCACGACCCGTAGACGAGCGGCGACGAGACCTCAGCGCCCGGTGCGAGCACGATCTCGCCCCACGCGGCCATCTCGCCGCCCGCGAGCAGCGCCTCACCCAGCGGCAGCCGCTCGGCGAACACGCGCTGGTTGCCGCTCCACGCGACGTGGATGCCGTGCACCAGACCCGCCTCGAACCCGAAGCCCGGACGCCCGGCGGCCAGCAGCAGGGTCGCGTCGGCACCGGGGCGACCGCGACGGCTCTCGCGCAAGTGCGTGCCGAAGGTGAAGGCGTGGCGCTGCGACGAGCGCTCGCGCAGGTGGCGGCCGGTGGCGTCGAGGATCTCGGTGGCCTCCCAGGGCAGCGGGAAGCTCGGCTGCAGCGTCGAGACGACGAGGTCGTCGGCCCCGTCGTTGACCACGGTGAGCTGCTGCGAAAACAGGCCCGCGGCATCGACTCGCAGCTCCGCGCGCAGACGCAGAGCGCGCTGCTCGTCGACGAGGTGCAGCGTCAGGGCATCGACGGCGGAGTGGATGGATGCCAGCGAGAACACCGTTCCCTGCACGACGCCGCCGCGCCCTCCCTCGTATCCGGGAGCGCCGGGCCAGCCGGCCGCGGCCGTCGGCACGATCGTGAGGCGGGGCGTCTGGTCGATGCCCCCCGAGACGCGTTGCGGACGCGCCGCAACGGCCATCGACGAAAGCGTCTCGACATCGAGGGCGCCGAGGTCGGGCCCCCAGTGGATGATGGCGGGCGCGGGCTGCGCGGTGAGGTCGACGACGACGCTGGTGCCTCCGGCGCGGAGGTGCGCCGCCGAAGCGGTCTCGAGTGCGACGACGGTGTGCGACATGGCATTATTTCTACCACGGAACAAATGCCCGCCTGCCGCGGGAGAGCGGGAGGGGCGCGATGCTCACCGAGAGCGAGGCCGCCGTCGCCCGTGCCGTGCTGACCCACGGCCCCCTCTCGCGCCGCGCCCTCGCCGCGCGCCTGCACCTGTCGCCGCCGAGCCTCACCCGCTTGACCCGCCCCCTGGTGGACGCCGGCATCCTGATCGAACTCGACGACGAGGTGGACGGCTCGGTCGGTCGCCCCTCGCGACCCCTCGACATCTCGCCCACCGCGGGCACGTTCGTCGGCGTCAAGCTCACCGGCGACCACCTCTACCTCGTCGCCACCGACATCCGCGCCGAGGTGCGCGAGCGCGCCGACCGCCGCCTGACGGGCTCGACACCCGAGCACGTGATCGACGAGACCGCTGCCGCGGTCGGTGCCCTCGGACTGAGCGATGTCCGCGGGGTCGGCGTGAGCCTGGGCGGCGCGGTGCGCGACGGGGTCGCCGTCGACGCTCCCTTCCTCGGCTGGCGCGACGTCGCCTTCGCCGACGCGCTCGCGGCGCGCCTCGACGTGCCGGTCGCGCTCGAGAACGACGTGGTCGCCCTCGCCGAGGCCGAGCGCTGGTTCGGGGTAGGCCGCGCCCTGCCGGGCTTCGCGATCGTGACCGTCGGCGCGGGCGTGGGCTTCGGCCTCGTCATCGACGGGCGCACCGTGCGCACGCCCGATGCCGGGGTCGGCACCGTCGGCCACCTCCCGCTCGTCGCGGACGGACCCCCCTGCCCCGAGGGGCACCGTGGCTGCGCCGCCGCCCTGCTGACGACCACCGCGATCAGTTCGCAGGTGTCCCAGGCACTCCGCCGTTCCGTCTCGTATGACGACGCCCTCTCGCTCGCCCGCGCCGACGACCCCGCCGCACGCACCGTCATGGATGCCGCGGGCGACGCCCTCGGAACCCTCTGCGCCCTCGCCGCCAACCTGTCACTGCAGTCCGACATCGTGCTCGCCGGAGAGGGCGTCGAGGCGTTCGATCTGGTGCGCGACCGGGTCGAGGCGTCCCTCGCGCGCGGCCGCGAGCGCTCGGCATCCGCCGTCTCGATCCACCCCGACCGCTCGGGTTTCTCCGCCTGGGCACGGGGAGCCGCGGCGGTGGCGATCCAGGCCGCCATGGGCCGCATCTCGCTCACCGACTGACCCGCGCACGCCGACGGCCCCGCCCCTCGAGGGGACGGGGCCGTCGATCGGGGGTCAGAGAGCCGGCGCCACGATCGCACTCGCGCCGGCGGGCACGGTCAGCGTCGTCCCGTCGAGCACGACGCCCTCGGCGGTGGCCAGCAGCACACGAACATCGGATGCCGCGGAGGCCGAGGCCTCGGCATCCGACAGGTTCACGACGACGAGGAGGGCGCCGCGACGCAGTTCATACACGCGCCCGCCCTCGGCCTCGCGAGCGGTAGCCGACAGGCCCTCGCGCGAGGGGTCGGTGAGCTCGGGACGCTCGCGACGGATCTTCGCGAGCTCGCGGTACAGACCGAGCAGCTGGGCGTGGTCGCCCTCGCCCAGCTCGTCCCAGTCGAGCTTCGAGTTCTCGAACGTCGAGGGGTCCTGCGGGTCGGGCACCGTCGACTCGTCCCAGCCCATCTTCTCGAACTCGGCGATGCGCCCCTCGGCGGTGGCCTTGCCGAGCTCGGGCTCGGGGTGCGAGGTGAAGAACTGCCACGGGGTGGTGGCGCCCCACTCCTCGCCCATGAACAGCATCGGCGTGCCGGGAGCCGTCAGCGTGAGCACGGCGGCCGCGGCGAGACGGTCGTAGTCGAGCGTCTGCGAGAGGCGGTCGCCGGCGGCGCGGTTGCCGATCTGGTCGTGGTCCTGCGCGAAGGTCACCAGGCGCCAGTTCGGCACGTCGGCGGGAATGGGCTTGCCGTGCTTCTCCTCGCGGAAGGTCGAGTAGGTGCCGTCGTGGAAGAAGCCGCCCTCGCTCACCTTGCGGAACGCGTCGAGGTCGGCGAAGTCCTCGTAGTACCCGATCGTCTCCCCAGTCAGGGCGACGTGGGCGGTGTGGTGCCAGTCATCCGACCACTGCGCGGTGAGTCCGTAGCCGCCGGCCTCACGCGGGAGGATCAACTTCGGGTCGTTCATGTCGCTCTCGGCGATGGTCGTGAGCGGCACGCCGCGGTGCGCCGACAGGGCGTCGGTGCGCTCGGCGATCTCCTGCAGCACGTGCGGATCGCGGTGGTCGAGCAGCGCGTGCACGGCATCGAGGCGCAGACCGTCGACGTGGTAATCGCTCATCCACATCAGCGCGTTCTCGACGATGTAGGCGCGCACCGCATCTTCGTCGAGGTTGACCGAGTCGCCCCAGGTGTTGCGGCTGCCCTCGCGGAGGTACTCGCCGAAGAGGGGCAGGTAGTTGCCCGAGGGTCCGAGGTGGTTGTAGACGACGTCCTGGATCACGGCGAGCCCCGCGGCGTGGGCGGCGTCGACGAAGCGCTGGTAGGCCTCGGGCCCGCCGTAGGCCTCGTGCACGGTGTACCAGAGCACCCCGTCGTAGCCCCAGTTCCACGTGCCGTTGAAGCCGTTCACCGGCAGCAGCTCCACGTGGGTGACGCCGAGGTCGACGAGGTGGTCGAGGCGGCCGATCGCGGCATCCAGGGTCCCTTCGGGGGTGAAGGTGCCGAGGTGCAGCTCGTAGATCAACCCGCCCGCGAGCTGCTTGCCCGTCCAGGCGGCGTCGTTCCACGCGTAGACCGAGGGGTCGAACCACGCCGATGCCTCGTGCACGCCGCCGGGCTGGCGCCGCGAGCGCGGGTCGGGACGAAGGTCGTCTCCGTCGCCGAGCACGAAGCCGTAGCGCTCCCCGTCGGCGAGATCGACCGGCGCGGTCCACCACCCGCCGGCATCCGCCGACATCTCCACGTCTTCGACGACGGTGTCGCCGCTGTCGTCGAGTCGGCGCAGTCGCACGCGGTCGGCCTTGGGTGCCCAGACGTCGATGCTCATGGGGGTTCTTCCTTCGCGTGAGGAGTCAGAAATTGTCGCTGAGACGAGCGCGAGGCGACAAGAAATGACCCCTCACGCGCGGGGACGGGTCAGGAGATCAGCAAAGCGACCGGGTAGGTCGCGAGAAGGTCGGCGAGGCGGGTCGGACCGCCCTGGTACTGCTTGCCCGTGAGCACGTCGATGACCAGCGTGTCGGGCAGCAGCAGCACCGTGTCGCGCCAGCCGCCCGCGGTGCGCAGGCCGTGGGGCAGGCGCGTCGCGACCGCGAACACCCCGCCGCGGTCGAACGCGACGACGTGATCGGATGCCACGCCGGCAGCTTCGAGCGGACGGTAGACGTCGAGCGGCACGTCGTTCCGCACCCGGAGCGCGCGAGAGGTCACAAGTAGCTTCGCGGCCCCGGTCCCGTCGATGGGCGGGCGCACGGCATCCGTCCCGTCGATCGAGGCGAGCAGACGTCGACGCTCGGCGAAGTCGACCGGGCGACGGTTGTCGGGGTCGACCAGCGACTGCTCCCACAGCTCCGAGCCCTGGTAGACGTCGGGGACGCCCGGGCCGAGGATCTGCAGCAGCTTGGCCGAGAGACCGTTCGACCAGCCGTCGGCCGAGATCTCGTCGACGAACGCGCGCACGCGCTCGGCGGCGGGACCGGTGGCCGCATCGACCAGCGCGTGCATGCGCTCTTCGAAGGCCTCGTCCTGCTCCCACCAGCCGGTGACCTCGCTCGCCTCGCGCGCGGCCTTCTCGGCGTAGGCGTGCAGGCGTTCGCGGTAGTCCGTGAGACCTTCGGGGGTGGATGCCGATGCCGGCCACGCCCCGACGATGGCCTGCCACAGCAGGGCGTCGAAGGGACCGTGCCCTGTCGAGGCGATGCCGCGGAACTCCTCGAGGTGCGCGGCCCACTTCTCGGGGATCTCGGCGAGCACGGCGATGCGCGCACGCGTGTCCTCGCCGCGCTTGGTGTCGTGCGTCGAGAGGGTCGTCATCGCTGTCGGCCACGACGCGTGGCGCAGCGCCTGCGCGATGTGGAAGCCGTGCACGTCGAGCGCGAACTGACCCGGATCGCCGCCCACCTCGGTGAGCGACCCGAGGCGCGTGTAGCGGTAGAACGCCGTGTCTTCGACGCCCTTCGCCATCACGGGCCCGGTCGTCTGCTGGAATCGCCACGCGATCTCGAGGTCGGTGTCGGAGAGCGCCGGCACGAGCTTCTCGATCACGTCGTCGAGCTCGGGGCGGCGGATCTCCGCCTCGCCCGCGGCGGCGTCGAGGTGCGCGCGACCCGCGGGGAGGTAGGACCGGTAGACGGGGAAGCACGCGAGGATCTCGGCGAGGGCGTCCTGCAGCACCTCGGCCTCGAACTCCTCACGCAGCTCGGCGGGGAGGCCGCGCACGATGCGGCGGATCTCCGACACCTGGATGGAGTCGGCTATCTTGCGCTTGGTGTCGTGGATGAGGTCGTGCCAGCCGGTCAGGGCGGGCAGGTCGCTCTCGGTGCGCAGTCGCGCATCCAGGGCGTCGAGCGGCACCTCGCCCGCGGGATCGGTGAGCACGCGGTCGATCTCGGCGAGCGCGTCGTACCCGGTCGTGCCGGCGGTCTTCCACCACGAGGGCAGGGCTTCGCCGTGCTCGAGGATCTTCTCGCCGAGCACGTAGCCGACCTCGTCGTCACTCGCGTCCCTCAGGGCGGCCGAGAGGCGGTCGAGGTACCCGCCGGGGTCGACGAGCCCGTCGGGGTGATCCACGCGCAGGCCGTCGGCCAGACCCTCGCGCACCCAGCGCAGGATCTCGACGTGGGTCGCCTCGAACACCTCGGGCCGCTCGACGCGCACGCCCGCGAGCGTCGTCACGGCGAAGAAGCGGCGGTAGTTGAGGTCGGCCGCTTCGTCCTGCCAGAAGCGCAGCTCGAAGTTCTGCGCATCGAGCAGAGCCCGGATGCCGAGGTCCGACGACCCCGTTCCCGGGGCGACCGGAAACTCGTGGTCGTAGTAGCGGATCAGCCCGTCGGGGGCGTCGTCGGCCGGTGTCGGGTCGTACGAGATCTCATCGATCACCGCGTCGAGGTGATCGCCGAGCACGGGGACGCGCACCTTGCCGCCGCCGAACTCCCAGTCGATGTCGAACGCGTCGGCGTGCGCCGAGTCGCGCCCCTGGCGCAGGACGTCCCACCACCACGCGTTCGCGCGCGGCTCGGAGACGCCCATGTGGTTGGGCACGATGTCGATCAGGATGCCCAGATCCTTCGCGCGCGCCGCCTCGACGAAGCGCGAGAGACCCTCGGCACCGCCGCGGGCGGGGTCGACGCGCGTGACGTCGACGACGTCGTAGCCGTGGTCGGAGCCCGGGGTGGCCACGAGGATCGGCGAGAGGTACGCCCACGAGACCCCGAGGTCACGGAGGTAGTCCGTGACCTCGGCGGCGTCGTCGAGGGTGAACGATTCGCGGATCTGCAGGCGGTAGGTCGAAAGCGGATGTCGCATCTCGGTCACAGCTCCGGCTTGGGCGCCTGGCCGGGCAGGTCGTCGGTGCCGATGATCTGGATCTGCGCCGTGAGCGAGGCCGCGACCGAGTGGTCGACCTCGGGCTCGGGCAGGTGGTGCTCGCGCAGGACGATCAGCGACTTCGGCTCGAGCGGCAACGTCTCGCCGGGGTTGAGCGGCTCGGTGTTCGCGCGCTCGCCCGCGGTGTCGACGTAGGCGTCCCACTTGGGGGCGTACTCGAAGTCGGGCAGCCGGAAGTCGACCGTGTCGTCGCCCGCGTTGAACAGCACGAGGAAGTGGTCGTCGCTGATGGACTCGCCGCGGCGGTCGCGCTCGCGGATGCCCTGGCCGTTGAGGAAGATCCCCACCGCCAGACCGAAGCCGTTGTCCCAGTCCTCGGGCTGCATGAGCGAACCGTCGGGACGCAACCACACCACGTCGGGGATGGGCGCACCCTCCTCCATCTTCACGGGGCGACCGTCGAAGAACCGGCTGCGGCGGAAGGTGGGGTGCTGCTTGCGCAGTCGCGCGAGGGCGGCGGTGAACTCGATCAGCGGGGTGTCGATGTTCGACCAGTCCACCCAGGTGATCTCGTTGTCCTGCGCGTAGCCGTTGTTGTTGCCGCCCTGCGTGCGACCGAGCTCGTCGCCGTGCAGCAGCATCGGCACACCCTGGCTCAGTAGCAGCGTCGCGATGAAGTTGCGCTGCTGCTGCGCACGGCGCTTGAGCACCTCGGGGTCGTCGGTGGGACCTTCGACGCCCATGTTGCTCGAGCGGTTGTGCGATTCGCCGTCGTTGTTGTCTTCGCCGTTGGCCTCGTTGTGCTTCTCGTTGTACGACACGAGGTCGCGCAGCGTGAAGCCGTCGTGGGCGGTGACGAAGTTGATGGATGCCACGGGGAAGCGACCGGAGTGCTCGTACAGGTCGGCGGAGCCGGTGAGGCGCGAGGCGAACTCGCCCAGGGCCTGCGGCTCGCCACGCCAGAAGTCACGGACGGTGTCGCGGTACTTGCCGTTCCACTCGGTCCACTGGGGCGGGAAGTTGCCGACCTGGTAGCCGCCGGGGCCCACGTCCCACGGCTCGGCGATGAGCTTGACCTGCGAGACGATCGGGTCCTGCTGCACGAGCTCGAAGAAGGCCGCGAGGCGGTCGACCTCATAGAACTCACGCGCGAGGGTCGAGGCGAGGTCGAAGCGGAAGCCGTCGACGTGCATCTCGAGCACCCAGTAGCGCAACGAGTCCATGATCAGCTGCAGCGTGTGGGGGTTGCCCACGTTCATGCTGTTACCGGTGCCGGTGTAGTCGGTGTAGTACCGCTTGTCGTCGTCTTCGAGGCGGTAATACGCCTCGTTGTCGATGCCGCGCATCGACAGGGTCGGGCCCATGTGGTTGCCCTCGGCGGTGTGGTTGTAGACCACGTCGAGAATGACCTCGATGCCGGCGGCGTGCAGAGCCTTGACCATGGCCTTGAACTCCTGCACCTGCTGACCGTGGTCGCCGGTCGAGGAGTAGGTGTTCTGCGGGGCGAGGAACGCGATGGTGTTGTAGCCCCAGTAGTTCGACAGCCCCTTCTCTTCGAGGGTGGAGTCGTTGACGAACTGGTGCACCGGCATGAGCTCGATCGCGGTGATGCCGAGCTTCTTGAGGTGCTCGATGACGGCGGGGTGGGCGATGCCGGCGTAGGTGCCGCGCAGCTCCTCGGGCACGTCGGGGTGCAGCTGGGTGAGGCCGCGCACGTGGGCCTCGTAGATGAACGACTCGGCGTAGGGGATCTTCGGCTGACGGTCGCCCGACCAGTCGAAGAACGGGTTGATGACGACGCCCTTCATCATGTGGGCGGCGGAGTCCTCGTCGTTGAACGAGTCGGGGTCGCCGAACTCGTAGCTGAAGACCGCCTGCCCCCAGTCGACCTGGCCCTCGACGGCCTTCGCGTACGGGTCGAGGAGCAGCTTCGCGGGGTTGAAGCGCTTGCCGTTCGCGGGGTCGTACTCCCCGTGCACGCGGTAGCCGTAGCGCTGCCCCGGCTGGATGTTGGGGAGGTAGGCGTGCCAGACGAACGCGTCGACGTCGATCAGCTCGAAGCACGTCTCCGTTCCGTCTTCCTCGAAGAGGCAGAGCTCTACCTTCTCCGCTCCTTCACTGAACAGGGCGAAGTTCGTCCCGTTACCGTCGTAAGTGGCCCCGAGGGGATAACTGGATCCTGGCCATACCTGCTGCACGTCGCTCACGATAGACCAGCGTCGTTTCCGCGAACCTCCGTGGTCACGGCAGTTGACACCCACCCCACCCCCGACTATGCGCGCGGGTCTCTATGCGCGTTCGGGCGGATGCCGCAGCAGCTCGATGCGTTCCGCGAGATACCGGTCGAGGGGCATGAACCCTCCGGCGGCGCTCCACCGCACGAGGAGCTCGCCTCCGCGGATCGCCACGGGGGTGGACGACTCCCCCACCGCGTCCGGATCGATGGTGCGCCACTCGATGTGGATCGTCTCGCCCTCGGGGACTCCGCCCCGTGCGGCCGCGGCGGCGAGTTCGGCGCGACGGCGTTGCGATTCGGCCGCGAATCCGCGACGCACTTCCGCACGCGAGCGCACGATGTCGCCGGTCGCCAGCACAGCGTCGTCGGTCAGCAGCAGGACACCGAGATGCCAGGCCGTGCCGCGCGGCGCGATACGGGCCGAACGAGGGATGCCGAGCAGCCGGCGCCCCTCCTGCAGCTCGCCGAGACGTTCTCGCGGCGCCCCGGACAGACGCGCGCGCGCCTCGTCGAGCACCGCGGAGAGGGGTGAGTCGCTCATCGATCCGTTCCTTCGTCACGAGCGGCTTCGGCGCGCTCGACGGCTTCCGACGCCGCACGCACGGACTCGCGAGCCCGAGTCTGCTCATCCTGGCGCTGCATCAGCACCTCGTCGGCCGCGTCCGCCTCTTTCTCGGCGCGCGCGAGATCGGCTCGCAGGCCGTCCACGCGCTCTCGAGCGCGGGCGGCCCGTTCCGCCGCCGTATCCACACGCCGCCCGGCGGCGGTGCTCTCGCGCTCGGCGTCGGCTCTGGCCCGCTCCGCCTCACGGACGGCTCGTTCCGCGGCCTTCCGCGCGCGACGCGCGGCGAGGTCGTCGCGCGGGGCGGCAGCCTGCGGGATGGCCGCGGGAACGGAGCCGGCCACCGCCTCCGCGAGCGTTCCGTCGCCCATCTCGGCGAGGTCGATCGCCGAGGTCAAGCGCCCCGTCAGCACGGCCGCCGCGACCGTTTCGTCGACCACCGCGGCGTTCACGGTCTTCTCGACGGCGTCCGACATCGCCGCGCTCAGGGGGGTCCCGGCCTCGGCGGCGAGCTCACCCGCGCGGCGGGCGAGGGCGGCGACCAACTGTCGACGCTGCCGCCCCAGTCGCCCGAGCTCCGCGGCATCCAGGTCGTCCTGCGCTTCGTGCAGAGCGCGGGACAGCTCCACGGCCTCGCCGAGCTGACCGTCGCGTACGAGCAGGTTGACCGCCCACGCGGCGACCGTGGGCTTGCGCAGCTTGGCGATCCTCCGCCCCAGCGCCCCGCCCTCGGCGGCGCGGTCATTGCGGGCGGCGGTGAACCTCGCGGGCGGAAGAGCGAGAAGTTCGGCGGCGACCTCGTCCAGGCGGGCGTCGTCGTCGCTCATCGATCCATTGTGTCGCCCTCGTCAGAGCGAGACCACCCCGGGGTGCGCGCCGCGGATCTCGCGGTGCAAGCGCTCCATCCTCGTGTCGAGCTCGGCCGCGGTATCGGCGGCGTTCTTCAGCTCGGCGAGGAGGTCGTCGGGAACCAGCCGATCGTACTTGTAATAGATCTTGTGCTCGAGACTCGCCCAGAAGTCCATGGCGATCGTCCGGAACTGCACCTCGACGGGCACGTCCACGCGGCCGGTCGACAGGAAGACGGGCACCTCCACGATCACGTGCAGACTCTTGTACCCGTTGGGCTTCGGGTGCGCGATGTAGTCCTTGACGTCGCGCACGGTGATGTCGTCCTGCCGCGTGAGCAGCTTCGAGAGCCGATAGGCGTCATCGATGAAGCTGCAGGTCACGCGGATGCCGGCGATGTCGGTGATCGACGCGCGAATGGAGTCGAAGTCGGTTTCGATGCCCTTGCGCCGCACCTTGTCGACCAGACTGTCCGGCGACTTCACACGACTCGAGACGTGCTCGATGGGGTTGTACGCGTGCATTTCCTGGAACTCTTCGCGCAGGATGGAAATCTTCGTCTCGACCTCGGCGAGCCCGAAGCGGTACTCCATCAGGAACCGCTGGAACTCGTCGCGCATCGCCCGCAGGGCCGCGCTCGAGACGGTGATCTGCTGTTCGTCCAGCGGGTCCGACATGGGGTCGACGCTAGCGAACACGACTACGAGGTCGCTGGGAGCGTCAGGTCCGGCGGGGTTCGATGCCGCCGGCACGCGGCAGCAACTCGCCGTCGACGACGTCGATGCCGATCAAGCCGTGGAACACCTCGGGCAGATCGTCCGGGTCGTTCCCCGATTCGGGGTTCCGAGGCATAGGGGGATTGGTCACGGCGCCCTCCTTCCGTGCAACACCCCCTACTGTGCCAGGAGCCGCCGCCACGCCCGGCGGTCTTGACACCTGGCCTCCCGCCGCGTACCTGTGACGCCCCCTGGCGTATCGTGGGCCGCATGGGGACCATTCACTACGGCGGCAGCGGCACGACGGTGCACATCGAAGACCGCGCCCTGGCTCACCTCAAAGTCGTCATCTCGACGAAGCTGCGCCGCGGCGAGAGCTTCACGCTGTCGTGGCGGCACCGCGACGACGAGGAACGCGGCCGCAGCACGCTCTGGCTGCACCCCGCCATCCCGCTGCGCTTCGTCTTCGACGACAGCGAGCCGACGACGCTGAGCCGCGAGTGGATCGAGCGGCTGGCCGATTCGGCGAACTCCTCGGGCGGCATCATGCTCGTGCCCGAGGACATCACCCCGGCGGAGCAGACGGAGAAGAGCTAGCGCTCAGCCCTCTTCGACGAGGGCGTCTTCGCTGGGCTCGGGCGTGATCGCCAGGCCGTTGGGGCCCGAGGCCGCGAGCATGAGGTCTTCGACCCAGACGCGGTTGATGCGGGGCTGGCGGCTGCCGTAGAAGTGGAACTGGATCGGCACCGAGGGGTGCATCCAGAAGCTGCGACGACCGCTGCCGTCGCCGACCTCGACGTCGAACATGAACGACTCGGAGCGCCGAAGCTTGTTCATCACGACGATGCGCAAGTGCGCAAGCGTGCGGTCATCGATGTCGACCGCATTGGCAACGGTGTCGTAGATGAATCTGCCCATGCGACCGAGCCTATCCGAGGAACGCACCTTCAGCCGCTTTCCGGGATGCCACGTCGCGTCGCGCGAATCAACCCCGCCGGGGAGGCTCTCGGGGCCCGACTAACGTACTCGTGTGGGAACGCTCTACTACGGCGACGTCGCGACGCCGATCGACATCGAGGATCGCGCTCTGGCTCACGTCAAGGTCGTCATCGCGACCAAGCTCCGCCGCGGCGAGAGCTTCACCTTGTCGTGGACGCACGGGCCCGACCAGGAGGTGGGACGCAGCACCGTGTGGCTGCACCCCTCGATTCCGCTGCGGTTCGTCTTCGACGAGCCCGAACCCGCGCTGCTCAGTCGCGCGTGGATCGAAGCGCTGGCCACCTCCGCGAACTCGTCGGGCGGTCTGCTGTTGGTCGACGAGCCGGAACCCCGCGGCTCCTGAATCAGTCCCGCGGGAGGCCCAGGATCTCGCGAGCCCCCTCTTCGACGGCGATGGGCACGACCAGGGGGCGCCCCGCCGAGAAGGCCTCCCATTCGCGCAGCACGACGGCTTCGATCCGCGACGGATCCTCGAGCGGATAGTCGGTCCTCAGCCGGGCGATGACGGCACGGAAAGAGGCGACCTCTATTCCGTCCACCTGATGGACGAGGTCGGCACCGGTCGCGGGGGAAACCGCGTCGCTTGCGCTCTCGTCCATGGACCCCATGCTCTCACGCCCGACCTGCGCGCTCGGCCGTCACGACGGAGGGCGCGGGCGCGCTCGGCGCGTGCTCAGTGCGCGGCTTCGGCGTCGACCGGGTGCGGGTCGACCTGGTCGACGGCATCCTGGAGCCGACCGAGGCAGGCGATCACCGCAGCGCTCTCTTCGGGGGTCATATCGACGACCGCCGCCATCATGCGCGTGTGCATCGACCCCAGAGTCGCGCGCACCTCTTCGTCGCTCACGGCCGTGGCCACGATGTAGATGCTCCGACGATCGGTCGGGTGCGGCACGCGGGTGACGTGACCGGTCTTCTCGAGGCGGTCCACGATCGCGGTCGTGGATGCCGTGGACACCCCGAGGTAACGGGTGAGCTCGCTCGGCGAGACCTGACGCTGCTGCCCCGCCGCTTTGATGAGGTAGCGAAGCACGAGCAGCTCGTTCTCGCCCATGGACATCGACTCGCGCGTGCGACGCCGCATGGCGACCTCGGCGGCGCGGTACACGCGGAAGGCTTGGAGGACTTCGACCGCTCGACGGCGGCGATCCTCTTCGCTCGCGCCGTACCAGTAGCGCGACTCGGACCCTGTTTCCACCAGGGCATCCTATGTCAGGCTCCGCGTCCAGCCCCCTGCCGGTGCACGGGAAGGACAGGTAGCATCTAACTAGAACGGCTATCTACTTGATCGGCGTGAAAGACAGTAGCTCACCGAGGAACGCGAGGAGGAGAGATGAAAGACGCGGCTTCCGCCGACGACGTCGTCAAGGCTCTCAACGACCTCACCGATTCCGGTGTCGCCTCCGAGCGCGCCGCGCTGCACTCCCTGGGCATCGGCCCGAACGACGCGAAGGTGCTGCGCTTCCTCCTCCAGCGCTCCGCCGACGACGAGCCGGTCACCCCTCGCATCCTCGCCTCGATGCTGAGCATCTCGTCGGCGGCCACGACGGCGCTGATCGACCGACTCGCCGACGCGGGGTGGGTGGAACGAGAGCCATACCCGGGTGATCGGCGCTCGATCGTCGTCCGCGAGACGATTCCCGCCGACTCCCCCGCCCGCCGCGTGCTGTCGGTGCGCAGCGCGTCGGCCGCCGCGGCCGCCGGGCGACTCGGCCCCGCCGAACGGCGGATCGTCGCCGACTTCCTCGACGACATCGCTCGCGGTGAGAAGCAGGACATCGACGACATATCGGCAGACGAAGAGGCGCCCCGCGCGTCCTGACGAGCAGGAGCCGGGACGCCTCGAGGGTCACTCGGTGGAGCGACCGGTCTCGTTCTGCAGGCGATCGATCTGCTCCGACGCCTCCGCCTTCGTCAGGTCGGCGGGGATCTCCTCGCCGGCTTCACGGGCGAGGGTGTCGAGGTAGCTGCGCTGCGGGGCGGTCATGGGCTCGTCGCCGGTCACCCAGTCGGACGGGTCCTTCTCGGCGGGGTTGTCGCCCTCGCGGACGGCACCCAGGGTCTCTTCTTCGCGGGAGGTATCGCTCATGCAGGAAGGCTAGGCGGGGCCGACGACACTGGGGCCGGGATTGACAGGACGCTCAGCCGGGTAGGGCATTCTGGTCGGATGCCCGAGGACTCGCGACCCGCCGACGTCGACGTCGACACGCTCCGCCGGGGGCCCTCACAGACCCGGGTGACGCGTGTCTCGACGGGCTCGGGGACCGGGCGCCCGTTCGTCCTCATCGCCGGTATCGGCGTCGCGTCGACCTACTTCGAGTTCCTCGCACCGCTGCTCGCCGAGAAGGGCGAGGTCTACGCCCTCGATCTCCCGGGTTTCGGCGGGGTCCCGGCATCCGGGGAATCCCCCACCGCCGCGTACTTCGCCGACCAGGTCGAGGGAGTGCTCGACCACTACGGTCTCGAGAATCCGGTACTCATCGGACACTCGATGGGGACGCAGGTGGTCACCGAGGTGCTGGCGCGGCGTCCCGACCTCTCGCACGCGGTGCTGGTGAGCCCCGTCGTCGACGAAGCGGAGTCCACCGCGATCATCCAGGGCGTGCGATTCGTCCAGTCGACGGTGCGGGAGTCGCTGCACATCGCCCTCCTGGCGGTCTCGGCATACCTCCTGTGCGGTTTCCTCTACTTCTTCGAAGCCCTGCCCCATATGTTGCGCTACCGCATCTCCGACCGCATCGGTGAGGGCCGGGCGACTCTGCTGCTCATCCGCGGCGAGTTCGATCGCCCCTCACCGCGCCGCCTGCACTCCCGCCTCGTCGCCCGCGCGCATCGCGCACGCCGGTGGGAGATCGAGGGAGCCGCGCACTGCGTCGTGAACAGCCACGCCGTGGGGGTGGCGCGTCTCGCCCTCCGGCACGCCGACGACGAGCTCCCCCCGAAAGGACGGATGTCGGCGGCCGAGGCCGCCGTGCCGCCCGCCGCGCACTCCGACCTGCGAATGGTGCTCGGCGCCATGTTGAGTCGTCTGGCGGAATGGATCAGCGCGGCCCGCCACGACGAGGACGGCGTCGAGCGGGCGAAAGCGCGTCATGCCCGCGTGCTGTGGGACGCCTACCGTCCGGGCCGCTGAGACGGCGCTAACCCGGGGAGTCCCCCGGGGCAACCCCCGCGACGACGGCGAGGCCGACGCGGAGCATGGAAGGGTGTCGACTCGCCCGCGCACCACCCGCTCATGACCGTTCCCTCCTCCCTCGACCCGCGCCGATGGTGGTCCGACGCTGTCACCGCCGATCGCCTGCTGCTCGCCGCCAAGACGGCCGCTGCCGCCGCTCTGGCGTGGTACCTCGCCCCTCTCGTGCCCTTCGCGCAGAGCGAGTACTCGTACTACGCCCCGCTCGGGGTGCTCGTGAGCATGTATCCGACGGTCGCGCGTTCCGCGTCGAGCGGCGCGCAGGCCGTGATCGGTCTCGCGCTCGGCATCGGGTTGGGACTGGGCAGCCTCGCCGTCGTGGGCACGGGTCTGCCCCGTATCGTCGCCGTCGCCCTCGTCATCTTGATCGGAGTACTGCTCGCGGGCGTGCGGGCCCTGGGCGTCGGGCGGGACTGGGTGGCGATCGCCGGTCTCTTCGTCCTGCTGCTCGGCGGCGCCGATCCCGACGGATACTCGGTGTCGTATCTGGTGACGATGGCTTTCGGTGTCGTGGTCGGCGTCGTGGTCAACCTCGTCGTGGTCCCGCCGCTGCGCGTCAAGAAGGCCGACGACCGGCTGAGCCGGCTGCGGGACGCGCTCGGCGAGGTCCTCCGTGCCATGTCGTCGTCGCTCGCGGGACGCTCCTTCGACCCCGAGGCCGCGGACCGGGCCGCCGCCGACCTCGAGGGGACCCTCGTCGAGGTGCGGGAGGAGGTCGATCTCGCCGACGAGAGTCGCCGATACAACCCGCGCGGGCGACGGTTGAAGACGCCGCGCGACCTGGGTCGGCGACGACTCGACGCCTTGACGGGCACGGCCGACGCGACCCGCGAGCTCGCAGCCGCTCTGGCGCGGCTCACCGCGGGCCCCGACGTCGACACCCGCCTGCCCGGCGACGCGCGACGCCTCCTCGCCGATGCGATCGAGACGGTGTCCCGCCTGGTCACCACGCCGCCCGAGCCGCAGGCGACCGCCGGCGAGCTGCGCGCGGCGGAGACCGCCCTGACCCGCTACACCGAGAGCCTGCGCTCCCTCGACGCGCAGGACGAACCGCTCGACGCGTGGGAGGCCGCCGTGAGTCTGCGCCGCGTCATCGCGGCGTGCGGACCGTTCTCGGATCCGGATGCCGACACCGCGGCGCGGTGACGTCCATCTCCGTCCGGATCAGCCCACGCGTCCGGTCACCGCATCCAGCGCGCGGTCGAGGGCGACGGCTGTCGCACGGCGCGCAGCCGCGGGGACCGCGGCGAGGAACCCGCCGACGAAGGTGTCCCCCAGACCGATCGTGGTGGGCTGCGCGGTGTCGACGACGTAGGCCGCAATCCCGACCGCTCCGCTGCGCTGCCGCGCGGCTTCGACGACCGCCGCACCGCCCGCATGACGGGGCGACCGGGCGGTGACCTCGAGATCGGCGGCGGTACAGGAGTCGCCGAGCCGGTAGCGCGTCGCCGCGGTGCGCACGGCGCTCTCGAGTCCCGCCGCGTGCCGGGCCGCCGAGGGGCCGACCGCGATCGCCCAGAAGGTCGTGTGCACGACTAGCGTCCGCGCCGGAATGAGCGCGTGCACCTCGACGAGGGCGGCGACGACATCGTCGGGCGAGAGCAGGTCGACGGGTCGCCCCAGGTACTCCTGCAGCTCGTCCTCGTTCATGCCGTACACGTCGATGCGCTCGAGGAGCCGCGCGCGCACCCGGGCGGCGAGCTCGCGGTGGTAGAAGCCCGCGTCCTCGTAATAGACGAGAGCATCGGCGGGCAGGCGTCTCATCGCCGAGACGAGATCGTCGAGCCGGGCCTCGAGCAGGTCGGCGTCCTGCATCGTGTTGAACCCCGAGACGAGGAACGCCGCAGCCCCCTCGAGGGCGTCGCCCAGATCGGGGGCGATGGCCATCTCGCGGTTGGGGGCGTCGTTGGCGAAGATCAGGCGGTTCGACGCCTGCGCCGTCACCGCCCCGTCGACGAGGCGCACCGTGGTGCCCGCGGGATACTGCACGATGAGGTGCGGATCGAGGGTGTCTCGCGTGGCCGACGAGACGATGCTCATCGAGGCCGGAAGCAGGCGCCGCACGGTGTCGTCGATGCTCACGAGGTGCTGCACGGTGGGCACGCCGATGCGATCGAGGGCGATGCCCGCCCGCACCCCGGTCCCGCCGAGGGTGATGGTCTTGTCGAAGTGCGCCGCGAAGGTCTCGACGATCTCCGATGACAGCACGAAGCGCTCGCCTCCCCCGCCCGTGGCGAGGAAGGCGAGCACCGTGACGACGAGCGCGCGCTCGTCGATGATCGGCGTCGTGGTGGTCAACTCGTCGAGACGGATGCCGTGCTGCGCAGCCAGGGCCGTGAGCACCTCGGCATCCCACCGGATCTCGTAGTCGACGGTGCCGCCGAGTCCGAGGACGAGGTCTTCCGCCATGTCGTCGATCACCGTCCGATCAGTAGAGGTCGGCCTTGCCGGCGGCGCCGAACAGGTCGATCTTCTCAGCGGCCGTGACCTTCATCGCCGCGATGCACTCGGGCTGGATGGCGTTGGGCTCGCGCAGACGACGATCGGTGCCGAGCACCTCGCGCATGCGGTCGTGGTACGCCACCTTGATGTCGCTCGAGATGTTGATCTTGTTGATGCCGAGCGACACCGCGCGGGCGAGCTCGGCGTCGGGGTTGCTCGAGCCGCCGTGCAGCACGAGCGGGATGCCGACGGCCGCCTTGATCTGCTCGAGCAGGTCGTGGCGCAGCTCGGGGTTCTTCTCGGCCGGGTAGAGCCCGTGCGAGGTGCCGATGGCGATGGCGAGGCTGTCGACCCCGGTCTGCTCGACGAAGCGCACCGCGTCGTCGACGTTGGTGTAGATGATCTCGGCCGCGCCCGACTCTCCGTAGCTGTCGTTCGCGCCGATGGTTCCGAGCTCCCCCTCGACCTGCACGCCGACGGCGTGGGCGGCCTCGACGACCTTGCGGGTGAGCGCCACGTTCTGCTCGAACGGCTCGAGCGAGGCGTCGATCATGACCGAGGTGAAGCCGGCCTTGATCGCGGTGATGATCTGCTCGTACGTTCCGCCGTGGTCCCAGTGGATGGCCACGGGCACGCTCGAGCGGTGCGCGCGGGCGTGCATCGCCGGGATCAGGTCGGTGGTGATGTGCGAGACCTCGTCGGGGTGGATGGCGATGATGACCGGAGCGTTCTTCTCCTCGCTGATGTCCATGATCCCGGTGAACATCGCCCAGTCGCTGATGTTGAAGGCCGGGATGGCGAAGCTGTGGGCGTTGGCGACGTCGAGGATGGACTTGCCGGTGTAAAGCACGGATGACTCCTTGTTCGGGGTTGGGTAGGCGGCGGTCAGCTCTTCACCGAGCCGGCCGTGAGGCCGCTGATGAAGAAGCGTTGGAAGAAGAGGAAGAGCACCAGCACCGGGATCGAGCCGAGGATGCTCATCGCCATGATCTGGTTCCACTCGTAGGAGTGCTGGCCCATGAGCAACTGGATGCCGATGGGCACCGTGCGCATGTCGATGGTGCGCGTGAGGGTCAGGGCGAAGAGGAACTCGTTCCACGCGATCATGAACGTGTAGATGCCCACCGAGACGATGCCCGGGATCGAGATCGGCACGAGCACGCGCCACAGGGCCGTGAAGGAGCCGGCGCCGTCGACGCGCACCGCCTCGTCGAGCTCCTTCGGGAGGGTGTTGAAGTACCCGGTCATCATGATGATCGCGTAGGGCAGCGTGAACACCATGTACGTGAAGATCAGGCCCGGATAGGTGTTGTAGAGGCCGAGCCCGACCATCAGGCCGAAGTACGGGATGAGCAGCGTGATGGGCGGGACCGCCTGGACGCTGACGATGATGACGTTGACGATCCGCTTGCCGCGGAACTCGAAGCGGCTGAACGCGTAGGCGGCCTGGATCGCGACCAGCAGCGTCAGGATCGTCACCGCCCCCGCCACGACGTAGCTGTTGATGAAGAACCGCACCGTCTCGGGGTTGGTGAAGATCGAGATGTAGGCGTCGAACGAGAACGTGTCGGTGATCAGCCGCGGCGGCAGCTCGAAGATCTGCGTGTTCGACTTGAACGAGCTCGACAGCATCCACAGCACGGGACCTGCGGCGAACACCGCGCCGATGAGCAGGCCGACGAGCACGCCGGCTTGGGCGAAGCGACGGCGCGTGGCCGTGCGGGTGGCGCGCGGGCGCGCGGGGGTGGTCAGGGCCATGGTCAGTCCCTCGCCTTCTGGTGGCGGACGTAGAGCACCGCGACGATCATCGACATCGCCAGGACCAGCACCGCCGACGTGGAGGCCATCGAGAAGTCGTACTTCGCGAACGCGAGCTTGTAGGTGAAAGTGCTGAGCATCTCGGTGACGTCGATCGGACCGCCGCCCGTGGTCAGCCAGATGAGCGCGAACTGCTGGGAGGTCCAGATCAGGTCGAGCAGCACGAGGCTGACGATGATCGGGCGCAGCTGCGGAACGGTGACGTTCCAGAACCGTTGGACGGGGCTGGCGCCGTCGACGGTGGCGGCCTCGTACAGATCGCTCGGAATGCCCTGGAGACCCGCGAGCAGGCTCACCATGAAGAAGGGGTAGCCGGCCCAGATGTTGATGAAGGTGACGGTGCCGAGAGCGAGCTGCGGCGAGGCGAGCCACTCGATGTTCGTGTTCAGCAGGAAGTTGACGATGCCGTTGGGGGCGAGCAGCATGCGCCACAGCACCGCGATCACGGCCACCGTGAACAGCCACGGCAGGACGTAGAGGCCGCGGAAGATCGCCCGGGGGACGGCGCCGATCAGTCGGCTGTTCAGCAGCAGGGCGAACGACAGCCCGAGCACGAGGTGCGCGGCGACGCTCGTGAGGGTGAAGAAGAGGGTGTTGCCGGTGGCCTTCCAGAAGCCCGGGTCGGTGAGGATCGCGACGTAGTTGTCGACCCCCACCAGGTCGGGGCTCTTGTTCAGGATCACGTTGTCCTGGAAGGAGTACCCGATCACCATGACGATCGGGACGATCATCAGGACGAAGAGAAGGATGAGGGTCGGCGAGAGGAAGACGTATGCCTCGCCGGCCTTGCGGAGCTGCCGGGTGCGGCGCGAGGCGGGCCGTCCGGTGACGATCAGCTCGGTATCGGGGGGTGTGAGGGTGCGCATGGTCATGAGGTGCGGCTTTCGCTGAGCGGGATGCCGCACCGCGAGCGGTGGCGGTGCGGCATCCCGGTTCGGGGTCGGATCAGAACTCCGACGTCCATTCGTCCTGCGTCTTCTTGAGGGCGTCGCCCATCGACTCCTGGCCGTCGAGCGCCGACTGGAACTCCGTGCCGAACTGGCGCATCAGTTCCTCTGCGACGGGCAGACCGGTGAACTCGTTCGCCGGGTAGCCCTTCTTGTAGATGTCGAAGGCGGTCTTGAACAACGCGTCGTCTTCGACGAAGGTCGGCACGCTCTCGGTGTTGCCCGGGAAGGCCTTAGCCATGGTCGACAGCTCGCTGTTGACGTCCTTGCCCATCAGGAACTGCACCAGCTTGAAAGCGGCGTCCTTGTGCTCGGAGTTCTCGGCGACGCCAATGCCCCACGAGGCGTAGGGGATCCCGCGCTCGCCGGTGAACCCGTCCTTGGCGGGGATCGCCGAGATCGAGAAGGTGAGATCCGGGTTGGACTGACGGATGAGGTTGATGTGCGCGAGCGAGTCGATCATCATGCCGACGCGACCGTTGGTGAACTCCTCGACCTTGTCCTGCTCCTTCATCGTGAAGGAACCCGGGGCGATGACCTTGTCATCCCACATCTGCTGGATGAAGTCGGTGGCCGAGGACACGTCACTGTTGGTCAGGTCGGGCTGGCCGTCCTTGAGCATCGAGCCGCCCGAGGCCCAGACCCACGACATGACGTCGTTCTGCACGCCGTTGGGGGCTTCGAGCGACAACGGGAGCACCCAGCCCGACACGTCGCCGCCGAGGGCCGTGATCTTCTTGGCCGCGTCGGCGAACTCGGTCCGCGTCGACGGCGGCGCCGACACTCCGGCCTGGGCGAGCAGGCCGTCGTTCGTGAACATGGGGTAGACGAAATTGACCACCGGGATCATGTACGTGCTGCCGTCGACCTTGATCTGGCTGGCGAGCTGGCTCTCGTCGTAGCCGGAGTCGCTCATGAGCTTCGAGAGGTCGGCGATGACGCCCTGCTTGGCGAAGTCGCTGACCCATGCGCCGTCGAGGCCGACGACGTCGGGCATCGTGCCCGATGCCGCCCCGGCGAACAGCTGTTCCTTGGTCGAGGCGTAGGGTCCGCTCACCAAGTCGACCTTGATGCCCGGGTTCTCTTTTTCGAACTGATCCATGAGCCCGCGGAACTGTCCGTCTCCCAGCTCGGGCTCCCACCACTGGGCGAACTCGATCGTGACGTTCCCGTCGGAGGACGTGCCCGAGCTGTTCGACGAGCACCCCGCCATCGCCAGGAGGGTCGTGGCCGCTGCTGCGACACCGACGAGCTTGATGGCGTTCCGACGCCGGCGCCCGCTGTTGTCCATCGTTTCTCCTCGTTGAGATCTGCCGCATTTCGCGCCGTTCTGCGCGTTCTTGCGTCTTTCAGCACGAGTATGCGCTTCGTTGCCGGGTCTCGCAAGAGTTCGATGCACATTCGTGATTATTCGAGCGCATAGCGGCGCGGCTGGCAGCAAAAAGCGCGGAACCCGTGCCGTTCTTTGCGGCTTTTCCACAAAATCTGAGGACGGGCGAACGCCGCTGTGCTAGAGATGACGGCATGGACGCATCCACAGCCACGGTCAAGCGGCGCCTCCCGGCCGGGCGCAAGGCCGAGCTCGCGGCGTACGTCGCCGAATCAGGTCAGGTGACCGTCGTCGACCTCGCCTCGCACTTCGGCGTCTCGATCGACACCGTCCGCCGCGACCTCGACCAGCTCGATCGCGAGGGGATCGTCGTCCGCACCCACGGCGGCGCCGTGAGCGCGATGTCGGTACCCGGTCGCGATCGCGGACTCGACGTGCGGCTGCAGATGCAGATCTCCGAGAAGGAGCGCATCGCCGCCCTGGCCGCCGACCTCGTCGAAGACGGATCGGTGCTGATGCTCAACGCCGGGACCACGACGCTCGCGGTCGCCCGTGCCCTGCGCAACCACCGCAACCTGACGATCGCGACGAACAACCTGCGCATCCCCGCCGAGATCTCGCCCAGCGTCTTCCGCGATCTCTACATCTTCGGCGGCGCCGTCCGCACCATCACCCAGGCGACCACGGGGCCGGTGACCCTGGCGATGAACTCTCACACACCCGAAGTCGATATCCGCTGCGACTACGCGCTCATCGCCGTCGGCGCCGTCGACGGATCGGGCTTCTCGACGAGCAACCTCGGCGACGCCACCATGATGAGCGAGATGATCCAGCGTGCGGATCGCACCGCCATCCTCGCCGACTCCTCGAAGCTCGACCGCCGCCTCTTCGCGCAGGTCGCCCCGCTCGAGAAAGCCGACTACCTCATCACCGACGCCGAGCCCTCACCCGAGCTGGCGGCCGCCCTCGCCGACGCCGGAGTGACCGTCCTGACCCCCTGATCAGGACGCGTGCAGGGGTTACGCGAAGGAGCTCGTCGGACCCCGACGCGGTCTGCGCGGCGTTCACCTCGCAACAGGGGGCGAGGCCGCACCCGGCCTCGCCCCCTCCCGTCAGGCGACCACGCGCTCCGGCGCGGGTGCCTCGTCGTCGAACTCCACCTCGGGCGGGCGGCGGCGGAACCCACGGGTCAGCACCGCGAGCCACACGATGCCCACGCCGATCCACACGAGACCGACCGTGAGCGCCAGCGCCGACAGGCTGAACCACAACCAGGCGGTGAGCGCGAAGCCGAGGGCGGGCAGCACGCCGAAGCGCAGCACGGCCGCTGCTCCCCGACGACGCTCGTCGACGAGGAAGTGCTTGATCACCGACAGGTTGACGAGCGAGAACGCGGCGAGGGCCCCGAAGCTGATGAGGGATGCCACCGTGTTCAGGTCGGCGAAGAGCGCGGCCAGCGAGACCACGCCGACGAAGATCGCCGCACCGATCGGCGTCTGATAGCGCCGGCTCAGTCGGGCGAAGAAGCGCGGCAGCACGCCGTCGCGCCCCATCGCGAAGAGGATGCGCGAGACGCTCGCCTGCGAGGCGAGGGCCGCCGCGATGCACCCGGCGATGTACGCGACGAGGAAGAAGACCTCGAGCCAGCGCCCGGCGGCGACCTCCATGATCTGGTTGGCCGCGGCATCCGGATTCTCGATGTCGGCCACGTTCGGGATCACCAGAGTGGACACGTAGGCGATCACGGTGAAGATGAGTCCGCCGATGACCGTGGTGAGGATGATCGCGCGGGGCACGGTGCGCTCGGCGTCGCGGGCCTCTTCGGAGAGGGTCGAGATCGCGTCGAAACCGAGGAACGACAGGGCGAGCATCGCGGCTCCCGCGAGCAGGCCCGGGAAGGTGAGGCCCGCGTCGTAGAGCGGCTGCAGCAGCGAGACGCCGGGGTTCTGCGCGACGTGCAGCACGGCGCACAGGACGAAGACGGCCGCGAACACCAGCTGCAGGCCGACCAGGACGAGGTTGGCGTTCCGCACGACCGTGATGCCGACGATGTTGAGACCCGTGATGAGCAGCACACCGGCGAGGGCGAACACCCACGGCGGGATGCCGGGGAACTGCGCGTTGAGGTAGATGCCCATCAGCACGTAGTTGATGAGCGGGAGCAGCAGGTAGTCGATCATGAGCGACCAGCCGGTGAGGAAGCCGACGGTGCCGCCGAACGCGCGCCGGGCGTACGTGTAGGCGCTGCCCGCGCGCGGGAACGCCTTGACGAGGGCGGCGTAGCTGAACGCGGTGAACAGCATCGCCACGAGGGTGACGAGGTAGGCCGTCGGCACGTGACCGCCGGTCGTGACGGCGACGAGGCCGTAGGTGGTGAACACGGTGAGGGGCACCATGTACGCCAAGCCGAAGACGACGAGGGAGGGGACTCCCATGACTCGCCGCAGCGAGGTGTCGGATGAGGACATGCGGTTTCCTGTTCGGGGTCGGAAAGAGCGGTTCAGAAGGTGCGGATGCCACGCCGCCAGGTGCCCCGGATTCGGGCATCGGCGATGCGGTCGGCGGGGCCGCGGCGCACGTCGCGGTCGAGCCAGACGAGGTCGGCGCGCATGCCGGGACGCAGAGTCCCGCGGGTGGCGTGATCGCCGGCCTGGTGGGCCACGCCGCTCGTGGCGGCGTCGATGGCTTCGGAGACGGTGAGACGTTCGTCGGGCTGCCAGCCCCCGGCCGGCTGACCGTCGGGGTCTTGACGAGTGACGGCGGTGCGCAGGCCGAGCAGCACGTCGGGTGAGGTGACGGGCCAGTCGCTGCCGAAACTGAGACGGGCTCCCGCGGCGCGTGCCGCGCGCATGCGGTACTGCCGCTCGCGGTGAAGACCGAGGCGCGGCAGCGTCAACTCGGTCATGACCGCGTCGGCCATCGCCCACTGCGGTTGGAAGCAGAACGTCACGTCGAGGTCGGCGAGCCGCGGCAGGTCGACGGGGTCGATCACCTGCGCGTGCGCGATGGTGAACCGCCGACCGCGGCGCAAGCTCTCGCGGATCCCCTCGGCGGCGTCGAGCGCGGCGCGGACGGCCGCGTCGCCGATCGCGTGCAGGTGCACATCGAAACCGGCGGCGTCGCACGCGGCGACCGCGTCGACGAGCTGATCGGGATCCCAGTTGGGAAGTCCCCGTGTTCGAGCGTCGTGGTAGCACTCGAGCAGGTGGGCCGTACGGTTCTCGACGATGCCGTCGACGAAGAACTTCACCGTGCGGCAGGTGAGCCCGGGCTCGCCCCGGACGATCGCCGCGACCCGAACGAGCTCGTCGAGATGGTCGGGCCACCGTGCCGGATCGGCCCGCAGGGCCAGATCGACGTCGACCCGTAGGCGACCGGACCGCGCCGCGGCGATCCAGGCCGGAACGTCGTGCGTCTCGGTCCACGCTTCCTGCACCCACGCGATTCCGTGCGCGGCGAGGACCTCGGTGGCCGCGGCGAGCGCCTCGACGTCGTCGCGCATCGACGGGCGGGGGGCGCGGTTGAGGACCAGGTCGATCGCCGGACGCTCGACGAGGGTTCCCGACGGGGATCCGTCGGCTCGACGCACGAGTCGTCCGAGCTCGGGGTCGGGAGTGTCGGCATCCACTCCCGCTTCTCGCAGCGCGGCGGTGTTCACCCAGGCGGTGTGGTAATCCCACGCGTGCAGCACGACCGGGCGGTCGGGAACGGCCGCGTCGAGCCAGCGCGCGTCGAACATCCCGCCGGGGGCGACGGTGGCGTCGTAGCTTCCGCCGATGAGCCAGGGGGCGTCGCTGCGTGCGCCCCACGCGCGGACGCGCTCGACGATCTCGTCGACGCTGCCGGCGTCGCGCAGGGCGGGGCCGGTGCGCTCTCGACCGGCGAGCAGCGGGTGCGCGTGACCATCGCCGAAAGCGGGCAGCAGCAGCCCGCCCTCGAGGTCGATGTGCTCGGCGTCGTCGGGCAGCGGATGCCGAGCCTCGGCCACCGCACCGTCGACGACGACGAGTCGATCGACGTCGGCTTCGTGCCCGTCGATTCGAATCGTTCCGCCCGTGAAGACGATCGCCATGGAGACTCCCTCGTGTCCTGCGCTGCGAGAAACATACAGCGTAGGTTTAAAGAACGCTACGGCTTCACCGTCATCGGCCGGACGACTTTCGTCAGGTCGTCACCGAGGTCTTACACGCCCGAAACACGCACCATCGCGTAGCGTGGGCAGACCCGACCGAAAGGCTCCGCCGTGGCCCGGCCGTCCCAGCCCAAGCTCTCGCGCGAGGCGATCGCCCGCGCCGCCCTCGCCCTCGTCGACCGCGACGGGACCGACGGCGCGAGCATCCGCCGGGTCGCCGACCGCCTCAAGGTGCACCCGACCTCGCTCTACAACCACGTCCCCAACCTCGCCGCGCTCATCGAGGACGTGCGAGCGCTGGTCTCCTCGCGCATCGACTCGTCGTTCCTGCGGGAGCGCGAATGGGAGGAGGGGCTGGCGCTGTGGGCCCGGTCGTACCGCGACGCCTTCCGCCGGCATCCGAAGACGATCCCCCTGCTCATGTCGCACAGCTCGTCGACGCCGCTGCTGATGTCGCAGTACGAGGACTTCGCCATCGCCGCGGAGCGTGTGGGGTGGACGAGCGACGACATCCTGCCCCTGCTCACGGCGTTCGAATCGTTCATCCTCGGCAGCGTGCTCGACATGAGCGGCCCGTCGGTGATGTTCGATCCCACCGGGCAGGAGGCGGACGTGCCGCGCTTCGCCGCGGCCTACGCCACTCTCGAGCACCACGACCCGGCCGATCCGGTCGCCACGCGGGCATTCGAACTCGGCCTCTCGCTGCTGATCGCGGGAGCGCGCCCCCGCCCTGCCGCGTGAGCCCGACTCACATGCGCGCGTAGCGCGCGCGAGCGAAGCAGAACAGGCCGTACACGACGAGCCCGGCGCCCACGAGCCAGAGCACGATCTGACCGAAGGGCAGCCCCGCCAGCGAGCGCAGCGCCGCGTCGAGCCCGCCGGCCGCGTTCGGGTCGTGCGCGAACGCCGCGACCAGGAACAGGATCCCCGCGACGCCCACCGCGATGCCCTTGGCGATGTAGCCCACCATGCCGAAGGTCCGGATGCCGCGTCCCGCCGTCCCGCCGGGGCTCGAGATGTTCTTCATGAACGCCTTGGTGACGCCGCGGACGACGAAGGCGACACCGATGACGGCCACCGCCAAGCCGATGATCACGAGGAGCACGACTCCGGCGGGCGTCGCCATCAGCTGGGCGCTCAGGGTGCGCGTCTGCTCCCCCGAGTCGGAGCGGCCGCCCGAGACGACGGTGAAAGCGGTGACGGCGATCGCGCCGTAGGCGACGGCGGTCCCCACGTCCTTGGCGCGGTGCGCCCAGCGCTTCTTGGCGTCGGGGTCGCGCTCGGCGACGGCTTCGGCGACCTGCCAGACGGCGAGGGCGGCGAGGCCGATCACGATGACCCACAGCAGCAGCATCCCCGCGGGAGCCTGCGCGACCTGCCCCAGCGCCCCGCTCTGGTCGGCGCTCTCACCGCCGCTGCCGGTCGCGATCGAGATCGCGATCACCCCGATGAGCAGGTGCAGCAGGCCCAGCACCACGTAGCCGATGCGCGCCGCCACGCGGAACGCGGTGGAGTCCTGCGCTTTGTCGGCGGCGGCGGAAGCGGAGGCGGAGGCGGAAGTCATCCGGGCACGATAGCGCTCACGCGGCCGCGTCGACCACCCGTTGCGCGCGACGCACTCGCCACACTTCGACGAGAGCCCACACCAACGTCGACACGGCCACGCCCTCCAGGAACCCCGCGGTCACATCGGAGAGCCAGTGCGCGTGGAGGTACGTGCGACTCCACATCATCAGCAGCACCCACACCGCACCGGCCGCCCAGACCCACCCGCGGCGCAGGATGAGAGCCAGGGTGATCGCGATGGTGGTCGCCACGGCGGTGTGCCCCGAGGGGAACGAGGTCGCTTGGGTCTCGGCGAGAGAATCGGACGGTCGGGCGCGGGCGATCACGGACGCCAGCGGAGCGCCGATGAGCACGACGAGCGCGATCGCCCCCGCGACATTGAGGGCATCCCACGGCCGCTTGACCAGGAGGAAGACGATCGTGGTCGAGATGCCGATCACGATCATGCCGATCGTGCCGCCGACGGTGGCCGGGATCCACGCGACGATCACCGCCACGGGGTTCGCCAGCGCGGCCATCGCGTCGTCCCACCACTGGTCGAAGGCCAACGGAGCGCCGCCGTCGAGGTCCACGGCCACGCGCAGCGCCACGAACAGCACCGTCGCGACCAGGCCCACGATCAGGGCGACGGGGCGACGCGCGTCGACCCTCGGTCGATCGGGCAGGATCGCTGGTTGGTCGGTGGTGGCATCCATTCGGGAATCGTGTCAGGTCGGGACACTCGAACGGTAGCCATTGCCGACCGGGCCGAGAGCACTCCGCTGGACGCCCCGACCCGTCGACGGGTTCGCCCGTCAGGCCCCGCGTTCCTCGTTGATGGAGTTCGCCCCGTCGACGACGAGCAGCTGGCCCGTGATGTACGACGCCTCGCGGCTCGCGAGGAACGCCACGGCCGCGGCGACTTCGGTCGGGGTTCCCGATCGGCCGACCGGAGTGGCGGCTCCCATCGCGATCTCGTGCGCGCTCGACGACGACGTCGCGATCCATCCGGGCGCCACCGCGTTGACGGTGATGCCCGCCGCCGCGACATCGACGGCCGCGCCACGGGTCAGCCCGAGCATGCCGGCTTTGGCCGCGTGGTAGGCGACATCGCCGGTGTAGGCCATGACGGGACCCGAGATGGATGCAACGTTGACCACGCGACCGTATCCGGCGGCCCGCATGCCGGGCACGACCGCCCGGGTCATGCGCAGAGCCGTGGTGAGGTTGCGGTCCAGGGACATGGCCCACTGGTCGAGGGTGATGTCGTCGATCGCAGCCGGCGAATCGGCCGTCGACACCGAGGTCATGCCGGCGTTGTTGACGAGGACGGTCGGTTCGCCGAACGCCTGACGCGCCGCATCGAGGACCACCTCCACTCCGCGCGGATCCGTCAGGTCGGCCGCGGCGCCGCGGGCGTCGACCCCGGCGCCGCGCAGCTCGGCCACGCGCTCCTGGATGCGGTCGGTGGTGGACGTCACGATCACCCGCATGCCGACGCGCCCGAGGGCGAGCGCGGTCGCCGCGCCGATCCCCTCGGCGCTTCCGGCCCCGGTCACGATGGCGATGTCTGTCGGTTCGGGCATGGCGCTTCTGCCTCCGGGTGAGGGCGAGGCGGTCCGACGAGAGGGCGGCCTCGCGACATCTTTTCACGAATATAGTGAATGCGGTTCACTATCTCGCGTGCGGCTCAGTGGGGCCGCGCCGAGGCGATGAGCATGTCGAGCCCCCGCTCGAAGGCCCGGGTGGCCACGGGGTCGTCGGGGTCTTCGTCGGCCAGGGTCGCGAAGGCGGCGGAGAAGCGCGGGAACGCCTCCTCCTGCCCCGTGGGGTCGAAGACGACGGAGGGACCCGACATGTCGAGGACGCTGCCGAGGATGAACGACTCGAAGGCGGTCAGCAGCGGGATCACGTCTCGCGGCGCCCAGCCGGCGGCCTCTGCCGCGGCCGCGAAGTCCTCGTACTGCGAAAGGAGCACGGGCGCGGACGCGCGTTCCGTCATCAGCAGGGGCACCACGCGCGCGTGCCGCGCGAAGGCCCGCCGATACGAACGACCCCAGGCCCGCAGCGCCTCCTCCCAGGGAAGTTCCCGCAGCGGCTTCGAGTCGATGTGCGCCGAGACGAGCGCGCGGACGTCTTCGACCATGGCCGCACGGTTGGGGACGTGGTTGTACAGCGAGGCGGGATTGACACCGAGGCGCGCGGCGACACGGCGGACGCTGGCGCCGTCGGGGCCGTGTCGGTCGACGAGCGCGAGGGCCGTCCGCGCGATGAGGTCACGGCTCAGCAGTGGCGTATGCGGTCTGGCGATGACGGCCTCCCCCTTCGGTGCGAGCCGTGGGTCCACGGTCTCACGAACTCACTCTCGCACACCTAAAACAAACGGTGTATGTTTACCGTCATGACCACCGAGGCCCTCACCGTCGTCGACGCCGACATCGACCGCCTGCGTGCAGCACTCGAAGCCGGCGAGCTCACCAGCGTCGAGCTCGTGGCCCGCTACCTCAACCGCATCGCGGCGTACGACCGCGCCGGCATCCGGCTCAACAGCGTGCCCGTGCTCGACCCCCGCGCGTTCGCCGCGGCCCGCGCCTCCGACCTGCGTCGCGCACAGGGGCGCACGCTCGGCCCCCTCGACGGCATCCCCTTCACCGCAAAGGACAGCTACCGCGTCGAGGGCCTGCCCGTGGCATCCGGGTCTCCGGCCTTCCGCCACCTGATCGCCGGCGACGACGCCTTCGCCGTCGAGCGCCTGCGCGCAGCGGGCGCCGTATTCCTGGGGCTCACCAACATGCCGCCCATGGCGGCCGGCGGCATGCAGCGCGGGGTGTACGGCCGGGCCGAGTCCCCCTACAACGGCGACTACCTGGCATCCGCCTTCGGCTCGGGCTCGTCCAACGGATCGGGCACCGCCACCGCGGCGAGCTTCTGCGCGTTCGGGCTCGGCGAAGAGACGTGGTCGTCGGGCCGCGCCCCCGCCTCGCACAACGCCCTCGTGGCCTACACGCCCTCGCGCGGGGTGATCTCGGTACGCGGCAACTGGCCACTCGTCCCGACGATGGACGTCGTCGTCCCCCACACGCGGTCGGTCGGCGACCTGCAGCACGTACTCGACGCGGTCGTCGCCGACGACGCCGAGACCGAGGGCGACCTCTGGCGCACGCAGCCGTTCATCGACCTCCCGCGCCCGTCCGAGGTGCGTCCCGCATCGTTCGCCGCGCTCGAGCCGCTGCCGCTCGCGGGGCTGCGCCTCGCCGTACCGCGCATCTACGTCAACGGCGACCCCGACAACGCCTCGCCCATCGTCACGCGCGACAGCGTGATCGCGCTCTGGAACGACCTGCGCGCCGACCTCGAGGCCGCCGGCGCCGAGGTCGTCGAGACGGACTTCCCCGCGGTCGACCGCTACGAGAAGCTGCACGCGGGCGACGAGGACTTCCTCGACCGCGGGTTCGTCACGCGTGCCTTCCTCGACGACGAGGTCGGCGACCTGGCGGTCTGGGCGATGGACACCTTCCTGCGCACCAACGGCGACGCGAACCTGCCCCGCCTCGCCGACGCCGAGGCGGCCCTGATCTTCCCGCACCCGCCGGGTGCGCTCCCCGACCGCTACGGCATCTGGCACTACGACATCTCGTACGACATCGGCGAGTACGTCGCCCGCGCGCAGGAGGGGGAGCCCGACTGGCGCGACGTCGCCAGCCTCGAGCACGGCCTGCGCGGTCTCGAGCACACGCGCCGCGTCGACTTCGAAGAGTGGATGGATGCCGAGGGCCTCGACGCCGTGATCTTCCCCACGCAGTCCGACGTCGGTCCCGCCGACGCCGACGTGAACCCGGCCTCGGCCGACATCGCGTGGCGCAACGGCGTGTGGGTCTCCAACGGCAACCTTGTTCCCCGCCACCTCGGCATCCCCACCGTGACCGTGCCGATGGGGACGATGGCCGACACCGGGATGCCGGTGGGCCTGACGCTCGCGGGGCCCGCCTACAGCGACACGCGCCTCGTGCAGCTGGCCCAGGCGATCACCGCCCTCGGCGAGCGCCGCACGACGCCTCCGCGCACCCCCGCCCTGCCGGATGAGGCGGCCTTCGCCGAGCCCCGCCCCGCGGCCGAGGGCGAGCTGTCGGTCACCGTCGACGAGGTCTCGCGCGACGGCGAGCGCGTGACCGTCTCGGCCACCGTCAGCGGAGGCGTCGCGGTCGATCACGCCCTCTTCGTCGACGGCGTGCGCGTTCCCGCGCGACTCGAGAACGGCCGGGTCACCGCCGAGGTCGCCCCCGCGCCATCCGGCGAGCCCGTGAGCGAGTGGATCGCCCCCTACGGCCCGCTGGTCGTCATCGTCGTGCGCGATGCCGCGGGTGCCGTCGCGGGCGCCGTCGCCACGGCATCCGACTCTCCCCTGTGACACCCGAATCACCCGAGGAACACACCGTGACCGAGACCGCTCCGACCCCCGTCTTCGACTACTTCAGCCAGGTCGACCTGCCCACCCCGACGCTCTCCGACGACGAGGTGCAGCGTCTGTTCGCCGACACGTTCGGCGTCGAGATCGACGTGCAGGCGCTCGGCAGCCAGCAGGACCAGAACTTCCGCGTCTTCGCCCGGGGCTCCACCGAGCCCCTCGGAGTGCTCAAGCTCAGCAACCCCGTCTTCAGCGAGGCCGAGATCGAGATGCAGGATGCCGCGGCGGCTCTCGTCGCCGAGCGGAGCCCCCACGTGCGCATCCCGCGCATCGTCGAGGGGCCGCGCGGCGCGATGTCGACGTGGTGGGAGTCGAGCCAGGGCCGCATCCACGCGCGCGTGATCGAGAACATCGCCGGGCGCACGCTCATGGGCTCGGGCTACCTCTCCCCCGCCGTCGTCGAGGGGATGGGCGCCCTGTCGGGGGCGGTGAGCCTGTCGCTCGCCGACTTCACCCACCCCGCGAGCGGCCGGGTGCTGCAATGGGACCTTCGCCACGCCGGGCGCGTCATCGACACCCTGCTCCCCCTCGAACCGGATGCCGAGGTGCGAGACGTCGTGCAGCGCGCCGCCGACGCCGCCCGCGCGGCCCTCGCCCCCGTGCAGGACGCGCTGCCCGTGCAGGCCGGACACTTCGACGTCACCGACGACAACGTGCTGCGCGCCCCCGGCGAGACGGTGCCCGACGCGGTCATCGACTTCGGCGACGTGTGCGCGTCGTGGCGCGTGGGCGAGATCGCCGTGACCGTGTCGTCGGTGCTGCACCACGACGGCGCGACCCCCGAGAGCGCCTTCCCCGCCATCGCTGCGTTCGACCGCCTCCGCGACCTGAGCGACGACGAGCTCACGGCGCTCTGGCCGCTCGTCATCCTCCGCGGCGCGGTGCTCGTGCTCAGCGGACGCGCGCAGGTGCGCCTCGACGACGAGAACGAATACGCTACCGTCGCGCTCGACCGCGAATTCCGGATCCTGGCGCAAGCGGCATCCGTTCCGATCCCCGTGATCACCGCCGCGACCCGGGCGGCGCTCGGGCGTTCTCGCGCCGAAGAGCCCGCGTGGACCGGCACCCCAGTGCTGTCGCTCGGCCGCCACGTCGAGCTCGACGCCTCGACGGAGTCACCGCTGAACGACGGGGGCGCCTGGCTCGACGCCGCCACCCTCGACGAGGCGGCCCTCGCCGCCCTCGACGCGGGCGCCGACGTCGTGACCGTACCCGCGTGGCGCGCGCGCCTGACCGGAACGACGGACCCGCTTCCCTCGACGCCCGAGACCGTGCCGCCCGACGTGCTGGTGTGGCTCGCCCGACCGGCCACCCTCGATCGGAGCGAGCGCGACGAGCACGGGTCGCAGATCGTGACGACGGATGCCGGGACCCTGACGATCGGCGGAGTGCCCGCCGACGCGGCATCCGGAACCCTTCCGGCGCGCACCCGTCTGTCGATGCGCCGCTCGCTCGACGGACTCGTCCCGCCGTCGCGGACCACCCGAGCCCTCGCCGACGCCTGGCGGGAGGTCGCCGGCGATCCCGGCGCCGCTCTCGGCCTGCCCTCCCCCACGACCGAGACCGACGACGTGCTCGAGCGTCGCCACGAGGTGCTCGCCGAGGTGCAGGAGCACTACTACGCGGCCCCTCCCCGCATCGAGCGCGGGTGGCGCGAACACCTGATCGACGTGAACGGCCGGGTCTACCTCGACATGGTCAACAACGTCGCCTCGGTCGGCCACGCGCACCCCCGAGTGGTCGAGGCCGGCTCCCGCCAGATGCACCTGCTGAACACGAACTCGCGCTTCCACTACCGCGCGATCGCCGACTTCGCCGACCGGATCGCGGCGACGCTCCCCGACGGCTTCGACACCGTGTTCTTCGTCAACTCCGGCTCCGAGGCCACCGACCTCGCGATCCGCCTCGCGATGGCGGCGACCGGTCGCCCCGACATCGTCGCGATGCGCGAGGCGTACCACGGATGGACCTACGCGAGCGATGCCGTCTCCACCTCGATCGCCGACAACCCCTTCGCCCTCGAGACGCGTCCCGACTGGGTGCACACCGTCGACGCGGCGAACTCCTATCGGGGGAAGCACCGGGGGGCGGATGCCGGGAAGTACGCGCCCGAAGCCGTCGCGGTCATCGACGAGCTCGCGGCATCCGGTCGCCCTCCGGCGGGGATGATCGCCGAGACCTACTTCGGCAACGCGGGCGGGGTCGCTCTGCCGGACGGCTACCTGACCGAGGTGTACGCCGCGATCCGCCGCCACGGCGGGCTCGCGATCGCCGACGAGGTGCAGGTCGGCTACGGCCGCCTCGGCGAGTGGTTCTGGGGCTTCCAGCAGCAGGAAGCCGTGCCCGACATCGTCGCGGTCGCCAAGTCCATCGGCGGCGGTCACCCGCTCGGCGCGGTGATCACGCGGCGCGAGATCGCCGACCGCTACCGCACGCAGGGGTACTTCTTCTCCTCCACCGGCGGGTCGCCCGTGTCGTCGGCGATCGGCATGGCCGTGCTCGACGTGATCGAACAGGAGGGCTTGCAAGAGAACGCGCGGATCGTCGGCGGCCACCTCAAGCGGCGTCTCGAAGAGCTCGGCGAGAAGCACGACCTCATCGGCACCGTGCACGGCTCGGGGCTGTACCTCGGGGTGGAGTTCGTCCGCGACCGCGAGACCCTCGAACCGGCGACCGCCGAGACCGCGGCGATCTGCGACCGCCTGCTCGAGCTCGGCGTGATCATGCAGCCCACCGGCGATTTCCAGAACGTCCTCAAGATCAAACCGCCCCTGGTGGTCACGCGGGCCTCGGTCGACGTCTTCGTCGACGCGCTCGACCGCGTCCTCACCACCGGCTACTGACCCGACCGACCCGAGAAGGAGCACGCCATGTGGCGCATGCCCGCTGAATCCGCCCCGCACGAGCGCACGTGGATGGCGTTCCCACGCGAGGGCATCACCCTCGGCGAGGGCGCGGAGTTCCGCGAACAGGGCTACCAGGCCTGGACCGACGTCGCGCACGCCGTGCGGGAGTTCGAGCCGGTCACGATGGTCGTCGACCCCACCGAGATGACCCGCGCTCGCCGCATGCTCTCTTCCGAGATCGAGATCGTCGAGGCCCCTCTCGACGAGTTCTGGATGCGCGACATGGGCCCCACCTTCGTCGTCGACCCCGACCGCCCGGGCATCCTCGGTGCGGTCGACTGGATCTTCAACGGCTGGGGCGCCCCCGACTGGGCCGAGTGGCAGAAGTCGGCGGGGATCGCCCGCATCGTCGCCGAACACCTGGGCGCCGAGCGCATCGATTCGCTGCTCGTCGCCGAGGGCGGCGGTCTGCACGTCGACGGCACCGGCACGGTGCTGCTCACCGAGACCGTGCAGCTCGACCCCCGCCGCAACCCCTTCGCCGACCGCGCCCGCGTCGAGGCCGAGATGGCCCGCACGATCGGAGCGACGGATGCCATCTGGCTCTCCCGCGGCCTGACCCGCGACTACGACGATCTCGGTACCAACGGGCACGTCGACATCGTGGCCACGTTCGCCTCGCCCGAGCACGTCCTCATCCACGAGCAGACGGATGCCACCCACCCCGACTTCGAGGTGTCACGTCTGGTGCGTCGCGAGCTCTCGGACGCGTTCGCCGCCCGCGGCCGCGAGGTGCGCATCACCGGCATCCCCGCCCCGACAGCGCTGCGCGACGACGAGGGCTGGCTCGACTGGAGCTACATCAACCACCTCGTCACCAACGACGGTGTCGTGCTGTGCGGCTTCGGCGACGAGATCGCCGACGCGCGCGCTCGAGAGGTCGTGGCCGATGCCTACCCGGGTCGCCGGGTGGTCACGGTCGACTCGCGCCCGATCTTCGACCGCGGCGGCGGCATCCACTGCATCACGCAGCAGCAGCCCGCCCTCGGCTGAGCCGGGGCGCCTTCGTCGTTCAGACGGCGGCTGCGACCGTGGCCAGGGCGTCGAGGTACATCTCGAGCTGCTTGGCGAACACCTCGCGGTAGTTCACCAGCGCCAGCTCCGCTTTCGCCGCCTCGGCGTGCGGATACTGCGAGGGGTCGGTGGGGGCGTAGACCTGGATCCACCCGTCCGCCACCTCCCGAGTGGCGCCGGCGGCCAGGCGCGCGCCGTACGCCGAGGCGGCGCCGAGCACGGTCTGCGCGTACACCTGGTATTGCACGACCGCCTCGCGTCCGTGCAGACCCGCAACCGCCATCGCGCGCAGGGTCCATTCGACGGCCCGCAGTCCGTTGATGCTGTTGGCCACCGTCAACAGGGTGAGGGCGGCGGCCGCGGGGTGCGCCTCGGCGGTGCGCCAGGCGCGCCACGCGAGATCCTCGAGGTCGGCGCGCCATTCGTCGGTGGGTTCGTAGCCCTCGAGCGAGATGCCGTCGAGATGGTCGGCCAGGGCTTCGAGCAGTTCGTCGCGGCTGGCGAAGTGCCGATAGACCGCCGTCGGGGACGACTTGAGCTCAGCCCCCAGCCGCGAGAACGTGAGCGCCGACTCGCCCTCGCCGTCCATCAGTCGAAGGGCCGCCTCGACGATCTCCACGCGACTGAGCGATCCGCGCTTGCGCCGGGTCCTCGCCTCTTCGGTCATGACGCCCCCGATCTCACCCCGGCGAGCGTCGATCGGCCCGACCGGGGTTAGTGAATGGTCATGATCATCTCAATCACTATGGAGTCAAGCAAGCGACACCACGGGAACGAGCCTACCGATCGACGCCGACCGCCGGCGACGTTCGAGGAGCGGCGGGCGGCGCCGGCGAGCCCGGTGTTACCGCCGTCGTCGGCGGATTTCACGAGTTAGTGAATGCTGTTGACTACAGCATCCACTATGAGGATACTCAGGACACGCGCAATGAAGCGCCGCCCACCCGCCTCGGAGGCCCTGATGAATCCCGCTCCATCGCTCCGCCCCTGCTTCACCGTCGTCGCCCGCCTCGGCCCCGCGCGCGAGCGTCGCGGCGGTGAGGCGTCGCGTGCAGTACATCCCGCAGGACCCGTTCTCGTCCCTCGACCCGCGACGCACGATCGGGCAGACCCTCGCCGAGGCGATCGATCCCGTCGGCGCACGCCAGCGGCGCCACCATGCGCGGATCGTCGAAGCCCTGGCATCCGTCGCTCTGGGAGAGGATGCCGTCGACCGCTACCCGCACGAGTTCTCGGGTGGTCAGCGCCAGCGCATCGCGATCGCGCGGGCTCTGGTCGTGGACCCCGACGTCATCGTCGCCGACGAGATCACCTCGGCCCTCGACGTGTCGACGCAGGCCGAGATCCTGCAGCTGCTCGAGAGACTGCAGCGCGAGCGGAACCTGACGATGCTCTTCATCTCGCACAACCTCGCCGTGGTGGAGGAGCTGTGCGACGAGGTGGTCGTACTGTTGCACGGGCGCATCGTCGAGCAGGGGGCGATCGCCGAGGTGTTCGCCGATCCGCGCGAGGCGTACACGCGGCGGCTGCTCGAGTCGGTGCCCGGCGGAGCGGCGTTCGATGTCACCGCCCCGGTCGTCACCGCGGCGGTGCGGACGGTGCCGGTCCGGGGACGCCGGCGATTGTTCGGGTGAGGCTCGGGGCCCTCAGTTCTTCGTCACCCCTCCGTGCCGCGCACCCCGCAACGGCGAGAAGGCGATGACGAGGGCTGCGAGGACGAAGAACCCGGCGCCCGCGCCGAGCGTCGCGGGCAGACCGATCACGGTCATCAACAGCCCCGCCAGGAGCGCTCCGACGAAGAACACCGTGCGGTTCACGGTGCGGATGGTGGAGTTCATCCGCCCCTGGATGCCATCGGGTGCGACGGACTGACGGTAGGAGATGTCGTTGGTGTCCTCGATCCCCATCGCCAGTCCGTATACGAACTGGGCGGCGGCGACGACGCCGAGGGTGACCCCGATACCGCTGTCGGGGCCGAGCGGCACGAGTGCGAGGGCGGCCCAGGGCAGCACGACCAGAACGCGGCCCAGCAGGATCGCGCGTCCCGCCCCGAGGCGGGCGCCGAGGCGCGGGGCGATGACCGCTCCCACGAAACCGCCCACTCCCCCGAGCGCGAGGGCCACCCCGTAGGCCCAGGGCGGCAGGGCGAGTTCTCGCAGCGCGAAGACGACGAACGCCGTCGCCACGATGCTGTTGCCGAGGAACCACACGTGGATCGACAGGGCGAGGGGCCGGAGCGTCGGATGCCGGTAGGTGTAGCGCATGCCCTGGGCGATCTCGTGCCCGACGTGTCGACCGGCGGCTCGCGGCGCGGCCCTCTTCTCGGACACGACGATGCGCGACTGCAGAAGGGCGGCGACGGCCGCGATGACGGCGTCGATCACGAACAGGATCGGCGCACCCACGATCGCGAGCAGCGCACCGCCGATCGCGGGCCCCGCCGTCTGGGCGACGGTCTGACTCTGGCCGAGTCGGGCGTTGGCCGCGGGAAGCGACGCCCGCGGCACGAGTCGCGGCAGGAGCGGTTGCGCCGCGGAGTCCCCGAACAGGGTGAGAACCCCGAGCGCCAGGGTGACCGCCGCGAGCGACCAGAAATCGAGCGCCCCCGTCACCACAAGGACGGGGACGATCGCGAGCACCACCGCCCGGCCGATCGTGGTCACCACCAGAGCCCGTTGTCGTCGCCAGCGATCCATCCACGCGCCGACGACCAAACCGAGGAACAGGTACGGAACGACGCTGAGGGCATTCAGGATGCCGACCTGCCCGGGCGTCGCGCCGATCACCGTCACGATCAGAACCTGGAAGGCGACCCCGGCGATCGTGGAACCGAAGGCACGCAGCGTGGTCGCGGTCCAGAAGAAGGCGAACGCCGGGTGGCGGAGGACCTCGCGCGGCGGCGCCGACGACGGCGAGTCCTCGTCCATGCGTCGAGCGTATCCAGGCCGGCGGCGGACCGCCCGACGGCAGGGTCACCCCGCGGCGTCAGTGCCCGTGTGGATGCGGAACTCGTCGACCGTCCCGCGGTGGCCGCAGCCGCCCCGGCCTTCGTGGCACTGGATGGGGTCGCCGTTCGAGAATCCGCTCCGCGGGTCGATGACGCGCGCGGGGAAGTGCTCCGCCGACGGTTGCCCCGCTGCGGCCGAATCCACGCCGTCGTCGAGCATGACGACGTTCAACGTGACTTGAATGACGAACGCCCGCTCGTGCGCGCATCGCGGGCAGCGGATCCCGGCGAGACGCCCGGTGTTGGAGCCTGCCTCCGCCGCCGCCGCGGGAACGACAGGAACGGGCGCGGGTCGGCGATGGACCGCGAGCTCGTCCGCGCAGTCGTACGTGAAGTGGGTGATCTGCCCGTCCGGATGCCGCTCAGTGAGACGACGGGTCCACGGGTTCTCCGCCTCGATCCCGATGATCTCGGAGTCGGTGCCGACCACGACATCCCCCGTCCGCAGATCGAACACGGGAAGGGTCAGCACCGGGTACGTCCGGTGCTCACGGGTGGTGGGGGCGGTCATGCGGCGGCTCCGATCGGAACGAGGGCGTGGACGTCGCGGGTCAGCGTCTTCACGCGCGCACCTCGTGCAAGCCCGGAAGAGTCCAGCCCTACTATCGGGTCACTGGAGCAGCTCCGTAACGAGCCGATGCGCTTGTTCCGAGGTGGGGTCGTCGGTGCGGCGGGGCGGGCGCCTTCGCGCAGGTATCGACGCGGCGACCGAGCCCCGTGTCCCGGCTCGCTACTAGCCCTGCTCAGCGCACGGCGGCGAGCACGAGCGGGTCGGAGCATCCTTTCGCGAAGCCGCGGATGCGCCGATCCATGTCGTACTGCAGGACGACGGCGCCGATCCGTTCGGCGAGCGGTGCCAGCCAGCGGGGGCGGCAGGCGAAGTTGTACCGCCAGACGGCGAGAGTGCTGCCGGGGTCGTCGGCGACGGGGGTGAACTTCCACCCGCCGGCGAGACGCTCGAAGAACCAGGACCCCTTCGTCATCTTCATGCCGACGTTCGACGGCGGGTTGTAGGAGACGTACTCACTCTCCATCCGGAAGCCGAAACGCTGCACGGTGTAGGTCCGCACACCCTTCGCCGGAGCGGTCGCACCATCGACGAAGTACTGGCGCCGGATGAACGGATCCCATCGCTTGCGGGTCTCGCCGGTGGTCTGCGACACGGCGAACGCGACGCTCACGTCGACCGGGACGACGCAGCGGGACTCGATGACGGGCATGAAGTCATCGTGTCAGAGCGACGCGCTCGACGCATCGCGAGGAGACAAGACGAAGGCCCCGAATCCGTGAGGATTCGGGGCCTTCGTGGTGGCGGTGACGGTGGGATTTGAACCCACGGTAGGGGTGAACCTACACAACATTTCGAGTGTTGCACCTTCGGCCGCTCGGACACGTCACCGCCGAATAGCTTACGACAGACTTGCGGATGCCGCGAATCGGCGCCTCGCGCCGGGCCCCGGCATCCGTTCATCCACCGTCGAACGACCCCACTGGTTGCCGCCCTCGCCCACTGCCAGGATCGAGCCATGAGCGTGATCGAGAACTCGAAACTGACGGTCGTGGGAGCAGGCAGCGTGGGCGCGAGTGTCGCGTACGCCGCTCTCATCCGCGGGTCCGCGCGACACGTCGCGCTCTACGACATCGCCGCCGAGAAGGTCGAGGCCGAGGTGCTCGACCTCGCGCACGGGACCCAGTTCACCGGGTCGAGCGACATCACCGGCGGCAGCGACGTCGCGGTCGCCGAGGGCTCGCACGTGGTCGTGATCACCGCGGGCGCAAAGCAGAATCCCGGCCAGACGCGCACCGAGCTGGCCGCCACCAACGCCGCGATCATCCGCGACATGATGCCGAAGCTCCTCGAGGTCGCCCCGAACGCGATCTACGTGATCGTCACGAATCCCTGCGACGTTCTCACGGTCCTCGCGCAAGAGGCGACGGGGCTGCCCAGCCGCCGCATCTTCGCCTCCGGCACGGTCCTCGACACCTCGCGTCTGCGCTGGAAGCTCGCCCAGCGCGCGGGGGTCGCCACCTCGAGCGTGCACGCGTGGATCGTCGGCGAGCACGGCGACACGGAGTTCCCACTGTGGTCGACCGCGACGATCGGCTCCGTGCCGATCACCGAGTTCGAGCTCCCCGGCGGCACGCGCTTCGACCGCGAACAGCTCGATGCCATCGCCGTCGACGTCCGCGACGCCGCGTACAAGGTCATCAAGGGCAAGGGCGCGACCAATTACGCGATCGGCCTGTCGAGTGCCCGCATCGTCGAGGCGATCCTGCGCGACGAGCACGCGATCCTCCCGGTCAGCACCGTCCTCGAGGACTTCCACGGCATCAGCGGCATGGCCCTGTCGGTCCCCTCGATCGTCAGCGCGAAGGGCGCCGTCCCCCTGACGGGCACCCCGTTCTCCGACCCGGAGCTGGCGCTTCTGCGCCGCTCCGCCGACGCGCTGACGACCGTCGCCGACTCGCTGCGCGGCTGATCCGCGTCGGTAGCATCGGCGTATGAGCNGCTCAAGCGACACGGGTTCCGCAAGAAGAGATACGTCTGGACGCGCGTCGGCGACGGTGTCGCACACACGGTCGACGTGCAGCGCAGCCACGGCAACACCGCCACCGGCGTGCGGTTCTACGTCAACGCGTCGGCATACGTGGCGGAGCTCGACCGCGCGATCGGACGCTCCGTCCCCGACGATCTCACCCGCGCGACAGCGCAGTACTCGACACGGTTCGAGGCCATCAGCGACTGGCCGAGCGATCGTGTCGACGTGGAGCGGGATGCCGATGCCCTCGGCACCGCGCTCCCGGCGGCGATCGAGCAGGTGGTGGCGCACCTCGACGCGATCACCGACGCGCCATCTCTCGCGCGCACTCTTCTCGACAACGGGTACGTCCTCGATGACGACCTCTTCGCCTGGTTCTGTGCGACCGGTCGCACCGACGACGCCCGCGCACAGTTCGTGGCGGCCCGCGACCGCTTCGGCGCCGAGGACCGGTGGCCCCGCCTCGCCGCACGGTTCGAAGAGGCAGCCCTGAAGTTCGGCACCCCTCTCCCCTGATCCCGGATGCCGTGCCCCGACGGATCGATGTCGGAGGCCCCGCGTAGCCTGGGCACATGGCATCCCGACGTCCCGCTACCGCCCCTGCTCCGTACCGGTGCACCGAGTGCGGATGGACGACGCTGAAGTGGGTCGGCCGCTGCGGCGAGTGCCAGTCCTGGGGCACGGTCGTGGAGGCCGCCGAGCAGACGGGGATCGTGCGCTCGATCGTCCCGGTGGCGCCGGGTGCCGCGCGAGCGGCGCGGCGCATCACCGAGATCGACACGCAAGACGCCCCGCGTCGCACGAGCGGAGTGGGAGAGTTCGACCGTGTGCTGGGCGGGGGCATCGTCCCCGGGGCGGCGATCCTGCTCAGCGGCGAGCCCGGCGTCGGCAAGTCGACGCTGCTGCTCGAGGTCGCGGCGAAGAGCGCGCACGCTGGTCGACGCGTGCTCTACGCGAGCGGCGAAGAGTCCGCCGCCCAGGTGCGCCTGCGCGCCGAGCGCACGGGCGCGCTCCACGACGAGTTGTTCCTGGCCTCCGAGACCGACCTGGCCACGATCCTCGGCCACGTCGACCAGGTCGAGCCCGGCCTGCTGATCGTCGACTCGGTGCAGACGATCTCCTCGGCCCACAGCGATGGAGCGGCGGGCCAGCCCGCGCAGGTGCGGGAGGTGGCATCCGCCCTCATCCGTGTCGCGAAGGAGCGCGGACTGCCGATCATCCTGGTCGGCCACGTGACCAAAGACGGTTCGATCGCAGGTCCCCGCATCCTCGAACACCTCGTCGACGTCGTCTGCCACTTCGAGGGCGACCGCCAGACGTCGCTGCGCTTCGTGCGTGCGCTCAAGAACCGCTTCGGACCGACGGACGAGGTCGGGTGCTTCGACATGACCGGCACCGGCATCGCCGAGGTCGCCGATCCGAGCGCGCTGTTCCTCGGTCACGGCGAACCCGAACCCGGCACGTGCGTCACCATCGCGATGGAGGGCCGGCGCGCTCTGCCCGTGGAAATTCAAGCCCTGGCCGTGCGCCAGACGGCTCCTAACCCGCGGCGCATCGTCAACGGCGTCGATTCCTCGCGCGTCGCGATGGTGCTCGCGGTGCTCGAGAGCCGCATGGGGCTCACGCTCTCCGACCGCGACGTCTACGTCTCCACCGTCGGCGGGGTGCGGTTGGTCGAACCCGCCGCCGACTTGGCGATCGCGATCGCCGTCGCCAACGCGGTGAAGAACCGCAAGGTCTCGAAGCGTCTCGCCGCCATCGGCGAACTCACCCTCACGGGCGAGATCCGTAACGTCACGCAGGCCGCCCAGCGCGCGTCCGAGGCCAAGCGCCTCGGGTACCACACGGTGCTCGACTCCTCGTCGCGCAAACTCGCGCAGGCGCTCAACGAGCTGCAGGTGCGCGGCATGCCGCGCGACGACAGCGAACCGGGGTTCTAACGGCGCGACCGGCGAGGGAGACGAACCTCAGGGATTCATCAACGGGTTCACGCGGGCGCGGACGGACGGGGCCGGCGGGGCGACTCGCCCTGCCCGGTCAGCGACCGGGAGGCGCCGACCGGCGACGGCGGTGCGGGGAGGTCATTCCCAGCACGGCGGGGATGACAAGTCCGGCGGCGCACACGGCACCGGCGATCAGGTACTCCATGGCTCCGAGTCTTACACGCGCCGCCCTCGCGCGCGAGTTCGCAGCGCCCGCTCTTGAACCGGCCCGCTGTTCAGGCGTCGAGGGCAGCGATCAGGTCGACGGGCGAAGCCTGGATTGGGTGCGGTCCCGCGATGTCGATGAACACGGTGGTGATGGCATCCTGATGCGTTCCGAGGAACGTGCGCAGCCACTGCGGTGACTGCAGGGCCACGTGCGGCGGCAGCGTCTCGGGCTTGTGCGCCGCGTCGCTGAAGAGCAACAGCGCCAGCTGGCCGGTATTCGGGTCGCGGTAGGTCCACACCTCGCCGACGCTGAGCGGGTTGTCGGCGTCGCCGGGGGTCATCAGCGGCACGACCGTCGGCCCGTGCCGCAGGGCGAAAGCGATCGCGGCCATGTCCTGCGTCTGCAGGGCGTCGACGAGCGCGGTGTTCCTGAAGTCCACGTCGAGCTTCTTCCCCTTGCGCTTCTTGCCTGCGGCCATCCTCCGAGCCTAATCGCGCGGGGCGCCGGGGCCGCATCGACGGTTCGGGCGGATCTCGCCGTTCGGGGCGCACGATCCTCGCCCCACAGCGCAGGACCCGCCCCGAACGCAGCCAGCGCGGCGCCAAGACCCCTGGTCCGCGCGGCCCCACGCGACCCCCTACGCCAGGAACCCCCGCAGCAACGCCTCGGATCCGGCGAGGTGGTCGCGCATCGCCGCGTGGGCGGCATCCGGTCTTCCGGCGAGGATCGCCGACACGATCGCCGCATGCTGCGAGGTCGAGTGTTCGATGTTGCGCGGCAGCAGCGGAAAGGTGTCGAGCCAGGCGTTCACCCGCGCGCGGTTGTCGGCCACGAGCGGAACGAGCGAGGGGATGCCGGCGAACTCCGCGATCGTGAGGTGCAGCAGGGTGTCGAGTCGGCGGTAGTCCTCCCCCTCGGCGAGCGCGGCCGCTTCGTGCCGCGCCCAGAGCACGTCGCGCTCCTCGGCCGACAGGGAGCGTCCCGCCGCAGCCCACGCCGCTCCGGGTTCGAGGACGCCGCGCAGGGCGATGACGTCCGACAGTTCGGCGGGTGAGACGACCGCCGGTTCCGACGGCCGCGGCACCGGGTCGACGACGAATGTGCCGCCGTAGCGACCGCGCCGGGTCTCGAGCCATCCGGCATCCGACAATTCCCGCAGAGCCTCGCGCACGGTGTCGCGGCTCACGCCGTACAGGGCGGCGAGTTCGCGTTCCGCGGGCAGCGACTCCCCCGGGGCGACGAGCCCGAGCCGAACGGTCTGCACGATGCGCGCGGTGGTGTCTTCGAGCGCGTTGCCGGTGCGCACGGGACGGTACACGGCCCGGCGCAGGTCGTCGAGCGGCGCGTCTGTCACCCTCTCAGCCTGTCACGTCACCGGTTCACAGGGGCGTGACGTACGCGTTGGTGATGCCCCCGTCGACCACGAAGGCCGTCGCGGTGATGAAGGACGCATCGTCGGATGCCAAGAAGGCCACGGCCGCGGCCATCTCTTCCGGCTCCGCGAACCGGCCCATCGGCACGTGCACGAGGCGGCGCTGCGCGCGCTCGGGGTCTTTCGCGAAGAGCTCCTGCAGGAGCGGGGTGTTGACGGGTCCCGGGCACAGCGCGTTGACGCGGATGCCCTGTCGCGCGAACTGCACGCCGAGCTCGCGGGTCATCGCGAGCACGCCGCCCTTCGATGCGGTGTACGAGATCTGCGAGGTCGCCGAGCCGAGCAGCGCGACGAACGAGGCGGTGTTGATGATCGACCCGCGACCGGCCGGCACCATGTGCCGCAGCGCCGCGCGCGAGCAGAGGTAGACGCTCTTCAGGTTGACGTCCTGCACCTTGTCCCACGCGGGGAGCTCGGTGGTCTCGATCGAGTCGTCGTCCGCGGGCGAGATGCCGGCGTTGTTGAAGGCGATGTCGACACTGCCGAGGTCGGCGGCGACGCCGTCGAAGAGGGCGTTCACGGAGTCCTCGTCGGCGACGTTCACCCGACGGAAGACACCGCCCACCTCGGCGGCGGCCGCCGTACCGGTGGTCTCGTCGAGGTCGGCGATCACGACGCGGGCGCCTTCGGCGGCGAAGCGGCGGGCGGTGGCGAGCCCGATGCCGCTGGCTCCTCCGGTGACGATGGCGACGCGGTCGCGCAGGCGCTGGGTGAGGTCGATGGTCATGGTGCGGTGGTTCCTTTCGAGCCGAACCTCGTCCCACTTATGGCTGGTTCAGAGCCTCTCGGGGAGCCATAAGTGGGACAAGGACCGTCATAAGTGGGACGAGGGGGTCGGGCGGCGGGCAGTCGGGAGAGGCGCGGTCACTCGGTCGCGTAGAAGACGTTCTTCGTCTCGGTGAAGTGCTCGGCGGCATCCGGTCCCAGTTCGCGGCCGAGACCCGAGGCCTTCATGCCGCCGAACGGGGTGGAGTACCGCACCGACGAGTGCGAGTTCACCGACAGCACCCCGCTGCGCACACCACGCGAGACACGGATGCCGCGACCCAGGTTCTCGGTCCAGATCGAGCCCGCGAGGCCGTACGCGGTGTCGTTCGCGAGGCGGATGGCATCCGCTTCATCGTCGAACGGCATGACCGCCAGGACGGGGCCGAACACCTCGTCGCGGGCGATCCGGTCGCCCGGCTGGGCGAGGACGACGGCGGGGGCGAACCAGAATCCGTCGCCCTCGGGAGCCGACCCGCGGAAGGCCACGTCGGCCCCGTCGAGGAATCCCTGGACGGAGGAGCGGTGGGATGCCGAGATCAGGGGCCCCATCTGGGTGTCCTCGTTCGTCGGGTCGCCGACCTTCCAGGCCGCGACCGCCGGTTCGAGCATCTCGAGGAAACGGTCGAAGACGCGACGCTCCACAAGGAGGCGGCTGCGCGCGCAGCAGTCCTGACCGGCGTTGTCGAACACCGAACCGGGGACGCCCGCGGCGGCCTTCTCGAGGTCGGCGTCGGCGAAGACGATGTTGGCGCTCTTGCCACCGAGCTCGAGGGTCACGGGTTTCAGCATGCGCGCGCACCCGGCGGCCACCTCGGTGCCCACCTCGGTCGACCCGGTGAAGACGACCTTGTGCACGTCGGGGTGCGAGACGAAGCGCTGACCCACGACCGATCCCGAGCCGACGACGACGGTGAAGAGCCCCTCCGGGAGCCCCGCCTCGAGCGCGAGCTCGCCGAGGCGGATCGCCGTCAGCGGCGTCAGTTCTGCGGGTTTGAGCACCACGGCGTTGCCCGCGGCGAGCGCGGGGGCGAAGCCCCACGCGGCGATCGTCATGGGGAAGTTCCACGGCACGATGATCCCGACCACGCCGTAGGGCTCGTGGGAGGTCACATCGAGTCCGCCGGCCACCGGGATCTGCGACCCGATCAGACGCTCGGGCGCACCGGCGTAGTAGTTGAGCACCTGGGCGACGTGCTGGGCCTCCCACCGGGCAGAGCCGATCGGGTGCCCGGAGTTCTTCACCTCGAGCGCGGCGAGCTCGTCGACGTGCGCCTCGACCACCCGGGCGAAGGCGCGCAGCGCGTCGGCTCGCGCGACGGGAGCCAGGGCCGCCCACGCGCGCTGCGCGCGGACGGCGCTCGCGACCGCCGCGTCCACGTGGTCGATCTCGGCGCGCTCGAGGGTCGTGATCGGCGATCCGGTCGAGGGGTCGATGACGGTGAAGGTGCTCATGCGGGAACTCCGTGGTGCTCGGGGGATTCAGGGACGCCGGGCCGGGACGCCCGGTATCGCGCCGCCGCGGCGACGAGTCCGAGGAAGAGCCGCCGGTCCTCGGCGTTCTCTTCCGGATGCCACTGCACGGCGACCAGGTAGTCGTCGCCGTCCACCTCGACGGCCTGCACGAGCCCGTCGTCGGTGCGCGCGGTGACGTGCAGGCCGTCGGCGACCCGGTCGACGCCCTGGTGGTGGTAGCTGTGGACGGTGAGCGCCCCGGCCCCGACAAGCCCGGCGAGCCGGGTGTCGGCATCCACTTCCACGACGTTCTCGGCGAAGACGCCGCCGCCGATGCGATACTTCTCGGTGCCGAGCGCCTCGGGCAGGTGCTGGTGCAGCGTGCCGCCCATCGCGACGTTGATCAGCTGTAGCCCCCGGCAGATCCCGAAGACCGGGATGCCGCGCTCCCGCGCCCCCGCCAGCAGCGCGATCTCCCACGCGTCGCGGTCGGCGCGAGCGGGGTCGGTCAGCGGGTGGCGTTCGGCACCGTACAGCTCGGGCTGCACGTCGAGGCCGCCGGTGAGGATGAGCCCGTCGAGCCCGTCGAGCACCGCGGCGGCCGCCTGCTCGGGCCGTGGCTGCGGCGGCAGCAGCACCGCGGTGGCGCCCGAGGCGGTCACAGCGTCGAAGTACTGCTGTGGGAGGAACGAGGCGCGCACGTCCCACACGCCCTGCTTCGCGCGCTCGAGGTAGGTGGTGAGCCCCACGACGGGGGTCCGTCTCGGATCAGAGGCGCTCGAAACCACGCACCCGCTCCCAATCGGTCACGGCGGCGTCGTAGGCCTCGACCTCGATGCGCGCCTGGTTCAGGTAGTGCTCCACGACCTCGTCGCCGAAGGCGGCGCGGGCGACCGTCGACTCCGAGAAGAGGCGCGCGGCCTCGCGCAGCGTCGTCGGCAGAGTGTCGACCCCGGCCGCGTAGGCGTTGCCGGTGAGGGGCGCCGGCAGCTCGAGCTCGTTCTCGATGCCGTGCAGGCCGCCCGCGATGATGGCCGAGATCGCGAGGTAGGGGTTCACGTCTCCCCCGGGCACGCGGTTCTCGACGCGCAGTGACGAACCATGACCGACCACGCGCAGGGCGCACGTGCGGTTGTCGACGCCCCAGGCCACCCCCGTCGGGGCGAACGAGCCCTTCGCGTAGCGCTTGTACGAGTTGATCGTGGGGGCGTAGAGCAGCGTGAACTCGCGCAGAGTCGACAGGATGCCGGCGATCCAGTGCCCCATGAGCGGGCTGAACCCGTGCTCGCCGTCACCCGCCATGACCGCCGCTCCGCCGTCGCCGCGAACGGAGAGGTGGATGTGGCAGCTGTTGCCCTCGCGCTCGTTGAACTTCGCCATGAACGTCAGCGACTTGCCGTGCCGGTCGGCGATCTCCTTGGCACCGTTCTTGTACAGGGTGTGATTGTCCGCGGTCTCGAGGGCCTCGGCGTAGCGGAAGGCGATCTCCTGCTGGCCGAAGTTGCACTCGCCCTTCACGCCCTCGCAGTACATGCCCGCTCCGTCCATGCCGAGGCGGATGTCGCGCAGCAGCGGCTCGAGCCGGGTGGTGGCGAGCAGGTTGTAGTCGACGTTGTAGTCGGTCGAGGGCGTGAGATTCGTGTATTCCTTCGCCCAGGCGTCGCGGAACGAGTCGTCGAAGACGATGAACTCGAGTTCCGTCCCGGCGTAGGCGGTGAGGCCGCGCTCCGCCAGGCGGGCACGCTGGGCGTTCAGGATGCCGCGGGGCGACTGACTGACATGCGCGCGGTCCTCCCACGCGAGGTCAGCGAAGACGAGAGCCGTCCCGGGCTGCCAGGGGATGCGGCGGAGCGTGTCGAGGTCGGGGACGAGCAGCATGTCGCCGTAGCCCTTCTCCCAGCTCGACATGGCGTACCCGTCGACGGTGTTGAGGTCGACGTCGACCGAGAGCAGGTAGTTGCAGGCCTCCGCGCCGTGGCCCCGTACCTCGTCGCGCCAGAATCGCGCGGCCACGCGCTTGCCGACGAGTCGACCCTGAGCGTCGGGGAAGGCCACGACGACGGTGTCGATCTCGCCCGCCTCGATCGCGGCATCCAATTCTTCGCTGCTGAGATTGCCCGCCATGGTCTCCCTCTCGCGGTGTCGACGCCCTCGCGTGCGGAGGACGTAACGAGGAACTTACACGGCAAAGGTAGACAGGTCGACCAATAGGAGGCCATGATTTCCCGCAAGGCGACCCCGAAGCCTGCCCGCATCCGTCTGGAGGTCCCATGTCCACCTCGAGCAACTCCCGTAAAAAGGTCGCCGGAGCCACCTATACGGCCACCGATGCCTCGTACTTCGAGAAACGCACCCTGAAACGCTCGGCCGGCGTCTGGGGCCTCTGGGGCCTCGCCGTCGCCGCGGTCATCTCGGGCGACTTCTCGGGCTGGAACTTCGGCATCGGCTTCGCCGGCTTCGGCGGCATGCTCATCGCCTTCGTCATCCTCGTGGTGATGTACTACGGGCTCACCTTTTCGATCGGCGAGATGGCGGCCGCCATGCCGCACACCGGTGGCGCCTACTCCTTCGCCCGATCGGCCATGGGGCCGTGGGGCGGCCTCGCGACCGGCCTCGCCGAGACGATCGAGTACGTCGCCACCACCGCGGTGGTGGTCTACTTCTCCGGCCAGTACGCCGACTCGGCCCTCGAGCTGCTGACGGGGGTGAGCCTGCCCGCTTTCGCCTGGTGGATCATCCTCTACGCGCTGTTCATCGCCCTCAACGCCGCGGGCGCGAACATCTCTTTCGGCTTCGCCATCGTGGTCTCGATCATCTCGATCGGCATCATCGTGATCTTCGGCGCGATGTCGCTCATGACGGGAGCCTTCGACGGGGGCTCACTGTGGAACATCGCCCCCACCGACGGCAACACCGAGTTCCTCCCCTTCGGCGTGGGATCGATCCTGCTGGCACTCCCCTTCGCGATGTGGTTCTTCCTCGGCATCGAGGAGCTCCCGCTCGCCGCCGAGGAGTCGCACGATCCCGCCCGCGACATCCCCCGCGCGGGGCTCTGGGCCCGCGGCACGCTCATCGTCACCGGTCTCATCGTGCTGTTCCTCAACACCGGAGTGCTCGGCGCCGACGCCACCGGCAGCTCGCTCGAGCCCCTCCTCGACGGTTTCCGCGCGATGGTCGGCGACCAGGCCGCGGCCCTCCTGTCGCTCCTCGCCCTCGTCGGGCTCCTGGCCTCGCTGATGGGCATCATGTTCGCCTACGGCCGCAACATGTACTCGCTCTCGCGCGCCGGGTACTACCCCCGCTGGCTCTCGCTCACCGGCGCGCGCAAGACCCCGTGGGTCGCCCTCGTCTTCGGCGCCGTGCTCGGCTTCGTCGCCCTCGTGGTGGTGCAGGCCGCGGGCGGCGACGCGAGCCCGGCCGGAGCGATCGTGCTCAACATCGCCGTGTGGGGCGCGGTGCTGGCGTACTTCCTGCAGATGGTGTCGTTCATCGTGCTCCGTCGGAAGTTCCCGAACGCCGTCCGCCCGTACAAGAGCCCGTGGGGGCTGTTCGGGGCGTACTCAGCGGCCATCATCGCCGCCGTGGTGTTCTTCGGCCTGCTGCTGAACCCCGCCTACCTGCTCGCGATCGTCGCGATCATCGTGGTCTACGCGGTGATCTTCGTGGCCTTCGCCGTCTACGGTCGTCACCGCCTCGTCCTCTCGCCCGAAGAGGAGTACGCCCTGTCCGGCGGGCTGCACGGCGACCCGCAGCAGGAGGGCTACGACGCCATGGAGGGCGAGGTGTTCGGCACGAAGCCCGGCTCCTGAGTCCGGGAACGACGAGGGGCGGATGCCACCGGCATCCGCCCCTCGTGATGTTCAGCGCAGGATGAACGACGCCGTCCCCGACGACGGGATGCCGCCGATCGAGACGCTCAGGTGATAGGTCGCTCCCCCGCCGGGGGCGTACGGCCGCTCCCCGCCGCAGGAGTTCACCGAGGAACGCGTACGGTCCCAGGTGAGCGGCGCGGAGCTCGTGACGACCTGGCCGGCGGCCAGCGTCACCTCCATGTCGCTCGGCTCGGCCTGGCAGTCCGTCGATCGCCACCACACGTCGGAGCCGCTCGTCACGGTGAACGACTGCGCGCTCGTACCGACGTTCATCGTGCACGGGGTCGCGCTGGTGTTGGTGAGCTTGATCGACAGCTGCGGATTCTCACCCTGCCCGTACTCGCTCTTGTCCGACAGCGCCGCCACGGTGATGTCGGACGCCGTGCATTCGACGGGCCCGGCGGGAGCGGTCGCCGTCGGCGACGCGGACGGAACGGCGGAGGGGGTCTCGGATGCCGCCGGCGCGGACGCGGACGCAGCGGCGGCAGGAGTGCTCGCAGCGGGAGCGGGGGGCGCCTCGGCGGTGGGGGCGGCACGCCACGGAGGAGCCGCCACGAGCCACACGACGAGGCCGATCACCAGCAGAGCCAGAAGCCCTGCGGCGAGACGACGACGACGGTAGACCGCCGGGGACTGCCTCCGCCTACGGGGGGCATCGGTCATACATCCAGGGTAGGCGGCGCGGCTGTGCGCTCGCGCCACGGCACGCTCAGGAGCGCGGGCTCACAGCTGCTTCAGCATCCGGGTGTTGCCCAGCGTGTTCGGCTTCACGTGCGCGAGATCGAGGAACTCGGCGACGCCCTCGTCGGGGCTGCGCACGAGCTGGGAGTACACGTCGGGATCGACGACCTGCTCGCCGATCTCGGAGAAGCCCCGGCGCGTGAAGAAGTCCACTTCGAAAGTCAGGCAGAACAGGCGCGAGACGCCGACCTCCCGCGCGCGCTCCTCAAGGGTCTCGACGATGGCCCGCCCGACGCCGTGGTGCAGCCAGTCATCGTGGACGATCAGGGTGCGGATCTCGCCCAGGTCCTCCCACATCACGTGCAGGGCCCCGCACCCGATGACCACGCCATCGGCCTCGGCGACGACGAACTGCTGCACCGATCCGTACAGCACGACCAGGTCCTTGCCCAGCAGGATGCGCTTCTGCACGTAGGGCTCGAGCAGTTCGTGGATGCGGCGGACGTCGGCGGTTCCGGCGGGGCGGACGACGAACGGCGCGGATGAGGTCATTCGACAAGCGTACGCCGCAACGACGAAGGGCCCGGATGCCGTGGCATCCGGGCCCTTCGTTCGCTATGCGATCAGTGGCCCGCGAGCGTGTCGGGGGTGGCGGCGATCTCGCCGGCCGTTCCGACACCGATCGCGACCTTCTCACCGCGCGGGCTGGTCTCGAACGAGAACTGGCCGTTCTCGACGCCGACCTTGACGTGGTCACCCGACTCGAGCTCGCCGTGCAGGATCTTCTCGCTGAGACGGTCCTCGACCTCGCGCTGCATGGCGCGGCGCAGGGGGCGCGCTCCGAGCGTCGGGTCGAACCCGATCTCGATGAGCTTGTCCTTCGCGTCGTCCGACAGTTCGACGGTCATGTCGCGATCCAGCAGGCGGTCGGCCAGACGCTTCACGAACAGGCCGACGATCTGACGGAGCTCGTCCTTGTTCAGCTGCGGGAAGACGATGACGTCGTCGACGCGATTGAGGAACTCGGGCTTGAAGTGACGCTTCAGCTCTTCGTCGACCTTGCCCTTCATCCGCTCGTACGAGGTCTGGGCGCTGCCCTCGACCTGGAAGCCGACGGGACCACCGGCGATCGCCGACGAACCGAGGTTCGTGGTCATGATGATGACCGTGTTCTTGAAGTCGATGACGCGACCCTGACCATCGGTCAGGCGACCCTCTTCGAGGATCTGCAGCAGCGAGTTGAAGATGTCGGGGTGGGCCTTCTCGATCTCGTCGAAGAGCACGACCGAGAACGGCTTGCGGCGCACCTTCTCGGTGAGCTGGCCGCCCTCTTCGAACCCGACGAATCCGGGAGGGGCACCGAACAGACGCGAGACGGTGTGCTTCTCACCGAACTCCGACATGTCGAGCGAGATCAGCGCGCCCTCGTCGTCGAAGAGGAACTCGGCGAGCGCCTTGGCGAGCTCGGTCTTTCCCACACCGGTCGGGCCGGCGAAGATGAACGAGCCCGAGGGACGCTTGGGGTCCTTGAGGCCCGCGCGCTGACGACGGATCGTGCGCGAGAGGGCCGCGATCGCCTCTTCCTGGCCGATGACCCGCTGGTGCAGGGCCTTCTCCATGAACATGAGGCGGCTGGACTCCTCCTCGGTGAGCTTGAACACCGGGATGCCGGTCGCCTGGGCGAGCACCTCGGCGATCAGACCCTCGTCGACGACCGCGTGGGAGGCGACGTCGCCCGAGCGCCACTGCTTCTCGAGGCGCAGACGCTCGGCGAGGAGCGACTTCTCCTCATCACGCAGGGCGGCGGCCTTCTCGAAGTCCTGCTCCTCGGAGGCCTGCTCCTTCTGCTCGCGGACCTTCGCGATCTTCTCGTCGAACTCGCGCAGCTCCGGCGGGCTCGACAGGATCGACAGGCGCAGGCGGGCGCCGGCCTCGTCGATCAGGTCGATGGCCTTGTCGGGCAGGAACCGGTCGCTGATGTAGCGGTCGGCGAGGTTCGCCGCGGCCACGATCGCGCCGTCGGTGATCTGCACCTTGTGGTGCGCCTCGTAGCGGTCGCGCAGGCCCTTCAGGATGTTGATCGCGTGGGGGAGGCTCGGCTCGGCCACCTGGATCGGCTGGAAGCGGCGCTCGAGAGCGGCGTCCTTCTCGAAGTGCTTGCGGTACTCGTCGAGCGTGGTGGCACCGATGGTCTGGAGCTCACCGCGGGCGAGGAGGGGCTTGAGGATCGACGCGGCGTCGATCGCACCCTCGGCGGCACCCGCACCCACGAGAGTGTGGATCTCGTCGATGAAGACGATGATGTCGCCGCGCGTGCGGATCTCTTTCGTGACCTTCTTCAGACGCTCTTCGAAGTCACCGCGGTAGCGGGATCCGGCGATGAGCGAACCGAGGTCGAGCGAGTAGACCTGCTTGTCCTTCAGCGTCTCGGGCACATCGCCCTTGACGATGGCCTGGGCGAGGCCCTCGACGACAGCGGTCTTGCCGACGCCGGGCTCGCCGATGAGGACGGGGTTGTTCTTCGAGCGGCGCGAAAGGATCTGCATCACGCGCTCGATCTCTTTCTCGCGCCCGATGACGGGGTCGAGCTTGTTGTCTCGCGCGGCTTGCGTGAGGTTGCGCCCGAACTGGTCGAGCACGGCCGATCCACCCTGGGCAGCGCCCTGGGTCTGCTCGCCGGCACCCGAGGCGACGCCCGCGGGCTCCTTGCCCTGGTAGCCCGAGAGCAACTGGATGACCTGCTGGCGGACCTTGTTGAGGTCGGCGCCGAGCTTGACGAGCACCTGGGCGGCAACGCCCTCACCCTCGCGGATGAGGCCGAGCAGGATGTGCTCGGTGCCGATGTAGTTGTGACCGAGCTGCAGCGCCTCGCGCAGAGACAGCTCGAGGACCTTCTTCGCACGCGGCGTGAAGGGGATGTGGCCGGTCGGCTGCTGCTGCCCCTGGCCGATGATGTCCTGCACCTGCTCGCGGACGGCATCGAGGGAGATGCCCAGCGACTCGAGCGCCTTGGCAGCCACGCCCTCACCCTCGTGGATGAGGCCCAGAAGGATGTGCTCGGTGCCGATGTAGTTGTGGTTCAGCATCTTCGCCTCTTCTTGGGCGAGCACCACCACACGACGAGCACGATCGGTGAATCTTTCGAACATCCTCAGTCCCTCCAAAAATGGGCTGACAGGCACGCCTCCGCGCGCCGTACATCGAGAGTAACCAGCGGCCGGATGCCAGAGCCCCGTGTTCGCCGTGGGCATACCGTCTGCGCGCTCGACCTTGCGGAACACATCGACAGTCGTTACCTTATCGACAACCGATAACAACGATCATCGATAAGGAGCGATCATGGCTTCCCCCCGACCTCCCCGCGTCCTCTCCCGCGGCGACACGATCGGCTTCGTGCTTTTCCTCATCGGAGGAGTGGCGATCGCCGTCGCCGCAGTGGTGCAGTCCGTCGTCGCCATCGCGCAGGTCCTACCCAACCGCGACATCACCCTTCTCGCGCCCTTCGTCGCCACCGAGGCGCAGGCGCCGCTCGGGCCCGACGGAGCACCGGTCGCCGTGCAGCTCGATTCCGCGTCGGTGACGGTGGCCTCACTTCAACCCGCGGCGCTCGGCGCGCTCGTCATCAGCCACGTGTTGGTCGCGGTCGCGATGGTGACGGTGGTGACCCTGCTCCTCATCCTGTGCTTCGGCATCCTGCGGGGGCGGATCTTCTCGCGTGCCCACACGGCGCTCGTCACGGCGGCGGGCCTCGTCGCCATCGCCGGCATGTACTTCGTTCCGTTCTTCCACAACATGGCCGTGAACGGCGCCCTGGCGCTGTTGTCCGACGGGACGTACGATCGCGCCGTCGTCGGAACGGTCGATCTCTTGTCCATCTTCGGCGTCGCCTTCGTCGTCGCGCTCGCGGGCACCGCCTTCGCGGTCGGTGACCGCCTGCAGCGCGACACCGAGGGTCTCGTATGACCCCGGCGGCGACGGATGACGGGCCCACCGGCATCCACTGTCGTCTCGACGAGCTTCTGGAAGCGCGCGGCATGACGCTGACCCGCCTGAGCGAACTCGTCGGAGTCTCGGTGGTCAACCTGTCGGTGCTGAAGAACGATCGTGCCCGGGCGATCCGCTATTCGACGCTGTCCGCGATCTGCCGCGTGCTCGAGTGCGAGGTGGGCGAGCTTCTCGTCGCCGAGCGCTGACCACGTTCGCCCCCCCCGCCCCACGAGCGGGGGTGCGGCCGTCAGCGGGAGCCGAGCACGGGGATGGGGTCGCCGGCGTCGACGTTCCCGCCGGTGAGGACGAGCGACACCGCGCCCGACCCGGCCTCTCGACCGATGTCGGCGAGAGTGACGCGGGGCGCGAGATCCATCGTGCAGACCTGGTCGGACGGCGGCGTCGCGAACTGGATCTCGACGTTCGGGCCGGCCGCGGTGACCGCCTCGACCGAGGGCACGCAGGTCGAGCTGCCGTACGTGATGATGGCGACCAGGGAGTCGTTCACCCAGCCCGCCGACGGGGTGAATTCCGCGGGGGCGGCGGGAACGGAGCCCAGCCCGGCGAGCATCACCTTGCCCCGGGCGACACCCGTCACCGTGAGGGCGAGGCCCGCACTCGGGTCGACGCCCGCGGGCACGTTCATGAGTGTCGCGCGCGGAGCCAGGTCGCGCGTGCAGTCCTGTCGTGGCGACTCGGCGAGGTCGACCGTCACCGTGGATCCGCTGACGGTCGGCTCGCCGCTCAGCACCGGCGGGCACGAAGAGCTGCCGGTGGTGACCAGGGCGATGGCACGGCCGCCGCTGACCCACGCGGCGCCGAGTTCGCTCGCGGGCGCGGAGGCGGTGGCATCCGGAGTCGGAGCCATCCCCTCGGGAGCCGGGGCACCGGTGGCGCAGCCGGTGAGGGCTCCAGCGGCGATGAGGGACGCGCCGATCATTCCGATGACGGCGAGACGGTGACGTGACATGCGGACCTCCGGGGGCGAGTTGAGCCCATGATGTCGGAGATACCTGGATGCCGGCGGCGAGGGCCGCGGCGCGTCACTGCAACGCGGAGGTGAGGCGCGCCAGGTTGTCGAGGATCGTCGAGCGCAGGGGCTGCCGACGCCACTCCTCGATCGTGAGCTGGCGGCTCAGGGTGCGGTACGCGCCCTCGACTTCGCGCATGTCGCGGACGAACTCTTCGCCGCGGACCAAGAGCGACACCTCGAGGTTCAGACCGAAGGAGCGCATGTCCATGTTGCTCGAGCCGATGACCGCGACCTCGTCGTCGATCGTGACGCTCTTGCTGTGCAGGATGTACGGCTTGCGGTACATCCAGATCGTGACGCCCGCGTGCAGGAGAGCCTCGTAATAGCTCCGCTGCGCGTGGTAGACCATCGCCTGGTCGCCCTCTTCCGAGACGAAGAGCTCGACGTGCACGCCGCGCTGGCAGGCGGTGGTGATCGCGAGCAGCAGAGCCTCGTCGGGCACGAAGTAGGGGCTGACGATGATGATGCGCTCTTTGGCCGCGAAGAGCAGGCCCAGGAAGAGCTTGAGGTTGTTCTGGAAATCGAAGCCGGGGCCGGAGGGCACCACCTGGCAGTCGAGGTCTCCCGGACCCGACGTCACGCTGAACAGATCGATCTCGTCACGCAGGGTCTCGTCGGTCTCGCTGTACCAGTCCGACAGGAAGACGGCGTTGATGCTCGCGACGACCGGGCCCTCGACGCGCACCATCAGATCGACCCAGTGCAGGCCGCGGCGGATGTTCTTGCGGAGGTTGTACGACGAGTCGGTGACGTTCTGCGATCCCATGTACGCCACGTCGCCGTCGATCACGAGCAGCTTGCGGTGGTTGCGGAGATCGGGTCGCTGGTAGCGCCCTCGCAGCGGCTGCACGGGGAGCATGAGGTGCCAGTGCGCCCCCATCGCGTCGAGCCGGCGCAGCGTCTGCTTGTAGAAGGGCTTTCCGCGGTTGGCCCAGTGGTCGAGGAGCACGCGGACCACGACGCCGCGCTCCGCGGCCTCTTCGAGGGCGCGGAAGAAGTTGTCCGTCGAGTCGTCGGACTGCAGGATGTAGAACTCGACGTGGATGTAGCGCTGAGCCCGACGGATCGCCTCGGCCATGGCATCCAGGCTCTGCTGGTAATCGGCGATGAGGGTCGCGGCGTTGTCTCCCGCGATCGGCATGGCACCGAGGTTGCGGTTGAGCTGCACGAGGGCGCGGAACCACTGCGGAGCGTTGGGCCGGAGTGTGCCGAACTCGAGCGACGCGCTCGTGTCGTGGATGTACTCGTTGATCGCGGCCTGCTTGCGCCGGCGCTTGCGGGGCAGCCGCGGATTGCCGATGAGCAGGAACAGGAAGACCCCGACGAAGGGGATGAAGTAGATCGCGAGCAACCACGCCATCGCCGCGGTCGGGCGACGGTTTCGCGGAACGATGATGATCGCGGCGATGCGCACGACCAGGTCGACGATGAAGAGCGTGATGACGAGCCAGCTCGCGTCGAACGTGGCGTTGATCACGGGTCCTCCTGGGCGGGTTGTGGACCCAGCGTAGCGACGGCCTCCGACAGAGGCCGTGCGATCGTCAGTTCGCGGGACCGTCGCCGGTGCGGACGACCGGCGGGAGGCCGCGCTTTGCGCGCTCCTCGGCCTCGATACGGGCGTAGGCCTTGCGCTCGGTCCGGTCCATCCGGATGACGTTGCGGAGGATGAAGAAGAACACCACGGACACCACGAGGGTCGGCAGGATCGCCCACAGCATCGCGGTCCAGGTTTCGTCCATGCTCCGAGAATACCCGCGCTGCCTGGGCGCGCGGTTCGCGCGGGCTCCTCCACAAGCAGTGGATATGCGGATTCATCCACCGTCGAGCTATTCCGCCCGGCGCGAGCCCCGCCCGCCCGGCCACTCTCGAGGCATGACACCCACCGTCGTCTCCGCCACCTCGTCCTCCGCGTTCCTCGCTCTCGTCCCGCATCTGCTCGAATGCACCCCGCGCGAGAGTCTCGTGCTCGTCCCGTTCGCCGAGTCGCGTTCCCTCGGCGCCATGCGCGTCGACCTCCCGGCCGCCGACGACGCCTCCGCGAACGAGAGCGTCGCCTCGACCGTGATCGGTATGGCCTGCAAGGTCGCCCGGACCGATGCCGTGGCGATCGTCGTCTATGCCGACGAGGTCCTCGCCGACCTTCCGGCGGCGCCCCACCGCGCGCTCGTCGATGCGGCGATGGGGCGAGCGGAGATCTGCGGCCTCCGCGTCGTCGACGCCCTCGTCGTCGGTTCGGACGGATGGGACAGCTACGTGTCCCCCTCGTCGTCGATGCCGCACCCGTTGAGCGACATCGCGGCGCACACGCTCGCGGAGCCGACCGGCCCGGTCGTCGACGACCAGTTCGCCGCCGCCGAGCTTCCGCCGCTCGACGCCGCCGTCTCTCGGCGGGTGATCACCGACCTCCGCGCGATCGAGCGCGTGCTCGGAGGCCCGCAGGAACGCCGTAAGCTTCCCCCGCTGAAGCGTGCGGCGACCGGAGATCCGGCCACCGTGGCGCTCGCGGATCCGCCGGTCCTGATCGAGGACGCCCTGGCAACGCCGCCCGAAGAACTCGACCCCGCGCAGCTCGCCGCCCTCGCCTTCTGCCTCGCCCGACCGTCGCTACGCGATGTCGCGTTGATGCAGTGGGTGGCGGATCTCGCCACGGGTGATGCGGTTCTGCAGGCGCAGACCGCTTTCCACCGTGGCAAGCCGTTCCCCGACGACCTCGCCCGGCCGATGTGGGGAGAAGGCGCCCTCCCCGACCCCGACCGCCTTCGACGAGCGCTCGAACTGTGCCGCCGAGTCGCGTCCGTCCTCCCCCGGGAGCGTCGCCCTGGCCCGCTGTCGGCGTGCGCGTGGCTCGCGTGGGCGACCGGTCGCTCCTCTCACGCCGTCCTGTACGCCGAGACGGCTCTCGAGATCGACCCCGACCACGGGCTCAGCGCCCTCATGCTCGACGTCATCGACGCCGGGCGCCTCCCGGAGTGGGTGTTCGAGCGGTCTACTTCACGAGCGGGAACAGGATCGTCTCGCGAATACCCAGGCCCGTGATGGCCATGAGCAGACGGTCGATTCCCATCCCCATGCCACCGGTGGGCGGCATCCCGTGCTCGAGCGCGCGCAGGAACTCCTCGTCGATCGGCATGGCCTCGACGTCTCCGCGCGCGGCGAGCTTCGCCTGCTCGGTGAAGCGGTGACGCTGGATCACGGGGTCGACCAGCTCGGAGTAGCCCGTGGCGAGCTCGAATCCGCGCACGTACAGATCCCACTTCTCGACGACGCCCGGGATCGAGCGATGCTCGCGCACGAGCGGGCTGGTGTCGACGGGGAAGTCCATGACGAAGGTGGGGCGGGTGAGACGGCCCTTCACGAAGTGCTCCCACAGCTCCTCGACCCACTTGCCGTGGGTCTCCTGGGGCGGGGCGTCGACTCCCTCTTCTGCTCCGAGCGCGCGGAGGTCCTCGACCGAGGTGTCGGGGGTGATGGACCGGCCGCAGGCGGCGGACAGAGAGTCGTACATCGAGATGCGGTCCCACTCGCCGCCGAGGTCGTACTCGGTGCCGTCCGCCCACGTGACCGTGGTCGACCCGGCCACCGCGACGGCGGCGTCCTGGATGAGGGTCTGCGTGAGGTCGGCGATGCCGTTGTAGTCGGTGTAGGCCTGGTAGGCCTCGAGCATCGCGAACTCGGGGCTGTGGGTGGTGTCCGCGCCCTCGTTGCGGAAGTTGCGGTTGATCTCGTAGACCCGGTCGATACCGCCGACCACGGCGCGCTTCAGGTACAGCTCGGGCGCGATGCGCAGGAAGAGCTCGGTGTCGAAGGCGTTCGAGTGCGTGGTGAAGGGGCGGGCGCTCGCGCCGCCGTGCTGCACCTGCAGCATCGGCGTCTCGACCTCGACGAAGTCGCGCTCGGTGAAGGTGCGGCGCAGGCTCGCGTTGACCTTCGCGCGGGCCAGCACGGTCTCGCGGGCGCGATCGCGCACGATGAGGTCGAGGAAGCGGCTGCGGACGCGACTCTCTTCGCTGAGCTCGGTGTGGAGGTTGGGGAGGGGCAGGACGGCCTTCGCCGCGATGGTCCACTCGGCGACCATGATCGACAGCTCGCCGCGGCGGCTCGAGATGACCTCACCTGAGACGAAGACGTGGTCGCCCAGGTCGACGAGCTCCTTCCACGCCTGGAGCGACTCCTCGCCGACGCTCGCGAGCGAGACCATGGCCTGGATGCGGCTTCCGTCGCCGGACTGCAGCGACGCGAAGCAGAGCTTGCCGGTGTTGCGGCTGAACACCACGCGCCCGGCGACCCCGGCCGTCTCACCGGTCTCGGCCCCGGCTTCGAGATCGCCGAAGCGCGCGCGCAGCTCGGGGATCGTCGTCGTGATGGGCACGGCCACCGGGTAGGGACCGCCGGCGGCGTCGGAGCGTTCCGCGAGCAGACGCTCGCGCTTGGCCAGGCGCACCGCCTTCTGTTCGAAGACCTCGTCTTCGGTCGGTTCGGCGGCGTCGTTCGCGGGCGCGTCGGTCATCAGGAAGGCTCCTCGGGGTCTCCCCCAGTCTATTCGTCGTCCTCGGCCGCCCCGGAGTCACCGGCCGCCCGAGGGCCCTCAGCGCAGCGAGATCTCGGCGTTGTCGATGAAGCGGTGACCGCCGACCGTGGCGGCGATGAGCGCGAACGCGCGCCCGCGGTGCCCGTCGTCGACCGGCAGGAACGTCTCGGGATCGACGACGCTCAGGTACTCCAGCGTGATGCGCTGCTCGCCCATCAACGCCGACTGCGCAGCGGCGATGCAGGCATCGACCCCCAGATCGGCGTTCGAGGCCGCCGCCTCGAGGGCTCGCGGAAGGGCCGCGGCGGCGCGGCGATCGGCATCGTCGAGCAGCGCGACGCGGCTCGACACGGGCAGCCCGTCGTCGGTGCGCACCGTCGGAACCGTCGCGACGTCGATGCCGAAGTCGAGGTCTCGCACCATGCGGCGCACGAGGAAGATGCGCTGCCGATCGCGCTCCCCGTAGACGGCAACGTCGGGTCGAACGAGGTGGAAGAGCTTCGCCTCGACGGTCAGCACCCCGTCGAAGTAGAAGGGGCGCACACGCCCCTCGTAGCGGAGACCCACATCGCCCGCCGAGACGCGGGTCGTCGCCGTTCCCGCCGGGAGGAACTCCGCCGCCGACGGCGCGAAGACGACGTCGACGCCCAGCTCACCGAGCACGCGCGCGTCGGACTCGGGCGACCGGGGATAGGCCCCGGTGTCGTCGGCGGAGCGGAAGCGCAGCGGGTTGACGAAGGTCGACACCACCACGACGTCCGCTCGTTCGCGCGCCTCGCGGATGAGGTCGACGTGGCCGTCGTGCAGAGCGCCGAGGGTGGACACGAGGGCGACGCGCGGGCCGGCGTCCGATCGATCTGCGCCTCGGATCTCGCCGAGTCGGGTGCGCAGATCCTCGAGGGAGCGGATCATCCGTCGATCGTAGCGGTGCCGTCGAGGTCGTCACGGCGCCCGCCCTCGACGAGCGCCTGGTCGACACTCGAACGCACGAGGGCCGAGAGGTATGCGCCGGGGTTGTCGATACCGATGCGCTCGAGCAGCGCCGACGACTGCCGGACGATCGAACGAGAGAACTCCGTGGCCGTCGCGATGGCTTCGGCGTACGTCGCCCGGTCGTCCTCGGCGACCACGAGAGGCTCGCACCCCAGCTCGACCGCGAGAGCCTGGGCGATGGGGAGGACAGGGGCCGGTGCGGTCACGGCGGCATACGACTGGGCCAATTGGCGCAGGTCGATCGACGACACCCCTGTGAAGGCCATCGCGGGGTGGATGGCGAGCGGGATGGCGCCGCTCCTCGCGGCGGGATCCAGGACGCGCGATCCGTACGCGGCGTCGGTGTGCAGCACCAGCTGGCCGGGCTGCCACGCTCCGACCTCGGCGAGGCCCGAGACGAGACCCGGGAGCTGGTCGTGCGGAACCGCGACGACCACGAGCTCGCTGCGTCGAGCGACCTCGTCGGCCGTCAGGACCGGCAGGCCCGGCAGGATCGCCTCCACGCGATCGTCGTCCGAGCCGGAGGTGATCCCGGTCAGGGCGTGGCCCGCACCGGCGAGCGCCGCCGCGACGACCGGGCCGACACGTCCCGCGCCGATCACCCCGACGCCGAGGCGCCCGTCGCGACCGGCGCTCATCCGGCCCACCGGTGCGTGCGGTCGATCGCCGCCGCATCGACGCCGGCTCGCGCGGTCCGCTCGAACAGCCCGAGGGCGTCGTCGCGGCCGAGGACGCCGATCGAGGTCTGGACGGTGCCCGCGATCACGTGGGCCACCAGGGTCGCCGTCCCCGTCGCGCGTGCCAACGGGCCCTGATGCAGGCCGATCGACTGCAAGCGGGCGAGCGGAACCACGCTCAAGGACCGCCACACCCACCCGCGGCGCAAAAGCAGGGCGTCCGAGGTCAGAAGCGCGCCGTTCCGCCGCCACGACAGCGGGCGGAGCCACCGGGCGCTCTTCGGGGTCGTCACGTAGGGGTCGTTCTCCACCGGACCCAGGATGCCGTCGCGGAACACGAGTGTCCATTCGTCGCTCGACAGGTCGGGGACGAGGATCCGCAGGACGCGCTCGACATCGGCTCGTGTCCCGATCGGCAGCACCGCGGCCAACTGATCGTTGCTCGTGTCGGTGGAGGACCGCCCCGAGAGTCGGTTCACGGAGACGGTCCACCATCCGAACGGACGCCACATCAGAGGCTGGCGCACCTCGATCGCGTGCACGCGACCCGGCGGCACCACCTCCGACACCGTCGTGAACAAGCCGAAGGTCACGCGCACCCCGTCGGCCGTCGGGGCGATCGAGTACCGCAGTCCCTGGGCGATCGAGCGCACGTAGTACGCGCCGAAGGCGAGGAACATCGGGACCACGGTGAACAGCAGCCACAGTGTCGACAGCGACGCCGCGACGACGATCCCCACGACCAGAGCGACGAGGACGAGGCTCGATCCGCTCAGGACACGGGATGCCACGAGCCGACCGATCGGGATGCGCACGATGCTCTCCGGCTCGGCGTCGGAGAAGTCCTCCCCGTCGACGATGCCCTGCAGCCCCGACCCCACGGCCTCCGCCGCCTGCCGGGCGAGCGAGGCGCGGGCGCCCGGTTCGGTCCGCCCCTCGGCGAGACGCCGGCCCGAGGCGAGACGGAGGATGTCGCCGCGGATGGCCTCGGCGTCCTTCCCCGACAGGTACTCGAGTTTGACGTTGGCATCCAGTCCCGCTCCGACCACCTCGAGCTTCGCGAGCCCCAGCAGGCGGGCGATCATCGGACGAGTCAGGTTGACGCCCTGGACCCGGTCGAGGGGAGCACGACGATGAGTGCGGAACAGCACGCCCGAACGCACCTCGACGTCGTCATCGCTGATGCGCAGGGTGTGGAAACGCCAGGACAGGCGGAAGAGGACCAGCAGCACGATGAGGACGACGAGGGTCGCTCCCCCCGCCACGAGGATCAGGTTGTTCGCGAAGAGGAAGTCGACCGGGTCGGGCGGGAGCTCCCCCGGGGGGATCTCGGTGAAGACCGGGAAGACCCACTCGACGAGACGCTCCCGCAGGTTCGCGACGATCACGCCGATGATCACGAGGAGGGTCAGTCCGCCGCGCAGGAGCGGCGTCAGGGGGTGCAGGCGATGCCACTCGCCGTCGCTGTAGGGCGAACGGACGACCGCTCGCTGCGGCCGGGGCTGCGGGTCGAGGGGCGGTCCCGCCGCGTGCGGGTCGGTCACAGCCCTGTCCGACGGGTCTCGGCGACGGCCACGAGCGTGTCGCGCAGGTGTTCGGCCGCCTCCTGCGTCAATCCCGGGATGGTCACTCCGGTGGAGGCCGCGGCGGTCACGAGCTTGAGCTGGGCGATGCCGAAGCCCCGGTCGAGGGGGCCGTGGGTGATGTCCACGAGCTGCATCCGGCCGTAGGGAACCGCCACGACCCGCTGCCACAGGATGCCCCGGCGGAACACGAGGTCATCGCGACGCAACTGGTACCCGAAGGACCGCGCTTGCCGCGGGGTGATGAAGAGGCCGACGGCGGTGATCAGCAGGATGATCCCGGCCGGGATCCACTGCCACTGCACGCCCGTGATGATCTGGGCGATCACGGCGGCCGCGAGCACGAGCACGAAGACCGCCCCCTGCGAAATCAGCTGCACGCGGACGTACGCGCGGGCGAGCTGATGCCAGGTGCCGTCGCCGAGGGGGAGCCGACGTGACGAGCGCGGTTCAAGGATGCGGTCGTAGGTGGCGTCGTCGAGCACCGTCCGGTCGGCGTCGTCGACGTTGCGGGCCTCAGATTCCGACGGGTCCTGCGGGGGTGTTCCCTGGGGCGTCGTCATCGTCGTCCTTCCGGAGGGTGCAGAGCTGCTCGGCCACGAGTCCCGCGACGACGAGGACGACCGCGCAGACGAGCGTCGCGATGATCGATCCCATCGAGCCTACCGAGGGCACCACCGGCCGGCTCAACAGGAAGGCGAGCAGTCCGCCCGCGAACCCCGCCGCAGCGGCCCCGAGGATCGACGACGCTCTCGCCAGCATCGCGATGCGCACAGCACGGAACGGATCGATCCGTCGCGGGCTCCGCCCGCGCGTCGCCCGGTAGATCGGGATGGCGAGCGCCACCACCACGGCCCCCAGCAGAGCGAGGATCGTCGGCAGACTCGCCGCGGGCGCGAACGTCGGTCGGCCCATCGCGGTGAGGACGGTGTCCAGGAGGAACCCGATCACCAGGCCCGCGACGACGGCGATCGTGAGGATGCCCGCGCCCGTGCGCCTCACGAGAGTCCTCCCCGCAGCGCGACGAGCAGGTCGGCCACGCGGCCCACCCCGGGGATCACGGCATCCGGATCCATGTCGAGCCACGGCGCCAAGACGAACTCCCGCTCGTGCGCGCGGGGGTGCGGGACGACGAGGTCGTCGCGATCGATGCGCTCGTCGCCGTAGGCGATCAGGTCGAGATCGAGGGTGCGGTCACCCCACCGTTCCCGGCGCACGCGCCCGTGTCGGGCTTCGATGCGGTGGAGCGAGGCGAGCAGCTCCCCCGGCGCCAGGCGCGTCTCGAGAACAGCGACGGCGTTCAGATAGCGCGGCGCTTCCTCGTCCTCACCCTGAAGCGTCACGGCCACCGTCTCGATCGGAGCGGACACCCGGACCCCGCTGGTGAGCGGGAGCCGCCGCAGTTCGTCGACCGCGGCGGCGAGGGTCTCGAAACGCTCGCCGAGGTTGGCTCCCAGGGCCACGACCGCGTGGACGGGCGTGGCGCGCGGAGCAGCGTCCATCCCGTGCGCCAGCCGCACGTTCACGGGCGCGACCTCGAGATGGTCACGGCGACATCGCCGAAGGGAACGGGGATGGGAGCCTGCGGCTTGTGCACGGTGATCGTCACCGCGTCCACGCGGCTGTCGGCGAGCACGGCGTCGGCCAGTCGCTGCGCGAGGGTCTCGAGCAGGTCGACCGCCTCGCCCTCGACGATCCGTACGAGGCGCTCGGCGAGTTCGCCGTAGTGCACGGTGTCGACCACGTCGTCGGTCTCGGCCGCGCGCCGCAGTGAGAGCGAGAGGGTCGCGTCGACCACGAATTCCTGCCCGTCGCGCTTCTCGTCGGGGTAGACCCCGTGGTGACCCACGGCACGCACCCCCGTCAGAGTGATCGTGTCGGCATCCATCAGGTCTCCCAAGCGCGGGCGACGGCGAGTGCGTCGCGGGTGGACGGTACGTCGTGCACGCGCACGGCCCACGCGCCGGCGCGGGCGGACAGGGCGCTCGTGACGGCCGTCGCCAGGTCACGGCGAGCCAGGTCGGCGTCTTCGCCGATCGCCTCCGCGAGGAACCTCTTGCGGCTCGTGCCCACGAGCACCCGGAGTCCGAGTGCCGAGATCTCGGGGAGCGCGCTCAACGTCTGCCAGTTCTGCGCTCCGCGCTTGCCGAAACCGATGCCCGGGTCGACGACGAGGCGCGACCGATCGATGCCCGCGGAGAGGGCGGACTCGACCCTTTCAGCGAGCTCGGCGGACACCTCGCGCCCCACGTCGACGTAGTCGGCGCGGGCGTACATCTCCGTCGACGGACCGCGCCAGTGCCCGAGGGCGATGTCGGCATCGGTCTCGGCGACGGCGGCGAGCATGTCGGGGTCGGCCAGCCCACCGGAGACGTCGTTCACGAGCCGTGCGCCCGCGCGGACGGCGGCGACCGCCGTGGCGGCGTTCATGGTGTCGATGCTCACGAAGGAGCCTTCGGATGCCAGGGCCTCGACGACCGGCAGCACGCGCTGCTGCTCGACGCGGGGCGCCACACGCTGGGCTCCGGGCCGGGTGGACTCGCCGCCGACGTCGAGGATCTCCGCCCCCTGGGCGCGGAGGTGGCGAGCGTGGGCGAGTGCGACGTCGGGGTCGAGGTACCGGCCGCCGTCGCTGAACGAATCGGGGGTGACGTTGACGATCCCCATGATGAGGGTCACGCGCGTGCTCCGATCAGCGCCACGAGCTCGGCACGCGCGACGGGGTCGCCGTAGACGCCGCGCGCGGCGATCGTCACGGTCGAGGCGTCGGGCTGTCGGCCCCCGCGCATGGTCACGCACTCGTGCACCGCATCGAGGACGACGAGCACGCCCCGCGCGTCCAGGGCCGAGGCGATGGTGTCGGCCACCTGTTCGCCGAGACGCTCCTGCACCTGCGGGCGGGCGGCGAGGATGTCGATCACCCGCGGCAGGGCGCCGAGTCCGACGACCTCCTCACCCGGGAGGTACGCCACGTGCGCCCGACCGCGGAAGGGGAGCAGGTGATGCTCGCACATCGACCGGAACGCGATGTCGCGCAGCATCACGGCACCCGAGGGGAGGGTGTCCGGCGCCGGGCCGCGCGACACCGAGATGGTGTGCTGCAGCGGGGCGCCGGCATCCTGATTCACTCCCCCGAAGAACTCGGCCCAGGAGTCTGCCACGCGCGTCGGGGTCTGGCGGAGCCCGGGGCGATCGGGGTCTTCCCCGATCGCCTCCAGGAGCTCGCGCACCAGGACGGCGACGCGTTCACGATCGACGGCCACGGCGCCTCAGGCGGTGGCCGGGCGCGTCTGTCCGCTCGGACGGGGCTGCGCCTTGGCGGCGGCCTGCGACTCCGCTTCGGTGGATGCCGCGATGCCGGCGGGCTGCTGACGACGCGGGACCTCGACGGGCGGCTGGGTCGACACGGGGCGGTCCCCCGACGACAGCCACTGCGGGCGCGGCGTCAGACGCTTGACGTCGGTGAAGATCTCGGCCAGCTCGTTGTGGTCGAGGGTCTCCTTCTCGAGCAGCGCCAGCGCGAGGCGGTCGAGCACCTCGCGGTTGTCGTTGATGACCTGGTAGGCCTCGTTGTGCGCCTGCTCGATGAGCGCGCGCACCTGGGCGTCGACGCGCTCGGCGATGCGCTCCGAGAAGTCACGGCCGTGGCCCATGTCGCGGCCCATGAAGACCTCGCCCGACGATCCGCCGAGCTTGACCGGACCGACCTCGTTGGTCATGCCGTACTCGGTGACCATCTTGCGGGCGATGCTCGTGGCCTTCTCGATGTCGTTCGAGGCGCCGGTGGTGGGGTCGTGGAAGACGATCTCTTCGGCGACGCGTCCGCCCATCGCGTACGTCAGCTGGTCCTGCAGCTCGTTGCGGGTGACGGAGTACTTGTCGTCGAGCGGGAGAACCATCGTGTAGCCGAGGGCCTTGCCGCGCGGGAGGATCGTGACCTTGGTGACGGGGTCGGTGTGGTTCATCGCCGCGGCAGCGAGGGCGTGGCCGCCCTCGTGGTACGCGGTGATGAGCTTCTCTTTGTCCTTCATCACGCGGGTGCGGCGCTGGGGGCCCGCGATCACGCGGTCGATGGCCTCGTCGAGGGCGCGGTTGTCGATGAGCTGGGCGTTCGAGCGCGCGGTCAGCAGAGCGGCCTCGTTGAGCACGTTCGCCAGGTCGGCACCGGTGAAGCCGGGCGTCTTGCGCGCGACGACCTCGAGGTCGACCGAGTCCGACAGCGGCTTGCCGCGCCCGTGCACCTCGAGAATGCGCTGGCGACCCTTGAGGTCGGGGGCGTCGACGCCGATCTGGCGGTCGAAGCGGCCCGGGCGCAGCAGGGCGGGGTCGAGGATGTCGGGACGGTTGGTCGCCGCGATCACGATCACGTTGACCTTGGGGTCGAAGCCGTCCATCTCGACGAGCATCTGGTTCAGCGTCTGCTCGCGCTCGTCGTGACCGCCGCCCATGCCGGCGCCGCGGTGGCGTCCGACGGCGTCGATCTCGTCGATGAAGATGATGGCCGGGGAGCTCTCTTTGGCCTGGTTGAACAGGTCGCGCACGCGGCTCGCACCGACACCCACGAACATCTCGACGAAGTCCGAACCCGAGATGGAGTAGAACGGAACACCGGCCTCGCCGGCGACAGCGCGGGCGAGCAGGGTCTTACCGGTTCCGGGAGGGCCGTACAGCAGCACGCCCTTCGGGATGCGGGCGCCGACCTCTTCAAACTTCTTCGGGTCCTTGAGGAATTCCTTGATCTCGTCGAGCTCTTCGATCGCCTCGTCGGAGCCCGCGACGTCCTGGAACGTGACGGTGGGCGTCTCTTTGGTCACGAGCTTGGCGCGCGACTTGCCGAACTGCATGACCTTGCTGCCGCCGCCCTGGGCGCTCGAGAGCAGCCACCAGAAGAGCAGGCCGAGCAGCACGAGCGGGAGCAGGAGTCCGAGAAGACCGTCGAACCAGCTGGGCTTGGGCACGACGTCGTTGAAGCCGTCGGAGGGGTTCGCGGAGTCGATCGCGGTGGCCACCTCGTTCGCACGGGCCTGGCTGAAGTAGAACTGCACGTCGTTGGCACCCTCGAAGGGCTGCGACAGCTTCAGGTCCACGCGCTGATCGGGGTCGTTGGTGACCACCTGCGTCACGGTGCCGCCCTTGAGCAGGTCGAGACCCTCTTTGGTGGAGACCTGGCGGGCACCGCTCAGGTTCGTGATGAGGGAGAAACCGATGACGAGAAGCAGACCGACCAGCAGAACGTAGATGATCGGATTTCGCGTGATCTTCTTGAAATTCATGGTGGGCGAGCCCAGCCCTTTCGTGATCCTCCGCAGAAATGCGGTCGCATCAGGCTAACGCCCACGGACTATGCCGGGCCTGTGCGTTCGTCATGGGCGTACAAGGCTCCGGATGCCACCGGCCCCTCCGCCGTGGAGACGGCGTGTCGTCAGGAGTAGACGTGGGGTGCGAGCACCGCGACGTCGCGCAGGTTGCGGTAGCGCTCTGCGTAGTCGAGGCCGTATCCGATGACGAAGTCGTTGGGGATGTCGAAGCCCACGTAGCGGCAGTCGACCTCGACCTTCATCGCGTCGGGCTTGCGCAGCAGCGCGAGCACCTCGACCGACTCCGCTCCGCGCGAGGCGAAGTTCTCGAGCAACCAGCTGAGGGTCAGGCCGGAGTCGATGATGTCCTCGACGATCAGCACGTGCTTTCCGGTGATGTCGGTGTCGAGGTCTTTGCGGATCTGCACGACGCCGCTCGAGCGGGTCGACGCGCCGTAGGACGAAACGGCCATCCAGTCCATCGACACGTGCATCGGCAAGTGCCGGGCGAAATCGGCCATGACCATGACCGCGCCCTTCAGCACGCCCACGAGGACGACGTCGCGTCCCTCGTAGTCGGCGGCCACCCGCGTCGCCAGTTCGGCGAGCTTTTCGTGGATCTGCTCCTCGGTGAGGAGGACTTCGCTGATGTCGTCGGAGATGTCGGCCGCGCGCATTCGGAAAGTCTACGTCGGCGGATCAGGATGCCGTACGCGCGACGACCTCGATCCGGGCGCCGACGCGTCGGGCGAGGCACCCGGGCAGGTCGATGGGCCCCTGACCCGTCCAGTCGGTCGCCAGACGGGCGACCTCGAGGGTCTGGGTGCGCGAGAGCGAGACGCCGAACTCGCTGTCGACGACATAGCGGATGATCCGGTTGCGCAGAGCGGCGGGGTTCGCGGCGAGGGCGGCGACCGAGATCGAGATCCCCGCCTCAGCGTGCTCGACGATGTCTTCGATCGTCTCGTCGATCATGTCCTGGAAGGCGTCGGCGTCTTCGCGCAGCTGCTCGGCGGTGCGCGCGAGCGCCTCGGCGACGCCCGGTCCGAGCTCGGCCTCGAGCACCGGCAGCACGCGATCGCGTACCCGCACGCGCGCGAACCCCGGGTCGGCGTTGTGGGGGTCGGTCCAGGGGTCGAGCCCCGCGGCCGCGCACGCCGCGACCGTGGTGCGCCGGCGAACCGTCAGCAGGGGGCGCACCCACACCGGGCCCGTGGCATCCCTCCGCTGCGCGGGCATGCCCGCCAGGCTGAGCGCGCCGGAGCCGCGCGCGAGCCCGAGGAGGACGGTCTCGGCCTGGTCGTCGAGGGTGTGTCCGAGCAGGACGAGCTCGGCGCCGAGGTCGGCCGCCGCTTCGGCCAAGCCGGCGTATCGAGCCGCACGCGCCGCGGCCTCGGGCCCGTCGACCGAGCCCACCTCGACCCGCACGACCCGCGCCTCGAGACCGAGACCACGCGCCGCGTTCGCGGCGGCCTCCGCGATGGCATCCGATCCCGCTTGCAGGCCGTGGTCAATCACGATCGCGACGGCACGGATGCCGGCACGCGGCGCCTCGAAAGCGGTCGCCGCCGCCAGCGCCAGCGAATCCGGGCCGCCCGAGAGGGCGATGACGACGGGGCCACCGGCCCGCGGGAGCGCGGCGCGGACGGCGCGGCGCACCTCGGCGACGGAGGGGTCCAGGCCGGGGCGGTGATCCATGCCTCCACGCTATCGCCGGGCCGCGACGCCGCCGCCTGCGCGCCCCCGGACACGACGCAGGAGTTTCCCGCGGCGACGCCTCGCCGCTGCGCCTCGTCACCGCCCGCCGACCGCGAACTCCTGCCGTGTGGCTCCGCGTGGGCGTCACGCGCCCGCCGGACTAGGCTGGGCCGCGGAAATCCACAGATCTAAGGAGCACGAGTATGGGCGCTTTCGACGCCGTCATCGAGATCCCCCGCGGAAGCCGCGTGAAGTACGAAGTCGACCACGGCACCGGCCGTGTCTACCTCGACCGCATCCTCTACACGGTGTTCGGCTACCCCGCCAACTACGGCTTCTTCGAGAACACCCTCGGCGAAGACGGCGACCCGCTCGACGTGCTCGTGCTGCTCGACCGCGACCTGCACCCCGGCATCCTCGCCAAGGTGCGCCCGGTCGGCGTGCTCAAGATGAGCGACGAGGCCGGCGGCGACGACAAGGTCGTGGCCGTGCTCGCGAAGGACCCGCGTTGGGACCACATCCAGGACGTCGGCGACATCGACGAGTGGACCAAGAAGGAGATCTCGCACTTCTTCGAGCACTACAAGGACCTCGAGCCCAACAAGTGGGTCAAGGTCGACGAGTGGGCGGATGCCGCTGAGGCCGAGCGTCTCGTGGCCGAGGCCTTCACGCGTTTCGACGAGCACGACGCTCAGACCAAGACGCAGGGATCCGGCGAGGCGCCGAACACCCTCTGATCTTCTGCAGACGAGAAAACCCCCGGTCCATCGACCGGGGGTTTTCTCGTGGGCTCGGTCAGACCGAGACGCCGCGGGCGCGCAACCAGGGCGCGGGGTCGGTGGTGCCGCCTCCGGGAGGGTAGACCTCGAAGTGCAGGTGGCAGCCGAAGGAGTTGCCGGTCTGACCGGTCGCGGCGATCTGCTGACCGGCCGAGACGCGCTGACCGTACGAGACGTAGATGCCGCCGTTGACGATGTGGCCGTAGCCCGTTCCCGAGCCGTCGTCGTGCTGGATGCGGATGTAGTTTCCGAAACCACCGTTGACACCGGCGTAGGTCACTCGACCCGAGGCCGCGGCGTAGATGGGCGACCAGCAGCTGGCGCCGAAGTCCAGTCCGAGGTGCCACGTGCTGGCGCAGTAGCTGGAGTTGCACTGGCCGGAGCGGGGGCCGTAGCCCGACGACGTGTAGGCCGACGAGGGACGAGCCCAGCCGGATCCGCCGACGCTTCCGCCGCCACCGCCACCGCCACCTCCGCCACCGCCGCCTCCGCCGCCACCACCGCTGTTCTGGTTGTTGCGGGCTTCCTGCTCACGGCGGGCACGCTCGGCCGCGTCACGGGCTGCGGCCTCTTCGCGGGCCTTGCGCTCGCGCTCTTCGCGTGCCTTGCGCTCGGCTTCGACGCCGGCCTGGTAATCAGCCACGGTCTTGGCGGTCGTGTCCTGGAGGGCGGCGAGCTGCGCCTCGAGCACGGCCTGGTTGGCCTGCTGCGCGGCGAGGGCCTCCTGGGCCGCCTGGGCCGCCTGCTGAGCGGCGGCCATCTTCTCTTCGGCGATCTTCTGCAGACGGTCGCGCTCGGCCCGGGCGTCGTTGGCCTGGTTGCTGAGGTTCTTCGCGTTGTCGCGCGCCGAGACGGCCGCGGCGTACACCGACTTGTTCCGCTCGAGCAGCTTGTCCATCGTGCCGAGCTTGGCGAGCAGGTCGTCCGCGGATGCGGCCGAGCCCGAGAAGAAGAGGTCGAGCGAGGTGTCGTCGCCGCCGGAGCGGTACAGCTGCGCGGCGACCTTCCCGGCCTTGCTGGCGGCATCCGTCGCCTTCGCCGCTTCGGCATCGGCCTGCTGCTGAATCAGCTGGGCCCGGTAGTCGGCATCCTGGAAGGCCTGCTGTGCGGCGTAGTACTCGTCGGAGCGGGCCTGAACCTCGGCCTGCGTGCGGGCGACCTCGGACTGCAAGCCCTGGATCAGCCCCTGGATGCGCGAGATCTCGCCGGCCTTCGCTGTTTCGTTGGCCTTGGCCGCCTGCACGTCATCCCACGAGGGGTAGTCGGCGGCGACGGCGGGAGAGGCGAAGCCGGACGTCGCGGCGCCGAAGGCACCCAGAGCGACAGCGCCGAGGGCGCCGTACTTCAGCGCACTGCGCCGGTCGAAGGTGGGCCACAAACGCCGCTGTTCGCTCGCCGTGGGGGCGCAGCCGCAGTCGTCAGTCTTATCAGGGGGCACGAGCGTCACGGGACTACCTCATCTCACCGGGTCGCAACTCGGCTAACAGTAGCAACACGAGTCACACGCACAACAGGGCGAGTTCCCGCTGCCGCGGCCCATCCTGCGCCCTCGACACGCGCGGGAGCCGCACGCCACGCCCCGAATTGGCAATCTCCGAAGATGTGAAGTAGGCTCGGTCGTCGGCAAGCGAGGATGAAATCGCAAGGTTTCAGGCTCATCCGGCCCCATCGTTTAGCGGCCTAGGACGCCGCCCTTTCACGGCGGTAGCACGGGTTCGAATCCCGTTGGGGTCACTTTCCGGTGAAGTACAATTGAAAATGCATGGCCCTGTAGCGCAGTTGGTTAGCGTGCCGCCCTGTCACGGCGGAGGTCGCGGGTTCAAGTCCCGTCAGGGTCGCTCCACAGCGACGGGCCTTCTTTCGAGGAGGCCTTTCGTCTAGGAAGCGGCAGACATGCCGCTCGGCTCTGTAGCTCAGTTGGTAGAGCGCACGACTGAAAATCGTGAGGTCACGGGATCGACGCCCGTCGGAGCCACACGGATGATCATTACAGTCATCCCAGAAACCCTCGCCTAGCTTCTACATGGCGGGGGTTTTGCTTTGCCCGGATGCCGCTCTGCGTCGGCCTCCCTCACTCGCTTCCGCCTCGCGAGCCGGCGTCTCATGCCGCCCCGAGAACAGGGCACGCGTCGAGAGCAGGCCGTTCTCCGCGATGACGCCCTGTTCCCTTGGCATCCCGTGCTCTCGTGACGGCCCCGCTCCCCGCAACCGGCCCCGGCGCCGCACCCGCGGCGTGCCGCGCCGCGCCGCCCGCATAGCGTCCCCACAGCCGCGAGTGGTTCCGGACGCCGTCAGACAGCGCTACTATTTGTTGACTTTTAGCAAACACCTGGCGCTCGACTGAGCTTTCCCGAGCCGTCCGCCAGGCCTTCTCACGAAGAGGCCCCGATGTCAGACATCACCACTCGAACCAGGCGCGCCCACACTCCGCCCCCCGCCACGGGCGGCACGAACACCGTCATGACCCACCGCATGATCATGTTCGTGATCTTCGGCCTCATGGCCGGCATGTTCCTCTCCGCCCTCGACCAGACCGTGGTCGGCACCTCGATCCGCACGATCGGCGACGACCTGCAGGGCCTGAGTCTTCAGGCCTGGGTCACGACGGCCTACCTGATCGTGTCGACCATCTCGACGCCGATCTACGGCAAGCTCTCCGACATCTTCGGTCGGCGCCCGCTGTTCCTCATCGCCATCCTCATCTTCATCATCGGATCGGTGCTCGCGAGCTTCTCGACCTCGATGGTCGAGCTCGCCGCCTTCCGCGCCATCCAGGGCCTCGGCGCCGGTGGACTGATGTCGATGCCGCTGGCGATCATGGGTGACATCCTCGCCCCGCGCGAACGCGCGAAATACCAGGGCTACTTCCTCGCCGTCTTCGGCATCTCCAGCGTCATCGGCCCGCTCGTGGGCGGCCTGTTCGCCGGAGCCAGCCAGATCCTCTTCATCACCGGATGGCGCTGGGTCTTCCTCATCAACGTGCCGATCGGCATCGTCGCGCTCGCGATCGTCTGGCGCTTCCTCCACATCCCCAAGCAGCCGCGGCACTCGGTGCGCATCGACTGGTGGGGCGCCACGACGGTCATCGTCGCGCTCGTCCCGCTTCTCCTCGTGGCCGAGCAGGGTCGCGAGTGGGGCTGGGGCTCGCCGATCGCGATCGCCTGCTACGTCATCGGCGCGCTCGGCATCCTGGCCTTCGTCATCGCCGAGACCGCGATGAAGGACGACGCGCTCATCCCGCTGAAGCTCTTCCGCTCGCCGACGTTCTCGATGGCGACCATCATCGGCGTGCTCGTCGGCTTCGGCATGTTCGGAGCGATGCTGACCCTGCCGCTGTACCTGCAGCTCGTGCTCGGCTCCTCGCCGACGCAGAGCGGGTTCGAGATGCTGCCGATGATCCTCGGCCTGATGATCGCCTCGATCGCGAGCGGTCAGATCATCGCGCGCACCGGTCGCTACCGCATGTTCCCGATCCTGGGCACGGCGCTGATGTCGGTCGGCTTCTTCCTGCTGACGTTCCTGAAGTACGACAGCCCCTACTGGCACGTCGCGATCGCGATGCTCGTCATCGGCCTCGGCCTCGGCCAGCTGATGCAGACGCTGACCATCGCCAGCCAGAACTCGGTGGGCCTGCGCGACATGGGCGTGGCCACGAGCGGATCGACGTTCTTCCGCCAGATCGGTGGAACGCTCGGCACCGCGGTGCTGCTGTCGCTGCTGTTCACGCTCATGCCGACGAACATCATCGGTTCCTTCGCCGACCGCGCGACGCTCACCGATGCTCTCGACGCGGCCCTCGACCCCACCGTGGCCTCGGCCCCCGCGAACGAGAAGATCATGTCGGGCATTTACACCCCGATCGTGTCGAAGATCGTCGAGGGGACCACGACGCAGCTGCAGGCCGGGGTGAAGCAGGCTCAGGATGCCGCGACCCAGGCCGTCACGGAGCAGGTCGCGGCAGGTCGCATCCCGGCGTCGGCGCAGGCCGCCGCCACGCAGACGGCCGTCGCCCAGGCCATCACCGCGGCCACGACGCAGATCCAGCAGCAGGTGCCGGTCGCGCGCGTCTCGTCCGACGGCACGGTCAGCCTGGACTTCTCGGATGCCGCGCAGCGTGCGGCCTTCGTGGACACCGCGGCCACGACGATCGAGGACCAGTTCACCGCGGGTGACGAGAACACCTCGATCGGCGGTTCGACGCTCGACGACACCTCGTTCCTCGTGGGAGCCGACGCGCGACTGACCAAGCCGTTCCTCGTCGGCTTCAACTCCTCGGCGACGACGGTGTACTGGACCGCGATGGGCGTCGTGCTGCTGGCCTTCGTGCTGTCGCTGTTCTTCCGCACCCCGCCGCTGCGGTCGAAGTCGGCCCTGCAGGAGGCCGCCGACGAGCGCCGCGGCAAGGACAAAGAGGACGAGCGCGCCGAGGAGGCCGCCGCCCAGACCGGCGCGTTGATCGCTCCCTGAGCGGCAATCACTCCGAAGAAGAAGGGCGGGGTCGTCGTGAGACGCCCCGCCCTTCTCGCGCCCGCCACGGGACGAGGTGACCTCACACGGTCTCGCGGGCCCGCAGGTCCTTGCGCAGGATCTTCCCCGAGGTCGACTTGGGGATGACGTCGATGAACTCGACGCGGCGCACCTTCTTGTGCGGGGCCACCTCGCCGGCGACGAAGGCCATCACGTCGTCGGCGCTCAGACCGGCCTCGGGGGCGGCCACCACGAACGCCTTCGGGATCTCCTCGCCGTCGTCGCCGCGAACGCCGATGACGGCGGCATCCTGGATCTTCGGGTGCGACAGCAGCAGGGCCTCGAGCTCTGCCGGGGCGATCTGGTACCCGTGGTATTTGATGAGCTCCTTGAGCCGGTCGACGATCGTGAAGTACCCGTCGACGTGGTGGACGCCGATGTCTCCGGTGTGCAGGAAGCCGTCGGCATCCAGTGTCTCGGCGGTGGCGTCCGGACGGTTGAGGTAACCGAGCATGACGTTGGGGCCGCGCACCCAGATCTCTCCGGGTGCCGTGAGGCCGTCGTCGCCGTGCTCCTCGAGGTCGGCTCCGGTCTCCGGATCGACGAGCCGCCCCTCGCAGTTCGGGATGAGCACGCCCACCGAGCTGACCGGCATGTCGGTACCCGCCGGGATGGCATGCGACACCGGGCTCAACTCGCTCATGCCGTAGCCCTGATAGAAACGCGCGCCGATGCGCCGCCCGGCGGTCTCGGCGGTCTCGCCGTCGAGCGGAGCCGCTCCCGAGAAGACGCTGTGCACGCTCGAGAGGTCGAACTGGTCGACGGCGGGGTGTTTGGCCAGGGCGACGGCGATCGGCGGGGCGATGAAGAGGAACGTGCACCGGTGATCCTGCACGGTGCGCAGGAACTCCATCAGGTCGAACCTCGGCATGGTGACGAGCGTCGCGCGCTGGCGCAGCGCGAGGTTCAACAGCACCGTCATCCCGTAGATGTGGAAGAAGGGCAGCACGGCGAGCACCCGATCGTCGCGGGCGATCTCGATGACGGCCCGGCACTGGTGCACGTTCGCGACGAGGTTGCGGTGCGAGAGCATGACGCCCTTGGGGACCCCGGTGGTGCCGGACGAGTACGGCAGCACCGCGATGTGGGTCGCGGGGTCGAAGCTCACCTCGGGCGGGGTGCGGCCCTCGCCCACCAGCGAGCGCAGATCGGGGTGCCCCTCCGCGCCGTCGAGCACGATGACGCGCTCGTCCGGGATGCCGACGGCGCGCGCGGCCTGATGCGCCTGCGGCAGCAACGGCGACACGGTCACGAGCCAGGTGGCCGCGGCATCCCTCAGCTGTTTCTCGATCTCGTTCGCCGTGTACAGGGAGTTGATCGTGGTGATGATCGACCCCGCACGCAGGATGCCGTGGAACACCGTCGCGAACGCGGGGACGTTCGGGCACAGCATCGCGACGACGGTCTCGGTGTCGGCACCACGGGCGGCCAGGGCGCCGGCGAACGCGTCGACCTGGGCGCGGAGGGCGCGGTAGGTGGTCTCGGCACCCCCGGCGGGGTCCACCAGCGCGACGCGATCGAGATCGGACTCCTCGAGCGATGCGAAGAGATAGTCGTAGATGCTCTGGTCCGGGATCTCGATGCTCGGGTACGGGCTCTGGAACACGGTTCTCTCCCTCGAAAACTGCCGCGGCGACGGTGCCGTTCGCTCATCCTGGCATCCGTGGGACGCGGTGTCATCCCGGACGGGACCGGCTCTCGGCGCCCGCTCAGGTGAAGCCAAGCACCACGCCCCCGACGGCCCCGACGATGACGACCGCCCACGCCGGAACGCGGAACGCGGTGAGCAACACGAATCCGACCACCGCGAGCAGAAACGATCCCGCACCGGTGACGGCGGTCGTGAAGACGGGAGCGTAGAGAGCGGCACCGAGGATGCCGACCACGGCCGCGTTGGCCCCGCGCATCGCGGCGCGCACGCGGGGCTTGGACCGCACCGCATCCCAGAACGGCAGGACGCCGGTGAGCACGAGGAAGCCCGGCACGAAGATCGCGGCGAGCGCGAGGGCCGCGCCCGCGATCCCCCCGGGACCGACGGAGGACACCGCACCGAGATAGGCGGAGAACGTGAAGAGCGGGCCGGGCACCGCCTGGGCGGCGCCGTACCCCGAAAGGAACGCCTCGGGCGAGACCCACCCGGTCTCGACCACCCCCGCCTGCAGCAGGGGCAGCACCACGTGGCCGCCGCCGAATACCAGGGCACCCGAACGGAAGAACGCGTCGATCAGGGCGGCCACCCCCGACCCGGTAGCCGCCGCGAGCACGGGAAGGCCCACCAGCCCGCCCACGAAGAGGACGAGACAGGTCACGGCGACGACGCGGGGCACGCCGAAAGACGGCAGCGCCGGCGCAGAGGGCTCGACGACACCGCGCAGGAGCGCGAGCCCACCGAGCACCCCGACGGCGAGAGCCCCCAGCTGCCCCGGAGCCCCCGGAAGGAGCAGCGCGAGGGCGAGGCCGACGACGGCGATACCCGCCCGCGCGGCGTCGGGCGCGAGCGTGCGGGTCATCCCCCACACGGCCTGGGCGACGATCGCCACCGCCACGACCTGCAGACCCGAGATCACGCCGGCGGCGACGGGGCCGCCGAGCACGGCGGCTCCCCCGGCGAACGCGACGAGAAGGACGGCGGAGGGAAGGGTGAAAGCGAGGAATGCGGCGAGCGCGCCGAACACTCCGGCCCGCTGGAGCCCCATCGCGAAGCCCACCTGGCTCGAGGCCGGACCGGGGAGGAACTGGCAGAGCGCCACGAGATCGGCGTACGCCCGGTCGTCCATCCACTTGCGGCGAACGACGAGGTCGTCGCGGAAGTACCCGAGGTGCGCGACGGGCCCACCGAACGAGGTGAGGCCGAGACGAAGGAAGGCGAGGAACACCTCGCGGACGGAACCGGACCGCTGCACCGACCCATCCTGGCGCAGCGGGGGAAACGACGGGTGAATCGTCACACCAGACGAGGACGGAGCAGCGCGTCCACCAGCGCCAGGGTGACGCCGGTCACGCGCTGATCATCGGCGACGTCGGCCCCCGCCACCGCGTCGCGGAAACGTTCGACCTCTCCGACCATCGGGTTGGCCGGAGCGTCCACCTCGATGACCTCGGCCGGCCCCGAGCGCGGAGTCAGCACCAACCGGCGAGGAGCGTCGATCGCGTCGATCGAGAGCGACGCGTCCTCCCCCTGGATCTCGCTGGGCAGGGCGCTATCGGTGATCTTCGACCAGGCGACGTCGGCGACGAACCCGTCGTATGCGGCGATCGCGCTCCCGAGCCCGTCCGTCCCCGAGGCGATCCCGACGCGCACGCCGTCGATCGAGCGGGGCGCGCCGAAGAGCCGCACGAGCGCGTGGAGCGGGTACACCCCCAGGTCGCGCAGGGCGCTCCCACCCAGCGCCGGATCGAAGATGTTCGTCTGCTCGCCCGCGAGTACGTGGTCGTACCGCGCCGAGCGCTTCTCGTATCGCAGCGAGACGCGGCGTACCACGCCTAACCGCGGCAGCAGCGCGCGGACCGCGTCGAGTCCCGGGTCGTACCCCGAGCGCATCGCCTCGAGCAGGACGACGCCGCGCTCGCGAGCGTGCGACACCGCGGCATCCCACTCCTCCGCCGACAGCACCGCGGGCTTCTCGACGAGCACCGGGATGCCGGCATCCACCGCCTCGCGCACCTGCTCCGCGTGCACCGCGTTGGGGCTGGCGAGATAGACGGCGTCGACGTCGGGGGCCGCGAGGAGGTCCGCGAGGCCAACCGCGGTGCGTGGCGCCCCGATCGCGTCGGCGAAGGCCCGGGCGCGCTCGGCGTCTCGAGACGCCACCCGCGAGACCTCGACGCCCGCGACGACGGCGACGGCGTCCGCGAAGCGTTCGGAGATGGAACTGGTCCCGACGATGCCGATGCGAATCATGCCCTCATCCTCCCGCGAACGCCGCGCCGCACGGTCCCCTCGTTCACGGGTGTGGCTTTTCACGTCGATAGGATCGCGCCGAATCACCCGTCCGAAGCCCGAGGCACCATGAACACCACCCGAGCCGAGCATCGTCGCCGCGCCCGCCGTACCCGTCGGCGCCGCACGATCAGCGCCGTCATCGCCGTCGCCCTGATCGGCGCGGGCGTCGTCGCGATCGCCCTGACCCGCGCCCCAGAGGCTCCCCTCGTCGCCGACGACACCTCCGTGAGCGCCACACCCGCAGAGACGCCGACCCCGACGGCGACGCCCCTGACGCCCGCGCAAGCGCTGCTCGCCGGCTCGACCGACCCGCACGCCTGCGCCGTCTCGTTCGCCGGGGACGGCATCGCCCTCGATCCGCAGCTGCAGACGCAGGGCGCTCGTTACCAGAACCTGCCCATCCCGCGCGCCGACGGCCGCGTCTTCGCCGGGTGGTACGACGACGCGACCGCGGCCTCGGCGATGACGCAGACCGCGCGCCTGAACGGCGCCGACCTCGTCGCCTGCACCGACCGGCAGCGGACGCTCCACGCCGGGTGGACGACCCCCGAGGCGAACGCAGCCGAGGCCGCCGGCATCCCCATCCTCATGTACCACCAGTTCACGCGGAACCCGAACGGCGAAGACAACTGGCTGCGGCTGAACTACACCTACGTCGGCGACTTCGACGCGCAGATGGCCCACATCCAGCAGTCCGCCTTCTACCTGCCCACCTGGGACGAGCTGAGCGCGTTCATCGACGGCACGCTCTTCCTGCCGAAGCACTCCGTGGTCATCACCGACGACGACGCCGACAGCACCTGGCTCGAGATGGCCGCCCCGATCGTCGGCGACCGGAAGCTCCTGACCACCTCGTTCGTCATCACCTCGGCACGTACGGAAGGCACACCCAACCCCTTCGTCTTGCAACGGTCGCACACCCACGACATGCACCGCGCCGGAGCGAACGGCAAGGGGCGCATGGTCAACGAGGACGCCGACACGATCGCCGCCGATCTGGAACGGTCGGCGCAGATCCTCGGAGCGAAAGAGGTCGTCGCCTACCCCTTCGGGCACTACAACGACACGACGAAGGAGGGACTGCGTCGCGCCGGCTTCGAGCTGGGTCGCACGATCGAACACGGATACGTGCGCATCGGAACCGATAAACTCGCCCTGCCCGTCATCCGCATGAATTACGGAATGACGGCCGACGATCTCAAGAAGGAGATCGGCTGACCCTCCCCCTGCCGGAGAGAATCGGCGGGAACACCCGCTCACGAGCAGTCGCTCATGGCCCACCGAGGTGGGCATCCGTGATCTCTCAGGTAAGTACGCCAGACTTTCAGACCGGGCACGCGCCGACCGCTCTGCGCTGTTCACTTCTGTCTTACCGAGAAAACGCGAGCTTCTATGGACCTTTCCGTCATCGTTCCGACCTTCAACGAAGGTCCGAACGTCGCCGAGCTCGTCCGACGGACGACACACGCGCTGCTCGGTCGTACGGTCGAAGTGATCTTCGTCGACGACTCCACCGACGACACCCCTGACATCATCCGGGCCGTCGCCGCGGCATCCGAGATCCCCGTCCGCCTCATCCACCGCGACAACCCGGTGGGCGGTCTCGGCGGCGCCGTGGTCGAGGGCATCCGTGCCGCGGAGTCCGACCGCTGCGTCGTCATGGACGGCGATCTGCAGCACCCGCCCGAGGTCATCGCCGACATGCTCGCGCGCGCCGAGGTCGGCGACGCCGACGTCGTCGTCGCCTCGCGTTACGTCGCCGGCGGTACCTCCGACGGTCTCGCCAATGCGGTGCGCACCACCGTGTCGCGCGCGTCGACGCTGCTGACCAAGGCGATGTTCCCCAAGAAGCTCAACAACTGCACCGACCCGATGACGGGCTTCTTCCTCGTCGACCGCCGCACGCTCGAGATCGAGACCCTGCAGCCGCGCGGCTTCAAGATCCTGCTCGAGATCCTCGCGCGCAAGCAGATGCGCGTGGCCGAGGTGCCGTTCTCGTTCGCCCCCCGCTTCGCCGGTGAGTCCAAGGCGACCTTCAGCCAGGGCATGCGCTTCCTCACCCAGCTGACCATGCTCCGCTTCGGACGCATGTCGGCGTTTGCCCTCGTCGGCGGGCTGGGAGCCGTGGCCAACCTCGCGATCATGTGGGCCCTGCAGGCCTTCGGCGTTCAGTACCTCGTCGCCGCGGTCATCGCCAGCATCGTCACGATCGTCGCGAACTTCATCGCGCTCGAGTACCTCGTGTTCGCCGACATGCGCGCCGAGTCCGGCCTCATGCGGCATCGCTTCATCAAGTCGTTCACGTTCAACGGCGTCGAGGCCATCGTGCGCATTCCGGTGATCTGGGTTCTCGTGAGCCAGGCCCACATGCCCAGCGTCATCGCCGCGGCCCTCACGCTCATCGCCGCCTTCGTGGTGCGCTTCGTCTTCCACGCCCTCGTGGTCTACGCGCCCAAGAAGAGCCGTGTCGGCAAGGCCGTCCGTGCGATCGAGCCCCTCGAGGACGAAGTCACCGCCTGACCCCCGGCGCTCACCGTCGCGCTGCGGCGTACGCTGGAGGCATGTCCTCCGACGCAACCATCCGTATGTTCGGCGCCGACTGGTGCCGCGATTGCATCCGCACCAAGAAGCAGCTCGACGAGCTCGGCATCGACTACGAGTACATCGACCTCGTGGCCGACCCCGCCGCGGCCGACGTCGCCAAAGAGATCTCCGGGCGCACCAGCATCCCGGTGGTCGTCTACCCCGACTCCAGCCACCACGTCGAGCCGTCGAACGCCGACGTTGAGAGCAAGCTCCGCGAGCTGTCGCTGATCTGATCGCGACGGCGTGATCCTCTCCGCCGCGTGGCCCGTGCGGCGCGCGCTCACCGCTGAAACGGGAAGCGCGCTGCCCGCGCTCGTCGATCACCACGTGCACCTGCACCTGATCGATCCCGCGGCCCTCGGGCGTCGAGGGATCGCCGCCGTCGTCGACCTCGGCGGTGATCCCTTCGCCCTCGCGCGGCGGCCGTCCGGCCTGCCGCGGACCGCGTTCGCCGGGGCCTTCCTCACCGTCCCCGGCGGGTACCCCGACGGTCGCTCGTGGGCTCCGCCGTCGATCGTCCGGTTCGTCACCGATCCTTCGCGTCATCCGGGAGTCGAGGGCGGAGCCCGCACCGCGGTGGATGAGCAGGCGGATGCCGGAGCGTCACTCATCAAGGTCGCGCTCCACGCCGACGCCGGTCCGGTGCTGTCCGACGCCGCCCTCGCCGCCGTGGTCGCCTCGGCGTCCGAGCGGGGCCTCCCCGTCGTCGCCCACGCCCAAGGCCCCGGTCAGGTCGACCGGGCGATCGATGCGGGCGTCGCCGCCCTCGCTCACGCCCCCTTCGACGCCGCCGTCTCTCGACGCCAGGTGGCGCGCGCCGTCGCCGCGGGCCAAGCGTGGATCTCGACGCTCGACATCCACCGCGGGGCCGATCGCGAGCGCGCGATCTCGAATCTCCGCGCGTTCGCCGCGCGCGGCGGCCGCGTGCTCTACGGCACGGACCTCGGCAACGGCTCGTTGCCCGTGGGCGTCAATCGGCGCGAGCTGCTCGCCCTGACCGAGGCGGGCGTGCGCGGCGACGCTCTCGTGACCGCCCTCACCGACCCCTGGCCCCGCGCCCGGCCCCTCGACGCCGTCTCGACCTTCGTCGCCGGCGCCGCCCCCACCGACGACGACGAGGTCGCGAGCTGGCTCAGCCGGGCGACCGTCGTTCCGACCGAGGAGCTCACCCGTGTCGACTGACCCCTCCCCCGACTTCGGCTCCGTGGACCGGCTCGAGGCCCCGGCCCACTCCTTCGCCGCCGAGGCGCGGCGCCTCGACGAGGCCGATCCCCTCGCGCACCACCGCGACGCCTTCGTCGGCAGCGAGACGTCGCTGATCTACTTCGACGGCAACTCGCTCGGGCGGCCTCCCCGCGCCACCGCCGATCGGCTCGCACGCTTCGTCACCGACGAGTGGGGTGGACGTCTCATCCGCGGGTGGGACGAGACGTGGATGGAACTGCCCTTCGTGATCGGCGACCGGATCGGTGCCCTGGCGCTGGGCGCGGCATCCGGTCAGACGGTGATCGGCGACTCGACCACCGTCTTGCTCTACAAGATGCTGCGCGCCGCCCTCGACGCCCAGACGGCACGCGATCCCGAACGCGTCGAGATCGTCGTCGGGCGTGACGACTTCCCCACCGACCGTTACCTCGTCGAGGGGATCGCGGCAGAACGGGGAGCGCGCGTGGTCTGGGTCGAGGTCGACACCGCACGCGGAGTGGATGCCGACTCCCTCCGCGCCGCGGTCGGACCGCGCACCGCAGTGGTGCTCTTGAGCCACGTCTCGTACCGGTCGGGCTTCCTCGCCGACGGACCCGAGCTGACCGCGATCGCGCACCGAGCCGGAGCGCTCGTGCTATGGGACCTGTGCCACTCGGCCGGGTCCGTGCCGGTCGAGCTCGACGCGTGGAACGCCGACCTCGCGGTCGGCTGCACCTACAAGTACCTCAACGGCGGGCCCGGCTCCCCCGCGTTCGCGTACGTCGCGTCTCGTCATCACGCGACCCTGACCCAGCCGGTCCAGGGATGGATGGGGGCCGCCGACGTCTTCTCGATGGGGCCGCAGTACCGCCCCGCCGAGGGTATGCGCCGCTTCCTCTCCGGCACACCCCCGGTGCTGGCCATGGTCGCCATGCAGGACACCCTCGACCTTCTCGACGTTGCCGGCATCGAGGCGGTGCGGGCGAAATCGATCGCTCTCACCGAGTTCGCGGTGCGGGTGGCCGACGGCATCCTGAGTCCGCTCGGCGTGCGGCTCGCCTCTCCGCGCGACCCGGCGGAACGCGGCGGACACGTGACGCTCTCGCACCCCGCGATGAGGGCGGTGACGGCCCGCCTGTGGAGCGACGACGTCATCCCCGACTACCGCGACCCGCACGGGCTGCGCATCGGACTCTCGCCCCTGTCGACGAGCTTCGCCGAGACCCTGGCGGGACTGCAGGCCGTGGCCGCCGCCGTGCGCGCGGAGAGCTGAGGACCCGGCGGCATCGAGAACCCCGCTCATCTCGTCGCCCGGTGCCGCTCCGCCGAGCGAAGCCCGAGGGATAGCCTCGAAGGGTGATCGATCCCCTCCTCCTCGTCCTCGCCGGAGTGGTGGTCGTCGCTCTCGCCACGGTGATCGGGCCGCGCTTCAACGTCGCCGGCCCGCTCGTCCTTCTGGCGGTCGGCGCGGGAGTGAGCCTGCTCCCCTTCGTCGAACCGTTCTCGGTGAACCCCGAGGTCATCCTCGTGGGGGTTCTGCCCCCGCTGCTCTATTCGGCGGCCGTGCAGCTTCCGGCCATCGAGTTCCGTCGCGACTTCGCCCCCATCGCGGGGCTCTCCGTGCTTCTCGTCGTCTTCAGCTCGCTCGTTCTCGGTCTGTTCTTCTGGGCCGTCATCCCCGGTCTCGGCCTCGCTCTCGCCATCGCCCTGGGCGCGATCCTCAGCCCCACGGATGCCGTGGCCACCTCGATCGCCAAACGCTTGGGGATCTCGCCGCGCGTGGTGACGATGCTCGAGGGCGAGAGCCTGCTCAACGACGCCACCGCTCTCGTGCTCCTGCGCACGGCCGTGGCGGCCGTGGCTTCGGGATTCGCGTTCGGCGACGCCCTCGCCGACTTCGCGTGGGCCGTCGCGATCGCCCTCGTGTTCGGCGCGGTCGTCGGCTGGGCCAACCTGCGCGTGCGCGAGCGCGTCTCGAACTCCGCCGCGAACACCGCGCTGAGTTTCACCATCCCCTTCCTCGCCTACCTCCCGACCGAGCACCTCGGCGGATCCGGTCTGGTCGCCGCGGTGGTCGCGGGCATCGTCACCGGCCAGGGCGCGGCGCGGCGCTTCACCCCGGAGCAGCGCATCAGCGACCGGCTCAACTGGCGCACGGTCGAGCTGATCCTCGAGGGCGGGGTCTTCCTCGTCTTCGGCCTCGAGCTGAAGGACATCGTCGTCGCCAACCTCAGGGAGCACGAGGGGCTCTGGCACGGAACGTGGCTCGCCCTCTCCGCGCTCGGGATCGTGCTGCTCGTGCGGGCGCTGTACGTGACTGGGCTGATCGCGGTGCAGGCTCGGCGCAGCCGACGGCACGTTCGCCACCAGGACCGGATCGAGGGCGCGCAGCAGCGCCTCGACCGCTTCGAAGAGGCGTACCGGGAGGCACCCGAGCAGTTCGGCGAGGGGCGTGCCGACCCCGCCCGCACCGAGCGCCGCATCGGGTGGATGCGCGCGAGGATCTCGCGCACGATGGCCGATCTCGACTACTACCGCGACTCGCCCTTGACCGCCCGTCACGGGACCGTGATCGTCTGGGCGGGGATGCGCGGGGTCGTGACCCTCGCGGCGGCTCAGACGCTCCCGGTGGACACCCCGCAACGTCCGCTGCTGATCTTCGTCGCCTTCCTCGTCGCGCTGTTCAGCCTGGTCCTGCAGGGACTGACGCTGTCGCCGGTCGTGCGCGGCGTGGGCCTGAGCGGCGACGGCGGCGAAGGACCTACGCGCGACGAGCAGCGAGCCCTGAGTTCGGAGCTTCGGGATGCCGCGATCACGGCCGTTCAGTCGGGCTCGCTCGCGCGGCGCGACGGCGAGCCCTTCCCCGCCGACCTGGTCGAGCGCGCCGGCGCCCGGCTCGTGCAGCCGCCGGACGACGACGATGAAGCGAACGCACGGGTGCGCGACCTGCTGGAGCTGCGTCTGGCCTCCATCGAGGCGATGCGCAAGCGCCTGGGCGAGCTGAGCCGCGACGGGCGTTTCAGCACGGCGGCGCTGCGCCACGCCCTCGCCGAGCTGGACGCCGACCAGCTGAGTCTCGAGCTGCGCATCGACGACGGCGCGGACGACTGACGAGGAATACCAGGACCGGGGTTTCGGTTTCTCCTCGCGCGCATGCGGTCACCGCGAGAGTCGGGGTGACTCGACGGCGGGAGAGAAGTACCCCATGAGCAGGTTCGCCCGGAAAGTCGCCCTCGTCACCGGCGGAGGAAGCGGAATCGGAGCCGCCATTGCGCGGCAGCTCGGCAAAGAAGGCGCATCGGTGATCGTCACCGACATCAACCTCGAGGCCGCCGAACGCGTCGCCCAGGAGATCACCGTCGTCGGCGGCACCGCCACCGCGTTCGCCCAGAACACCGCGAAGTGGCAGGACTCCGAGTCGGCCGTCGAATTCGCGAAGAAGACCTACGGCGGACTCCACCTGGCGGTGAACAACGCCGGCATCGGCGGTCAGGCCGCGACCATCGGCGACTACGACATCGAGTCGTGGGACCGCGTGCGCGCGATCAACCTCGACGGGGTGTTCTACGGGCTGAAGTTCCAGCTCCCCGCCATCGTCGCCTCCGGTGGCGGAGCGATCGTGAACATGGCATCCGTCCTCGGCTCGGTGGGCATCGCCCAGAGCTCCGCCTATGTGGCGGCCAAGCACGCCCTCGTCGGGCTGACCAAGGTCGCTGCGCTGGAGTACACCGCCCAGGGCGTGCGCACGAACGCCGTCGGCCCCGGATTCATCGACACTCCCCTGGTGCGCGCGAGCCTGTCGCCCGAGGCGCTGACCCACCTCGAGAACGAGCACGCCGCCGGCCGCCTCGGCACGGACGACGAAGTCGCCGCCCTCACGCTGTTCCTGCTGAGCGACGACGCGTCGTTCATCTCGGGGAGCTACCACCTCGTCGACGGCGGATACTCCGCCCACTGAGGCGAACCCACCGGGCCCGCCGCGGCGGGTCCGGTGCTGCCTGCCGGGGCCGCGCGGGTGTGGCCAGGAGGCTGCTTGAGCGGTGCGGGGCGCCAGACAGCGCTTTCTGGGACATGCCCCGACGCGAAGTGGGACCAGGGTCGATGGCCGCCGGGCCATGTCCCACTTTTGGCTGCCTGAGGGGGCAGCAGACAGCACTTTCTGGGACATGTCCCGACACTTTCCGGGACATGGGTAGATGCGAGCGGGCCGCGGGTCGCTGGCGGCCCCGACCATGTCCCACTTTTGGCTGCCTGGGGCCATGGCGGACAGCGTTTTCTGGGACATGCCCCGACACTTTCTGGGACACGGATTGATGCGAGGGGAGATGCGGGTCGCTCGCCCTCAGACCATGTCCCACTTTTGGCTGCTTGAGGGGGCAGTAGACAGCACTTTCTGGGACGCGCCTCGACACAGGGGGGACGCCGGGCCGCGCGCGGAACGGGGCGTTTCGCAGGGTCGTGCGGCAGAATGGTTGCGGAGGTTTCCATGAGCGATCCGATCCCGACGATGCCGTCATCTGCGGATGCCGCCGGGACCAGCCCCGTGCCACTTGTGCACGCGGCGGCCGAGTGTCCGAAGTGCTTCACCGAACTGCAGAGCGATCGCGACTGGTGGCGTGCGCGCCCCGCCGGATCGCGGCTGGTCGGCCTCGTGGTCTCACGCCCCGACATGGAGACCGTCAAGCAACAGCGCGACGATCTCACGCGCTTCGGCGTGCCGATCGAGGGCTTCCGTCACCCGGCGCCCGAGACCCTCGAGGGATGGTCGAACAGACTCGACCGGTTCTTCGGAACGCTGACGCGCGGTGACGTGCTCGTCGTCGCGAGCGTGCACGCTCTCGGGCTGACGCGCGAGGACGAGACCCGCGCCGTTGCGGACCTTCGTCGACGCGGCGTGATGGTCAAAGTCCTCTCTCACGGCGATCGCCACCTGCACGACGCGACCCTTCCGTCACGCGGCTGAGGCACTCCTGCCGGCAGTCGGTGAGAGGCGAAGACGGGCGCGGTGACCGCGCTCGCGACGCGTTGAACCACGGCCCGGCGCGAGCGCGGCGACCCGACCAGGCCCGGGGGCGACAACTGCCCTCGTGCCGCGCGACGGCCTCGGCCCCATAACGGGACCGTGCCCGTGCGCCTGACCGCGGAGTCGCCGGTCAGACCCCGACGTATCGGGCGAGGTGCTCGCCGGTGAGCGTCTCCCGCTTCGCGACGAGAGCGGCCGGCGTCCCCTCGAAGACGATCGCGCCGCCGTCGCGGCCCGCACCCGGCCCGAGATCGATGATCCAATCGGCGTGCGCCATCACCGCCTGGTGGTGCTCGATCACGACGACCGTGTTGCCGGCATCCACCAACTGATCCAGCAGTCGCAAGAGGGTGTCGACGTCCGCCAGGTGCAGCCCCGTCGTGGGCTCGTCGAGGACGTACACGGCCCCCGTCTTGGCCATCGAGATCGCGAGCTTGAGCCGTTGGCGTTCTCCACCCGACAGGGTGTTGAGGGACTGGCCGAGCGTCAGATACCCGAGTCCGACATCGCGGAGGCGCCCCAGGACGGCCGCCGCCGGGCCTTTGACCAGGAACTCCGCCGCCTCATCGACCGACATGGCGAGAACCTCGGCGATGTTCTTTCCGTCGAGCGTGTACTCGAGCACGTCGTCCGAGAAGCCGGTGCCACCGCACAGCTCGCACACCGTCTCGACCGTCGACTGGAAACCCAGCTGGGTGACGATGACACCGAGCCCCTTGCAGGCCGGACACGCCCCCTCGCTGTTGGCGCTGAACAGGGCCGGCTTCACTCCGTTCGCCTTGGCGAAGGCGGCGCGCACCGCATCGAGGATGCCGGTGTAGGTCGCCGGGCTGCTGCGCCGCGACCCCTTGATGGCGGTCTGGTCGACGACGACCACATCGTCGAACGCGGGCAGATTGCCGTGGATGAGCGACGACTTTCCCGATCCCGCGACGCCCGTCACGACGGTGAGGACCCCCGTGGGCACGTCGACGTCGACGTCACGCAGGTTGTGCTGGGAGGCGCCGCGGATCGGCAGGACCCCGGTCGCCGTCCGGACGGCGTCCTTCAGCCGGGCTCGATGGTCGAGGAAGCGTCCCGTCAACGTCGCGGAGGCCCGAAGGCCGGCGACGTCGCCCTCGAACTGGATGGTCCCGCCGCCGCGCCCCGCGCGCGGACCGAGGTCGACGACGTGGTCGGCGATCTCGATCACCTCGGGTTTGTGTTCCACGACGAGCACCGTGTTGCCCTTGTCGCGCAGCTGCAGCAGGGTCTCGTTCATGCGCTGGATGTCGTGCGGGTGCAGCCCCGCCGTGGGCTCGTCGAACACGTAGGTGATGTCGCTCAGGCTCGAGCCGAGGTGCCGGATCATCTTCGTCCGTTGCGCCTCGCCGCCCGACAGGGTGCCGCTCGCGCGATCCAAGGACAGATACCCGAGCCCGATGTGCACGAAGGCGTCGAGGGTCTCGCGCAGACCCTGGATGAGGGGAGCGACCATCGGGTCGTCGATCGTGCGCACCCAGGCAGCGAGATCGGTGATCTGCATGGCCGCGGCATCCGCGATGTTGACCTCGCCGATCCGCGATGAGCGAGCGCCCTCGTTGAGGCGGGTCCCCCCGCACGCCGGGCACGCCACGAAGGTGACGGCCCGATCGACGAAAGCGCGGATGTGCGGCTGCAGGGCGTCGCGATCCTTCTGCAGCATGCTCTTGGTGACCTTGGGCACGAGGCCTTCGTAGGTCATGTTCGTGTTGGCGATGCGGACCTTGGTCTGCTCTTTATAGAGGAAGTCCTGGCGTTCCTGCTCGCTGAACTCGCCCACCGGCTTGTCGGCGTCGACGAAGCCCGACTCGCTGTAGACGCGCACCATCCACCCGTCGGCGGTGTAACCCGGCACCAGGATCGCCCCGGCGTTGAGCGAGAGCTTCGGATCAATCAGCTGGTCGAGGTCGATGTCGCTGACCTGGCCGAGACCCTCGCAGTCGGGGCACATTCCGCCCGTGATCTCAAACGATCGGCGCTCCTTCTGCCCCTTCTTGGCGCCGGTCGCGATGGTCACGGCACCCGCGCCCGAAATGGACGGGACGTTGAAAGAGAAGGCTTGAGACGACCCGACGTGCGGCTGACCGAGCCTGCTGAAGAGCACACGCAGCATGGCGTGCACGTCGGTCGCCGTGCCGACGGTGGAGCGCGCGTTGGCGGCCATCCGCTCCTGATCGACCCGGATGGTGGCGCTGAGGTTCTCGAGCGCGTCGACGTCGGGACGGGACAGCTCACCCATGAACTGCTGCACGAACGTCGGATACGTCTCGTTGATCAGCCGCTGCGACTCCGCCGCGATCGTCCCGAAGACGAGCGATGACTTGCCCGACCCGCTGACCCCCGTGAAAACCGTCAGCCGACGTTTGGGCACGTCGAGGTCGACGTCCTTCAGGTTGTTCTCGCGTGCACCGCGAACGCGGATGACGTCGTGGGTGTCGGGACCGTTCATGCGCTGCTCCTCGGGTCGCCCCCTAGTGTGGCGGACACCTCCGACATCCGCGAGACGTGCCCGCGCGAGGACGCTCGACCCCCGACCTGCCCGCCTCGACGGCAGACGACTCCGCGAAACGACGAGGCCCCCGCAGACGGATCTGCGGGGGCCTCGTGACGTGGATCAGCCCTGGGCGCGACGGTTCGTGCGGGGGCTGCGAGCGCCGACGACCATACCGGTCGTGGGGGTTCCGGATGCCGAGCGGCCCGCGCCCTGCGAACGCGAGGCGCCCGCTCCGGCGCGCTGTCCGCCACCGGTGCCCTGGCCGCGACCGGCACCGGAGCGCTGGCCCTGGCTGCGGCCGCCCTGGGGCGCGTGGCCCGCGGCGGCGGGGGCATCGGCCGAGGGGCCGCCGGCGCCACGGCCACGGCGACGACGTCCGCCGCCGGCGGATGCGGCGTCCGCACCCTGGGCACGCTCGGCGCGCTTGCGCTGGGCGTTCGCGCCCTGCGAGCGTCCGCCGCCCTGGGGCTGCGCGACGATCGGCTCGGGCTTGACGTACGGAGCGACCTCGCCGACCAGGGCGACGACCTCGGGAGAGGTCGGCGTCACGGCCGTGGGCGTGGCCGAGATTTTGGCCTTTCGCAGGATGTCGAGGGTGTCGCGACGCTGCTCGGGGAGCATGATCGTGACGACGTCACCGGCGGTGCCGGCACGGGCGGTACGGCCCGAGCGGTGCAGGTACGCCTTGTGCTCGACGGGCGGGTCGACGTGAACGACCAGCTCGACCCCGTCGACGTGGACGCCGCGGGCGGCGACGTCGGTCGCGACGAGCACCTTGGCGCGGCCGTCGCCGAAGGCGGCGAGGTTGCGGTCGCGCTGCGGCTGCGACAGGTTTCCGTGCAGGTCGACCGAGGGGATGCCCGCGGCCGTCAGGGCCTTGGCCAGCTTCTTGGCCTGGTGCTTGGTGCGCATGAACAGGATGCGGCGCGCGGTGCCCGAGGCGAGCGTCTGCACGAGCTCCTTCTTGGCGTCGGCATCGGCGGGGGCGAACACGTGGTGGGTCATCGCGGCGACGTGCGAGTGCGCCTCGTCGACCGAGTGCAGCACCTCGTTGCGCAGGAAGCGCTTGACGAGCTTGTCCACACCGTTGTCGAGGGTGGCCGAGAACAGCATGCGCTGGCCGTTGGCGGGCGTGCGCGACAGCAGACGCGTGACACCGGGGAGGAAGCCGAGGTCGGCCATGTGATCGGCCTCGTCGAGCACGGTGATCTCGACGTCGTCGAGGCTCGCGTGGCCCTGACCGATGAGGTCTTCGAGGCGACCGGGGCACGCGACGAGGATGTCGACGCCGCCGTTGAACGCGTCGACCTGACGCTTCTGGTTCACGCCGCCGTACACGGTGGTGGTGACCAGGCCGTAGGCCGCGGCGAGGGGCTTGATGACCTCGTCGATCTGGTTGGCGAGCTCGCGGGTGGGAGCGAGCACGAGGGCGCGGGGCTTGCGGCCGCGACGGCGGTCGTTCTTGCCGGCGAGGCGCGCGACGAGGGGAAGAGAGAAGGCGAGGGTCTTGCCCGAGCCGGTCTTGCCGCGGCCGAGCACGTCACGTCCGGCGAGGGTGTCGGGCAGGGTGTCTGCCTGGATGGGGAACGCGTCGTTCTTGCCCTGCGAGGCGAGAACGTCGACGAGGGGGGCGGGCACGCCGAGGTCGGCGAAAGTCTGGGACGTCATGAATACTCCAGCCGCGGCGCACGCGCGCACGGCGGTTCGGGATGCCGCGATGCTGCGGCTGCAGGGGGCGAAGGCGCCGGGTGGCGCATCCGTTCGCCGTGAAGGTCAAAGGCCCAATGAAAGGGGGCCGGTGCGTTCGACGACGCAGGGAGCGAAGGCTCCCGATGAGTCCAGTCTAGCGGTGCGTCACGCGGCCGCGCGCCAGCAGCCCGCCACGTGGTCGTCGACCATGCCCGACGACTGCATGAGCGCGTACATCGTGGTGGGGCCGACGAAGCGGAAACCGCGGCGGCGGAGCTCCTTGCTGAGGGCTGTCGATTCGGGGGTGACGGCGGGGACGTCGGCGAACACGCGAGGCGGGGTGTGCGCGGCCGGCGTGAACGACCACATGAGCATGTCGAGCTCGCTCTCGGCCATCTCGGCGACGATGCCGGCGTTCCCGATCACGGCCTCGATCTTCGCGCGGTTGCGGACGATGCCGGCATCCTGCATCAATCGCTCGACGTCGTCGGGGCCGAACGCCGCCACCGCGGCGGGATCGAACCCGTCGAACACCTCACGGAAGCGCGGACGCTTGCGCAGGATCGTGATCCACGACAGCCCCGCTTGGAAGCCCTCGAGGCTCATCTTCTCGAACAACGGACGGTCGCCGTGCAGAGCGGTACCCCACTCCTCGTCGTGATACCGCTGGTACTCGGCGTCGGCGCCGGCCCACGCGCAGCGGGCGGTGCCGTCGAGACCGATGAGGACGTCGCTCATCACCTCAGGCTAGAGCCGACCACCGACATGGCACGGCAGCGCGAAGAGACGCGAAGCGGACGGCGGCGCCCCCCTTCCGACCGCCGTCCGCTTCGCGCGTCACTTGGCGGGCTTCTTCTCCGGGATCGGAGCGGTGCCCGCGGCCTTCTGCGCCGCGTAGTACGACGCGGCTTCGTTCTGACGGTCGTCTTCGACGCCCGACGCGATCGAGGCACGGATGTGCTCGGGGCCGTAGCCGAAAGCGTCGACGAGGTCCTGCGCGTGCGGACGGAGCCGCGTGCAGAGGCGGTCGATGTAGCTCGATACGGCCGCGCCGCGCTGCGTCGACAGGCGTCCGTTGATCAGGTACCAGGCGAGGTGCTTCTCGATGAGCTGCAGGCCGAACAGGTCGCGCAGCCAGGTGAGCACCGTCAGGGTGTCGCGGTCCGTGATGCGGTTGATCGCATCGGTGAACGCCTCCCACTGGAGCAGCTCGCCGTGAGCTCGCGCGGCCTCGATCAGCTGCGCCTGGTTCTCGTTGAAGAGCGCGGCGGCATCTTCACGGGAGAGCTTGGATGCCGGACGGAGACGCCCGGCGATGTCGGCGATCATCTGCTGAACGCGTCCCGCCAGCAGCTCGTGCTGCTGCTCGGCGCGGAGCCCCTTCTCGACGGAGCGCGCCGTCGACCCGAAGTCGCTGACCGCCTGCCCGAGCTGACGCATCCCGGCACCGTGGAACAGCTTGCCGGCGGTCTGACCGACGGCGAAGGCGGCGAGCTGCTTGGCATCCTTGCCCTTGAACTGCTTGGCGTAGTCGGCGAGAAGTCGCTTGCCGACCAGCTGCAGCAGGATGTTGTTGTCACCCTCGAAGGTGACGTAGATGTCGAGGTCGGCGCGCAGGCCCACGAGGCGGTTCTCGAAAAGGAAGCCCTGCCCGCCGCATGCCTCGCGCGACTCCTGCAGGGTGTCGAGGGCGTGCCAGGTCGACAGCGGCTTGAGCGCGGCGGCGAGGGTCTCGAGGTCTTCGCGGTCGGCATCCGTGTCGAGGCGGCCGCTGAAGACGCCGTCGAACTTCTGCAAGAACTCGTCGTGCGCGAAGATCTGCGCGTACGTGGTCGCCAGACGCGGGAGCAGACGACGCTGGTGCTTTCCGTAGTCGAGAAGGGTCACCTCGGGGGTGCCGTTGCCGGAGTCGAACTGGCGCCGCTGATTGCCGTACGTGATCGCGATGATGAGGCCGATGGCCGAGGCCCACGCGGCGGCGCCGTCGAGCGAGACGCGACCCTGCACGAGGGTGCCGAGCATGGTGAAGAAGCGACGACCCGGGCTCGCGATGTCGCTCGAGTACGTGCCATCGGCGGCGACGTCGCCGTAGCGGTTGAGCAGGTTCGTGCGGGGCACGCGCACCTGGTCGAAGTGCAGGCGTCCGTTGTCGATGCCGTTCAGGCCACCCTTGAGGCCGTCGTCTTCTCCGCCGATACCGGGAAGGAAGTTGCCGTCGTCGTCGCGGAGGGGCACGTAGAAGCAGTGCACTCCGTGGTTCACGCCCTGGGTGATGAGCTGGGCGAACACCGTCGCCGCCTTGCCGTGCACGGCGGCGTTGCCGAGGTAGTCCTTCCAGGCGCCGCGGAACGGCGTGTGGATGACGAATTCCTCGGTCTCGGGGTCGTAGGTCGCCGTCGTGCCGATCGCCGAGACGTCGGATCCGTGGCCGGTCTCGGTCATCGCGAAGGCGCCGGGGATCTCGAGGCTCATGATGCCCGGCAGCCACTTGTCGTGGTGCTCCCGGGTTCCGAGCTGGAGGACCGCCGAGCCGAACAGGCCCCACTGCACCCCCGACTTGATCTGGAGGCTCGGGTCGGCGGCGACGAGCTCCTCGAAGCCGGCGATGTTGGCACCGTTGTTCTCTTCGCCGCCCAGACGCTTGGGGAACGCGCGGTGCACGGCCTTGTTCTGGACGAGCAGGTGCAGCTGGCTGAGGGTGCGCTCGCGGTGCGCGTCCATCCCGAGGCTGTCGTCGCGCCACAGGGCAGGATCCTTGATCATCTCGCGCGCCTGGCGACGGGTGTCACCCCAGGTGCCGAGAAGCAGGTCGGTGACACGCTCGGTGTCGATGCGCGCTTCGGAGGCCTCCGCGGCACTGTGCGGTGCGGTCGGGGCACCCCCGACGGGCGTACGCGTGCTCGTGGCGGGCGTGGTGGGACGGACGGCGGCGTCGGTCATTTCGGCACCTTTCGACGTTGCAAAGGACGTGAACCACGGTAGGTGTCCCACAACGCGAGCCCAAACACCCTGTGCGATACCGACAACAACGCCGCGTCTCGTCTCGACGGGTCGTTGTGGGTGGTCAACATTCCCGTGTGTGCGCTGAGCGTCGAGTGGATGCCGTGGGTGCCGGCGCGTGCGAGCGCAGTGCGTCCTGCCTTTTGGCGCGCGGCGGGTCGCGTCAGTTCGCGGCGACGACGGTGAGGATCCCGTCGCCGTAAGCCTCTCGCTTCTTCGCGCCGATGCCGGTGATCCCGTCGAGGTCGCCGACCGAGCTCGGGCGCGCGGCCGCGATCGCTCGCAGCGTCGCGTCGCCGAACACGATGTAGGCCGGTACGCCCTGCTCGCGAGCCTTCTCGGCGCGCCACGCGCGGAGCGCCTCGAACAGGTCGCGGTCGCCGGCAGCGACGTCGTCGGCGCTGGACTTGCGCTGACGGCTGCCGCCCCCGCCTCCCCCGGTGCGTCCGAGAGCGTCGCGGCGCAACGGCACGGGCGTCTCGCCGCGCAGGACGCCGGCCGAGGCCTCGCTGAGGGCGAGCGTGCCGTAGTCGCCTTGCGCGACGATGATGCCGCGAGCGAGGAGCTGGCGGATGACGCTGCGCCAGTCCTGGTCGGACAGATCGGCGCCGAGGCCGTAGGTGCTGAGCCGGTCGTGGCCCTGCTGCGCGATGCGTTCAGTCTTCGCTCCGCGCAGGATGTCGATGAGGTGACCCGCGCCGAAGGCCTGGCCACGCTCGCGCTGCAGCCGCACGATCGTGGAGAGAAGCTTCTGCGCCGCGACGAGGCCGTCCCAGGTGTCGGGCGGCGTCAGACACGTGTCGCAGTTGCCGCACGGCTCGGATCGCTGCCCGAAGTAGTCGAGGAGGTTCTGCCGACGGCATCCGACCGTCTCGCAGAGGGCGAGCATCGCGTCGAGGTGCTGGCCGAGACGCATCTTGTACGACCGATCGCCCGGCGACTGGTCGATCATTCGACGCTGCTGGACCACGTCGCCCAGACCGTACGCCATCCATACGGTCGAGGGATCGCCGTCGCGCCCGGCGCGGCCGGTCTCTTGGTAGTACCCCTCGACGGATTTGGGCAGGTCGATGTGCGCGACGAAACGCACGTCGGGCTTGTCGATCCCCATGCCGAAGGCGATCGTGGCGACCATGATCACGCCGTCGTCGCGGAGGAAACGCGACTGGTTGGCTGCGCGCACGGAGGCGTCGAGACCCGCGTGGTACGGCAGAGCGTCGAGGCCCTGAGCGCTGAGGTAAGCGGCCGTCTGCTCCACACTCTTGCGACTCAACGCGTAGACGATGCCGGCGGAGCCCTCGGGCTGCGAGCGGATGAACTGCACGAGCTGCCGCCGCGGGTCGACCTTGGCGTCGATGCGGTATTGGATGTTGGGGCGGTCGAAGCTCGCGACGAACCCGCGCGCGTCGCGCAGGCGTAGCCGCTCGATGATCTCCTGCGCGGTCGCGGGGGTGGCCGTGGCGGTGAGGGCCATGCGTGGGACATCGGGGAACCGGTCGGCGAGGTCGCCGAGGGCGAGGTAGTCGGGCCGGAAGTCGTGGCCCCATTGCGACACGCAGTGCGCCTCGTCGATGGCGATGACGCTGAGCCGACCGCGTGCGAGGAAAGCCAGGGTCTGCGCGCCGTTGAGCCGCTCGGGCGCGACGTAGAGAAGATCGAGTTCACCCGCGAGATACGCCTGCTCGACGGCCTGCCGCTCGGCGGGCGCCTGTGTGGAGTTGAGGTAGCCCGCGCGCACACCGTTGGCGATGAGCGCCTCGACCTGGTCGTGCATCAGGGCGATCAGGGGGCTGACGACGAGACCCGTGCCCGGGCGTACGAGCGCGGGCACTTGGTAGGTGACGCTCTTTCCGCCGCCGGTGGGCATGAGCACGACGGCGTCTCCGCCGTTCACGACGTGCTGCACGATCTCGGCTTGATCGCCGCGGAAGGCGTCGTACCCGTACACCTCGTGCAGGACCTCGCGCGGATCCCGGCCCGTGAAGTCGCGAACGGCCGGGAGCTCTCGCGCGGTGCCGGTGACGGCCACCGCGCGCGCGAACGGGGACGACGGGTCGACCGGCGGCGGCGGCGCGTCGAAGTCCTCGGGCGGAGCGAACTGGTCGGGGTCCCAGTCGGCCCCGGCGTAGGGGTCGTCGGGGAGGTCGTACGGCTCGGGCGGCGCGTCGGCGTACGACTCGGATGCGGCGCCGGGATAAGTCACCCCCCAACGGTAACCCGGGCCACCGACACGCACACCGCCCCGGCATCCATCGGGAGATGCCGGGGCGGAAGACGCTCCTGTGGAGGATCGTCGGATCAGTGCGTGGGCGGCGCGAACACCAGCTGCGAGGCGAGGAGCCCCTGCTCGCGGCTGACGATCTGCGCACGGCCGGGGGCCGCTCGCTCCGGCTTCACTCGACCGATGAGCGCCCCCTCCTCGGGGTTTCCACCGAGCAGGATGCCGGTGACGCCCAGGTCGGTGAAGCGCTGGATGATCGGGTCGTAAGCGGCACGGCTGGCCCCGCCCGAACGGCGGGTCAGGATGACGTGCAGACCGAGGTCGCCGGCCTGGGCCAGCAAGGGCTGCAGCACCGCGATCGGGTTGCCCTGGCTCGTGGCGACCAGGTCGTAGTCGTCGATGAGGATGAACCCCTCGGCGCCCTTCCACCAGCTGCGTTCCCGCAGCTGGGTCGGTGTGACGTCGGGCCCGGGGATGCGCGTCGAGAAATACTGCGACAGGTCGTTCATCCCACCCGTGGCCAGATCGTGCGAGGTGAGATACGCACCGAGGTACTCGTCGGGGATCTCGCCGAGGAGCGCACGGCGGTAGTCGACGACGAAGATCTTCGCCTCGGCGGGCGTGTACAGCCGCTGGATCTCTTTGGCCACGCCGCGCAGGAACGACGACTTGCCCATCCCCGAGTCGCCGTAGACGAACAGGTGCGGTTCGACGCGGGGGTCGATGCCGAAGGGCGACAGCTGCGCTTCTTCGATGCCGAGCAGCATCCGGCGATCGCCCGGCTCGGCGAGGGCGCGCACCGCGTCGAGCGAGATGTTCTCGGGCAGAAGGCGGAGCTTCGGCCCCGGCTCCCCGTGCCAGGCGTTCGTGATCCTGCCGATCATGTCGGCGACACCGTCGGCGATCGTCGAGGGGTCGTCCGAACCGTCGATGCGCGGGACGGACGTGAGCATCTGCAACTTCGACACGGCGAGACCGCGGCCGGGCTGACCGACCGGGACGTTGGCCGCCTGCTTGCGGTCGACGTCCGAGTCGGTGGGGTCGCCCAAGCGCAGCTCGAGGCGCGTCTGAATGAGGTCCTTGAGGTTCGCGCGGATCTCGAGCCACCGATTCGCGGTGACGACGACGTGCACGCCGAAGCTGAGGCCGCGAGCGGCGATCGTCTGCACTCGCGCCTCGAGCGGTTCGAACTCCGACCGGAGCGTCGACCAGCCGTCGATGATGAGGAACACGTCGCCGAACCCGTCGTCGAGACGCCCGTCGCGCCGCCGCGAGCGATAGGTCTCGATCGAGTCGACGGCGTTGCGGCGGAAGTACTGCTCGCGCGCGTCGAGCACGGCCTCGACCTCGGCGATCGCACGGCGGACGGCCTCGGGCTCGGTGCGGGTGGCCACGCCCGAGATGTGCGGGTGCTTCTGCATCGCGGTGAAGCCACCGCCGCCGAAGTCGAGTATGAAGAACTGGAACTCCTGCGGGGTTCCGGTCAGTGCCAGGGCCGAGACGAGGGTGCGCGCGAGGGTCGACTTTCCGCTCAGCGGGGAGCCGACGATCGCCACGTGACCGGCGGCGCCTCCCAGCGACACCGTGAGGTGATCGCGACGCTGTTCGAGGGGGATGTCGACGACGCCGATCGGCACGGTAAGCGCTCCCGCTTCGCGCCAACGACGCGAGACGAGTCCAAGGGCCGGGTCCTCCGCGAGGTCGGGCATGAGCTCGTCGAGCGGGGCGGGATCGGCCAGCGGCGGCAGCCACACCTGGTGCGCCTCGGGTCCGCGGTCCTTCATGCGGTCGACGGCGATCTGGAAGGTCGAGCGCTTGTCGGTGGCCGGGGTGGCGAGCGCCGCGGGCGTGGCATCCGTGTTCTCTTCGACCGGCTCGTCGTCGGGCTGGGCGAGGGCGGTGAACACCTCGACGCGGGCCGGGCCCGTCGACCCGGACTCCAGGTCGTCCACGTTCAGACGGGCGTTGCCCTTCGGGCGGCCCGAGACGTACGCCGCGCGGAACTGGACGAGGTTCTCGGTGTCGCTCTTGAGGAATCCGACTCCGGGCTCCTGCGGCAACGTGTACGCGTCGGGGGTTCCGATGATCGTGCGGGACTCGGCGGCCGAGAAGGTGCGCAGACCGATCCGGTACGACAGGTACGTGTCGAGACCGCGCAGCTTTCCCTCTTCGAGCCGCTGGGATGCCAGCAGAAGGTGCACGTGCAGGGATCGACCGACGCGACCGATGTTGAGGAAGCTGTCGACGAATTCGGGCTTGGCCGTCAGCAGCTCCGAGAACTCATCGACGACGACCAGGAGAGCCGGCAACGGGGCCAGGTCGGACCGACCGCCGAGGCGCGCGGTCTCGTACTCGCCGACGTTCGCGAAGTTGCCCGCGGCGCGCAGCAGCTCCTGGCGCCGCACGACCTCTCCCTGCAGGGCGTCCTGGAAGCGGTCGACGAGCGCGAGCTCGCTGCCGAGGTTGGTGATGACCGCCGACACGTGCGGCATCTCGGCCATGCCGGCGAACGTCGCGCCACCCTTGAAGTCGACGAGCACGAAGTTCAGCTGCTCGGGCGAGTGCGTCATCGCCAGCGCGAGCACGAGCGTGCGCAACACCTCGGACTTACCCGAACCGGTCGCGCCGACCATGACGCCGTGGGGGCCCATGCCCTGCGACGCGGACTCCTTGAGGTCGAGGATGAGCGGGGTACCCGAGGGCTCCTGACCGATCGGCACACGCAGGCGGTCGCGCTCGAGGCGGCGCGTCCACGCCTGATCGAAGTTCACCGTGCGAACGTCCGGCAGTCCGAGCAGCTCGGTGAGCTCCAGCTGCCCCTGCGTGGTCGGCGCGTCGACGACGACCATGGGCGCCGGCCGCAGGGGCATGAGCCGACGGGCGGTCGCCTCCGCTTCGGCGATGGTCATGGCATCCGGAATGAAGGTCTGGGCCCGACCCGCTCCGTCGATGAACTCGGCGGGGGCGACGACCGGCTTCGACTCGGCGCGACGGCCCCGCGCAACGACGGGCGCCTCTGCGAGCGCGACGCGCGCGACGTGGGGGTCGTCGAGTTCGTCCCAGCGCGGGGGCAGGTCGATCACGGTCACGCCCTGCGCACCCTCGAGGCCGACGAGCGGGCTGTTCGTGGGGGTCTCGACGCCGTCCACGATGAGCACCACGTGCGGGGTCACTCCCCCGCCCGGGGTGAAGCGGGGACGAGTGGAGAGCTGCGGGGGCAGCATGTCGACGAGCTCGTCGAGCGATGCCGAGATCATGCGCGCGGGGCCGAGCCGGTCCTGCACACGCGACGACATCGCGTGCGGGAGCCACTTGGCCCAGTCCCACGCGGGCATCTGCGCGGGACCGGCGAGGATCGCGATGATGACGTCCTCGGGGTCGTGCAGGGTCGCGGCGGAGGCCACCAGCGAGCGCGCGAGACTGCGGACGGCGTCTTCGTCGGAGCCCACGAGCTCGATGCGCGAGTAGTCGCCGAGGGGGAATCCCAGCGGCAGATCGCGCTGCATCTCGTGGGTCAGCATGAAGCGGTGCGCGGCCGAGGCGGCCACCGGGTCGAGCTGGGCCAGGGGCGGGAGCTCGGGCGCCTCGAGCGTGAGGCTGAGCGGCTGGTCGGTGACGCCGATGCGGGCGAGGAGGAACGTCTCGTCGCCGGGCTGGCGCTCCCACACGCGCGAGCGCTCCTCGGCGATGAACGGCAGAGCGGCCGGGGCCGGCATGATCCACCCGCCGTGGCGGCGCTGCTTGCGAGCCGCGACGCGCACGGTGTCACGCAGGTCGGACAGGTAGGCGAGGTACTCGCGGCGATTGCCGAGCACCTGCGCATTGCGCTGGGCGCGCTGACGCCACCCGTTGACCGCCACGAAGCCGAGGGACGACAGCAGGAACATGCCACCGATGAGGAAGCCCGTCGGTCCGCTGTTCGAGATGGTCACCATCACGATGGCGCCCACGCTGCCGAGCATCGGCAGGAGGGAGGTCAGGATGCCGCTACCCCCCTCGTTCGGCACGAGTTCGGGTGGCGGCTGGAGCACGATCCGCCCATTGGGCAAGGACGGCGGGGCGATGCGCGGACCCGTGCTCACACCGGACCTCCGATCAGACGACTCAGGGTGAAGACGCGTTCGCTGAGGCGCACGCGGGTGCCCTCCTCGAGCAGGGTGCGGGAACCGGGGCGCAGCACGTGGACGGTGCCGTCGTCGTCGATCAGCTCCGATCCGTTCGTGGATCCGGCGTCGGTGACCCACGCGGTCTCGCCGTCGTGCTCGAGACGCAGGTGGGTCTTCGAGATGAGGCGGTCGGGGTCGTCGACCGAGATGAGCACGTCGTTCGGCTGATCCGCGACGGGAGCGCGACCGAAGTTGACGGCGGCGGGGAGGTCGAACTGTTCGCGCTGGCCGGTGTCGAAGACGACGAGCAGTTGCGCGCGGCCGACGCCCGGGGTGCGCGTGGGAGCGGCCGGCGACGGGGCGACGGGCTCGGGGGCGATGGTCGCGGGACGCTCACCCGCGACGCTCGGCGCCTCGATCGCGATGATGGGGGCGTCCCACGCCTGCGCGAGCGGAAGGGCCGCCGCCGACGAATCCATGCGCAGCGGCTCGCGGGCTGCACCGGTGCGCTGGACGGTGGGCTCCGACAGACTGCGGGGCTCGTCGGCATCCGGAGTCTGCTTTCCGCGGGGCACGGACAGCAGAACCGTTCCCGCGGCGCGATCGGCCCAGGAGCGCCGACGGCCCGAGGTGTCGAACGCCGCCGAGGCGACGACGACCCACGCGCCGGCGAGGAGGACGAGGCCGCCCAACACCACGAGAAGGCCACGGACGAAGGCGCGACCGGCACCCGGCACGACGGGCTCCTCGGCGCGCGCGGTGCGCAGCCCGAACAGCAGGGCCCCCGGCGTGACGCCACGTCGCGCCTGGAGGATCCACAGGCCGAGCAGGGCCTCGGCGGCGATCACCGCTCCCAGCACGGGAGAAGCGAGAAGGGATGCCACGCCCGAGGCGATGACCACGAGGGCCGCGTCGACACTGAAGGCTCCTACGCGCACCCCCACCGTCGCGGGCGCGCCGAACGGCGTCAGCTGCGTCATGTCGCCATCATCGCACGCGCGATCTCCACCGCTCCGGCGGCGAGCATGCCCGCCGGAAGAGACAGCGCCGTCGCCAGCGCCTCGAAGATGTCGCCGGTACGCGACCAGCCTAGAGAGCGCAATCCGCGACCGACGGGCACGACCAGCAGAGCCGACCCCAGACCGACCACCAGGAGGATGCCGGCGAAGACGACCAGCGTGTCGGGAGAGACCCTCGGCAGCAACGCCATCAGTACGGCGACCACCACGGCGGCCGCCCCCAGCCGCTCCACCCACCGCAGGAACGGCACCGTGCTGCGGCGGGAGCTGAGCAGGAGGGCGAGGACGACGGTCGCCGCCAGAGCGATGCGCCCACCGAGGACGACCGGATTGTCGGTGTCGAAGGTCGGCAGGGCGGTGAACGCGCTGGCCGCGCCGGCGGCGATCAGCAAGACCACACCGATCGTGAGGCGGGCGGTGGAGCGTTCGACCAGCGCGTCGGCGTCATCGGCTTCGATGGTGCGGACCTCGTCGGGGAGGTTCTGGCGCACCGTCCACCGCGTGCTCTGGAAGCGGCCGTAGTCGATGAAGGTACCGGGAGCCACGTCGACGAGGCTCGACTGCAGCACGCGCTGCGCCACCGGGACCAGACCGAGGGTCACGGCGGCCGGCGCCGACGGGTCGAGGTGCATCAGCAGCGAGAGGCCCCAGACGGCGGCCAGAACGGCGAGCACGATCGTCGCCGTGCGACTCTGCGCCCGTAAGGTCTCGGTGGCGCCGAGCACCCCGACGACGCCGGCGACGACGGCCCCCGACAGAAGACCCGTGAAGATCGCGACGAGCGGGGCGGAGGCGGGGAGGCCGGGGACCACCGCGACACCGCCGCCGAAAGCCAGACCGATCACCCCCACCACGGGAGCGAGGATCGGCGTGCGCGAACGGGCGCGCAGCGCGAACACCGCGCCCGCGGACAGAGCGGCGAGGAGCGCCAGCACCGCGACGGGCCCGCGCACAGAGACCGGAAGGCCATCGCCTCCGACAAGACGGAGGAGGGCCAGGATGCCACCGCCCGCGGCGAGTACCCACCACGCGGCCGAGACGCGCATCGCGCTCGGCGCCGCAGCGGCGCGGGCGACAGCGTCGGGAAGAGAGGCGCCGGGGTCGACCAGCACGAGGACCACTCCGTCTTCCAGAGAGGTCATCGCCGTCGACCGGTCGATCTCGCGGCCCGAGATTCCTACGACGCGGGTGCCGCGGGCGGTGTCGGAACCGGCCGCGCGGAGGACGTCGTCGACGCGGGCGCGAAGAGGAACGACCAGGTCGAACCGGGATTCGCCATCGATGAGCGCCACACGACGCCCCTGCATCACCTCTGCGCTCAACGGTCCCCCTCGTTCTCGCGCTCTCCGACCCGCAGGCCGCAACCGCACCAGCGTATCCGTCCCGCGCGGACCCGTGTTCGCCTTTCCACCGTTCACCGGGGATAAAGATGAGAGTTTTGTCATCTTTTAAATTGCGCAAGAGGCTTGAACCGGGGGGATGCTTTACGTAAGTTCGAAGTCCGGTGGGGGGCTCCGGTTCCTCCATCGACGCCGTGCGCGGGTCATCTATCCCCGTGCGCGTATTCGATCCGCAACGCCCGGGCGCGCCCGGAGGAACATCGAGGAGACACAGTGGCAGATCTCATCGCAGCCCAGGAGGGTGCGCTTCGTCGAGGGGCCGAGGCGGTCAACACCGCGAAGTCGGGCATCGACGAGCAGGTGCGCAAGGTTCGCACCGAGCTCGACCAGGTGGCCGGTTTCTGGACCGGCGCCGCAGCCGGCTCGTACACGCAGCTCATGCAGCGGTGGAACGAAGAGACCACCAAGCTCAACAACGTGCTCGTCACGCTCGAGGATGCCCTCCGCGGCACCGAGCGCGACCAGGCCGCGTCCGAAGAGTCGCACCAGCAGACCATCGGCAACCTGGGCTCCCTGCTCGGCTGACCCCGCTCGACACGAAAGAAGGAACTCTCATGCAGTCCATGTCCGTTCGTCCCGAGCAGGTCATCGCGCTCTCGGGTCAGATCCGCAACGGTGCCTCCGGCATCCGCACCCGCCTCGACGAGCTCGAGTCGCAGGTCAACGCCCTTCGCTCCTCGTGGGATGGTGAGGCGCAGACCGCTTACGACCAGGCTCAGGCCCAGTGGACCCAGTCCATCACCCGCCTGAACGAGCTCCTGCAGCAGATCGCCGGCAAGACCGACGAGATCGCCCAGGGCTACACCTCGACTGACAAGTCCGCCGCCGGCCGCTTCGTCTGAGTCGCCTCGAGCCGGCGGTCGCTGAGGCGGCCGCCGGCTCTTGCGGCCCGTTCGGGCCGCCCCACATCTTTTTCGGCGGCGTCAGCCGTCTGACCGCACCCTCTCGATCGCGAAGAAACGAGTGATCCTCATGGCCAACGTGATCCGTCTCGACGGCGACCTTGCCAACTACAACGCGCAGTTAGTCACCTCAGTGGCGAGCGAGCTGCCGCCTCAGGCGAGCGTGAGCCAGGTCGAGGGCCCGTCCCAGGGTGCGACGGCGGCTGATTTCATGGGCCACCTCCGGACACGGGCACAGCAGTTGGCTGCTGAAGTAGGACGCGTTCAGCAGTACGTGCACGAGAATGCGCAGGCCCTTTCCGCAGCCGTCAACACGCTCCGTGAACGAGATGAGTTGAGCGCGTCCGAGGCTGCGCAGACGACGTCGCTCATTGAGACCGCCGCAACAGCACCTTCCCTGGCCGGATCCGCCGGCACTTCCGGTGGCGCCGCAGGCGTCCGCGGGGTGCTTCCTGGGGCACCTCAGTGAGGACTATGCGCGTAATCAAGCTCTGCGCCGCAGTCTTAGCCTCAGCCGCCATGTTCACCGGCACGGTCGCGCCCGCGGCGGCCGCAACGGCATACGAGTCGACCGCCCAGGCGAATCTCGACTACTGGTGGGGCGCATACGGAGTCGACAATGCCCATCAACAAGGCCTAACTGGGAAGGGCGTAAAGGTCGCAGTCCTAGAGAAGCAAATCAATCCCGATCTTCCGGTGTTCGAAGGTCGGAGCCTGAAGGTCTTCGATCAGCCTCTATGCGTCAACAAGACAACCGTGGCCACCACGGAAGCGACGAGCGCCTCCGTCCACGGAACCACAATGGCTGCGTACGTTATCGGCAATGGGACGGGGGCAGGGGGCGTCCGAGGGATTGCTCCCGACGCCGACGTGACGTTCTACGGATACGGCGAAGATGACGGGCCCTCATGTAACACGGCTGACGGTGCACAGATCACGGAGTTTGCTGCGGGTGTCAAGCAAGCGACCGATGACGGCGCGAAGATCATCTTCACGAGCATCGGGGGAACAGCGCGTGTAGACGACGCTCCCGCCGTGGCCTATGCGATCTCCCACGGCGCAGTGGTCATCGCAGCCTCAATCAACCCGGGCGTGCTGGGGGCGAGATATGACGACCTCGGGTCTTTCAACGGCGTTGTGTCGGCAACCGGAATCGACCGAGACGGCAACCTGCAAACAGAGGACGGCGAACCGTTCGTCATTCCACAGACGACCGTCGTCGCCGCCGGCGTCGACATGCCGGCAGTAGGAAGCACGGGCGATTGGAGCACGTCCGTGGGAGCCACAGGCTCTTCGTTCGCTCCCCCAATCATCGCGGGCATGCTCGCATTGGCCGCACAGAGGTCGCCACAAGCTACAGGCAATCAGCTGGTCCAGGCACTCGTCGCAACAACGAACGGCGCACAGCACACACCGACACGCACGGAAGACGGGTACGGGTACGGAGCGGCATGGCTTCCTTCCCTGCTCACCGTCGACCCCACAACGTTGCCGGACGAGACTCCCCTCATGGGAAAGCCTGCGGGTTTCCCGACGGAAGAGCAGATCGCGCAGGCGAAAGCGAATGGGTACTCGCCCGACGAGAGATCGAGTTCGATCGATAAATACCGTGAGCAGAACGGGGCTTCTCAATCCGATGCGGCCCCCATCGCGCTGTGGGTAGCTATTGGACTCAGCCTTCTCGTCGTCGCGGCAATCGTCATTACCGTCATTATCGTCGTCAGTCAGCGCCGCAAGGCGGGTAAGGAGCGGGCAGCATGACCGGACCTTGGGAAGAAAGTCTTCGAGAATTGGCCGAGCCCACCGTTCCGTGGGGGCTGCCGAGCTACGAGGAACTAAACAGCGCGCTAGCAACGCTCAAGCAGGTCGTCAGTCGAGTGGCCAACGAGCCCGGTATTGCAGGCTTGGCGGGCGATGCTGCCGTATCCAAATTTCAGTACGCCGCAGGGGAGATCCAGCAACAGATCGATTACCTCAGCGGTCCACTCAAAGAGCAGATCGACGAAGCAAACCGGATTCGTGAACAAGCCCGCGAGGCGCTCGCGGCCCTGCCCGCCGGAAGCTTGTCAGGGCAGCAGGAGGGACTCGTGCGCGGGGCGGCGATCGGCACGACGATCTTGCTTGGCCCCATTTCCTTCCTTGCCGGCGAAGGCGCCGTCAGTCTCGCAAACTCCTGGATGTCTCAGCAGCGCGAGGCCGCGGCTGAGAACGCTCTGACCACGGCTTCGGACAAGCTGGACCAAGTCGAGATTGCCAGTCCGCCAAAGTTCGACGCCCCGTCTTTCGAAGAGCCGAAGCCCCCCAAAGAGGAAGTCAAAGGCGGCGGCGAGGGCGGCAGCACCGGGGGCGGCGGTGGTCGCTCCGGTGGCCGCAGCATCGAGCAGTACCCCCAATGGAACCCAAACCCCACCGTGACGAACCCCGGTGGCAACGACAGCGGAGAGCCGCAGCCCGAGTACCACACGCTGCCGCTGCCGACCGAGATCGGGCCGCGACCGCATGGCCCGATCCACAGCGACCTCCCCATCGTCGACCTCGACAACATCAAGCCCGAGCCCACTCCGGACGGCTCGATCATCGGCAATCCAACCCTGCCCGGGGCCATCCCCTCGGCGCCCGGAGGAGGACTTCTCGGGGGTTCCGGCGGCGCGGGAGCGGGCATCGGCTCGGGTCTCGGCGCGGGTCTGATCGCCGGCGGTGGCGGTGCGGCCGCACTCGGCAGCATTGCGCGTGGCGCGGGCGCTCCGGGCGGCAGCCTGTTCAGCGGTGCCGGCGGAACGGCGACTTCCGGTGCCGCAGGTCGCTCCGGTGGCCTGCTCGGTAAGACCGCCGCGGCCGGATCAGGTCTCGGTACTCGCGGCGTCGGCGGAATGGGCGGTGCTGCCGGAGGCGGCGCGCCCGCACAATCGACGGCGAAGGGTGCCGGCATGCGAGCCGGCGGCGTCGGCGGCGGAGGCTCGGCGGGCGGCGCAGCCGCTGGCGGCGGGGCTCGCGGCGCCGGTGCCGGCAGCCGTGGCGTCGGCGGAATGGGCGGGCCCGGCTCTCGCTCCGACCGTCGCGACGAAGCATCCCGTGGGCTCGGCGGTCCCATCGCTCCTCGCATGGAGGACGATGAAGAGATCGGCCCCCGCTCCGAGAACGCCCAGGCTGGCGGACGCGACGAGTGATCCCAGCTCACGTCATGGCCCGCGGCAAAGACACGCGGACAGAAGGTGACAGAAGACGGCGTCTCCGGGTCGGGCTCTTAGTCGCGGTGGCGATCGCCACCGCGCTGCCTGCTGCCGCCGTGTCCTCCACGGCCCAAGCTGCGGGCGAGGACACTTTGGGGCGTTGGTGGGCGCAATACGGAGTCGACACTGCCCACGCGGCCGGCATCACGGGGGCCGGGGTGAAGGTCGCGGTCATCGACGAGCAGATAAACCCGGATCTCCCTGTCTTCGCTGGTCGCGATCTCAAGGTTTCCACCACGCAGCTCTGCAAAGTTCCGACGAACCCCGTGTCGAACGACGCCACGAAGAGTTCTCTCCACGGGACCGCCATGGCCGCGCTCATCATCGGCAACGGTACGGGTGGCGGGTCGGTCCGAGGTATTGCCCCCGACGCAGATGTAACATTCTACGGCTATGGTCCCGATGACGGGGGCCCGATATGCGATCCGAACACCACGGACGACATTTCGGTCTTCGGATACGCAGTCAAGACAGCGGTCGATGACGGTGCCAAAATCATCACGACATCCGTAGGCGCGACTGCGTATGCGAACGACGGCCCGGTCATCGCTTACGCTCTAGCTCGCGGAGTCGCCATCGTCGCAGCGACGCCCAATCCGAGCCAAGGGCTCGTCGATTACAAAAAGGGCTACGACGCGATGAATGGGGTCGTCGGTGTGACTGCCATCGACGAGAACGGCAATCTCCAGTCCGAGGCAGGGCAACCCCTCGCGTTGCCGCAGACCACAGTGGTCGCCGCGGGATTCGACCTTCCATCAGTAGGCGTCCTCGGCGACTGGAACGGCACGGCCGCCCGCACGGGGTCTTCGAACTCGGCGCCGATCGTCGCCGCCATGCTCGCACTGGCCGCACAGAAGTACCCCGAGGCCACGGGCAATCAGCTCGTGCACTCCCTGATCGCAACGACCAACGGTGAAGTAAAGGAGCGTGTGCAGTCGAGCGACGGCTACGGTTACGGCGCGGCCTGGTTGCCCACTCTTCTCGAAAATGACCCATCGTCCTACCCCGATGAGACGCCGCTGATGGAAAAAGCCGCCGGCTTCCCCACGGCCGAGCAGATCTCGACGGCGCGGACGGACGGCTTCGTCCCCGCCACGCGAGGGCGGAGTTTCGACAAGACCCTGGATGACGTGCCGCAGCAGGGATTCGACATCTCTTCGGTGGTCCCCTGGATCGTCGTCGGAATCGTCGCCCTTGTTTTGTTCGCCGCCGCTATCACCATCGCAGTCATCGTCCTTCAGCGGCGCAAGGACAAGAAGGGGGTCGTGTCGTGACCAGATCACGAGCACGCCGCTTCGTCGGTCGCTCACGGGTTCGGCCTGGCCCGCACGCGCGAACGACTCCGCTCCCTGCCAGGGAAGACGTGAACTGTTGACAAAATCCACCTTGAATTCGACGACCGAACATAGAACGGTTTAGATGTCACCCTCAGCTACGTCCCGTGCAGCGAAATGCTGTCCGGCGCCCACACCAAACTGTTCCGACAGGAGAAGACGACATGTCTGACCGCATTTCCGCGGAAGAGGGAGCCCTTGCCCGGGGTTCCGAGGTGGTGAACGGCGCTCACGCCGACATCGCCGACAGCACCAGGCGGGTGCTCGCGGAACTCGACGAGTTGCGCGGCAACTGGTCGGGCGACGCAGCAAGCTCCTACGGCGTCCTCGTCGAGGAGTGGACGGCGGGGGCGCGGAAGCTGAACGACGTGCTCATCACTCTCAGCGCCGCGCTTCAGGCCACGGCCCGCGACCAAGAAGCCGTCGAAGAAGAACACCGCACGACCATCCATGGTCTCGGAACGATGCTGGGAGGCCAATCATGAGCGACTTCCGCGTCACCCCTGAGTCGCTGCACGCTGCGGCTGCTCGACTCCGCTCCGAGAGTGCGCGAATCGACTCGACCCTGAGCGGTCTCGACAGCGAGGTCACTCGTCTGCGGGGACAGTGGGAGGGCGCGGCGCAGGCGGCGTACAACAACGCCCAGCAGCAGTGGAGCGCCACGCTCGAGCAGATGCGCGACGTGCTCCAGCGCATCTCGAACGCCACCGACTCGATCGCGGACGACTACGTTTCCGCCGATCGCGCGTCGGCGGCGCGTTTCCACTGACATCCGACCCCTGACCCACCGATAGGATTTCGGGGTCTGACCGCAGGGGGCTTCGGTCCGGAAAGAGGGGGCCGCAGATGGCTGACGTCATGAATGCGACACGAGCGTTGCTGCGGTTGTCGGTGCAGAGCGAGGGACGCCGACTCGACATCGCGATTCCCGCGCAGGTGCCGGTCATCGAGTTCCTACCGGGCTTCGCACGGTCCCTCGGTGTGCTCGACCCGTCGATGACCTCGGCGGGTTACGCGCTCCAGCGCTCCGACGGAACCAGCGTCGACCCCTCGCGCGGGGCCGCCGCGCAGGGCATCGTCGACGGCGAAGTCCTCACCCTCGTCCGCGGCGGGCTTGTCGCGCAACCGCGCGTCTACGACGACATCGTCGAGGCCGTGATCGACGCCACCACCCAGCAGAATCGCCCGTGGACCACGCGCGACAACGCGCGCACGGCCCTCGCGGTCAGCCTGGCGCTCCTCGGCGTCTGCGCGGTCCTCCTCCTCGCCGCCGGCCGCGCCCTTCCCTTCGGCGCCCTCGTCGCGGGCGGCGGGGCCGTCGTCCTGCTCGTCGTCTCGGCCGTCGTGTCGCGACTCGGCCAGCGTGAAGCCGGTCAGGGGCTGGGGATGGCGGCATCCATCTTCGCTGCCGTCGCGGGCTTCATCGCCGTCCCGGCCTCGCTCACCATGTGGGGATGGCCGATGGCCGCGGCAGGCGGTGGCGCATTCCTCATCGCGGGCGTCTCGCTCGCCCTCACCCGCGACCGCGCCGAGCTCCAGCTCGCGCCCCTCGTCGCAGGAGGCGCGATCGGGGTCACCGGAACCCTCGCCGCGTTCTTCCCGGCGGCCGCCGTCTGGACGCTCATGGTCGGCGTCATCGCCACCCTCGGCGGCGCGCTGCCATGGCTCGCTCTGGGAACGACCCGACTGCGGGTCGTCTCCCCCCAGAGCGACGCCGAGATGTTCGCCGACCCCCAGCCGATCGACGCCGACGACATCGCCGCCCGCGTCGCCCAGGGCAAGCGCATCCTGATCGGCCTGCGCCTCGCCCTCGCCGCGGCGGTCCTCGTGGCGACGCCTCTCGTCGCAGCGCAGAACGCGACCGGCGCCCTCGTGTGCGCTCTCGCCTTCGCGGGCATGATGTTCCCCTCGCGCCAGACCTTCGCTCGTTCCGGAGTACTGACCGTTATGGCGACCGGCATCATCGGGCTCGTCGTCGCCGGGGTCGTGGCCTCGCTCGCGCAGCCGGGCCTGCGCGTCGGCATCCTGGTCGTGCTCGCGGTGGCCACCGTCTGCGTCGTCACCGTCACGCTGCTCGCCCCCAAGACGCGGCTGCGGCTGATCCGTCTCGCCGACACGGCCGAGCTCCTCGTGCTGGCCGCTCTCCTGCCCCTCGCGGTCATCTCGTCCGGTCTGGCCTGACGCATGGCCACCAAAGGCGATCTGATCGAGGCGCAGAACTTCTCGCGCCGACGCCTCCTAACCGCGTTCGTCAGCGGCGCCCCGGGAGGAAAAGAGCTTCAGCCGAGTTCGCCCCTGCGGGCGGTCATCGCCGCGATCGCGCTCACGATCATCGTGGTGCTCGTCGGCGTCTTCTACGGCCTCATCCGCCCCGGCCTGCCCACCGGCTGGGAGAACGGCAAGCTCGTCCTCGTCTCCGACACGGGCGCCCGCTTCGTCACGGTCGACGGCGTGCTCCACCCCGTGATCAACACCGCCAGCGCCCGGCTGTTGCTTCCGGCGAACGAGTACGGCGTGATCTCGACCGACTCGTCCACCCTCGGCGGAACCCCCGTCGGCGACACCCTCGGTATCACCGGCGCGCCCGACGAGCTGCCCCCGGTGTCGGGCCTCATCAACACCGGCTGGAGCGCCTGCGTGTCCGACGACGCCGGTCTCGATGTGCGCATCTCGTCCGCCGCGGGCCCGACCCCCGCCACCGACCGCGCCGTCGTCGTGTCGGTGGACGGCATCCTCCACGTCGTGCAGGGCGGCCGCAGCTTCGCCGTGTCGAGCGAGGTCGCCGACGCGGTGCTGCGCGCAGCCGGGATCTCTTCGCTGTCGCCCGTGACCGTCCCGGCATCCTGGCTCGATCTCTTCACCGCCGGCACGGCGCTCACCCCGATCACTCTGAAGAACTTCGGCCAGCCCGTGGCGAACACGTCCCTGCGCGTCGGCCAGGTCATCCGTCAGGCGGGCGCCCCCGAAGACGAGCGCTTCCTCGTGCAGACCGGCGGAGTGCTCGAATCGCTCTCGCCCCTCGCCTGGCAGCTCTACCAGCTCGGCAGCGGCGAAGCGCTGAAGGGCAAGGTCACCGAGGTGACGGCCGACGAGATCCGCGGGCTCGCCACAGCCAAGCAGGGTCTCGGCGACGAGTGGCCCCCCGTCGGCTTCGAAACCGTCGCCGCCGGCCAGCGCCCCTGTGCCGTGCTCACCGGCGGCGAGGGCCAGGCCACGACGACCCTCGCCACGCAACCGTCGTCCACGGCCGTCACCGCGGGCGTGCGCGTCGACCCCAGTCACGGGGCACTCGTGCGAGCGGGAGGCCGCGGTGACGACAACACGAGCATCCTGACGCTGGTGGATGCCACGGGCACGGCCTTCCCGCTCCCGGGAGCGACCGACGACACCATCGCCCGCCTCGGCTACTCGACGAACGACGTCGGCTCGATCCCCGACGGGTGGACCGCGCTCCTGCGTACCGGTCCCTCGCTGAGCGAGGGCGCCGCGCAGCAGACGCCGGAGACGAAGTGACCCTGCGCTCACGCGCCGCGCGAGTGGCCGCCGTCGCGGCTGCCGCGGGGATCCTGCTGATCGGAATCCCCTCCCCCGCGTCCGCCGCCGGACCCTCGAAAACCGTCGTGGCGGCGACCACGCAGAGCCAGTGCACGGCCTCCACGCGGGTCCCCGAGACCCCGGCGGCTCTCTCCTCGCTGCAGAGCTCGTCGGCCTGGCCGCTCACCAAGGGGGCGGGTGTCACTGTCGCCATCGTCGACTCGGGTGTCGCCGCGAATCCCCACCTCGACGGGATCGTGCTCCCGGGCGTCAACCTCGTGCCCGACGGCACCGATGGGGCGGGGCGCACCGACAACTACGCGCACGGCACGGTGATCGCGGGCCAGATCGCAGCCCAGCTGATCTCCGGCTCAGGCGTCGAAGGCCTGGCCCCCGACGCGAAGATCCTGCCCGTTCGTGTCTACGCCGGTGTCGAGAAGCAGCTCGTCGAGGCGGGCTTCGGGCCGAACACCGCACGGTTGGCTGAGGGAATTCGTTACGCCGCCGACCAGGGCGCGCAGATCATCAACGTCTCGATCAGCACGAGCGAGAAGAACGCCACCCTCGCGGATGCCGTGGCCTATGCGCAGCAGCGCGGCAGTCTGGTCGTCGCCAGCGCCGGCAACCGGACGAACAACGACTCCCCCGAGCAGGATGACAAGGACGGAGCGCGCTACCCGGCGGGCTTCTCCGGAGTCATCGGCGTCGCCGCGGTCGGGTCGGAGGGAGTCGTCACCACGGCGAGCATCCACGGCCCCCACGTGAGCCTGTCCGCGCCCGGCCAGGCCATCGCCTCGTCGTGGCCGCTCGGAGGCGACTGCGTCGTCGGCGCTGACGAGCCGGCGACCAGCTGGGCGACGGCGTACGTCTCTGCGGCCGCGGCGCTCGTGGCATCCGCTCATCCCTCCGAAACCCCCGCGCAGTGGGCATACCGGCTCGAGGCGACCGCCGTCCGCGCGCAGCCCGACACCCGCTCCAACGTCTCGGGGTGGGGCGTCGTGCAGCCCTACGACGCGATCGTGATGGTTCCGGGTACCGGCCTGCGCGGTCCGAAGAGCCCCTTCGTGGCCGCGAGCCCCTCCGCCTCGCCGAGCGCCACGCCCGAGGCCGTCGCCGTGGTCATCGGACCCGGACCGGATGCCGCGGCCATCACGACCGCGACCGGGATCGGCGTCGCCGGGTTGATCGCCCTCGGCGCGATCGGGGCTCTGGCGATCTACGTCAGCCGTCGCCGCGAAGAGACAGCTCCCCGGCGCGCAGCCCCCACGGGCCGTGGCCTCTACGGGCCCGAAGAGCAGGAGTAGCCAGCGCCCGCGCCGCGCCGGTAGCCCGTCAGCGCGGAGATCCGGCGCCGGCCGTCAGCGCGAACAGCGCGACGGCTCAGCGAACTGCGACACCGTCGCGGACCGAGCGCTCAGGCCACCGATGCCGGCCGCAGCTCGATGTGCGCGTCACCGAGGCGGAAGCGCGAGGTCGCGATCGCGGTCGCCCCGCCACCGACCCGCTCGGTACGCCCGTCGTCGTGGATCAGTGTCACGCCGTTCGTCGAGTCGAGGTCGGTGATGCTCCAGCCGGTGACGGTCCACTCGAGGCGCGCATGCTGCTTCGACATCGTGCGCGTGTCGTCGACGACCGCGACGTACTGCACCGCGTCTTCTCCGCTGCCGGGCTTGCGTCCGAGGATCACGGTGCGGCTGGTCAACGCGATCTGGTTGCCGTCGGGGAGGGCCAGGGTCCATTCCCCCCGTCGCCGCGAGCGCGGGCGCGCTGTCTGCGTCAGCTCGTCGATGGGGGCAGCGGGGGCGGCGTCACCGTCTGTTCGGGGAGCCGCCGTGGCATCCGTCGTCTCGCCCACCCGGTCGACGCCGGTGTCGTCGACGGCGGGGGTCGTATCCGGAGCCGAGGAAGCCCGCTGTCCGGCCTCGGCGGGCGGCACGGCGGCCTCGGGGGACGGCGAAGCCGCCACCGTCGACGCGGGGGCCGCGTCCGGCTCGGGAGCAGGGGTCTCCGCCGGAGCGCCCTGCGCTACCTCCGCCGACGCGCTCACGGGCGCCGAGGCCCGCGAGGCGGCGGGAGGAACCACCCCGGCAGCGCCGGTGTCGAGGGCCGCGGCTGCGATCGGCGTCGCGGGGGCGCGCGTCAGCGGCGGCTCGCCGCCCGGAGCAGCCGCGGGCACCTGAGGCCCCGCGGGCGCGACACCCGACTCCGCGGCGTCCACGGCGGCCGCCTCCGCAGCGGCCCGCCGCGACGGGTGAAGGGACGTGTGCTCGACCTCGTCATCGATGTCGACCGGACCGGGCAGCACCGGCACCGCGACCGACTCAGCCGCGACGGCGGTCGAACGTCGCCGTCCCGCGGTCGCGACCTCGGCCGCGCTCGTACCGGGGATGGTGGTGATCGGACCGGATGCCGTCTCGCTCAGGACAATCGGGCTCTCGTCGGCGACGTCGCCGGCAGGCGCGGCATCCGTCCGCGGGCGTGCCGAGAGGATCGTCGCCCACACGGGCGGGAAGATCACCGCGAGGGCGGTCGTACCGGCGCCGCGCCCCGCGGTCTGGCCGAGGCGGTGAGCGGCGGTGGCCTTGAGCACGAGACCGTAGATGTTGACGCCGGGGACCACGAGCAGGACGGCGCGGACCGGGTCCAGCCGCCCCAGGCGGAACAGCTCGGCCTCGTTGACCAGCGGGATCCAGGCGCGCCAGGGCTCTCCCCCGTGCGTGGCGAAGACACGCGACAGCCCGATGGCGTACCAGACGTGCAGCGCGATCGCCGGCACGAGGATCGCGCCCGCGATCGCCGCGATGAGGCTCAGAACAAGCATGCGTCCCCCGTCAGCAGTCTGCTTCGACGCTACCGTGCGGCGCGGTGTGCCGTCAGCCGATTTCACGCGTCAGTGCGGTCGGGGGAACGACCGCGGCCGCGTCGACGTCGACGCGTCGCACGGAACATCCGGCACAGAGCACGTACCGCACGCGCCCGTCGCTGGTGAGGTGGACCGACTCCGTGACCCACGCGTGTTCGTGGACGGATGCCGAGGGGGCCAGGGGGATCGTGTGCGGGGCGGTCATGGATCCAGCGTGATGTAATGCCGTTATGCATCTCAACCCTTACGGGGAGTACGCCGTCCTGCTCGCCGCGTCCCTCGCCAACGAGTGGCCCGCCGATCGGGACGGCATCGAGGCGCGCACCCGAGAGATGGGGATGACGATGACCTTCCCCCCGGCATCCGACGATCATCCGCTCACCCGCGCCGTCATCGACGAGTGGCTCCGCGTGGTCGACGAGACGAACCCCGACGCGCGCGCGGCTCTCCTCAACGCGCAGATGGCGGCCGTGACGGCCTACCCCCGCCTCACCGACCACGACGGGGAGGGGTGGCACCTGCATTACCGCGACAGCGACGAGGCGCTCCCCCGCGTGCTCGCCGCCGTCATCTCGGTCGGCACCTCTCTGCACCTCGTCACGCGCGGGATGACCCGGCTCGGCCGGTGCGCCGCCGAACCGTGCACGAACGTCGTCGTCGACGTCACGCGCAACGGTCGGCAGCGGTACTGCTCGGTGCGCTGCGCCAACCGCGCCGCCGTGCGCCGCCATCGAGCGCGCGAGGCGTCCTAGCAAACGACGGCAGAGGCGCCGCGGGGATGGCGGAACACCCGCCCCCACACGTACGTTGCTGTCGTTACCGACGACAGGAGACCCCATGGCCGACGAACTGACCGTGACCCGCAACGACGACGCCCGCCGCTACGAGATCCACGTGGGCGACGAGCTCGGCGGCTTCCTCGAGTTCCGCGCGATCGACGACGACCGCACCGTGCTCCCCCACACCGAGATCGACCCCTCGTTCAAGTGGCGCGGGCTCGGCTCCGCTCTGGCGAGCGAGGCGCTCTCCGACCTGGCTCGTCGTGGTGGCAGCGTCATTCCCTCCTGCCCCTTCGTCGCGCACTACCTGCGCGAGCACGACGTGCCCGGCCTGGTCGTGGAGTGGCCGAACGACGACGACGCCGCCGACTCGGCGGGCCCCGGCGAACCCTCGTGACGCGACTCGACGTCGAGCCTCCCGAGGCCGACGGTCCGGTCGCGTGCGACGGCCCGCGCGCGCTCATCGTGGCAGCGCGCGAGGTGCCGTTGGGAGGCGTCCGCGGCATGGAGGTCCACCGCACCCTCCCCCACCGTGCTCTGCCGATGGTCGGCGCGTGGTGCTTCCTCGACCGCTTCGGCCCGCAGGACACGCTCATGCGCGTCGAACCGCACCCGCACATCGGGCTGCAGACGGTGACGTGGCCGATCATCGGTGAGGTCAGACACCGGGATGCCGTGGGCAGCGACGTCATCGTGCGTCCCGGCGCCCTGAACCTCATGACGAGTGGTGCCGGCATCGCGCACTCCGAGTACTCGGTCGGCGAGGGGCCCATCCCCCTCGACGCCCTGCAGCTCTGGGTGGCGCTGCCCGAGACCCGGCGGCACGGAGCTCCGGCCTTCGAGCGCCACGAGGACCTCCCCGTCCTCGATCTGGGCCACGGGGCCGACGCGATCGTGGTGATGGGCGAGCTCGACGGAGTCGCCTCGCCCGCGACCGTCCACACGCCCATCGTCGGGGCCGAGCTGCGCCTCGCGCCGGGTGTCACGGTGCGCATCCCTCTGCACCCCGACTGGGAGTACGCGGTCTCCGGCATGACGGGCACCGTCGAGGCGGTGACGGGGATGGATGCCACCGATGCCGACGCCGCGCGACGCCCGGGGTCCGCGCCCGAGGCCGGGCCCACGGCATCCGTGGATCCTTCGCGGCTGGTCTACCTCGGCAAGGGACGCGACCACCTGGAGCTGCGGAGTGCAGAGGGCGCCCGTGTGTTCTTGCTGGGCGGGGAGCCGTTCGAGGCCGACATCGTCATGTGGTGGAACTTCGTGGGCCGTTCGCACGACGAGATCGTCGAGGCCCGCGAGGCGTGGGAAGCGCAGGCGCCGCGCTTCGGGGCCGTGATCGACCACGGCCCCGAGCGGATTCCCGCCCCTCCCCTCCCGGCGGTGCGGCTCACGCCGCGGAAGCGGCGGGGCTGACAAGACGACTCGCGGCGCCCGGGCCGAAGCCCGAGCGCCGCGATGGTCCGACGACGACTAACGCAACACGATGAACGCGCTGCTGGCGCGCGAGGCCTCCACCGTCGCGCTGCCGCCGTAGACGGCCTTGACCAGCTTCACGCCGCGCGTCTGCGGGTCGAGGGTGATGGTGGCCCTCCCGTCCTGCAGGGTGGCGACGTACTCCTTGCCCGCCACCGTGACGGTCACGTCGCCCTGGGGCGCGGGTCCGCTCAGCGGCCGCACCTTGACGGTGAGCGTGTACGCGTCACCGGTGCGACCGACCCACGGGTCGACGCTCACCGTCGTGAACGAGCCCACGACGACCGGCACGCCGGCGCTGTCGGCGGTGCCCGTCAGACCGTTGGCGGGTGCCGTCGCCGTCACGCGCACGCTGAGCACCCGGCCCAGGTCGGCGCGCTGCACGCGATACGTCGCCGAGGTGGCGCCGTTCACGGGCTCTCCGTCCCGCAGCCACTGGTACGCGGTGGTCACATCGGCCGGGTTCCACGTGCCGGGAGTCGCGGTCAGGGTGCGACCGAGCTTGGCCGTGCCCGACACCGTCGGAGCCTCGACCACGGCCGGAGCGGCCTCGCCCGAGTCGACGGTCAGCACCGTCTGCACGTCCGAGTCGCCGTACCGCACGACACCGAGGTAGCGCGTCTGAGGCGCGAGCCCCTGCCACGACAGGTCGTACGAGACGGCGGCGCCCTGCTGCACGGGGATCGGGTTCGGCGTTGCCGTCAGCTGTCCCTCGCCGCCGGGGGTGACGTTCGCGTAGGTCATGTCCCACGTGAACGGTCCGGTCGAGGAGTAGAGGTTCGCCTCGATCAGGTACGTGCCGGCGGTGGGGTTCGTCAGTGTCACCCGCTCGTCGGCCGAGGCCGTCGCGGAGGTGAACCGCTCGTAGTACCGCAGGTCGTCGGGGCTGACCACGCGCGACACGAACAGGTCGAGGTCGCTGCCGGTGTCGTCCGACGAGTCCAGGTCGAAGCGCGAGAGGGTCGTACCCTCGGGCACCTGGACGGTCCACCGCACGTATCCGTCGGCGTCGCCCGAGTCCTGGTTACCGCTGTGACCGGCGACCGGGTTGTCCGGATCGGCCAGCAGCGTCTGGGCCACGAGACCCGACACGCTCAGCGGCAGCTCGCCGCCCACGCCCGGAAGGATCTCGACCGCCGTGGATCCCGACAGGCCGGTGCCCGAGACCTCGGCCGGAGCCTCGGCGGTGGCCGGACGGATCGCGATCGGCGAGCGCACCTGCGTACCGTCGCCGGTCCAGGTGAGGAACCCGCTCGTCCACTGCTCCGCAGCCGCGTCCGTCCGCGAGAAGGTCACGGTGAACGTCTTCTGCTCGCCCGCCGCGGCGAACTCGAGCGTGGCCGGCTCGACCGTGGCATCCACTCCGGGGACGTCGATGGATGCCGAGAACGTCCCGGCCCTCGTCGAGGTGACCGTGCGCGTGATGGTCTGCGGCTTCGCGAGCGAGCCGATCGAGATCGACGCGAGGTTCAGGTCGCTGCCGTCGATCGGGGCGACGCCGAAGTCCTCGAGGCCCTTGCCCTGGAGGAACGCCGCCCAGTCCGCCGGACCGTTCAGGTACAACAGACCCGGATCGAAGTACTTCGTCGGATCGACGTGGCCCGCGCCCTGCGCGAACGGGTCCTGAGCCGGAGCGCCCTCGACGTCGACGGTGTCGTACGCGGTGGTCATCATCGCGGACTTCACCTCGGCCGGAGCCGCCAGCGGGCGCTCGCCCAGGTAGAGGGCCCCGAGGCCCGCCACGTGCGGCGACGACATCGACGTGCCCGAGAGGAACTCGAACGTCGGGGTGGCGCCGGGCGCGTTGGCCGCCGCCGCGAGGATCGCGACACCCGGAGCCGACACGTCGGGCTTCAGGATGTCGCTGCCGTCGGCGAGCATCGGTCCGCGGCTCGAGAAGCCCGCGACCTGGGGCGTCGGTGTCGTCTCGCCCGTGACGTTCTCGCCGACGAGGGTCGCGGTGGCGTCCGCCGTCCCGCGCACGTAGGCGAGCAGAGCGTCGCGGTAGCGCGCGTCGATGTGCACGGTGGGCACCGAGTGGAAGTCGTTGTCGACCGAGGCCGGCGTGACGTTGACGAGGATCATGCCCACGCCACCGGCATCCTTCACCGCCTGCGACTTCTCGATGCGCGCGTTCTGACCGCGATCGCACACGACGATCTTTCCGGCAGCCTTCGCGGGATCGAGCGATCCGATCAGGCACAGCGCCGCGTTCGCGGGATCGGCTCCGGATGCCGCGATGTCGCCGGCGTAGACGACGGGTGCCGTCACATCCTGACCTTCGCGCACCGACACCGATGCTCCCGCGGCCTGGAACCCGTCGGGCAGCTTCACGGTTCCCTCGTATGTCGGGATCGTGGATGCCGCGACGGTGGTGTACCACGGCGAGGCGTGGTCGGCGGTCGAAGCGCCGGGCCCGGAGTTGCCGGCCGAGACCGAGACGAAGACGCCGGCCGCGGCGGCGTTGAAGAACGCCTGGTCCTCGAGGGAAAGCGTGGTGGTGGCCGCGCCTCCGCCGATCGAATAGTTGATGACGTCGACGCCGTCGGACACCGCGGCGTTGATCGCGCCGAGCAGGTCGCTCAGAGCGCAGACGTCGTCGGTGGTGACGAGCGGGTCGGGACCCGCCCAGCACGCCTTGTACGCGGCGACCTTGGCCGCCGGGGCGACACCCGAGATCGCATCGAAGTCGATGCCCTCGACGCTCGCGTCGACTCCGTTGTTGCCCGCCGCGGTGCTGGCGGTGTGGGAGCCGTGCGCGTCGCCGTCGCGGGGCGAGCGGTAGTCCGCCTCGAAGGTGAAGCCCGTGGCGGCGGCACCCTGGTCGAAGTACCGGGCGCCGACGAGCTTGGTCGAGTAGTCCGAGAGCGACCACCCGTTGCCCTCGGCCACGCGCGGGGAGCGGAAGTCGGTGCCGTCGCCCTTGCGGAAGACGACGTCGTTGCCGTCGAGGTACGGCTCTGAACCGGCGGTGGTGCCCAGCGGCTCGCCCGCGAAGGCGGGGTTCTCGGGCGCGATGCCGGTGTCGACGACACCGACGACGACGCCCTCGCCGGCCGAACCGATGCCGCCGATCTTCTGCCAGACACCGTTGTCGCCCTCGAGGCCGAGGAACTCGGTCGAGGGGACGGCGACCGGGTGGCGGATCTCGTCGGGGACGACCTTCTGCACGCCCTTGGTCGCGGCGAGCTTGGCGGCCTGGTTCGGGTCCATGCTCGCGCTGAAGCCGTTGACGGCGATCGTGTAGGTGGCATCGGGGCGGACGCCCGCCTCGTCGGCGACGTTCTGCTGACGCTCCTCGAGGAAGGCGGAGTACTTCCGCGCCTGCGGGGAGTCGGCATCGAGCCGCGCCTCGTCGGACTTCGTGGCGTCGAGGCCCGGCTCGCCGCCCTCGTACGTGGCGACGGGGGCCTCGTCGAGGACCACGATGTACCGGCCCGTCGCGGATTCGATGGGTGTGGGAGGCGTCACCTCCTCGCCCACGTCGGCAGCCTGAACGGCTGTGGCTCCGGCAACGGTGAACAGTCCGGCCAGGGAAATGGCCGCGACCGAACGCAGGGTTCGACCCATCGTGCGCTCCAAACGGGGGGATGAATTGAGCGATCTGCGCGGCATCGGTGGCGCGCGTTGCACAAACATAACTCAGAGAGGTTTCATCACCAACGTTCAGTTTGGACGGGGTCCGAAAACGGCGACCCTCGCTTCGCCCCCCCTGTCGTCGCGCCGGGGTCCCGGCATCCGGTCCCCCTAGACTCGACGAAACCCGAGGAGGAGCCATGCCCCGGCGCCGTCGCACCGTCGCGCAGCACGCCCGCTTGCCTTCGCCGAACCCGTTCGGCCAGCTCGCGAAGCTCCTCGCCGTCGCCGCGGTGGTCGGCGCCGTCGCGGTGATCGGAGTCGTGTCGTACACGGCGTACGACCTCACCGCCGACTTCGTCGAAGAAGCCGTGGTCGTCGAGAATCAGCCGGCCGTCCCGCCCGACCTCGGGGCGCTCTCGGGCGGCGTGAACATGATGCTCGTCGGCATCGACGAGTGCGAAGAAGAGCTCATCGCCCTCCTGGGTGACCGCTGCGAGGGTGCGGACGCGGGCGGACGCCTGAACGACGTGAACATCCTCGTGCACATCTCGGAGGAACCCCGGAAGGTCACGGTCGTCTCGTTCCCGCGCGACCTCATCTTCGACGCCCCCGCGTGCGACACCGCCGACGGGGGCCGCTTCGGCGGCGGCACCCTGCAGATCAACGAGCTCTACACGTACGGCGGACTCTCGTGCGTGATCACCGCCATCGCCGATATGAGCGGCCAGCAGATCCAATTCGGCGCGATGGTCACCTTCGGCGGCGTCATCGAGATCACCAACGCGATCGGCGGCGTCGAGATCTGCCTCGCGAGCGACATGCGCGATGCGAACACGGGCATCGACTGGCAAGCGGGACCGCGGACCATCCAGGGCCTCGAGGCGCTGCAGTTCCTGCGCACCCGATACGGAGTGGGCGGCAGCGACCTGGCCCGCGTGAGCAACCAGCAGCAGTACATGTCCCGCCTCGCGCGCAAGCTCGTCAGCGAAGAGGTGCTGTCGAACCCCTCGACGGTGCTGCGCTTGGCCTCGACCGGCCTTCGGAACGTCACGCCGACGCAGAGCCTCACGAACCCCCTGACCCTCGTCCAGGTCGCCTCCGCGGTGAAGGACGTGCCCTTCGAAGACATCGTCTTCGTGCAGTACCCGACCGTCGAGGCCCGCTCGGATGCCAACCGCGTGGCGCCCAACTACGCCGCGGCCGAGGTGCTCTGGGACGCATTGCGCGAGAACCGGTCGATCGAGGTGACCGGAGGAGTGGCGGTCAACGACGGCACGGTGATCGCCGAGCCGGCCCCCGGAGAACAGCCGGCGCCGACGGAGGGCCCCGCGCCGGAGCCCGGCGAGGTCGATCCGAACACGGGAGCAGTCGCCCTCCCGCCCGCCATCACCGGATCGAGCGCCGCGCAGCAGACCTGCAGCGGCGGCGTCGTGAACTGAGTCAGTAGGTCGGCGCCGCAGGCAGCCCGAAGAACTCCTCGAGGGTCGTGAAACCGCCCTCGTGGTAGGCCCGGGCGAGCTCGGGACCGATGTAGCGCAGGTGCCACGCTTCGGGCTCGTACCCGCTGACGCTCTCGCGCCCTTCGGCGTACCGCGTGATGAAGCCGAACTCCCATGCGTGATCGCGCACCCACGCGCCCTGCGGAGACGCCGCCACGTCGTCGAGCGTCTTGCACGAACCGTTGCAGGGGACGATGTCGACGGCCATCCCCGACTGGTGCTCGCTGAAGCCGGGCCGCGCGCTCTCGCGATCGGCCTCGGCGACGCCCCCGACCGCCACGCGCCCGGCGTAGGTCGACTTCTGCGTCGTGTACGAGCGGTAGGCGCTGAGGTAGCCGATCTCACCGACGCCGGCGGCGGATGCGGCCTTCACGAGCGAGGTGAGCGCGCGCGCGGCGGGGGCGCGCAGAGCGGAATCCTCGAGGGCGCGGACGTCTGCGGGCATGACCAGGTCGCCGGGCTGGTAGTCGACCGGGTCGTACGGACGCTGCTTGTTGACCACGAGCCACTCGCGGTTCGGGTCGGAGAGCGAGACGCAGGGAGCGATCCCGGATGCCACCGCTGCGCGGAACGCCTGCCCGCCCCCCGCCGCGTCGATGACTGCGGCGTCGTCTCCCGCGGCCAGCGCGGAGGTGAAGGCGGGGTCGTCGCACGGGGTCGCCGTGGCGGCGACGGCCGCGAGCTGCGGCACGGGGATTCCGTCGTCGGCGACCGCCGGGGGGCCGGCGATCTGCGCGACGGCGTCGGTGGACCCGTCGGGCCCGCCTCCCGAGGCGGCGGCCCCGATCGCCACCACGCAACCGGCGACCACGACGGCGGCCGCGGCGACCACCGCCAGGCGGCGGCGCAGGAGGACGGGGGCGAGTCGACGGATGCCGCGGGGCTCGGACTCCCCCGCCTCGGGGGCGTCGTCGTCTCGCCGCAGAGCCCGACGGGTCGGAGGCGCTGCGGCGGAGTCGTCGCCACCGGGAACGACGGGAAGGGTGAGGGCCGCGGTCGCGAGTCGCTCGGCCTCCGCGCGCGCGGCGCGGCGGGGCGAGGTCTCGGGGTCGTGGCTGGTCACGCTTCCATTCTCGCGGGTGCATCCTGAACGGTCGACCCGGGTGGAGGCGGGGTCGCGGGTGCTCGACCCTCTCCGCGAACGACTCGGGCGCCGTGTTGCCGATTCGTCGAACATGTGTTCGACTGTTCGCATGAGATGGCAGGGACAGCAGCTGGGGGTGGAGGACACCGCGGCACTCCCGGGCATGGAGCGCATGGACGGCCTCGTGCGGTCGGTGACCACGCCGGAATTCGCCGGCATGACATTCCACGAGGTGCTGTGCAAGAGCGCGTTGAACCGCGTGCCCGGCGTCTCGGCCATGCCGTTCGACTGGACGGTGAATCCCTACCGGGGGTGCAGCCATGCGTGCTCGTACTGCCTCTCCCCGGACACCCTCATCCTGAAAGCGGACGGCCGCCAGGTCCCGCTGTCGGAGATCCGCGTCGGAGACGAGATCATCGGCACCGAGCAGGGAGCGCGATATCGCCACTATGTCCGAACGACCGTTCGCGCGAAGTGGACCACTCGCAAACGGCTCCATCGCGTCACCCTCGCTGATGGAACCGAGATCGAGGGCAGCGCAGACCACCGGTTCCTGACGGAACGCGGGTGGAAGCATGTCACCGACTCGCCCCTCGCGGGCGAACAGCGCCCTCACCTCACGGTGTCGAACCGTCTGCAAGGTTTCGGAACGGGCGCCCGCCCCTACGCACAGGCGATGGGTCCCGACTGGCGCCAGGGGTATCTGACGGGCATGGTGCGCGGTGACGCGATGATCCTTCACAAGACCTACGACGACGGAAACCGAGTCCGCGCGATTCACCGGTTCCGACTCGCCCTCGCCGATCGCGAAGCGCTCGACCTCTCGAAGGAGCTTCTCGAGCAGATCGGCATCGTCACGATGGTCCGGCCCTTCCCCGTGCCCGCGCATCGCCGACCCATGACGGCTCTGCACACGGCCAAGATGCGGGATGTTGCGCGCATCGAGGACTACACCGCGATACCGAGCACACGAAGTCGGGATTGGATGGCGGGCTTCCTCGGGGGCATCTTCGACGCGGAGGGCTCGAGTTCGCGCGGGATCGTGCGAATCAGCAATGCGAATGAGGAGCTCCTCTCGCTGACGGAAGAGGCTCTCGCCGCGTTCCACTTCGATGCTGTTCGCGAACCCGCCCGCCCGAACGGCGTGTCCTACATCCGTCTTCGCGGGGGGCTAGCCTCGCGGCAGCGCTTCTTCGATATCGCCCGGCCGTCCATCACCCGCAAGGTCGACGTCTCAGGGACAGCGGTGAAGACCAGCTCGGACCTGAGGGTCGTCAAAGTCGAAGACATCGGCTACGACATCGACATGATCGACATAACGACGGGTACCGAAGACTTCATCGCGAACGGGGTCATCAGCCACAACTGCTTCGCTCGGAAAACGCACGAGTACCTCGACCTGGATTACGGGGCCGACTTCGACTCGCAGATTGTGGTGAAGGTGAATGTCGCCGAGGTACTGCGCACCGAGCTGCGCCGGGGGTCATGGGCGCGCGAACCCGTGATGCTCGGGACGAACACCGACCCCTACCAACGCGCCGAGGGGCGGTACCGCCTCATGCCCGACATCGTCGGGGCTCTCACCGACAACGGCACACCGTTCTCGATCCTCACCAAAGGGACGTTGCTGCGGCGCGACCTCCCGCTGCTGACCGAGGCCGCACAACAGGTCACGGTGTCGTTGGCCATGTCGATCGCGGTCTTCGACGACGCGCTCCAGCGTTCGATCGAGCCCGGGACCCCGAGTGCCGAGGCGAGGCTCGAGACCGTGCGCGCGGCTACCGCCGCGGGCTTCCGCGTGACGGTGTTCCTCATGCCCGTCATGCCGCACCTCACCGACTCGGTCGCGGCGCTCGACGACGCCCTGGCCCGCATTCGAGCCGCCGGCGCGGCGCGCGTCGTCTACGGCGCACTCCACCTGCGGCCCGGCGCGAAGCAGTGGTTCTTCGAGTGGCTCGAGCGCGAGCATCCGCACCTGGTCTCCTCGTACCGGGGGCTGTACCCGGGTGTCTCGACCTCGGCACCGAAGGCGTACCGCACGTGGCTCGGCAAACGCATGCGCCCCCTCCTGCGCATGCACCGGTTGGACGGGTGGGACGAGGACGACAACCCGCGCGGCCGGCCCCAGCCCGGCCTCGCGGCACGCACCGCGCCGGCGAGCAGCCTCGGACCCGTGCGAACGGTCGGGGTCTCGGCATCCACTCGTCCGCGCGTCGCGCCCGCGAGCGAGCCGACGCTCTTCTGAGGGCCTCGCTCCCCGACATCTCACGCAGGAGCAGCCCGCTCAGCATCGTGCCCGCTCGGCTCGCGCGAGCGTCGCGTCTCCGCGCCCGCGATGCACGAAACCCCCGCCGCGGTCGCGACGGGGGTTTCGAGAGGCGGGTTACGCGTCGACGTTCGACAGCTGACGACCCGAGAGCTCCTCGAGCACGTCGTCGCCGAGCGCGGTCTCTTCGAAGGGAGCCTGGATCTCGGCCCGGTCGAGCAGCTCGGTCATGCGACGACGACGCTGGCGCGTGATCAGGGTGACCACGGTGCCGGCGCGACCGGCGCGGCCGGTGCGGCCCGAGCGGTGCAGGTACGTCTTGTACTCGTCGGGGGCATCGGCCTGGATGACCAGGTCGATGTCGTCGACGTGGATGCCGCGGGCGGCGACGTCGGTGGCGACGAGCACGTTGACGCGACCCGAGGTGAGCTTCTCGAGGTTGCGCGTGCGCTTCTGCTGGTTCAGGTCGCCGTGCAGCGCCACCGCCGCGATACCGGCGTCGTCGAACTGCTCGGCGAGCATCTCGGCGTACGCGCGGGTGCGGGCGAAGACGAGGGTCTTGCCTTCGCGGTCGACGAGCGAGTCGAGGATCTGCGCCTTGTCACGGTGCTCGATGACGAGAACGCGGTGCTCGATGGTGCTCGAGTCCTGATCCTCGCCGGCGACCTCGTAGACGGCCGGCTCGACGAGGAACTCGTCGACGAGGGCAGCGACCTCGCGGTCGAGCGTGGCCGAGAAGAGGAGCTTCTGGCTGGCCTTCTTGGTCGCGCGGAGGATGCGCTGCACGGGCTCGAGGAAGCCGAGCTCGCACATGTGGTCGGCCTCATCGAGGACGGCGACCTGCACCTGCGAGAGGTCGAGCTTGCCCTGGTTCAGCAGGTCTTCGATGCGTCCGGGGGTGCCGATGACGATGTCGACGCCCTTCTTGAGCGCACCGACCTGGCGCGCCTGGGGCACGCCGCCGTAGACCTGGGTGGTGAACAGGCCCACGCTGCGCGCGAGCACCTGTACCGTGCGGTCGATCTGCAGGGCGAGCTCGCGCGTGGGGGCGAGGATGATCGCTTTGGGGGCGCGACCGAACTCGCGGCGCTGACCCGCCTGCGAGCGCAGGATGCTCTCGACCAGCGGCGCACCGAAAGCGATGGTCTTGCCCGAGCCGGTGCGGCCGCGGGCGAGGACGTCGCGTCCCTCGAGGATCGGGGCGACCGTGGCCGCCTGGATCGGGAACGGGCTGGCCGCGCCCAGACCGGCCAGCGCGCGGACGAGGTTGTCGCCCAGGCCCAGCTCGGCGAAGCCTGCACCGGTCACGGTCGCGGCGTCCACGGCCTCGGCCTGCAGGCGCTCGTGCACGACGTCGACGCGCTGCTCGTGCTCGGCGGAGCGCTGCGGGGTGTTGTTCCAATCGCTACGGCTCGGGCCGTCGTTGCGGCGCGGGCGGTCGTCGAAGGAACGGGCCGGGCGATCACTGCGGTCGAAGGACCGGGCGGGGCGCTCGCCGGCATCGCGACGGGGACGCTCGTCACGATCGAACGAACGCGCGGGA